>NZ_VFMU01000001.1:1468002-2936004 GCF_006715225.1 Arthrobacter sp. SLBN-112
CGGGGATGCCGCGCGGCGGGCCGCCCACGACGCCCTCGCCGTCAAGCAAAGCGAGTTTGATTCGCTGGGCCTGGTGCTCGGCTACGCCTACGCCGGCTCGCCCGTGGTGGTGCCGGACGGTTCCTCCCTCCCAGCGGAGGACCCCATCCGCTACGTCCCGTCCGCGGGCCCCGGTGCCCTGCTGCCGCACGCGTGGCTGCCGGACGGCACGTCACTGTACAGCCAGTTGGGAACCGGGTTCACGCTGCTGGCCGACGCCGGCGCGCTTGGCGGGGTGCCGGCGGCGACAGTCTTCGAGCCGGTGTTGGCGGCCGCTGCCCGGCAGGGCATCCCGGTGACCGTTGCCGCCGTCGGACCCTCCGCTGAAGGAACCGCGCTGTCGGCGCTGTGGGGCGCCAACGCCGTGCTGGTCCGTCCGGACCAGCACGTGGCCTGGCGGGGCGGCTCCGCCGCTGCCGCGGCTGATGCCCTTGCTGCCGCCGCGGGCTGGGCCAGGCATGCCCAGGATCGCTTTCCCGAACCATCAGCTTCCCTTGAGAACACCAGGAGTCCCCGTGTCGACGCCGTCATTCCGTGATTACCTGTTTGCCCCGGACCACCCGCGCGTGGCGGAGATCCGGGGCCTGAACGCCCGCGAGTACGCAGAAGCTGCCAAGAGCGACCCGTTTGCCGGGCCCATGATCGAAGGCTGGCAGAAGCTGTACCCGCAGGCCTTCACCGGCATCACCAGCGACGGCGTACGCCGGGAGGGCCTGTACCCGCTGGCGCCGGCCCGGCCCGGGGAGGAAGCGCCCACCACTGAGATGGTGGCCGCGGCCCGCAAGCTGCTCGATGCCGTCACTCCTGGCCAGGCAGAGAAGCTCAGCTACGCCGTGGACGCACCCGAATGGCAGAGCTGGGCCAACCCCGAATTTATGCAGCACGACACCGGGCTGCGCCTGGACGAGCTGGAGCCGCCCGTCCGTGACGCGGTCCTGGGCGTGGTGGAGACGTCCCTGAGCCCGGCCGGTTTTGAGCTGGTGCGGAACCTGATGCGCATCAACGGATTCCTGGGCGACCTGGTGGACCTGCCGCTGTTGATGAACGAATTCAGCAACAACTTCGCGCTGTACGGGGAGCCGTCCGAGACCGAGCCCTGGGGGTGGCAGCTCTTTGGCCACCACGCGGCACTGAACTGCCTGGTGGCGGGGACGCAGTTGGTGATGTCACCCGTGTTCATGGGCGCGGAGCCGGACGTGATCGACGCCGGGCCGCACCGTGGCGTCAAGGTGTTCAAGGAGCGCATCGCGCTGGCCCGGCAGTTGATGGGTGCGTTGCCTTCAGAGCTGCGCGCCGGGGCTGTTGTGTATGAGTCGATGGTGGACCCGGCAATGCCCGAAGGCCGCCTCCACCCCGGCGATGAGCGGCACCTGGGCGGCTGCTTCCAGGACAACCGGGTGATCCCGTACGAGGGGATCCGCGTGGCGGAGATGCCCGCGGAGGCCCGGGAGCTGCTGGACGCGGTGGTGGACGACTTCATCGCTTACCTGCCGGACGGGCCCCGCGCCGCCCGCCGTCGGGAAATCCGGGAGCACTACGGGGAATCGTTCTTCAGCTGGATCGGCGGCTGGGAGGGGGAGGAAGCCTTCTACTTCCGCCTGCAGAGCCCCGTGGTGGTGCTGGAACTGGACCACCACACCGGCGTATTCCTCAGCAACGACCAACCCGCCCCGTTCCACATGCACACCGTGGTCCGCACCCCCAACGGCAACGACTACGGCCGCGAACTGGTCAAGCAAGCCACCTCCTAACCCCCATCGATTGCTGAGTACTTGTCGTATACGACGCTCAAAACGACAAGTACTCAGCAATGGATGTCCCTAAAACCCAAAGGCCCGGATTTCCTTTCGGAAGTCCGGGCCTTTGGCTTGTTTCGAGTGTTACGGGATGTCCAGTGCTGCGCGGCGCTGCGGCGGCGGGCCCACCACTGTCAGGTCCATTTCGGCCTGGGCGCGGCCGAAGCCTTCCATATCCATGTAGGGTTCGCCGCCTTCGGTGTACATGTAGTCCCCAGTGGGCTGGTTGAAATACTCGAAGAACCCGTTGAAAACAGACGGGGTCAGGAAGCCCACCATCTGGGTGTTGTGGGCGTCGAACGCGAACGAGTGGATGGTCCCGGCGGGGGCGTGGACAAAGTCGCCCTTGGTCAGGAGCATCTCGCGGCCGTTGGCGTACAGCCACATGCGGCCCTCGGTGCAAAGGAAGTTTTCGGTGTGCTGCGAATGGAAATGCAGCGGAATGTAGGGGGACTTGGCTCCCTTGGTGTGCACGGCAAAGTAGTTGGAGTCCGTGTTCGCAGGGCGGGACAGGTACGTGAACATTGTCTGGTAGCTGACCAGCCGCTCACCCTCCCCGGCACTCAGGAAGTAGGGGCTCTGGGTAGGCGGAAGGCCGGCGTCGTGCTTGAACGACGGCGCCACGCGCTCCACGTCCGGGAAGGTGATGCCGAACTCGGCGCCCACCTCGGCCTGCTCCTGCAGGCTGGCCTGGTGTCCGGGGCGCACCGGCGGGACGTGCGAACCGATGGGCGTGCCCACGCGCTCGTAGTACTTTTCGGCGCCGCCGGGCGTCATCCAGTTCAGGAACCGGGTGTAGTGGCTGGCCATCCGGTAGGCGTGCGGGGTGTTCGGCGGGATGACCACGGAGTCGCCGGGAGTGAGGACCCTGCTCTCGCCGGGCAGCCAGACGTGCAGGATGCCGTCGAAGACGTAGAGGGTCTTGTGCTCGATGCTGTGGCTGACGAAGGGGGACTCGGCCCCCATGCCGCCGGAAATGTAGGCCGCGCTGAAGATGCCGCCCGTATCGGCGGCGCGGGCGATGACCGTCACCAGTTGGCCGTTGATTTCGTAGCGTGCGCCCTCGCCCGACGCCATGTAGTACGGGACCGCCTCTCCGGGCAGCACGTTGGCCGCCGGGAGCTGCTTGTTCATTTCCTCAACGCTGAGGGACATGGTTTCCTTCTTTCCAGTCGGCCGGCCTTTGCCGGAGCGTGACCTACATCATGGCTGTCCATCGCTCCGGCCACGAGTGCTGATTCCAATGGTTGAAACCCAAACGCGGCCGGCCGCCGTCCCCCTGCTAGCCCTCGCATTCCTTGCAGTACTTCTTGCCATCCTTCTCCCGCGCCAACTGGCTGCGGTGGTGGACCAGGAAGCAGGACATACAGGTGAATTCGTCGGCCTGTACCGGGACCACCTGGATGAGGAGTTCCTCGTTGGAGAGGTCCGCGCCGGGCAGCTCGAAGCTGTCCGCCAGGTCCGTTTCGTCCATGTCGGGAGCAGCCTCCCGGCGGGCGGACTTGTCGGACTTCAGCTCCTCCAGTGCCACGTTCGGCTCTTCCTCGGGTGTCACCCGCGGAGCGTCGTAGTCAACTGACATGTGGTGTGTTCTCCTGTCCAGCTGCTGATGTCCAGATTGTTCCGGACAGATCGACAACGCCGGACGCGGGCAACAAATTCCCGCGCCGGGCTGGATGTGGGCGATAGGCGGCCGTGGGCGGTGCGGCCGTTGGTTCCGGACCGATGGCGTTCATACGGAAGGGTTGTCGCGCAGCGCCAGTGCGGCCTGGACCATTGCGGCGTGGGTCAGGCATTGCGGATAGTTGCCCAGGAAGGTGCCGGAGGCGGGGTCCACTTCTTCACTGAAGAGGCCCAGCGGGGACGCCAGGTCCAGCAGCGCGCTGAAGGTTTCCAGTGCCTCGCTGGTCCGGCCGGTCATGGCCAGTGCCTGCACCAGCCAGAATGAACAGGGCAGGAAGGCGCCCTCGCCGCCCTCCAGGCCGTCCTGGCCCGGCGGGTACCGGTACAGCAGGGGCCCGCCGGCGCCCAGTTCCTTCCACACTTCGTCAACAGTTGCGCGGACCACCTCGGATGTGGGGTCCTCCAGCCCGATCAACGGAAGGACAAGCAGGGCGGCATCAAGGTCCGTGGATCCATAGGTCCGCGTGTAGCAGTTCCGGTCCGGGTCAACTCCTTTGCCCCGGATCTCAGTCCCCAGCTGGTCCAGGGCGGACTGCCAGCGCCGCCGCTGACGCTTGCCCAGGCGATGTGTGGCGCCGATCCGCAACGCCCGGTCCAGCGCGAGCCAGGCCATGAGTTTGGAGTGGACGTGGTGGGCTGCATCGGCCCGGATCTCCCAGATCCCGGCGTCCGGCGCGGACCAGGTGTCCGCCACCATGTCCGCGAACCCACGCATGGCCCGCCACGTCTCCGAATACAGCCGGTGCCCGCCCGCCACAAGCACCCAGGCTGCATCCAGCACCCAGCCGTAGCCGTCGAGCTGGTGCTGCCCGGCCGCGCCATTGCCCGTCCGCACCGGCACGCTTCCTGCATATCCGGGCCACCCGGCCAGGACGCGCTCCCGCGGCACCCGTCCGCCGGACAGCGTGAGCAGGGCCGGGAGCCGGGGCCGCTGGAGCCGGCTGGCATGCAGCAGCCACCCCAGGAAGCCCAGGGCTTCGTTCGTCTTCCCCGCGTGCAGGAATGCCGCCACGCCGATGCTGGCGTCCCGGGGCCACGCGAACCGGTAGTCCCAGTTCCGGATGCCGCCGGGATTCTCGGGCAGTGATGTGGTGGGGGCCGCCACCGGTGCGCCTGAAGGCGAATAGGTCAGCAGCCGCAGGGTCAGCAGGCTCCGCAGCACCTGTGGACGGAAGGGGATGCCGCCGTCCACCTCCGCAGCCCAGTCCTCCCACCGCTGCTCGTCACTGCACACCAGATCCCAGGCCGCTTCCGGATCCACGTGGATGAGCGGTTCCCCGTAGGCGACGGCGAGGACAAGTGTCACCGGCCGCCCGGGGTGCACCACCACCGTCTGCTGGTCGCCGGCCGGCAGCGGGCATCCCTCGCTGAAGCCCAGCGATACCGCGAGCGGGCCCCATTCACACACCAGGTCCTGGCCGCGCCTGCTGACCCGCGGTTGGCGGTGGTTTTCGCCGAGCCGCGGCGTGAAGCGGACGACGGCGGCTGCCGGACCGCCATGCGCGCTCAGCCGCCGGACGAAGAGCGTGGTGGGCAGGAGTGCCCCGGATACCTCGGCAACCATGGCCTCGGTCAACGTCAGCAGTCCACCGCCGGAGGACCATGTTGTTTCAAGCGTTGCGGTGTTGCCGCGGTAGCGCCGGCTTACCAGGTGCGCGGCTCCGGCGGGACCGGCCACGAACTGCCCCGCCTCCCGTCCGCCCAGCAGGGCGCCGAAGATGGGCTCGCCGTCGAACGCGGGGGCGCACATCCAATCCACTGAGCCCGTGGAGGAGACCAGGGCTGCGGTCCGGGTGTCACCAAGCAGGCCGTAGTCGGCGATCGGCGCGGGTTGCCAGGAATCCGCAGGGAAGGGTTCGACGGCGGCGCGCAGCTCCGGCGTGGTGTGCACCGTTCGTGCGGCCGGCCGCTTCGGTCCGGGCGCGGTTTTCACAGTGCCCTCAGCAGGAGGCCAAGAACCGCGCCGTACGCAACGTGGGCGAGGATGGCCACGGCCAGGGTCTGGATGCCGTAGTTCAGGCCAAGCAAGCCCGGCGGTTCCAGCACGGCAGTGCTGGAGGGGCCGGCCCGGGTAGATGCCATCCGCGGGTGCACGCCGGGCAGCAGCGGCAGGATGACGGTCAGTGCCACCCCCACGTGGAGCAGGCCCAGCAGTGCGCCGATCCACCAGGTGGCCCTGCCCAGGAGGGCGAAGGACGCGGCATAGCCGAGGGCGAAGACCTGGCCCACCGCGAGATGGATGAAGAACCCGGCAACACGGGCCCGGTCGGGATCAGGCGTCACCAGGGTGCCCAGCACCAGCGGCAGGTCCAGCCGGGTCAGGCCGGCCATCTGCGCCGCAATCATGATGAGCGTCAGGAGGGCGGTTGCCAGGAGGCCGAAGAGCCCCCAACCTTGCCAGTCCATCTCACGCCGCCCCACCCCGGAGCCGCTGGGCCGCGGAGATGGTTCCGGAGGGGAACTGCGGCCGAGTGGGCACTTTTACGTGGTTGAGCACTTCTATCGGGTTGAGCATTGGAGCCTCGCTCTAAAAATAAGTATCTTGAATTTAGAGCGAGGGTCCCGGGCATGTCAAGACACTTCTGCCAGCTCCTCCGGAAGTCCTGCCTCGAGTTCGGCGAGGCTGGGCGGGTTGGCCCCGGGCCTTCGGACGGTGATGGCCGCAGCGCGGGAGGCGAGGAGGCCAAGGTTCTCCACGGCGTCCCGGCCCAGGCCGTCGGTTCCCCTGGTCAGCAGTCCGTAAACCAGGGCGGCCATGTAGGAGTCGCCGGCGCCGATCGTATCGGCCACAACCGACGGCACGGACGGAAGGTGCAGGGTTTCCGGGCCGGTGGCCAGCAGTGAGCCTTCCGCGCCACGCGTGACCACCGCGAGCCGGGTGCCCAAGCGGAGGATGCGTCCGGCAGTGTCCTTGATGCTCCGGCCGGGGTACAGCCAGGCAGCATCCTCGTCGCTGAGCTTCACCACATCTGTCAGCGGGACCAGGTCCTCAAACAGCGCCACTGCTTCGCTGTGGCTGCCCAGCAGGGCGGGGCGGATATTGGGATCGTAGGTGACCATGCACTCGCGGTGCGACTGCTCCAAAAGTTCCCGTACCGCCGTCGCCCCCGGCGCCAGGAAGGTGGCGATGGAACCCGTGTGCAGAATCCGCGGCAGGAACGCCGGCGCCACCAGGGCCGGTTCCCACGCGATGTCGAAGTCATACGTCGCGGACCCGTCTGCGGCGATGGTGGCGGTAGCCGATGCGGTCCGGCCGGCTGACCATGAACCGGGCAGGAGTTCCACGCCGGCACGCGCCAGGTGCTCCTCGATTGCGTGTCCGCGCTGGTCCTCACCCAGTGAGGTGAGCAGCGCCGTGGGCACGCCCAGGCGGCCCAGGCCGTAGGCGACATTGGCTGGAGAGCCACCTGGATGTTCGGCGGTGCCGTTCTGGGTGGAGACGATGTCCACCAGGGCCTCGCCGATAACAACGACGTCGGGCCGCGCCCCGGGGATGGCGGTGCCGGATGGGTGGCGGAAGGGTTGCGGGCGCATGGGGTGCCTTTCATGGAACCGTCCGCGGACCCTTCCACTCGAGGAGTGGCAGGCCCGCGGACGGTGTGTTGGGGGTGGGTGGGATGTCCGGTCAGGCGGTTGCCGCGCCGGTCATGATGGCCACGGCGTCCGTCATGGAGTGGGACTGCGGGGTGATGGTGGCCGCGCACTTGCCCAGCCGCTGGATATGGATCCGGTCCGCGACGTCGAACACATGCGGCATGTTGTGGCTGATCAGGATGACGGGCAGCCCCCGGTCGCGCAGGTCCCGGACCAGCTGCAGGACCTGGTTCGATTCCCGCACGCCAAGGGCCGCCGTCGGCTCATCCAGGACCACCACTTTGGAACCGAAAGCCGCTGCGCGGGCCACCGCCACGGCTTGGCGCTGGCCCCCGGAGAGGTTCTCTACGGGCACCGTGACGTCCTGGAGGGTGGAGATGCCCAGCCGGGTCAGCTCTTCCTTGGCCTTGCGCCGCATGCCCTTGGTGTCCAACACCCGGAAGATGCTGCCTAACGGGCCGGCCACCCGTTCCTCGCGTCCCAGGAACAGGTTGGAGGCAACGTCCAGGGCCGGAGATACGGCGAGGTTCTGGTACACCGTTTCAATGCCGTGGGCCCGGGCGTCCTGCGGCCGCTTGAAGTGGACCTGTTCGCCGGAGACCAAAAGTTCACCCGAATCCGGGATCTCGGCGCCGGTAAGGCATTTGATCAGGGTGGATTTGCCGGCGCCGTTGTCGCCGATCACGGCAAGGACCTCGCCGGGGTAGAGGTCCAGGCTGACGCCGTCCAGGCCCACCACCTTGCCGAAGGTCTTGACGAGGTTTCGTGCCTGCAGGATGGGTTGGCGGACGTTTGTGCCGGCCGGCTCCACGGACGTGGCGGTCATGACTTCACCTTTCGGATCCACTGGTCGATGGACACAGCGAGGATGATAAGGACGCCCACGGCGAGGGTCTGATAGAGCACGTCCAGGCCGGCCAGGGAGAGTCCGTTGCGGAAGACGCCCACGATCAGTGCGCCCAGCAGCGAACCCCAGATGGAGCCGCGGCCGCCGAAGAGGCTGGTGCCGCCAATTACGACGGCGGTGATCGAGTCGAGGTTCAAGTCCACCCCGGCGTTGGGGCTGGCAGCGTTGGTGCGGCCGATCTGGATCCAGGCGCCGATGGCCAGCACCGCGCCGGCGGCGAGGTAGACGCTCATGAGGACCCGGTTGACGGGGATGCCGGCCAGGCGGGCAGCTTCCTTGTCGTCACCAACCGCGTACACGTGGCGGCCCCAGGCGGTCTTGCCCAGGATGAACGCGACGGCGACGTAGAGCAGGAGCATCATCACCACGCCGGTGGAGATCCGGACCGGGCCTACGGGGAAGGTGCTCCCGGTCCAGGTGAGCAGGCCGGGCATGCTGGAGCCGCGCACCGTGGAACCGCCCGAGTACAGCAGGGTCAGGGCGATGAAGATGTTGAGGGTTCCCAGTGTCACGATGAACGGCGGCAGCCGGAACCGGGTGACCAGGAACCCGTTCAGCGCGCCGGCGGCGAGGCCCACCACCAGGCCCAGGAGGAGGGCCAGCGGTCCGGGGACGCCACTGCCTACGGACAGTTGCGCCACCACCATGGACGCGAGGATCATTACTGCGCCGACGGAAAGGTCGATGCCGGCGGTGAGGATAATGAGGGTCTGGGCTATCGCCAGGGTTCCCACCACGGACACCTGCTGGGTGATCAGCGACAGGTTTTCGAAGCGCAGGAAGCGGTCATTGAGGAGGCCGAACACCACGACGGCGACAATCAGGACGATTGCCGGGCTGAGGGCCGGGTAGCGGTGCAGGATGTTCCGGATGCGGCTGAGCGGGGTCTGCCGGTCGAGGAATTCGCCGGCGAGGTCGGCCTGCCCGGCCGCGGGCGGTCCTGCAGTCTGTTGCTGGGTCACTGGTACTCCTGACATGGGTTGCCGGCCTGCTTACTTGCCCCAGCAGATATTGCCGGCGTCGGTGGTGGTGATGCTCTTGACGCCGTCAGCCGGCTTGTCTGTCACGAGTTCCACGCCTGTGTTGAAGAAGTCCAGGCCTTCGGAGTTGGCCGGCTTCTTGCCGGTCTTGGCCAGCTCCACAATGGCTTTCACGCCCATCTCGGCCATCTTCACCGGGTACTGCTGGGCAGTGGCACCGATGACGCCGGACTTGACGTTGTCCACGCCGCTGCAGCCGCCGTCGACCGAGACAATCAGGACGTCCTTCTCCTTGCCTGCGGACTTCAGGGCCTCGTAGGCCCCGGCTGCGGCTGGCTCGTTGATGGTGTACACGACGTTGATGTTGGGGTTCTTGGACAGCAGGGTTTCCATGCCCGTGCGGCCGCCGTCCTCGTTGCCGCCGGAGGCCTGGCTGCCAACGATCTCGTAGTCGCCGCTCTTGCCTCCGGTGTACTTGCCGGTTTTGGCCTCGTCGCCGTTCTTCTTCTTGTCCGCCGTATCGATGCCGAGCCCGGCCAGGAAACCCTGGTCGCGGTTGTAGTCAACGGATACAATCTTGTCGTCAAAGAGATCCAGCAGGGCGATCGTGGCCTTTTTGCCGCCGAGCTGTGAAGCCGTCCACTTACCGATGAGCTGGCCGGCGGCAAAGTTGTCCGTGGCGAAGGTGATGTCCGCAGCGTCTGCCGGGTCCGGCGGAGTATCCAGTGCGATGACGAACAGGCCGGCGTCCTTCGCTTTCTTCAGCGCGTCCACCACTGAGGGGCCGTTGGGGGTGATCAGGATGCCCTTGTCTCCCTTGGAGATGGCGTTCTCAATCGCCTGGATCTGCGTGTCTTCATCACCGTCTGCCTTGCCGGCTGCGAGCTTCAGGTCCACCCCGTCAGCCTCGGCTGCCTTCTTGGCGCCGTCCTGCATGGAGACGAAGAACGGGTTGGTGGTGGTTTTGACAATCAGGGAGACGCCCACCTTTCCGTCGCCGGCACCGCCGGTGCTGGAACCGGCGCTGGAGCTTCCGCCACAGCCGGTCAGGCTCAGGGTGCCAAGTGTCAGGACTGCGCCTGCGGCCATCAGGCGGCGGGCGGTGGAGCGGGAGCGAATGGAACTCATCTTTGAATCTCCTGTTTCTCAAGCACTTTTTCTCAAGCCGTGCTGGTCGATGACAACGATGTCAGGCATCATGTAATCAGCGTCACAGGGTAGAGTCAATAGAAATTCGATGATGAAGGACGATCTTGTGACAACGATGTCTAATCGTTACCTGGCGGACCCGGGCAAGGGCCGGCCCACCATGCGCCACGTTGCGGCACTGGCAGGAGTGGGCATCAAGACGGTGTCCCGGGTGATGAACGATGAGCCGGGAGTTTCGGAGGCAACCAGGCAGCGGGTCCTCGGCGCCTCCCAGCAGTTGAACTACCAGTTGGACATGGCTGCAGGCAGCCTTCGCCGTGCGGGGCGGCAGACACTCTCCATTGGGCTGTTGCTGCCAAGTGTTGCAAACCCCTTCAGCAGCGAGATCCACCGTGCCCTGGAGGATGCCATGACGGCCCGCGGCATTGCCGTGTTCGCGGCCAGCCTGGACGACGACCCGGACCGTGAGAAGGCGCTGGTGGCGGCCTTCCTGGGGCGGCGGGTGGACGGCCTGGTGCTGACCCCCATTGCCAGGAGCCAGGCCTATGCCATCCCGGAGCATTCCCGCGACCTGCCCATGGTGTTCATCGACCGGGAGCCTGTGGGGATCGACGCGGATGCTGTGGTGACGGACAACGCCGTCGGCGCCTCAACTGCTGCCGCGCACCTGCTGGCACATGGCCACACCAGGCTGGCCTACCTTGGCGACCGGACGGACATCCAGACGGCGCGCGAACGCCGCCGCGGCTTCATCGAGGAGCTCGGGCGCGCGGGGATTTCGACCACCACCATTCCCGTCCGGGAGGGCCTTCACGACGAGGAATCAGCCCGGCGGGCGGCCCTTGAACTGCTCCGCGGCGAAAACCCGCCCACCGCCATCTTCTCCAGCCAGAACCTCGTCACCTTCGGGGTGATGCGCGCCTTGAAGGAGTTGGGGCTCAGCCGCCAGGTGGCACTGGTGGGGTTCGACGACTTCACGCTGGCGGACATGATGGACCCCGGCGTCACGGTGATTGCCCAGCATCCGGACCGGATTGGAAAGCTTGCCGCTGAAAGGCTCCTGGCCAGGATCGACGGTGACAACCGGCCGCCCGGGACTTACGTCGTTCCGTCCGAACTTATTGAGCGGGGATCCGGGGAGATCCGGCCCCCGGAGTAAGTCCCGCAGTTTTGCCCACCCACCACCTACCAACCAAGGGGACAACCATGACCAAGACGCTCTACGCCGAATTCACCGTCAAGCCCGGCAGCGAAGACCGCGTTGCCGAGATGATGCGCGAGCTCACCGAGCATGTCCGCCGCGAGCCCGGCAATCAGCTCTTCCTGCCTTACACCCGTGAAAGCAACCCGCGCGAGTATTTCGTTTTCGAGGTTTACGGGGACGACGCTGCATTCCAGGAGCACATCACGGCCGACTACGGTGCACGGTTCAACGGCGAGCTGGCGCAGCATATCGAAGAGGATGGTTCCGTCCTGACCTGGCTGCAGCCAGTGCACTAAGGAGCCAGCGCACTAAGGAGCCAGCGCACTAAGGAGCCAGCGCACTAAGGAGCCGGTGCGCCAAGGAGCCGGTGCGCCAAGGGCCGCGGCCGGAAGGTTGGCGCAGGACCGTGTTTCTTGTAGGTAGACTGGTCTACCTACAAGAAACGGGGTTCATTGTGGCCACTCCAAGCGTTTCCGTCCCACCCCGGCGCCCGGCGCGCCAGCTGCTGCTTGATTCCGCGGCCCGCCTCTTTTACGCCCAGGGCGTGACCGCCACCGGCATCGACACCATCACGTCGGAAGCAGGAGTGGCGAAGAAGAGCCTGTACAACAACTTCGCTTCGAAGGCCGAGCTGGTGACGGCCTACCTGGAAGTACGCCATGGTGAATGGCTGGCCCTCTACTCGAAGAGGATGGAAACCGCGGCGAGCGCCGGCGACGGCGTATTGGCCGTCTTCGATGCCTACCTGGACCATGCCAACTTCGCCTACGTCCATGGTTTCCGCGGCTGCGGACTCCTCAATGCGGCAGCGGAACTTCCCGCGGGCCACCCCGGGAGACTTGCCGTCCGGCAGCACAAGGAAGAGGTGGAAGGCCTGCTGGCACAACATCTGGTTGAGCTGCTGCCGGACGAGCAGGAACGGGCAGCGGAACTTGCCCGGCACCTGTCCTTCCTGCTGGAGGGTGCCATGGCCAGGGCAGGGCTCGAAGGCCAGGACGCGAGGCTCAAGGACGCCCGCGCCATCGCTGCCAGGATGCTGGCAGGCCTGTGACAACGCAGCGAAGCCAAGCAAACGCGCCGCTGTGGGGCGCATTGTTCGTGGCTGCGGCGTCAATCCTCTGGGGGACCACGGGGACCGCGGCCACTTTTGCTCCGGCGGTGAGCCCGCTTGCCATCGGAGCCGCCGCCATGGGTGTGGGCGGACTCCTGCAGGCAGTCTATGCCGCCCGGCACATTGCGTCCCAGGGCCCGGGCCTGCTGGAACGGGGGCGGCTGGTTACCGTGGCGGCGGCAGCCGTTGCCGTTTACCCCCTTGCCTTCTACAGCTCCATGCATCTTTCGGGAGTAGCGGTGGGAACGGTGGTCTCCATCGGTTCAGCCCCGATCGTGGCGGCATTGATCGAGAGGTTTGCGGACCGGAAGCCCCTCACCCGCCGGTGGATCGTCGGGGCAGTGCTGGGAGTTGCCGGCGCCGGGCTTCTGTCCTTTGCCGGCCACAGCCCTGCAGGCCATAACCCGGCAGCCTCCGAACCTGCCGGTTCGTGGGCCACCACCGCCGGCATCCTCCTGGGACTGGTGGCCGGCGGCACGTACGCGCTCTATTCCTGGGCCTCGCACCGCCTGATTGCCACCGGTATTTCGTCGAGGGCAGCCATGGGAACGGTTTTCGGGTTCGGAGGGCTGTTGCTGATGCCGGTGCTTGCCGCAACGGGAGGACCGCTGCTCCAGTCATGGACCAACTTCTCCGTGGGCGCCTACATGGCCGTCGTCCCGATGTTCATCGGGTACGTCCTGTTCGGCTGGGGACTGGCCCGGATCCGGGCGAGCGCGGCCACCAGCATTTCCCTGCTGGAAACGGTAGTGGCCGCGGTCCTCGCGGTGCTGGTGGTGGGGGAGCGCCTCCCGGCACTTGGCTGGCTTGGCGCCGCCGTCGTCCTGGTGAGCCTTTTCATTCTGACGCCAGGCACCGGCAGAACCCGCGGCCGTGGCCCGGCCAGGACGGCACGCCCGTCAGCCCGTGGGCTGTTCCCGGCGCCGCAGCCTGTCCAGGAAGGGCCGGTTCAGGAGCAGGCAGGCGCCCAGCCCCAGCAGCAGGATACCCAGGACGACGGCGGCAGGTGCCTGGCTGCCGATTCCCGCGATGATGAGCACCAGCGCAATCAGGCAAACGGCTAAGCCAGAGAAAAGGCCTGCCGGAAAGCGGCGGGCCGGGTAACCGGAGAGCAGCTCCATGGCCAGGTGGGGATCATCGGCGATAAGCCCCAGTTCAAGCTCCTTGAGCAGCCTCCGCTCCTCTTCGGACATTGGCATTGCATGCCCCTGGATTCCATGAGACGCGGGTGTCGGTATTGACCGTAGGAGTGTTGTCTCAGTTAGTCAAGGGTGTCCGGTGTGGGCGGTAACGACGGCCGGAAAGCCCTGTGCGGCGGCGGGGGGCTGCTCCCTTCCCCGCCGCCTCAACCGGCTTCCTACTTGTGGCCCTTCACCGGCCTGGACAGCGTGGTGAACATGGCCTGGTCCAACGGGGTGACGGTGACGGACTTGAGGATGGCGGTGCCGCCGTCGGCAAAAACCGCCACGTCTCCGGCACCGTCTGCCGGGAACACCTGGTCCGTGATGGTGCGGCGTCCATTCTGGGCGAAGACCTCCACCGAGGACCGGTCCACGTAGATGCGCAGCGTGATGTTGCCGTTGGCATCGGGCAGCACGGGGGCGGCATCAACCGAGGTGAACAGCGGATGGAAGGCGGTGTTCCCGGAGTTGCTGCGGTCAACGTACACTTCGCCGGTTGTGGCGTCGTAGCCGATCACGGTGGAGGTGGTGCCGTGCCCAAGGACGGAGATGCCGGCCCTGGACGCCGTTCCGGGCGAGAAGGTCAGGTCAATCCGCTGAACCTGGCCGGCTGCCGCCTGGGGCAGGGCGGTGGTGCCGGGGGCAATGCTGCGGGCGGTCTTTTCCTGGTAGGCGGGCTTCCCGGCCAGATCGTCCACCTGTTTGACAGGCTTCTGCACCAGTCGCGGGCCGTCAGCCGTTTCGGTCAGCCCCACCTCGCGCGGCAGGGACATGGCACTGCGCCATGGAGAGGTGGGAATGCTGTTGGCATAGTCCCAGTTGTTCATCCAGCCCAGCATGATCCGCTTGTCCTGTGGCATGTTGGCAAAGGATACGGCGGCGTAATAGTCCCGGCCGTAGTCCAGCCAGTCGTATGTCTGCAGGCGAGGGGTAGCCGGTTTGGCGGATGCAATGAATTCGTCGGCAAGGATATGCCCCCAGCCGAAGCGGTTGTTGTCCACGATCCGTATGCTTGCCGCCCGGCCTTTGAACTCGGCGACGTTCCAGGACGCCCAGTCCAGCACCTCGCTGTTGGCGCCGGTGGCGGTCCGGACCACATGGCCGTCCACCACCAAATTCACGGTGGTTTCGTCCGAGCGCGGGACGGCAGCCTGGTCCGTCAGCATCACGTGGTCAAGCGTCAGGTGGCCCCAGCCCCCGGTGGCCTGGTCCACGATCCGCAGCTGCGCCGTCCGGCCGGCAAATTCGGAGACGTCCCATCCCTTCCAGTTGAGCTGTCCGCTGTCATCTCCGGCGAGTGAACGGACCACCTGGCCGTCGACCACGAGTTGGGCCTCGAGGGTCTGTCCGGACCCGGCGGTACGGGAGCCCCCGCCCACCAGCAGGCTGATGAAGTTGCGGTTGAGGGTGAACGACGGCGAGGTCAGGGTTCCCTGCCGGTCGTCGCCAGGTGCGCCGCCGGTTTCGAACGTATTGATCCGTTTGGCTCCAATGTAGAAGTCGCCCCCGGCCGTGGCGGGCTGGAACACCGGTGCGAGGTCCCCGGTGCCGGTCCAGCCGGCGTCGGCCAGTGTGGTTCCGTCCGGAACTTCAAAGCCGTCGAACAGCAGGTCACCGGGTGGGGGAGTGTTGTCCAGCTTGTCCGAGATTCGCGGGTGCTGGCCTCCGCCCACCAGGAAGTTGAGATAGTCACTGGTGAGCGTGAACTCCGGCGAGGCCAGGGACCCCACCGGCCAGTCGCCGTCGTTGAACGAGTTGGCCAGGCCGGTGCCGGCGAATCCGGTCACAGTATTTTGGCCCGGCAGTGTGCCGGGGGCGGGAACACCGCCGAATGGCCCGTTCTTCCAGTTGCCTGGCTCATTGCTGACGGTCCAGCCGTTGTAGGTGCCGTCGTTGAAGCCGGCCACGGGGGTCCCTGGGGGCAGGGCATCGCTGGCCTTGGTGGATTCCGAGGTGAAGGTGGTGCCGTCGAAGTTGCCTACGAAGTACTGGCCCGCAGACCCTCCGGCCACGCCGCCGGGGTTGACGTTCACCACCATGACCCACTTGATGTTGGCCGGATCCCCATCCACCGCAAGCGGAAACAGGTCCGGGCATTCCCACAGGCCTCCGGTGGCGTTGGCAGGGCCGAACTCGCTGAGCAGTCCCCAGTCCTTGAGGTTGGTGGATTTGTAGAGCAGGACCTTGTGGTCGGTGGCTTCGACGGCGGCCATCACCCAATACCCTCCGCCGCCGGGAGTCTCGAACCAGAAGACCTTGGGGTCGCGGAAGTTGGCGGAGTTGCGGTTCAGGACTGGGTTGGCGCTGTACTTGGTCCACGTCTGGCCGTCGTCCAGGCTGTATGCGAGGGACTGTGCCTGAAGCCCCCGATACGGGGAAGCGTCCTTGTAGGCGCTGGTAAATACGGCCACCAGCGGAGGGTTCTCCGGAGTTCCAAAGCCCGAGGTGTTGTTCTTGTCCACCACCACGCTGCCGGAGAAAATGTCCTGCTGGTCATCAGTGGCAATGGCCAGCGGCTGCTCTTTCCAGTGCGTGAGGTCGGTGGAGGTGGCGTGGCCCCAGGACATGTTGCCCCAGGTGTTGCCGGAAGGATTGTGCTGGTAATAGAGGTGGTAGACCCCTTTGTGGAACACCATCCCGTTGGGATCGTTCATCCAGTTCTGGTACGGGGTGAAGTGGATTGCCGGCCGGTAAGGCTCGCCGCCCGGCTGTGCGTCCAAGCCGGACGCCGTGGCCTGGACGGGCCCGGCTCCTGCGAGTGCCGCCGCCAGCGAGAACCCGGCCAGGGTCAGCATTGCGCTTCCCTGTTTCATTCTTAGTGCAGTGGGTTTCATGTGTGGGTCGCCCTTCATCGCGCGTCTTGTCATATTGACAACGTTGTCAGTGACAGGAACGCTAAAGGATGTCCACAAGACAAGTCAACGGATTGTTCCAGGCGTCTGACGACTGCGTGAACCCTTCGTGGGCCGTGCACGCCCGGGATGAAGAACGCAGGGAGTCAACTGCGGCCTTTGGGAGCGGGCGTGCCTCAGGCCCGGGGCTCGGAGCCGCTTACCGCCGCCGCAATTCCGCGAACTCGATGGACGGGACAATGGCGCCCGCGTCCCGCTCCACGAAGTTGGTTCCCGGCGGCACCAGCTCGTCGATGGCGTCCAGTACCGTCTCGCCCAGCTGGACGTCCGCCGCACGCAGGTACGCCTGGAGGTGCTCGCTGTTGCGCGGGCCGATGATCACGCTGCTGATGGCGGGATGGGTCAGGGCGAATCCCACGGCCAGGTCCACCAGGGACAGCTCCAGCTTGTCCGCCAGCCGGGCCAGTGAGTCCGCGGCAAGCAGCTTCCGTTCACTCGAGGGCCCCGAGATGTCGTAGCGGCCGGGCAGTGTGTGGACCCGGGTGGGCGGCTTGCCTGATTCGAGGACAAAGCTGCCGGACAGCCAGCCGCCGGCCAGCGGGCCGTAGGCAAGCACCCCCAGGCCGTACTGCTGGGCGATGGGCAGGACGTCCCGTTCATTGCCGCGGACCAGCATGGAGTACGGAACCTGGTTGCCCAGCGGCGGGATCAGGTGGTTTGTGGTGGCCAGCCATTGCGCTTCCACAAGCTGGGCCGGGGTGAACACGGAGGTGCCGTAGTACAGGATCTTGCCCTGGCGGATCAGGTCGTTGAGGGTGGTGATGGTCTCCAGCACGTCAGTGTTGTAGTCCGGCCGGTGCGCCTGGTACAGGTCGATACGGTCTGTCTGCAGCCGCCGCAGGCTGCCCTCGACGGCCTGCATGATCCAGCGCCGGGAATTCCCGGAGTGCGCCGGATTGGGGCTCATCTGGCCGTGGAACTTGGTGGCCAGGAAGACGTCGTCCCGCCGGCCGCGGAGCGCCCTGCCCACCACCTGCTCGGACTCGCCCTGCGAGTAGACGTCAGCAGTGTCAATTGCCGTGATGCCGGCGTCCAGGGCCGCGTGGATGATGCGGATGCTTTCATCCGCGCCGGTGGGGGCGCCCTGGGAGCTCCCGGTCCCCTCGCCGAAATTCATGGTGCCAAGGGTGAGGGGACTGATGGGGGTTCCCGACCGTCCGAACACCCGCAGTTCGCTCAGGCTCATCTGCGGTTTCCTCCATTCAGTTGCCGTGCCTTGGATCGTCATGAGGCTACACAGCCTGGACGGACCGCCGCAGATTTCCGCCTTAGTCCTTCTCTTTTCGTCGCACGGAGTAACCGGGGCCCGCGGGAATGACGTTTTGTGGCGCGCAAACGGCCGGGCATCATGCCTATATTGGGGGATGGGCACCATCAAGAGTGACGACCAGTTCGTCCAACTGCACGACCTCATCATCGGCAGCAGCAACGTGGCTGACTTCCTGACGGAGCTGTCCGCTGTTGCCGCTTCCACACTCAGCGGTGACGCAGGCGCGCCCATCGAGTGCGGAGTGACCCTCCGGCGCCGCAAACGCAGCGTCACCATTGCCGGCAGCAGTGAACGCGCCGTCATCCTGGACAAGCTGGAGCAGGCCCTGGGGGAGGGCCCGTGCCTCGCGGCGCTGGAGGTCATGCGGCCCATGGTCCTCTCGAATGTGGAGACTGATAACCGCTGGCCCAACTACCAGAAAGTCCTGGCCGAGAATGGCTGCGGCAGCGTCCTTGGCGTCCCCCTTGCCCTGGATCAACACCAGTCCGCGGCATTGAACTTCTTCGCCACGGAGCCGGACGTCTTTGCTCCCGACATCGTCCACCGGGCTGAAGGGTTTGCCGATCTCGCATCCCGTGCACTGCGACTGGCGCTGCGGATTGCCGATACCCAGAGCCTGGCAGACGACCTGAAGGCCGCCATGGCGAGCCGTACCACCATCGACCTTGCCTGCGGCGTGATCATGGGGCAGAACCGGTGCAGCCAGGAGGAAGCCATGGCCCTGCTCACCAAGGCGTCCAGCCACCGGAACCAGAAGCTGCGGGACGTTGCCGCCGGGATCCTGGGCCGGGTCAGTGCCGGGGCAGTGAGCACGCACTTCGATCCGTAGGCCGTGCCCGGGACCCGTCAAGACCCGCCCGCGTGCAGTGCCGGTTTCGCCTCCGCGCCGCCCTGCAATAATCTGAACCAACGGTTGTGCACGGGGGTGTCGGCGCCCGGTACAACAGCAGCACTGTAAAGTTCCGGGACCATCACAGACGAGGCGGACGCCCATGACGGCTTCAGACCAACAGCATGCAGAACGGCCAACCACCACGGCAGGCCCTCCCGCCGCTGCCCCTGGGCCGGTCGATCCGCACCTGCTGCAGCAACTGGCGGATGCCCATGGCGTGGGCACGTCCTTCCAGGGCTGGGACGGGCTTCCGCACTCCGTTGCCCAGGAGACGCTGGTCAAGGTGCTTGCCGCCCTTGGCGTTGAGGCACACACCAACCGGCACATCGAGGCTGCCCTGGCGGAAGCGGAGCTGGCGCCGTGGCGGCGGATGCTGCCGCCCGCCGTCGTCATCAAACAGGGCGAGCCCGCCCAGGTGCCCGTCCATGTCCGGGACGGCGCTACTGCGCGCCTTACCGTCAGCCTGGAAGGGGGAACCGGGGAACGGGAGGCCGTCCAGCAGGATGTCTGGATGGAGCCCAAGGAGGTCGACGGCGTGTCCAGGGGACGTGCCACGTTCTCCCTTCCCCAGGACTTGCCTCTGGGGTGGCACACTTTGCACGCGGAGTCGGAAGGTGCCACCGCCACCGCCACCCTGGTGGTGACGCCGGCACGGCTGGCCACGGCAAAGCCCCTGGAGGAACGCCGCGGCTGGGGGCTGGCCACGCAGCTGTATTCGGTCCGCTCAAAGCGGTCGTGGGGCATCGGCGACTTTGCGGACCTGGCCGACCTGGCCGCCATCAGCGGCGCACGGGGCGCCGACTACGTACTGGTGAACCCGCTGCACGCGGCTGAGCCCGTTCCGCCGGTCCAGCCCTCGCCCTACTCGCCGTCCACCCGCCGGTTCTTCAACCCGCTCTACATCCGGATCGAGGCCATCCCCGAGCTGGCCTACCTCCGGCCGCGGAAACGTGCGGCCCTGGAAAAGCTGCACGAGGAGGTGGCAGGGCTGAACCGGGAGGGTGCCCGGCTGGACCGTGATGCCGTGTACGCGGCGAAGCTGCAGGCGCTGGAAATGCTCTACCACACGCGCCGTTCACCCGCCCGGCAGGCCGCCTTCGACGAGTTCTGCCGCATTTCCGGCGGCGGCCTGGAGGATTTCGCGCTGTGGTCGGCCATCCGGGAGGACCTGGCGCCGGACGATCCGCTCTGGAAAGACCCAGCCTGCGCCATCGGAACCCCGGAAGCGGAAGCCCTGCGGACCAAGCTGGCGGACCGGATCGGGTTCCACCGCTGGCTGCAGTGGATCTGCGACGAACAGCTGGAAAACGCCCAGAAGGCAGCGCTGCGTTCCGGGATGCGGCTGGGCGTGGTGCACGACCTCGCGGTGGGCGTGGATCACAGCAGCGCGGACGCCTGGACACTGCGCGGCGTGCTGACCCCGAACACCAGCGTGGGGGCCCCGCCGGACATGTACAACCAGCAGGGCCAGGACTGGGGACAGCCGCCGTGGCACCCCGCCCGGCTGGCAGAGGCGGGATACGAACCGTTCCGCAACATGCTGGCCAACGTTCTCCGGCATGCCGGCGGCATCCGCGTGGACCACATCCTGGGCCTGTTCCGGCTGTGGTGGATTCCCATGGGGAATGCTCCCGGGGACGGCGCGTACGTCCGCTACGACCACGAGGCATTGATCGGCATCCTCGCCCTTGAGGCGCAGCGTGCCGGCGCCGTGGTGATCGGGGAGGACCTGGGCACCTTCGAGCCATGGGTGCGTGACTACCTCGCGGCCCGCGGGATCCTTGGCACGTCCATCCTTTGGTTTGAGTACGACGGCGATTCGCCCCTTGCGCCGGAAAAGTACCGCACGCAGGCGCTCGCCAGCGTCAACACCCACGACCTTCCGCCCACCGCCGGTTACCTTGCCGGGGACCACGTGGGCCTGCGGAGCCGGCTGGGGCTGCTGGAGCGGTCCGAGCAGGAGGAGCGCACGGAGCACAACGCGTCCCTGGAGAAGATGTTCGCCCTGTTGCGCGAACGCGGGTACCTCTCCGAAGGCGCTGCCGGCGGTGCGCAGGGGCAGGCATCGGAGGAGCACACCATCGAGGCGCTGCACCTCCTGCTGGCCCAGGCGCCGTCGGTACTGCTCGGCGTGGCCCTGGTGGATGCGGTGGGGGAGCGGCGGGTCCAGAACCAGCCCGGAACCACGGAGGCCCTCTACCCTAACTGGCAGGTGCCGTTGGGCGGCCCGGACGGCAAGCCCGTCTACCTCGATGACCTTCCCGCGAACAAGCGGTTCAACTCGCTGCTTGCGGCGGTGGAGGGAGCCCTGCACGGCTCCTAAGCGGGAAATGGACGCAACCAGCCCCCGCCGCTTTGGTAAGCGGCGGGGCCTGTTGCTTATTGCTTGCCTTGTATCGGAGGGTGAACCTAGCCCGCCGTGATCACGTGGGTGAAGTGGTCGTAACGGAAGGTGACCGGGCCGCCGTCGTGCTCAAACACGATGTTGGCCCCCGGCGTTGCCCCACCGGCCCCGTAACTGACGTCCCACGATTTATTGAGGGCCGCCTTGAACTCGTAGCTTCCCGCCGGCAGGTCCGGAACAGAGAGCTTCCACAGGAGGTCGGCCGGGTCCAGCACCAGCTGCGCCTGGCTGCAGGCCGGCTCCCAGTCCGAGGCGCAGCCCAGCTCGCTGTCCATGCTCCCGGCAGCCGCCACGGCGGCCGGCTGCTGTGAGGCATAGACGGCGCTCAGCAGGTGCGTGCTGTTGTCGTAGCGGAAGGTCACCCTGCCGCCGGGGTGGTCCAGCACGATGTTCTGCCCGTTCAGCTGGCCGTCGGCGCCGTAGTTTTCGTCCCAGCCGCCGTTGAGTGCCGCCTTGTATTCGTACTTGCCGGCCGGGAGGTCCACGGTCAGCCGCCAGATGCGGTCAGCCGGATCTAGGGTCATCCGTGCCTGGCTGCAGGCAGGATCCCAGTCTGCGCTGCAGCCCATTGCCTGGTTCAGGGAGCCGGCCACCGTGACGGAGTCGGGCTGCGGGGCCTGGCCAACCGTGACGGTCCTGGTGTCGCTGGCGACGTTGAAACCCGGGCCGGCCATCGTTGCGCGGTACTGGATTTTGGTGCCATCGTCCAGGGCCGAGACGTCGTCGGTTGCGGAGTAGACGGGCGACGACGAGTCTGTGCCCACCGCGGTCCAGCCCCCGCCGCCAACACTGCGTTCGAAGGACACCACATGGCTCGCCTTCTCCGGATCAGCGGTGGCGCTCAGCTCAACCTTGCCTTCCACGCTGCTGCCCTCGGCGGGCTTTTGCAGGGTCAGAACGGGCGTGGGAACGCTCGCTGAACGGCTTTGGCTGGTGGCGGCATGCCCGCCATTGTCCAGGACGGTGGCGCGGTACTCCAGCGGCGTGCCGGCGTCCAGCGCCGCCACGTCGTGGAACACCTGGTACGGCGCGGTGTCGTCCGTGCCAATGGGCTGCCACTGGCCGCCGGCCGTCTTCGCCTCAAAGGTGACCTCGTAGAACGAAGCACCGCCGACGTCGGCCGTTACGTTGATGCGTCCGTTGTCAGCCGGCGCTGCGGCCGGCTGCTGGAGGGCGACGGCGGGAGCCTCCTTGGAGTGCGGGATCCGGCCCGAGGATTCGTAGACGACGGCGGAGAGCGGCGGGACGGTGACGGTCAGTGTGGCATCGTCCGAGGTTTTGGCCTCGTCGGCGCCCTCGCCGTAAATGCGCGTGTAGCTGCGCTTGGCGATGTAGGTGGGGACCTCCGCCGTCTGGGGCTGGCCGCTGTTGTTCAGGGCCACCACGTATTCGCGCTGGTCCCGGGCATCCGTGCGGGAGAAGGCATAGATGCCGGGTCCGTCGGAGGCGTATCGGTGCTGGTGCGCCCCGTTCCGCAGTGCCGGGTGCTCCTTGGTGAGGGCGGCCAGTTCGCCGATCTTGGCGTAGAGGGGGTGGCCCGGGTTGAAGTTGTCGGTGGCGTGGGTGGCGTCCGTGCCCAGCAGGTCGTCGTCCAGGTACTCCGGCACCTTGCTGGCAAAGAGCGTCTGGCGTGCGTCCTGGTCGCCGCCGGGGCCGGTGAAGCCCTGTTCGTCACCGTAGTAGACCACCGGGTTGCCGCGGGAGAAGTACATCAGCTCGTGGGCCAGGTCATCGCGGGCCACCTTTTCCGCATCGCTTGCGGCGGGGTTGTCCTGGGCGATGAAGCTGCCGATGCGGCCCATGTCGTGGTTGCCCAGGAAGGTGGGCAGCTCGTAGACGTTGGAATCGGCGTCCGTGTACCAGTCGTCGCCCGCGAAAAAGGCCTGCAGCGCCTTGGCGTCCTGGCTCTTGGAAGCAAAGTTGCGGGCAGCGTCCTGGAAGGGGAAATCCAGCACGGCCTGCATTTTGTTGCGGGTGGTGAACTGCGACGTGAAGCTCTTGGTGGTGTCAAAGACTTCGCCGAACATGAAGAACTCGTCCTTGCCGTGTTCCTTGGCGTAGCTGAGGACGTTGGGGCCGAATTCCTGCCAGAACTCGTTGTTCACGTGCTTCATGGTGTCGATCCGGAAACCGTCCACGCCAAAGTCGCCGATCCAGGACTCATAGATGTCCTCCATGCCGTGCACCACGGTGGGGTTTTCGGTGAAGAGGTCATCGAGGCCAAAGAAGTCGCCGTACATGGAGTCTTCACCGGTGAAGGTGGTGTCGCCGCGGTTGTGGTACAGCGTGGGGTCATTCAGCCAGGCAGGGACCTTGAGGTTTTCTTCACCGGGGGCCAGGAGTGGCTTGTAGGGGAATGATGTGTTCGCGTCCAGCTCGGGGAAGGTTCCGGTGCCGGCGTAGTCACGGTCATCGAAGGTTTCGCCCGAGGCCGTCTTGTAGGGGACGGCGTCCTTGGAGACGTAGCCTTTGCGGGCGCCCTCCTGGTAGCCGATCACGTCCGCCGTATGGTTGGTGATGATGTCGAAGTACACCTTCATGCCGCGGGCGTGGGCATCCTGGATCAGGGCTTTGAGCTCGTCGTTGGTGCCCAGGTGCGGATCGATCTGCGTGAAGTCCGTGACCCAGTAGCCGTGGTAGCCGGCTGACTTGTCCTCCGGCTGGACGGCCTTGTTCTTGAAGCTGGGGGTCAACCAGATGGACGTGGTGCCCAGGCCCTGGATGTAGTCGATCTTGTTCCGCAGCCCGGTCAGGTCCCCGCCGTTGTAGAAGCCCTTCTTTGCGGGGTCGAAGCCGGAGACCATAGGGTCCGGCCCCAGCCCGCCCTGGTCGTTGGCGGTGCTGCCGTTGCTGAAGCGGTCTGCCATGACGAAGTAGAAGTTTTCGTCCGTGACGGGACCGCGAAGCGAATGGAGTGCGGAGGAGGAGCCCTGGCCTTGGGTGCCGGGATTCTTTGGATCCTTAAGGCCCACGGCGGCATGGGCCGGGAGGACTGCCGCCGAAACCGCCACGGCGGCTGCCAGGAGGCCGGCTGCGGACCTGGCCGCCATGGCACGGCCAGAGGTTGATTGACGGGCTGTGGGATGCTGTGTTCCTGCGGGCTTTGGCCGCAGTTGGGCGCGTGGGGGCGCGCCGGGAGGGGTGCGGAATAACAAGGGTGAGACCTTCCTGGGAAGCAGCGCTGCTGTACAGGCTTGCCGTTGACAAGGGATGCGGCAGGAGGATTCGAAGGACAGCATGCTGACCTGTGAACCAAGTCACAACTGTAAGCGCTTGCACTGAATTACTCCAGCGTTTGTGGGCGCGCCCTGTGTGTCCGGGCTCGAGCCCTTGCAGGAAGTCCTGGCTGTGTTTACGGTCAGCCGGCGGACACCAGGGCAGTGGGCGATGGGGTCCCCAGATCATGAAGCTTCGGGCCGGGGAGTCCGGTGACGGGATCCAGCTCAAATGTGGCGATGTTGTCCGACCTTTCGTGCGCCACGTGCAGCCAGTTTCCCCGGACCAGGTGGTGCCGCGGCCAGTCCCCACCGCTGCCGAAGTCCTTGACGGGGATCAGTTCGGTGCCGCCTCCTGCTACTTCCAGCACGCTGACGATGTTGGATCCGCGGACGCCGGCGTACGCGAAGTTTCGCTGCGGGCCAAGGCAGATTTCGGCAGCGGAATCGCCGTCCTGGCTCCCGCCGGCGGTAGCGGGTCCGCGAAAGACCAGCTCATAGGTGCCGGCCTCGGGCCGGACCACGAAGACCTCCACGGAGTACTCCGACACGATGAAGACATTGCCCGTAGGGTGCTCCACCATATGCCGGGGACCGCTGCCGTAAGGAAGGATCACCTCGTGGTCGGCCACCAGCCCCCTGCCAGGCTCATAGTTCCAAATCCGGAGGGTGTCATGGCCCAGGTCCGTGGTCATGACCCGCCCGTCGCTCAGCATCAGGCTGGCATGGGCACGGCTTTGCCGGGGGCTGCCGGGAGCAAGGCTTGCGTGGGGGTCAACCGACGGTGCGGCGGGGAACCGCCCGGCCAGGCCGCCGTCGTCATTCAGCTCGTAGAGCAGGACCTGCCCGTCGCCCCAACAGGCAGCGGTGGCAAACCGGCCGCGCGGGTCCACGGCCACGTGGCACGTGGCCTCGCCTGCCGGCTGCGGTGCCCCGTTTAGTTCCAGCGCCGCATCGCCCCGACGGCGGTAGGCCTGGACCTTTTTACGCTGCTCGGCTGCCGCGTACACCACCGGCAGCGTCGGGTGGACGGCCAGGAACGACGGCGACTGTGCCTCGACTGCGGTGCCCAGCCATTCAAGGCTTCCGTCCTGGTGCTCCCGGACAGCCCCGATGCCTTTGGCGCGGCCGCCGCCGTCGGGGGTGTAGGTGCCGATCCAAAGAATGTCGCTGGCTGTTCCCATGGTCATGGTCCCATCCTGCCAAGAACTGGCACCCATTCCCGTGAATAAGGCCACCTATTAGCATGGGATTCCCAGCAACGGACGAAAGGAGGCGGTGCCCATGACCGCGGTAATAGCCTTGGGTGTCCCCGCCCGGCGCCGTCCGGAGAGCGTGGCCTAGCAGGCATGGGTGTGGCCGCCGGCTCAGCGAAGGGCGTTGCTGTGCCATGTCCTGAATCACGGGCTGTTCGCAGTCCTTCACCGGCTCCCGGTTCTTCCCCATCACGGGGCTTCGACGGCGTTGTCTCTGCCTTAAGGTCCGCGGGCTGCGTCTTCGCCGAGGAAGAGGCCCGCCTGCTGCTCGCCGAAGCCTCAACTCCCGATGACCTTCACCGGAACGTCCAGCGCCGTGCGGCAGGCGTCCCCCTGGAACTCATCCTGGGCTGGGCGGAATTCGCCGGCCGCCGGATTTTGGTGGAACCCGGTGTGTTCGTCCCCCGACGCCGTACCGAGCTGCTGGTCAATGAGGCCCTGGCGCTGCTGCCGCAGTGGCCCCTGCCGGCGCCCGCCGTTGTCGTTGACCTCTGTTGTGGGTCCGGAGCCGTGGGAGCGGCCGTCATTCATCAGGCACCGTGGGTGGAACTGCATGCCGCGGACATTGAACCTGCGGCTGTTCGATGTGCCCGTCGAAACGTTGGACTGATCGGCGGCCAGGTGCATGCAGGGGACCTGTTCGATGCCCTGCCGGCAGGGCTGCGCGGCCAGGTCAGGGTGCTGGTGGTCAACGCACCGTACGTGCCCACGGAAGCTATCCGCACCATGCCGCCCGAGGCGCGCCTGTACGAACCTGTTGCCTCCCTCGACGGCGGTGCTGATGGCCTCGACGTCCAGCGCCGTGTTGCTGCCGGAAGCCCCGGATGGCTGGCTCCCGGCGGTCATCTGCTCATCGAAACCAGCCAGCGGCAGGCTGCCGGCACTTCAGGGATCCTCGCCGCCGCCGGGTTCGACACACGGACGGTCCGTTCAGAGGAAGTGGACGGCACCGTGGTGGTCGGGCGCCTGGCGACAGGGGACCCACGCGCATAGGCATCCTGAAGTTCTTGATCAGCCCCGGATCCTTAAACCCGATGCGGCCTCGGGCCCAGAGCACCGTGAAGTGGCGGTCCATCTTAAGCCGGTCCGGCAACCCGCGACCTGTTCTGCACCCTTGTCTCATCCGATTCCGTCGGGTGGTGGCGGTGGTTTGAAGTAGTGGTTTTGTTGTGGTGTTTGGGTGGGGTCGATGTGGGGTGGGGGTATGAACGTGGGTGTGCCGTGGGTGGTGGTGATTGTCCATTGTTCTTTGTGGATGAGGTGGTGGTGGTGGCTGCAGAGCAGGACGCCGTTGTTGGTGGTGGTGGGTCCGCCGTGTGACCAGTAGGTGATGTGGTGGGCTTCGCACCAGGGTGCGGGGATGGTGCAGTTGGGGAAGGCGCAGCCTTGGTCGCGGGCGGTGAGGGCGGTTCGTTGGGCGGGGGTGAAGAGGCGGGTTTTGCGGCCGAGGTCGAGGATTTCGCCGTGGGTTCCCAGGAGTGCGGGGATGATGTCGGCGTCGCAGGCGATTTTGCGCAGGGTGGGCGCGGCGACGGGCCCAGTGAACGCGAAGGTCCCGGTCCCTGCTGGTGTTCCTGCCCGGGTTTCCACCTGTGCCCCTGTTGTTGATTCTGTTCTTCCGGACGAGGTGGGGAGGGGTCCGGGGAAGAGGTCCTGGTAGTGGATGGTGGCGATGATTTGGGGGCGGTTGCCGCCGGTGGTGGGCAGGGTGGTGGTGGCGAGGGCGGTTTTGGCGGCGGTGATGATGCCGTCGAGTTGTTTTTGGGCCCGGGTGCGCTGGTCCAGGTCTATCTGGGCGGTGTGGTCGGTTCCGTTGTTCGCCGTTGGGCTGTCCCTGGCACCGGTGTCTGCGCCTGTGGTGTTGCCGGTGCCGGTGCTGGTGTCGGGGGTGGTGGTGCGGGGGTTGGTGGCGGTGTTCATGACGGTGAGGAGGTGTTCGTATTGGTCGGTGGTGGCAAAGATTTCGACGTGGTGCAGGCCGTGGCGGGGTTTGCGGATGAAGGCGCCCTGGGTGTGGCGGAGGGCCTCTTCGGTGGGTTCGGTGCCGTCGGCGTCGATGGTGTCGGTCCAGCGTTGGGCCAGGCGGGTGAGGAAGTCGGGGTGGGCGGCGGTGGCGGCGTGGGTGAGGTGGTGCTCGATCCGGTCCAGGGTTTCTTCCGTGGTGTGGTGCTGGAGCCGGTCCAGGGTAGCGGTGATGAGGGTCGCGGCGTGGGAGGACACCACCGGTGCCTGGGGGTTGGCGTCCGATCGCGGGCCCGGGGTGAGGGCGGCGGCGAGGTGTGGCCGGGTTGGTGGGAGTGGTTCGCCGGTGAGGGTGGCGCCGGGGAGGACGTGCCGGGCGAGGGTGAGGCGGCGGCGGGCTTCACGGATGGGGATCCGCAGGCGGAGGCGGAGGAACTCTGCGGTGTTCCGGCACCCGTCGTCGGCCGGGGACGCCACCGGTTGGCCGGGTGCAGCGACTGCCCCGGGCTGGGAGGGCAGGCCGGGCCAGGTGGCGTCTGTTTCACTGACAGCTGCCGGCCCGGTGTTCAGGGTTTCGACTCCGTTGGCGTCCCACCCGGTGACCCAGCCCCGGGACCGGCTGGCGCGGGTCGTGGCGGTGTCGTTGATGGCCTGGGTGCGGGTCCGGTCTACAGCGCCGGCCGAGAGGATCTGCAGGTATTCCGCGGTGCGGACCAGTTCCTCGACCCCGTCGGCGAAGTCGGCGGCCTCGACATAAGAGGCGGACGCCAGCAGGTCCGGGGCGGCCAGGGCAGCGGCCGCAAGCTGCGCACCCAGCTGACTGAGCCGATCCCGTGCGACAGCAACTGCCGAAGATAAGACTTCCTGGGACTGCACTGAAGGCTGCCCGGCCGGGACTGCCTGAAGGTTGGCCAGGCGCGGCAGCCAACTGCCGGCGTCGTCCGCCTGCCCAAGATCTTCCCCAATGGCCTCCATAACCCAACTCTGCCAGCCACCACCGACAACCAGGACACCCCAAAACCCCTATGTGGAAAACCCGGGCTGGTGTTGTTTCAAGCCCCGTTAAACGTTGCCGGCCGCCGCGTCCCCCAAGGATCGCGACGGCCGGCAAGGCGATTCAGTTGTAGCACAAAGCCTGCATCTTCCCATGTCAACCGATAGCTGCGGCGTAATGGTCAGGGCGAAATCAATGATCAGGCTTTGGTGCCGGTCCCATCGGAGGTGCCAAGGTTGGTGGTCTCCGGGTGGGTGCTGTGTGCGGGGATGTGGTCCTCGGCCGCACTGTTGGCGTCGCCCGCCACCGAAGTGCCGGTTGAAGGAGAGCCGGAGGTACCGGTGGCAGGCGTGCCACTGGAAGTACCCGCTGTCCCTGATGCCTGGCCTCCGCCGGAACTGCCGTCCCGGTGCATCGCCGAGCCAATGACCGTGCCTGCGCGGCGTGCGGCTTCGGTCAACTGGTCCGCCACCTCGGGGGCCTTTTCCTTGATGGTCTCCGTAGCCACGGATACCTTGTCCTGGACAGGCTTGCTGTCCCAGATGCCGGCTGCGCGGGCCTTCAGCTTGTCATAGGCCGCACGGCCTGAACGCGAGCCGAGGACATAGCCGACGGCAACGCCGACACCTAAAAGAAGCTTGTTTTTCACGATGAACTCCTGCTCTGCGAGAAGGTTGTCAGTTCCGGCCGGCGTAGCGGGCGCCCCTTGCCGGAGAAAATGAAGGCCGGCCTGGGGATGGTGTCCCCAGGCCGGCCTCCTGGCATGCCCGTACAGTTATCCGCGGGCGCTACGCTTGGTGACCATGCCGTAGATGGCAAGGACAATCAGCGAGCCGACGATCGCCAGCAGCCACGTCTGGATGGAGAAGAACTCCTGCAGTCCACTGCCGAAGATCAACCCGCCCAGCCAGCCGCCGAGGAAAGCGCCAACGACGCCCAGGATCAGAGTGATGACCCAGCCGCCACCCTGCCTGCCCGGGAGGATCGCCTTAGCGATCGCACCAGCAATAAGTCCGAGAATCAGAAATGCAATAAATCCCATTTGTTGCTCTCTTCCTAAGTAAAGGAGGCCTCCAGGTTCCGGAGGCACTTCATCCTTCTGCCCCAATAGTAATCATGCTTACTATCTTTTTGCCAACCCCGTTTTGAGAAAAAAGCCCTGTTCAGGCAGGTTTCAGTGCCCTGTTTTGTCTGAATCGTTGCCCGCGCCGGGACCCTCGTCCAGCACCCATAATTCCGCTAGATCCTGCGGGTCCAGGGCGAAATCGAACACGTCCAGGTTCTCCGCCATCCGGCCGGGCGAAGCCGTCTTGGGAATCGTTACCAATCCGTTTTGTATGTGCCACCGCAGGACCAGTTGGCCGGGGGTTTTTCCGTGCTTTTCCGCCAATTGGGCAAGGAGGGGCGCGCTTAATAAACCTGCGCCGGACCCGCCCAGCGGGCTGTAGGACTCGGTGACAATCCCGTGCCGTTCGTGGAATTGCCGCTCGGCGGACCGGGTAATTGCAGGGCTGAGCTGGATTTGGTTCACCGCGGGGACCACGTTGGTCTCCGCCATCAGACGCTCCAGGTGCGCCGGCTTGAAGTTGGACACCCCGATGGACCGGACTTTTCCCTCCGCCTGCAGCCGTTCAAACGTCCGCCAGGTAGAGATGTACTGGTCCCGTCCCGGGAGCGGCCAGTGGATCAGGAGCAGGTCCACATAATCCAGGCCCAGCCGGTTCAGTGAGCCCTCCAGGCCCGCCACTGCACGGTCGTCGCCCTGGAACTCACCGTCCAGCTTGGTGGTGATGAAGAGCTCGCTCCGGTCCACGCCGCTGGCGCGGATGCCGTTGCCTACCCCGCGTTCGTTGCCGTACTTCACGGCGGTATCGATGTGCCGGTACCCGGCTTCCACGGCATGAACGACGGCGGCAGCCACCTGTTCGTCATCCAGCGGCCAGGTGCCAAGCCCCAGCTGGGGAATCCTGTTGCCGTCATTGAGTTCGATGAGCGGTGCAAGTGTCATGCCATCAGTCTCCCTTTTATCGGCCGTCCCTGCCCTTACTGGCCTGGATTCGAGAAGGCCCGGAGGATGTTGCCGGCGTTGTAGTCCAACGCCACCCGGGCCGTACTTGATACCGTATCCGGCCCCTTCTGCTGGGCAAGGAAGTCGGCGAACCTCTGCATGGCCTGGCCAGCCTTGGCAGGGTCGCCGTCCTGGACCGCCTTCGCGGCCTGCTGGATGCTGGCGCGGAGCTGGTCCGCCACCGGCCCGGCCACATCCCCGGAGTCCACCAGGTCCGCCAGGATGTCCTGCAATGCCTTGACGCTGCCCGGCAGCCACGCGGCCCGCAGGGGTACGTTGCCGAAGGTCATGTCGGAGGCAAGGTAGAAGTCGGTGTAGGCAGGCTGGTTGTAGGCCGTGTTCTGGCGGGCAACCTCGGCGCGGTACTGCGGATCGTGCATCAGTGTGTAGAGCTTGTGGTTGGTGACCTCCGTGCTCAGGTAGATCCGGAGTGCTGAGCTGTCAGCCGTGCGGACCACCATCTCCTCGCGCCAGTCACCCAGGATGTCCGCCACCAGGCTGGGGGTGCCCTTGGTGCCGTTGTTGGTGCGGGTGGCGTCCGCCGTGAGCAGGCGTCCGCGCTTCCAGTCATCGATGGTGGGGGTTTGGTCGCCGGAGCCGTTGATGATCTGCGTTGTCATGTCGGCGGCCCACTTGATGCTCATGTTGGTTCCGGGGGCGCTGCTGGAGAGCTTGCGGCCGTCCGCCGACTGCATGCCGATGGCCCAGTTCTCGATGCCGGGGACGGACGGATCCACGTCGCCGATCATGCCGCGGCCGGTGTCCTTGCCCGAGTAGGCGCCGAACAGCACTTCCCCGGTGGCGGCGTCCCGCATTGCGTAGCCGTACGGGGCATAGGAGGCCCCTTCATGCACGGTAAAGATCTCCTTGCCGGGGCGCGCCGGGTCGATGTCCGCCACATGCATGGCATCCCCATGTCCCAGGCGCGCCTCTTCGCCGGGCGCGGCGCTGCCGGTTGGCAGGGTGTCGAACGACGTGTACAGGACTGAACCGTCGTCGTCGAGCGTTGCCGATCCGTAGACGATCTCCTGCTTTCCGTCACCGTCCACGTCGGAGGCACTCAGCGAGTGGAAGCCCTGGGTGGTGAGCTTGCCGTAGGTGGGGTCGGTGCCGTCGCGGCCGTGCGGGGAGTCATTGAACGGATTGGTCATGGGCGTCCAGCCCGAATCCACGTTCCAGACCGGCGACAGGTCGGTCCCGTCCCAGGTGTAGGTGGCCAGTGTGGTGCGGGTGTAGTAGCCGCGGGCAAAGACAGCGGCCGGCTTCCTGCCGTCGAGGTAGGCGACCCCGGCCAGGAACCGGTCCACGCGGTTGCCCGGCTCGATCCGCGCCATGGCGTAATCACCCCACATCAGGCCATCGTCCGTCCGTCCCGGCGCGTAGGCCACCGTCTTCAGCTCCTTGCCCGTGGCGCCCTCGAACACTGTCAGGTACTCGGGGCCGGAAACGATGAAGCCTTCAAACGCGCGCAGGTTGTTGCGGGCGCTGCGCGACGGGGCGTAGACGTCCATGAAGTAGTCGGTAAGCGCTTCGGCATCGGCCTGGGACAGCGGGTACTTGTACTTCGGCGCGATGCCGAAAGCCTGCTCAAGGGTGGCGGGCCAGTGGCCTGCCTTGACTTCGGGGTGCTCGGTCCAGCCCTGGAAGGTCTTCACCATGTGCCGGTAGTAATCGGCGGCGCTCATCCGGTAGTCGTCCGTGTTGGAGTACCCGGCGTCGATGTCGGACTGGAGCAGTGAGATGAAGGAGCTGGCCGCCACACTGCCGTCGGCATTGAAGCTGGTGCTCTTGGTCCCCGGCGCCGTCTTCATCATCATCTCCGCCCGGCCGTCGCCGTCGAAGTCGTTGACCAGCAACTGGGTGTAGTGGGCGCCGGCGCGGATGTTGACGCCCAGGTCGATCCGGCTGAGGAGGGTGCCGTCCGCCTTGTAGGTGTCCACATAGGTGTTGCCCGTGTAGTCCACCTGTGAGACGTCCTTGGAGTTGTTGGGGTCCCATTTGACGATGAACTCGTACTGCCCGTCGCCGTCCACGTCACCCACCGAGGTGTCGTTGGCGGAGTAGGTGTTGGCCTGGCCGGCAGGGGTCACGCCATCCGCCGGCTTTTTGAGCGGGATGTCCTTGAAGTTGCTGCCCCAGGGGGTGGCTGCTGCGCTGCGGTCCACTTCGACGCCCCCGACGACGGCGCGCACCTGATAGGCCGAGCCTGCGCGCTGCGGTCCAGGAAGTTGGTGCTGTCCGTGACGGTGCCCAGCTTTTGCCCGTCGCGGTACACAGTGAAGTCGGTGCCGGTGAGGCCGGTGGCGGAGGACCCCGTGGCTTCATTGCCCAGCAGGCGCCAACTGAGGAAGACGCCCTCCGAGGTGCCGGCGGCCACCAGTCCACGGTCCAGGTGGTCCAGCTGGATGCCGGGGTTTCCCGGCTTGGGGGAGGGCCCGACGGCGGAGGCCGGGGCTGAGAGGCAGCCCACCGTCAGTGCCAGGCCGGCGGCGCCGACCGAGAGAAGGCGTATGGGGGTAAGGCGGGGATTCATCAGTGAATCCTTTCAATTTTGAGACCGGAAAACGCTTCCCCAGCAATCTAGGGCCGGGGGAGGGGTGAAGACAAGCCTTGTTTTCCTTGCTCAGGCAGGGTATTTAGAACGTTGTAGAAGCGGCAAGCCGATGCCCGCCAAGCATGCTTGGCGGGCATCGGCGGGCAGCGGCGGGCATTGGCCGGGAGCGCTGCGGTGTCCTGCCCCGAGCGCCGGCCCTGCCCTGGCCCGCTTTGCCCTGACCGGTCCTGCTACAGCCAAACGTGCCCTAGGCGGGGTCCCCGGCCAGCTTGCGCTTGAGGATCTTTCCACTGGGACCGAGAGGGAGTTCGGAAAGGATCCTGACCACCCGCGGGTACTTGTAGGCCGCGAGCTGGTTGCTGGCGAAGTCCACCAACTCGGTTTCACTGACGGTTGCGCCGGCGTCCAGCACGATCGCGGCCGCAATTTCCTGCCCGTGGACCTCATCGGGGATGCCATAGACGGCGGCGCTCACCACTGCCGGGTGGGTCAGCAGGACTTCCTCCACTTCCCGGGGGTAGACGTTGTAGCCGTTGCGGATGATCATGTCCTTCTTGCGGTCCACGATGGTGAGGTAGCCGTCGTCGTCCTTTGTTCCCAGGTCTCCGGTGCGGAACCAGCCGTCCACCACCGCCTCCGCGGTGGCCTCGGGCCGGTTGAGGTACCCCTTCATCAGCAGGTGCCCGCGGATGACCAGCTCACCGAGCTCACCGTTGGGCAGCAGCTCGATGGCCTCCACCGTCTCCGGGCGGGCGATCTCGATGTCCACGCCCCAGATGGGGACCCCAATGGTGCCGGGCCGCGGCGCCGTGCCCACGTGGTTGAAGGAGGCCACCGGGGAGGTCTCGGTCAGGCCGTAGCCTTCGTGGATCTCCACGCCGAAGACGTCCCGGAACCTGTCCATGACGGCCAGCGGAAGCGAGGCTCCGCCGGAGATGCCGTACCGCAGGACCGTCGGACGGTCCGGCACGGTCTTGGCAGCTTCCAGGAGCGCCACATACATGGTGGGTACCCCAAGGAAGATGTTGACGTTGTGCCGCGCCAGCAGCCTCAGCGCGTCCTCGCCGGTGAAGCGCGGCATCAGGACGATGGTGGCTCCGGCACGCAGGCCCGTATTGAGGACTACCGTCTGGCCAAAGGTGTGGAAGAGCGGCAGCCCGCCGAACAGGACGTCGCCTGGCCGGAAGTCCATCACGCTGGTCAGCAGCACGCTGGTCTGTTCCACCAGGGCGAAGTGCGTGCCCAGCGCTCCCTTCGGTTTACCGGTGGTGCCCGAGGTGTAAAGGATGGTGGCCGTATCCGAGGGGCGGCACGGTTCATACGTCCGGATGGGTTCGGCGGCGGCTGCTTCCGCTTCGAGCCGGGGGAACCCGCCGTCGTCGGGAGCCATCACCGTCAGGACGTCGGTTCCATTGGCCGCAGCGCCGGCAGCCCCCTCCGTGAGCAGGGGAGCAGCGCAGACCAGCAGCCTGGCGCCGCTGTCCTGCAGGACGTATTCGATTTCGCGGGCCTTCAGCAGGGCATGAACGGGGACCACGATGGCGCCGAGCGACAGGATGGCGTAATACACCCGGGCGAAGTCCGGGACGTTGGGGATCAGGACGGCGACGGCGTCTCCCGGGCCAATGCCGCGGGCCCGCAGCGCGCCGGCATAAGCGCGGGTCTGGTCCCAGAGGTCGGCGTAGCTGACCTGGTCCTCACCCACCACGAGGGCGATGCTGTTTGGTGTCCTTTTGGCTGATTCGGCCAGGACGGCTGCGACGGAGATGGTGGCGAAGCCGTCGACGGAGGGGTTGTTGGTCATGGCCTGCTTCTTCGTTGGGATGGTCATGCTTTGAGGATGAGGGCGTCGCCTTGGCCGCCGCCCCCGCAGAGGGCCACGACGCCGGTGCCGCCGCCGCGGCGTTTCAGCGCGAGTGCCTGGTGCAGCACCAGGCGTGCGCCCGAGGCGCCCACCGGGTGCCCCAGGGCAATGGCGCCGCCGTCGGCGTTCACGGCCCCCGTGTCGATGCCCAGGTCGTTGGCGGACTGGATGAGGACAGAGGCGAATGCTTCGTTGATTTCCACCAGGTCCAGGTCCTGCACCGTGAGCCCCTGGTCCTTCAGCGCGCGCTCGATGGCACGGGCCGGCTGGGAGTGGAGGGATCCGTCCGGTCCCGCCGTCTGGCCGTGGGCGCCGATCTCGGCGATCCACTCCAGCCCTGCCGCTTCGGCTGCCGCTTTGTTCGCAATGACAAGGGCTGCTGCGCCGTCGGAGAGCGGGGATGACGATCCGGCGGTGATGGTGGCCGTCTCCTCCTTGGAGAATGCCGGCCGGAGCTGCGCCAGGGATTCGGCCGTGGTTTCCGGGCGGATGCCTTCGTCGTGCTCAATGGTCACGGCCGGGCCCTTGCGCTGCGGCACCTGGATCGGTGCGATCTCCTCGGCCAGCACCCCCGCGGCCCGGGCGGCCTCGGCGCGCTGATGCGAGCGGGCCGCCACCACATCCTGTTCGGCACGGCTGATCCCGCGCTGAGCGTTCCCGGCGTCCGTGGCCTCGCCCATCAGCTTGCCGCTCACGGGGTCCTGGAGTCCGTCGTGGTTCAGGGAATCGAGCATGGGAGCATCGCCGATGACGACGCCGGCGCGAAGCCCCGGGACCAGGTGCGGTGCGTTGGTCATCGACTCCTGGCCTGCGGCGACAATGAAATCCGCTTCCCCGGTGCGGATCATCCGGGCGGCGTCGATCACGGCAGTCAGCCCGGACAGGCAGAGCTTGTTGATGGTGATGGTGGGGACATCCCAGCCGATGCCGGCTGCCAGGCTGGCCTGGCGTGCGGGACCTTGCCCGGCGCCGGCCTGGATGACCTGCCCCACGATCACGGCGCCGATTTGTTCCGGCGCCACGCCGGTCCGTTCCAGTGCTGCCCGGATGGCATGGGCGCCGAGCTGGCTGGAGGAGAAGGGCGTGAGGCCGCCGCGGAACCGGCCGAACGGCGTGCGGGCGCCGCCCAGGATGACGGGGATGTTGGCGTTCTGGTTCAAGAACAGTCCTTTCAGGGATGGCGGGCGGCGGAAGCCAGGCGGTAGGTTTCAGGCGAAGGCGGACATACCGGTGATGCCCCGGCCGATGATCAGGGCCTGCATGGTCTCGGTACCTTCATAGGTGTGGATGGCTTCGATGTCGGCCAGGTGCCGGGCCACGCGGTTTTCCAGCAGGATGCCGTTGCCGCCCAGCAGGTCGCGCGCATTGGACGCAATGCCCCGGGCGGTCCGGGTACAGGTGTATTTGGCCAGCGACGCCTGCTCCGGAGCGAGCATTCCGGCTTCATCGAGCCGGGTCATCTGCACCACCATCAGTTGCATGGTGGCCAGTTCGCTGAGCATGCGGGCCAGCCGTTCCTGGACGATCTGGGAGGCGGCCAGGGGCCGGCCGAACTGCTTGCGCTGCCTGCCGTACTGGAGGGCGGTTTCGTAGCAGGCGGTGGCATGGCCGACGGCGGACCAGGCGACACCAAGCCGGGTCGCCAGCAGGACGCGGGCGGTGTCCTTGAAGGTGCGTGCGCCGGGCAGGACGTTCGCTTCCGGGACAAAGACATCCTCCAGCCGGATGTGGGCCTGCCAGATGGCGCGCAGGGCCAGTTTGCCCTCGATCCTGGTGGCGCTGTAGCCGGGGGAGTCCTGCGGAACCAGGTAGCCGTGGACCTGGCCGTCGTCGCCCCGCGCCCAAACAATGCTGACGCCGCCAACGGAGCCGTTGCCGATCCATTTCTTTTCGCCGTTCAGCAGGTAGCCGCCGTCCGTACGGGTTGCCGTGCTTTCCAGGGCCACCGAGTCTGAGCCGTGGGTGGGTTCCGTCAGGGCGAATGCGGCGTACTCGGTGCCGCCGGCGATCGCGGGCAGCCAGCGCTCCCGCTGCTCAGCGGATCCGCACTCCGCTACGGAGCGCAGGGCCAGGCCGCCCTGGACCGCGATCATGGTTGCAACGGAGCCGTCGCCGCGGCTGATTTCCATGTTCACCAGCCCGGCGGCCATGCTGCTCATCGGAGCGTAGCCGTCCACCGGGACGCCGTCCCTCAGCAGGTCCAGTTCACCAAGGCGCCGGAGCAGATGCAGCGGGTACTCGCCGCGGTCCCAGTAGCCGTCGATGACCGGGAGGACCTCGTCCTGGACGAAGCGGCGGGCCCGGTCCCAGTACGTGCGGTCCTCATCGCTGATGTCGGTGAGGACGGACGCGGGGTCGGTGCCGAGGGCCTCCGTCAAGAAGTAGTCGGGCTCCACGGTGCCGGCAGGAAAGCCGGCAGTGCTTTCGGTGCGGGCGGGCAACTGGGTAGGCGACGTCGTCGTCATTTGTTTGCATCCTCTAAATCAGCGGCGGCGGAACGAATGTGGCTTCCACCACATCGACCAAGGATGCATTGAAACCCAGTTCCACGTCAAGAAACTGAGTATCAGTGTGATGGCAGGCTAGGGGAGGGCGTCCAGAACGGCTTGGGCGATCGCTTCCCTGCCTGCCTGGCCTGGAAGGACGGTCACGACGACGGTCGGCGCAGGTGGGGCGGCGGCGGCGCCACCAAGGAGCGCGGGCCTGAACGTTTCCGCCAGGGCCCGGAGTTCGGCAGCGAGGGCGGCTGCCCGTTTCCGGTCCATATCCGCGGCTTTCCCGGCGCCGGGAGCGGCACGCAGCCATTGCCGGAGGAAAGCGTTATGCACGGCCACCACGGCTGCGGCGAAGGCCACGGCCTTGTACCCGCTCCGTCCATCCTGGGGCAGCTTGTCATTGAGGTACTGCAGGAAGGCGCGCTCGTACCGGTGGGACGTGACCAGCTCGCGGTCCCGAAGGGCCGGCACGGCCTGCAGCAGCTCGTACCGGGCCAGGGACGTTTCGCGGTTCCGCAGGTGGTGGTCGAAGACCAGCAGTGCTGCGTCCGCGACGGCGGCCAGGGGTTCCAGCCTTGATTCCGCAAGCCGGTCATTCACCTGGCGCAGGATCCGTTCATGGTCGGCGAAGACCACGTCCTCCTTTGACCCGAACCGCCGGAAGAACGTGCTGCGGCTCATGCCCGAGGCTTCGGCCAGTTCCTCAACGGATGTTGCATCGAAACCCTGCCTGGCCAGGAGCCCGATGGCGGCGGCCACAGGCTTATCGGCGGTCTGTTCGGAAGCGGGCAACGTCATGCGCCGAAATTAGCACAGCCGGCAGGCGGCGCCGGTCCGCCGCTGGAGCGACAGGCCGGCGCTACCGGCTCAGGCTCCCTGGCGGGACCAGCTGGTGAGTTTGTCCGAGAGCTGCATGTAGGCCTCGTTCACCTGCTGCAGCTCCGGGTGGCTGTCATACCACTCGACGATTTCCCGGGCACCGTCCGCGAACGGGATGGTGGCGGTGTAGTCCGGGACCAGGGACTTGATCTTGGTGTTGTCAAAGACCACCGAATGGGACCTGTCGCCCAGGAGGTTGGAGCCCAGTTCCTGGTCGTGGGCGGCGATGGTCTCGGAGGCCACGTGCACCAGTTCCGGCTCACGGACCCCGGCTGCGCGGGCGAAGAGCCCGTAGATCTGGTTCCAGGGCAGGTACTCGTCGGAGGTGATGGTGTAGCTCTCGCCCACCGCCTGCGGCCTTCCCAGCACGCCGACGAATGCCTTGGCGAAGTCCCTGCTGTGGGTCAGGGTCCACAGCGAGGTGCCGTCGCCGTGGACCATGACCGGAAGACCGTTGCGCATGCGGTGGATGTCCGTCCAGCCGCCCACCATCGCAATCTTGGTGCGGTCATAAGTGTGCGACGGGCGGATGACGGTCAGGGGGAAGTCCTGCTCCCGGTAGGCCCGGAACAGCAGCTCCTCGCACGCGATCTTGTCCCGGGAGTACTGCCAGAACGGATTCTTCAGCGGCGTCGACTCCCGGATGGGAAGCCTGGTGGGCGGCTTCTGGTAGGCGGAGGCGGAACTGATGAAGACGAACTGCCCGGTCCGCTCCCGGAACAACTCCATGCTTGTTTGCGCCTGGTCCGGAGTGTAGGAGATGAAGTCCGCAACGGCGTCGAACTCCCTGCCGCCGAGGACCTCCCGCGCCGACGCCGCATCCCGGACGTCCGCGTGCAGCACCTCCGCCCCGTCCGGGACCGGCCTGCTGGACTGGCCCCGGTTCAGGATAGTAAGCCGGTGGCCCAGCGCGACGGCGCGTTCTGCTGCCGCCGCGCTGATGACCCCGGTGCCGCCGATGAAGAGGATGCTCCGGGGTGCCACGGTATCGCCCACGGGTAGGGTTACCACGCGTAGTCCTCCGGTGCCGTGCGGTGTCCCGGGAAGATGTCGTCCAGCCGCTTGAGAGCGTCGTCGTCGAGGGAGACGTCCAGGGCGCGGATGGCCGCGTCCAGCTGTTCCTGCGTGCGCGGGCCCACGATCGGTGCGGTTACGGCGGGCTGGTGCAGGAGCCAGGCAAGGGCAACGTCGCCGGGCTCGTGGCCCAGTTCGTCGGCGAAGTCCTCGTACTGGCGGATCTGGTCTTCGTGCTTCTTCAGCGTTTCCGCCGCCCGTCCCTCGGTCCGCCGCACGCCTTCGCGCTCCTTTTTCAGCACACCGCCCAGGAGCCCGCCTTGCAAGGGAGACCAGGGGATCAGGCCCAGCCCGTACTGCTCTGCGGCCGGGATGACCTCGAGTTCCAGTTCGCGGCGGAAAAGGTTGTAGATGGACTGCTCGCTGACCAGCCCGGTGTAGTTCCGGCGGCGGGCGGCTTCCTGCGCCTGGGCGATGTGCCAGCCGGCGAAGTTGCTGCTGCCCGAGTACAGGATCTTTCCCTGCTGCACGGCCACCTCGATGGCCTGCCAGATCTCGTCCCACGGGGTATCGCGGTCGATGTGGTGGAACTGGTACACATCGATATAGTCCGTCTGCAGGCGCTTGAGGCTCGCGTCCAGTGCCCGGCGGATGTTGAGTGCCGAGAGCTTGGATTCGTTAGGCCGGTCCGTCATGGTGCCGTAGAGCTTGGTGGCCAGTACGGTGTGTTCGCGGCGCTCGCCGCCCTTGGCGAACCAGCGGCCGATGATTTCCTCAGTCCAGCCGCGGTGGTCCGCGCCGCCATAGACGTTGGCGGTGTCGAAGAAGTTGATGCCGGCCTCGTGGGCCGAGTCCATGATGCCGTGGGCGTCCGCCTCCTCCGTCTGGGGGCCGAAGTTCATGGTGCCCAGGCAGAGGCGGGAAACTTTCAGGCCGGAACGGCCCAGGTGGGTGTACTGCATGGAAAATCCTTTCGGTGGTGGAGCTTGTCGGAACCTACATCTGGGTGAATGCGGCGACGGCGGGATCGGAGCCAATGCGGGCGCCGGACTCCAGTGCGGTGACCGCGGCCAGTTCGTCCTGGGACAGCGTCAGGGACGAAGCTGCGAAGTTTTCCCGGATCCTGTCCGGGTTTGCCGACTTGGGGATGACGATGTTTCCGTTGGCCAGGTGCCAGGCGAGCACCACCTGGGCCGTGCTGGCGTTATGGGCGTTGGCGATTTCGGTGACGGCGTTGCCGTTCAGGTCACCGCCCTGTCCCAGCGGGCTGTAGGCCTCCACGGCGATGCCCAGGCCCCTGCACTTGGCGGCAAGGTCCGCCTGCTGGTAGCTGGGGTGCAGCTCGATCTGGTTGACGGCCGGAACGGTTTCAGCCGACTCCAGCAGCGTGTCCAGGTGGTCGGAAAGGAAGTTGGAGACGCCAATGGCACGGATTTCCTTGTTCTCGTACAGCCGCTCCATCTCCTTCCAGGCCTGGACGAACAGCCCCTGGGAGGGGACCGGCCAGTGGATCAGGTAGAGGTCGATAAAGTCCAGGCCAAGTGCCTTGCGGCTGTTCTGGAATGCTTCCTGCGCCCGGCCCTGCTCGCCGTTGCGCAGCTTGGTGGTGACGAAGATGTCCTCGCGTGCTATCCCGGTGGCGGCCAGTGCTGCCCCGACTCCGGCCTCGTTGCGGTACGCGGCAGCGGTGTCAATGTGGCGGTATCCCGCTTCCAGGGCGTCCTCCACGGTCCGCTGGGTTTCTTCCGGCGGGACCTGGAAAACGCCGAAGCCAAGCTGCGGGATAGTGACGCCGTTGTTGAGTGTCAGCTCTGACATGGGTGTGCTCCTTGGAACGATATGGGATGGAACGTGGTGCTTTGGGAGGTGCCGGTTGCTCGACGGACTGAGAAAGCGGTTTCCGCCGGGCTCACTCCTGAGCCTATGCACTTTCCGCCGCCAAGTCAGCAAGCAAGGCTGTTCCTGTTTTTCCTAGGACTGCCAGTCCTACCTTCGTTGTAGAGCGGGGCATGCATCGCAGGCACAATGGACGCATGGGTCAAAGCGCCGAGTTCGGAAAATTCCTCAAAGCCATGCGGTCACGGTTGAGCCCGGAGGTTGCCGGAACCGGCCCCAGTACGGGCGCCAGAAGGGTTCCGGGCCTCCGTCGGGAGGAAGTGGCGCGGCTGGCCGGCGTCAGCACCGACTACTACGTGCGGCTGGAGCAGGGCCGCAACATCCACCCGTCACGCACGGTCCTGGATGCGGTGGCCCGGGCGCTGCGGCTGGACAGCAGCGAACACGCGCACATGTTGGACCTGCTCGAGAACTGCGCCGGCGCTCCCCGCGAGCCCGGCAGCAATGCGGCGCAGGGGGTCCGCCCGGCCCTCCGGCAGCTCCTCGACGCAGTGGGGGAGGTGCCCGCGATGGTGCTGGGCCGGCGCAGCGACGTCCTGGCGGGCAACAGGATGGCATTCCTGCTGTTCGCGGATTTCCCGGCGCTGCCGCCCGCCGAGCGGAACCTCACCCGCTGGACCATCCTTGACCCGGCGGCCCGGGAGCTGTTCAGGGACTGGAAAACGGTGGCGGCTGAAGCCGCAGGCTCCCTTCGGCTGGACGTGGGACGGCACCCGAATGATCCCCAAGCGAACCACCTGGTGGGCGAACTGGCAGTCCACAGTGAACACTTCCGCCAGTGGTGGGCCGGGCACCGGGTTGCCACCCGCTCGGCCGGCACCGTCCGGTTACACCATCCCGCGGTGGGGGACCTGGAACTGAACTTTGAAAACCTCGTCCTGCCGGAGGACCCGGACCAGACGCTGAGGGTGTACTCCGCGCGGCCGGGATCGCCGTCGTCGGACGCCCTTGCCCTGCTGGGCAGCCTCGGTGCGGTGCCGGACGCCGGCTTGGAGCACAGCGACACCGTGGTGGCCGAACGCGGCGAAGCGGGCTGACGCCGCGCTGCTGCTGTTCATTCGTCCAGCGAAGGGCGTTTATTCTGGCCAGCCGCCCATTGGCCGCTGACCAGGCGTTTCCTAGGGTGGGAGTACACGTTTTCCCTGCCCAGTCTTAATCACCAGGATGGTCTCAACGATGAAACGCATCGCCCTGCTGAAGGAGCGCCAGGCGTCAGCCGGCGCCGCCTCCACCGCCACCGGCTCGCACTGCCCGGCTTCCGGCCTCTGGAGCCCGGACCTCGATCCGCATACGGTTCTTTCCTTCTTTGAAGGGCATGTCTTCCCCGCGTTCGACGGCGTCCCCACGGTGTGGCGCCGCCGCAGCCCGGGCACGGCAAACTAGGACAATCAGCGCGCAATAAAACAGGTCGTGAAGCCAAAAGCTTCACGACCTGTTTTGTTTGGCTGGATCAGCCCTGCTCTTCCAACCGGAACCCGATCTTGATGGTGACCTGCCAGTCTGCGATCTTCCCGTCCTCCAGGTGGCCGCGGACCTCCTTGACCTCGAACCAGTCGAGGTTTCGCAGGGTCTGGGATGCCTTGGCAATGCCGTTCCGGACGGCGTCGTCCACGCCCTGGGTGGAGGTGCCGACAATTTCAGAAATGCTGTACGTGTGGTTGGACAAGTTCGCTCCTCGTGGTCATCGTTGCCCCCGGTTGCGGGCCGTCCCTGAAGCCTAGTGGGACCACTGGAGCGTTGAACAGGCCCAGTCCGCGCGCCGGCTACTTGGCTTCCAGCACCAACTGCTTGAGGTCGTCGAGGGTTTGCTGCATGTGGGCGTCCATGGCCTGGCGCGCCCGGGCGGCGTCGCGTGACTTCAGGGCCTCGGCAATATTCCGGTGATGGCCGATTGCGTGTTCCTGGATTGTGGGAACGGCAGAGGTCTCAGTCCTGCGCTTTTCCAGCACGCGGTGCAGCGGCTCAAACAGGACCGAAACGAAGACGTTGCCGGATGCGTGCAGGATGACGTCATGGAAGGCAAGGTCCGCCTCCACGAAGGCCGCGACGTCGTTGATGCTGTGGGCGGCCTTCATGGCTGAGACGTAGTTGAAGAGGGCTTCGATGTCCTCCTCCGCGATCCGTCCGGCAGCAAGCTCGCAGGCGCCGGTTTCGAGCATCCTGCGGAGCTCGATGAGCTGGATGGAGGCGTCTGCGTCATTCTTTCCCTCGGCCGCGGCCCGGAGCACCGCTTCCAGCGAAGCCCAGCTGCTCAGCGGGTTGACGAAGGTCCCCCGGCCGCGCTCCACACTCAGGATGCGCTGGGCCTGCAGCGTCTTCATGGCTTCGCGGACCGTCATGCGGCTGACCTCGTGGCGTGCGCTCAGTTCATGCTCACCCGGAACGGTGGAGCCGGGCGGAAACTCGCCTTCGATGATGCGGTCCAGCAGCTCGTCGGCCACTACGCCTACCAGTGACTTCCTTGCCAATGTTGCCCCCGATCCCTGTTCCAGGCCGTCGCCTGGCGGATATGTCAGACAAGTCTACTTGCGCGGCCGTATGCTCTGTGCCACACTAACTTTCAAATGCAAGATGTCAGACATCTTACAGTTATCTACACATCAGGATCCGCACGCCCGGATCCATACACAACGGAGTGCACTGTGACGCTTGAAGCAGACGTTCTGGCCGCCTATCCGGCAGACATGGAGATCCCCGCCGGGCTGGTTGCCGGCGCGCTGGCCGCTTCCAACGCGGAGGTTCCCCGTGTCCTGGTAGTGCTCGACGACGACCCCACCGGCACCCAGTCCGTGGCGGATCTGCCCGTGCTCACCCGCTGGGACGTGGCGGACTTCGCCTGGGCCTTTAGCCAGGGCAAGCCCGCTGTCTATGTCCTGACCAACACCCGCAGCCTGGACCCCGCAGAGGCCGCCGCCCGCAATGAGGAAGTGGTCCGGAACGCCCTGGCCGCCGCAGGATCACCCAGGAAGCTCCGCCTGGGCTTCGTCAGCCGCAGCGATTCCACGCTCCGTGGCCACTTCCCGCTGGAACCGGACGTCATCGCAGCGACCGTTGCCGAGGTGAGCGGGGAAAAGACCGACGGCGTGGTCCTGGTTCCGGCATTCCCCGACGCCGGCCGGCTCACCATTGGCGGCGTGCACTACATGCGGGGCACCGGCGATGCCCAGGGCACCCTGGTCCCCGTCTCGGAGACCGAGTTCGCCAAGGATGCCTCCTTCGGCTTCACCACCTCCGTCATGGCAGACTACGTGGCAGAAAAGTCCCAGGGCAGGTTCCCCGCCGACTCCGTGATCGTCCTGGACCTGGACATCATCCGGGCCGGGGCTTCCGCGCAGGATCCGGCCATCTCCGCCAAGGCCATTGCCGATGCCATCGAACCGGCCACCGACTCCACTCCCATCGTGGCCGACATCGTCACCGAGAACGACTTCCGCGCCCTGGCCCTGGGCCTTGACGAAGCGGAACGCCGCGGCAAGAAACTCCTCTACCGGGTTGGCCCGCCGTTCGTCCGCGGCCGCATCGGCCAGGAAATCCGCACCGCCCTTACCGCCGAAGAAGCCTACGCAGGCAACACCCCGTCGGAGGCGGGCGGCCTGATCGTGGTGGGCTCGCACGTTGGCCTCACCACCCGGCAGCTCAACGTCCTCACGGCCCAGCACAGCTCCGCGCGCATCATCGAGATCGACGTCGAGAAGCTCCTCGGCGCCGAAACCGAAACAGCCGAGCCTGTTGCCAAGGCACACCTGGACCAGACGGTGGACGCGGTCGTCGACGCCCTCCGCGCCGGTGACGTCATCGTTCACACCAGCCGCCTGCTCATCAAGACGGATGACCCCGCCGAAAGCCTGCGGATCGCACGGACCGTGTCTGCCGCCGTCGTGGACGTGGTCAACCGGACGCTGAAGACCTTCCCGCCGCGGTTCGTCATCGCCAAGGGCGGCATCACCTCCTCCGACGTGGCAGCCCACGGCCTGGAAATCCGCCACGCCATTGTCCGCGGTCCCATGCTGCCGGGCATCGTCAGCCTCTGGGAACCAGTGGACGGACCCGCCAAGGGCATCCCGTACATCGTCTTCGCCGGCAACGTTGGCGACGACGATTCCCTGGCCCAGGTCACCCGCAAACTCAGCACGACTTTCTGATCACCCAGCATTCAACGGAGAAACACCATGACCAGCAACTACACCGTCACCGTCCTGGGCCTGGGCGCCATGGGCCTGCCCATGGCCACCCGCCTGGCCTCCCAGCTGACCGTCCACGGCTTCGACATTGCCGAGCCGCGCCTGGAACTCGCCCGGGAAGCCGGGATCGCCACCTTCACCACGGCACGTGAAGCCGCCAAGGGCGCCAACGCCGTCCTGCTGGCCGTCCGCAACGGCGAGCAGCTCAATGACGTCCTGTTCGGCGAGAACGGTGTGGCCCCGGTTCTCGAGCCGGGCGCGGTCGTCATCCTGGGCAGTACCGTGGGCACCGACGCCATCCCCGCCACCGTGGCCAAGCTGGCCGAATACGGCGTGGACCTGGTGGACGCCCCGCTCTCCGGCGGCCCCAAGCGCGCCGGCGAAGGTGACCTGCTGATCGTCGTCGGCGCTTCCCCGGAAGCCCGCGAAAAGGCCGCCCCCGCACTGGAGCTCCTGGCTTCCACCCTGACTGTAGTGGGCGACAACCCCGGCGACGGCCAGGCCCTGAAGACCGTCAACCAGCTGCTGTGCGGCGTCCACATCGCCGCCGCGGCCGAGGCCCTGGCCCTGGCCGACGCGCTGGGACTGGACCAGGCCAAGACCCTTGCCGCCCTGGAGGCGGGCGCGGCAGGTTCCTTCATGCTCTCCAACCGCGGCCCCCGCATCCTGGAGGCCTATGACGAGGAAGGCGCCGAGGTGCTGTCCCGCCTGGACATTTTCGTCAAGGACATGGGCATCGTAGGCAAGGCCGCCCGCGCCGCCGGCCTGGCAGCCCCCGTTGCCGCCGCCGCCGAGCAGCTCTACCTCCTGGGCCAGGCCCAGGGCCTTGCAGCCGCCGATGACTCCGCCGTCATCAAGGTCGTCGCGCCCACAAAGCGCACCAAGTAGCCACCCGCCAAGCAGGCCACCCCCAACCGGTGCGACGACGGCGGTCCCCCCTCCGCCGTCGTCGTACCTTCCAGCGTTGCCGGCTCGGTTCCGCAGCGTTCCACCCCCGCCGTAAGACCTGATGCCCGTCTGCCCCGGACCGGCACGTCAAAGGAGACACCACCCCGTGAACCACCTTATGAATCCGCTGATACAGCGGGCGGCCGACGCCCCGGCCATCAAACCGGCCGTCGAGCTGGGCACCCCGGTACTGCTCACCATCGCAGCAGTGGGCATTGCCATCCTGCTGGTGATGATCATCCGCTTCAAGATCCAGGCCTTCGTGGCACTTCTCACCGTCAGCATCCTGGTGGCCGTGGCTGCCACCATTCCGCTGCAGGACATCTTCACCGTGGTGTCCGGCGGCGTAGGCAGCACCATGGGCAAGGTGGCCATCCTGATTGCGCTCGGCGCCGTGCTGGGCCGGATGATCGAGGTGTCCGGCGGCGTCCAGTCCCTCGCGGACCACTTCACCCGCAAGCTCGGAGCCAGGCGCGTGGCCGTAGCGCTCACCGCCGTCGGCTTCCTGGTGGCCATCCCCGTATTCTTCGAGGTGGGCATCATCGTGCTGGTGCCCATCGTGTACGCCTTCGCCAAGATCGCCAAGGTCCACCCGATCAAGTTCGGCCTTCCCATGGCCGGCATCATGCTCGCCATCCACGTGGCCGTCCCGCCGCACCCGGGCATCGTTGCAGGCGCCGGCGTGCTTGGTGCCGACATTGGACTCATCGCGCTGATTTCCCTGCTGATCTGCATCCCGCTGGGCTTCCTGTCCTACTGGGTCGCGTCGATCATGAACCGCAAGGAATATGAGCTGCTGCCGGCCGTAAAGACCCAGGTGGAGGAGTTCGGCTCCGACTCCCTGGTCAAGGTAGGCCATGACGGACCCGGTGCCGCCGCGATCTCACCGCCGCGGCCGGGCCTGATCATCTTCCTGATCGCCGCACCGATCGTGCAGATCCTCCTGGGTACCGCCGGCACCCTCATCCTCCCCAAGTCCCACCCGCTCTACGGCCTTGCAGCCTTCATTGGCAACCCCTTCCTTGCACTGCTGGTGGCCGTGGCGCTGTCCTTCTTCCTGCTGGCCGTCCGCCGCGGCTGGTCCTTTAGGGAAACCGGTGAAATCTTCGAAGGCTCGCTGCCTCCCATCGCCTCGATCCTGATGGTGGTGGCCGCCGGCGGTGTGTTCGGCAACGTCCTGCAGGTTTCCGGTATCGGTTCCGCGCTCTCCAAGACCCTGGACACACTGGGCGTGCCCCTGCTGCTTCTCGGCTTCATCATCTCGCTGGCACTCCGCGCCGCACAGGGTTCCGCCACCGTGGCCATCGTGACCAGCACGGGCCTGCTGTCCGCAGCCGTCAGCGGCGGCGGCTACAGCCCCGCCCAGATTGCCGTGATCGTCATCGCCATCGGCTTCGGAGCCCTGGGCCTGTCCCACGTGACGGACGCCGGCTTCTGGGTTGTGGTCCGCTACTACGGGCTCACCGTTTCCGACGGCTTGAAGACCTGGACCGTCCTGACCACCGTCCTGGGCCTGGCCGGCTTCGCGCTGACCTTCGTGGCCTGGATCCTGGTGGGAGGCCTGGGCGCCTGATGCGTACGCGACTGGACCACCTGGTCACCTCCGCACTGCAGCAGGGCTCCGCGGTGCCCGCCTTCACCTGCTACGACTTCACCACCGCGCTGGCCGTGGTGGGCGCGGCCGAGGAATCCGGCCGGGGCGTGATCCTTCTGGTGGCGCCCAAGACCGCCGCCACCGCTAACGGCCTCCGGCTTATCGCGGCACTGCGCGGCCTCGCCGATGCTGCCACGGTGCCCGTCGCGGTGCAGCTCGACCACGCATCGGACCTCAACGTCATGGCCGACGCCGTGGCGGCCGGGGCGGATTCCGTCCTCGCCGACGGTTCATCCCTTCCTTACGAGGAGAACATCGAACTGGTCCAGGCGGCCCGGGCGTTGCTGGGCCCCGACGTGGTGCTGGAAGCCGAACTGGGAGGCCTGGCAGGGGACGAGGACCGTGCCTTTTCCGCCGATCAGCCTGCCGGCCAGGCCGGCGTGGACGTGGCCGGCCTGACGGACTCGGCGCAGGTGGAGGACTTCGTGTCCCGCACTGGTGCAGAACTGCTGGCAGTGGCAGTGGGCAACGTCCACGGCAAGTACAAGGGCGAGCCCCGGCTGCGCTGGGATGTACTGCAGGACATTGCGGCGCGGGTACACATTCCGCTGGTCCTGCACGGTGCCTCCGGCATCCCCGCAACGGAACTCGTCAAAGCTGCGGCCATGAACGTTGGCAAGGTCAACTTCAATACCGAACTGCGGACCGGGGTGCTGGCCACCCTCCAGGACCAGCTTCCCGGCCACCGCGCGGACGGCGAGAACCTGCAGGGCCTGCTGGCCACCTGGAACCAGTCGGCCAAGGGGTTTGCCGCGGCCACGCTGGCCACGCTGGCACGGTAGCGGCACCGGAAGGGCGAAAGAAGGGTGGCTAGGATCAAGCAATGACCCTGGCTTCCCTTCTTTTTGCCTTCCTTGCCGGCGCGCTGCACGTCTTCATTTTCACGATGGAGTCGCTTACCTGGACCCGGCCCGCCACCTGGAAGCGCTTTGGGGTTGCTTCCCAGTCCGACGCCGAGACCACCCGGTCCCTGGCCTACAACCAGGGCTTCTACAACCTCTTCCTTGCCATCGGCGCTTTCACCGGCGCAGGGCTCGTGGGGTTGGGTGGCGCTGGGTCCGCCCAGGCAGTGGCAGGCTGGACCCTCATCTTCAGCTGCTGCGGCTCCATGCTGCTGGCGGCCGCCGTTCTGGCCTTCACCGGACGAAAGTACCTCCGCGCCGCCATCACCCAGGGCACCACGCCCCTGATCGCCGTCGTCCTGGGGCTGCTGGCAACACTGCAGTAAAGGGCCGCAACCGGCGAAAGTCCTTATACCGCACGGGCTCCGGGGGCACAATGGTGCCATGGGCAGCGTCGGGCCTTTATAGGGTCCCCATGCGAAGCACCGGCACGCGGGCAGCAGGAACCGGGGCGGACACGGCAAGCCGTGATCCAGCGATCGACCTTGTCCGTTTCATCTGCCTGGTCCTGGTGGTGGTGGGCCACTCCACGATGGTTAGCCCGGTCCTGCACCCTGACGGCACCGTGACCACCGAGAACACCCTGGCCGAACAGGACTGGTTCGAACCCGTCATCTGGATCTTCATGGTCATGCCCCTGTTCTTTGTCACCGGCGGCATCACCGGCCTTCAGTCCTGGCGCCGGCTCCAGGCGGGCGGCGGGACGGCGGCCCAGTTCATCCGCACGCGCCTCCTGCGCCTGGTCCGCCCGGCCGCCGCCCTGCTGGCAGCCATGGTGGCCGGCCTGTCCGTGGCTGCAGCGCTCGGCGTGGACCGGCAGGTGGTCCAGCTCGTGGCCACCGGGGCGGGCATGCCACTGTGGTTTCTTGCGGCCTACCTCGCGGCTCAACTGAACATTCCGGTCCTGGCGGCGCTCCATGACCGCGCCCCTTGGGTGACCCTCGGCCTGCTGATTGGGCTGGTGGTTGCCGTGGACTGTCTCCGGGGTGCCATGCCGGACCTGGCCAACGCCAACCTGGTCTTCGTGTGGTGCGCAGTGCAGCAACTGGGTTTCCTTGCTGCGGACGGACATCTTTCCCGGCTCTCCCGCTCCGGCCTGCTGGGCATCGCGGTGGCAGCACATCTGCTCCTGGGGCTCGTGACCGGACTCGGCCTGTACCGCGGCAACATGCTGGTCAACCTCAACCCGCCCAACCTGTCCCTGGTGCTCCTGGGCGTTTCCCAGCTGGCGGCGATGGAACTGGCGCGGCCCGTCCTGGCGCCGCTGGCCGGCATCCGCTGGATCAACCGGCTCCTGCAGGTAGCCGGCGCCCGGTCCCTGACGGTATACCTGTGGCACCTGCCGCTGCTGGCAGCCATGTCCGGCTTGCTGCTCCTGGCACCAATCCCCAAACCGTCGTCCGGAACCGCTGAATGGTGGTGGTCCCGCCCACTGGTGGTCCTTGCGCTGGTCCTCCTGCTCCTGCCGGTGGCCGCAGCCTTTGGCCGCCTGGAGGAACGGACGACGGCGCCCCAGGCCTTCCGCTGCAGGCCCGTCGTGGCGGGGACCGCCGTCGTGGTGGTCTTCATTCCCGTGGCGGACGCCGCGCTCAGCGGTCTGTCGTTGGGGCTGCTGGCAGCCGGCGTTGTGTGGTTTTCCGTGGCGATCCTTTTGCTGGGCGGCCTGCCGCTGCCGCGGCGCGCTGCTGCCCGCAGGGGCCGGCGGCGGGGGCCGGGGAAGAGGGGGCGAAGGGGCATTGCCAGCGGCGTGAAGTAGTGCCAGTGTCGAACCATGACCGAGAACACCGCGTCCACAGAGGACACCTTCACCGCCAATGTCTCGCTGCTGCGCAATGACGAACAGCAACGGTATGAGCTCCTGGTGGATGGCAGGCTGGCTGTCCAGGCCTTCTTCCGCGACCTTCCCGGGCACATTGATTTCACCCACACTGAAACCGGTGAGGACTTTGAAGGCCAGGGCCTGGGCAAGGTCCTGGCGCATTTTGCCCTAGATGACGTGGTGGCCACCGGAAAGCGGATCATCCCGCACTGCCCGTTCATTTCCAGCTACCTCCGCAAGCACGAGGGCTACGGCCAGTTCGTCGACTGGCCGGAGCGCTGACCCCATCCTGGCATCGCCCGGCCGTTATTCCCCGGCCTGCACCGGGTACAGCCTGCATACGTGCGCGTGTGGAAAAGGCATATGCAGCTGGCCGGGAAGGGCAATGTGGCGGGAAACCAGGACACCATTTTCGATGTGGCCATCATTGGCGGGGGACCGGCGGGTCTAAGCGCGGGGACCGCCTTGGCGCGGGCGCTGCGTTCCGTGGTGGTGATCGACGCCGGCGAGCAGCGGAACCTGGGGGCGGAAAGTGTCCACGGCTTCCTGAGCCGGGAGGGGATGCGTCCCCGGGACCTTCTCGCGGCAGGCAGGGAGGAGCTGGCCAGGTACGGCGGGTCCGTGGCTTCCGGGTTTGTCAGGTCGGCCAGCCGCGACGGGGACCAGTTCATGCTGGCTTTGGACGACGGCTCCACCCGGGTTGCCCGGCGCCTGCTGATCGCGTCAGGAATCATGGATGAGCTGCCCGACCTGCCCGGCGTAGCCGACCGGTGGGGACGGGACGTGCTGTATTGCCCCTACTGCCACGGCTGGGAGGTGCGGAACCAAAAAATCGGAGTCCTGGCGGCGGATTCCCATTCCGTCATGCAGGCACTGACGTTCCGTCAGTGGAGCCCGGACGTGACGCTCCTGCTCAATGACGCCCTGGAACTCACCCCGGGCCAGGAGGAACAACTTGCTGCCCGGTCTGTCCGCGTGGTGGAGGGCAAGGTCCAGGCGCTGGAGGTCCGGGGCGACTGCCTTACCGGGGCCACCCTGGATGTGGGCCGGACGGTGCCCCTTGATGTCCTGGTGGTCAGTCCCGCTGCCACGAGTAAAGCCAACATGCTTCAGCGGCTGGGACTGGAACCGGCCGCCCTGCAGGATGGTCCGGGCAGCCGCCTGGAAACCGACGAAAGCGGCCGGACGTCATGCCCGGGGGTGTGGGCCGCGGGCAACGCTACTGATGTTTCCGCCCAGGTCATGACGGCGGCCGCAGCAGGGCTTCGCGCGGCGGAGGCCATCAACGCGGACCTGGTCCTGGCCGACACCCGGCACGCGGTTGAGGCTGCCCGCGTTCCAGCGGGGCACTAACCGCGGGGCTGCCTAGCTTGCGAGGGCCTGGTCGCTGACCGGTATGGCGGCGCCGGGGTCATCGATGGTGAAGCCGCAGGCGCACCGGTAGGTGACCACGCTCTCCGGGACGGAGCCTGGCCGCAGGGCAACCACTGAGTTCCCGTCAACGTATACGGGCTCCCGGACCGGCATTTCCCCGTGGTCAACAAGCTGCATCGGCATGCGGCAGTGCATGCGTGAATTCAGGGTCATCAGCAGCCCTGCGTCCACGGGTACGGTGGCGGTCATGAGCTGCTCGCCAGCTGCCTCGGTGCGTTCCCCAAACGCCGTCAGCTGGTTTTCCATTGCGGTGGTCATTATGTTCTTCCTTGGGCTTCTTTCACGGAGCCGCCAGCATTGGCAGCCCCGCCGCGAACTGCTTGCGGAGGTTCATCTACGCCATAAGCAAAGCATGCTTACTAATTAATGCACAAGTCAGGATGGGTGTAGTGCCTGCCCCGCGGGTGGCCGGCAGGCACTCTTTTCGGGGTTTGAGCGAAGCCCCCTCACTGTCCCATCTCCCGGTCGGCGGCCCTGAAAATACAGGGCTGCCGGCCTGAAAACCCCGGATTAACTGCGGCGGCGCTGCCAGTTCCAGGCGTGCCAGAACAGCAGGAAAACCAGGGTGGCGAAACCGGCGAGAGCCAACTGCGGGGCGAACGTGAACAAAACGAAGTCGAATGAAAACCCGTTGCTTATCGGTCCTAAGGCCACAGGCCCACGCAGCAGGGTCCCGACGCCCCCGGCGATGAGTCCTGCCGCCAGCAGCCACAACACCACGATGAACGGATTCGGTCCCGACCAGGTCCCCGCCGTCTCTGCGGGCCCAGTATCGGCCGGTTCCGGCAGCACCGTATTTCCATCCCTGTCCACTTCGCGGAAGCCGAGTGCTCCGGATTGTTGCTGGTCCATATTTCCCCCTTGACGGCAGCAGCCCGGACGGCCGCCGGAGCCACCAGCCTAGTGCCCGCCCAGGGACGCAACACGAATAATTACGGCACGAAAGTTTGATTAAAAGGGTTGCTAAGTAAGGCTGTCCTTACTGACAGTCCGAACGAAAGAAGAAACCGTGCCGTTAATGACCCGCCACGACCAAGCCAGCCAGCGAGCGGGGCGGTCCCGAAATAACCAAGAGACTGACGTGCCGCAGGAGGCCCTGGCGGGCCAGGACTTCGCCGCCCACGTGGAACTCGCCCTGGGTGCGGAAAACCACCTCTTCACCTCCCGCAACTCCGCCCGCTACGTGGCGCAGGTGCTGCAGGGCGTCACGGCGGTGGCCACCAAACTCGAACGGACTGCCAATCCGTTCACCGGAGTTACGCCGGCCGACATGCGGGCGCGCGTTGCAGCAGTGGACCTGGACGCTCCGCTGCCGGACACAGCTGCGGCGCTCGAGGAACTCGACCACGTTTACCTCCGCGACGCCGTCTACTTCCACAGCCCCAAATACGCAGCCCACCTGAACTGCCCGGTGGTCATCCCGGCCCTGGTGGGCGAGGCCATTCTTTCCGCCGTCAACTCCTCCCTGGATACCTGGGACCAGAGCGCGGGCGCCACCATGATTGAACGTCGGCTGGTGGCCTGGACCGCGGACCGGCTCCAGATGGGCGGCAACGCGGACGGCATTTTCACCTCCGGGGGCAGCCAGTCCAACCTGCAGGCGCTGCTCATTGCCCGTAACCATGCTGTGGCAATGCTCCGCAGGAATCCTGCGCAGAGCGGTCTCCGCCTGCCGGCGCTGCTGGAGCGGTTGCGGATCTTCACCTCGGCAGACAGCCACTTCAGCATCCGGAAATCGGCCTCAATGCTGGGGCTGGGCTTCGACGCGGTGGTCACCGTACCGTGCACAGGGGACCACCGGATGGACCCACGCGCCCTCGCCTCGGCCATGGCGGAAGCGCACCAGGCCGGCCTGGTGCCAATGGCGGTTGTGGCCACCGCCGGGACAACGGACTTCGGGGCGGTGGACCCGTTCACAGAGCTCGCGGCCCTGGCCCGCAGCTACGGTGCGTGGCTCCACGTGGATGCCGCGTACGGCGGCGGGCTGATGGTTTCCGGCCGGTACCGGAACCTGCTGGATGGCATCTCCCTGGCCGACTCGGTCACCGTGGACTTCCATAAGACCTTCTTCCAACCGGTCAGCTCCAGCGCTCTGATTGTCCGCGAATCGGCGATGCTCCGGCACGTCACCTACTACGCCGACTACCTCAACCCGGAAAGTGCCGCCCTGGCCGAGATTCCCAACCAGGTGGACAAGAGCATCCAGACCACCCGCCGCTTCGATGCCCTGAAACTGTGGCTGACCCTGAGGATTATGGGAGCGGACGCCATCGGAGCCTTGTTCGATGAAGCGATCGACCTCGCCGCCCGTGTTGGTTGCCTCCTCGAAGCCGATCCCGACTTTGAACTTGCCGTCCGTCCGCACCTGAGCACCCTGGTCTTCCGCTACCGTCCGCGGCTCGGGCACGTTGGCCGGCTGTCCGAGGACGCCGCCGACGCGCTGAACCCCGCCATCCGGGCGGCCGTCTTTGCCTCCGGCGAGGCAGCGGTGGCCGGAACCACGGTGGCCGGGCGCCACTACCTGAAGCTCACGCTCCTTAACGCAGAGGCAACCGTCGAGGACATCGCCGGGATCATCGACCTCCTGCGCAGTACCGGCGCGGGCCTCCTGAAGGGCGGCGCGGCGGCATGAGCACCTCCATCAACGGCACGGTCCACGACTTCGCCGCGATCGGCGTCGGGCCCTTCAACCTGGGCCTGGCCGCCCTCGCCGAGCCGGTAGAGGGCCTCAGCGGCGTCTTCCTGGAACAGCGCGGCTCCTTTGACTGGCACCCCGGCATGATGCTGGAGCAGGCCCATCTGCAGGTTCCCTTCATGGCGGACCTGGTGACCATGGCGGACCCCACCTCGCCCTTCTCGTTCCTGAACTTCCTGAAGCAAACAGGCCGGCTGTACCGGTTCTACATCCGGGAAAACTTCTACCCGCTGCGGGCCGAGTACAACCAGTACTGCCAGTGGGTGGCAGGGCAGCTGCCCGCCGTCCGTTTTGGCACAGCTGTGCTGAATGTAGCGCACGACGGCGGCGTGTACCGGCTTTCCGTCGACGGCCCGGGCGGGCCGGAGGTGCTGCTGGCGCGGCGGCTGGTGCTGGGCACCGGCACCTCCGCGTACATACCGGAGGCCGGGACGGGGATTGTTGCCGCGGCGGCGGCCGGACACGGGGGAGTGGCCTGCCACAGCGCGCAGTACCTGGCCACGAAGGCTGAACTCCAGCGGCGGCGCAGCATTACGATCGTGGGCAGCGGCCAGAGCGCGGCGGAGATCTACTACGAGCTCCTGCAGGAAGCGGACACCCACGGGTACCAGCTGAACTGGGTGACCCGCTCCGGCCGGTTCTTCCCACTGGAGTACACCAAGCTGACCCTCGAAATGACCTCGCCTGAATACGTTGACTACTTCCACGGCCTGCCGCAGCACCAGCGCGACCACCTCAACAGGGCCCAGAAGAACCTCTACAAGGGGATCAACTCCGACCTGATCAACGCCATCCACGACCTGCTGTACACCAGGAGCCTGGCCGGCATGGTGGACACGCAGCTGCTGACCCATTCCACGCTCACCGCCGCCGCCTGGGATGCTGCGGCAGGAACCCACACCCTGCAGCTTCACCACGGGGAGCAGGACGGGACCTACACCCTGGACACTGAAGCCGTAGTGTTCGCCACCGGCTACGGCTACCGGGAACCGGCATTCCTGGCCGGCATCCAGGACCGGATTGCCCGGGACAGCGCCGGCCGGTTTGCGGTGGACCGCAACTACGGCACGGGCGTGGAACCCGGGGAGATCTTCGTCCAAAACGCGGAGCTGCACACCCACGGGTTCGCCTCCCCGGACCTGGGCATGGGCGCCTACCGCAACTCCTGCATCCTGCGCGGAATCACCGGCCGGGAGGTGTACCCGGTGGAGCGGAGCATCGCGTTCCAGCACTTCGGCGTCCCGGCGGGGATCCGCGAGGAGGTGCCGGCATGAGGTTCACCTTCCGCAGCATGGAACCTGACAGGGACGCGCCGCTGGTGCACGGGTGGGTCACCAGGCCCTACGCCTCGTTCTGGGGGATGTTATCTGCCAGCGTCCGGGATGTGGCCGAGGAATACGCGAAGATCCAGGCGAGCGGTCACCACCATGCCCTGTTGGGGCTCGACGGCGGCGTCCCCGCCTTCCTGACCGAGGAGTACCTCCCGGCGTCCTCGCCCCTGGCCGGCCTCTATCCCGTGCGCCCCGGTGACGTGGGGATGCACCTGCTGGTGGCGCCGCCGTCGGCCGCTCCGGAGCCGGGCTACACCGCAGCGGTGATGGACGCGGTCCTTGCCCGGTTGTTCGCCCGGCCGGAGGTGGAACGCGTGGTGGTGGAACCGGACGTCCGCAACACCAGGATCCACGCCCTCTACGGCCGTCTCGGCTTCCAGCCGGCCGGGGTGGTGGCGCTGCCGGACAAGGACGCGCTCCTGGGCTTCTGCAGCCGCCCCGGCTACCAGGCCGCACGCGCCCGGCTGGAACCCAACAACCCCCTCAGCACTTCCCCTGTACCCGTCCCCGAAGGAGCACTGTGACTGTCCGCCTCGAAGACCCTGAAACCGTTACTGAAGCCAGGACCGCGCGCCCGCCCGCTGACGTGTCCCACCTGACGCCGGACCGCTGGGAGGCTGCCACCAGGCACCTGCTCCGCAAAGCGCTCGCGGAGTTCTCCCATGAACGGATCCTCATCCCGGAACCTGTGCCAGCCGCGCCGGAACATGCCGCGCCGGAACCAGCCCTGGAACCTGTTCAAGCCGCGCCGGGCGCGGGCACCTACCGTGTCGCCAGTGCCGACGGTTCGTACGAATGCCTCTTCCACGCCACGATTTTGGAGCTGGACCACTGGTCCATTGACGCCGGGTCCATCCGCTGCTTCCAGGACGGCTCCGAAACCCCGCTGGATGTGCTGACCTTCATCATCGTGTTCCACGAGACCCTCGGCATTAACCTCCAAATGCTCCCGGTCTACCTCGAAGAGATCAGCAGCACCCTGGCCAGCCACGCCTACAAGCAGCGCGCGGACCAGCCTTCAGCTGCCATGCTCGCCGCAGGAATCACCGGCGGCCAGGACCCCGCCGCCGACTTCCAGTCCATTGAGCGCAGCATGACCGAGGGCCACCCCTGCTTCGTGGCCAACAACGGCCGCCTGGGCTTCGGCATGGACGACTACCACGCTTACGCGCCGGAAACCGGAGCGCCCGTGCAACTGGAGTGGATTGCCGTCCACCGGTCCCGTGCCGTGTTCACGTCGAGCGCGGGACTGGACTACCGGGCGCACCTGGAGAGCGAACTCGGTCCTCTCGCCGGGGACTTCACCAACGAACTGCAGCTGCAGGGCCTGGACCCGGAGCAGTACTTCTTCATGCCGGTCCACCCCTGGCAGTGGGAGAACAAGCTGACGGTGACGTTCGCGGCCGAGATTGCCCGGCAGCGGATTGTCCACCTGGGCACGGGCACGGACCGGTACCAGGCACAGCAATCCATCCGCACGTTCTTCAACACCACGGCCCCGGCCAGGCACTACGTCAAAACGGCCATGTCCGTACTGAACATGGGCTTCATGCGCGGCCTGTCACCCCAGTACATGAAGGCCACCCCCGCCATCAACGACTGGCTGCGTGAACTGATCGGGCTGGACGGGGTGCTGCAAAGGCGCGGGTTCACCATGATCGGCGAGGTGGCGGCGATCGGCTACCACAACGGGTACTACCAGGCAGGCTCGGCCGGCGGTTCACCGTACAGGAAGATGCTCTCCGCACTTTGGCGCGAAAGCCCCCTGCCGCTCCTGGGCGACGGGCAACAGCTGGCCACCATGGCCTCGCTCCTGCACGTCGATGCCGCCGGGAAGCCAATGGTTTCCGCGCTGATCGAACGCTCGGGACTGGACCCGAGGGACTGGCTGCGCCGCTATTTCGAAGCCTACCTGGTACCCCTGGTGCACTGCCTGTACCGGTACGAGCTGGCGTTCATGCCGCACGGCGAGAACGTCATCCTGGTCCTGGAGGACGGCGTCCCCGTCCGGGCAATCATGAAGGACATTGCCGAGGAAATCGTGGTGATGGGGGACCGGCTGGACCTGCCGGAGGAAATCTCGAGGATCGGGACCGCCATTCCCGACGGCGAAAAGGTGCTGGCCATCTTCACGGATATTTTCGACTGCATCTTCAGGTTCCTGGCGGCACTGCTGCACGAGGACGGCCTGGTGTGCCAGGAGGATTTCTGGCGGACGGCCGCCGAGGCCGTGCAGGACTACCAGCGGCAACACCCGGAGCTCGCGGACCAGTTCGCCAGGCACGATCTCTTCGCACCGGATTTCGCCTTGTCCTGCCTGAACCGCCTGCAGCTGCGCAACAACCAGAACATGCTGGACCTGGCGGATCCCTCGGGCGGACTGCAGATGGCCGGACGGCTGGCCAATCCGCTGGCCCGGTTCATGGATGGTGCACGGCCACGTGGCTAGGCTAGCAGGATGACGCCATCGAGTTCCCGAACCACAGCACTTGTCACCGGGGCCAGCGCAGGGCTGGGCCATGAATTCGCAAAGCAGCTCGCGGCCCAGGGCCATGACCTGGTCCTGGTGGCGCGCAACGCGTCCCGGCTGGCAGAAACAGCGGAGGACCTCCGGCACCGGTACGGCATCACGGCTGAGGTGCTCCCCGCAGACCTGACGGACGACGACGACGTCGCCGCCGTCGTCGAACGCCTGGAAGACACCAGCCGGCCGGTGGGGATCCTGGTCAACAACGCAGGGATCGGGCTGTTGCACAACTTTGAGGACAACCACGCGCCGGAGGAGAAGAAGCACCTGAAGCTGCACGCCGAAACGTCCATGGTGCTGACGCATGCGGCGCTGAAGGGCATGCTCGAGCGCGGGGAGGGACGGATCATCAATGTGGCCAGCGTGGCCGCGTTCCTGCCCCGCGGCACCTATTCCGCGGCCAAGGCCTGGCTGGTCAGTTTCAGCCGGTGGGCGAACCTGGCCTACCGCACCCGGGGCATCAAGGTCACGGCTGTCTGCCCCGGCTTCACCCACACGGAATTCCACGACCGGATGGGGATGGATAAGTCCGTGGCGCCGTCGTGGACGTGGCTGCGCGCCGAGCGGGTGGTCAGTGAAGGCCTGGCGGACAACGAGCGCGGCAAGGCGGTGTCCATCCCGTCCAAGCGCTACAAGGTGCTGGCGGCGGTGGCCAAGGTGGCTCCGGCGCGGCTAATGGCGGGGCCGCCGCGGAAGCCGAAGTAGGCCCGGGAGCGGAGTGCGGGTGCGGGCTCCGGGCCGGCGGACAGCCACCACCACCAGGATCCCCAGCAGCGCACCCACCAGGGTTTCCACCGCGCGCTCCAGGATCAGGACCTGCGGTTCGGTGGGGGCGGCCAGCTGCGTCATGAGCAGGATGACCGGCGTGAACCAGACCATGGCCAGGCCGTAGTGCCTGGTCATGAACAGTTCGGTGGCGAACTGGAAGAGGATGACCAGGAGGGCCAGGACCGTGGCCTGGTGCACCGGCTCCTGGAGTGCCGGATAGAGGGCAGCCAGTGCCCACGGTCCCGGCAGGATCACGACGGCGGTAACCACCAGGCCCAGGAGTGTTCCCACGATGCGGTGGACGCCCCGCCGGACACTGCTGGGCAGGTCGGCCCCGGCGAGCGGTACGGCGGCTGCCGCCATGGCCCAGTGCGGGTGGCCGCTGCCGCTCAGGACACCCACCGTTCCGGCAGCACCCACGGCCAGTATGTACCGGGCGGCGTGGACGGTCAGTTCCCGCTGCCTTGCGGCCGAACGGGGCGGCAGGTTCCTGGTGGCCCCGGGTTCCCATGCCCTTTGCCGCACCCAGCCGCTGAAGCCGATCAGGATCGAGAACACTGATGATCCCGCCGCGATGAGCATGGCCACATACCACGGGACTGCGGTGGGAACGGAGGCACACGCACCCAGGGCCAGGATTCCAAAAAAGGGCCCGTTCGGCTTCAGCCGTACGCGGTCCGAGTACACCGAGCCCACTCCGGCCAGGGTGGCCTCCACTGCTACCAGCCACCAGGAGTGGATGTGGTTGATGGACAGCGTTACCCCTACGAACACGCCGCTGAGCAGCACCAGGGCACCCTGCCCCTGGTGGCGGAGCCGCAGCTGGTGCGGTTCCAAACGGCCGTACATGCCGGTCAACGCGCCGAACACGGCGTAGATGATGAGGTCCGTCCGGCCGGCGGCCAGCAGGAGCAGCGAGGGGGCGGCAACGCTGAGGGCCACGCGCAGTGCGGCAAGGTGGTCGTTGGTGGCAGGCTCCAGCCGGTGGAGTGCGCGCACCTGTGCCACTACGCGCTTCATATCCCGGCACCTGTCCTGTCTTGTTGTCCTGCCGTGGCCCAAAGGCCTTTGGGAACGTATCACCGGCATCGGGCAGAGTCATACTGCCGGTAGTCACAATAGGAAATCCGCAGGCACGCAAAGGCCCGTCCCCGCGTGCTTCCCCCAAGGAAGCACGCGGGGACGGGCCTGTGAGCGTGGGCTACAAGAGCGTCCGGGCGGCCGGCTGGAGGTTTAGGCCCCCGCCGGAACCCCACGGTGTGCCTCGGTGTCCAGGGCGTCCTGGGTTTCGAACGGCAGCTCGTCCAGGTTGATCAGCGGGTTCTCGTCCTGGGTGGCCACCAGTTCCCTTGCCTCTGCCTGGGTGTCCACGCTGGGCATGGACCCCGGCAGGGGGCGGTTGGCCGATTCCTTCAGGAAGTAGATGGCGATGGCGCCCACGAGGGAGGTGGCCATGAGGTAGTAGGCGGGCATCATGTCGTTGCCCGTGGCGCTGATCAGGGCTGCCACGATGAACGGTGTGGTCCCGCCGAAGATGGCCACGGCGAAGTTGTAGGCAATGCCCATGGCTCCGTAGCGGCTGGATGTGGGGAACTGGGCCGGGAGCGCCGAGGCCAGGTTGGCCACATAGAACGTCACGGGGAAGGCGATCAGGGCCAGCCCGGCAAGGGTGGACCAAATCTGACCAATGCCGATCAGCATGAAGGCGGGCAGAGCCAGCACGATGGTGCTCACGGCGCCGATCCAGAGCACGGGGCGGCGGCCGATCCGGTCTGACAGCTTACCGGTCAGCGGAATGCACAGGCTCATGACCACCAGCACCGGAATGGTGAGCAGGGTGCCGTGGACTTCGTCGTAGCCCTTGGACTCCGTCAGGTAAGTGGGCATGTAGGAGGTGAGGGCGTAACCGGCCGTGTTGGCGGCGGCCACCACCACCATGGCAACGACGATGGGGCGCCAGTAGGCCTTGACGATTCCCACCGGTCCCTTGGCCGTGGCAGTATCACCAGCGGATGCGTTCTTGGCGATCTCTTCCTGGGCATCAAGGGTTGCCTGGAACTGCGGCGATTCCTCGATCTTGCTTCGGAAGTAGACGGCGATCAGGCCCAGCGGGCCTGCCACCAGGAACGGGATGCGCCATCCCCAGTCCTCCATGGTGTCCTGGCCGAGCGTCAGCTGCAGGACGGAGACCAGGGCGGCGCCAATGGCGAAGCCCAGGTAACTGCCCAGGTCCAGGAAGCTGGCAAAGAAGCCGCGGCGCTTGTCGGCCGCGTATTCGCTCACGAACGTGGTGGCACCGGCGTACTCGCCACCGGTGGAAAAGCCCTGGACCACCTTGAGGAGCACCAGCAGTGCGGCAGCCCACAGTCCGATCTGTGCGTACCCGGGCAGGAGGCCGACGGCGAAGGTGCTTGCCGCCATGATCATCAGCGTGGTGGCCAGGATCTTCTGGCGTCCCACTTTGTCGCCCAGCCAGCCGAAGATCACGCCGCCCAGGGGGCGGGCGATGAAGGTGGCGGCAAAGGTTCCCAGCAGGAACAGCGTCTGGGTGGTGGGATCGGATTCCGGAAGGAACACCGGGCCCATGGTGGTGATGAGGTAGCCGAAGACGCCTACGTCGTACCACTCCATGGTGTTGCCAACGATGGTTCCGCCGAGTGCCTTTTTGAGCATGGGCTGGTCCACCACGTTGACATCGGATTCCTTGAGCCGGCGGCGTGGCAACAGCCTGGTCTTCTTGGCGGCCACGGGGGCTGCCGGGTCTGTTCCGCGGGCGTTCCTGGCGCCTGCTGGAGAGTCGGTCCTGCTTCGGTCTGTGGGCATTTGGGCAACTCCTATGGAGGTCATTTGCTTGCGACTTGTAGCTGCCCCGCTCTGGGCAGGCCTTCAATTTTACGGGATGCTGTAGCGCGCCGACAGTTCGATGGCGTAGAGTGCGCCCTTTTGGGCCGCTTCAGGGGTGGTTTCCACAATTTTTTGTGCCGCCGTTTCCCGCGCCATTACTGGGAAGCACGCTGTGCAACGGCGGCGTTACCAAAAATTTTCCGCCGGGAACCGTTTCAGGGCCCATTTTTTGGTGATCGCGGCCGCGAAAGTGATTGGGGCCACCGTCCCTGGAAGGGGTTCACAGGACCTCCTGGCATGCCTATGGTGGAGCGATGAAGACACCTCTTTCCGGGCAGTAGTCCGCGCGCGCCCGGACGCTTTCGTTGGCGTTTCGATTCAAGGAAGAACGAAGGAAAGAAGGGAAGAACCACAATGGGTGAAGAGTCCAACCAGTTCCACATCAACCCTGAGGTGGCGGACCACATTGCGGCTGCCATGGATGCGCCGGCGGCGCCGGGCCCTGCGGCCATGGGCGCCGGGCCCCTGGGGCAGCAAAGCGGCTGGCCGGACGGCTACGGAAAGCGGCGGCACCCCAAAGACCGGGCTGCGGGCCACGGCCGGATGGGACATGAAGCGGCCGTGACCGCCGTCCACCGCACCGGCCGGCCGCAGATGCCGCACTCCTCGTAGCCGGCACCTAAAACCGGCATCGACACGCACATTACCTGGCGCCCCGAAATTTGGCGGGCGCCAGGTAATTTGTGCGGCGTGGAGTTACCTGCGCGTCGAAAACCGGGTCAGCCTTCGCGGACCACCTCGGACGGGTCCTTGTCCACGCGCCAGCCGCGCCACCGGGGATGCCGCAACCTCCCGGGCCCGGTCCACTCGCTATAGGTCACCTCGCCCACCAGCTCGGGCGACACCCAGTGGGCGTCTGCGGCGTCGGGGCGGGGCACTTCATGGAAAGGTGAGGTTTTCCGGCCAAGGCGTTCCACTGTTTGCCGCAGTTCCGTGAGTTCGCGCGTACTGAAGCCGCTGCCGACGCGGCCCACGTACTGCAGCTTGCCGCCGTCGGGAATGCCCACCAGCAGCGACCCCACGGTGTCCTGCCGCCCGCCCTTTCCCGGCCGCCAGCCGCCCACCACCACCTCCTGGGTCTGCTCCGTCTTGAGCTTGATCCACGTCCGGGTCCGCTGCCCGCTCACATAGCGGCTGTCCGTCCGCTTGGCCATGATCCCTTCCAGGCCAAGCTCCTGCGCGCTTTCCAGGAGGAGCTCCACCGGTTCGTTGAGCACTGTGGAGATGTCCACGGGGCAGTCGGACGGCTGGAAGAATTCCTCCAGGCGACGGCGCCGGGTGCTCAGCGGCAGGCGCCGGAGGTCTTCCCCGTTGTCGAACAACAGGTCGAACAGCATCAGCTGGACCGGGATGGCAGTACGGGCCTTGGCGACGTCGGCGGCCCGGGTCAGTTTCATCCGGCCCTGCAGCAGGCCAAAGTCCGGCTTTCCGCCGGGCCCGACGGCGATGATCTCGCCGTCCGCCACGAACGGATGCTCCGGCCAGCAGCCGCGGTCCGTGAACTCCGGATAGGTTCGGGTGACGTCGTTGCCGTTGCGGGAAAAGATCCGCACCCTGTCCCGGTCCGCCACCAGGATGGCCCGGACACCGTCCCATTTGAGCTCGTGCTGCCAGCTGCTGCCCTGCAGGTCGGCGGTGTCCCCGGACGTGGCCATCATGGGTTGGTACTCCAGCGGGTCGGCCAGCGGGTCGGCTGCCGCGTCGGAGGAAGCCACATCCGCTGCCTGGTTGGCGGCTTCCCGGCCTGCCGCACCGTCGTCGCCGGTGTCCTTCTTTGCCGCCGCAGCCCCGGCCGCCGGGGCAACCCGTTCAGGCGCGGGCCGCCGTCGTCCGCCTTGATGCTCCTGGTCCATCAGGTGGATGAGCCACTGGCTCTCGGCGTCCTTGCCCTGTCCGCGCCCCGTGTGGATGAGCGCGATCTTCCTGCTGCCGCCCAGCCCGCCGCCGTCGGACCCGCTCAGGGTGACAATGACTTCCTTGCCGTTGATCCACTTGTGCAGCTCGTAGCTGCCGGTGTCCCAGATGGTCATCGCACCAGCCCCGTACTGGCCCTTGGGAATGGTTCCGTGGAAGGTGAGGTAGTCCATGGGATGGTCCTCGGTCTGGACCGCCAGGTGGTTTTTCGCGCCGGACTCAGGAATTCCCTTGGGGAGGGCCCACGACACCAGGACGCCCTCGTGTTCCAGCCGGAGGTCGTAGTGCAGCCGGCTGGCGTGGTGCTCCTGGATCACAAAGCTGTTGCCGCCGGCCGGGACGCCTGCGAACGGCTCGGGCGTGGCCTTGGGGTCGCGCATGGAGCGGTACTTACCCAGGCGGGGATCGCCGTCGTGGGGTGCGTCCCCCTGGCCGTGCCCAGCGTCCGGAGCGCCCTCCTCGGCAGCTTCCCCGGCGCCCGGCGCAGTGCCGGCCGCAGCGTTGACGACGGCGGCGAAAAGGTCCTTGCCGTCCTGCACCCGCCGCAGGACCTCGTGGTAGTCCAGGTGCTTGAGCCCGGGAGATTCGATTTCCCGCCAGGTCCGCGGTGCGGCCACCAGCGGCGTGGGCTTTCCCCGCAGTGAGTAGGGGACAATGGTGGTTTTCGCTGCGTTGTTCTGGCTCCAGTCCACCAGCACCTTGCCCTTGCGGAGCGACTTCTTCATGTCGCTGACGGCGAGGTCCGGGTGGTCGGCCTCCAGCGCCCTGGCCAGTTCCCGGGCGAAGGCTGAGATCTGCTCCGAGGTCTGCGTACCATCCAGTGCCGCGTAAAGGTGGATGCCCTTGCTGCCGCTGGTCACCGGCACCGGGTCCAGGCCCACGTCCTGCAGGATGGACCGCGCCAGGAGGGCCACTTCGCGGCATTCCGGCAGGCCGGCCCCCTCGCCGGGGTCCAGGTCCAGCACCAGCCGGTCCGGATTCAGTTGGTTCCCGTGCGAATCCACCAGCCATTGCGGCACATGGATTTCGAGCGAGTTGATCTGGCCGAACCAGGTCAGCGTGGCGGCGTCATTGACCATGGGGTAGTGGATGGTCCGGTCCTTGTGCCTGATGGCCGCCCGCGGCAGCCAGCCCGGGGCTGAGTCCTCCAGGTCCTTCTGGAAGAACACCTCACCTGGCTTGTCCGCCGTCCCCACCCCGTTGACCCACCGCTTGCGGGTGGCCGGACGGTTGGCCGCCGCCGGAATCAGGACGTGGGCCACCGCCGCGTAGTAGGCCAGCACATCCGCCTTGGTGGTGCCGGTCTCCGGATAGATGATTTTGTCCAGGTTGGTCAGGGTCAGTTCGCGCCCTGCAACCCGGACACGTTCCCTACTGGCGGCCATGGGGCTTCACCTCCGGCCCGCTCTGATGTTGACTGTATGAATGAGAGCCATCTGGAAAGGTGCCATCGCGTTCGGGCTGGTCAACGTGCCAGTGAAGGTCTACAGCGCCACTGAAGATCATGACATCAGTCTGCACCAGGTTCACAATGCCGACGGCGGCAGGATCCGTTACCAGCGCCGGTGCGAGGTGTGCGGCGAGGTGGTGGACTACTCGGACATCGAGAAGGCGTTCGAGGAGGACGGCCGCACGGTGGTCCTGTCCAAGGATGAGCTCAAGTCCATCCCCGCGGAGAACAGTCACGAGATCGAAGTGGTGCAGTTCGTCCCGTCGGAGCAGCTCGAACCCATGATGTTCGAGAAGAGCTACTACCTGGAACCAGACTCCAAGTCGCCCAAGGCCTACGTGCTGCTCCGGCGCGCGCTCGAGGACACGGACCGTGTAGCCATCGTCCAGTTCGCACTCCGGGAGAAGACCCGGCTGGGGGCCCTGCGGATCAAGGACGATGTGCTGGTGCTGCAGTCCCTCCTTTGGCCCGATGAGGTGCGGGAGGCGAACTTCCCGTCACTGGATGCGTCCATCAAGATCTCTTCCCAGGAGCGGGACATGTCAGCGGCCCTGGTGGAATCCATGGCCGCCGACTTCGACCCCGCATCCTTCACGGACGAATACCAGGTGCAGCTCCGCCAGCTCATCGACGCCAAGCTCGAACAGGGTGAATCGCTGGACACAGAGGAGACCTTCGGCGTCGAAGCCGGCGAGGGCGGGAAGGGCGAGGTCATCGACCTCATGGAGGCCCTCAAACGGAGCCTGGACAGGAAGCGCGGCGGAGGGGAGGCCGCTTCGAGCGGGACTTCCGACGACGAAGCGGACACCGGTGACGAGGAGGCGGAGGGGGCCAAACCTGCGCGAAAGTCTTCCGGTACAAAGGCATCGGGCACCAAGACCGCCGCATCAAAATCGACGGCTTCCAAAACAACCGCCTCCAAAACATCAGCGTCCAAGTCGGCCACGAAATCAACGGCTTCCAAAGCAACTGCTTCCAAAGCGGCGGACACCAAGTCCACTGGAACAAAGTCCGCGGCGGCCAAGTCCACGGGTACCAAGACGGCAGAAAAGCCTGCTGCCAAAACCAGCAGGGCGCGCAAGCCGGCGTGACCCTGGCGTTTCGCGGCATCCGTGCCTTTACACCGGCCGGTATCGCGCCCACAATGAGTCGCATCGCAGCCTCCGCTGTGCCAACAGTGTGCTGTCACTCATTTGAACGGACACGTAGAGGGGCACGGGCATGGACAACCAGACCGACTTAGTGGACGCGGACCGGGAGCTTAAGAAGAAGCACCGGGCCATGTGGGCGTCAGGGGATTACCCGGCCCTCGTCGACGAGATGCTCCTGGAACTGGGCGCCGTCCTGGTCGAAGCCTGCGGAATCAGGTCCCGCCAGCGGGTTTTGGACGTCGCGGCCGGAACCGGCAACGCCGCCATCCCGGCAGCAATGATGGGCGCCAAGGTGGTGGCCAGCGACCTCACCCCGGAGCTTTTCGAGGCAGGGCGCCGGGAGGCCGCAAACCGCGGCGTCAGCCTGGAGTGGCAGGAAGGGGACGCCGAAGCCCTGCCATTCGGTGATGCGGAGTTCGACGTCGTGATGTCCTGCATCGGGGTCATGTTCGCACCGCACCACCAAGCGGCCGCGGACGAACTGCTCCGGGTGTGCAAGCCGGGCGGTTCCGTGGGGCTGCTGTGCTGGACGCCGGAAGGATTCATCGGCCGCATGTTTGCCGCCCTGAAGCCGTTCGCTCCACCGCCCCCGCCGGGCGCGCAGCCGGCACCTCTGTGGGGGAGCGAGGACCATGTCCGCGAACTCTTGGGCGACAGGGTTACAGGGATCCAAACACGCAAGCAGAACCTGGCCGTCAAAAGCTTCCACCAGCCTGCGGACTTCGTCCGCTACTTCAAGTCCCACTACGGCCCCATCATTTCCGTCTACAAATCACTCGGCGAGGACCAGAACAAGGTCAAGGCGCTGGACCAGGCCCTCACCGAGCTGGCCGATTCGTTCGGCGACGCGCATGGCGATATTCCCTTCCAAATGGAATGGGAGTACCTGATCTTTACGGCCAAGAAGGCCTGAGCCGGTGCCGGAAGACCATGTGGCAACATCCGCCACCACCATCAACGCAAGTCCCGGGCGCGTGTGGGAGGTAATAATGGACCCGGCCGCGGTGAAGGAGTTCATGTTCGGGGCCACGCTGGAAACGGACTGGAAGGTTGGAAGCCCCATCACCTGGCAGGGCGAGTGGGAGGGAAAGGCCTACCAGGACAAGGGCGAAATCCTGGCGGTCGAGCCGGGACGGAAACTGGTGCACACCCACTTCAGTCCGTTGTCCGGGCAGGAGGACGCGCCAGGGAATTACCACACCCTCGAATGGACACTCGAGGACCAGGGCGGCGCCACCCGGCTGACCTTGGCCCAGGACAACAACCCCAGCGAAGAAGCCGCCGCGCATTCGAAAGCCATGTGGGACAAGCTCCTGGCCGACGTCAAAGCACTCGCCGAGAGCGGCTGAACTCCGCCACCCCGCCCAACGCTTAAAAGCCAAGCGGCCGCCGTCGGGCCTCCTCCCAATGGGGGAAGCCCGACGGCGGCCGCCGGCGTTGTGCTGCCGTCAGGCAGCGTGGCTGCTACTCGGCGTCGTGGTCCGTTTCCAGGATCTGCACCAGGTGGTTGAGCGCATCGTCTGCGCCGGCACCTTCGGCGCGGAGCACCACGACGTCGCCGTGTGAAGCGCCCAGGCTCATGAGGGACAGGATGCTGGCGGCGTCCATGGCCTCATCGGCCGGTTCGCCTTCACGGGCGATGGTGATGTCCAGGTCGTACTCGCCGGCTGCCTCCGCAAAGATGGCGGCGGGGCGGGCGTGCAGGCCCACGCGGCTGGCGACGGTAGCGGTGCGTTCTGGCATTGTTGCTCCTTTGTCTTTCGGCCCGCTGACGGTTCAGCGGCCGGTGAGGTTTGCGGCTATGCCGGCTCAGACGGTTACGGGAACCGGTTCAACCGTATCAACGCTCTTCTTGACTGCCCAGCGCTTGAGGCCCACCACGGCCAGCGCGCTGACCACGGTGCCGGCGAGGATCGCCACTACGAACATCAACAGGTTGCCGATGGCGAAGAAGACAAAGATACCGCCGTGCGGTGCTTGGGACGTCACGTTGAAGGCCATGGTGAGTGCGCCGGTAAGTGCGCCGCCCAGCATGCTGGCGGGGATGACGCGCAGCGGGTCCGCCGCGGCGAACGGAATGGCGCCTTCGGAGATGAAGGATGCGCCCAGCAGCCAGGCAGCCTTGCCGTTCTCGCGTTCAGCCAGGCTGAACAGCTTCTTGTCCAGCACGGTGGCCAGTGCCATGGCGAGCGGCGGGACCATGCCCGCTGCCATCACGGTGGCCATGATCTGCCAGGGGGCCTGGTTGGTTGCGCTGCCGGCGCTCAGGCCTGCTACAGCGAAGGCGTATGCCACCTTGTTGACGGGACCGCCGAGGTCGAAGCACATCATGAGGCCAAGGATGATTCCCAGGACGACGGCGGAAGCACCGGTCATGCCGGACAGCCAGCCGTTGAGCGCTGTGGTGAGTCCGGCGATGGGTCCGCCGAGCACCAGGAACATCAAACCGGAAGCGACGATCGAAGCGAGCAGCGGAATGATCACCACGGGCATCAGGCCGCGGAGCCAGCGGGGTACCTGCCAGGTTCCGATCAGGTGCGCAACGTAGCCGGCCAGGAGGCCGCCCACAATGCCGCCGAGGAAGCCGGCACCCATGAAGCCGGAGACTGCACCGGCTACGAAGCCGGGGGCGATGCCGGGACGGTCAGCGATCGCGTAGGCGATGTAGCCGGCCAATGCAGGGACCAGGAATCCCATGGACAGCGCGCCGATCTTGAACAGGACCGCGCCGAGGTAGATGGCCAGGCCGCCCTCCGGAAGGTTGCCGAAGTTGTTCGCCAGCACTATCTTGTCCGCGACGCTGGTGATGTTGTAGCCGCCCAGGAGGAAGCCCAGGGCGATCAGCAGGCCGCCGCCGGCTACGAACGGGATCATGTAGCTGACACCCGTGAGCAGTGCCCGCTTCAGCTTCTGGCCGATGTGCTCGCCCTTTTCGGACGCTTCCTGTTCGGCCTGCTCTTCGGCGCCGAAGTGCGGGACGCGGCGTGCGTGGGGATCCGACGCGGCGGCCAGCGCCTCCTGGACCATCTTGGCCGGCTCGTCGATGCCGCGCTTTACCGGGGCATTGATGACGGGCTTGCCGGCAAAGCGCTCCTTTCCGCGGACGTCCACGTCCACCGCGAAGATCACGGCGTCAGCTGCGGCGATCACGGCCGGGTCCAGCGGCTTGGCGCCGGAGGAACCCTGCGTTTCCACCTGCAGGTCAACGCCCATTTCCTGGGCAGCTGCAACCAGCGAGTCGGCGGCCATGTAGGTGTGGGCGATGCCGGTGGGGCAGGCCGTGACAGCCACCAGGCGGGCGGGGCCGGAAGTGGCCGGGCCTGCGGTGGAGGCTGCCGAGGCGGTACCGGCGGAGGAAGACCCCACCGCGCTGGCACCGGAACCGACAGCAGCCCCAACGGGGACTGCGTCAGCCGGGGCGGCTGCGGCGTGCGCGGCAGGCTTGTCTGCCAGCGCGCCATCAACGAGCTCCACAATCTCTGCCTCCGAGGAAGCGTTGCGCAGGGCTGCGGTGAAGTCCTTCTTGATCAGGGACCGGGCCAGTTTGGAGAGCAGCTTCAGGTGCTCCTGGTCCGCCCCGTCGGGGGCGGCGATGAAGAACACCAGGTCAGCCGGGCCGTCCTTGGCGCCGAAGTCCACCTTCGGGTTCAGCCGGGCCATGGCCAGGGTGGGTACGGTGACCGCCGCGGAGCGGCAGTGCGGGATGGCGATGCCGCCGGGAATTCCGGTGGCGGTCTTCTGCTCGCGGGCGAAGGCGTCCGCGAAGAGGCCTTCAACTTCTGATGCGCGTCCGGTGGCAGCAACCTTGCTAGCCAGATGCCGGATCACCGACTCGGGGGTATTGCCCAGGTTCTGGTCGAGCTCGACCAGTTCCGTGGTGATGAGCTGGGTCACTGTCAATCCTTTCGAAGGGCCGTGATGGTTACGGCATCCGGGGTGGTTTGGTTTACTGCCGGAACGGTGGAACCCGGCAGCGAGGCAGCGGCGGCACCATGGGCCACCGCCTGACGAAGGCAGTCGGCGGGGGCGGCGCCCCGGCCGTGGGCAAGCAGGTAGCCGGCAAGTGCGGAATCGCCCGCACCTACCGTGCTGACCGCGGCGACCGGCGGGTGCGTGGCCAGCCACGCGCCGTCGGCCGTTACGAGGACAGCTCCCTTGGAACCGAGAGTTGCCAACACAGCACCCACACCGGAACGTACGACGGCTGCTGCGGCGGCTGCGGCAGCAGCCGGGTCCGCTTCCAGTTCGTCACCGGAGGCCGGGGTGAAACCGGCGGCTGCGGCCAGCTCCGCCAGTTCCTCGGCGTTGGGCTTGAGCAGGTCCGGTTTCCCGGAACCTGCAGTTGTTCCGCCGCCGGTGCCTGTTCCGTCGTCGGGGGTTCCGGCGTCAGTCAGTGCGGCGGCGAGGGGCGCCCCGGAGGAGTCGACGGCGATCAGCGGCGCAGTGCCGTTCCCCGTCTCCCGGATCCTCCGGGCCACCGTGGCGTAGAAGTTGTCCGGGAATCCAGGCGGCAGGGAGCCCGCCAGGACCACCCAGCCGGCACCGCGGGAGCTTTCCAGCAGCAGCTTGATGAGCGCTTCCTGCTGGTCGGCGGCCAGGACGGGGCCGGGTTCGTTGATCTTGGTGGTGACGCCGCCCGGCTCGGTGAGTGCCACGTTGGTGCGCAGCGGCTCATCGATGGGAAGCGACACGAAGGGAACTGCGCTTTCGCGCAGGCCGGCGAGGACGGGATCGCTGTCCGCCCCGGGAAGGACGGCAAGCGACTCCAGGCCGGACGCCACCAGGGCGCGGGAGACGTTGACGCCCTTGCCGCCGGATTCCTGGCGGACGGAGACGGCGCGCTGCACCTCACCGCGCACCAGCGGGCCGGGGAGGGCCACGGTGCGGTCAAGGCTGGGGTTGGCCGTGAAGGTGACGATCATGCGACCACCACGTCTACGCCGGCATCTTCCAGGGCGGCTGCGAGTTCAGGTCCGGGTTCACTGTCTGTGATCAAGGTGTCCAGATCTTTCAGGGAGGCGAACTGGACCAGGGTTTCCGTGTCCAGCTTGGAGGAGTCGGCCAGCACCACAATGCGGCGTGCCGACTGGACGAAGGCTGCCTTGACGGCGGCTTCTTCAGGATCGGGAGTGCTGACGCCAAATGTGGCGTGGATGCCGTTGGTGCCAATGAACGCTATGTCCGGGCGGATGCGGGCGGCTGCGCTCACGGTGGCCTGCCCCACGGCCACCTGGGTGATGCCGCGGACCCGGCCGCCCAGGATCTGCAGGGCAACGCCGGGAACATTGGAGAGCTTGCTGGCGATGGGTACCGCGTGGGTGATGACCACCAGTTCGTGGTGGCGCCCGTTCCCGTCGGAGGGTTCGACGGCGGTGCGTCGCGCCAGCATGTCAGCCAGCACTTCGGTGGTGGTGCCGCCGTCCATGAGGACGCTTGCGGACGAGTTTCGTGGGATCAGGGCCAGGGCGGCTTCGGCGATCCGGATTTTTTGATCCGGCCGTTGGATGGCCCGTTCGGTGATGCTTTCCTCGGTGGTGCTGAAGCGGTCCGCCGCCACCGCGCCGCCGTGTACCCGGCGGACGGTGCCCGCGTTTTCCAAAGCGGCAAGGTCCCTGCGGACTGTTTCAGTGGTGATGCTGAAGCGCTCCGCCAGCAGGGTCACGCTGACCCTGCCGCTGCCGGCTACAAGCTCGGCAATCTTTTGCTGGCGCTCTTCGGCGAACACGTACCCTCCGTCGCGTAGGTCCTGGTGTTTCGGTCGCCCGGTCGGTTCTCCGGACTTCGGCGTGACTGGAATCACATCGATGTTGAGTTACTTGACTTTATCTTTGCTTCTGTTGGTTTGTCAATGGAAACCAACATGAAACAAAATCTTCGTCTTGGTTCCTCTGGTGCGGGGAAAGCGAAAGCCGGGCCGGACACGTCGTGTCCAGCCCGGCTTGCCGGGTATTCATAAATGGCTCTGGCGGGATCCCCGTCCCGATTCCGCCGCGGTCAGACGCCGCCGTCGAGGCTTTCATGGCGGGTGATGCGCTCGCCGGTATTGGGATCAACCACGGAGCGGGACTCGCTCACGCGGCGGCTGCGGCCGGGGGAGGCGAGGATGAGCGAAGCGATCAGTCCAATCACGCCCACGGCCATCAGAATGTAGCCCACCAGCTGCTGGTCCAGGAACGGAATCAGCCCCGGAGACACTGCCCAGGCAAGGATGGCGCCGAGGGCGATGAGGAAGATTGACGAGCCGATTCTCATGACTTGCTCCTTACGGCCGCCTTTGCGGCGCTTGTTGGGCGTTACGGGACCTGCGTACACTGCCAAAGCTAAGCCTGCTGTCTGTTAAGCGTCACGCTACCCCGCCGCGATACCGGATTCAATGACCCGGCCGGGGCGCGCCCGGCGTTTAGGCTGGTCAAGTGGAAACAGTTGTTTGGTCCAAACCCGAAGGCCAACGCGCCGGGACGCCCTTGCTGGTGATGATGCATGGCTACGGGACGGACGAGTCGCGGATGGTGCGGCTTTTCGAGTACCTGCCGCAGGAGTTCACGTTCGCCGCCCTGCGCGCCCCCATGCCCATCGGCGACCACTGGGGCTGGTTCCTGCTCGACTACTTCCTGGCCAACGACTTCGCGGACGTCATCTCCGCCGCCAACGCGGTGCAGGCCTGGATCAACTCGGTCAAGGACCAGCACGCCGGCGTCACCCTGATGGGGTACTCCCAGGGCATGGCCATGGCCAGCACCCTCCTGAGGCTGCACCCTGATGACTACAAGGCCGTTGTGGGGCTGTCCGGCTTCGTGCTGAACAACGAGCTCCTCTCCGTGATGGATTCCTTCGAAGCCAAGCCGCCGTTCTTCTGGGGCCGGGACAAGGCGGATCTGGTGATCAACGAGGACGCCATTGCGTACAGCGCTGAATGGCTCGAAAAGAACACGCAGCTGACGGCCCGGACGTACCCGGGGATGGGGCATGCCATGTCCAAGGCCGAAATGGTGGACGTCAGCGCCTTCCTGCGCCATTACGTACTGAGCTGACCTTCGGGCGGTTGTTAAGAGAGCCAAAAAAACATTTGCAAGTCAAATTTGCAAGCGCTTACACTCGTCTAGGCCATGATCGGTCCTGCAGTGGGCGGACAAGGAAGCGATGCTGTGCGCATAGGCGCAGCAGCACCTTCTTTCAGGCTGACCCGGCAGGACCGGTAGTCCGCAAACCCGAGAGGACACCGCACTGCCGATGACACAACAAACTGCAGCTGATACCGCCGCCTGGACCGGCGCGGCAGCAATCCTGTTTGACCTGGACGGGGTGCTCACGCCTACGGCCACCGTGCATGAGCGTGCCTGGCAGGAACTGTTCGACGGCTACCTTGCCTCGCAGGCAGGGGTCGCCGGCTACAGCGAAAGCGACTACTTCGACCACATCGACGGCAAGCCCCGCTTCGACGGAGTGCGCGACTTCCTGTCCTCCCGCGGGCTCACGCTGCCGGAAGGCCCGCTGGATGACGACCCCGCCAAAGAAACCGTCCAGGGCCTTGGCAACCGGAAGAACGCGATCTTCAACGACATCGTGAGCGCGGGCGTGGAACCGTTCGAAGGCTCGGTGCGCTTCCTCCAAGCCGCGCTGGAACGCGGACTCAAGGTCGCCGTCGTCTCCTCCTCCCGCAACGCCCCCGCCGTCCTGGCGGCCGCCGGACTCAGCCGCCACTTCGCCGTGGTGGTGGACGGGGTGGTGGCCGCGGAGCAAGGCCTGCCCGGCAAGCCAAGCCCGGCCACCTACGAATACGCTGCCGAACTCCTGGACCTGTCCAGCTCGGAGTGCGTGGTGGTGGAAGACGCCGTGTCCGGTGTGCAGGCCGGACACGCGGGATCGTTCCATTCGGTCATTGGCGTGGACCGGGGCGCCGGGCGGCAGACGCTGCTTGACGCTGGAGCCACCCTGGTGGTCAACGATCTCCAGGAACTCATCCCCTAAAAGCCCCGCACCCCCGCTGCCTTCCCCCGGGCAGCCCTGCTGCTTCCCCGGCAGCACCGATCCCAGTACCCCTCTTCCCCCGAATACTCCGTGCCGGCCCGCCCGGCAGCACGGCAACGCCAAAAGGACCCCGACCATGGCACTCATCTCCGCGGACCGCGAACGGTTCCCTGACACCCCCTGGCAGCTCGTTGAAACCCGCTACGAAACCAAGAACGCGGGAACGCTCGAGACCCTGTTTGCGCTGGGAAACGGCCACCTTGGCATCCGGGGTGCCCACTGGGCTGCGGCCGATGCCGAACTCCCGGGCAGCTTTATTAACGGGCTGCACGAAATCTGGGACATCAAACACGCGGAAAACGCGTTTGGGTTCGCCCGGACGGGCCAGCGCATCCTGTACATCCCGGATGCCAACAATTTCACGGTGGTGGTGGACGGCGAAAACCTCAGCCTGGCAGAATCCGAGGTCTTGGACTACCGGCGCACCATCGACTTCCGCACCGGCATCTATGAATGCCGCATCACCTGGCAATGCCGGTCCGGTGCCACGGTGACCACCACGGAACAGCGGGCCGTGGGCTTCGCCTCCCGCGGCAGCCTTGGCATCTCCCTGGAAGTCGCCACGGACCGCCAGGTCTCCCTGGACGTCATCTCCACCGTCATCAACCGCCAGGACCAGCCGGTGGAAGACCACTCCGTGCATGATCCGCGCCGCGCCGGCCGCCACGCCGGGCGGGTGCTGCTGCCCCTGCGGCTTGACGGCGGCGACGGCTCCCTGCGCCTGTCCTGGGAGGCATCTGAATCCAAGCAGCGCGTGGGGATCGCGGTAGACCACTGGACCTCCGCCGGGCACCAGCCGTTCGAGACCCTGGTGGACCAGGACGACAGCAGCGTCCGGTACGTCCTGGCCGTGGACGCCGGTGAACCGTTCCGGCTGGAAAAGAGCGTCAGCTACGCGGCGGGCCGCACGGTCCAGGAGCCGGACGTCGACGCAGCCGCGGTGGCGGAAGAGAACCTTCGCCCCGTGAACGAGATCTTTGCCGAGAGCGAAGCACACTTCCGCAGCTACTGGGCAACGTCGGACATTCAGGTTGAAGGAGGCCAGCCGGGACTGCAGCAGGCCATCCGCTGGAACCTGTTCCAGCTGGCGCAGGCAACGGCCCGCGCCGATGTTGCCGGCATCCCCGCCAAGGGCGTCACGGGCTCGGGCTACGAGGGCCACTACTTCTGGGACCAGGAAGTGTACCTGTTGCCGTACCTTACCTACACGAATCCCGACGGCGCCCGCCAGGTCCTGGAGTTCCGGCACGGCATGCTGCCCGAGGCCAAGATCCGGGCCAAGGAGCTGAGCGTCGATGGCGCCCTCTTCCCCTGGCGGACCATCAACGGACTCGAGGCCAGCGCCTACTACGCTGCCGGCACGGCCCAGTTCCACATCGCGGCCGCGATCGCCTTTGCCACCAACAGGTACCTCTGGGCCACCGGCGACTCCGCCTTCCGGGAGGGAATGGGCGCCGAGCTGCTGATCGAGACCGCCCGGATGTGGATCTCGCTGGGCTTCTTCGGCAAGGACGGGCTTTTCCACATCCACGGTGTCACAGGCCCGGATGAATACACCGCGGTGGTGAACGACAACCTGTACACGAACGTGATGGCCCGCTTCAACCTGCGCGCCGCCGCCGCGCTTGAACACGCCGAAATCACGCACGAGGAGCGGCAGCTGTGGCAAGCAGCGGCCAGCCGGATGCAGCTGCCGTACGACGAGCGGATGCAGGTGCACTCCCAGGACAATGACTTCATGACCCTGGAAGCGTGGGACTGGACCACGCCGCGGTCCAAGTACCCTTTGCTCCTGCACTTCCACCCGCTGGTGATCTACCGCCACCAGGTCCTCAAGCAGGCGGACACGGTCCTGGCCATGTTCCTGCAGTGGCAGGATTTCACGGCGGAGGAAAAGCAGCGCGCCTTCGACTTCTACGATCCCATCACCACCGGCGACTCCACCCTGTCCGCCTGCGTCCAGGGGATCATGGCGGCGGAGGTGGGCTATTCCAAGGAAGCCCTGGACCACTTCACCAACGCCGTCTTCATCGACCTGGACGACACCCACGGCAACACCATCGACGGCGTGCACATCGCTTCCACGGGGGGCGTATGGAGTTCCTTGGTGTGCGGCTTTGCGGGGCTGCGTGACCAGGGACCCGTCCCGTTCTTCGATCCCCGCCTTCCCGTGGAATGGGAGGGACTTGCCTTCCATCTGAAGATCCGCGGCCGCTTGCTGCTGGTCCGGCTTTCGGCCGATGCCATCACGCTCACCGTCCAGGAGGGCGGGCCGTTGGAGCTCGACGTCCGCGGCCAGCGGGTTACCGTGGCGGGCCAGCCCGTGCAGGTCCACCTGGAGCGCGTCCCGGAGCCGGAGCCCACGGTGTTCCCGAGCGGCCTGCCGACGGCGAGCATTCCGGTGGTGCGCGGCAACAGCTGAGCTTTTTTGCCGAGCTGGGAGGACGCGTCCGACGGCGGGCCGGCAGGTACATCCGCCGGCCCGCCTTAGCCTCCTGCCGCCGTCGTGCATTCCGCCGCCCTTAGCCGGCCAGGAGGGTGGCGGCTTCCTGGCGGGTGGTGCCGGAGTCCTGGATGCCGTCGGCGATGTGGGCGAGTTCGGCGGGGATGTCGCGGCCTTTTTTGCGCATGGCGGTGGCCCAGAGGCGGCCGGCGCGGTAGGAGGAGCGGACCAGGGGCCCGGACATGACGCCGAGGAAGCCGATTTCCTGGGCTTCGTGCTGGAGGTCCACGAATTCCTGGGGTTTGACCCAGCGGTCCACGGGCAGGTGCCGTTCGGACGGGCGCAGGTATTGGGTGATGGTGATCAGGTCGCAGCCGGCCTGGTGGAGGTCGCGGAGGGCTTCGCTGATTTCTTCGCGGGTTTCGCCCATGCCCAGGATGAGGTTGGACTTGGTGACCATGCCCAGGTTCCGGCCCTGGGTGATGACGTCCAGGGACCGCTCGTAGCGGAACGCGGGGCGGATCCGCTTGAAGATCCGGGGCACGGTTTCGACGTTGTGCGCGAAGACCTCGGGGGCGGAGTCGCAGATCGCCTTGATGTGGTCGGGGTTGCCGGAGAAGTCCGGGATCAGCAGTTCCACGCCGGTGCCGGGGTTCAGTTCGTGGATCTTGCGGACGGTTTCGGCGTAGAGCCAGACGCCTTCGTCTTCCAGGTCGTCGCGGGCCACGCCGGTGACGGTGGCGTAGCGCAGCTGCATGGACTGGACCGAGCGGGCCACCTTGGTGGGTTCGAACATGTCCACGGGGGAGGGCTTGCCGGTATCGATCTGGCAGAAGTCGCAGCGGCGGGTGCATTCGGACCCGCCGATCAGGAAGGTGGCTTCCTTGTCTTCCCAGCATTCGAAGATGTTGGGGCAGCCGGCTTCTTCGCAGACGGTGTGCAGGCCTTCCTTTTTCACCAGGTTCTTCAGCCCGACGAACTCCGGGCCCATCTGGACCTTGGCCTTGATCCACTCCGGTTTGCGTTCCACCGGGACCGCAGCGTTGCGCTGCTCGATCCGCAGCATCTTCCGGCCTTCAGGTGCCAGCGTCATGGTTGTTTCCTTTGTTTGCTCTGGGGCTCTTGCCGGGACAGGTTTGGTGGTGGGTCAGCATTCGACGACGTTGACGGCGAGGCCGCCCATGGCGGTTTCCTTGTATTTGGAGCTCATGTCCTTGCCGGTTTCGCGCATGGTGATGATGACTTCGTCCAGGGAGACGCGGTGGGTCCCGTCGCCCCAGAGCGCCATTTTCGCGGCGTTGATCGCTTTCGCGGCGGCGATCGCGTTCCGTTCGATGCAGGGGACCTGGACCAGCCCGCCGATCGGGTCGCAGGTCAGGCCCAGGTTGTGTTCCATCGCGATCTCGGCGGCGTTCTCCACCTGCGCCGGGGACCCGCCCATCACCTCGGCCAGGCCCGCGGCGGCCATCGACGATGCCGAGCCCACCTCGCCCTGGCAGCCCACTTCGGCCCCGGAAATGGAGGCCTGTTCCTTGTAGAGCACCCCGACCGCGCCGGCGGCGAGCAGGAACCGCACCACCACATCGTCCCGGTCGGCCTGGCTGGCCTGGTCCATGCCCGGGGCGAAGTGCAGCGCGTAGAACAGCACCGCGGGGATGATCCCGGCCGCCCCGTTGGTGGGGGCGGTGACCACCCGGCCGCCGGAGGCGTTCTCCTCGTTCACCGCCAACGCCACCAAGTTAACCCACTCCTGCCAATACCGGGGGTCGAAGCGGACCGCGTCCCAGTCCGCCTCCTGCTCGTCGTGGTCCTGGGTGTGCGCGGATTCCTTCTTGAGCCGTTCGTACCAGTCCGGGGCGCGGCGGCGGACCTTCAACCCGCCCGGCAGCACCCCTTCACGCTTCAGGGAGGTGGCCACACAGTTTTCCATCACCGACCAGATCTGCAGCAACCCCGCCCGGATCTGCTCCTCCTCCCGGGAGGTCTTTTCGTTCACGAGCATGACATCGGCGATGCCCAGCCCGGTCACCGCGCAGTGCTCCAGCAGTTCCGCGGCAGTCCGGAACGGCAGCGGCAGTTCCTGTTTGGACGCGTCCAGTTCCTGCTGCGCCGCGTCCTCCTCACCCTCGCGGACGATGAACCCGCCACCCACCGAGAAGAACGTCGCCGTATGCAACACCGAACCTTCTGCATCGGACACGGTGAACGTCATCCCGTTCGTGTGCCGCGGCAACACCGTCAACGGCCGCAGCACCATGTCCTTCACCCCGTACGGCAACGGCACAGCACCGGCCAGGTTCAGCGTCCCGGTCTCCGCGATCGAGGCCAGCCGCTCCTCCACCTCATCGGGCAGGATCAACTCCGGATGGAACCCCTCCAACCCCAGCAGGACCGCAGTCATCGTGCCATGCCCGTGGCCCGTCGCGGCCAGCGACCCATACAGGTCCACCCGCAACGCCCCCACCCCCGCCAGCACACCCGAGGCCTTCAACTCCTCCGCGAACACCGCAGCAGCCCGCATCGGCCCCACAGTATGAGAAGACGAAGGCCCGATCCCGATTGAGAAAAGGTCAAAGACTCCAACAGCCATGCGCTTGGTTCCTAACTAATTTGTGGTCGGGTTGGGAGGCGGGTGACCGAATTCCTCCGCGTGCTGCTCCTTCGTCGCTCTGACGCACGCTTCCGGAATCCGCTCACCCACCGTCGGCCTGTCACCTTTGCCGCCAATCACTGACTGCCTGACTTCGAAGGGGACGGACGGGCCCCTTTGGGTCCGGACTCCGGCAGCATGCGTCTAAGGGAGCGTCACGTCCGCTCAGCGGGCGTCTTCGCGACCGAGCATGCAGAGGAGTTCGGACCCGACGGGCCTTAAGCCAGCCAGAGGGTTGTTAGGCGAGGTTTGCGACGCCCGGGTAGAGGGGGTGGGCCTTCGCCAACTCCTCGACGCGGTGACGGAGCCCGGAAAGGTCCGCGTCGGCGTCGGCTATCAATGCCTCGGCGATGATGTCCGCAACCTCGCGGAAGGCATCTTCGCCGAAGTCACGGGTGGCCAGGGCGGGGGTGCCGATACGGAGGCCCGAGGTGACCATCGGTGGGCGGGGGTCGAAGGGGACGGCGTTTCGGTTGACGGTGATGTCGATGGCAGCGAGCCGGTCTTCGGCCTGCTGTCCGTCGAGGTCGCAGTTCCGCAGGTCAACGAGGACCAGATGCACATCCGTGCCGCCGGACACAACGCTGATGCCCTTGGCCGTGACGTCCGGCTGGACCAGTCGTTCTGCCAGGATGCGGGCACCGGACAGGACGCGCTCCTGCCGTTCGCGGAACTCTTCGGACGCGGCGATCTTGAACGCCACGGCCTTGCCCGCGATCACGTGTTCCAGCGGGCCGCCCTGCTGGCCGGGGAACACAGCCGAGTTGATCTTCTTGGCGATGTCGGCGTCGTTGGTCAGGATGATGCCGCCGCGCGGACCGGCGAGGGTCTTGTGCGTGGTGGACGTGGTGACGTGCGCGTGCGGGACAGGAGACGGGTGCAGGCCCGCGGCCACCAGGCCGGCGAAGTGCGCCATGTCCACCATGAGGTAGGCGCCCACGGAATCAGCGATGCGGCGGAACTCGGCAAAGTCGAGCTGCCGGGCGTAGGCGGACCAGCCGGCAACGATCAGATGCGGCTTGTGCTCCTGGGCCAGGCGCTCCACCTCGGCCATGTCCACCGTGTGGGTGTCCTCGCGGACGCCGTAGGGCACCACGTTGTAGAGCTTGCCGGAGAAGTTGATCCGCATGCCGTGGGTCAGGTGGCCGCCGTGCGCCAGGTTGAGGCCCATGATGGTGTCGCCCGGCTTGATCAGTGCGTGCATGACCGAGGCGTTGGCCTGCGCGCCGGAGTGCGGCTGGACATTCGCGAACCCGGCTCCGAACAGGGCCTTCAACCGGTCAATGGCTAGCTGCTCGATCACGTCGACGTGCTCGCAGCCGCCGTAGTAGCGCTTGCCCGGGTAGCCTTCGGCGTACTTGTTGGTCAGGACGGAGCCCTGCGCCTGCATCACCGCTGCGGCAGTGTGGTTCTCGGAGGCGATCATCTCCAGGCCGTCGCGCTGGCGGCCCAGTTCGTCGTCGATCTTTGCCGCAATCTCCGGATCCAGGACGGCCAGGTCGGCGTTCAGGCTGGGGGAGACCACCTGCTCAAAGGTGACGGTCCCCGCCGATGCAGCCCCGCTCACAGCTCGCCGCCGTTCGCTGCGGCGTATTCCTCGGCCGACATCAGCGGGCCTTCCTCGGTGACGGCCACCTTGAACAGCCAGCCGGCACCGTACGGGTCGCTGTTGATCAGGGCGGGGTCCGAGACCACGCCGTCATTGATTTCGATGACCTCACCGGTCACCGGAGCGTAGAGGTCGGAGACGGACTTGGTGGATTCCACCTCGCCGCAGGTTTCGCCGGCCATCACCGTGGAGCCCACCTCGGGCAGGTCAACGTACACGATGTCACCCAGGGCATCGGCAGCCACGGCGGAAATCCCGATCCCCGCAGGGCCGGATCCGTCAACCGCAACCCACTCGTGTTCGGCGGAGTACTTCAGTTCAGAAACAACTTTGCTCATGATTTTTCCTTACGTTTGAAAACTGCGGTGGATTACTTTTGGCGCTTGTAGAACGGGAGGTTGACCACTTCGAAGCGCTCGGGCTTGCCGCGGAGGTCGATGTCCAGGACGGTGCCGGCTTCAGCGAATTCGACGTCTACGTAGGCCATGGCAACGGGGTATCCGAGGGTGGGGGACGGCTGGCCGGAGGTCACTTCACCCACCAGGCTGCCGTCCTTGAGGACCGGGTAGTGGGCGCGGGCGGCACGTCGGCCGGCGCCCTTGAGGCCCACCAGCTTCTGCCCAATGGTTGAACCGACTCCGGCAGCCTTGATGGCGGCCAGTGCTTCCTTGCCCACGAAATCGCTCTCCTTCGCCAGCGACACCACAGGACCCAGGCCGGCCGCATAGGCGTTGACGTGGCGGGAGAGTTCGTTGCCGTAGAGCGGCATGCCTGCTTCGAGGCGGAGGGAGTCGCGGGCCGCGAGACCGGCGGGGATGAGCCCGTGGCCGGCGCCAACTTCCAGCAGCGCTTCCCACAGGCCGGCGGCATCCTCGTTGGGAACGTAGATTTCGAAGCCGTCCTCACCCGTGTAGCCGGTGCGGGCCAACAGCAGGTCCTGGCCGTTCATGTCCACCTCGACGGCGGCGTAGTACTTCAACTCCTGGACCAGTGCGTGCTGTTCAGCCGGGACCAGCTTCAGGAGGATCGCCTCGGAAATCGGACCCTGCACGGCAATCAGCGAGGTCTCCGCCGAGGCGTCCTCCACCGTGACGTCGAAATTGGCGGAGCGCTCCAGGAGTTCCTTGGCCACAACCGCGGCGTTGCCCGCGTTCGGCACCACCAGGAAGACGTCGGTACCGTCCTGCGCTGCGGGGCGGCGGTAGGTGATGAGGTCGTCGATGATGCCGCCGTCGGAGTCGCAGATCAGCGAGTACTTCGCCTTTCCGACGGCGACCGCGGACAGTTTACCGGCCAGTGCGTAGTCCAGGAAGGCGGCGGCGTCGGGGCCGGTCACCCAGACTTCGCCCATGTGGGAGAGGTCGAATAGGCCGGCAGCGTTGCGGACGGCGTGGTGTTCGGCGAGCTCGGACTCGTACTTGAGCGGCATCTGCCAGCCGCCGAAGTCGGTGAAGGAGGCCCCGGCCTTCTTGTGCTGATCATAGAGCGCGGTGTATTTCTCGGTCATTGGAAGTCCTTAGTTCTCAAATTCAGAAAGCGGCGGGCAGGAGCAGATCAGGTTCCGGTCGCCGGCGGCGCCGTCGATCCTGCCCACGGGCGGGAAGTACTTGTCCTGGCGCAGCGAGGCAACGGGGAATACGGCCTGCTCGCGCGGGTACGCGCGGTCCCAGTCGGAGTTGACGACGGCGGCTGCCGTGTGGGGTGCGTTGCGCACCGGTGATGCCTCCAGGGTGAAGTCGCCGCTGGCTACCTGCTGGATCTCGCCGTGGATGGTGATCATGGCCTCGATGAAGCGGTCGATCTCGGCCAGGTCCTCGGACTCGGTGGGCTCCACCATCAGCGTTCCGGCCACGGGGAAGGCCAGGGTGGGGGCGTGGAAGCCGAAGTCGATGAGGCGCTTGGCAACATCCTCAGCCGTCACCCCGGTCCTGGCCGTGAGTTCGCGCAGGTCCAGGATGCACTCGTGGGCCACCAGCCCGCCTTCGCCCGTGTACAGGACCGGGAAGTATTCGTTCAGGCGGGAGGCGACGTAGTTTGCCGCCAGGAGCGCGGACTTGGTGGCCTCGGTCAGGCCCTCACCGCCCATCAGCTTCACGTAGGCCCAGGAAATGGGCAGCACGCCGGCCGAACCGAAGCGGGACGCCGAGATTGCAACGCCGTGCCCGGCTTCGTGCGCGGCCTTGTTGGCATCGCCGGGCATAAACGGTGCCAGGTGCGCCTTCGCTGCAACCGGTCCCACGCCGGGGCCGCCGCCGCCGTGCGGGATGCAGAAGGTCTTGTGCAGGTTCAGGTGGGACACGTCCCCGCCGAACTTGCCCGGCTGGGCCAGCCCGACGAGGGCGTTGAGGTTCGCTCCGTCCACATATACCTGGCCGCCTGCAGCGTGGACGGCGTCGCAGACCTCGCGCACATCGGAGTCGTACACTCCGTGCGTGGACGGGTAGGTGATCATGATTGCCGAGAGGACATCCTTGTGGGCCTCGATCTTGGCCTGCAGGTCGGCATGGTCGATGGTGCCGTCCGCGGCCGTGGCCACCACAACAACCTTCATGCCTGCGAGGACCGCGGAGGCGGCGTTGGTGCCGTGGGCTGAGGCAGGGATCAGGCAGATGTTGCGCTGCTGGTCGCCGCGGGAGTGGTGGTAGCCGCGGATCGCCAGCAGGCCGGCGAGCTCGCCCTGGGAGCCGGCGTTGGGCTGGATGGACACCTGGTCGTACCCGGTGATTTCGGCGAGGTCGGATTCAAGGTCGGCGATGAGTTCACGCCAGCCGGCGGTCTGGGAGTCCGGGGCAAACGGGTGGATCGAGGCGAACTCGGGCCAGGAGATGGCCTCCATCTCTGCGGTGGCGTTCAGCTTCATGGTGCAGGAGCCCAGCGGAATCATGGTGCGGTCCAGCGCCAAGTCCCGATCGGACAGGCGGCGGATGTAGCGCAGGAGCTGGGTTTCGGAGCGGTGCGTGTTGAAGACCGGGTGCTGCAGGTAGGTGGAAGTGCGCAGCACCGTCTCGGGCAGTTCGAATCCGGCAGCGTCCACAACGGGACCGGCGCCAAAGGCGACGACCACCGCGGAGAGGACCTCCGGCGTCGTGGTTTCATCGACCGACACGCCAACTGTGTCCGCGTCGATGAGGCGCAGGTTGATGCCGCGGGCTTCGGCGGCGGTGATGACCTTGGCGGCCTTGCCGGGCACGCGGACGGTGATGGTGTCGAAGAAGGTGTCGGACACCAGTTCGCGGCCGGCGATCTTCAGCGTGGCGGCGAGGGCGCGGGCGTTGTTGTGGACGGTTTCGGCAATCGCCTTCAGCCCGTCCGGGCCGTGGTACACCGCATAAAAGGAGGACACGATGGCCAGCAGGGCCTGGGCGGTGCAGATGTTGGACGTGGCCTTTTCGCGGCGGATGTGCTGCTCGCGCGTCTGGAGGGCCAGGCGGTAGGCGGGGACGCCGGCGTTGTCCTTGGAGACGCCCACGATGCGGCCGGGCAGCGTGCGTTCCATGCCGTCGCGGACGGCCATGTAGGCGGCGTGCGGTCCCCCAAAGAACAACGGCACACCAAAGCGCTGGGTGGAGCCGACGGCGATGTCCGCGCCCTGCTCTCCCGGCGGGGTGATGAGGGTGAGGGCCAGGAGGTCCGCGGCAACGGTGACCAGCGCACCCCGGTCCTTGGCCTCGGCGATGACGGCGGACTGGTCCCAGACACGGCCGGAGACCCCGGGCTGCTGGAGGACGACGCCGTTGATGTCCCCGTCGGGCAGTCCGCTGGTGAGGTCGGCGATCTCCACCTCGAAGCCGAGGGCTTCGGCGCGGCCCAGCACGATGGCGATGGTCTGCGGGAGGAGGTCGGCGTCGAGGACGGTCTTGCCGTCCTTCGCAGTCTTGTTCTTGTTGGCCCGGCGCATCAGCAGCACGGCTTCGGCGACGGCGGTGGCTTCGTCCAGGAGGGATGCGTTGGCCACCGGGAGCGCGGTGAGGTCCTGGACCATGGTCTGGAAGTTCAGGAGTGCCTCGAGCCGGCCTTGGGAAATCTCGGGCTGGTACGGGGTGTAGGCGGTGTACCAGGCGGGAGCTTCGAGGATGTTGCGGCGGATCACCGGCGGGGTCACCGTGTCGTAGTAGCCCTGGCCGATCATCTGGACCGCGGTCTTGTTCCTGCCGGCGATCCGGCGGAGCTCGGCAAGGACCTCCACCTCGCTGAGGGCGTCGGTCAGCCTGAGCGCAGTTTCCTGACGGATGGAGGCGGGAACGGCCACGTCAACGAGGCCATCCACGCTGTCGTAGCCCACGGCCTTGAGCATGGTGTCGACGTCGGCCTGGCGGCGCGCGCCGATATGGCGGTCAACAAACGATGTTGGATGCGATTGAATCGTCATGAGGAACTCCAGTTCTGGCCGGCCGAAGGTGGCACGGCGTGGGATGGGTTCCTCCCCGCTCTGTATTGGACCTGAGAGATTCCGCGTTGCCTGCTCTTGGCAGGGGGCCGCTTGCACCGTCGGTGAACCAGGCAAGAGCCCGGTTGCTTTCCAGAGTCGCCTCGCCGTGACGGTACGTGGGCCTGAGAGATTCCTGGGGAGGATTTGCTCCTACGGCGCCTGCCCGGTGTTTTGCCGGGAGGACTCTCCCGTCACAGCTCGAAAGGCTTATTCAAATGTGGGTGATTCGGCTCACAAGGTATCTGGAATAGCTGTCGGTGGCAAATCGGGCGGGCGCCGCAGCGGGTGAATCCGGCCCGTGACGCCCTTCTGTCCCGCTTGTGTCATGGCAGGTTTGACTTTCGATCGTGACGGACACCACACTGAACCCCGGGATTGGTGCTGCCGGTGGCCGACTCAACATATTCGGAGCGGCCCACCAGCCGGCGCCCGTCCCACAGCATGACCCGCCGCGGCCTCCGGGGCTGCGGCTTCCAACTGAACATGCCTTCGACCTGCGGCGGGAGAGCCCTGCCGGTACATTCAGCAGGCGCCGTAGGAGCAAATCCTCCCCAGGAAACTCTCAGGCCCACGTACCGCCGCGGACAGGCAACTCTGGAAAGCAGCCAGGCAAGTTCCTGGCTCACCGACGGTGCAAGCGGCATGGCTGCGGAAACTCTCAGGTTCACTACAGAGCGGGGAGGAACCAAATCTTTTGCGGTACCCAAGTGCCGCTTTATCGATGGAGTTCCTCATGGCGATTCATCCCCCCACGTCCAACGGCGAACCTGCGCGCAACGAAACCGCAAACACGTCCGCCCGCAGCGAGCCACCCCACCTTGAACGGCAGCTCACCAACCGCCACATCCAGCTCATCGCCATCGGCGGAGCGATCGGCACCGGCCTCTTCATGGGCTCCGGCAAGACCATCTCCGCAGCCGGCCCATCCGTGATCTTCGTGTACATGATCATCGGCTTCATGCTCTTCTTCGTCATGCGGGCCATGGGCGAACTGCTGCTGAGCAACCTGAACTACAAGTCCTTCAGTGACTTCGCGGCTGACCTCCTGGGGCCGTGGGCAGGCTTCTTCACCGGCTGGACCTACTGGTTCTGTTGGGTGATCACCGGAATCGCGGACGTGATCGCGATTGCCGGCTACTCCAAGGAACTCTGGCCGGGGCTTCCGCTGTGGATCCCGGGCCTGGCCACGGTGGGCATCCTGCTCCTGTTGAACCTCGCCACCGTCAAGGCTTTCGGCGAGACCGAGTTCTGGTTCGCCCTTATCAAGATCATCGCCATCGCTGCCCTCATCGTCGTGGGCCTTTTCATGATCTTCACCGGCTTCCAGAGCGACGCGGGCACGGCAAGCTTCACCAACCTGTGGAGCCATGGCGGGTTCTTCCCCAACGAGTTCATGGGCTTCGTGGCCGGATTCCAGATCGCCGTGTTCGCCTTCGTGGGCATCGAACTGGTGGGCACCACCGCCGCCGAGGCCAAGAACCCCGAGCGCACCTTGCCCAAGGCCATCAACGCCATCCCCGTCCGCGTGCTGCTGTTCTACGTCGGCGCGCTGGTCATCCTGATGGCCGTCACGCCGTGGACCCAGTTCGCCGCGGGCCACAGCCCCTTCATCGGCATGTTCTCCCTGGCCGGCCTCGGTGCCGCGGCCACAGTGGTCAACCTGGTGGTCCTCACCTCGGCCATGTCCTCCGCGAACTCCGGCATCTACTCCACCTCCCGCATGGTCTTCGGACTGGCCCAGGAAGGCGACGCCCCCGGCATGTTCGGCCGCCTGTCCACGAGGAAGGTGCCCAGCAACGCGCTGTTCCTGTCCTGCGTCCTGCTGCTGTCCGGCGTCGTACTCATGTATGCCGGCCAGGACGTTGGCAAGGCCTTCGAAATGGTGACCACCGTGTCCGCCGTCTGCTTCGTCTTCGTCTGGTCGATCATCCTGGCCAGCTACATCTCCTTCCGGCGCCGCCGGCCGCACCTGCATGAGGGATCAAAGTTCAAGATGCCCGGTGGCATCCCGGCCGTGTGGGTTGTTTACGCGTTCTTTGCCTTCGTCCTGTGGGCCCTGACCACCCAGCCCGACACCCTCGTTGCACTGCTGGTAACCCCCATCTGGTTCGTCGTCCTTGGCGTGGCGTGGGCCATCCTGCGCCGCCGTCCCGCCCACCTGGCCCGCTTCGAGGTCTTCCAGGCTGAACTCCGGGCCGACCAGGCTGCCGCCGGGCGCCCCGCAGGGCAGGACTCTGGTCCGGCTGCGCACGAGGTTGAGCAGGCCAGGAAATGACAGCCGGCGGTTCAGCAGCTGTGCTGGGTTCAGCAGATGTCCTGGCCGGCGGCGCCATGCCCGGCGCGCTGCCGATTGCACAGGATGTCCCGCCGCCCTCCGCCGCGGACTTCATCCTCACGTTCAGATGCCGGGACTCGCTGGGTATTGTCCAGGCCGTGGCCACGTTCCTGCTGGCGCAGGAATGCTACATCGTGGACATCAAGCAGTTTGGTGACAAGGCATCGGGCGAGTTTTTCATGCGGGTGCATTTCACCGCACCGGAAGCGTCCGACGGCGCGATGCTGCGTGAGCGGTTCACGCCCGTTGCGGGGGAGTGGGGCATGGAGTGGCGGCTTGAGCCGCACGGCCGCCGGCAGCGGATCCTGGTGATGGTGTCCAAGTACGACCACTGCTTGAACGATCTCCTGGTCAGGGCCCGGGACGGTGACCTGCCGGTGGAAATCGCCGCGGTGGTTTCCAACCATCCCGATACGTCCGGCCTTGCAGAGTGGCACGGCGTTCCATTCCACCTCATCCCTGTTACGCCGGAAACGAAGGCCGGGGCGGAAGCACGGCTGCTTGAACTGGTGGACGCGTACAACGTGGAACTGGTGGTGCTGGCCCGTTATATGCAGGTTCTCAGTGACGACCTGACCCGGAAGCTGGACGGACGCGCCATCAACATCCACCACTCGTTCCTGCCCAGCTTCAAGGGCGCCAAGCCCTACCATCAGGCGTATGCCCGCGGGGTGAAAACGGTGGGCGCCACCGCGCACTACGTCAACTCGGAGCTCGACGAGGGGCCGATCATCTCGCAACAGGTCATCGAAGTGGACCACACCTACACCCCCGCGGACCTGGTGCGCGTGGGCAAGGACGCCGAGTGCCGGGCCCTGACCAATGCCGTGCGCTGGCATGCTGAGGGCCGCGTCATCCTGTCCGGCGGCAGGACAGTGGTCCTGCGCTGACCTTGTGCGTTGCTGCTGTGCGGCAGGATCTGCGTTGATCCTGCCGCACAGCAGCCCGGTCCGGAGCTGTGGACCCGTGGACCCGAAAGTTAAGCATGCTTAGTGTTTGTCCACATAGGATGGAATGAGCACGGCAGCTTACCCGCTGCAGGTCGATTTGAATGAAGGTGACCATGGCCCGGCGCAGCAACCCCGCAGTACGCATCGCACAGGAAACCGCCCACAATGCAATGTTCGATTCCGAGGGCAAGCCAAAGCCCGGAGTCCACAACATGCTCATGAAGGCAGTACAGATCCAACGGCCCCTGGTGGTCGGCTACATCCGCCGGCTCCAGAAGAAACATCCCCGCGCCACCGCAGCCCAGCTGGCGGACATCGCCGAGCGCGACTACCTGCGTGCGGTCGCCGGCGGGGGTGCCCTGGTGGGGGCCACCGCCGTCGTCCCCGGGGTTGGAACCGTGGCGTCGCTGGGACTTTCCGCTGCCGCCACCGTTGGTTTCCTGGAAGCAACAGCCCTCTATGCCACCTCGCTGGCTGAACTCCACGGCATTCGACTCACCAATCCGGAGAAGGCCGGGACCATGGTCATGGCCATCATGCTTGGCGAGGAGGGCACGGCCCTGCTGGGCACACTCAGCGGCCAGGCATCCGGTGCGCCTACCAACACCTGGGGCAACGCGCTTTCAAAGTCCATGGTGGGGCCGGGATTTGGCAGCGTGCGGAAGCGTATCCAGCACGCCTTCCTGAAAAACCTGCTTAAGCGCCAGGGAACCGCACTGTTCGGCAGGGCCCTCCCGTTCGGCATAGGGGCGGTTGTCGGCGGAGCCGGTAACCTCGTGATGGGCCGTGCGGTGGCCAAGAACGCCCGGGAGGCGTTCGGGCCGATGCCGGACACCATCCCCGGGGAGCTGACCGCCGCTGCCGGGCCGGACAACCTGACGCTGGAAGGCAACATACTTGGATCTCAACGCTGACGTAGGCCAATCATTCGGCTCCTGGACCGCAGGCGGCGATCAGGTGATGTTCCAGCTGGCCACCAGCGCCAACGTAGCCTGTGGCCTCCACGCAGGCGACCCCGTCACCATGCTCGACAGTTGCAGGGCGGCATACGAACTCGATGTCACCGTCGGTGCGCACCTGGGCTACCGGGATCTGGCAGGCTACGGACGCCGCATGCTGGGGATGAGCTTCGACGAGCTTTTCGGTGACGTGCTGTACCAGCTGGGCGCGCTCGACGGCGTCGCGCACGCCGTGGGTGCCTCCGTGGACTACGTGAAGCTGCACGGAGCGTTGTACGAGACTACGATCCACGACGCCGAACAGGCCTCCGCCGTTGTTGCGGCCGTGAACGCCTACGATCCCGGCCTTCCGCTACTGGGCTTCCCTGGCTCGGAGCTGCTGAAGCAGGCCAAGGAAGCTGGGCACCCCGTGTTCCTTGAAGCCTTCGCCGACCGCGCCTACCTCGCCGACGGCAGCCTGGTGCCGCTCTCCGACGAAAGTGCAGTCCTGCATGACGTAGACGCAGTGGTTGAGCGTGCCGTCCGTCTGGCCATGCAAGGCGAAGTGGTGGCTGCGGACGGCACGGTGGTAGCGCTCCGGCCGGACTCCCTGCGAATCCACGGCGGGAGCCCCGCCGCGGTAGCGATGGCAGCCAGGATCAGGTCAGGACTTGAAGCTGCCGGCGTGGAGCTGGAAGCCTTCGCATAAGCATTTCGACATCCACGTTAACTGGCGCTACGCATGTTACTTTTCGCACCCCAAATATGGGGTGCGAAAAGTAACCTCCGCGTCGTCAGAATTTATCCGGGTCGCAACGCCGCGGCGGACAGTCACCCAAAGATCAGGTGCGCCACCGTAAAGATCAATAACCCGGCCAGCGACCCCACCACGGTGCCGTTGATGCGGATGAACTGCAGGTCCTTGCCTACCTGAAGCTCGATCTTCTGGGACGTTTCCTCGGCATCCCAGCGCGCCACGGTGTCCGTGATGACCCCGGCTATGTCCGAACGGTAGGTCCGGACCAGGTACCCCGCAGCGTCGCCGATCCAGGCGTTGACCTTCCCGGCCAGTTCCGGGTCCTCGACCAGCCGCGACCCGAAATCGCGCACCGCTGCCTTGAATTTGAAGGTGAGTTCGCTGTCCGGATCGTCCACGGCGCCCAGCAGGGCGTTCTTGACCGTGCCCCACGTCCTGGAGGCGAGTTCGCGCACCTCCGGGTCACCCAGGACCTGTGCCTTGATGCCTTCGGCGCGCGCAATCATCGCGGGATCATGCTGGAGGTCCTGGGCCAGGTCGTTGAGGTACTTGTCGATCGACTGGCGCACCTGGTGCCGGGGGTCTGCCTGGACGGCCCGCACAAACTTCAGGATCTCGATGTAAACCTTGTCGCCCACCAGCCCGTCCACGAATTGCGGAACCCAGGTGGGGGAGCGGTCAGATACCAGGTGGGTGACCGTATCGTGGTTGTCGTCCACCCAGTCCGCCGCACGGTCCACCAGCAGATCCACCAGCGTGTGATGGTGCCCGTCATGGAAGATGCGCTCCGCGAGCCTTCCCACCGGAGGTCCCCACGGCGGAGTGAGCAGGTGTTTGCGCACCATGCCCTCGATGACGGCCTGGACGTCGTCGTCATTCAACACCTTGAAAGCGCCGCGGATGACGGCAGCGCCCTCCTTGGCCACCCGGTCCGCGCCGCCGGGCGCGGCCAGCCACTCACCTGCCCGGCGGGCGATGTTGACGCTCGCCAGCTTGTCCTGGACCACCTGTTCAGAGAGGAAATTGGTCTCTACGAACTCGCCCAGGGAAGCCCCGATCTGGTCTTTCCGGCGCGGAATGATGGCAGTGTGCGGAATCTTGATGCCCATCGGGTACTTGAACAGGGCCGTTACAGCGAACCAGTCGGCCAGCGCGCCCACCATGCCGCCCTCCGCCGCTGCCCGCACGTACTGCAGCCACGGATATTCCTTCTGCAGCGCGAACGCAAAGACAAAAATCACGGCCATGGCAATCAGCAGGCTCAGCGCCAGCAGCTTCATCTTCCGCAGCGCTGCCGCCTTTTCGGCGTCACCCGCACTTAGCTGATGGCCTACGACGGCGGCTGCCGCCTTGGTGCCGGAGCCCGCCTGCTGCGCGGCTTCGGTGGGGGCTTCCTGCGTGGTTGGCCCAGTAGTTGCCTCAGAGTTCACCTGCATGTGCCAAGCCTAGCCCCGAAGGCGGGGGCCGGTCGGCTACCGTGTGTCCATGACAACTGACGAGTCAGTGCCGCAGCGGCCGCTGGTCTTTGCCCATCGTGGTTCAAGCGGCGCCTACGCTGAACACACCAGAGCCGCCTACCTGCAGGCATTGGCCGACGGGGCCGACGGCGTTGAATGCGATCTGCACCTCACCCGGGACCAGCACGTGGTCCTGCTCCACGACGCCAACCTGGACCGGACCTCGGACGGGACGGGGCCGGTGGCCGAACGCACCCTGCAGGAATTGCACCAGCTGGACTTTTCCTCCTGGAAAGGCGTCCGCATTCCCGAAGCCTACGGCGCGCGTTCCGAGCAGCTTCTCACCCTCCCGGAGCTGCTGGACATCCTCCGCGGTGCCGGCCGGCCCATGAAACTCGCCATCGAACTCAAGCATCCCAGCCCCTATCAGCTCAAACTGGAGGACCGGGTCCTGGAAGTGCTCCGCAGCGAAGGCTGGGACCCCCGGAGCTCCACCGTGGACAACGTGGCCGTGACCTTCATGAGTTTCAGCCCGGATTCGGTGCGCCATCTGCTCCGCTCCGTGCCACCCCAGTACATTTGCCAGCTGGTGGACGATGTCACCATCCACGAGATCCGCGGCGGACTGGGCGTGGGGCCAATTGCCGGCGGCGCCATCGCCAACTTCATGAAGGCCACGCAGTTGGAGGGCGAGCGGATCCTGGATGACCGTAAGGTGGGCATGGCCGGCCCTGGCATCGAGTACGTCCGTGAGCGGCCGGAAACCGTGCGCCGCTGGCTGGACTCCGGCCGGCGCTTCCGGGTGTGGACGGTGGACTCCCCGGAGGACGTGGCGCTCTGCCAGGAGCTGGGCATCCACGAGATCACCACCAACGTGCCGGCCCGTGTCCTGGACCAGCTCCACGCGGCCTCGACGCAGGGAAAGTAGCGCGGACATGGACGCCGGCCGACATTCGCCGGGCGGATATTCCCCGCGCCGCTGGTGGGCCGGGCCGCTCGACGTCGAAGGCCTTGCATTGCACTCCGTGGCAGCCGCTGCGGAGGCGCTGAATCAGTATGCGCGCACCCCTGGCCGTTTCAGCACCACATCCGGGCTGGCCGCGGCTGCCTTTGATTCCTTCGGCCACCTGCGGATTGCCGGGCGAAAACCGCAGGGCTTCGCGCCCCTGTCGGGCTTCCGGGAGACCAGCGATGGCTGGATCAGGCTCCACGCCAACTACCCGCACCACGAGCAGCGGCTGCTGCAGGCGCTCGACACCAGCTCTGCTGAAGGGGCTGAACATGCGCTCCTTTCCATGACGGCGCTGGAGGCGGAGGCCGCAATCCAGGGCCAGGGCGGGATCGCCGCGGCCGTCAGGACCCGTGGGGACTGGCTGGGCTCAGACATGGGCCGGGCGGCGGCCGCGGGGCCGTGGGTTGCGGTGGAACTGCCCGACGGCACCACAGCCGGTTGGGGGCTGCAGGAGCTTGCAGCGGCCACTGGCGGGACAGCCGACGGCAAGGACATAGGCAACGGCGAAGAACGCAAGGGTGGCAACGGCCTGCCGCTCGAGGGGCTCCGGGTCCTGGACCTGACCCGGGTGATCGCAGGGCCCGTGGCCACCCGACTGCTGGCGGCACTCGGAGCAGACGTCCTGCGGATCGACCCGCCGGCCTTCCCCGAAATCGAAGACCAGTTCGTGGACACGGCCTTTGGCAAGCGCAGCGCGGAGGCCGATCTGGGGCTCCCCCAGAACCAGCGCAGCCTCCAACAGCTCCTGGGCCGCGCCGACGTCGTCATCACCGGCTACCGGCACGGCGCCCTGGACCGGTTTGGCCTTAATCCGCGCGAACTGCTCGCATCGCATCCCGGGCTGGTGGTGGTCACCCTGGACAGCTGGGGGAGCGCAGGGCCTTGGAGCGGTATGAGGGGTTTTGACAGCATCGTTCAGGCAGCCTGCGGAATCGCACACGTCTACGGGAAGGACAACGACGACGGCGGATGGCGCCCGGGTGCCCTTCCGGTCCAGGCGCTGGACCACGCCACAGGGTACGGTGTGGCTGCGGCCGCCGTGCGCCTTCTGGACGGACGCCGGGAGACCGGGACGGGCGGCTCCGCTCACCTGTCGCTTGCCCGCACTGCCGAGGAACTGTTTGCCCTGCCTGAGAACACGGAAAGCCCAGAAGAAATGCCCGCGCTCCACTACATGTCCATGGACAGCACCTACGGGGAGCTCCGATACGTTGGTCCGCCGTTGCTGGGAGGGGGCCGGCCGGTGGACTACCTGTCCCCACCGCCGCCGTATGGAAGCTCGCCGCCTGCCTGGCTGTGAAGGGGGCCGGGTGTGACGGACTTGGGAATGACCTGAGTGGGGGAACGCAACCCAGCCGCTTCCCGCCGTCGCCCGTTTTGCCTCGAACGGCGGTTTCCAGCCACCGCTGTGGCTGTGATTGAGTGGTTCCATGTCTTTTCCCTGGTCCGGCCCTGCTGGAAACGGCCTGTCCGCGCGGACCTTGTCCTTGCACAGCCCAGCCATTCAGGGCCTGTCCGCAGCCGCCATGGGAGCCCTGCTGCTGGCCAGCGCCGGCAAGCATTTCAGGGATCCCGGCTTTTACCGTGACGTGGTTCCGGAATACCTCTGCCGCCGGGATCCGGAACCTGGCGCGGATCAAAGCGCCGGGGCCAATCATCCGCTGGCCATCCTGTCCCGGGACGAATGGATCGCCGTAAGCGGCCTCCTGGAGCTGGCAGCCGCCGTCGGCATCCTCCTCCCGCCCACCCGAAAACTGACCGCCACCGCCCTCACCGCGATGTTCACCGCATTCCTGGCCGGGCATGTCGACGCCCTGGTGAAGGCCTACGGCCCGCAGGGGACACCCAGACGGCGAAAGATCCACTCCATCCGGCTGCCGCTCCAGGCGCCGCTGATCCTCTGGGCCTGGAACCTGCGGAAGCCCGTGCAGCGAGCACCCCAGCTGGGCGGCGGGGTGTGAAACTGCTGGCTTCGCCCGCGGTCAAGGTGGGCATCTCCATCAGCATCGCCACCGGCCTCTACGGGGTGTCCTTCGGGGCGCTCGCAGTGACTTCAGGGCTCGACATCTGGCAGACCATGGCCCTGAGCCTGCTCCTCTTCAGCGGCGGTTCGCAGTTCGCGTTCATCGGCGTGGTGGCAGGCGGAGGTTCCGGCATCGCCGCCATGAGCGCCGCAACCCTCCTGGGCATGCGCAACGGCATCTACGGCATGCAGCTGAACGCCCTGCTGCGCCCCACCGGCTGGCGCAAGTACGTGGGCGCGCAGCTGACCATCGACGAATCGACGGCCACCAGCACGGGCCAAACGGACCCGGCCGAGCAGCAGCGCGGATTCTGGACCGCCGGCGTTGGTGTCTACGTGCTGTGGAACTTCTTTACGGCGGTGGGTGCGCTCGCCGGGAGCGGGTTGGGTGATCCCAAGCAGTGGGGACTCGATGGCGCCGCTGTGGCTGCTTTCCTGGCATTGCTCTGGCCGCGCCTCAAGGGCCGGGAGCCCATCGCCATCGCGGTGGTGTGTGCCGCGGCCACCGTTGTGGCCGTTCCCTTCGTGCCGGCGGGGGTGCCCATCCTGGTGGCCGCGCTGGTGGCAGCGTTGGTTGGCTGGTTCAGCCACGGGCGCCGCGATGAAGGCCTTGAGCCGGACATCGAGCCCTACGGCGGGCATCACTCCGGCGGTCATCCGGGCCATCATCATCAGGATGAAACCGGAGCGCGTTCCGGTGCGGAGCAGGCAGAAGGTAAGGATCCGGGGGCAGGCGCATGAGCCTGTGGTTCTGGCTGCTTCTTGCCTGCACGCTTGCCTATGCATGGAAAATCGTGGGGTATTTCGTGCCCGCCAGGTTCCTTGAGGACCCCCGCACATCCCGGATCGCAGGGACCATGACCATCGGCCTACTTGCCTCCCTGACCGTGGTGAACGCGGTGGTGTCGGGCCAGGGGCTCGCCGCGGACGCAAGGCTGGGGGCGCTTGCCGCGGCCGGAATCGCACTGGTATTGCGCGCACCTTTCCTGGTGGTGGTCATTGTCGGCGCCGGCACTGCGGCCCTGCTGCGGGCGCTGGGCTGGAGCTAATTTAGCAGGCAACTGCATAAATTGGTGACGTGAGTCACGTCCCTGGCCGTACGGCGGTTGTACTATGAAATCGGCTTATGCAGTTGGCCATGGCATTCCTATGAACGGCCACCATGGAAAATCAGCTGCATCCTGCAGGAGGCTTGGCGGGCAGGCCCCGCCACAAGGACGCCCGACGACGGGCAGGCCTCCCAGCCAAACGCTTCTTCAAGCGCTTTTCCAGGCTTTCGGACGTACCGGAAGAGGACCTGGAAGTTCTCTCCCAAAGGCTGCGGGAGGCATCTGACCTGGACCCGTCGTCGTCCGTTCCGGCCTTGCAGGCCCTGGTGCGCCAGGAAATCCGCAAGCGGGCAGACGCAGGGAACACCTAGCGGCCCAGCATTCCAGGTGCCATGTGTGGTGGACTGGAGGAGATGCAGCCCACACCAGGCGGCCACCAAAGGAGGAATCGAGATGGACGAACAATCGCGGCCTGTCGAGCCGCAGGACGGCCAAGGCACCGAGGAGACCGGAGAGCGCGCCAGCGAAGCGCACGGCGCTGGAGTACCCGCTGCGGAGCAGACCGGGAAGCAGCGGATCGCCTACCTGGACCCCCGGGGCTCCGAGTCAACGCGTGAACTGCGGGACACCGCACGTCGGCGCCGGGATGCCGAGGAGAAACTCCAGCAGCACTTGATGGAGGCCAAGCACCACGTCCCCAACGAGTTCCATGAGCACCATGGCCACGAACATCAGGGGCAGGGGCAGCAGGCAACTGAACAGGCCCAGCCCGGCACCCAGGATGGCACCCAGGCTGGAGAAGCCGGGGAAAACTCCTGACAGCCGGGCAGCGCCGGCCGGCTGTCAGGGGTTCGATAAGAGCTGGCTAAGCCACCCCGTGGGCGGCGCTGCCGGGCGCGACGGTCCTGCGGCAGCTTTCTTCCACGCCCATCTCGTACCACACCTGCGCGCCGAACTCAGGCTCAGGGGTATCAAGGTTCTGGTACAGGGCGTCAAGCAATTGGACGAGTTCCCCGGTTGTCAGCGTAGGCAGGACTTCTTCAGGCCCCCGGGGATCATTGAGGTACTGAAGTAGTTTTGAGCTGTTCATCGCAGCGTGGCCGTTGCAGGGCGGATACGCACGAAAATATGCATGGTTCGGCTCCATCTCGGAATATTCGAGGCTGGCTGCCTAACCCCGCTCTGAGTTTATTGCACCTGCTGTGTGCCGACAATGGTGCCGGCCGGGGTACCGGCTGCTGCAGCCGGGACGGGAACCAGTACGGGAAGCGGGCGTGAAGGACGGACGGTGCGGATGGCGTCCTCGACCAGCGCCAGCGGGCGGCGCCATGCGTCAGAGCCCGGTTCCATTGTGTCCACTACGCCGATCAGCATGGCAAGCAGCCGGAACATATCCGTCATGGAGATGTCCGGGCGCAGGCTTCCCTGGCCTTGCCCGCGTACCAGAAGGATACTGATGGAATCCATCAGGGATCCGGTGATTCCCGTGAGGAGTTCGCGGCGGCCCGCCACGGCGCACAGCAGGTTGGCGTCGTCGCTTGCGGCGGCCATCAGGGCCTCCAGAACGCGCAGCAGGCCGGCAGCGGCGTCGATATCGGCCAGGGCGCCGTCCATGACGGGGTCCACGGTAAGCCGGAGCTGCCGGTTCAGTGCTGCCAGAACCAGTTCTTCCTTGTCCGCGAAGTTGCGGAACAGCGTCGCCGGGCCCACACCCGCGGTGGTGGCGATGGTCTGGAGCGGCACTTCCGGACCGAACTCCCGGAAACACTGGCGCGCCGCCGTGATGATCTTGTCCACGTTCCGCGCTGCGTCCGCACGGAGGGGCTTTCGGGCGACTGCGAGGCTCATGCCCAAAAGGTTAGCAACGGAGCCCCGGGCCAACACGGTTACTGCAGGGTAGGAGCTTATGTGACGGCGGGCGGCCGGACCTGCGCCTGCGGACGTCCCAGGCCGCATGCGAAACTGGGACGCATGTTGCTTGCATTTTCTGTTGCTCCCTCAGGCGTTCCCAACGAAGGTTCCCGGCCAAACGATGCGTCGGTCCACGACGCCGTTGCAGCCGCCGTGAAGATCGTCCGTGAGTCGGGGCTGCCCAACCAGACGGATTCCATGTTCACCACCATCGAGGGTGAGTGGGATGAAGTGTTCGACGTCGTAAAGCGCGCCACCGAGGCAGTGGGCCGTTACGGCAGCCGTGTCTCACTGGTGATCAAGGCCGACATCAGGCCGGGATTCAGCGGCGAGCTGACGGCAAAAGTGGACCGCCTCGAAAACGCGTTGGCGCAGGAGTCCTAAACCTGCGCGGCGGGGCTGAAGGAGGGGCTGAAGGAGGGGCCGAAGGTGTCTGGACCGCCGGAACGCCGCGTGCCAAACTGTGCCCATGTTCGAGCACAAACCCCGGCCGGAGTGGATTGCCACTGAGGAGTTTTTGTCCCGCACGGTGGTGCACCCGGACGAAGCCGTCCAGCAGGCCATCCACACTGCGGCTGACGCCGGGATGCCGGCCATCGAGGTGGCACCGAACGCCGGCAAGCTCCTGAAGCTGCTGGTCCAGTTGTCCGGCGCCCGCCGCATCCTGGAGATCGGGACCCTGGCGGGCTACAGCACCATGTGGATGGGTCGGGGGCTACCCCACAACGGCAAGCTTGTCACCTGCGAATACCTTCCCCAGCACGCAGAGGTGGCGTGGGCCAATATCGACGCTGCCGGCTTGGGCGAAAGGGTGGAGATCCGCCTGGGCCCTGCGCTGGAAACCCTCGCTGCCCTCGAGGAGGAGGACAGGGAACCGTTCGACTTCATCTTCATCGACGCCGACAAGCAAAACAACAGCCGCTACCTTGACTGGGCCGTCAGGCTGGGCAGGCCGGGTGCCGTCGTCGTCCTGGACAACACGGTCTGGGAAGGCGCCATCCTGGATCCGGACATGGACCCGGTCAATGCGCCGGGCATTATCGACGCCCTCAAGATGCTCGGCGACCACCCGCGGCTGGATGCCACCGTTATCCAGACCGTTGGCTCCAAGGGCTGGGACGGGTTCGCCCTGGCGCGCATCCTGTGAGGGCCAGGAACTTTATACAAGAAAGGTGGAGCTGTTGCCTTTCGGCAACAGCTCCACCTTTTTCGTCTTAGTTCAGGTTAAAGCGTTCTGCACTCCGGCCGGCCGGCTTGGCCGGTCCTAACCTCGGATGCAGGCGGTTAGACCAGGTCCGGAGCGCTGGCCACGATGTAATCCGCGGCGGCAGGTCCGGTCATGGAGAGGTTATTGCTGTCCGGGTTGATTCCAGCGTCCTGCATGGCTTCCCAGAGGGCGGCCGGTTGCTGGAGTTCTGCCTTGTGCAGGAGGCACCAACTGGTGTAGAGGCCGTATAGCTCGTCGCGTCCGAGGCCCAGTCCGGGCTCCCTGTCCGGGACAACTGCTTCGGCAAGAAACTGTTCAAAATGGGTAGCAGGCATGTCCGCTCATAAGGGTCGACCGTGATGCCGCCGTCTGCTTCAGCGGACCTGCCGGTCTCCAAAGGATCCCGGCGAGGTATTCAAGAAAGTATTGCAGTTCTCCGCATTTTGTCCAGTTACGGCCAGGAATGGGGGAGTTTAAGGGGGGCCGACGGCGACTGGGGGGACTGGCCTCGGTCTCAGAAGAGGCCATCTCACCGCCGACCCCGCATTGCCCCGGGGTGTACACAACCCGGGAAACCCAACAGGACCTTCAAGATGAATTTTCCTCCATCCTGAAGGTCCTGCCTAGTCCCACTTACTGCAAAGCCTGCATCCGCCGGCTAAGCCCTCCCTCTTGGCCGGCCGTCGTCGTCGGTTTCCCCATTGCCCGCACGGTGCTGCACCTTCTCGCGGACCCGGTCGCGGTGCGGCTCACGGTGATCCTCGCCGTTCTGCCCGTCCTGGCTTTCGTCGGCGCCCTCGCCGTTCTCCGAGGCGTACTTTTCCCGGAGTTCGCGGCCGTGCTTGACGTCTTCCTCAATCTGCTTCTGCAGCTTCTCGCTTTTCTTGGTGTCCCGCGGCGGCAGTTGGATGGTTTCTTCCGCCTCGATACCCGCCTGGAGTTGACGGCCGCGCTCCACTTCGGCGTCGAATTCAGCACCGAAGAGCAGCGACATGTTCAGGATCCAGAGCCACAGCAGCATCACGATGACACCACCCAGGGTGCCGTACGTCTTGTTGTAGTTTCCGAAGTTGCCTACGTAGAACCCGAAACCCACCGAGGCCAGCAGGAAGACGAACAGTGCGATGCCGGAACCCATGCTCATCCACTTGAATTTGGGCTGCTTGACATTGGGGGTCGCGTAGTAGAGGACTGCGATGATCACGATGATGAGCGCGATCATGACCGGCCACTTGGCGATGTTCCAAACGGTGAGGAAGACTCCACTGAGCCCGATCAGTCCCCCAACCGCCTCAGCAACTGGGCCACTGAGGACCAGCATGCCGGCGAGGATGGCAACAATGACCACGGCCAGGAGCGTGACCGCCAGCATGGTCCCGCGAAGCTTGACGAACGCACGGCCTTCATCCACCTCGTAGACCCGGTTCATGGCGCGCCCAAAAGCGCCCACATAACCGGATGCGGACCAGAGTGCGGTGGCGAGGCCGATGATCAGGGTGAATCCTGCCGCCGGGGCGTTTGCCAAGTCCGCCACCACTCCACCTACCGTGTCAACCGTCTCGGCCGGGACGAAACCGCTGACGATTTTCAGGAGCGCGTCGGTGGTCTTCTGCGGGTCACCAAAGAGCCCTATCAAGGACACAAGTGCCAGGATGGCCGGGAACAGCGACAGGACCGCGTAGTACGTCAGGGCTGCTGCCAAATCGGGGCACTGGTCCTTGCTGAACTCCCGGAGAGTCTTCCTGGTGATGTACTTCCAGGACGGCTTATCCAGGTCACTCGGGCTGCCCGGTTTCCTTGAGTCATTCGGATCCGGAGCCTGGCCCGCCTTGGCGGTGCTGGTCTCGGAGTTGTCGTGAGTGGCCATGGGGCGTCCTCTCAATCAGGGGCGAAGCGAACAGGCCGGCCCGCGGGTGGCGGTGCCGGCCTGTCGAACAGAACTGTTGCCTTGCGAGCCGCGGTGGGCTGGTTAGGTGTTTTGGACGTTGTCTTTGGCGTCGGTGGCGCGGTCCTTGACGTCGGCGGCGGCCATTTGGCCTTCGGCTTTGACGTTTTGGGCGGCGTCGGTGGCGGTGGCCTTGACGTTTTCCATGGCTTCCTGGGCTGGTTCCTTCAGGTCCTGGGCCATGTTCTTGGCGGCGTCGGTGACCTGGGTGGCCAGGGGCTGGGCTGCGGTTTTGAGCTGGTCCGCGGCTTCGCGTTCCTTCTGGCTTGCCGGGATCAGCGAGGAGACCAGCATGCCGGCGCCGAACGCGATCAGCCCGGCGGCCAGGGGGTTCCCGGCGGTTTTGGCTTTGACCTGGTCCGGGGCGGCGGAGACGGCCTGGCCGGCGTCGCTGAGTTTGGCAGAGACGGTATCTTGTGCCTGGTGCAGGCTGTCGCCGGCGGAGTGCATGGCGTTGGTGGTGTGTCCGGCGCCGGTGGAGGTCGTGTCGTGGACCTTGGTGGTGGCGGTGTCTGCTGCTCCCATGATTTTCTCCTTCACCCCGGTCACGGCGTCTTTTACTTTGTCGGTTTGGCGGTGGACGATGTTGGACGGGGTGACCTTGTCTGCCACGGCGTCCACGTTGGTGCCCAGCCGTGCCCGGGTGGCTTCTATGTCTGCGCGGATGACGTCAGGGTTTTCGCTCATCGGTTTACCTCACCTGGTTTTAGGGTTGGGGGAATTTCTGAGAGGGTTTCCCCGGTTTGGGGCAGGCCCTTGATCTGCTTGAGTTCCTTGCGGCCGATGGAGGCCAGGACCGCGGCGATGATGGCCCAGACCACGGCGACGATCAGCGCGGACCAGCCCAGGGGCATGATGGCCCCGAGGGCCCACATCAGGGCCAGGGACAGGAAGAGCAGGACGAAGTGGCCGCCCACGCCGGCGCCGGCGAGCATGCCGGCGCCTTTCCCTGCCCGGGAGGTGGATTGCTTAAGTTCGGCCTTGGCCAACTCCACTTCCTGGCGCATCAGGGTGGACAGGTCCCGGGTCACATCCCCCAGCAACTCGCCCAGGGACGCGTTGTCCGCCTTCATATGCGCCTCACTCGGCGGCATCTCCGGAATCTGGCTACTCATCACAGACCACCCGTCTGGCCACCCCGGGTGCGGTCCTGGGTGAGGGGGTCATTGGCCATGGGATCGTCGGCGAGTGCGCGGTCGCGCAGCGGGTCGTCGGACAGCTGGTTCCCGGACCAGGGTTCCTCCACCAGCTGCGGGCTGTCGAGGCCGCTGGCCGGACCCGCTGCCTCGGGGTAGCTGCTGCCCGGTGCACCGCCGTCATACCCTGCCGTCGTGGTGGCCGGGCCGGGGAGCTGGACCGGCGGCGGGGGCACAGTTCCACCGGCAACGGGGGTGGTCTGGTTGTACTGGTCACCGTAGGGGGTGCCGGAGTACTGGCCGGAGAGACCCGCCCTGGTTCCGGTGGACGTGCTGGAGGATGAGTCGGGGGCGCCTGCGGTGAGTCCGCGGGTGAGGCGTCCTGCCAGGACGCCGGCGCCGGCGGCGAGGAGCAGGAACGTTCCGGGCCGGTTGCGGGCAAACCGCTGGACCTCGTTCAGGAGGTCGCCCGGCTCCCGGTTCTCCAGCCAGGAGGCCATGGAGGACGTGCGATCGGCTGCCTGCCGGACCAAATCGCTCGCCATGCCCTGCTGGTCCGGTGCGCTGGCCATGCTGTGCAGCTGGCTGGAAATGTTCCGGATGCCCTCGGCAGCCTTCTGCTGCTGGGTGCCGGCCTGGCTGGTCAGGCCCGACTTCGCCTGGTGGAGCAGGTCCTGGGCGTTGGCCTTGGCCTCATGGGCCACGTTCGCAGCCTCGCCCTTGGCCGTCTGGGCTACTCCCTGGGCGGACCCGGCGGCAGTGCGGGCCACGTCGGCTGCCTCTTCCTTGGCAGCCTCTTTGCGCGAGGACGCAGAGGTTTGATCGGTCGTGGCGTAGCCGGTTCCGGCCTCGCCCGTGTAGGGGCCGGCGGTTGACGGGAAGGTGGTGGCCTCCCGCTCACCCGGAATTCCTGTACTGCCCGGAGGAGTCGTGTAAGCGGGGTCCTCGGGCCATTGGTTCTCTGTCATCTTCGCTCTCTCTTTCCAAGAAGGCCGGTTGTTGATCAAGAACCAGCAATACTGGCCGTAAAATGATAAGCATGGTTACTAATAAAAAGTAAGTACCCTTGCTAAGCGAGTTATAACCGTTCCAAAAATGTCAGCCGGAATGGCGAGGGCCTGCCCGGTCACAACGAAGTGGAAAGTGGTGGGAAACATGGATACAGCTCCATGGGTATGGGTGATAGTTGCCATTGTTGTGGTGGCACTGATCGTGGTGCTCCTTCTGGCCGGCGGAAAGCGCCGCAAGGCCATGCAGCAGAAACGCGACCAGGAGCACCGGGAAAAGGCCGCCGAGATCCGGCGTGAAGCCGAGAACATGGAAATCGACGCCCGCGAGCGCGAGGCCAAGGCCATCCGCGCGCGTGCCGATGCGGAGCAGGCGCAGGTTGACGCTGCCCGCCTTCGGCAGGAGGCCGAGCAGCGGGCCCATGAGGCCCAGTCCCTGCGGGGTGATGTTGCCAGCCGCACCCGGAAAGCGGATGAACTTGACCCTGACGTCGGAAGGGATGGCAGCCGGCGGGACCGCGTTGAGGGCAATGATGGACGGCCTGTGCAGCATCGAGACGCCGGCCATGACGGGCGTGGAGCTGCCGAAGCAGGTGCTGTCCGGGATATCGACCGGGACGCGGCGTACAGGGATGGCCGCCATGCCGACGGGGGACAGAAGGACCGCGGAAGCCATGACACCCTTGCCGGCGGCACCAGGACGGATACGCCTGCAGAGATGACGGAAGCAGAATCCGAGCGGCGGCGCCATCGTGACGCGAACGACACCGCGACGGGAAATACAAGTACCGCCGCGGAGCGTGATGTCCGCGGGGAGGAAAATCCGCGCATCTGAGGCCGGCGGGAAGGCGGCACAAATACAGCAGCCCGAACGGCACCACCAATACAGCGGCCATATTTGTGCCGGCTGCAGGTGGAGCGAAGGCTAGGGCCGCCGCGGTTTGAGGACCGGGGAAGGATTAACGCCTTCCCCCGTCCCCATGCCCGCGAGGAGTTCCTTGACCGCGTCCACCGATGACACTCGTGGTTCCCATCCGAGGATCCTTTGTGCGCGGCTGGTATCCATGATGGGCGCGCCCGCCGCCATCTCCACCCAACCCGAGTCCGTGGGCTGGATACGTGCCCGCCAGGTGAGGTCCACCACGGTGTGAAGCAGCCGCATGGGAATGGGGAGGATTCTCTTGGCGCCCAGGATGCGGGCCAGTTCCTGGGGGTCCAAAACCGGCTCGGCTGCGATGTTGAAGGCGCCGCTGGCCCGCTGGTCCACCACCCGCCAGTAGGCCTCTGCAACGTCGTCAGCATGGACCGCCTGGAAGATCAGGTTCCCTGGAACCGGCAGCAGTGGAACCCAGGGTTTGCGCGGTACCAGCCGCGGAAATATGTTTCCCAGGAAATACCTTCCGATTTCGCTTCCCGCCTTGCCCTGGAAGATGAGCGCCGGCCGGAGCCTGGCAACGGAAATTTCCGGTTCCGCGGCCGCGAACTGGTCCAGGAGCTTTTCCTGCTCGGCCTTGTGGCGGCTGTAGTGCGAGCCGGCCATTCCTGTTGCAGGCCAGGACTCATCCCTGCGCTGGTCCTTGTCCGCCTTGCTGTAGGCGCCAACGGAAGACGCGCACACCACCTGCTTCACGCGCATTTTTGCGGCAGCTTCGAGGACGTTCTTCGTGCCGGTGACATTGGTCCGGTGCAGGAGCGGGAGGTTGTGGTTCGGTTGGATTTGCCACGCCAGGTGGACCACTGAGTCCACCCCTTCAAGTGCTTTCTCCAGCGCTGGCCTGTCCTGGTCCAGGCCCACATCGAGGGTGTGCCATTCCATGCCGCCATAGGGCTCCCGGGCCGTGTCGGGCAACCTGCGGCTGATCCCCACCAGCTGCAGGCTCCCTGGCTTATGGGCGAGTTGGCCCTGCAGGTTGCGCAGCAGTGCTGTTCCCGCATTTCCGCTGGCCCCGGTGATGGCAATGCGCATGGCAACGACTCCTTGGCAGGTTTGGACTGGTTGCGGCCCTACATGACGAGCCTATAGCGGAGAAGCATTGTTTTATAAGCAACCTTATGATTTCCTACTTCTAAGTCTTGCCGCAGGCTTTCGGAACCAGATCGAGGGAAACCAACACTCATGCCCGAATCCTTTGCCGCTTTTGCCGTGGACGCTTCACCTGTCCACCGTCAACAGTCCCAGCCGGCACAACAACCAACTCCTCCCGCCACCTCAGGAAGGCTGCGGGAAACGTTCGAAAACGACCTGGTCCTACGGTACCTGGACCTCGCCGAGGCCCTCGCTGCCCGTTTTGAGGCCCGCGGCCGGGAGCGGGCGGACCTGAACCAGGTGGCCTATCTGGGCCTGGTGAAGGCCGCCCGCGGATTCGACCAGGCCAAGGGCGAGAGCTTCCCCGCTTACGCCGCACCCACCATCACCGGTGAACTCAAGAGGTATCTCCGCGACCGGACGTGGGTTGTGCGCCCGCCGCGCCATATCCAGGACCTGCGGACCCGGCTGTTCCGGGCAGAACCGGAGTTGACCCAGGCGCTGGGACGGAACCCGAGTGTTGCCGAGCTGGCCGGTGAGCTGGGAACTGATCCGGCGGAGGTGCAGGAGGCCATCTCGGCATCCAGCAGCATGCACCCGGATTCCCTTGACGCAGTGAACCCCAATTCCGATGCTCCGTCCATCGGTGAGGTCCTGGCCTGCCCTGAGACGCCCCTGGAGCGGCTCGAGGAACTCGCCTGCCTGCGTGACGCCATGCAGGACCTGGACGACTCGGACAGGGAGCTCTTGTACCGGCGCTATTTCTGCGAGGAGACACAGGTGCAGCTGGGCAAACGGCTGGGAATGTCCCAGATGCAAGTGTCCCGCCGCCTGGCCAAGGTGCTGGTGGAGCTTCAGCGGCGCCTTGAGGCCAGCGCCCAGTTCGGTGCGCGGGAAGACGCCGCGGGCGGTGGAGCGCCGTCCCGGGCTGCGCAGGCAGGCCGGTCAGCCAATCACGTCACGTCCTTCCAGGAAGCCAGGAACGGACACGCCGGCGCAGGAGTCGGCCGCCGCTTGGGCGGTACCAGGGCAAGGTAAGGCGAGCCCTGCACGGGCAACAGGCAATGGACGACGGCGGCCGGCCCCTTCCGGCAGCACGTTAACGCCGGGAGCGCAGAGGGGCTGCGGAGGGCCCCGGAAGGAGTATCTGCAGCAGCCGAATTCCTATCTTGCCTGTTCAACCGCCCAAAAGAACCTGGTCCTGCGGCTGAAAAAGCCCGTGGCCCTGTTTAGGAGCAGCAGCAGGAGGGAACGGTCCGTTTATGGGAAGCTCTGAAACCTCCAAGCTCCGGGCTGTCCTGTTCGACCGGGACGGGACCCTGGTGGTCGATGTGCCGTACAACGGGGACCCCGGCAAAGTACGGCCGATGGCCGGCGCCAAGGCAGTACTGGACAACCTGCGGGCGGCCGGCATCGCCACCGGCGTGGTCAGTAACCAGTCAGGGATTGCCCGTGGGCTGATCACGGCCGCGGACGTGGCAAAAGTGAACGCCCGGGTGGAAGAACTGCTCGGTCCTTTCGACGTGTGGGAAGTGTGCCCGCATGCCGAGCAGGACGGCTGTGCCTGTCGCAAACCCGCCCCGGGAATGGTCCACAGCGCCTGCCGCAAGCTGGGCATCCAGGCGTCGGAAGCCGCCCTGATCGGGGACATCGGCGCCGACGTGGGTGCTGCCGAGGCTGCCGGTGCCACCGGCGTCCTGGTTCCCACACCCGTGACCCGTGCCGAGGAAGTGGCCGCGGCGCGGCTGGTGGCCCCGGACCTGGCGTCCGCCGTCGGCCTGCTGCAGGGGACGCCCTGATGGGGCGCGTCCTGGTGGCCCGGCTGGACAGCATGGGCGACGTCCTGCTGTCAGGCCCTGCCGTGCGGGCGGTAGCCAACGGCCGGGCCCAGTATGGTGGCAGCACCAACCACGTGGTGATGCTGTGCGGCAGGCAGGGTGAAGCTGCTGCGGCGCTGCTCCCCGGCGTGGCCGAGGTCTACAGCTGGGACAGCCCCTGGATCATGAACCCGGCGCCCAAGATGACCGGGCCGCACGCTGACCGGCTGATCGAATACGTCCGGAATTCCCGGATCACCGAAGCAGTCATCCTCACGTCCTTCCACCAGTCGCCGCTGCCGCTGGCCCTGCTGCTGCGGCTGGCGGGCGTGGAGCGCATCACCGGCGCCTCCACTGACTACGCCGGCTCCCTGCTGGATGTGCGCCTCAAACCGGGTGAGGACTTCCCTGAAGACCAGCCCGAGGCGGAGCGGGCACTGGGCATTGCCGGGGCGGCGGGCTTCCGGCTCCCCGCCGGCGACGACGGGAAGCTGCACGTGAAGTCGGTGCCCGACGTGACAGGCCTGGTAGGTGAGGAACCCTATGTTGTTGTTCACCCCGGAGCCGCCGTCCCTGCCAGGGCCTGGCCCCCGCTGCACCATGCCGCCGCCGTCGAACTCCTCCAGGGCGCAGGCTACCGGGTGGTGGTGACCGGCGGCCCCGGCGAAAAGTCGCTGACCGCCACGGTGGCCGGCCCCTCGGCCCTGGACCTGGGCGGGCGTACCGACCTCTCCACCATGGCGGGCGTCATGGCCGGCGCCGATGCCGTGGTCAGCGGCAACACCGGGCCGGCCCACTTGGCTGCCGCGGTGGGCACCCCGGTGGCGTGCCTGTTTTCGCCCGTGGTCCCGGCCATCCGCTGGGCCCCGTATGGCGTGCCCCTGGAACTCCTCGGGGACCAGAACGCGCCCTGCCGCATGTCCCGCGCCCGGGTTTGCCCCGTGCCGGGCCACCCCTGCCTCGACTCGGTATCGCCGGAGGAAGTGGTGGCAGCGGTGGAACGCCTGATCAGCGGAGTGAGCTCCTTCAGCACCCACGTCAGCACCCGTAGAAAGGCCCGCAACAGATGAGAATCCTGCTCTGGCATGTCCACGGTTCCTGGACGGACGCCTTTGTCCGCGGCCGTCATGAGTACCTGCTTCCCGTCCTGCCGGGAGGTGGAGCGTGGGGGCTGGGCCGCGCCGGCAGGGACTGGCCGGAATCAGTGCGGGAGGTGGACCTGGCGACGCTCGACCCCGAGGCGGTGGACGCCGTCGTCCTCCAGCGCCCGGAAGAGATCGACGAAGTGCTCCGAACCCTGGGACGGATGCCCGGCGTCGACCTTCCGGCCGTGTTCGTGGAGCACAACACGCCCAAAGGCAATTTCCCCAACACCAGCCACCCGCTCGCGGACCAAGACAGCATCCCCGTTGTCCACGTAACCCATTTCAACCGGCTGGCCTGGGACAACGGGTCCGCTCCCACCACCGTGATCGAGCACGGAATCCCGGACCCCGGACAGCTCTACACCGGTGAGCTGCCGGAACTGGGGGTAGTGGTCAACGAACCGGTGCGACGCGGCCGGGTAACAGGAACCGACCTGCTGCCGGCCTTCGCGTCCGTGGCACCGCTGCAGGTGTTCGGCATGAAGACCGAGGGCCTGGCCGCAGCGACCGGAATCGAGGCTTCGCGCCTGACGTCCCGGGGCGACCTGAAAACCCGGGAGCTGCACCGGGAACTTGCGGGCTGCCGGGTCTATGTCCACCCGATGCGCTGGACCTCGCTGGGGCTGTCCCTGCTGGAAGCCATGCACCTGGGCATGCCGGTGGTGGTGCTTGCCACCACTGAGGCTCCACGGGCGGTGCCGCAGGAAGCGGGCGTCGTCTCCGCCGACGTCGACGAGCTGCTCCGCTGTGCGGCGCGGCTGGTCGCCAACCCGGATGAAGCCCGACGGCGGGGAGTCGCCGCCCGGGAGGCGGCGCTGGAGCGTTACGGCCTGGGGAAGTTCCAGGACCGCTGGGATGAGCTCCTGGCGGACCTGCGGCACCGGCCGCGGCACCCCGTTAACGAGCGGCCGAACGAGCGGATCCTCGTTCCGGCGCGGGAGAGGAAGACACCATGAAGATCGCCATGATTTCCGAACACGCCAGTCCGCTGGCGGCATTGGGCGGGGTAGATGCCGGCGGGCAGAACGTTCACGTTGCCGCGCTGTCCGAGGCCCTTGCCAAGCGCGGCCACCATGTCACCGTCTATACCCGCAGGGACGCAACGGAGCTCCCCGCACGGGTCCGGGTGGGGCGCCGCTTCGAAGTGGTCCACGTGGACGCCGGGCCCGCCCGGCACGTGCCCAAGGATGAGCTGCTGCCTTATATGGGCGAACTCGCGGACGGCGTGGCCAGGGACTGGGGGCACCGGCCACCGGACGTGGTGCACGGCCACTTCTGGATGTCCGGCCTGGCGGCCCTGGACGCCGCCAGGCGCCCCGACATGGGGTACCGCGTGCCCATGCTGCAGACTTTCCACGCGCTGGGCACCGTCAAGCGGCGGCACCAGGGCGCCGAGGACACCAGCCCCGAGGCGCGCCGCTGGCTCGAACCCGGAGTAGGCCGCTCCGCGGACCGGATCATCGCCACCTGCTCCGACGAGGTCTTCGAGCTAAAAGCCATGGGCATCGCCACCGGCAAGATCTCCATTGCGCCCTGCGGCGTGGACCTGGGCTTCTTCTCGGCGGATGGCCCGGTGGCACCACGGAAGCGCCGCTACCGCGTCCTGTCGGTGGGGCGGTTGGTGCCACGCAAAGGCGTGGACCTGGTGATCCGCGCGCTCCCGTACCTCAAGGCGGCAGGATTCGACGACGTCGAACTCCTGATCGTGGGCGGCGGCGGAGACACCAACGTGATGCACGCCGACCCGGAAATCCGCCGCCTGCTGGACCTCGCCGCTCAACTCGGCGTGTCTGAACAGGTGACCCTGCAGGGGCAGGTATCCCGTTCGGAGATGCCGGGTATCTTCCGCAGCGCCGACGCCGTGGTGTGCGCACCCTGGTACGAGCCGTTCGGCATCGTTCCGCTGGAGGCCATGGCCTGCGGCATCCCCGTGGTGGCAGCAGCGGTTGGCGGGCTCCGGGACACGGTGGTGGACCACACCACCGGCCTGCACGTCCCGCCGCGGGACCCGGAGGCCATCGCATCGGCCCTGTCACTGCTGCTGGAAGACCCTGCCCTCAGGACAAAACTCGGCCAGGCCGGAGAACGCCGCGCCCGCACCCGGTACTCCTGGGACCGGGTGGCAGCGGAAACCGAAAAGGCCTACCAGCTGGCCATTGCCGGCGCCCACGCCGGCGCTTCGGCCGGCAACGTACCCATGGAAGGAGCCGCACTGTGACTGCAGAATCATCCCTGCGTGAATCGTCCGTGCGCGAAGCGTCCCTGCGACAGGCCGACCTCCGCACCCTGACTGCAGCCCCGTCGTTGCCTGCGGTGCTCCCTGGCGCCACCTTCGTGGATGCGGCCAGCGCCGACGCCGTTCGCACGCACCTGGACAACGTGGTTCCTGCCCTGGATTCGCTCCGCAGCCAGTCCGGCCGGCTCGCCGCCTGGGGCGTGGAGCTGGCCACGCGCCTGCTGCGGGGGCAGCGGCTGCTGGCCGCCGGCAACGGCGGCTCAGCCGCGGAGGCGCAACATCTCACCGCCGAACTGGTGGGCCGGTTCGACAGCGAGCGGGTCCCGTTCTCCGCCATCTCCCTGCATGCCGAATCGTCGGCGGTCACCGCAATCGCCAACGACTACGGCTACGACGAGGTCTTCGCCCGGCAGGTCCGGGCCCATGCCCGTTCCGGCGACGTACTGATGCTGCTGTCCACCAGCGGCAAGAGCCCCAACCTGCTGCGCGCCGCGGAGACGGCGTCCCGGCTCAACGTGACCACCTGGGCGCTCACCGGTTGCGGACCCAACCCGCTGGCGGAGGCCTGCGATGAGGCGGTCATGATTGACGCCCTCAACGCCAACGCCCAGGAAGGGCACCTGATCGCCCTGCATGCCATCTGCCGGGCCTTCGACCTGGAAGTTGCCCGCCACACCCCAGCCGTGGTCCCCGGCTTCCCGAGAGGGGGCCGGCCATGAGGATCGTGGTTGTGGGCGACGTGATGCTCGACGTCGACCTTTCCGGTGAAGCCACCCGGCTGAGCCCGGACGCCCCGGTGCCCGTCGTGGACGTTTCCGGCGTCCGCCGCCGCGCTGGCGGTGCAGGCCTGGTGGCGCGCATGCTGGCCCAGGACGGCTGGCCCGTCACGCTGGTCACAGTCCTGGGCAATGACGACGCCGGCAGCCAGTTGCGTGCGCACCTCGCCGGCGTGCGGCTGGTCGCAGGGACCAGCGGCTATCCCTCGCCGGTCAAGACCCGGGTCCGGGCGGGTTCGCATCCGGTGGTCCGCTTTGACCAGGGCTGTGAAAAGACGCCGGTTCCGGATGTCAGCCCCGCCATGCTCCGCGCCGTGGAACATGCCGGCGTGGTCATCGTTGCGGACTATGGCAGGGGACTGGCTGCGAACCCGCAGCTGCGGGACCTACTGGCCCGGCTCGCCGGTGAGGTGCCCATTATCTGGGACCCGCACCCCTCGGGGCCGGAACCGGTGCCCGGTGTGGCCGTGGTGACTCCGAACATTTCCGAAGCCACCAAGGCCGCCATCCAGGCTGGTCCCGGAAGCGCGGCAGGCTCGGCAGACACCGTGGCGGAAATCCTGCTCAAGCGGTGGCGCAGCCAGGCCGTGCTGGTGACCAAGGGCGAGGAAGGGGCGGTCCTGTTGCGGCAGGGGGATGCTGCTGCCCGTGCCGTTCCCGCCCCAAGGGTGGAAGCAGGCGATCCCTGCGGGGCAGGCGACCGCCTGGCAGCCAGTCTGGCCGTGCACCTTCTCGCCGGCCGCGACCTGCCCGACGCTGCCGCCTTGGCAGTGCATGACGCCGCGGATTTCCTGGCGGCCGGGGGAGTCTCGGCCCTGCCGGACACTCCAGGGGCCGACGCTGCCGCCGGCCATCCGGCACCGGCCGCCGGCCGGCGGACCACCGAACCGCTGCTGCTGGCCCGTTCAGTGCGCGAAAGCGGCGGAAAAGTTGTTGCCACCGGCGGCTGCTTCGACCTGATCCACGCCGGTCACATCCGGTCCCTCACGGCAGCCCGCGAGCTGGGGGACTGCCTGATCGTGTGCCTCAACTCCGACGACTCGGTACGGCGGCTCAAGGGGCCGGAGCGTCCCATCATCGGCCAGCACGACCGGGCGGAACTGCTCCTGGCGATGGAATGCGTGGACGCGGTGATGGTCTTCGACGAGGACACGCCCGAGGCCGCGTTGGACCGGCTCCGTCCCGACATCTGGGTCAAGGGCGGCGACTACAAGGGAGCCAAGCTGCCGGAGGCGGACCTGGTGGAAAGTTGGGGCGGCCGTTGCCTCACCGTCCCCTTCCACCCCGCCCGCTCCACCACGGGCCTGGCGGACGCCCTCGCCAAGGTCAGCTGAACCGCCCCTGTCCGTTGATTTGTTTGCCCCATTGACTTGTTTTCCCTCTTGAAAGGAACACCATGACTGCAGAAGCAACTGCAACCGCATCCACCACTCCCGGCCGCGTCCTGGTTACCGGAGGCGCCTCCGGACTCGGAGCCGCCGTCGTCGACGCCGTCCTCCGCTCAGGCGGCACCCCGGTGGTCCTGGACCGCGACATCAGCAGCGTCTCCGGCGTGAAGGCGTTCGAAGTGGACGTCGCGGACCGCGCGGCCGTGGAGAAGGTTGTCCGTGAAGCCGCGGACAGCCTGGGCGGCCTGGACGCGGTGGTCACGGCCGCCGGGATCGACCGTTGCGGCAAGCTCGCCGACGTGGAGGCGGCCGAGTGGGAAAAGGTCATCGGGGTGAACCTGATGGGCACCGTTTCCGTGGTGCGCGCCGCCCTGCCCTACCTCAAGGAAACCCACGGCCGCGTGGTAACCGTGGCGTCCACCCTGGGCAAGCGCGCCGTGGCTGATGCCACCGCCTACTGCGCCTCCAAATTCGGCGTGGTGGGGTTCAGCCACGCACTGGCCGCGGAAACCGGCGGCGAAATCGGCGTCACCACCATGATCCCCGGCGGCATGAAGACCAGGTTCTTCGACGACCGCACCGAACAGTACAAGCCGCAGGACGATTCCCGGCTCAACGACCCCGCCAACACTGCGCAGGCCATCCTGTTCGCCCTTAACCAGCCCACCGGCTGCGAGGTCCGCGAAATGCTGATCTGCCACGAGGAAGAGGGCTCCTGGCCCTAAGCCGTCACCGGCCACAGCACCTTGACGGCCGCAGCCGAACCAGCGACATTACGACATATCCAGCACCTGAAAGGCGGGAGGAACACCATGCCCACCACAGCCACTGAAACAACCGCAGGCAACCAGACAGCCGAGGGCTCCGGCATCACCATCCAGGATCCGCGCACCGGTGAAGTGCTTTGGACGGTGCCCGAAGCGGGACCGGAGGCAGTCAGCCATGCCGTCAGCGTGGCGCGCGGTGAGGCAGCGGGTTGGGCGGCAACCGCACCTGCCGAACGGGGTGCAGCCCTCAAGGCGGCCGCCAAAGCCCTGGAGGCGGCGGCCCGGGAGCTCGCGGGGCTGAACGCCAGTGAGACCGGCCGTCCGGAGGAAGAAGCGCTGGCAGGTATTGCCGCCGGCGTTTCCACCCTGGAACAGTACGCGGAACTGGGCCCGGTCCACCGCGGACACAGCCTCCGCGGCAACCGGCTGGCCTCGGACTACACCCTGGCCGAACCCCGGGGCGTGGCCGTCCTGCTGACGCCGTGGAACGATCCGGTGGCCGTGGCCTGCGGGCTGATCGGCGCTGCACTGGTCACGGGCAACACCGTCATCCACAAACCCAGCGAGCGCTGCCCCCGGCTGGGGGAGGCGCTGGGCGAGGTCCTGGCACCGGCGTTTCCGGCCGGCGTGTTCCAGACCATCTCCGGCGGTGCCGACGTGGGTGCGGCGCTGTCACAGGCTGAGGTGGACGTGATCGCCCATGTAGGGTCCAGTGCCTCCGGTGCCCGGATCGCCCGGGCCGCTGCGCTCACGGGTGCGCACGTGCTCAGGGAAAACGGCGGCAACGATCCCCTGCTGGTGGACCGCGACGTAGACCCCGGGTGGGCCGCCCAGCAGGCAGCCATCGGAGCTTTCAGCAACAGCGGCCAGATCTGCACGTCTGTGGAACGGATCTACGTGCACAAGGACATCGCCGCCGAGTTCTCCAAAGCCCTGGAGGCGGAGGCCGCGCTCCGGAACAACAGCGGCAGCGTGGCACCGCTGGTGGACCTGCGGATGCGCGACGCAGTCCATGCCCACGTCACCGAGGCCTTGGCCCAGGGCGCACGGGCGATTGAGGGCGGTGCGCTTCCGGACGGACCGGGCTCGTTCTACCCGGCCACCGTCCTGCTGGACTGCACCGAAACCATGCAGGTCATGACCGAGGAAACGTTCGGACCCGTGGCTCCGGTGCAGGTGGTGGACACGTTCGACGACGGACTGCGCCTGGCGTGCAGCGGCAGGTACGGACTGGCTGCCACCGTCCTGAGCAGCAACATCGCGCACATCCAGAAGGCAGTGGCCGCACTCCCCGTGGGGACCGTAAAGGTGAATGCGGTGTTCGGCGGTGCCCCCGGCGGCGCAGCCCAGCCCCGCGGCGAGAGTGGTGCCGGGTTCGGTTACGGGCCTGAACTCCTGGACGAGTTCAGCCAGGTCAAAGTGGTGCACATTGCGGCGCCGCCGGCGGCCGGCCCAGAGGACGGCCCGGATTCCATCATCAGCACCGAGGGACAGGACCTGCCATGAGTGAGTCCCCGGAATCCATCGACCTGTCCACCCAGCGGGCACTGTCCGACTGGCTCCCCGGCCGGCTGGCCGCGGAACAGCCTTCCATCCTGGTCATCGGCGATGTGATGCTCGATGGCTGGTGGAGCGGCAGCATCGAGCGGCTCTGCCGGGAAGCCCCGGCCCCCGTGGTGGACATCCAGTCCCGCGAATCGGTTCCCGGCGGCGCAGCCAACACCGCCATGAACCTCGCCGCCTTGGGAGCGAAGGTGTCGGTGGCAGGAATCATCGGCTCCGACGACGCCGGCGAGGACCTCCGCGGACAACTTGCCGCCGCAGGCATCGATGTCCAACACCTGCTCACCCACCCGGACATGGTGACCACCACCAAGATCCGGATCAGCAGCGGTGGGCAGGTGATGCTGCGCCTCGATGACGCGGCCAGGACCGTCCCGGCCGACGCGCTGGCCGCGCTCGCCGCGTCGGTGCGTGCCGCCGTCGAACGCCAGGACGCCGTGCTGGTGTGCGACTACGGAACCGGCGTGGTGGCGGACCCGGTGCGCACGGCACTTGCCGGCGTCCTCGGACCTGACGCTGCCGGCGGGAACCGTCCGCTGGTGGTGGTTGACGCGCATGATCCGCGGCCCTGGGCCGCAGTGCGGCCCGATCTGGTGACCCCGAATGCGCAGGAAACCGCCCGGATCCTGGACCGGAAACTGCCGGAAGGGCAGGAACGGGTGGAGGCCGTGGCCGCGGAGTCTGCGGCACTGTTGCAGGAAACCGGTGCGCGGGCCGTGGTGGTCACCCTCGACCGGGACGGAACCGTGCTGTTGATGCCCGACGGCGTGCGGCACCGGACGTGGGCCCGGCCGGCCGCTGAGAAGCAGGCGTCCGGGGCAGGGGACACCTTCGTCGCCGCCCTCACCCTGGCCCGTGCCACAGGACTGCCGCTGACCGCCAGCCTGGACCTGGCCCAGTCGGCCGCGGACGTGGTGGTCCACCAGCCCGGCACTTCCGTGTGCAGTACCGCCCAGCTCAGCCGTTACCTGGAGGCCTTCGCCGATACAGCCCTGACCGGGGACGAACTGGAGCGGCAGATCGAGGTGCACCGTGCGCAGGGGCAGCGGATCGTGCTGACCAACGGCTGCTTCGACGTGCTGCACAGCGGCCACACCAGGTACCTCAACCAGGCCAAGCAGCTGGGCGACATCCTGGTGGTGGCGCTGAACAGCGACGATTCGGTGCGCAGGCTCAAGGGCCCGGGCAGGCCCATCAACAACATGGCGGACCGCGCAGCAGTGGTGGCCGCGCTCAGTTGCGTGGACTACGTGACGGTGTTCGACACCCCCACGGCCACCCCGCTCATCCGGCGGCTCCGGCCTGAGGTCTACGCCAAGGGCGGGGACTACACGCCCGAGATGCTGGCGGAGACCCCGGCGGTGGAGGAGTACGGCGGCCGGGTAGCCATCCTGGACTACGTGGCTGAACGGTCCACCACCGCAGTGGTGAAACGGATCCGCGACGGCGAAGGGGCACTGCCCACGAACTAAAGGCCCAGTGCCCACCAACTAAGGTTGAAGCATGACTGAAGCGCGGCACGGGTAATGGCAAAACGCGGAAGGTCAGGCGGCCGGAACAGCATCCGTGCGGTGGCAGGTGTGGTGCACGTGCCCGCGGGCTCCCGCCAAAGCGGCCCGGTGGAGGGCGTCTACTACATCGATACCGGTGACTGCGAGCTGGTGGCGGACCAGGACAACTCCACCGGCTGGCTCCTGAAGATCAACGGGGTCATGAGCTCGCACATCGACCTCGCCGATCCGTTGTTCCTGGACTTCGAGTACATGCGGTGGATGGCGGCGCTCGTCGAGTCCCGCTGGCCGCCGTCGGACGCGTCATCGGCAAAACTGCGCGGGCTGCACCTGGGCGGCGGCGCCTGCTCCATGGCACGCTACTTCGCCGCAGCCTACCCGGACGCGCGCCAGGTGGTGGTGGAACTGGACGGGAAGCTCGCCGAGTACGTCCGCAACTGGTTCGACCTTCCCAAGGCGCCCCTGCTCCGGATCCGGGTGGGCGAGGCCCGGGCCGTGACGGAGACCCTGACGGCCAACACCCGGGAGTTCATCATCCGCGACGTCTTTGCCGGCGCCCACACCCCGCGCCCGCTGACCACCACGGAATTCAACCGGCACGTCAAACGGGTCCTTGCCCCGGGCGGCCTGTACCTGGCCAATTCCGGTGACGCCCCCGACCTCCGGAACGCCCGCGAGGACGCGGCCACCATCGCGGCCGCCTTCAGGCACACGGTGATCATTGCCGATCCCGCCATGCTGAAGGGCCGGCGGTACGGAAACATGGTGATGGCGGGCAGCGACGAGCCGATCGTTGACGACCCCCAGCTCCGGCGCCGGCTGCTGGGCGGTGCCGTCCCGGCGCACCTCTGGGACGACGCCCAGGTTCGGGCGTTCGCGGCCGGGTCACCAGTCCGCCACGACCCGCCGGCACCCCCATCGACTGCTCCGTAAACGTCGTTTTCAGGCTCCTAAACGACAAGTACGGAGCAATCGATGAGGTTTAGCCCCGCCCCAGGAGCGCTTCGCGGTGCTCCGCCATGCGTTTCCGGAGGGCCTGCACGACGGCGGCAACGGCGGGGCGGCGCAGCGAATCCGGGCGCAGCACCAGCCAGTAGGGGAGGAGCTCGCCGATCTTGTCGGGCAGCAGCCGGACCAGGTCATCGTGCAGGTCCGCCATGAAGCAGGGCAGGAACCCGACACCCGCCCCGGCCCTCGTGGCCTCCACGTGGACGAACACGTTGGTGGAGGTGAGGCCGTCCCGCATGGCCGGAACCAGCCGCCGCGGCGCATCAAGGTCGTCCACCTGCAGCATTGAATCCACGAAATAGACCAGCGGGTGCGCATTGAGTTCGGCCACGGTGGTCGGCGTCCCGTGCTCCGCCAGGTAAGCGCGGGAGGCATACATTCCCAGGCGGTATTCGCCCAGCCGGATGGCCTCCGCGCGGTGCACCTGTGGCTCGCCCACCACCACCTCGATGTCCAGCCCGGACCGCTGCTGCAGGGCACGGCGGGTCATGGTCACCACTTCCACGCTCAGGCCCGGATGGTCCCGGCGCAGGCGGGCCACAGCGGGGGCGGCAATGTAGGCGCTGAAGCCGTCCGTCGCGGTCATCCGCACGACGCCGGTAATCGGGTCGGGTGCCTGGCCCGCCGGTCCCAGCGTGCCCAGCACCTCCTCCACCTGCTCCGCCGCCCGCACGGCCCGTTCGCCAAGCTCCGTCAGTTCCCAGCCGCCTGCGGCCCGGGACAGCACCCGGCCGCCGAGCGCTTTCTCCAGGGCGGCGATCCTGCGGGAAACCGTGGTGTGGTTCAAGCCCAGCGCCTGCGCCGCCGTCGTGAACTTTGCGGAGCGTGATACTGCGAGCAGGACCAGGAGGTCGTCGGGGTTGGCATTCATATCTGCAATTGTGCACACGTTTCGTGCCGCTTTGGGCATTGAAGTGCCCCGATTGTGCAGCAATACTCATCTGAGCCACTTGTGCTGGAGATCACAGCGCGTGTCAATGTGGACACTGAGGAGAACCATGAGCATTGAGCAACGCCGGGCCAACGAGGCCGGGCATGCACCCAAAGGATCAGGACTGAAGAAAATCGTTGCCGCCTCCACGGTGGGGACGGTGGTGGAGTGGTACGAATTCTTCCTCTACGCAACCGCGGCCACCCTGGTCTTTGGCAAGTACTTTTTCCCCGCCACCGGCAATGAGCTGGACGGGATCATCCAGGCCTTCCTCACCTACGCCGTGGGCTTCGTCGCTCGGCCGCTCGGCGGGATTGTCTTCGGCCAGATCGGCGACAAGCTGGGCCGTAAGCCCACCCTGCAGCTCACCATCGTGATCATCGGCGTGTCCACGTTCCTGATGGGCTGCCTCCCGGGCTTCGCCGACATCGGCTACCTGGCTCCCGCGCTGCTGGTGTTCCTGCGGTTCATCCAGGGCTTCGCGCTGGGCGGCGAATGGGGCGGTGCAGTCCTCCTCGTGGCCGAGCACAGCCCGAACAAGACCCGTGCGTTCTGGTCCAGCTGGCCCCAGGCCGCCGTTCCGGTGGGCAACCTGCTGGCCACCCTGGTGCTGTACATCATGTCCACCACGCTCACCAGCGAAGCCTTCCTTGGCTGGGGCTGGCGCGTGGCCTTCTGGCTCTCCGCCGTGATCGTCTTCGTGGGCTACTACATCCGCACCAACGTCAGCGAAGCACCCATCTTCCTCGAAGCCAAGGAACTGGTGGAAAAGGAACAGGCGGTCAGCTACGGCGTGTTCGAGGTGCTCCGCAAGTACCCCAAGGGCATCTTCCAGGCCATGGGCCTGCGGTTCGCGGAGAACATCATGTACTACCTGGTGGTCAGCTTCGCCATTGTCTACCTCAAGAGCGTGCACAAATACGACACCTCATCGCTGCTGCTGGCACTGCTGATCGCGCACGTCATCCACTTCGCCGTCATTCCGCAGTACGGCCGCCTGGCGGACCGGATCGGCCGCAAGCCCGTCTACCTGGCCGGCGCCGTCCTTGGTGCCACCTGGCCGTTCTTCGCCTTCCCCATGTTCGACACCCGGAACGCCCTGGTCATCGTCCTTGCCGTGACCATCGGCCTGTGCCTGCACGGCCTGATGTATGCCGGGCAGCCTGCCATTATGGCCGAGATGTTCCCCACCCGCATGCGGTACTCCGGCGCCTCCCTCGGTTCCCAGGTCACCTCCATCTTCGCCGGCTCGCTGGCGCCGCTGCTGGCCACCCAGTGGCTCAAGGACACCGGCTCGTGGGTGCCCACCGCCATCTACCTGGTGGTGGCCTGCGCCATCACCTGCGTGGCCGTGCTGAGCCTGAAGGAAACCAAGGGCATCGCCCTGGAGGACGTGGACAAGGAAGACGCCGCCCGCGAGGGACTGCTCAGCGCCACGCGCAGCTGAGCCGCTGCTGGGCGGCACCCGGGCCCGTGCCGGCCGTGCCGCCTCCTGAATTATTGAGCTGATGGACCATTCGGGCGCACGAAGGAGAACTGCCATGGACAACACGTTGAATGGACGCAAGGCGCTGGTCACCGGCGGTGCCAGCGGAATCGGCGCTGCGTGCGTGCGCGCACTTGCCGCACGGGGAGCGAAAGTGGTGGTGGCCGACGTCGACTCCGCCGCTGCGGCGACGCTCGCCGATGAGGTGGGCGGCACCGCGTGGAGTGTGGACCTGCTGGACCTTGACGCCCTGTCCACCCTCAGCCTGGACTGCGACATCCTGGTCAACAATGCCGGGATCCAGCGCATAAGCCCCATTGAGGAGTTCGATCCCGCGGAGTTCCGCAGGATCATTACCCTGATGCTGGAGGCCCCGTTCCTGTTGATCCGGGCGGCGCTGCCGCACATGTATGCCAACAGGTTCGGCCGCATCATCAATATTTCCTCCGTGCACGGTATCCGTGCCTCTCCGTTCAAGAGCGCGTATGTCTCCGCCAAGCACGGCCTGGAAGGGCTGAGCAAGGTGACGGCGCTGGAGGGCGGGGAGCACGGTGTCACCTCCAACTGCGTGAACCCCGGCTACGTGCGCACGCCACTGGTGGAAAAGCAGCTCGCGGACCAGGCCCAGGTGCACGGCATTCCCGAGTCCGAGGTCCTGTCCAAGGTGATGCTCACCGAGTCCGCCATCAAGCGCCTGGTGGAGCCGGAAGAGGTTGCCTCCCTGGTGTCCTGGCTGGCTTCCGCGGACGCAGGCATGGTCACCGGCGCCAGCTACACCATGGATGGGGGCTGGTCCGCGCGGTAGGCCTGCCTGGGCCAGCCCCGCGGCAGCCTCAATCCGAGGGTCTGACCAGCCGGTGGTCGAAGAAGAAGACGCCGTAGGTGGTCTTCACCCCCACTGACCGCCTGTCCCGCCACACGACGACCCCTTCGCGCCTGCCGCTGAAGGGGTCGTCGCCGATGACAGTGTCACCCACCCGGTAACGGCAGCGCGGGCTGAAGGTGTCCAGCGTCCGGCGCAGGGCCCGGGCCAGGGCATCGCCGACGCTGAGCGGCTGGCCCAAATGCGAAAGATCCGGTGCGTAGTGGTCCCTGGCCATGTCACCAACTCCTCCGGGCGGCACATGCCGCCCGCTAACGGTGTTGGTTGGCCGGAACGCTCCCAGCAGAGGATGGTCCTCCCATTCCGGCCGCCACCGTACGCTCACGCTAGGCACTAATCACACCAGCAACATCAGTAACAGGTACTCGAGTTTCTGGAGGGGCATTACTTGCTCTCTGGAACTCCGTTGATGATCTCCTCGGCGTTGTCGAATGCCCAGGCCACGAGCGGCACCAGGAGGGCACTCAATTCGTAGCCCCGCTCCGTGAGGCTGTAATCCACCCGGGGCGGGATGACCGGCTGGGCCCTCCTGCTGACCAGGCCGTCACGCTCCAGCGTCTTCAGCGTCTGGGCCAGCATTTTCTCGCTGATTCCCTCGGCCCGCCGCCGCAGGTCGCTCCACCGCTGGTCACCCTCGGACAGCGCAATCAGGATCAGGACCCCCCATTTGCTGGTGATGTGGTCCAGCAGGGTCCGGCTGGGGCAACCTGCCGGGAACACGCCGTCGGCAAAGGCCTGGGGGAGGGGAGCCGCGTGCGGTGCTGTTTCCATGCCCATCAGCTTACCGGAAGTACGGTTACTTACTCCTGGGTCAGTACCTTACCTCAAAGTGCGTACTCTCCAGCGGGAAGTTCTGCTGCCCGGCCATGGTTGTGCCCTTCGACAGAGCAAAACCCCCGAAAGGAACCATCGTGAGCATCGTTGTGACAGGCGCCACCGGACAGCTGGGCCGCCACGTTCTTGAAGCCCTCCTCGAGCAGGGGGTACCGGCTGCGGATATCGTGGCTGCCGGCCGGTCGGTGGAAAAGCTGGCGGACTTCGCAGCACGCGGGGTACGGGTGCAGCAGATGGACTACGCTGATGCCGGTTCCGTGGCCGCCGCCCTCAGGGGTGCGAGTCGGGTGCTGCTGATTTCCGGCAGCGAAGTGGGACAGCGGGTGGAACAGCACCGCACCGTGATTGATGCCGCCAAGGCCGACGGCGTGGAGCTGCTGGCCTACACCAGCATCGCCAATGCGGACACCACGTCCATGAAGCTGGCCGGCGAACACAAGGCCATGGAGGCGCTGCTGCGCGAATCCGGTGTCCACTTCGTCCTGCTGCGCAATGGCTGGTACCTGGAAAACTACACGGAGCAGCTGCCGGGGACGCTCGCGCAGGGCGCGCTCGCGGGCAGTGCCGGGGAGGGCAAGGTCAGCGGGGCCGCACGGGCCGACTACGCCCATGCCGCCGCCGCGGTCCTGGTGGCCGATGACCAGGCCGGCAGGGTCTACGAGCTCGGCGGCGATGAGGCCTTCAGCATGGCGGACCTCGCCTCCGAGATCAGCGCGGCCACCGGAAAGGCCATCAGCTACAACGACCTGCCCGCCAACGACTACGTTGGCCTGCTCACCGGCGTTGGGGTGCCGGAGGCGTTCGCGGAAATCCTGGCGGATTCGGACCTCGGCATTGCGCGCGGCGACCTCCTGGTCAGCACCGGTGATCTCCGGAGGCTCATTGGGCGTCCGACGACGTCGCTCAGCCAGGCGGTCCGGGCCGCCGCCGCTTCGGCATAAGGCTGGAAAACGAAGGTGCCCGGCCCCTTGTGGGGGCCGGGCACCTTTTGGCGTTACGGGACGTGCCTACCCGTCGTCGCGGGCAGTCCTGACCACCGGCAGTGGCGACGTCTCGTCCTCAAGGTGGGCCCGGCGTCGGCCGTCACCTTTGATCCACAGGCGGTAGGCCACCACCAGCAGTCCCAGCCAGGCGGCGCCCACGTACAGGGCGATCCGCGTGTCCTCGAAGGCGCCCAGGACGGCGATCACCAGCACCATGAACGCGATGGTGAGGATGGAGGCGGCAGGCCACCACGGGGACGGAAATTCCGACGCCGGCAGGCCTCCGCGGGCGATTTCCCGCTTCATCGCCACATGGGAGGCGAGGATCAGCACCCACACCCAAACCGTGGCGAACGTTGCGATCGAGGCAATCACCAGGAACACGTCCTCCGGAATGACGGCGTTGAGGACCACCCCCACCAGCAGGATTCCTGCCATCATGACTACGGTCATCCAAGGGACGCCGTGCCGGGAGACCCTGCCGAAGGCGGCCGGCGCGTGGCCCTGGTTGGAGAGCCCGAAGAGGATGCGCCCGGCACCGAAGATGTCGCTGTTGATGGCGGAGAGCGCGGCGGTGATCACCACGGCGTTCAGGATGTGGGGTGCCGCGGGGATGCCCAGCCCGCTGAAGATCTGCACGAAGGGACTGCCGTTGCTGCCGATCTGGTCCCACGGGAAGAGGCTCATCAGGACGCCCAGGGTGAGGACGTAGAACAGCAGCACGCGCACGGGGACGGTGTTGACTGCCTTGGGGATGACCTTCTTGGGGTCGGCGGCCTCACCGGCGGTGATGCCCAGGGTCTCGATCCCGCCGAAGGCGAACATGACCACGGCGAAGGACGCGAGCAGCCCTTCGAAGCCGAACGGGAGGAACCCGCCATGCTCCACGAGGTTGCCCAGGCCGGGGGTGACGGTTGAATCGGCGGCCTGGAAGCCGAAGACGATGATGGCAGCGCCGCCGGCGATCATGGCGATGATGGCCGCGACCTTGATCAGCGAGAACCAGAAGTCGAGTTCGCCGAAGACCTTGACGCTCAGCAGGTTAAGTCCGGCCAGGAAGAAGATGATCGCCAGGATCCAGATCCACCGGTCCACCTGCGGGAACCAGAAGCCCATGTAGATACTGAAGGCGGTGACATCCGCGATGGCTACGATGGCCATTTCGAACACGTAGGTCCAGCCGGTGATGAAGCCTGCCAGCGGGCCAAGATAGCGGCTGGCGTACTGGCCGAAGGAGCCGGAGACCGGGTGCCGGACGGCCATTTCGCCCAAGGCCCGCATCACCATGAAGACGGCGGCGCCACCAATGATGTACGCCAGCAGGACGGCCGGGCCGGCTTTCTGGATGGCGGACGCCGAGCCGTAGAAGAGGCCGGTGCCGATTGCCGATCCCAGGGCCATGAAGCGGATGTGCCGCACGTTCAGGCCCCTGTTGAGGACGTGTCCAACGACGGCCGTTGGGTTGTGCTGTTCCGCCGCGGTTTCGGTCCGGGTTGGGGTTGGAGCTGGTTGCATGCAAATACCTTCTCGTCATTGGGAGGGGAGCCGCTAACCAGCAGACCATTTCCGGATGCACCGTGATGAGGCTCACGGCGGGTTGGTGTCTTTCATTCCAGACGAACAGCTTCTTTTCCCGACCACCCCGCACACCCCTTGACTCGACTCCGGCTATTCCATACCGTGAGGGGCCGCCGGTAACCGGGCGGATGCACTGCTTCACCTTGTGCCCCCGTACCAGCAAGCCCGAAGGAGATCGATGATGAAAGCAATCGTGCAGGACGTCTATGGATCGGCAGACGTGCTGGAGCTGCGGGACATCGGCCGGCCGGATCCCGCCGACGGTGAGGTGCTGATCCGGGTGCGGGCTGCGGGCGTGGACCAGGGCGTGTGGCATCTGATGACCGGGCTGCCATATCTGGTCCGGCTTTTCGGCTACGGCCTGAAGAAGCCGAAAGTTCCCGTGCGTGGCCGGGAAGTGGCCGGTGTGGTGGAAGCCGTGGGGCCTGGGGTGGCCCGTTTTTCTCCTGGGGACGAGGTGTTCGGGACCTGCGAGGGATCTTTTGCCGAGTATGTCTGCGCCAAGGAGGACAAGCTGGCCCGCAAGCCGGCCCACCTCTCCTTCGAAGAAGCGGCGGCTTCGCCGATTTCCGGCGTCACCGCCCTGCAGGCTGTCCGCGACGCCGGCCAAATCACCGTCGGCCAGAAGGTGCTGATCCTCGGCGCGGGCGGGGGAGTGGGCTCCTTTGCGGTCCAGCTGGCCAAAGCCTTTGGAGCAGAGGTGACAGGCGTGTGCAGCACGGGCAAGGTTGAGCTGGTGCGCTCCCTCGGGGCGGATGCCGTTGTTGACTACACCAAGACGTATATCGCGGGCGCCGGAAAGGTATACGACCTTATCCTGGACGCGGCCGGCAACCGCCCGCTGTCTTTCCTGCGCCGCCTGCTCGTACGCAAGGGCACTCTGGTGATCATTGGCGGCGAAGGGGGCGGCAAGTTGACCGGCGGATTTGAGCGGTCCCTTGTTGCCCCACTGGTCTCCCTGTTTTCCGGGCGGCAGTTCAAAGGGCTTGTGGCAAAGGAAACGCACCTGGACCTGGAGGCTCTTGCATCGCTGATGGAAGCCGGCAGCGTCAAGCCCGCGGTGGATAAAGTCTTTCCCCTTGCGGAAGCCCCGGCCGCCATCCGGTACCTCCATGAGGGGTGGGCACGCGGCAAAGTTGTGCTCACCATCTGAACTCGGCCAGGTTATCCACATAGGCACGAAGGCAGGATGGGTGGCAGGCGTCTGGTATTTCAGACAATAGGCGCATTTGTAGGAACTTTGAAGCCGGGGGAGGGCGCAAGCTTAAGTACGGGATACCGGACATAGCTACCCAGAAAGAACCTTCCAGGCCATGAGCACTGCATTAAGCACGGACAGCCAGGCGCCGCGCGCCACGGTCAAGGCGTCGTCAAAGGTTCCTGCCGCCGAGAACACGCTGCGCATCCTCAAGCTGCTGGCTTCGCGGCGTGGCCCCATGGCGGCATCCCAGATCGCGTCCAGCCTTGATCTGCCCAGGTCCAGCGTCTACCACCTGCTGGGGGTGATGGAGGCCAATGGCTTCGTCCTCCATCTCCACGAGGAGCAGCGGTACGGGCTGGGCATCAGTGCGTTCGAACTCAGTTCGGCGTACTCCCGGCAGGAGCCGCTGTCCCGGCTGGGCCGCCCCCTGCTTGCGGGTTTGGTGGACACCATCGGCGAGAGTGCGCACCTTGCCGTCCTGCATGGCCGCGACGTCCTGTACATCGTGGAGGAGCGGGCCAAGAACCGTCCTTCCCTGGTGACGGACGTCGGCGTCCGGCTTCCCAGCCACCTCACCGCCAGCGGGCGGGCCATCCTGGCAGCGTTGCCCAAATCGCAGGTGCGGGCCCTGTATCCAAATGCGGCGGCCTTCACTGCCCGGCACGAGGTGGAGGGCGCCATCATGAAGTATTCCGCGCTGTCCTCGCACCTCGACCAGGTGAGGCAGCGCGGATATGCCACCGAACACGGCGAGGTGACCCCTGGCTTCGGCTCCATTGCCGCCGCGGTCACCGACCATTTGGGCTGGCCCACCGCCGCCGTCGCAGTCACCTTCCTGGAGGACAAACTGCCCCATGACCAGTGGCCGGTGCTGGCCGCCCGCGTGCAGAAAGTGGCCGACGAACTCTCTGTCCGAATCCACGGCCGCCCGGGAAAATAACCCTCGTTGCTCCATCACTTACGGCTGCTAAAACCCCGGAATGGGAGCCATAAGTGATAGAGCAACCTGGCCAGCAGAGCTTGTCTGGCACTCCGGACAGCACACCCTTGAAAGCCCTGTGATGCCCCTTCTCCAGGCGCTTTAGTTGTTACAGAACTTCTTCGAAATCTCAGACACCAAGAAAAGGAGCCCATCATGGCACCCGCCGATTTCACCACAGGGGCCCGCCCGGTCAAAGCAGCCCGCGGCACCGAGCTCACCGCCAAGTCCTGGCAGACCGAAGCGCCGCTGCGCATGCTGATGAACAACCTGGACCCCGAAGTGGCAGAGCGCCCCGACGATCTGGTGGTCTACGGCGGCACCGGCCGGGCCGTCCGCTCCTGGGCCGCCTTCGATGCCATCACCCGCACCCTGGAAACCATGGAAAAGGACGAAACCCTCCTGGTCCAGTCCGGCAAGCCGGTGGGTGTGTTCCGCACCAACGAGTGGGCCCCGCGCGTCCTGCTGGCCAACTCCAACCTGGTGGGCGACTGGGCAACGTGGCCGGAATTCCGCCGGCTCGAGGCGGAGGGCCTGATGATGTACGGCCAGATGACCGCCGGTTCCTGGATCTACATCGGCACGCAGGGCATCCTGCAGGGCACCTTCGAAACCTTCGCCGCGATCGCCCGCAAGCTCACCGGGGACGACAACGGCACCCTCGCCGGCACGCTGACCCTCACCGGCGGCTGCGGCGGCATGGGCGGTGCCCAGCCGCTGGCCGTCACCCTGAACGATGGCGCCTGCCTGATTGTCGACGTCGACGAAACCCGGCTGCGCCGCCGCGCCGGCAAACGCTACCTGGATGAGGTGGAAACCGACCTCGACGCCGCCATCGCCAAGGTGCTCAAGGCCAAGGAGGAGCGCCATGGCTGGTCCGTCGGCTACGTGGGCAACGCCGCCGAAGTCTTCCCCGAGATCCTGCGCCGCCACAAAGCCGGCGAACTTACCGTGGACATCGTCACGGACCAGACCTCCGCCCACGACCCCCTGTCCTACCTGCCCGAGGGTATTTCGGTGGCGGAGTGGCACCGGGAGGCAGAGGCCGATCCTGAAGGCTTCACCAAGAAGGCCCAGGCATCCATGGCCCGGCACGTGCAGGCAATGGTGGAATTCCAGGACGCCGGCGCCGAGGTGTTCGACTACGGCAACTCCATCCGCGACGAGGCCCGCAAGGGCGGCTACACCCGCGCCTTCGAATTCCCGGGCTTCGTCCCGGCCTACATTCGGCCTTTGTTCTGCGAAGGGCTTGGCCCGTTCCGCTGGGTTGCCCTGTCCGGCGACCCGGAAGATATCCGCGTCACGGACGAAGCCATCAAGGAGCTCTTTCCGGAGAACAAGCACCTGCACCGCTGGATCGACGCCGCCCAGGAGCGCGTCGAGTTCGAAGGCCTGCCGGCACGCATCTGCTGGCTCGGCTACGGCGAACGCGCCAAGGCCGGGCTGCTGTTCAACCAGTTGGTGAAGGACGGCAAGGTCAAGGCCCCCATCGTCATCGGGCGCGACCACCTGGACTCGGGCTCGGTCGCCTCGCCGTACCGGGAAACCGAAGCCATGAAGGACGGCTCGGACGCCATCGCCGACTGGCCCATGCTGAACGCCCTGCTCAACACCGCCTCCGGCGCCACCTGGGTGTCCCTGCACCACGGCGGCGGCGTCGGCATCGGCCGCTCCATCCACGCCGGACAGGTTTCCGTCGCCGACGGCACCGACCTCGCCGCCCAGAAGCTCGAACGCCTCCTCACCAATGACCCCGGCATGGGCGTCATCCGCCACGCCGACGCCGGCTATGAGCGCGCCCTCGACGTCGCCAAAGAGCGCGGCGTCCGCATCCCCATGAACGAGAACAGCTAACCGACACCCCGCTAACCCAACTAGGTAGCAGTAGATGTCGTTTTGACGGCTCATAACGACATCTACTGCTACCTAGTTGGGAGCAACCACCGAAGTAGGAAACAATGACAGCCATTACGCACCAACCGCTGACCGTCACCCTTGGCTCCGTCGGCGTCACGCCCGGGGATGTGCTCGCCGTCGCGCGCCACAACGCGAAGGTGAGCATCTCCCCGGACGCCCTGGACATCGTGGCCAAGGTCCGCGCCCACATTGATGACCTCGCCTCCAGCGACGCCCCCGCCTACGGCATCTCCACCGGCTTCGGCGCCCTGGCCAACCGCCACATCCCCAACGAACTGCGCACGCAGCTGCAGAAGTCCCTGATCCGCAGCCACGCGGCAGGCATGGGACCGGCCGTGGAGCGGGAAGTGGTCCGCGGCATCATGTTCCTGCGTGCCAAGACCCTCGCCTCCGGCCGTACCGGTGTCCGCCCCGTTGTCCTGCAGACCATGGTGGACGTCCTCAACGCCGGCATCACCCCGGTGGTCCGCGAGTTCGGCTCGCTGGGCTGCTCCGGTGACCTGGCACCGCTGTCCCACTGCGCCCTGGTCCTGATGGGCGAAGGGGAGGCGGAAGGGCCCGACGGCGTGACATACGGCGGGCGGGGAGAGCGGACTGTCGCTGAGCTGCTGGCAGAACACGGCATCGAGCCGGTCACCCTGGCCGAAAAGGAAGGCCTGGCCCTGGTCAACGGCACCGAGGGCATGCTGGGCATGCTCCTGATGGCCATCGCCGACCTTCGCCAACTGCTGACAACGGCGGACATCACCGCCGCGCTCAGCGTCGAGGCGCTGCTGGGCACGGACCAGGTGTTCCTGCCCGAACTGCACGCCGCGCTTCGGCCGCACCCCGGCCAGGCCGCCAGTGCAGACAACATGCTGCGCGTGCTGTCCGATTCACCCATCGTCGCTTCACACCGGGTGGGGGATTCCCGGGTCCAGGACGCGTACTCGCTGCGCTGCGCCCCGCAGGTTGCCGGCTCCGTCCGCGACACCGTTGACCACGCGGAACTGGTGGCCACGCGGGAACTGGCTGCAGCGATCGACAACCCCGTGGTCCTTCCCGACGGCCGGGTCAGCTCCAACGGCAACTTCCACGGCGCTCCGGTGGCTTACGTGCTGGACTACCTGGCAATCGCGGTGGCCGACCTCAGCTCCATCGCTGAACGCCGTACCGACCGCATGCTGGATCCTGCCCGTTCGCATGGCCTGCCGGCTTTCCTCGCGGCTGACCCCGGCGTGGACTCCGGGCTGATGATCGCCCAGTACACGCAGGCCGGCCTGGTCTCGGACAACAAGCGGCTTGCCGTTCCGGCGTCGGTGGACTCGATCCCGAGTTCCGCCATGCAGGAGGACCACGTGTCCATGGGCTGGCACGCAGCGCGGAAGCTCCGCAAGGCCGTGGAGAACCTCCGCCGCGTCCTGGCCATCGAACTGGTGACCTCGGCCCGCGCCCTGGATATCCGCACGCAGCTCTCCGGCGGGGTCCTGACCCCGGGACCTGCGGGTGCTGCGGTGGTGGCCGCCCTGCGCGCGGTGGTGGAGGGGCCGGGAACCGACCGGTTCCTGTCGCCGGAACTGGAAGCGGCGGACCGCCTGGTCGCCTCGGGTGAGGTGCTCCGGGCGGCCGAATCTGCAGTCGGGCCGCTGGCCTGACAGCGAACAATCTTCAGCGCTTTTGGACTGTCCGTCCAAAAGGTGGAATTTCCGGCGCCACGGCCCACCGTGGCGCCGGGAGTGTAGTAGAACTGAAGATGTAGTGAAAGTCACATCAAAGAGGCTGTGGCAGCAGAACGATACAAAGGGGTAGAAGTTCAAATGAAAGCACGTGGGGCAGTCCTGTCGAAGCGAAATGCCCATTCCGCCGTGGTTTCGGACTGGAGGTCCCTCCAGGCCGGCGATCACGTCGAGATTATCAAGCAGGCCCATGTCGTAGCCGCCGGGGAGGTGGAGGAAGTGTCCCAGAGCGGCAACGTTCTGTGGCTTGTGCCGGCCGGTCCCACTGAAAAGCAGCTCTTTTTGAAGTCTGACGGGGTGCAGGTCCGCCGCGGCTAGCAGTCCCGCCAGCAGGAACGAAGAATCCCCGCACGCCGTACGGCGTGCGGGGATTCTTCGTTCCGGACAGCCTGACGGCCCTGGCCGTGGGTGGGGCCGTGGCGGCCCGGGAGGGCAGGTCAGGCGGCGACGGATTCGTACGTTTCGCCGAAAGGCACTGATGCATCCAGGGCTACCGTGTAGCGTCCCGGATGAAGCCGGGTGACCAGGATGCCGCAGTCGGCATCCTTTGCTGCCACCTCAATCATTTCGGCCACCGCCTCTTCCAGTCCTGCATGGACCTCGCTGGCGCTGGAGAACTCCAGGCTGATGGACCGGACGGCAGGTCCTTGGCTGGGCTCGGCAGCGGCGGGGATCCGCTCCAAAGTGGCTGTAGTCATTACTGAACTTTCTCTGTTTCGTGCCGGGGTGGCTCCACCATTCTACCGACTGCTCCTGCTAGATGTCAGATGACTGTCCTTTTGGCGGCGGGGAGGTGCGGTCATAATACGTTCGTTCGCGGCGTCCACGGGAAATCGACGACCATGGGATGGGGCCCCGCAAGGCCCGGAAAGCACCCAACGATACAGCTTGAGGAGAATCCGGTATGAAGATCATGCGCCTGGGCGAAAGCGGCAGTGAACAGCCTGCCGTGCTGGTGTCTTCGGCGGACGGAACCGACCAGTATTTCAGCCTGCTGCCACTGACCGCTGACGTGGATGGAGCGTTCCTTGGCTCCGGTGGCCCGACAAAGGTGCGCAAAGCACTGGAGGCCGGGGAACTGCCCGTCCTGGAAGGCGCCGCTGCACTCCGGATCGGTTCCCCCGTAGCCCGGCCGGGCTCGGTGGTGGGGATCGGGATGAACTATGCCGCCCATGCCGCGGAGTCAGGGGCCGAGCCGCCCGCAATTCCCGTCGTCTTCCTCAAGCCCAGCAACACCGTCACGGGGCCCAGCGACCCTGCCCCGTTGCCGCCCCGCTCCACCCACTACGACTGGGAAGTGGAACTGGGCATCGTGGTCGGCAGGGAAGCCAGCTACCTCGGCTCGGTGGAAGAAGCCGCCGCATGCATTGCCGGCTACGTCACGGCCAATGACTTGTCGGAGCGGGAATATCAGTTGCCCGGAGCGGCCGGGCAATGGACCAAGGGCAAGTCCCTTCCCGGGTCAACGCCCCTGGGGCCATGGCTGGTTCCGGCTGACGCGATCGACGGCGGCAACCTGCGGCTCCGCAGCTGGGTGAATGGTGAGCCGCGCCAGGATTCCTGGTCATCGGAGCTTATCTTCGATGCGCCCACGCTGGTTCACCACTGCAGCCAGTACATGCGGCTGGAACCGGGCGACGTGATCCTCACCGGAACGCCGCAGGGGGTGGCCCTCAGCGGCCGTTTCCCCTACCTCCGGCCGGGCGACGTGGTGGAGGTAGAGGTGGAGGGCCTGGGCCGCCAGCGCCAGGAGATGTTCCGGGCACCGGCGGCCGTCCCGGCCTAGACCGCCTTTACGGCCAGGACCGGGCAGTCGGCCTCCAGCAGGATGCGCTGGGACGTGCTGCCCATAATCAGCTTGCCCACCGGCGTGCGGCGGCGCAGGCCAATCACAATCAGGTCGGCGTTGTGTTCCTCGGCGGCGTCCAGCACCTCAGCCGCGGCATCATGCCCGCGGACCGGCCGCTTGATCACGTACTCGATGCCCTGGCCGGCCAGCCGCTGCTCGATGTCCTGGATTTCGCCGTCCGGGGCAAAGCGGCTGTCCACCGTTGACTCGCCCTTGGAGGAATTGATCAGCACCAGTGTGCTGTTGCTCTTCCGGGCTTCGGTGATGGCCTGGGTCAGGGCAGCTTCGCCCTCGGGGGTCGGGACGTATCCCACAACGACGGTCATGATCGCTCCTTATGGTCGGGACTGAAGGCATTCAGGTTCGAGTGGACCGCGTCATCGGCCTCGGAAGCAAGGGTGGCTGACCCGCCGGCCGGAGCCGCAGGTGTTCCGGTTGCGGCAACCGGGCGGCTCCGTCGGATCAGTTTGAAGACCAGCGGCCACAGCAGGATGAGTCCGACGATGATGTATACAACGATGGCGATCGGCTCGTTGAACAGCCCCGCCGGGTCTCCGCCGGAAAGCTTGAGCGTCTTGCGCAGTTGGTCTTCCAGCCGCGGGCCGAGGATCACACCGAGGATCAGCGGCAGAACCGGAAGTCCGAAGCGCCGCATCATGAAACCCAAGGCGCCGAAAACCAACAGCAGCACCAAGTCGAAAGCCTGCAGGTTTACCGAATAGGCGCCAAGCGTGGCGAAGAACAGAATGCCGGCATACAGGTAGGGGCGGGGAATCTGCAGGAGCTTAGCCCACAAGGGAGCCAAGGGCAGGTTGATAAGCAGCAGCAGGAAGTTGCCAATGAAGAGGCTGGCGATCAACGCCCACACGAGGGGGCCCTGGCTGGCGAAGAGCTGGGGACCAGGCTGGATGCCGTATCCGGTGAACGCGGCCAGCATCACGGCAGCAGTAGCGTTGGTGGGCAGGCCCAGGGCCAGCATCGGTGTCAGCGTGCCGGCAGCGGATGCGTTGTTTGCGGCTTCCGGCCCGGCGACGCCTTCAATGGCGCCCTTGCCGAACTCTTCAGGGTGTTTGCTGAGCCGTTTCTCCGTTACGTAGGAGAGGAACGTGGGAATCTCCGCACCGCCGGCCGGCAGCGCGCCAAACGGGAAGCCAAATGCAGTACCGCGCAGCCACGGCTTCCAGGAACGCTTCCAGTCGGACTTGCCCATCCAGGGCTGGCCCACCGGAATGGCTTCCAGGGGAGTGCGGCGCAAATGCGCGGCCACCCAGAGGGCCTCGCCCACGGCAAAAATCGCCACGGCAACCACCACGATGTCGATGCCGTCAGACAGCAGTGGAATACCGAACGTGAGGCGGGCCTGGCCGGAGCCCATGCCTACCAGGCCGATGGCCAGGCCAAGGCCCAGAGCAGCGAAGCCGCGCAGCCGGGAGGAGCCCAGTACAGCGGTGACCGCCAGCAGGGCCAGGACCATAATCGCGAAGTAGCTGGGGGAGCCGAGGCTGACGGCGAACTGCACCACGATCGGCGCGAACATTGCCAGCAGGGCAGTACCAATGGTGCCGGCCACGAAGGAGCCGATCGCCGCAGTCGCCAGGGCCTGGGCGGCCCTGCCGGCCTTGGCCATCTTGTTTCCTTCTATCGCGGTGATCACGGAGGAGGATTCGCCGGGGGTGTTAAGGAGGATGGAAGTTGTGGACCCGCCGTACATGCCGCCGTAATAGATGCCGGCAAACATAATGAATGCGCTGGTGGGTTCCAGCACCTGGGTGACGGGCAGCAAGAGAGCCACTGTCATGGCCGGGCCCAGTCCCGGGAGGACGCCGACGGCGGTACCCAGGATGACGCCGATCATGGCGTAGAGGAGGTTCATGGGAGTCAGGGCGGTGGCGAAACCGTCCATCAGGGAGGACCAGACGTCCATTACAGGATCCCTTCCAGGAGGCCAGCGGGGAGGTGGATGCCCAGGCCGAGGTAAAAGCCGTAGAAGGTGAGGACGGGCAGGCCAACGGCAATCAGGCCGTCGCGGACGTAGTGCCTGCTGCCCAAGGCCCAGGTGCAGCCCCAGAAGAGGATGGTTCCGGAGATGACCCAGCCGGCCCAGTCGATCAACAGGATATTGGCCACGAAGGCACCGGCCAGGGGCAGGACAGTCTTCCAGTCGGCGGGGTGGGTGAGGTCAACGTCCTCGCCGCCCTCCGCCTCGCCCTGGCCGCCACGCAGGACGTTAATGGCCAGGAGGACCGCGCAGGTGACCAGCAGGCCGGACACCAGGTAGGGAAGAGTCTTTGGCCCTACCGGATCAGCTTGGGAATACGTGATGACCAGGCGGCTGGCGTCAAGGAACACAATGACGCCGGCCGCGCCGAGCAGGAGGGCAACCCCCAGCTCGGCGCGGCCTTTAAGGCCTGTTGCCAGGGAGCTCACGCCAACCCAAGCTTGGTGAGCACGTCCGCCACCCGCTTGTCCTGGTCGCCGAGGAAGGACTTGAATTCGTCACCGGTGATGAATGCGTCAGTCCAGCTGTGTGTCTTCAGCGCTTCCTTCCAGCCCTCGGTACCGTGCATCTTCTCAAGGGCGGCGATCAGCTTGGCTTTCTCCTCGTCACTGATGCCCGGAGGGGCCACCATGCCGCGCCAGTTGGTAAATACCAGGTCGATGTTGGATTCCTTCAACGTAGGGGCATCCACGCCCTCGAGCCGCTTTTCACCACTGGTGGCCAGGACGCGTACTTCGCCTGACTGGATCTGCTGCAGGTACTCGCCGGCGCCGGAAGCGGCGAAGCCGAGCTTGTTGCCGAGAATGGCAGGCAGGAGGTCGCCGCCGCCGTCGTAGGCAACGTAGTTGACCTTGGTGGCGTCAATGCCCACGGCTCCGGCCAGCTGCATGGGCAGCAGGTGGTCAGGGCCGCCGGGGTTGGAGCCGCCGCCCACGGCGATGGAACCGGGATCGGCTTTCCATGCGTTCACCAGGTCATCGATGGTCTTATAGGGCGAATCCTTGCCCACCATGATGGCGCCGGGCTCTTCGATGAGGCGGGCCAACGGCGTGGTCTGGGTCAGCTTGGACTCGGACTTGTTGGTGTAGCTGGCGCCCACCACGCCCAGGCCCATGAGCATGGCCAGGTCGCCGTTGCCCTTTTCGTTCACGATCCGGGCCAGGCCAACTGTGCCGCCGGCACCGGCCAGGTTGAAGACTTCGGTGTTGGTTGTGATCTTTGCGTCGTCCAGGACCTTGGCGGCGGCCCGGGCAGTAGTGTCATAACCGCCGCCGGGGGTGTTGGGGACCATGATCTGCAGGCCGGTGATAGGTCCGGCGGCGCCGCCGGTGCTTTCCGCACCGGTGGAGCTCTTGCCGGTGGCACCGCAACCGGTGGCCATCAGGGCGATGCCGGCGGCGACGGCGGCAATTCGCAATGCGCGGATCTGGCGCATGTGTTCCTCTTCTCTCAAAACAAATCTGATCAGCAGCGGCTGACTTGTGCTTCCGATGCTAGGGGTGCCCGTGACCAGGATCACTCTTGTGTACGCAGAGAAAGTTGTGTTCATTGCGTTCACGTTTCCAAAAGCCCACAACGGCCCTGCCGCCGGCATTGGGATATAGTTCCCGGTACCACCCCGGCCCTGCGCCGCGTTCTTCCGTGCGCCTGGGGGCCAACCACGCCGCCGGACTAAAGCGGCCAACGATCAACACCAGGAAGCCCATTGTGACTCGACGACGAGGAATGTCCCTCGCGGGGCAGTACCTTCTGCTGCAGTTGCTCATTGTCCTGGCTGTCCTGGTGGGCGTCGTGGCCATCTCCCTGGCCCAGTCCGCTGCGGCCTTTGAACGGATCGAAGGCAGGCGTGCCCTGTCCGCCGCGGAAGCACTGGGCGGCAATCCGATTGTGCGCGAGCTCCTCCCGGAGGCTGAGCCGCGGGGCGGTGCCGTGCTTCCGGCGGTGGCGGAATCTGTGCGGATCGTGTCCGGCTCATCCCGGGTGGCGCTGGCCAAACTGGACCGCGTAGTGGTGGCGTCCTCTGACCCCAGCCTGCTGGGTGAGCCGCTGGAGCTCGGACCCAGCAGGGTGATGGAAGGCAGGGCCTGGACCGGAGTGGTGGGCGGAACACCTGCGCCGCTCCTGTCCGCGCACGTTCCGGTGCTGGATGACGCCGGCAGGATGATCGGCATCGCCTCCATCAGCCGCAACTACCCCACCGTGCTCGAGCGGCTGGGCGACGCCGTCCCCAACCTCCTCACCTACCTGGGTGTTGCGAGCGTCCTGGGCATCGCTGGTTCCCTGTTGCTGTCACGGCGGGTCAAGCGGCAGACCCTGGGCATGGAACCGAGCGAGATCACCAGCCTGGTGGAAAACCGCGAAGCCATGCTGCACGGCCTCAAGGAGGGCGTGGTGGCGCTGGACCTGAACGAGCGGATCACGGTGGCAAACCACAGCGCCCGCACCCTGCTGGGCCTCCCGCCCGACTGCGTGGGCAAGCGCGTGGCGGGCCTCGCCGTCGAACCCGCCCTCAAGGAAGTCCTCACCCGTGACCAGCCCGGGCCGGACCAGCTGGTGCTGGTGGGGGACCGGCTGGTGGTGATGAACCGGGTGCCCATCCAGTCCCGGGGCAAGGTGATTGGTTCGGTGACCACCCTTCGGGACCGTACGGAACTCTCGGAACTGGAGCAGGAACTGGGCACCACCCGCACCGCCACGGACACCCTCCGGGCCCAGGCACATGAGTTCGCCAACCAGTTGCACGTCATTTCCGGCCTGATCCAGATCGGCGAGTACGATTCCGTGGTCCAGTTCGTCAACGGTGCCACCGTGGACCGGACCCGGCTCAACGACGAAGTGACCGGCCGGATCAAGGATCCCGCGCTCGCTGCCCTGCTGATTGCCAAGTCGAGCCTCGCCACCGAACGCGGCGTTGCCCTGCAACTGGACCCCGATTCCGCCCTGGACAAGGTGGATGACGAGCTGTCCAGGGACCTCACCACGGTAGTGGGGAACCTGGTGGACAACGCGTTCGACGCCGTCACCGGGCTTCCGCAGGCAGCGGTCACGGTGAAGGTGGAGGGCCGAGCCGGGGAAGACGTTGTGGTGGCAGTGCGGGACAACGGCCCCGGCGTTCCCGGCGTTCCCGGCGGCTCCACGGACTACATCTTCCGCCAGGGCTTCACCACCAAGGAACCCGGACCGGCCGGCAGCCGCGGCTTTGGGCTGGCGCTGTCCCGCGTGGTCTGCCGCCGCAGTGGCGGGAACCTTACGGTGGCGAACGATAATGGGGCTGTCTTTACCGCCGTGCTGAAACAAGGGAGTACCCAGCCATGATCAAGGTCCTGATCGTCGATGACGATTTCATGGTGGCCAAGGTGCACGCCGGCTTTATCCAGCGCACGCCCGGATTCACGGTGGTGGGTGCCGCTCACACCGGGGCCCAGGCGGTGGCCGAAACGGAACGGCTGAAGCCGGACCTGGTGCTGCTGGACATCCACCTGCCGGATATCAACGGCCTTGACCTGATGCAGCGGCTGCGGGCAGTGGCCCCGGAACTGGACGTGCTGGTGATCAGTGCCGCACGGGAGGTGGAAACCGTGCGGAAGGCGCTGCGGGGCGGCATTGTCCACTACCTGATCAAGCCTTTTTCGCAGACGGACCTGCAGGAACGGCTGGAGCACTACCGCAGCGCCTACCAGGGCCTGGATTCCGCCAAGGACGTGGCAGAGCAATCGGACGTCAACCGGGTGTTCGGCCTTGACCGCAGCGAACGTCCACTCCCCAAGGGCTGCAGCATTGAGACGCTGAGGCTGGTGGAGGCTGCGGTCAACGCCGCCGCCGGTGACGTCTCAGCCGCCGAAGTAGCCCAGGAGCTGGGCACCTCCCGCGTCAGCGCCCGCCGTTACCTGGAGTACCTGCATGACGAGGGCACGTTGGAGGTGCGGCTCAAGTACGGCGTGGGACGGCCCGAACGGCGGTACGTCCTGAAGGGAGCCTGAGGGCAGGCAGCGGCATTCTTCAACGCAGCAGGGTGTTGATCAGCCGCGCAGCGGTTTTGGCGGTCCGGCCATCTACATCGAACGCAGGGTTCAGCTCCGCCACGTCCAGGTGCAGGAGCTTCCCGCTCAGCGCCACCTGCCGGCAGACCGCCGAAATGACGGGCAGCGGCACGCCGTAGGCTGCGGGTGCGCTCACCCCGGGCGCCACCGCGGCGGGCAACACGTCGAGGTCAATGGTCAGGTACAGCACGTCGATGTCCGCCAGGAACGCGGCCACGAAGTCCCGGACCCGGTCCGCGTCGCAGTCCTCGTCCAGCAGGTACCGCACGCCCAGCCTGTCCGCGGTGTCGAACAGGACCCGGGTGTTGTTCGGCTCCGAGATTCCGACGACGGCGTAGCGGAATTCGCGCCCGGCGTCGGCTTCGGCTTGGGCCATCTGCAGGAACGGAGTGCCCGAACTGGGCACGGGCTCGTCGCGGAGATCGAAGTGGGCGTCAAGGTTCAGGACACCAAGGCGCTGCCCGTCCCGGACTGCCGGTGATGCGCTGACGCCAAGGTAGCTCGCGTAGGCGGTTTCATGTCCGCCGCCCAGGACAACGCTCTGGTGGCCGGCATCGAGCAGGCCTGCCACCGCCAGGCCAAGCCGTTCCTGCCCGGCTTCCAGGTCCTCCCCGGCTACCGCGACGTCGCCGATGTCAGTTACCGGACGGTCCAGGTGGAAAGCCAGCGGGCCCAGCGCCTTCCGCAGGGCAGCGGGGGCGGCGGACGCGCCGGTGCGGCCCTTGTTCCGGCGTACCCCCTCGTCGCTGGCGAAGCCCAGCAGGGCCACAGGCTTGACGCCTTCCGCCCCACCGGCCGCGCCCGCGGCTCCCGCCGTGGCGTTGCCGGACTGGTTCACAGCCTGCCACCATCGGCGGTGGCCGGGGCCGTCGCCGTCGAACCTTCCTGTCCAGGGCTGGGGCGGGACGTCGACGGCGGGGAGCTGGAGGGACATGCCTCAAGCTCACCGCATGCGGGGCACGAAAACCAGCAACGCCGCCGTCGTCCTGTCCGGTATCCAAGAACCCGTGCGCCGGGGACATGCCTGTTTCAGGGGTTATGGTGAGAGCAGTCCGCCCATCGAAGCGTGGCGTGTCCGCTGCCGGATCCACGCCACCATTCCAGGCTGGAGAGCCTTTTCCCCATGTTCGAAGCCCCAGACATCCTCTTTGCCGCAGCCGGCCTGGCCGTCCTCATCGCCGCCGTCCTGCCCAAGCTCCTGCGCGATATGCCCTTGTCCATGCCCATGGTCTTCCTGGGCGCCGGGATGGGAGCGTTCGCGCTGATTCCCTCGCTGCCGGACCCTGACCCGGTGGAACACGGCGACTTTGTCATGCACCTCGCCGAAATCTGCGTGATCATCTCGCTGATGGGTGCTGGGCTGGCCCTCGACCGCCCGGTGGGACGCAAGCGTTGGTCCACCACGTGGCGGCTCCTGGGGATAGCCATGCCGCTGTGCATCCTGGCCCTGACCCTGCTGGGCATGTGGTTCCTGGGCCTGGGTCTCGGCGCGGCGCTGCTGGTGGCCGCCAGCCTTGCCCCCACGGACCCTGTCCTGGCGTCCGAGGTCCAGGTGGGAGAACCCGCGGACCAGGACGAGCACACTGACAAGGAAGATGAAGTCCGCTTCGGCCTCACCTCCGAGGCCGGGCTCAATGACGGCCTGGCGTTCCCGTTCGTGTACCTGGCCATTGCCATCAGCATCGCCGGGGCAAATCCGGCTGCATGGTTTGGCGAATGGTTCGGGATGGACGTGCTGTGGCGGCTGGCCATCGGGCTGCTGGCGGGCTTCCTCACCGGCAAGCTGCTCGCCAGGGTATTCTTCTCCGCCCGGGCGGAGAGCCTCAGGTTGTCCAACCATTCCGAAGGTTTCGTGGCCCTGGCGGCGACGTTCCTGGCCTACGGACTGACGGAGATGGTGCAGGGGTACGGGTTCATTGCGGTGTTTGTCTGTGCCGTGACCATACGGGCCGCTGAGCGCACCCATGGCTACCACAGGGTGCTGCACTCCTATGTGGAGCAGCTGGAACGGCTCCTGACCGTGGTGATCCTGGTCCTGCTCGGCGGCGCCATCGCCCGCGGATTGCTCGCCGGGATCGGGCTGGTGGAAGTGCTGGTGGCGCTGGCCTTCCTGCTGGTGGTCAGGCCGCTGGCCGGCTGGCTTGGCCTGCTGGGCGGCAAGACCGGTCCGCGGGAACGCGTGGCGCTCTCATTTTTCGGCATCCGCGGAATCGGGTCGTTGTATTACCTGGCCTATGCGTTGGGCGAAGACAGTTTCGCGGATCAGGGCCGGTGGCTCTGGTCCTTCATTGGGCTGGTGGTGGCGCTGTCCATCGTGATCCATGGCGCCACCACCTCGCCGCTGATGAACCGGCTGGACCGGCTGCGCCAAAGGAAGGCCCTGGCGGTGTCCGGCGACGAAGGGCTCGCGCCCAATACACCTGTGTAAACAACAGGGCTGGCGCGGCGTCTGCCGCACCAGCCCTGTGCCCGTACCTTGTTACATGCCCAGGGCGGCTTCGATGGGGCCGATGGCGAAGAACAACGCGAACGCCGCTGCCACGGCCCACATCAGCGGGTGGATGTCCTTGACCCTGCCCTGGACGGTGCGGATCAGCACGTAGGCGATGAACCCTGCACCCAGGCCGTTGGCGATGGAGTAGGTGAACGGCATCAGGGTGAACGTCAGGAACGCCGGGATGGCGATGCCCCAGTCCTGCCAGTCGATCTTGCCCACCTGGGACACCATCATGAAGCCCACCACCACCAGGGCCGGGGCCACGGCCTCGAAGGGCACCAGGTTGATCAGCGGGGTGAAGAACATGGCCACCAGGAACAGCAGACCGGTAACGATCGAGGCGACGCCGGTGCGGGCACCTTCGCCAATGCCGGCGCCGGCTTCCACGTAGATCTGGTTGGAGGAGACGGAAGCACCGCCACCGATGATGGCACCGAGCGCGTCCACCTGGAGCACGCGGTCGACGTCGGGAATGTTGCCGTGCTCGTCCACCGTGCCGGCTTCGTTGGCCAGGCCCACCATGGTGCCCATGGCGTCGAAGAAGATGCTGAGCAGGATCACGAAGGCCAGCAGCGTTGCGGCCACGAAGCCGAGGTGCCCGAAGGCGCCGAAGGGGTTGGCCTTGCCGATCAGTGAGAGGTCAGGGGCGGCCCAGCCGGAGAATGCCGGTGCCACCAGGGACCAGCCCTGGGGGTTGAAGTTCTTGCCGTCGAAGCTGGGCCCGATGTGCAGGGTCATCTCAAGGATCACGGACAGCACGGTGGAGGTGATGATGCCGATCAGGATGGCGCCCTTGACCTTGCGCACCACCAGGGCGATGGTCAGGATCAGGCCGAAAACGAAAACGGCCGTCGGCCAGCCCAGCAGCTTGCCTTCAAAGCCCAGCCCGACGGGTACCGTGGTGCCCGCAACGTCAGGGATGCGCCGCACGAACCCGGCGTTGACCAGACCGATCAGGGCAATGAACAGGCCGATGCCCACCACGATCGCCGTCTTGAGGCCGTCCGGCACCGCCCTGAAGACGGCGGTGCGGAAACCGGTCAGGACCAGGATCAGCATGGTGACGCCGGAGAGGACCACCAGGCCCATCATGTCCGGCCAGGTGAGGCCCGGGTTTGTGGCCACGGTGACGGCCACGAAGGCATTCACGCCCAGGCCGGTGGCCAAGGCAAAGGGGTGCCGGCCCCAGGCGCCCATGAGAATGGTCAGGATGCCCGCCACCAACGCGGTGACGGCGGCCACCGCGGTGAAGCCCAGCGTGGTGCCGTTCGAGTCCGGACCGGACAGGATCAGTGGGTTCAGCACCACGATGTAGCTCATGGCGAAGAACGTGGCGAACCCGCCCCGGATCTCACGGGAAAGGTTGGAACCGCGCTCGGTGACCCTGAAATACCGGTCCAGGGCAGAGCCTTGCTTAAGCATTAGTCCTCCGGGGAAGTGTGTGGGAATACCTGCATCCTAAGGGTGCGGCAGGGAGTGGGCCCGCAAATGCGCCTAGTCTGTAAGGAAGCCAACACCAGGAGCAGCCCCAACATGCGCCAAGTCCGCCGCCCGTTGCATCGCCTTGTGCCCGGTTTCCTTGTCCTTGCCCTGGTCCTCGCGGCCGCACTGTTGGGCCTTGCCGGGCCGGCCTCCGCCCATGATGCCGCGGAGTCCACCAGTCCCGCCCACGGTGCTGCACTGGCGGCCCCGCCCGCCGAGGTCTCCGTGACCTTCAGCAACAAGCCGCTGGGCATCGGCTCATCATTCTCTGTCAAGGACGCCGGCGGCACCGAATGGGCGGACGGGTCCGCGCAGATTCTGGACAACGTGGCAACGCAAAAGCTGCGGCCGGGCGCCCCCGCAGGGAAGTACACCGTGGCATGGCGCGTGGTCGGCTCGGACTCACACCCCATCGAGGGCACGTTCACCTTCACCGCAGGGTCAGGCGCCGCCGCGCCGGCAGCGTCCGGAACGTCCGCAGCGGGAAGCCCGACGGCGGCGGGCGCGGTTCCAGGAATGGGAACGGCACAGCCCGGGGTAACGGAGGAACCATCCGGGCCCGCCAATACCGGCGAGCCCTTCCAGTGGAGCATTGTGCTTTTTGCAGTCGTCGCCGTTGGGCTGCTGGTGGCCCTCGGCGTGATGGCCCGGCGCCGGCTCACCGGTGACGCAGGGGATGGCGGGAATACCGCCGAGGACAGCCGGGGGTAGCCCCGGACGGCGGGTCCGGACGGGTCCAGCCTGGCGGCGGGCACCGGGAAGGCCGTCAGCAGGTCAGCACCGCAAAGCTTCCCGTTGCCGGGAAGGCGCCGCCGGATGAAGGGCCGCTGTCCGGATTGACCTTGGCGGAGATGGCCTGGCCAACCGTCTTGGCCTGGCGCAGGACCTCCTTGGGGGACGGCGTAATCAGCTCGCCCACACCCACCAGGTAGATGCCGATGGCACGCATGGCCGCTGCCACGTTCCGGCCAACGGCAATCCCGAAGTCACTGAGCATGCGCCGCAGCTGGCTGTGGGCGCACCTGGTCAGGACGATGTGGTTGGCCACCAGGATGCCGGTGGGAGTGTGCACCTGCCACTGCGGAGCGGAGTCATGGGCGGGGCCTTCCAGCATGGTCAGCTGGACCGCCCGGGTGGTGTTCCGCACATCCACGCTGTGGCTTGCCGCGTAATTGCGCAGGTGGCGCAGAATCTCGTTGCGCTCCCGGAGCGTGTCGCTGTCCGCCGCATCGCAGCGCTGCAGTGAGGAGGTGTTAGCGGGCTGGCCGGCGCCGAGGATGTCCAGTCCGTCCACCACGATGGAGTCCACGCCGTGGCGGCGCAGCTCTGCTGCCACGGCCAGACCGGACAGGCCGGTGCCAATGATCACAGTGGTGGTCTGTTCGGTCCCGGCATCCCCGGGCATGCTTGACACCACAGTTTCCCTCCTTCGAAGCTTTCGGCAGGTGCCGGCGTCCTCGCCGGCCCGCGTCCCGATACCCCCAAGTACGGCCGCAGCGCATGGCCGGGACAGTCCGCGCAGAAAATTGCAGTTGGCGTCCCGGACCAACAATGTCCTGAAGACTACAGAACAAATGCAGCCGTGGATAGCCCAATGAAGAAAACATCCCCAATGACGTGAAGGCGCTTTCCGAACCGCGCGGGAGGGCCTGTGGATAACCCCGCCTTACCGCCCCTGAACAGGCTTGCTAAGCCTTGGGGGACGGAGAATAGTGGGGAACGGGAACGGCCCTTTTCCTGCCCGCGCCGTTGGGCATCGGGGTGCGCGGGGAGCGGTCCGTTTTCTGGCAGAATAGCCGCAACATCAGGCGTATCGCGAGGAGGCGGCCCCCATGGGCTCACGAGAGTTGCACCCGGACCCGGCCCGGGACGGAGGTGGTGCGTCCGGCGCTCCGCACGGCATCGTGGTGGGCGTCGACGGTTCGGACCATGGCCAGTGCGCCTTGGTGTGGGCCGCACGGGAAGCCCAGCGCCGGCGTCGTCCGCTCCATATCGTCACCGCCTATTCCGTGCCGATCTTCGCCGCCTCCGGACTGGACGGAGGCTACGCCACGGTGGACGATTCCGTCATCCGTGAGGGTGCCGAAGCCATCGCCAAGCAGGCCACGGAGAAGGTTTCCGCCTACGACATCGACGTCAGTTCCTCGGTGGAAAACGGCGACGCCGCAGGAGTGCTGCTCGAAATCTCCGAAACCGCGGAACTCCTGGTGGTGGGCACCCGCGGCCGCGGCGGCTTCGTGGGCCGCCTCCTGGGATCGGTCAGCAGCGCCCTGCCTGCCCATGCAAAATGCCCCACGGTGACGGTCCCGTTGTTCTGCTCCGACCGGCTCGGCGAAAGCACGGAGGACCGCCGCGTCAAGGCAGAGCAGGCCAAGTCCGGGCACAGGCCGGTGGAGAACGTGGTGGTGGTGGGCGTCGATGGCTCCGAGCAGGCACGCGTGGCTGTCCTCGAAGCAGCCGACCAAGCCGAACGGCTCGGTGCCTCGCTCCGCGTGATCTGCGCCGTCCCCCAGTACAGCGGTTCCCTGGCGTGGGTTCCCGCACCCATGGACCGGAAGGCGTTGTTTGACGATATCCGGGTCACCCTGGAAGCCGGCATGGCGTGGCTCCGCAGCCACTACCCGCACCTGCAGGCCGGCTACGAACTCAAGGACGGTTCGCCGGTGGACGTGCTCGTGGAGGAAAGCCGGCACGTGGAGCTGGTGGTGGTGGGTACCCGCGGCCGCGGCGGCTTCACCGGAATGCTCCTGGGCTCAACATCGGACGGTGTGCTCCACCACGCCAAGGGACCGGTCATGGTGGTCCCGGACCGGGAGGACCCCCGCCTGGCGGACCGTGCGCGGTTCGGTCCCATCCTTGGCGACGCCGCCTAGCCGTCACCGGCCAGGCAGCAAGGCATTACCCGGTACCGCCCCTCGGATAAGGGATCTGGAACATGGAGCAGCCAGGGTTGCCGACAGCCGGCACCGGCACGGACGCCGGGCTGGTCCTTGATCTGCGCCGGCTCAATGCCGGAATGCTGCCCCTGGCAGGCGGCAAGGCGGCCAACCTCGGAGAGCTGTTGTCCGCCGGCTTGCCGGTCCCGGAGGGTTTCTGCCTCACCACCGATGCCTACCGGCAGGCAGTCGGGGTCCCCGGATCCCTGCCTCCCGCGCTGGCCGGGATCTACGCGGCCTTGTCAGACCCGGCGCGGGCCGCACGAGGGGACGCAGCACTGACCGGCGCTGCGGAACCGCCCGACGTAGCCGGGCTGGCTGGAGCGGCACGTGCCGCAATCCGGGCAACTCCTCTTCCACCGGCCGTTTCGTGGGCGGTGGAAGAGGCGTACACGGCCCTCGGCCCTGATGTTCCGGTGGCGGTGAGGTCGTCGGCCACGGCAGAAGACCTGCCATTCGCCAGCTTCGCCGGACAGCAGGACACCTACCTCAACGTCATCGGAGTGCCCGCCCTGCTTGAAGCCGTCCGCAATTGCTGGGCGTCGCTGTGGACGGACCGGGCAACCGCCTACCGGGCAAGCCTCGGGATCGATCCGGCAGGCGTGGCGCTCGCGGTGGTGGTCCAGCGGATGGTGAACGCCGACGCGGCCGGCGTCATGTTCACGGCGAACCCCCTGACCGGCCGCAGGCGGCAGATTGTTATCGATGCCAGTCCCGGCCTGGGTGAGGCCGTTGTCTCAGGCGCCGTCAATCCGGACCACTTCGTGGTGGACGCCCTGACCGGCAAGGTCCTGGAGCGGAAACTGGGCGATAAGGGCGTGGAGGTGCGGCCCTTGCCCGGTGGTGGGACGCACACCCGGAATGTTTCCCCGGCCAGCAGCACTGCCTGCCTGACGGACACACAAATCGCGGGGCTGGCACGCCTCGGCCTGCAGGCCGAGGATCATTTCGGCGCCCCGCAGGACACGGAGTGGGCCATCGACCGTACCGGGAGCCTCTGGCTCACGCAGTCCAGGCCGATCACCACCCTGTACCCGGTCCCTAAGAGCAACGGCGCCGCCGGCAGGATCCCGCAGGGCCGCCCGGCCGCCCGGGGCACCAGGGCCTACCTTTGCTTCAGCCTGGCCCAGGGGCTTACCCGGCCGCTTACGCCCATGGGCCTTGCAGCGGTGCGCCTCATCGCCTCCTCCGTCGCCACAGCTGCCGGCTTCCCTGTTCGTGATCCCCGGGGCGGCCCATCCCCCTATGCGGAAGCCGGGCAGCGGATCTACATCGACTTCACCACTCCCATCCGCAGCACCGTGGGCCGCCGCCTCGTTCCCCGGGTTTTCGACATCATGGAAGCCCGGACCGCAAGGGTCATGCGGCAGCTGTTCGAGGACCCCGCTTTTTCGGTGACCACGAAGAGGCCCTTCGGGCTGCTGCGGCACGTCGCCCCTGCCGCCGCCCGCGCCAAGGTTCCAGGCACCTTCCTCCGGGCGCTGTTCCGGCCAGCGGCAGCCCTCCGGCGGTTGGACCGCTTCACGCAAGACTTCGAGGCGTCCCTGCATTTCGGCGACCGTGAGGGCGCCTTGGCACGCCTTGACCACGCCGAGTCACTCCTGGGCTCACGCCTGTTCCCGATTGTTCCGGCCATTCTTCCCCTTCCCGCACTGGGTTTCGCGATGCTCGGCGTTGCGGGAAAGCTGCTGGGCGGAAATGCCTGGGGTGAACTGCAGCCCGTGATCCGTGGCCTGCCCAACAACGTCACCACCGAAATGGACCTGGAACTGTGGCATCTTGCCAAGGAGATCCGGGAAGACCGTGAATCACGCACCGCGCTGATGACCGGTGACCCCAACGTCCTGGCGGCCGCGTTCCAGGCCGGGCAGCTGCCGGCACGCCTCGACGCCGGCCTGGCCCGGTTCCTGGACAGATACGGCCACCGGGCGGTGGGTGAAATAGACGTCGGCCTGCCGCGATGGTCGGAGGAACCGGCGCATATCCTGGGCATCCTTGCCAACTACCTTCGACTGGAGGACCCCGCCCTGGCGCCCGATTCCCAGTTCAGCAAGGCGATCGAAGACGCGGAAGCGCAGGTGGACCTGCTCGTTGCCCGCGCCGCCGCCCGTGGCCGGATCAGGGGAAGGCTGGTGCGTGCCGCGCTGAACCGGGCACGGCTGTTCGCGGGCCTGCGGGAGCTGCCAAAGTACCAGCTGGTTGCAGGCCTCGCGGAAGTCCGCCGGCAACTGCTGCTGGTGGGCAGTGAGCTGGCGCAGGCAGGCGCCATCGAACGGCAGGACGACGTGTTCTTCCTGGACTTCGCTGAAACCAGGCAGGCGTTGTCCGGGAACGCATTGTCCGGGACCGCTGCGGCCAACGGAGCTCCTGTCCAGGACCTCCGGGCGCTTGTGGCCGGCCGCCGCCAGGATTACGCCCAGGAACTCAGGCGCCGGCACATCCCCCGGGTGCTGCTCTCGGACGGGACCGAACCCGAAGCGGTGCGGACCGGCGTCGGGATTTCAGCTGAAGGAACGCTGGCCGGCAGCCCTGCCTCGGCGGGGACTGTGACTGCAGCGGCACGCGTCATCCTGGATCCCGTTGGAGCCCGCCTTGAGCCCGGCGAAATCCTGGTTGCACCGTCTACGGACCCCGGCTGGACTCCGCTGTTCCTGACCGCGGGAGGGCTGGTGATGGAGATGGGCGGAGCCAATTCGCACGGTGCCGTGGTGGCCAGGGAATACGGGATCCCCGCGGTCGTCGGGGTCGCTGACGCCACCGGACTGATCAGCACCGGCCAAAAAATAACGGTCGACGGCGGTGCGGGCACCGTGGTGCCGGAGCAACCAGGGCCCGCGGTGCAGGACGGGGGCACTGCGGGTGGCCCCTATCCACCTGCACCGGCGTAGTCTTTACCTATGGGCTCCAACACGCTGGATTCCAGCGGACGACTGCAGGAAAAACGGTCACAACGGAACAGCACGGACAGCCGCCGGGTGTGGCTGCGGTGGCTGCCCGCCATCGCTGCCCCGCTGGTGATCGCTGCCGGTGCCCTGGCCGGTTCCCTTCCGGCCGGTGCCAGCAATCCACTGCCGGCCAAGACGCCCGCGCAGGTCCTGGAACTGGCGGCAAGCCACCAGGTGCATACGTTCTCCGGGACAGTGGAACAGTCCGCTGAGTTGGGACTTCCAGAGCTGCCGGCCACCGGCAAGCCATCCGCTCCTGCCGCTGCCGGGAGCGCCGCCTCCGTCATTGAGTTGCTGTCAGGCAAGCACACCGCGCGCGTCTACCTGGACGGCAAGGACAATGCCCGCGTGCAGGTGATGGACCAATTGGCTGAACGGGACATAGTCCGCCACGGCAGCGACGTCTGGTTCTATTCGTCCAAAGACAACACGGCCGCCCACCTGACCCTGCCGGAGCATGCGCAGGACCCGTCGCGTTCCGACGGGCACCACATGGCGGCCGGAATGCCGACGCCGGCAGAGCTCGCGCAAAAATTCCTGGCCAAGATTGACCCCACCACGGCCGTTTCGGTGGGACCGGACGTTTCCGTTGCCGGACGCGCTGCCTACAACCTGCTGATTGAACCGCGAACCGACGCGACCCTGGTGGGCAGGGTGGCCATCGCCGTCGACGGTGAAAACGGCATGCCCCTGTCCGTCCAGGTGACCGCACGCGGGGCGGACAACCCGGCGTTCCGCTCCGGGTTCACCAGCCTCTCGCTGGACGCCCCGGACCAGTCCGTCTTCAACTTCACCCCGCCCCCGGGCAGCAAGGTCAAGGAACTTCCCGTTCCGGACAAGTCCCGTGACGCCCCGGATATGCACAGCCCGGGCGGCATGCATCCAGACGCCAGGAAGGACGTCTCCGTGACCGGTACCGGCTGGGAGACCGTGGTGGGCACGGCGCGTGGGTCCGCTGCGGCAGCCGAATCAATGCTGCAGGACCCGCTGCTGTCCCAGGCCGCCGTCCCCGTCCCTGGCGGCCGGCTGCTCTCCACCGCCCTGCTCAACGTCCTGGTCACGGACGACGGACGGATCTTCGCCGGAATGGTGCCGCCGGAGAGGCTGCAGGCCGCAGCAGCAGCGGCCCAGTAAGTGTTGGACCGACGGGGGAGCGTTGGCGGGACGGGGGCCGGCCCGGTGAATGCCGGCCTGGCCATCGAGACCCGGGGACTCAGCAAGCACTTTGGCCGGCAGGCCGCCGTCGACCGGGTGGACCTTGCCGTCCCGCACGGAACCGTCTTCGGCTTCCTGGGGCCCAACGGCTCCGGCAAGACCACCACCATCCGCATGCTGCTCGGCCTGGCTGCCGCTTCCGAGGGAACGGTGAACCTGCTCGGACAGGAGATGCCCGGCAAGCTCCATGACGTGCTGCCGCGCGTGGGCGCGCTGGTGGAAGGCCCCGCGTTCTACCCCTTTCTGTCCGGCGCCGCCAACCTGCACCGGCTCGACGCCGCAAGCCCGCACACCATTCCCGCCACCCGCAGGAAGCGGGTGCAGCAGGCGCTGGAGCGCGTGGGCCTGGAGCACGCCGCCGGGAAGCGGGTGCACGCATACTCCCTTGGCATGAAGCAGCGGCTGGGCATTGCCAACGCGTTGCTCTCGCCACGGGACCTGCTGGTCTTGGATGAGCCCACCAACGGGCTGGACCCGCAAGGTACGCGGGAAGTCCGCAACCTGGTGCGGTCGCTGGCACATGAGGGCACCACCGTTTTTGTATCCAGCCACCTGCTGGCCGAAGTGGACCAGATGTGCACCCACGCTGCAGTCATGAGCGCCGGAAAGCTCGTGGCGCAGGGGCCCCTTGCCGAGCTGCGGCAGGCCGGGAGCACCCGGCTCCGGCTGGTGACGCCAGACTCCGGCGCAGCCCGCCAGGTTCTGGCGCGGCTGGGGATCGTACCGGAACCTGCCCAGGCTGAACCCGGGCAGGGTGAACCGGCGCAGCCGGATGGCGGGACAATTCTCGCGGCGCTGCCAACTGGCGCCCAGTCCCCGGCAGTACTTCCCGAGGACGTCGTGGCGCACCTGGTCCAGGCTGGCGTCCGCGTCCGTGGATTCGCCGTCGAACGTGAAAGCCTCGAGGACCGCTTTGTTGCCCTGACGGGGGAAGGATTCGATGTTGCCCAGTAGTGTGCCCGCGGATATTCCGAAGGCTGCCGGAGCTGCCCTCCCGGCAGCAACGCCACGCAGTTCGGGATTGTCCCTCCTGGCGTCGGAACTCAAGGTCCTGTTCGGTCGGCGGCGGACATGGGCGCTGCTCCTGGCGCTCGCCGCCATCCCGGTCCTGATTGCCGTTGCGGTGAAGGTCTCGTCCGCGGTTCCGCCCGGGCGGGGACCCGCCTTCCTTGACCGGATTACCCAGAACGGCCTGTTCGTGGCCTTCACCGCCATGCTGGTTTCCGTGCCGTTGTTCATGCCGCTCACGGTAGGTGTGGTTGCGGGCGACACGATCGCCGGGGAGGCAAGCCTGGGAACCCTGCGGTACCTCCTGGTGGCGCCGGCCGGTCGGGTCCGGCTCCTCCTGGTCAAATACGCCGGCGCGCTGGCCTTCTGCATCGCGGCTCCCTTGACCGTTGGCCTTGCGGGCGCGGCTATCGGCGCGGCGCTCTTCCCGGTAGGTCCCGTGACGCTGCTTTCCGGCGGGGTGGTCCAGCCCTCCGAAGCCGCCCTGCGCATAGTGCTGATCGCCGCGTACCTGGCTGTCTCGCTCGCTGGACTTTCCGCAATCGGGCTGTTCCTGTCCACCCTCACCGTGGTGCCGGTGGGAGCGATGGCCGCCACGGTGGTGGTTTCGGTGATGTCCCAGGTCGCGGACCAGCTGCCGCAGCTGGAGTGGCTGCATCCGTGGCTCTTCAGCCACTACTGGCTTGGTTTCGGCGACATGCTGCGCCAGCCCCTGGTGTGGGATTCCTTTGCCAGCAACGCCCTCCTGCAGGCTGGCTATGTGGCGGTGTTCGGGGCGCTCGCCTACGGCCGGTTCGTCACCAAGGACATTTTGAGCTGACGACGGCGGCGCGAACCGTCAGGCCCTTCAGGCAGGACCCGCAATGGGTAAGGTCAGCCGTGCCGCTCAGTAGCGGGCCGCATAGGGGTAGAGGTCCATTCCCACCATGGAGCTGATGCTGGAAACAGTAATTCCCTCCTGCGGGTTGAGTGCCTGCACCACCTGGCCGTTCCCCAGGTAGATGGCCACGTGGTAGAAATTCGGCGCAGAACCCCACACGAGCAGGTCGCCGCGGCGCGCCTGCGAAAGGGGAACGTGGACCGGGGCGGCGGCGTATTGCTGTGAAGCCGTGCGCGGGAGGTACTTGCCGGCTGCGGCGAAGGCGTTCTGCACCAGCCCGGAGCAGTCAAAGCCGTAGGCGCCGGTACCGCCCCACTGGTAAAAGTACGGGGCGCCCACCTTTCCCAACGCGACGGAGATGGCTGCCTCGTAGGTGCCGGATCCGGTGGACGGGGCGGGTGCAGGCGCGGGGGCGGGGACGGGCGCGGGTGCAGGTGCAGGTGCAGGAGCCGCTGGTGCCGGGGCCGGGGCCGGGGCGGCCGGTGCAGGAGCAGCCGATGCCGGGGCAACCGGTGCAGGTGCAGCCGGTGCGGGGGCGGGAGCAACGGGTGCCGGAGCAGCAGGTGCCGCTTCCTGTCCGCCGCTGTTCCGGCTCCCTGCCTGGTTCTGCGCGGCCTGGTCCCGGCTTGCCTGGTTTTGGGCTGCCTGGTTCCGGGCAGCGTTATCCCGCGCCGCCTTTTCCTGTGCGGCCTTTTCCTGTGCTGCCTTGTCCGCGGCGGCGGACAGGGCAGCCAGGCGTGCCTCCTCGCGCTGCTTCTCCAGTGCATCAACGCGCGCCGATTCGAGTGCCACTGTGGTGTTGCGGAGCTGTGCCAGCTGGTCCACCAGGATGGTCCGCTGCGCTTTCGCGTCGGCCACGGCCTTGGCCTGCGCGGCGTTGGCCTGTTCCGCCTGCGACTTGCGTTGTTCAGCGGTCTTCGCTGCCTCGTCTGCGGCTTTGGTGGCGTCTTCGGCAGCTGCCGTGAGGGAACGGTAAGCGGTGGCCGCGGCGTCCGCGGCTTCAAAGGCCCGGCTGCGGCTGGCTGAAAGGGCCTCCAGCGTTGCTGCCTGCCGGAGGCTTTCCCCACCGCTGGCAAGGGTCCCGAGAGTGGGGTTCAGGCCGCCGTTGCGGTACAGGTCCCCGGCGAGCTGCCCCATCTGCTTCCGGGCCTTGTCCTGCTGTTCCCGGGCGGACGAGGCCTTGGCAGAGGCAACGGATGCCGCTTCCGTCCTTTGCTGCAGCTCAACCAGCGCCTCGCTGTACGAGTTGTTGGCCTGCATGGCCACGGCGAACGCTGCCTGCTGGGCGGTTGACGCGTCGGCAAGGATGCGCTCGATCGCCCTGACTTGGTCCGCCGTCGCGGCCTCGCTGGCCTTTGCTGCAGCGATGTCCTCCGGCGATGGGATGTCAGGCGAGGCGGAGACGGCCAGCGGGGCAGATGGCGCCGGTACTGCGGCTGCCGGTGTTGCCACGGATGCAAAAAGGACGACGGCGGCGCATAGCACGGCTGTCCTGCGGCCGGATCCGGATAAAGCCATCTGCAGAGACCTCGCAACGGTAAGGCCGGGAGTGAGGTTCTGGATGCGGCATGACGATGCCCCTCAGCTGCTCCCCAGCAGTCCGAGGTTACGTGACCGTCTGCACATAAGCAACAGCAGTCACATCAATAACATAAACCACAACAGTGTCATTAGGAGCGGCTCTGATGGGGCGTGTCGTGGTCAGGCGTGCTGGTGTGCCTCATGCTCGGAGTGGCTGGCGGGTTCCAGCTGGAAGGTGCAGTGGTCGGTATCGAAATGGGAGCCAAGGCAGGTGATGAGCTTATCCAGCAACTGGTCGGCGCCCCGGGCGTTGAGCACTCCGTCCTCCACCACAACGTGGGCGGAGAACACGGGGACGCCGGAGGTGATGGTCCAGATATGGATGTCATGCACGTCCGTTACGCCGGCCACTGACAGGATGTGCTCACGGATCATCTGCACCTCCACGCCTTTGGGGCTGGCTTCCAGCAGGACATCCACCACATCCCGCAGCAGGCTCCAGGCCCTCGGCAGGATCATCAGCGCGATCAGGACAGAGGCAATGGTGTCCGCTGCCTGGAAGCCGGTCAGCATGATCACGGCCGCCGCGATGATGACGGCCACTGAACCAAGGAGGTCGCCCAGTACCTCCAGGTAGGCGCCGCGGACGTTCAGGCTGTCATCCTGTGCCGTGCGGAGGATGACGAGCGACACCAGGTTGGCCACGGCGCCGAGGATGGCGGCAAAAAGCATGATGTCCGTCTGCACTTCCGGCGGCGCACCGAACCGGCGGACCGCTTCGGTGAAGATGACAACGGAGATCACGATCAGGATCAGTGCATTGGCCAGGGCCGCGAGGACTTCTGCGCGCTGATAGCCGTACGTCCGCTGGGCGCTTGCCGGGCGGCCCGCAATCCAGGAGGCGAGGAGGGCGATGGTGACACCGGCCGCGTCCGACAGCATATGTCCTGCGTCTGCGAGCAGCGAGAGTGATCCGGACAGTACAGCCCCGATGATCTGGATGACCACCACGCTAAGCGTGATCCCCAGGACGGCCACGAGGCGTTTCCGGTGCCGCCCGGTGGCGGTGATTCCGTGGTTGTGGCTGTGGTCGTGTCCCATGCCTACAAGGCTAGCCCCAGCCCAGCTCGTGCAGCCGGTCATCGGAGATGCCGAAGTGGTGCGCGATCTCGTGCACTACGGTGACGGCCACCTCATGGATCACGTCGTCCCTGGACCCGCAGATCTCAAGGATCGGTTCGCGGAAGATTGTTATCCGGTCCGGCAGGGAACCGGTCTCCCACCAGGAATCACGCTCTGTCAGCGGGACCCCTTCGTACAGTCCCAGCAGCGCCGTGTCCGGATCTTCGCCCAGTCCCGGCACGTAGTCGTCGTCGATGAACACGGCTACGTTGTCCATCGCCCGTGCCAGTCGGTCCGGAATGCTGTTGAGGGCATCCTGGACGGCGGCCTCGAACTCGTCAGGCGACATGGTGAACCCGGATGGCTCACCCGGGGCGGAGGGCACAATCGGAAGCCCCGGCGGAAGGCTGGCTGGCATATACCCGACTCTAGCGCCGAAGCCGCCGTTGCCGTCGGCGGACCCCGGTCCGGCGCCGGGTAAGCCCCACTCCCGCCAGGCACACCAGGCCGCCCACCAGTCCCCAGGCGGTGGGGATCTCGCCAAGCAGGAGCCAGGAGATGAAGACCGTGGTGCCGGGGACCAGGTACGTGGTGGCGGCCAGCTTCCCTGCGTCCACCAGGGACAACGCATAGGCCCAAGTGGTGAAGGCGATGGCGGTGGGGAAAACACCCAGGTACAGCAGCCCCAGCGTGGCCTGTGCCGGGGCTTCCTGCACTTCGGAGGCCAATTGGCCGGCGAAGGGCAGGCAGCACACAGCTCCCACCACGATGCCAAACCAGGTTGCCTGCGCGGCCGGGAACTTCCGTACCACCGGCTTCTGGATGATGACGCTGATTGCGGCGAGCACCGCGGCAAGGAGGCAAAGCGCCACGCCGGCCAGGTCCGCCGTCGAACTTTCCCCGGAACGTGGCTGCCCGGAGCCGAGGGCGATCAGTGCGACGCCCGCGAATGCCACGGTGCTGCCGATGAGCAGCCAGCGTGGGAAGCCTTCCTTGAGGAAGATGCCGGCCATGATTGCCACCAGGATGGGGTTGACGTTGATCAGCAGGGCACTGGTGCCGGCGTCGAGGATGTGCTCGGCGGCGTTCAGGGCCACGTTGTAGCCTCCGAACCACATCACGCCATAGGCGAAAATGGGCAGCCATTCCCGTCCCCGGGGCAGTACCCGGCTCTTGAGCAGTTGCGGCACCACCAGGAAGGCCAGTACGACGGCGGCAATCGCCAGCCTGCCCAGGGTCAGGGAACCGGGGGAGAAGTGGGGGCCGATGGCCCGGATTCCAACGAACGCCGACGCCCACAGAACCACCGTGACCACCATGGCGGCCACGCCAAGGGCCGTCACGGGCTTCACTGCTGCTTGTGCGGTGGTCAGCGGTTCCTGGGCGGGGCTTGTTGGCGGCATGAGACAAATGTACGGCGGCAAGGGGCCCCGGGCTGGCGGAAATCGGCCATGCCACTGTCCTCGGCTAGGATGCCGAATATGCTCTCCCCCCAGGCTCCTGCCCGTAATACCCCGCGTCTTGTCAGGAAAATCATCTGGATCCTGCTGGCCGTCATTGTGGTGGGCGGCGTCGCCTGGTATGCCCTCTTCACCGCCACCAAACCCCGCCAGGCGGCTGCCCCGGCCGCCGGGGCGGAACAGTTGGTCCGTGCGGACAGCAACAGGCTCACCATGCCAAGCGGGGAGAAGGCGCAGTTGGTGGAATTCCTGGACTTCGAGTGCCCGTCCTGCGGCGCCATCCATCCCTTTGTGGAGGAGCTCAAAGCCGAGTTTGGTGACAGGATCACCTTCGTCAACAGGTACTTTCCGTTGTCTGCCCACCCCAATTCAGGCCAGGCCGCGCTGGCAGCGGAGGCGGCCGCGCAACAGGGCCAGTACCAGCAGATGGCAGGCAAACTGTTCGACAACCAGGCCCAGTGGGCCGGAAGCCAGCAATCCCAGGCGCCCCTGTTCCGGACCTATGCCGGGCAGTTGGGCCTCAACCTCGAAAAGTTCGATGCCGCCGTCGCCGACCCAAAAACCGAGGAGCGGATCCTGGCCGATATCGCCGACGGCAATGCCCTTGGCGTCAGCGGCACGCCCACCTTCTTCCTCAACGGCGAGAAGCTGGCACTGAGCACCAAGGCGGACTTCCGGCAGAAGCTGGCCGACGCCGTCAAGTAGCGGGCGGGCCGCCGCCCTTCGCCGCCGGCCCTATCCCTTGCCGGCCCAGGCAAGCAGTTCCTCCACCGGCCAGGTGGTGATGATGCGCTCGGCCGGCACGCCGTTCCGGGCCGCCCGTTGGGCGCCGTACTGCAGGAAATCCAGCTGCCCGGGTGCGTGGGCGTCGCTGTCGATCGAGAACAGGCAGCCGGCCTCCAGTGCCAGCTGGATCAGGGCATCGGGTGGGTCCTGCCGTTCCGGGCGGGAATTGATCTCGACGGCCACATGATGTTCCGCGCATGCGGCAAACACTTCCTTGGCGTCGAATTCCGACGGCGGCCGGGTTCCGCGTGAACCTTCCACCAGCCGGCCCGTGCAGTGGCCCAGGACGTTGGTGTGCGGATCCTGGATGCCGCCGAGCATCCGGGCGGTCATGGTCTTCCTGTCCGCGCGGAGCTTTGAATGGACGCTGGCCACCACGATGTCCAGGCGGTCCAGCAGTTCCGGTTCCTGGTCCAGTTGGCCGGACTCCAGGATGTCCACTTCGATTCCTGTCAGGAGCCTGGTGCCCCCGCCGTTGCCGTTGACCGCTGCCACCACGTCCAGCTGGTCCTTCAAGCGCTCGGCTGACAGCCCGTTGGCGATGGTGAGGTTGGGTGAGTGGTCCGTCAGGGCCAGGTACTCCCGGCCCAGCACCTCCGCCGCAGCCACCATCAGCTCAATGGGGGAGCCGCCGTCGGACCATTCGCTGTGGCTGTGCAGGTCCCCCCTCAGCGCCTCGCGGATCTCCGTGCCCCCGGAGGCCAGCGGCGTGGCACCCTTCTCCCGGAGGTCCGCCAGGTAATCGGGGACCTGGCCGTCCACCGCCTGCCTGATCACCGCGAAGGTGCGGTCGCCGATGCCCTTCATGGACTTCAGCCGCCCGGTCCGGGCCCTGGCCGCAACTTCTTCAGGGCCAAGCGGGCCGATGGCGGCCGCCGCTTTCCGGAAGGCCTGGACCTTGAAGGTGGCGGCGCGTCCGCGCTCCAGCCAGAAAGCAATCTCATTGAGCGCTGCGACGGCATCCATCCGTCCATCTTGGCCCGTAAGGCGGCCAATCGGCGCGGTTTTTCGCCGATTTTGGATAATTCCTGATGAGGCCCTATAGTTTTAGAGTCCAGTTCGGAGAAACGCAAAGGACAAAGACGGAAAGCCTCGCTTGACGCCTTTTATTTTGTTCCGAACGGGTTCTGGCCCCCATCGTCTAGCGGCCTAGGACACCGCCCTTTCACGGCGGCGGCACGGGTTCGAATCCCGTTGGGGGTACGCAAGGAACTGGTCAAGCAGGCTGAAAAAGTCTGGTAGGCTGGAAGCCTTGAAAAAAGCGGTAGAGATACTGCAAAAGCAAGAAACGCAAGGCCCTGTAGCGCAGTTGGTTAGCGCGCCGCCCTGTCACGGCGGAGGTCGCGGGTTCAAGTCCCGTCAGGGTCGCTCTGATTGTTGGAAGAAATTCCGGCTGTCATGGTGACTAGTCACCTAGGCTCTGTAGCTCAGTTGGTAGAGCGTTCGACTGAAAATCGAAAGGTCACCGGATCGACGCCGGTCGGAGCCACCACTGGGAAGCATCAGTTCTTCGGAACTGGTGCTTTTCTTCATTTAACCCCTCCGCTCGACCGGGTTAGCCGGCCATTCGCCCCCGTCGAGGTCCGCGCCAGCACCTGCCCATGAATGAGGACCTGAAGCGCCAAGGCCCACAACCGGCTCCCGTTCCCGTTGCGCGCCGGGCGGCAGTTGTGACCGCGGCAACAGCGGGGGCTCCCGCCGGGGAAATCTCTCGGCGGCCGTTGAAACATTTGATTAATGCCAAACCGATGTGGCACGCGCGCGCGTTGGGCTGCGTAAGCGCTTGCACTCTACTCGGCGGTAGCGGGATCTGGCCCGCGAAACAGGGTTTGAACTGCCTCCCCGGCCCCGTCTAGCGTGGAGCGCGGCGGAGGGGAAGCATGCTTTCCATCGGCCACCAGGGCCGCACCCAGGCCCTGATCCCCCAACACAACGGCGTCCCTGATGACGCCTGCGGTGTTGCCGGGTCCGCGGTTGTTGCGGGGCATGGGCACACGCCCGTCTTCCACGAACAGTTACAACTCCGCGAGAAGAGCAAGAAATGCACAAGCACCCCCAACACCGGCTGCTGCGGTGGCGCCCCGCCGCCGCGGCACTGGCAGCAGCCGTTGCGGCCTCGGCCTTCCTGGCCGTCCCCTCGGCCCAGGCCAACGAGCCGTCCGATCCGCCCGCCGTTCAGCAGCTGCCGGCCCCCACCCCAGGCTTCCCCCTGCCGACGCAACACACCCAGCAGGCCCTCGATCCGGCGTCGGACTTCACCTCCAAGTGGACCCGCGCGGACGCCAAGCAGATCATGGCGCAGAGCGACGAGTCGGTCGCCCCGGGCACGAACTCCATGAGTCCGGATGTCACCATGCCGGAAATCCCCGAGGATTTCCCCACCATGAACGATGACGTCTGGGTCTGGGACACCTGGTCCCTGACGGACGAGAACGCCAACCAGATCAGCTACAAGGGCTGGGACGTCATCTTCTCCCTGGTGGCTGACCGCCATGCCGGCTACGGCTTCGACCAGCGCCACTGGAACGCCAGGATCGGCTACTTCTTCCGGAAGACCAATGCGGATCCGGCCAAGGACAAGTGGAACTACGGCGGCCACCTGTTCCTGGACAACACCTCCATCGGCAACACCGAGTGGTCCGGTTCAACCCGGCTCATGCAGGGCAACCACGTAAACGTCTTCTACACGGCCACCACCTTCTACGATGTGGCCGAGCGGAACGCAGGCGGCGGCGGGATTGCTCCCGACGCAGCCATCGCCAAGGCGCTGGGCAACATCCACGCGGACCAGAACGGCGTCACGTTCGACGGCTTCGAGCACACCAAGCTGCTGGAGCCGGACGGAAAGATGTACCAGACCAAGGCACAGAACCCCGGCTTCGCTTTCCGCGACCCTTACACGTTCGCGGACCCGGCCCACCCGGGCAAGACCTTCATGGTGTTCGAAGGCAACACCGGCGGCAACCGCGGCGACTACCAGTGCAAGGGAGAGGACCTCGGCTACCAGGCGGGCGACCCGCATGCCGAGAACGTCAACGACGTCCAGAACAGCGGCGCGTACTACCAGACCGCAAACGTGGGCCTGGCCGTGGCGGACAACAAGGACCTCACCAAGTGGTCCTTCCTGCCGCCCATCCTCTCCGCCAACTGCGTGAACGACCAGACGGAGCGTCCGCAGATCTTCATCCAGAATGAGGGCGGCAAGAACAAGTACTACCTGTTCACCATCAGCCACCAGTTCACCTACGCGGCCGGCATGCGCGGTCCCGACGGCGTCTACGGCTTTGTGGGCGATGGCGTCCGCTCGGACTACCAGCCCATGAACAACAGCGGGCTGGCGCTGGGGTCCCCGACGGACCTCAACCTGCCGGCCAATGCCCCGGAGAGCCCGTCCGCCAAGCAGAACGGCCGGCAGTTCCAGGCATATTCGCACTATGTCCAGCCCGGCGGCCTGGTGCAGTCCTTCATCGACAACGTCAATGGCGTCCGCGGCGGTTCCCTGTCGCCGACGGTGAAGATCAACTTCCGTGACGGCGTATCCCAGGTGGACAGGAGCTTTGGCCGGAACGGCCTCGGCCCGTTCGGCTACCTGCCCACCAACGTCAGGGTTGGCGGCGAGGGCCTCTACAAGTAGGCCCGCACCGCACCTGCCGCTCCACGCGGCAGTGGTCCAGGCGGGGAGTCCTTCAGGGCTCCCCGCCTGGTCCTTTTAACCGGTTGTTCCCCGCCCGGACGCCCCAATTCCTTGACGGCGGGCCGCCGACTTTCCAGCGCATGTGCCGCGGCCTGGGGATAGGGTGGAAACAACAGAAGGGGGAGTGCCTGATGGAATACCAGAACCCACAACCCGTGGTGCCAAAACGTCCTGCTGCAAGCCCGGCCCCGGGTCCGGGCCGGACGGTAATTTCAGAGACTGCCGTCGCAAAGGTGGCGGGAATCGCCGCCCGTTCGGTTCCCGGCGTCTACTCCCTGGGTTCGGGCCCGTCCCGTGCCTTGGGCGCCATCCGCGACGCCGTCGGAAGTTCCGATCACGCTGCCGGCGTCCACGCGGAAGTGGGTGAAACGCAGGTAGCTGTTGATATCACCCTGGTGGCAAGTTACGGCACGCCGCTTCACGCGCTGGCCAATGATGTCCGCGCCGCTGTCTACCGCGCTGTCGAGGAACTGGTGGGGCTTCAGGTCATTGAGGTGAATGTCGAAATCACGGACGTCTATGTGCCGCCGCCGGTCAAGACAATTGCGCCCGCTGCTCCCGAACGGGAGGCGCTGCTGTGAATCTCACCGTGGCAGGCACCGCCATGGGCGCCTTCGTTGCCTTCATGTCCCTGCAGTTCGGCCTGTGGGGCTTCCTTGTCTCCCTGCTTTTCATGGCCATCGGAGCGCTCCTGGGCCGTGCCGCCGAAGGGAAGCTTGACCTGCGCGGCGTGTTGGATGCCATCACCGGCCGGCGCTCGTCCTCATGAGCTTGCCCGCGCCCGTTGTGCGTGGGCAGGCGCTCAGCGGCCATAACCGGATCAGCACCCAGGCCCTGACAAGCCTTGCCAAAGCGGCTGCGGCGCAGGCGCTCGGCGTGGACGCGGAGGACGTGCGGGCGGACTGGACGGACGACGACGGCCTGCTGGCCTTGTCCCTCGTCAGCCCCATCAGCGTCCCGCCTTTGCAGTCCGTGGTATTGGATCCGGCAAGGGTGGGTGCGTTCGGCGGGTCCATCTGGGACCGCACCGTCAGGGCCAAAGCAAGCATTCTGGCCACAGTTTCGGCATTGAGCGGTTCGCGGTTAAGCCGGGTGGACATCCGCATCAGCGGGGCAAGGATCAGCACAGGAGGACGGGTGCGGTGAGCAGCACAGTGGAAGACCGCCGGGCGGACAGTGCACCGGGCAGAAGCAGCGGACCGGACATGCGCAGGATCGTGTACCGCGAAACCCATTCCCCACGGGCAGTGGTGTCCGTTGTTGCCGCTGTCCTTGTCCTGGTGCTTGCCGCCTACGGCGTCCTCGAATCGGGAGTCCACGCCGTGGGTCAGCCGGCGTGGCTGATTGAGCCCCAAGTGGCGGCCCAGCGCATCGTGGATCTTCCTGCCGGAACCTCACCGCTGTTGCTTGCCGCGCTCGGTGCCGTGCTGGCGATGGTGGGCCTGATCTTCCTTCTTAATGGCATCCTCCCGGGAAAGCGTGCCCGCCATCTCCTCGCCGGCGCACGTGGGGAGAGGCTCCCGGCCGTGGTGGTGGACGACGAGGTTATCGCATCCTCCCTCGCCCGCCGCGCCAGGCTGGCCGCCAACGTCACCTCGGAACAGGTCATGGTGGTTGTCTCCCAGCGGCAGGTGCTGGTCAACGTCCGGCCCACCTCCGGTGTTCCCGTGGACCAGGACAGGGTGCTTGAAGCCGTCCGCGACGAGCTGGACCAAATGCTGCTGGAACCGGCACCTGTTCCCCGCGTCAATGTCACTGCTTCCGGGGTGATCGGAGCATGAACAGCACACCCGCGCTGCTCAACCGCATCCTGCTCACCGTGCTGGGCCTGATCCTGCTGGGGGTGGGCGTCCTGCTGGTGCTGCTGGGCACCCTTCCTCCAGTGGCTTCCTGGTGGCACTCCTGGTCCGCGGGGGCGTGGAGCGGCGTTAACCGGATCTTCGACTCCACCCGGTTCCCCGGCCGGCCGGAAAGCTGGCTGTGGATCGTGGCCGCACTGGCGCTCCTGGCACTGATGGGGCTGATGGTTGCCTGGATTGCCCAGCAAGGAAAGGGGCGGTCAAACCTGCTGGCCGCCGAATACGATCCCGGCGACACTCCGGGAGATGTCCGGATTGGGGGCGGGGTAGCGGAACAGGCGCTGAGGCAGGCGCTCGAGGGACGGCCGGACCTTGCCGGTGCAACCGTCACCACCTACGACGTGAAGGGCTCGCCGGCGTTAAAGGTGCGCCTCCTGCCACGCCAGGGAGTGGCCCCGCACCTGCTCGCAGCCGAGGTCGCCGGGCTGCTGGCCGCCCTGGAAACTGTCGTGGGCAAGGAGATCCCCGTCCTCATCCACATCGGGGCCGGGGCGCGGACCCGCTTCGGCCATGCCGAGCGGGTCCGCTGAAGTCTTCTGCCGCTACACCCTCTGCAGGTACACGGTGCAGTCCACGGGAACCTCCCGCATTCCGGCCCAGTCTTCGGCCGGTTCAGGACCGCTGGACAGCACCACGGCGTAACCTTCCGGCACGGGGGCCGAGGCGAAGCCCAAATTGGACAGCACCACCACCTGGCCGTTCCGGAACGCCAGCAGACCGCTGTCCGGCGCGTGCTCATCAGTCCACTCCACGCTGCCCGTGCCCAGCTGCCGGGCTGACCTGAAGGCAAGGGCGGCCCGGTATAGCTCCAGCGTTGAGCCCTCCTCGCCGTCCTGCTGGTCGGCGGCCAGGGGACCGAAGCTTTCCGGCTGGGGGAGCCACGGTGCGGGAACGTCCCCGGATAGATCTCCAGAGAAACCGAAACCGGGCTGGTCCGCAGCCCACGGCAGCGGGACGCGGCAGCCGTCCCGGCCGATCTCGGCACCCTGGGTGCGGAAGAAGGTTGGGTCCTGCCTGGCTGAGTCGGGAAGGGTGGTGTGCTCCGGAAGACCCAGTTCCTCGCCCTGGTAAAGGTAGGCCGACCCCGGAAGCGCCAGCGCAACCAGCGTGGCGGCCCGTGCCCGCGCAAGGCCCAGGGCTGGATCGGGCTGTTCGTCGCCAGCGCCAATGCCCTTGGGGAACATGGTGGGATCCTTGAGCCCAAACCGCGTGCTGTGCCGGACTGTGTCGTGGTTGCTGAGGACCCAGGTGCAGGGCGCCCCCACGGATGCTGCCGCTGCCAGGGATGCGTCGATGGCCTCAGCCATGCGTTCGGCGTCCCAGCCGGCCAGCAGGAAATCGAAGTTGAACGCCTGCTGCATCTCATCGGGCCGGACGTACCTGGCCAGCCGCTCGGCCGGTTCCACCCAGGCCTCGGCCACCATCATCCGGTCCCCGCCAAATTCGGCCAGGACCCGGTTCCAGTCGCGGTAGATGGCATGGACGCCGTCCTGGTCGAAGAAGGGTGACGGCGGATACATCGGGGACACAGCCCGGTGCGGTTCCTCGGCATCGGTGTGGGCGTGGGGTGCATCACCGGGCAGGTGGCTCTCCCGGCGCGGGGCGGAGGTCCCTTCCACCATCGCAGCTGCCCCCTCCCAGTCCGGAAGTCCTGCTTCCTTGACCAGACCGTGGGCAACATCCACACGGAAGCCGTCCGCGCCGCGGTCCAGCCAGAAGCGCAGTACCGAACGCATTTCCTCGTGCACTTCCGGGTTCTCCCAGTTCAGGTCCGGCTGCTTGGTGTCAAAGAGGTGCAGGTACCACTGGCCGGGAGATCCGTCCGCCTCGGTCACGCGGCTCCAGGCCGGCCCGCCAAAAATGGATTTCCAGTTGTTGGGCGCCTGCCTGCCGTCCCCGGATCCCGGCACCTCATCCTTGCCGTCGCGGAAGATGTAGCGGCCGCGTTCAGGACTCCCCGGCGCTGCCGCCAGCGCTTCCCGGAACCAGTCATGCTCGTCCGAGGTATGGTTGGGAACCAGGTCCACTATGACCTTCAGCCCGCGGCGGTGAGCTTCCTGCAGCATGGCGTCGAAGTCCGCCAGCGAACCGAAAAGCGGGTCCACCTGCCGGTAGTCCGCAACGTCGTAGCCGCCGTCGGCCTGCGGCGACTTGTAGAACGGGGACAGCCAGATGGCATCCACGCCCAGCCCTTGAAGATAGGGCAGCCGCTCCCGGACGCCGCGCAGGTCGCCCATTCCATCACCGTTGCCGTCGGCGAAGGACCGGGGGTAGATCTGGTAGACCACGGCGTCTGCCCACCAGGCTGATGGTGTTGGGCGGGGCGCCGGAACGGATGTGTAGGGCATTTGGTTCCCCTCTGATAACTTTTTGATGTAAACGCTTGCATTCCCGACAGCAACCTTACTAGTGTGATGGTCACCACATCAACCTCACCTAGCAAGCGCACTGTCGACTTACTTGTCACTCAGCGAGGAGCTTCAAGCTAATGAAAACCCCGAGATTCCTGCTTCCGGCTGCCACTGCCGGCATTCTGGCCCTTACGTTGTCCGCCTGCGGCGGCGGAGGTGGAGGGGGCACCACGGGCGGGGGAGGCAGCGACGCTGACGCCAACCTCGACGGCCGCGGCCCCATCACCTATGTCCAGGGCAAGGACAACAACAATGTTGTGCGCCCCTTCATTGAGAAGTGGAACGCGGCGCACCCGGATGAAAAGGTCACGTTCAAAGAGCAGACCGACCAGGCAGACCAGCAGCACGACGACCTCGTCCAGCACTTCCAGGCCAAGCAGTCCGACTATGACGTGGTCAGCGTCGACGTTGTGTGGACGGCAGAGTTTGCGGCCAAGGGGTGGCTGCAGCCGCTGAAGGACAAGATGGCCATCGACACTTCCAAGATGCTTAAGGCACCGGTGGAAGCCGCATCCTATAAGGGCACGCTCTACGCTGCGCCCAAGGATTCCGACGGTGGCATCCTCTTCTACCGCAAGGACCTGGTCCCCGAACCGCCCAAGACCTGGGACGAGATGATGGGAATGTGCTCCATCGCCAAGCAGAACAGCATCGGCTGCTATGCCGGGCAGTACAGCAAGTATGAGGGCCTCACGGTGAACGCTTCCGAGGCCATCAACTCTGCCGGCGGTTCCGTCCTGGGCAAGGACGGCAAGCCGAACCTGAACACGCCGGAAGCCAAGGCCGGCCTGGAGAACCTGGCCAAGGCATACGCGGACGGCAACATCCCGAAGGAAGCCATCACCTTCAAGGAAGAGGACAGCCGCCAGGCTTTCCAGAGCGGCAAGCTGCTGTTCCTGCGCAACTGGCCCTACGTCTACAGCCTGATGAGCACTGAAGGCTCTTCTGCGGTCAAGGACAAGTTCGGCATGGCGCCCCTGCCGGGCAAGGATGGCCCCGGGGCTTCCGCCCTTGGCGGACACAACGCAGCCATCAGCGTGTATTCCAAGAACAAGGCCACGGCCTTGGATTTCATCAAGTTCATCGAGACCGAGGAAAACCAGAAGTTCTTTGCGAACCAGGCCTCGCTGGCTCCGATCCTGACGTCCCTGTACGAAGACCAGGCACTCGTGGCCAAGCTGCCTTATCTGTCTGTTCTCCAGACCTCGATCCAGAACGCCGTACCGCGTCCCGTGACGCCGTTCTACCCGGCGGTCACCAAGGCAATCCAAGAGAACGCATACCCCGCCATCAAGGGAGAAAAGTCAGTGGAAAGCGCGCTTACTGATATGCAGAAGTCCATCGAATCCGCTGGTGCGGGACAGTAGTTCTGCCATGGCAACCGAACTAGGCCCGACGCCGGTCAAGAAGCCGGCGTCGGGCGGTACCCCCGTCCATCACGCGCCCAAGGGCGTAGGGGAGGACAACAGGATTGCAAGCCAGGGCCGGTGGGCATCCTGGCTCCTGGCCCCCACCATCGTCGCGCTGGGCGTAGTGATCATTTACCCCATCATCAGCGCCATCGTCATGTCCTTCCAAAAGGACGCCGGCCTGGATCCCGCCACCGGCCTCTTCACGGCAGGCGGCTCCGCCGGCATTCAGAACTACGTGAACTGGCTGGCGCAGCAGTGCTCGGCGCCGGGCGGCGGAACCGTAGCCTGCCCGCCGGGCACACTGGGCGGCCAGTTCTGGTCCGCCACCGCCACCACGTTCTTCTTCACGATCGTGACGGTAACGCTGGAGACCGTCCTGGGCTTCTGGATGGCCATGATCATGGCCCGCACGTTCCGTGGACGCAGCCTGGTCCGTGCCGCCGTGCTGGTGCCCTGGGCCATCCCCACGGCCGTGACGGCCAAGCTGTGGTTCTTTATCTTCGCCTTCGAAGGCATTGCCAACAAGCTGTTCAACACCACCATCCTGTGGACGGGCAGTGAGTGGCCTGCCAAATGGGCTGTCATCATCGCGGACGTCTGGAAGACCACGCCGTTCATGGCACTGCTGATTCTGGCCGGCCTGCAGATGATCCCGGCCGAAGTCTACGAAGCAGCGAAAGTTGACGGCACCAGTGCCTGGCAGCGGTTCCGCCTGATCACCCTGCCGCTGGTCAAGCCGGCGCTGATGGTGGCAATCCTGTTCCGTACCCTGGATGCACTGCGCATGTTCGACCTGCCCTACATCCTGACCGGCGGCGCGAACAACACCACCACCTTGTCCATCCTGGTGATTAACCAGATCAGGCAAGGGTTCAACTCGGCCGCCGCGCTGTCCACCATCACCTTCATCATCATCTTCCTCGTCGCCTTCATCTTCGTCCGCTTCCTCGGCGCCAACGTGGTTGAGCAGAGCGGCGCCACCGGAAAGGGGAAGAAATGACCACGGCAACAGCAGACGCCTCTGCCCTGCGGGCACGGCAGGACAAGGGCCGCAAAGCTGCGCAAAACCGCGAGAAGTGGGCGCAGGGGCGCACCTACATCAGCGCCGCTGTCATCCTGATCTGGTGCCTGGCGCCGGCGTACTGGATGGTAGTCACGGCTTTCCGTGAGGTGGGCTTCACCTACGACACGTCGATCCTGCCCACCCATGTAACCCTGGACAACTTCAATACAGCCTTTGATACGTCCTTCGGCAACAGGTTCGGCCAGGCACTGCTGAACAGTGTTTTCATCGGCGGGGTGGTTACCGCCATCTCGCTGCTGATCGGCGTATTTGCGGCCTACGCCCTGGCCCGGCTGAACTTCCGGGGCAAGTTCCTGGTGCTCGGCTTCATCCTGGGAGCCTCCATGTTCCCCGGCGTCGCCCTGATCACCCCCCTCTTCCAGCTGTTCACCAACATCGGCTGGATGGGCAGCTACCAGGCGCTGATCATCCCCAACATCTCCTTCGTCCTCCCGCTGACGGTCTACACCATGACCTCGTTCTTCCGGGAAATGCCGTGGGAGCTGGAGGAATCGGCGCGCGTTGACGGCTGCACCCAGGGCCAGGCCTTCCGCAAGGTCATCATGCCCCTGGCAGCACCGGCGATCTTCACCACGGCCATCCTGGCCTTCATTTCCTCGTGGAATGAGTTCCTGATCGCCAGCCAGCTGTCCAGCGACGCAACCCAGCCGGTGACGGTGGCCATTGCCAACTTCGCAGGTGCCCAGCCCAACCAGATCCCGTACACGGCCATCATGGCCGCGGGCACCATCGTCACCATCCCGCTGGTGATCCTGGTGCTGGTGTTCCAGCGCAAGATTGTCGCCGGCCTGACGGCTGGTGCAGTCAAGTGACACACAACGGTTCCCGCCCCCGCACAACGGGGGCGGGAAACCGCAGCAAGCTGGTCCGCTCGGGTGAGGACTTCGACATCATCATCGGCTTCCTTGCGTTTTGGGCACTGGTCCTTCTGGTGGTCACCGTGTGGATGGAAGTCACGGCCCAACCCGCCCTCGGCTGGGCCCTGGGCCTTTTGGCAACTCTGCTGGCGCTGTACGGAATGATTCGGCTGCGCCGAAAACTTCCCGCCCGCAGATAGGGCGGACGGCGGCGGCTCCACGCTGCTGTCATCCTTGCCCGGGTTATCACTGCCTGGCCGCAGAGTGGGAAGATTCATGGCCGGAGGTAAACGCAGGGCTATTCGGCCCTACGCCGAAAAGGAGTTAAAGAGGGGACACTGTGGCACGGACAACGGAAAGGTCCCAGCGGGGCGGCCATAATGGCGTCAGCATCGAGGACGTGGCGGCAGCCGCCGGAGTCTCAACGGCCACTGTTTCCCGGGCCGTCCGAGGATTGCCACGGGTCTCGCCGGCAACCCGGGAAAAGATCCTGGAGGTGGCCGGGAACCTGGGCTACGTCGCCTCTTCCTCCGCCTCCGGCCTGGCCACGGGCCGGACCAAGACCATCGGTGTCCTGGCTCCGTTCGTGAGCCGCTGGTTCTTCTCCAAAGCCATTGAGGGCGCCGACCGCGAGTTGCACGCCCGGCATTACAACCTTTCCCTCTTCAATCTGGGTGGCCACGGCAGCAACCGTGAGCGGCTCTTCAGCAAGACCATGGTCTACAAACAGATCGACGCCCTGCTGGTGTTGTGTATGGCGCTCAGCCACGAAGAGATTGAGCACCTGCAGAAGATTGACATCCCGCTGGTTGTTGTTGGCGGCCACGTTGAGGAATGCCCCTACATCGGCATTGACGATTACGCCGCTGCCTCCACCGCGGTCCGGCACCTGATCGACCTGGGCCACCGGGACATCGCCCTGCTGCATGGCGACGACGAGACCGACCTGAACTTCGACGTCCCCCGGGTGCGCATCCTGGCGTTCAAGGACGTGATGGCAGCAGCCGGGCTGCCCACCAGGCCGGAATGGGACGAATGGGGGGACTTCACCGTCCGCAGCGGCCAGGAGGCCTTCCGCCGCCTGTGGTCCCGTCCCGGCCAAAAGCCCACGGCAATCTTCTGCGCCTCGGACGAGATGGCCATGGGCGTCATCTTCGAGGCCAACCGGGTCGGCGTGAACGTGCCCGGCGAACTGTCAGTGGTGGGCATCGACAACCACGACTTCGCCGACGCCATGGGCCTGACCACAGTTGGGCAACGTCCCGACGAGCAGGCCGAGCTGGCCACCAAGATGCTGCTTGACGAACTGGACGGTGAGACCGGAGCTGTCCATTCCGCCGTCGCGCCCCACGAGCTGATCATCCGGCGCACCACCGCACGCCCAAAGAACTGAAGCGCCCGGAACTGACGACGGGTCAGGACGCGCGGGCCAGTTGCCGGATGGGGATCCAGCGGGAGGCGAGCCGGCGGTAGGCCGCCGCGGCCCCGGTCATGTCACCCTCCGCGAGGCACTCGATGCCCAGCCGGATATCCATGGGCGATTCGTCAGGGTAGACCTTGTCCGCCACGGCCCCGTAGTCCAGTTCCACCATGGAGTTCACGTGGAACTGCTCAAGCCACTCCGTCAGCTGCGCCAGGTCATCAAGCATGTCCAGGTCCGGGGCGGCGAGTGCCAGGTTGGCCACCGCGTAGCGGGCCCGCTCCAGGGCATCGGTGATGGATGCCCAGACCCGCACGGTGAGGATGCGTCCCGCGGCTTCAACCACATCCTTGCGGTCCGATTCCATGAACAGTGAGAACCAGCTGAACGGGATTCCCCAGGTGGACGCCCTGGTGTGCACCCGGATGGATCCGTCCCGGGCCTTCACTTGGTCAATCCGCTCCTGGTGCCGGTCACGCTGCTCCTCGGGGATCAGCAGCTCGGCCAGCGGGCCGTGGATTCCCTCCATCAGGGCGTTGGCCGCCAGCCCGGCGCGCAGGACCAGCTGGCTGGGGCAGTACAGGAGGACGGGCTCGGTGTCCGCGCCAGCACCGTCGTCGGACGTTCCGTCATCCGGGGCCGGCGCGGTGGTGACGCGCATGAGGTCCGTGCGCCCCGTGGGGAAGGGGTCGCCGCCGGAGCGGGTGATGCGCCCCAGCGAGGCCAGCAGTTCAGCGTTTTCGACGGCGGCACGCGACACGGCCTGCGCCCCGGCCGCCTGGATGGCCGGGCGTTGTTCCTCCGGGAAGGCTTCCAGGGGTTCGTAGACGCGCAGGGTTGAGGAAAAAGGCAGGCCGGCCTGGCCCCGGTAGAGGTTTCCCGTCATTACGGTCTCCTTGAATGGGTCCAGGTTGCAGTCATCAGTCCGCCAGTTCCACCAGTACGGGAGCGTGGTCTGAGGCGCCCTTGCCCTTGCGTTCCTCGCGGTCGATCGAGGCGCCGGTGACGCGTGCGGCAAGGGCCGGGGAGGCCAGGATGAAGTCGATCCGCATGCCTTCCTTCTTGGGGAACCGCAGCTGTGTGTAGTCCCAGTAGGTGTAGACGCCGGGGCCGGGGGTGTAGGGGCGCACCACATCGGTGTAGCCGGCTGCTTCGAAGGCGTGGAACGCCTCGCGCTCGGGCGGGCTGACGTGCGTGGCCCGGTTCCTGATGAACAGGTCAATGTCCCAAACGTCATCGTCGAAGGGGGCGATGTTCCAGTCGCCCATCAACGCCACCTGCGCCTGCGGGTTGTCCGTGACCAGCGACTGGGCGTGCGTCTTGAGGCTTTCCAGCCACTTGAGCTTGTACGGCATGTGTTCGTCGTCAAGGGATCGGCCGTTGGGGACATAGAGGCTCCAGATGCGGACGCCGCCGCAGGTGGCAGCCATGGCCCGGGCTTCCTGCACGGGATCCTTGCCGGCCTTGCCGAAGGAAGGCTGGTCAAGGAATGTCCGCTCCACGTCCTCAAGCCCCACGCGGGAGGCGATGGCGACGCCGTTCCACTGGTTCACCCCGAAGTGGGCCACCTCGTAGCCCATCCGTTCAAAGAGCTCCCACGGGAAGTTGTCGTCCTTGCACTTGGTCTCCTGGATGGCCAGGACGTCGCAGTCGCTGCGCTGGAGCCAGGCTTCAACGCGGTCGGCGCGGGCACGGAGCGAATTCACATTCCAGGTAGCTATCTTCACGGTTCCTAACTTACCTTGGCGGCCGCACGCCGGGTAAAGCCTGGACGCGCCGGCGCCCACGATCCGCCGCGGTTGGTTCCCGGCAGGAACGGGCGGGTATATTCGCAACAGAATGACCTGGATCACGCATCCGGCCACCATGCGAAGGAGCACCCCGCCGATGACCGAAGCCAAGGACAGCACAACGGACAGCGCGGCAGGGAAAGGTGCGGACGTACTTTTTGAACGCCGCGGCGGGCTGGGCGTGATCACCCTCAACCGGCCGCGCGCCGTCAACGCACTCACCGCTGGAATGGTGGACCTGCTCCTGCGGCAGCTCACCGCATGGGCAGGGGACGACGACGTGGCTGCCGTCCTGATGCAGGGCGCCGGGGAGCGTGGCCTGTGCGCGGGCGGAGACATCGTGGCCATCTACCGGGACATGCTGCACGGCGGAAACGGAACGGCCGATTTCTGGCAGACCGAATACTGCGTGAACTCGCTGATTGCCCGGTACCCCAAGCCGTACGTGGCCCTCATGGACGGGCTGGTCCTGGGCGGCGGGGTTGGGATTTCGGCGCACGGGAACGTCCGCGTGGTCACAGAGCGGACCAGGATGGGGATGCCAGAAACCACCATTGGCTTTGCGCCCGACGTGGGCGGGACCTTCCTGCTTGCCCGTGCACCAGGCGAATCTGGAACCCATGCGGCCCTGACAGGAGCACACTTGGGGGCGGGGGATGCCTTGTTCCTGGGCCTTGCAGACCGTTACGTCCCGTCGGACGCGCTGCCCCGCCTCATGGCTGCGCTGGAGCATGAAAGTCCGGACGCCGCCGTCGGCCGCTTTGCCGAAGAGCCCCCCGCCTCGGTGCTGGCCGGGCAGCGGGACTGGATCGATGCCTGCTACGCCTCGGACGACGCAGGGGAAATCGTCGCCCGGCTCCGGTCCTGGACGGGGCCGGGGCAGCAGGAAGCCCTTGAAGCCGCTGCCGCGATCGAAGCCAAGTCGCCCACCTCGGTCAAGGTCACCCTGGCGTCCCTGCGCCGCGCCGCGGCCCTGACCCTGGATGAAACCCTGGCCCAGGAGTACCGGGCAGGGATCCGTTTCCTGGCCGGTACTGATTTCCGCGAAGGAATCCGCGCCCAGGTGGTGGACAAAGACAGGAACCCGCAATGGAAACCTGCCACCCTGGCAGAGGTGCTTCCCGGGCAGGTGGACAGGTTCTTCCAGCCCCTGGACGGCGGGGAACTGGATTTGCGCCCACAGGCTGGACCCCACTCCCTGCCTGAACTGGGCTCCCGGCCTGACGTGCCGGTAAAGGAGGCCGACCATGCCTGAAAAGAGCAGTGTGGCCTTCCTGGGCCTTGGACACATGGGCGGTCCCATGGCCCTGAACCTGGACCGCGCCGGTTACCGGGTGGCTGGTTTTGATGTGGTGCCCGAAGCCCTCCAAACGGCCCGCGCCCAGGGTATTCCGGTGGCAGGGAGCGCCCTGGATGCGGTGGACGGTGCCGACGTGGTCCTCACCATGTTTCCCAGCGGCCGCCACGTCCTGGATGCCTACCTGGGCGGCCCCCACGGGCCCGGACTGCTGGCCGCGGCGCCCCCGGGAACGATGTTCCTGGACTGCTCCACCATCAATGTGGACGAGGCCCGGGAAGCCGCCCGGCTGGCCATCGAGGCGGGCCACCGTTCCGTTGACGCCCCCGTTTCCGGTGGCGTGGTGGGGGCCGAAGCGGGCACGCTGACGTTCATGGCCGGCGGCGAGGCGGCTGATTTCGAGGCTGTGTTGCCGCTCCTGGAGGTCATGGGCAAGCGGGTGGTGCATTGCGGCGGACATGGAGCCGGCCAGGCTGCCAAGATCTGCAACAACCTCATCCTGGGCGTCTCCATGATCGCGGTCAGCGAGGCTTTCGTGCTCGGCGAAGAGCTGGGCCTGACCCACCAGGCCCTGTTCGACGTCGCATCCGCTGCCTCCGGCCAGTGCTGGGCGCTGACCACCAACTGCCCGGTGCCCGGACCGGTTCCCACCAGCCCCGCCAACCGGGACTACCGGCCAGGCTTCGCCGCAGCGCTCATGGCCAAGGACCTCAATCTCGCCGTCAACGCCCTGGACAGCACGGGGGTGGCGGGAGAGATGGGAGCGCTCGCCGCCCGCATCTACGATAGGTTTGCCGCGGAAGGCGGCGCCGGCCGCGACTTCTCGGCCATCATCACGGACATCCGCGACTCATCCAGCCGGCATGCCCATGGACAGCACGACGGCGGGGACCCGCCGGGGGAGCGCGCCGGCACCCAGTTGCCGGCCCGGAGCCGCACCACAACAGCACACGACGACGGGAGCCCCGAATGACGGAGTACGCCAACATCCTGGTGGAGCAGCAGGGCAGGGTAGGGCTGGTGACCCTCAACAGGCCCTCCGCGTTAAACGCGCTGAACAAGGCCACCATGGAGGAGCTTGTCGCAGCCGTTACCGCCATGGATTCCGATCCCGGAATCGGGGCCGTGGTGATCACCGGCTCCGGCAAGGCCTTCGCAGCGGGAGCCGACATCAAGGAGATGGCGGACCAGGGCTACATGGACATGTACACGGCGGACTGGTTCCGGGGCTGGGAGGACTTCACGCGGCTGCGGATTCCCACCATCGCGGCGGTGTCCGGGTTTGCCCTGGGCGGCGGCTGCGAACTGGCCATGATGTGCGACCTCATCATCGCCGGAGACAACGCCAAATTCGGGCAGCCGGAGATTAACCTTGGCGTGCTTCCCGGCATGGGCGGCTCGCAGCGGCTCACCCGTGCAATAGGCAAGGCAAAAGCGATGGATCTGATCCTGACCGGCAGGTTCATCGATGCCGAGGAAGCGGACCGGTGCGGATTGGTGTCCCGGGTGGTTCCGGCCGGGGATGTGGTGAATGAGGCCATCAAGGCCGCAGAAGTGATCGCGTCCAAGTCCAAACCGGTCGCCATGGCCGCGAAAGAGGCGGTAAACGCCGCCTTCGAAACCGGGCTGGCCCAGGGGGTGCTGTTCGAACGGCGGCTCTTCCACTCCCTGTTCGCCACCGAGGACCAGAAGGAAGGCATGGCGGCGTTCACGGGGAAGCGCCAGCCGGAATTCAAGCACCGGTGATCCGGGTGCCATTGCCGGTGCGCGTCCGGCGGCCTGTCCGGCGGCCGTGACCGGCATGGCACGTCTGGGGCGGCCCCGTAAGGTAGAGAAGACGGGCCGCCGCGCGGCCAAGGCATGCAGGGGGACGGGATGGACGTATGTGGACAAACATGACCGGTGCAGCCACCCCCACCGAGGGGCTCACTGGAATCGTCGGTTTTGCCGCGAGAGCCATCGACACCCTCGGTGAGTGGGGCGTAGGCGGCTTCACGCTTGCCGAAACGGTGGTGCCTCCCATCCCCAGCGAGGTGATCCTGCCCTTGGCGGGCTACCTCGCCAAACAGGGCTCCCTGAACCTCTTCCTCGTCTTCGCCACCAGCACCCTCGGCGCATACCTGGGCGCGCTGCTGCTCTATTGGCTCGGCGCCAAACTGGGGCTCGAACGGTCCATCCGGTGGTTGTCCAAACTGCCCTTGGTTGACCGCGAAGACTTTGAGCACGCGGCAGGCTGGTTCCGCCGCCACGGCAGGTCATCCATCTTCTTTGGCCGCCTGTTGCCCGGCGTCCGCAGCCTCATTTCGCTGCCGGCCGGGGCGGCTGCCATGCCCCTGGCCACCTTCAGCCTCTTCACGCTTGCCGGGAGCGGGCTGTGGAATGGTGCCCTCATCGGCCTGGGTTACCTCCTGGGCACCCAGTACCGGCTCATCGAGGAGTACTCCCGGTTCCTGAACTACGCCGTCTACGCTGCACTGGCCGTTGCCGTGGTGTTGCTCGTCATCCGCCGGACCAGGCGGGCCAAGCGGGCCAAGGCTGACCGGGCCGGCGCCAGCCGCTGACTACCAACCGTCCAGTCCCCGCCACAGCAAGCTTTTCGCGCAGGAAACCGGGCCACCGGAACCTTGTCCCGCAGCTCACCTCCCGATACGATCGCACTGGTAAGCCTACTTAGTGTTTTTGTTGGCGCCCCACGGAGCGCGGGACGGAGGCGGCATGCGGGTCAAGAAGGCAGTGGTGGTCATCACCGGAGCATCAAGCGGCATCGGCCGTGCCACGGCGCTCGAATTCGCGGACAAAGGTGCCCGCCTGGTCCTTGCCGCGCGCAGCGCCGGTGCCTTGGAAAGCCTGGCCCACGAGGTCCGGAAGCGGGGCGGCAAGGCGGTCGCGGTTCCTGCCGATGTGACAGACGCCGACAGCGTGGACGCGCTGGCGGCCAGTGCAGTGGAGGAGTTCGGGCACCTCGACGTATGGGTGAACAACGCCGCCATCGGCCTCTTCGGCCGGATCACTGACGTTCCCCTGGCGGACCTCCGGCGCGTCCTGGACGTGAACATCGGTGGATACGTCAATGGTGCACGGGCTGCCCTGCCGCGGTTCCGGGCCCAGGGTTCCGGAGTCCTGGTCAACGTCGGGTCCATAGTGGGCGAGGTCTCCCAGCCCTATACCGCGGCCTACTCCATGTCCAAGGCTGCGGTCCGTGCCCTCAGCGTGAGCATCCGTTCGGAGCTGCAACTGGACGGCATCCGAAAGGTGAAGGTCTGCACCGTGTTGCCCGCGGCCATTGACACTCCCTTCTTCCAGCACGCCGCCAACTACACGGGACGGAAAGTGGTGGCCATGCCGCCGGTCTACACCCCGGAACGGGTGGCCCGAACCATCGTCAGCCTGGCGGCAAAGCCACGCCGCGAAGCCGTGGTGGGCCCTGCCGGCCGGCTGCTGGTCCTCCAGCACAAGGTCACGCCCGCCAAAGTGGAAGCGGCCATGGCCGTGCAGGTGGAGAAGACCCATCTGTCCCGGAAGAAGTCGGTGGCGGCCTCAACGGGCACCCTCTATGAGCCATCGGGCCATACCCGCAAGGCCGCGGTCAGCGGTGGCTGGCACGGCGGACGGCGGACGGGGCGGCGCAGGATGGTTGCTGCCACGGCGGCCGCCGGGGCCGCCGCCGTGTTGTGGAAGCGCAGCCGCTGACACTGACGCTGCCGTCGCCTTAAAGGAACTTCTCGGCGAAACTGCGAAGCGCCGCCCGGACGAAGCCAGCCCCTTCCACCCCGCCGTAATTGGCGGCGAAGCGCGGGTCTTCCACGTACATGTCCGCCAGCCCCAGCACATATGCCTTGGTGTTGCCGCCATCGTCGGCTGCGGGGGTACCGGGGATGGACTTCAGCCACTCGACGTGCCGGGCTGCCAGCTCCCGCGCTTCCGGACCGTCCGCAGCAACTCGGGAGCGGGCTGCAGCCTGCCAGTCCCGGCCAAGAGCCTCCACCCTGGACTTCCATTCCCGCTTTTCGTCCGCCGGCATGCCGCGCCACCACGCGTCGGATGTCGCGTAGGCGTCCTTGCCCCACCGTTGCTCCACCTCATCCTTGTACTGGGTGTGATCGAAGCCCTCGAACATGTCCCCTGCCATCAGCTGGCCTCCTGCCCTTACTGTTTCGATTGTTTGCCGCACCGACCGAATCTGCCGTGCCAGCCGCTGCTGCTCCTGGCCAAGCCACTCGAGATGGCGGGTGAGCTCGATGACCGGATCGGTGTGCCGGTGGAAGACCTCCGCGATGGCCGGCAGGCCCAGTCCCAGCTCCCGCAGCAAGAGAATGCGCTGGAGCTGAAGGAGGGCGGCGCTGTCGTAATAGCGGTAACCGTTGCTGCCCACCCGGCTGGGCTTCAGCAGTCCAATGTCGTCATAGTGGCGCAGCGTGCGGCTGGTGGTGCCGGCAATCCTGGCGACGTCCTGGATGGACCAGTCCCGTCCGCCCGTTGCGGGGATTTCTTCCATGCACCGAGCCTAGGGTTTGACGCCGCGTCAAGGTCAAGGTCAGGGCGTCGGGCTGTCAGCGGGCCTGACGCCCGCGCGGAGAGCGGCGCCGTGCCTGGGCCACCAACCGCGTGAAAGCGAAAACGAAGACCGCCTCAAACACCAGCATGAGGCCGGTCAGCAGCCATTGCTGCCGGCTGATGAAGACGATGCATCCTGTCAGGGCCAAAATGGTTCCCAGCGCCAGCGCGTAAACGGCAAAACCGACGGCCACCTTGGCGCTGCGTACCCCGGTACGGAAGCCAAAACCGTGCGGCTCCCCGCCGGGTTGGCCCGGCACGCGGTCCGGCGCCGCGGGTCCGAGGGCGTCAAACTCGTCCCAAGGATCCCTGTCCTGGTCCTGTCCGGTCATGGATCAATTATCCCAAAAGCAGAACCGAGGTGCGCTGACCCATAAAATCAGCGGCCCTCAAAACAGATGCGCACAAAACAGCGGCCCCTCCACCTGGGGTGGAGGGGCCGCTGGATGGGGTCCCGGCAGTTGCCGGAGGCCGCCGAAGACTTAGAGCGGGCGGATGTTCTCTGCCTGCGGACCCTTGGGGCCCTGGGTCACATCGAATTCGACCTTCTGGTTCTCGTCCAGGGAGCGGTATCCGCTGGAGGCGATTGCCGAGTAGTGGGCGAAAACGTCAGCGGACCCGTCATCGGGGGCAATGAAGCCAAAACCCTTTTCGGCGTTGAACCATTTAACTGTGCCTGTTGCCATGGCTGCATTCCTTCATGTGACTCTGATTCTCTCTCCGGGAATCATCCCGGAGTGTGCGGAGAACGTCCCCCGCAGTCCCCAACGTACGGGGCGCGGGGCCATGGTGCAAGGGTATTGGCCATAAAGCGCTGTTACCGCATCCCCTCACGCCGGATTGCGGTGGCAATTGCGGCCGCCCGGGTGTCCACTCCGAGCTTGGCGTAGATGTGTGCCAGGTGGGTTTTGACGGTGGCCTCTGAGATAAAGAGCCGCCGCCCGAGTTCGCGGTTACTCAGGCCCTCGGTGAGCAGGCTGAGCAGTTCGGCCTCCCGGGGCGTGAGCACCTCGTCCGGGTTGCGCAGCTGCTGGAACAACCGGGAGGCCACCGGCGGGCTCATCACGCTCCTGCCCTGCACCGCGCCCCGGATGGCGGCAAAAATCTCCTCCGGGGCGGCATCCTTCAAGAGGTAGCCCATGGCCCCGGAGTCCACTGCCCGGACAATATCGGCATCCGAGTCGTAGGTGGTGAAAACCAGGATCGCCTGCCGGCTGTTGACGTCCCGGATCCGCCTGATGGCTTCGATTCCATCCATGCCCGGGCCCATGGCAAGGTCCATCACCACCACCGCCGGGGAGTGCGCGCGCACCAGCTCCAACGCCTCCCCGCCGGAGGATGCCTCGGCTACGACTTCCATATCAGGCTGGGTTCCCAGCAACGCGCGCAGGCCGCTCCGAACCACCAGGTGGTCATCCACCAGCAGGACCGTGATGCTGCTCATTTACCGCCCTCCAACGGCAATTGCGCGGCCACGATGGTCCCTTCGCCGGGAGCGCTTTGCACCGAGAAAACGCCACCCAGCTGCTCCACCCGCTGCCGCATGGCCCGCAGGCCGTACCCTCCGGCGCTCGACGGCGGAGCTGCCGCCGCGGGGTCAAAGCCGGTACCGTCGTCGTAAATGTCCAAGGTGACGGCGTCCGGCAGGAAGCCCACCGTCAGGGCGGCAACTGTTGCTGAAGCATGCAGCGCGATGTTGGCGGCCGCGCTCTGCGCCACCCGCAGCAGGGCGTGCCGGACCTCCGGCGGGACCGGCCCCGGCCTGCCCGTCACCGTGAGGGTGGCTCCTGGCACGTACTGCCTGGCGGCAAGCAGCAGCGCCTCCGGCAACGGGGTCGATTCCAGTCCGGGGGAGGCAAGCTCGTGGACCAGGCTCCGGGTTTCCGCCAGGTTGGTGCGCAGCAGGCGGGTGGCCTGGTGAAGATCCTCCTGCGCTGCCGCGCCTGGCCATGCACGGCCCGCAGCTTCCAGTAGGAGCAGGCTGCTGGCGAGCCCCTGGGTGACGGTGTCGTGGATTTCACGGGACACCCGCTCCCGTTCGGCAATGGTGCCGGCACGGCGTTCACTCGCCGCCAGCTGGCCCTGGGCAAGCGAAACCTCCGCGTGCAGGCGGCGCTGCTCCTCGGCGTCGTGCTGTATCCGGTCGTAGATAAGCGTCAGCATCACGCCTACTGCCACAGGTCCCAGCAGCATGGCGACGTCTGTGCCGTTGCCCAGCCGAAACAGTCCGGCCGCGGTTGCCAGGGTGATGGCACCCGCCAGGACGTAGGACGCGGCACCGCGCAGCACACTCCTGCACAGGAAGAAAAGGGCGAAGGAACACCACGCGAAGCTCGGTGCTGCCACCACCAGGACCGCCCAGACTGCCACCAGCGCAACCATCCACGGGGCGGGGTGCCGGTCCCGCAGCGGGAGCAGGGCCACGACGGCGTAGAGCAGGCAGGCGGCGGCGGCGAGTCCCAGGACCACAAGGTTGTCCGCCGGGGAGTGCCTCATGACGTACCGCACCACCGATGCCACCAGGAGCACTGCAAAGCCGAGATGGACTGCGGCCTCGATGCTTCCCAGGCGTTCCTTTGGGGTGGGCGGTGCCGGACGGGGCCCCGTGGTGTTGCCGCCGGCGGCAACGGCGGCCGCGGGGCCGGAGCTTGGGGTGGTATCTCTGCCAGGCATGCGGGGTCCGGATCTCATGGTGGGATTCACTGCCTTCCATGCTAGGGCTCCAGGGCCGTCCGGTCCCTCAGCCTTTTGGCTGATACGGCTGGCCTTTCGGGCCAGCCAGGGACAGACGAACGCCCGATGCCGCGCCAACCGCGGCCCTGAAGGATGGAAACCGGCAACAAAGACCACCCAACCCAAGGAATGCATCATGAAGAAGTCCCACAAAGTACTCGCCGCCGCAGCAGCCGGGGCAATCCTGGTGACGGCCGGAGCCACCGCAGCCGCCAACGCCGGTACTGGCCGTGTCAGCGGCACTGAAACACCCGCCGTCGTACCTGCCGTTGATGTCCACCCGGCCCCGGAGACGGTGGTGCAGCAGAACCGCATCTCTGCCACAGCCTCCGCCCAGGCTGTCTCAGCGGCGCTCGCCAAGTGCCAGGCGGACAAACTGCCGTTCGTCACCGTTGCACTCGTGGACCGCTTTGGCACCGTCCAGGCACTGCTGCGGGGAGACAACGCCGCTGCCCACACCATTGAGGCCGCCAAGCAAAAGGCCTACACCGCCGCAGCCTTCGGCACCGCCACCAGCGAGCTGGCCAAGCGCGTCAACGGCAACGGCCCCTCGATCGCGGACCTGCCAGGCACCCTGTTCCTGGCGGGCGGTGTCCCGCTGAAGGTCAACGGCGTTTCCGTGGCTGGCATCGGTGTGGGTGGAGCGCCCGACGGCGCCCTGGATGAGGCGTGCGCCACCGCCGGGGCGGACGCCATCGCCGCCGCCGGAACTGCAAAGTAGGCTGCGCTTATGGGGCGGAACCGCACTGGGGCATTGCTCATTACCGGAATGGGCATGGCCATGTTCCTGGCCGGATGCCAGGCCAGTCCCGGTGAACCTCAAGAAGTGGGCTCTCCGCCATCCGTTGTCTCTGTCAGCCCCGGCGGCCCGGGCACCGGGGCACCATCTGGTGGCGGCGTTTCCCCGACGGCGGCTCCCGCCACGTCCCCTGCTGCCCTTTCAGCCGCTCAGCAGGCGCAGCTCGACCAGGACTTGATTGCTGCCGCGAAAGCCAACAATGCGCCTTTGGTGGCCCAACTCATCAACCGCGGAGGGGACGTCAACGCCAAGGACTCCATCCAGGATTCGGCGTTCCTGTACGCGGGCGCCGAGGGCTTCAATGAGGTGCTGCAGCTGACACTGGGCGCCGGGGCGGACGTGGCCGCAACCAACCGCTACGGCGGCACCGCCCTGATCCCCGCCAGCGAGCACGGGCACGTGGAAACGGTAAGGATACTCATTGCGGCCGGTGTCCCCGTCAACCATGTGAACAACCTGGGGTGGACCGCCATGCAGGAGGCGGTGCTGCTCAACAACGGCGGTCCCCGCCAGCAGGAGGTGGTGCGGCTCCTCCTGGAAGCCGGGGCAGACCCGGCCATCCGCGATCCGGAAGGGCGGACGGCCCTGCAGAACGCGGAGCGGCTCGGTTTCAAGGAGCTCGCGGCGGTGATCCGGGGCGCTGCTTAACCTGCCCGGACCCCATCTGCCGTCGTGGGGCACTTTGGCACGGACACGCCGTCGTTATTGCCCAGAACGGCCGCTGGCGGCGCCAAAGTGCCCCACGACCGCGGACCCCACCGCAGGATGCTAAACGGCCTCGAGGATGCTGACGTAGTTGGCGATGCCCACGCCACCCATGTTCTGCACCGCAGCGCGGCGCGGAGCGGCCAGCTGCATGGCGCCCGCAGTGCCCGTGAGCTGCATCGCGGCGATGACATGCTGTGAGACGCCGGTAGCACCCACGGGGTGGCCCTTGGCTTTCAGGCCGCCAGAGACGTTAATGGGCAGCTTGCCGTCCTTGAAGACCCAGCCTTCCTTTACGGCGCGGGAGCCCTGGCCGGGTTCGGTCAGGCCCATGGCCTCGTACATGAGCAGTTCGGCGATGGTGAAGCAGTCGTGCACCTCGGCGAAGTCCAGGTCTTCCAGCCCCAGGCCGGCCATCGCCAGGGCACGCTGCCAGGAGGCGCGGGTGGCGGCGAAGGCGGTGGGGTCGCGGCGCTCGGTGGGGAAGAAGTCGTTGGCCTGGCCGAAGCCGGCCAGCCGCACCGGATCCGTGGCGCCACCGGTAGGTGAAACGGACAGCACGACGGCGGCTGCTCCGTCGGAGACAGGGGAACAGTCCGTACGGCGCAGGGGATCGGCCACCACCGGGTTCTTGTCCGAGACGGTCTGGCAGAACTCCTCGCCGAGGTCCTTGCGGAGCTGGGCGTACGGGTTGTCCATGCCGTTGCGGTGGTTCTTCGCCGCGATCGTGCCCAGCACATCGGAAACCGGCCCGTAGCGCTTCTCATAGTGCTTTGCCACCTCGGCGAAGAGGCCGGTGAAACCGGTGGTGGAGGGCTTGCCGGCCATGTCGTAATCCGCCCCGAGCAGCGCGGCCCCCACGACGTCGGCACCGGCGTGGGTCATCTTCTCGGCGCCGATCACCAGGACACTCCTGGCAGTTCCTGCCAGCAGTGATTTGGCGCCCTGCTGGAAGGCAGCGGAACCGGAGGCGCAGGCATTCTCGACGCGGGTGGACGGGACGTTGGCCAGGTCGGGGGAAACCTGCAGGGCCAGGGAGGAGGGAAACGCCAGCGGCATCATTCCGGAGTTGAACTGTCCCACGTAGATTTCGTCGATCTGGCCCGGTTCAATGCCCGCGCTGCTGATGGCGTCCGTGGCCACCTGGACAATGAGGGATTCCAGGGTCTCGTCGGTCAGCTTGCCGAACTTGCTGTGGCCCCAGCCGGTGAGCAGGACATCCTTGCCGAACTGATTCTTGAGGCTCATGCTGTGGCTCCTTCAAAGGTGGGGGTTGAGTCGAGGGAGGGGGCGACGTCGAATGCGGCTTCGGTCTTCTCCCGGATCTCCGCCACGGTGACCCCCGGTGCCAGCCGGGTCAGCATGAGCTGCCGCCCGCCGTCGCCCGTCTTTTCGAGGTCAAAGACCGCAAGGTCGCTGATGATCCGGTCCACGCAGCTGAGCCCGGTCAGCGGGAGGGTGCATTCGCGGACGATCTTGGCGGTTCCGTCCTTGGCGTTGTGTTCCGTGAGGACCACCACGCGCGGGGTCCCGGCCACGAGGTCCATTGCCCCACCCATGCCTTTGACCATCTTCCCGGGGATGGTCCAGTTGGCAAGGTCCCCGCTGCCGGAAACCTGCATGGCCCCCAGGATCGCAACCTTGACGTGCCCGCCACGGATCATCCCGAAGGAGGTGGCGGAGTCGAAGATGCTGCCGCCGGGCAGTACCGTCACGGTCTGCTTGCCGGCATTGATGAGGTCGGCATCCTCCTCGCCCTCGTACGGAAACGGACCCATGCCCAGCAGGCCGTTCTCGCTCTGCAGGACCACCCGCACGCCGTCGGGCAGGTTGTTGGCCACCAGCGTGGGGATGCCGATCCCCAGGTTCACGTAGTCGCCGTCGTTCAATTCTTCGGCCGCGATCGCAGCCATTTCATCCCTGGTCCATCCCATGGGGTTCTCCTTTAGTGGTCTTGGCTTAATCAGTTGGGTATTACCGGTGGCACGAACTCAAACGTCATCCCAGCAGCCAGGCGAGCAGCAGCACCACCGGGAGGTGGAACAGGAACTGCTGGAACGTGAAGCCCACCAGGTCCCTGGCGCGCAGGCCCAGGACGGCCAGCAGCGGCAGCATGAAGAACGGGTTGATGAGGTTGGGCAGGGCCTCGGCCATGTTGTAGATCTGCACGGTCCAGCCCAGGTTCATGTTCACGTCGGTGGCTGACTGCATGACGTACGGCGCCTCCACCAGCCACTTTCCGCCGCCGGAGGGCACGAACATGCCAAGGAGCGCCGTGTAGATGGCAATGATGACCGCGAACGCCCCGTTGCCGCCGATGCTTGTGAAGAAGTGTGCCAGGTGCTCTGAGACCGAGAGTCCGCCCGCGCCGGTGGCCTTGGTCAGGATGGCCGCCATCGCGGCATAGAGCGGGAACTGGACCAAAATGCCTGCGGTGGCGGGTACGGCCTTGGTCACGGACTGGAGGAACTTGCGCGGGGTTCCGTGCAGCACCAGCCCCAGCATCAGGAAGACCAGCAGGTACCCGTTCAGTGAGCTGACCACGCTCAGGATGGGCAGGGTCAGCAGCTGGGATACGAGCCAGCCCAGGGTCAGCACTCCGGCCAGGATGGGCAGGACCCTGCTGTATTCGAGCCATTCCCCGGGCCGGGACTTTTCGGCTGGCGGCTCGGGCTGGTCATCAAGGTCGACGCCGAGATCGGCGGCCGTCTTGACGGCGCCTCCGGTCGGGGCGGAGAAGTGGGCGATGACGGTGGTCAGCAGCATCAGGATGACCAGGGTCAGCAGGGACTGCCAAGTGAAGATGGTGGTGCCGAAGTCCAGGACGCCGGTGATTTTCAGCAGCGCCGGCGGAATCGAGGCCTTTGTCGCCTGGAGCTGGGCCGCCGAGGAGGACATGCCCAACGCCCAGACTGCGCCTAGGCCCATGAAGGCCGCTGCACCGAGGGCCCGGTAATCGACGTGCAGGTCCCCCCGCCGGGCCACGGCACGAGCCAGGAGCCCGCCGAAGATCAGGCTCAGACCCCAGTTCACGAATGACACTGACATGGACATCACGGCCACGAAGCTGACAGCGGCCCGTGCGGAGGTCGGAACCTGCGCCAGCCGGTCAATCAGGCGGGCCACGGGCGGCGAGGTTGCCACAACGTAGCCGGTCAGCACCACCATTGCCATCTGCAGGGTGAAGGCGGTGAGGTCCCAGAACCCGTTGCCGAAGGAATCCACCACGGCCTTGGGTGAAGCGCCGATGGCGAGGGCTGCGATGGCCACCAGCAGCACGCCTGCCAGGGCAAAGATGTAGGCATCCGGGAACCACTTCTGCGTCCACCCGGCCAGCTTTTCAGCCATCCGGGCCAAGCCCTTCTGGCGGACATCCTGGTCGTTCAGCTGCATGCTGGTCATGACGGTGTTTCTCTCCATTGAGTGATGTTTTTCCCTGTGTAGGCGGGTCGGCGTGGGGGTTGCGGTCAGGCGGAGACCAGGCCGGCGCGCTGGCGGACAGTCCGCTGCTCGATGTCCTTGATCCGGTCGGTGGCCCGCACCAGCCGCTGGACAAAGACGCCGGGGGTCACAATGTGGTCAGGGTCCAGGTGGCCGGGCTCCACGATCACTTCCGCCTCGGCGATGGTCAGTTTCCCGGCCGTGGCCACCACCGGGTTGAAATTCCGGGCCGTGTAGCGGTAGATGAGGTTGCCGTCCGTGTCCGCGGTGTGGGCATGGACCAGCGCGACGTCGGCCCTGATGGCGCGCTCCTGGACGTACGTTTCGCCGTCGAACACCTCGTGCGGCTTGCCATCGGCAACCAGGGTGCCCACGCCGGTCTTGGTGTAGAAAGCCGGAATGCCGGCGCCGCCGGCGCGAAGCCGCTCAGCCAGGGTGCCCTGGGGGGTGAATTCCACCTCCAGCCTGCCGGCGAGGTACTGCTCGGCGAACAGCTTGTTCTCACCGACATAGGACGCAATGACTTTGCGGACCTGGCCTCCCTCGATCAGGATGCCCAGCCCTTTGCCGTCCACGCCCATGTTGTTGGACACCACGGTAAGGTCCCGGACGCCGGAATCACGGACAGCTTCAATCAGGTCGGCAGGAATGCCGCTCAGGCCAAATCCTCCTACGGCGAGGGTCATGCCGTCCTGCAGGGCCCCTTCCAGGGCGCCGGCGGCAGAAGCCTGGAGTTTCTTCATGTCGTCTCCTCGTCGAGCACGGCGGTGTCCACTAAGTGGATACCGGGGATCTGAATTTGGAGACTACGGGCGCCTCACCGTACCTGTCAAGGATCGGAGATGGCCCATTTACAGTGTGGACAGTACGATTGCAGCTATCCATATTGTGGACACAAGGAGGGCTTATGGCGACCATGCCAGTGCAGGGCGCGCAGGTGGTCACGCGGATCGCAGGGCTGATGAGGCTGGTGGGCCGGAGCGCGGAGGGGATGCCGCTGGTGGACCTCGTGCGGGAGTCGGGCCTTACCCGTCCCACGGTCCACCGGCTCCTGACATCCCTTGCCGCGGAAGGCCTGCTGGACCATGACCCCGTCACGGGCAACTGGGTGCTGGGCCCGGAAATCCTGCTCATGGGCTCGGTCGCTTCGGCGCGGTTCCCCATGGAGGACATCGCCCGGCCCAGCCTCCGGCGGCTGGCCCAGGCCACCGGCGAGAGCGCCTTCTTCTCCATCCGCCGCGGCGCCGGGACGGTCTGCCTGCTGCGTGAGGAGGGAAGCTTTCCGGTCCGCTCCTTCGTCCTGCATGAGGGGGTCCGGTTCCCGCTGGGGGTCGCATCGGCCGGGACGGCCATCATGGCCTTCCTTCCGGAAAGCGAGCAGGAGGAGTTGCTGGGCCGCTGGGGCGAACACGCAGGCGAGTTCGCCGCCAACCACACGCCCGGACTGGTACGGGAGAACCTGGCCCGCACCCGGCTGGCCGGCTATTCGGTGAACCCCGGGCTGGTCCTGGAGGGAAGCTGGGGGATGGGTGCGGCGGTGTTCGACCGCTCCGGGAGACCTGCCTGGGCGTTGTCGTTGACGGGCATTGAGCCGCGCTTCAAGCCGGAACGGCAGGAGGAACTGGGCGGCCTCCTGATGGCGGAGGCGCACCGGATCACGCAGCAGCTTGGCGGGGGCCGCGGTGGCCGGCGCGCCCCCTGAGTCTCCACGGCAAAGGCGGGGAACGACGACGGCGGGCGGCACCTGTTGCGGTGCCGCCCGCCGTCGTGCTCCCCGAAGTTGGGGAAGGTGAGCGAGGCTGCCTAGAGTCCGGCGCGGGGCTCCTCCGGGCCCTCGTGCTTCCACCAGGTGTCGAAGATGGTGACCGGCACGGTGCGCTTATGGCGGGTCCGGAGGTATTTCTGCTCGATCGATTCTGCAACCGCGTCCGGAACCTCCCGGCCTTCGAGGTAGTCGTCGATCTGGTCGTAGCTGAGGCCCAGCTCGTCCTCGTCCGTGCGGCCGGGCCGGTCATCGAGCAGGTCGGCGGTGGGCACTTTTTCCCAGACGCGGGCGGGCGCTCCCAGCTCAGCCAGCAGGGCGCGGTTCTGCCGCTTGTTGAGGCCGAAGAGGGGCAGGATGTCCGCGCCGCCGTCGCCGTACTTGGTGAAGAAGCCGGTGACGGACTCGGCGCCATGGTCGGTGCCGAGCACCAGGTAGTTGAATTCGCCGGCCAACGCATATTGGGCGATCATGCGGGTGCGTGCCTTGGTGTTGCCTTTGTGGAAGTCGGAGATCTCCGAGCCCGCGGTCTTTTCGAACTCGTCTTCAAAACCGTCCACTGCAGCGGAGATGTTGAACGTCCATTCCGTCTTGGCCTTGATGAAGTCCAATGCTGCCTGGGCGTCTTCCTCGTCATGCTGCACGCCGTACGGCAGGCGGACGGCCACGAAATTGGCGTCCACGCCTTCGGCCTCAAGCTCATCCACCGCCAGCTGTGCCAGCTTTCCGGCCAGGGAGGAGTCCAGGCCGCCGGAGATGCCCAGGACAAAGCCCTTGGTGTGGGTTGCCTTCAGGTATTCCTTGAGGAACGTGACGCGTTTGCGCACCTCCCCTGCGGGATCGATCCGGGGCTGAACGCCCATTTCTTCAATGATCTTGGCCTGGAGTTCGCGCATGTGGTCCAGCCTAGCCAGCGCAGTCAACAACCCTCAACTGTTCCGGGCGGCCCGTCCGGGGGCGTAGCGTAAACGCATGGAGCGGACAGGGTGTGCCGTGGTGGGCGGGGGCCCAGCGGGAATGATGCTGGGGCTTTTGCTGGCGCGGGCCGGGGTGCACGTGACGGTCCTGGAGAAGCACCGCGACTTCCTGCGCGATTTCCGCGGCGACACGGTGCATGCCTCCACCATCCGCCTGATCGACGAACTCGGCCTGGGCACCGGGTTCCGCAGCCTGCCGCAAAGCCGGCTGACCAGCGTGGCCGTCCCGGTCCCGGGGGCCGGGCTGGTCACCCTGGCAGCCTTCGACTCCTTGAAGCCCCCGTACAACTACGTGGCCATGATGCCCCAATGGGACTTCCTGGATTTCCTCGCCTCCGCTGCCGCTGGGGAACCGACATTTACGCTCCTCATGGAGAGCGGGGCCACCGGCCTGGAGTTCGACGGCGGCCGGGTCACCGGCGTGCGCTACCGCGACGCCGGCGGGGCCGAACGCGTCCTCCACGCAGAGGTGGTGGTGGCCGCGGACGGCCGGCATTCAGTGCTGCGCCAAGCGGCGGGAATGCGCACCAGGGAGTTTCCAGTGCCGTTCGACACCTGGTGGTTCAGGCTCCCGCGCCACGCTTCCGAGCAGGGCGAAGTGGCCGGTGTGGTGCCGTCACTGGGCGACCGGGACGCCATGATTGCCCTCAACCGCACCGATTACTATCAGCTGGGGTATCTCGCTCCCAAGGGCTCGGACGCCAGGATCAGGGCCGGCGGCGTGGAACGGTTCCGGCAGCGCGTGGCGGCACTTCGTCCGGACCTCGCCGACCGCGTTGATTCGATCCGCAGCCTGGATGACCTGCATTGGCTGGACGTAAAACTGAACCGCCTGCGGCGCTGGTACACCGACGGTTTCCTGTGCATCGGGGACGCCGCCCATGCAATGTCACCGGCCGGGGGAGTGGGCATCAACCTGGCCATCCAGGACGCCGTGGCCGCCGCGGAACGGCTTGCACCCGACCTGCGCCGGGGCCAGGTGCGGACCCGGACCCTTGCCGCGATCCAGCGCCGCCGCAGCATGCCCACGGTCATGGTCCAAACCGTGCAGCGGATCATGCACCGGGTAGTGTTTGTTCCGCTCTTCGCCGGCAGATTGTCGAGTGGGGTCCTGGCCCGCGATCGTGCCCGCAACGGGTTCTCCATCCAGCGGCTGGCCTTCTTCATCCTGCGCCACAACCCGGTGGTTAAGCGTGTCCTGCCGCGCGTCATCGCCTTCGGGCCGCGCCCCGAGCATGCACCGGGCTTTGCCCGCCCGCTCACCGTCGGCCCACCCACTAAACTTGAGCCCATGACTTCGCCCACTGACACTGCGGTCGACACCGCAGCTGCCCGCGCCCGCCTGCTCGAACTCATCAAGGAACTCGCCGTGGTCCGCGGCAAGGTGATCCTCTCGAGCGGAGCCGAGGCTGACTACTACATCGACCTGCGCCGCATCACCCTGCACCACGAGGCGTCCAAGCTGGTGGGCCAGGTAATGCTTGCACTGGCGGACGACGCCGGGATCGACTTTGAGTGCGCGGGCGGACTGACCATGGGCGCCGACCCCGTGGGCACTGCCGTGATGCATGCTGCCGCTGATGCCGGCAGGGCCGTTGATGCGTTCGTGGTCCGCAAGGCCCAGAAGTCCTACGGCATGGGCCGCCAGGTGGAGGGCCCCTCGGTCGAGGGCCGCAAGGTCCTGGTCCTGGAGGACACCTCCACAACCGGCGGGTCGGCGCTGACCGCAGTGGAAGGCGTCCGGAAAGCCGGCGGCAACGTCGTGGCGGTGGCCGTGATCGTGGACCGGGATACCGGTGCCAAGGAAAAAATCGAAGCCGAAACAGGCGTGCCGTACCTGTTCGCGTTCGGCAAGGACGAACTGGGACTGGCTTAAACCTGCAGGGCCCCCGGGCAGGAGTCCGGGGGCCGCAAGCGGCTGGCAGTTGGCTGGGCTGTTGGCGCTGTTTTATGATATGCGTTAACACTTTTCAGTTGCTTGGAGACCACCCATTTTGCTCCCCCCACAACAGCCTTTGAGCGCCACCGACCAGGTCCAGAACCTCATCCTGGAAAGCGCCGACTTCGAGGACTTCCTCAACGAACTGGCCCGTTTCTCCGCCCACCAGATGGCCGGCGAGGGAGACGACGCCCTGTGCGGGATCACCCTGCTCCGCGACCGCAAGGCCGCCACCATCGGCTGGAGCAGCGACTCGGCCCGGGAAGTGGACGAAATCCAATACTCACTGTCCCAAGGTCCCTGCCTGACCGCGGCGGAAGAGGAACGCGAAGTCCACGTTCCCGACCTCCTGCAGGAGAACCGGTGGGGCCCCGATTACGCCACAGCCGTGGCGTCCCACGGGCTGCGTTCGGTGCTCTCCCTCCCGTTCACCCTGCAGGGCGAGGCCAAGGCGGCCTTGAACCTCTATTCCGATGTTCCCCGTAAATTCGAGGGGAACGCCGCGGCAAGGGCCCGCGACTTCACACGGGAGATTTCACAGGCCCTGCGCCTTGCCGTCCGGTTCTCACTGCACGCGGACAGCGCGTCGAACCTGCGTGCCACACTGGAGTCCCGCACCATCATCGACATCGCCATTGGCATCGTCATGGCACAGAACCGCTGCAGCCAGGAAACGGCCGTCCAGATCCTCACCGAGGCGTCCAGCAACAGCAATACCAAGCTTCGTGACATCGCGAAGTCCATCGTCGATTCGGTGGGCGGTGCCGGTGCCCGGACGCACTACGAGGAACCGGGCAAAGTAAGCCACGGCGCCCGCCGATAAAGGACGGGTTGTGCCGGGACTCCCGTGACGGTTACGCTTGCGGAGGTTGAGCCGTCGGCCATAGACCTCTTTTGGAGTACCTATGGATCGAGCATTAGACGCAGTTGTCAACTTTGACGTCCCCGCAGACGTCGTCCGGATCGAAGTCCGGGGGAGCCTGAATTGTGGTTCCCGTCCCCACCTGGTGCACATCATCCGCCGTGTCCGGCGAATGGGCATCCGCTGCCACATCTGCGTCGACCTGTCGCAGGCCGGGCTTGTGGAGTCCTCCGCCTTGTCCGGACTGCGCAGTGACCTGAATGTGCTGGACGCCAACACCCTGGCCGGTGGCGGCGCCGGGGTTTCCCTCCAGCTGACACCCGTTGCACGGACCGCTTCCCTGGGCGGTCCCTCCGGTGACCAGCGGCTGCCCATGGACGATGACATCCGGGAACTGTTCCCTGGCGGCCGCTTCGCCGGAGAGTATCCGCACCTGCCCGTCATGTGGATCGAGGAGCTGTACGGCCGGCCACTCACGGAATACTCGAACGACGAGCTCCTTGCAGCCAGTGACGCGCTCTTCGCGCTGCTTGACAGTCCGCAGACCCAGGACAGTGCGGACCTGCTGGGCCGCTATAACGACATCGGCCTGGAGATCCACCGCCGCCAGCAGGAACCGTCGTCCCCCCTCCCGGCCACGGAAGGCCAGGCGGCCAGCTGACCCCTGCGTTACCCAAGGGTTGCACCCGCCCGTTGCGGAGGCACGTTTGGGTGGGCTTACGGTAGGAGTGTGCCGTATGAGGGGGAGGTCAATCCGCAGAGCCGGCGTGGGGTATCCGGTACCCGGCTCCTGTCGGAGGCGGCTGCCCTTAAACGCTTCTCACGCCGCACGTTCCTTGCCGGCGCGGGGGCATCGGGGCTGCTCGCTGCCGACATGCTGTTGACCCGGGAGGTCCAGTCCCAGCGGCGCACCACCAGGATCCTCAGCGTTGCGGACGACTTTGCCGACGCCTACTACCCGGATGCCAGCTGGTTCCTGTTCCCGGGGTACAAGACCAGCTGGGAAGAGGCCCAGTGGATCCTCAACACCATGCGCGGGGCGCTGAACAAGCGCGCCCGGCTCGCCGCCGTCGGGTATTCCAACCTGGGGCTGAACATCACCGAGGTGGTCAACGCGATCACCGACTACATCACCGCTGAGAAGATCATCAAGCTGTTCTTCTACGGGCACAGCTTTGGCGGCATGCTCGCCACCCAGGTGGCCGCCCGGCTGCTTGCCCTGAGGGGAGTCCAGGTGCAGTTCATCCTGCTGGACTCCAGTCCCTACAGCGCCCACGACGTCCTGGACCAGAGCTGGTTCGACGGCGTGGTGTTCCTTTACGAGCGCGGCGTCAGGTTTCCGTCCACGCTGCGCGGGGGGTATGAGCTGGGGGAGCGCATCATCCACAAGGACGAACGGAGCTGGCGCCAGATCCTGGACCAGACGCTGGAGCAGCTGTCCCCGATCGCGCCGTCGAACGTGCTGGTCCAGACCGAGTCCGCCTACATCTACCACTTCGAGGGAAGCCAGTTCGCCGGGAAGCTGGGGACCGCAAAGATGGCCTACCTCGGCAACCCCAAGGACAAAACCGTCGATTATGAAACCGCAGCGGAAACCTGGGCGGTGGTGTTCAAGGACAACATGGTCTCAAGCAACCTGCAGACCACCGGTGCCGCCCCTGCCCACGCCAGCCCCGGCTGGAATCCGCAGATCTACCGGCCCCTGGTGACGGAGCTCCTGGACGGGTTCTTCCCCCTGCCCCGGGGCGGAACCCGGGTGAGCATCTTCTAGATCTGGTTCTTCAGGTCCGCCACCGAGTTCAGCACCTGGTTGGGCCGGAATGGATAGGCGGCGATGTCGTCCTTGTGCGTGATGCCGCTGAGGACCAGGACGGTGTGCAGGCCCGCCTCCATGCCGGCGATGATATCCGTGTCCATGCGGTCACCGATCATGGCGGTGGTCTCGGAATGCGCGTCGATCTGGTTCATGGCGGAACGGAACATCATGGGGTTCGGTTTGCCCACAATGTACGGCTCACGGCCGGTGGCCTTGGTGATCAGGGCCGCGATGGCGCCGGTGGCGGGCATGGGGCCATCCTTGGACGGGCCCGTGGCGTCCGGGTTGGTGGCGATGAACCGGGCCCCCGCCAGGATCAGTCGGATGGCCATGGTGATCGCCTCAAAGGAGTAGGTACGCGTCTCGCCGAGCACCACGAAGTCCGGGTTCTGGTCGGTGAGGATGAAGCCTGCCTCGTGCAGCGCCGTCGTAAGCCCCGCCTCGCCGATCGTATAGGCGCGGTTCCCGGATTCCGCGCCGCCTGCTGACACCTGGTCCTTCAGGAACTGGGCCGTGGCCAGCGCCGAGGTCCAGATGTTCTCCTCCGGGATCTCCAGGCCCGAGGACCGCAGCCGGGCGGCCAGGTCACGCGGGGTGAAGATGGAGTTGTTGGTCAGCACCAGGAAGCGCTTGGACGTATCCACCCACCGCTGGATCAGCTCTGCGGCGCCGGGGATGGGCTGGTTCTCGTGGACCAGGACGCCGTCCATGTCCGTCAGCCAGCACTCAATCTCCTGGCCGCTGCGGTAAACCGCGGGGTTTCCTGCTACCTGGTCTTCTTCTGCCACAACTACCTCCACCGGTGATGAATGCTCCAGTGGTCCAGTCTAGTGTTGAGGGGTGAACCAGACGCCCGGCCTGCCAGACGAACCCCGCCACGAGCCCGGGGAGGCCGAACCCGCAAAGGCGGAGGTCGGCGTCGGGCCCTGGGAAGGGGAACTGCCCCAAGGCGACCACTGGGATCCCGACCTCCTGGCCGACGGCGACCGCCGCAATGTCCTGGACAAGTACCGCTACTGGAAGCACGAGGCGATCGTGGCGGAACTCGACTCCCGGCGGCACAACTTCCACGTGGCCATCGAGAACTGGCAGCACGACCTGAACATCGGCACGGTGGTGCGCACCGCCAACGCCTTCCTCGCCAAAGAGGTGCACATCATTGGCCGGCGGCGGTGGAACCGGCGCGGCGCCATGGTCACCGACCGTTACCAGCACGTCCGCCACCACCCCACCGTGGAGGACTTCGTCCAGTGGGCGCAGGGGGAGGGGCTGGCCATCATCGGCATCGACATCTTCCCGGATTCGGTCCCGCTGGAGACGTACGAGCTGCCGCGCGACTGCGTGCTGGTATTCGGGCAGGAAGGCCCAGGGCTGACTCCGGAAGTCCACCAGGCCGCCGCCGCCACCCTGTCCATCGAGCAGTTCGGCTCCACCCGCTCCATCAACGCGGCCTCCGCGGCCGCCATCGCCATGCACGCCTGGATCCGCCGGCACGTGTTCAACCAGCACGTCTGAGTGTTACTGCGCGGTGACCCGAAACACCCTCCCGCCCCGGGAATGGCTAGGATGGTGCCTAGCCGTAAGCGGTCTACTTGAGGGTCTTCCACCCACAGACGAAACTCAGCAGAGGAGCCAGCATGCCCATTGCAACCCCAGAGATCTACTCCGAAATGATCGACCGCGCCAAGGCGGGCGGCTTCGCATACCCGGCCGTTAACGTCACGTCCTCGCAGACGCTGAACGCAGCGCTCCGCGGGTTCGCCGAGGCGGAGTCCGACGGTATCGTCCAGGTTTCCACCGGCGGCGCCGCCTACTGGTCCGGCGCATCCACCAAGGACATGGTTGCCGGTTCCCTCGGCTTCGCAGCCTTCGCCCGGGAAGTCGCGAAGAACTACGGCGTCAACGTCGCCCTGCACACGGACCACTGCCCCAAGGACAAGCTGGACGGTTTCGTCCTGCCCCTGCTCGAGGCTTCCGAGGCTGAGGTCAAGGCTGGCCGCAACCCGCTGTTCAACTCCCACATGTGGGACGGCTCTGCAGAGACCCTGCAGGAGAACCTGCGCATCGCCCGCGACCTCCTGGCCCGCACTGCTGCCGCCAAGATGATCCTTGAGGTGGAAATCGGCACAGTGGGCGGGGAGGAAGACGGCGTCGAAAACGCCATCAATGACAAGCTGTACACCACGGTGGAAGACGCCCTGGCCACCATCGACGCCCTCGGCTCCGGCGAGAACGGCCGCTACATCACGGCCCTGACCTTCGGCAACGTCCACGGCGTCTACAAGCCCGGCGGCGTCAAGCTCCGCCCGGAGATCCTCAAGGACATCCAGGCGCAGGTGGGCTCGAAGATCGGCAAGGAGAACCCGTTCGACCTGGTCTTCCACGGCGGCTCCGGCTCCTCCGACCAGGAAATCGCCGACGCCGTCTCCTACGGCACCATCAAGATGAACATCGACACGGACACCCAGTACGCCTACACGCGTCCCGTGGCCGACCACATGTTCAAGAACTACGACGGCGTCCTGAAGGTGGACGGCGAAGTGGGCAACAAGAAGACCTACGACCCCCGCGTGTGGGGCGCTTCCGCCGAAGCCGGCCTGGCAGCCCGCGTGGTGGAAGCCACCAAGCAGCTCGGTTCGGCCGGAAAGACCTTCTAAATGTCGGACGAGTTCCGCCGGAACCTGATGGGGCCGGAGCCCACGCTCCTGCCCGCCGAAACCGAGGTGTACGGGCAGCTTGAGGCCGGCCACGAGGCCCTGGACCTGGTGGCGAAGCACCCCACGTCCTCCCTCTTGTGGGCCGTCCTGGCCGAGGAGGCGTGGACAGAGGGCCGCACCATCGACTCCTACGCCTACGCCCGGGTGGGTTACCACCGTGGACTGGACGCGCTGCGCCGCAACGGCTGGCGCGGTGTGGGCCCCATCCCCTGGGAGCACGGGCCGAACCGCGGTTTCCTGCGGGCCCTCTACTCCCTGGGCAGGGCCTCGGCAGCCATCGGCGAGGCTGACGAGCCGGAGCGGATCGAGAAGTTCCTGAACGACTCCGACCCCACGGCGAAGGCAGCCATCGAGGGCAAATAAAGGGCCCCTGGCTTAAACGTCCGACGGCGGGTGGCTACCTTTCCTGAAAGGTGGCCACCCGCCGTCGTCTGTTTGAAGCTGTTTGCTTAAGCTTTGGCGATACCCGTGCGGGCCATGGCGTCTGCGTACGCCGCGCGCATGTCCTCCAGGTACTCCTCCTGGCGCGCCGGGGAACCGGCGAAAGCGCGGCCGCTCAGGGAGCGGACCTTGTAGGTCTTCAGGCCGCGGCGCCAGAGGAGGGGCACTTCGGTCTTCAGCAGGAGGTTGGCCAGGCGGTTGGCCTCCGTGCCGTGCGCCACGATCACCGAGGCGCGGGGGACCAGGGCCAGGAACTTCAGCAGGGGCTTCAGGCCTGCCTGGATCTGGTCCGGAGTGAACTTGCCGTTGGCAACGCCTGGAACGTGCCAAGGGTGGACGTTCCACGGCATGACGAACTCGGGGCGCAGGCCCAGCTTCCACTGGATCCCCAGCATCCGGGTAGCGGCATCCTGGTCTCCGGCCGTAATGAACCCGGACGGATCCATCTCACCAATGTTGGAGAACAAGCTGATGATGCGGGTTTCCTCCACATCGTGCATGGGGTCCACGTAGGGCACCACGGTTCCGGGCTTGGCCTCCTGCAGGGAATCGCACAGTTCATTGACGGCGGCAACGCTGGGTTCGTAGCGGCGGCTCATGAGCTGTTCGTGGAATGTTTCGGGTGCCAGGGCTGTCATGAAGTGCTGGTTCTCCTGCGGGGATTGATGTTGCTTCCACCGGTGAAAATGGGCGCACGGCGGCGCGGATCATCAACGGTGGTTAGTTGGGGTGGGCCGATTCCTGGTCGACCTCTGCCAGTTTACCAAGCCCGGGGAAACGAAACGCCGGGTGCCTTCCACCAATGGAAGGTGCTGCCCGGTGTTTTCGCTGTTCATGGGCGTGCTTTCAGGTTTTGTCCAGCGTATTGACAGTTTTCGTTAGGCTTGCTTGGCTGGGTGTCACATGCCGCCGCCGCGATGAAGCGGCTGCGCGGTACCCGAAGCACTCGAAAGAGGTAACGCACTGTGACGAAATCCTTCAGGATCCTTGCCGTAACCGGAGCCCTGGCGCTCGCCGTCGTGGCAGGACCGGCGCCGCTGGCCAATGCCGTGGGCGAAGGGCCCACATACGATGGCAATGGCCAGATCACCACGTCGAAGCTGGCCACGTATGACCAGCTGGTCTCGTTCCTGAAGGACCAGGATGCGCGCCAGCCGGCCATGGAGCTGGAGGTCATCGGCCAGACCGTCAAGGGCCGGGACATCCACCTGGTCAAGTACATCTCCGATCCGGCCAAGCCCACCATCCTGTACCTCACCCAGCAGCACGGCAACGAACAGCTCACCACCGAAGGCGCCATGGAGTTCATCAAGCACCTGGGGACAGGAAAGTCTGCGGGCATCCTGGACGGCGTGAACATCCTGATCGTGCCCATGCTCAATGCGGACGGCGCCATGGGGGACGTCAACTTCTCCCTGGAGGACTACCTGGCCAAGGGGGACCGCCACCTCACCCGCTACAACGCGGAAGGTGTGGACCTGAACCGGGATCACGTGGCCAAGATCCAGCCGGAAACCCAGGCGCTGCACAATAACGTGATGCGCAAGTACCGCATCGACTACATGATCGATTTGCACCACCAGGGCACGCGGGCCGAGCGGGACGGAAAGCTGGTCTCCGGCTCCATCCTGTATCCCACCACCCCGAACGCCGACCCCGCGGTCGTGGAGAAATCCAAGCAGCTCGGCGCCGTGGTCTTCAACAACGTCGACTCCACCGGCTGGGGCCACCTGGGCAAGTACCAGGGCGGCAGCGCCGAGACCATCAGCCGCAACGGCCTTTCGGTGGAATACGGAATTGCCACCCTGCTCTTCGAGATGCGCGGCATGTCGGACCACTACCTGGACGGGTATGCGCTGGGGCAGCGAAGCAACGGCTACCTGATCCAGCAGACGGTCACCACACTGACCTCCACTGCCGCGGCCATCGCGGATGGATCAATTGCCGACGCCGACACCTCCTTCTGGGACACGCTTGCCGAGCAGACGTCCCGGCCTGCAGGGGAAGCGGAAGACGAGTAACGGCTCGGCGCCGCCGCGGTCCTTTCTTCCGCAAGGGCCGCGGCGGGCCCCAACCGTGGACAAAGTGTCCCATCGGCTAAACTTGGGTGGTAAGAGCCCCGGAACTCTTGCTTCGCCGTGCCGCCCTGCGGACCAGCGAAGACCGGTCGATTCGGGGCATTCTCATGAACGGTGCAGCATGGGCCCGCCACCAGGTGGCAGGACCCGGGCAGCCCGAACGAATGGGGGAGGATCCCATGCCAGCAATTGTGATCGTAGGAGCCCAGTGGGGCGACGAAGGAAAAGGCAAGGCCACCGACCTTCTGGGCGGCCGCGTTGACTACGTCGTCAAGCCCAACGGCGGCAACAACGCCGGGCACACCGTCGTCGTAGGCGGTGAAAAGTACGAACTCAAGCTGCTGCCGGCCGGCATCCTCAGCCCCAATGCTGTTCCCATCATCGGCAACGGCTGCGTGGTGAACCTCGAGGCCCTCTTCCAGGAGATTGAGGGCCTGCAGGCCCGCGGCGCCGATACCTCAAAGCTCCGCGTCTCCGCGAACGCCCACCTGGTGGCCCCGTACCACCAGGTCCTGGACAAGGTGACTGAGCGCTTCCTGGGCAGCCGCGCCATCGGAACCACCGGCCGGGGCATCGGCCCCGCCTACATGGACAAGGTGGCCCGCCTGGGCATCCGCGTCCAGGACGTCTTTGACGAGTCCATCCTCCGCCAGAAGGTGGAAGGCTCGCTGCGCCAGAAGAACGAACTGCTGGTCAAGGTCTATAACCGCCGCGGCGTGGTGGTGGACGAGATCGTGGAGTACTTCCTGTCCTTCGCGGACCGGCTCCGTCCGCTGGTCATCGACAGCACCCTGGTCCTGAACACGGCCCTGGACGAGGGCAAGGTAGTGCTCATGGAAGGCGGCCAGGCGACGTTCCTGGACGTGGACCACGGCACCTACCCGTTCGTCACCTCCTCCAACCCCACCGCCGGCGGCGCGTCAGTGGGCTCCGGCATCGGCCCCACCCGCATTTCGCGCTCGATCGGCATTATCAAGGCCTACACCACCCGTGTTGGCGCCGGACCGTTCCCCACGGAACTCTTCGACGAGATGGGCGTCTACCTGCAGAAGACCGGCGGCGAATTCGGCGTCAACACGGGCCGCCCGCGCCGCTGCGGCTGGTACGACGCCGTCCTGGCCCGCCACGCTTCACGCGTGAACGGCTTCACGGACTACTTCGTCACCAAGCTGGACGTGCTCACCGGCATCGAGCAGATCCCCGTTTGCGTGGCCTACGACGTGGACGGTGTCCGGCACGACGAAATGCCCATGACGCAGACCGAGTTCCACCACGCCAAGCCCATCTTCGAGTACTTCGAGGGCTGGACCGAGGACATCACCGGCGCCCGCACCCTGGCTGACCTGCCGGAGAACGCCCGGAACTACGTGCTGGCGCTGGAGAAGCTCTCCGGAACCCGCTTCTCCGCCATCGGCGTGGGCCCGGACCGGGACCAGACCATCGTGGTGAACGACCTCATCAACGACTGACACGCCCATCCAGGGCAGAATGACGACGGCGGCGGGCCACCTTTGCAGGTGGCCTGCCGTTTTCGCGTCATGGGTTGTTCCTGCCGGGTGGTAAGCAATTTACACAGGCTTAACGCGCACGGTCTTGTGAGGCTGCAAGCGCACCGGTGAGACTCATTAGTACCCCCATCTGGTGCCCAAGGAAGGACCGTCATGGCCGGAAAATTTGAAGCATTTATCGACGCTGATTCCTTTTTCCGGTTCCGGCTCCTGGCCGCGGACGGCGCCGTGGTGGCGGTGTCCGGGCCGTACCAGGACAAGCAGGCCCTCGCGGCCGGTATTGCTGCTGTCCGCGAGTGTGCCGGCACCGGTTTGGTCACGGACCTCTGTCCCGGCGGGGCCGCGGCGCGTCCCGCGACGGCGCCCGCTGCGGCTGCTGCCGCCGTTTCCGCGGAGCCGCCCGCCGCCGTCGTACCCGTATGCAGCGAGGAGCGCATGCCCGCGAAGTTGAACCCGTTCGCGCTGGCAAAGGCACCGCGCCGGCAGGCGACGCTGCCCCGGTGGACCAGGGCCGCTGCCCGATGACAGCCGCGGAACAAACCATAAAAAATTTCTTTGATCTCGCGTAACCCTTTGGAGGTGCGCAGCGATTACCCCTATGAAGTGCCGGTCTGGAACCTGTCCCCCATCACGTTCCAGACCGGCTCTTTTGTCTTTCCGCGCAACCGGCAGCACACACCGGATCCGGTAACGGCCCTTTACCCGGCGCCGTGGCGGTTCCGGCAGCGGTAGTTACTGAAGGGTAAAGTAGGGTCAGCGTTCCGGATGTACTGAACGCCTGCCTTGCCAACCCCTCCTTGACGGAAAGCACTACGTCAGTGACCGATGCACAGACAGATGAGGCTCCGGACCAGCCAGCTCCCGGGACCCCTGCCTTCAGCCTCGTCTACAAGACATACGCGTCGCAGGTACTGGGCTATCTCACCGCCCGGGGAGTAGAGGATCCGGAGGCCGCCATGCAGGAAGTGTTTCTTTCGGTCCTGCCCCGGCTCGACACTGTGCACGGGGGAGATGCGGGGCTGCGCACCTTCATCTTTTCGGTTGCCCATGCACGGATGGTGGACGACCACCGCCGCCAAAGCCGAAGCCCGGTCAAGCTGCCGTTCGAGCCGGAGCTTGACCAGCGCCAGGACAGCTCAGCGGAAAAACAAGCACTGCAGCGCATCTCACCCCAGGAGATCCTGGGGCTGCTGGACGGCCTGCCCCAGGACCAGCGTGAAGTGCTGTCGCTGCGCCTGGTGGGCGGGCTGACGGTGGAACAGACAGCGGAGACCATCAACAAGAGCGCCGGCGCCGTGAAGCAGCTCCAGCGGCGCGCACTGCTGAAACTCCGGGAACTTGCGGCAGTGAGGGAGTATTTCACGCCATGACATCCGCTTCGGACAACCTCGTCATGCTCGTTGACGATATGCTCCAGGACGCCGGCCTGGGCCAGGACGCGGAACTTCGGGACGCCCTGGTCACGCTGGGTACCCTGGCTTCGCTGTCCGCTCCGGCACCTACCGGGGAGCTCGCGGCGCTGCTTGCCACCGGCAGTGCGGCAAAGGAGACTGCTTCCGATGGGCGCCCCGCTGAAGAGCCGGGTGATGCACCGTCCGATGACCAGCCGTCCGATGACCTGCCGGACGATGAACTCGCCCGTCGCCGCCGCCGGCACCGCCCCACTGCACTGGGCCTGGTCCTGGTGGCCGGGATGGGGCTGGGTGTTGGGGGAGTAGCTGCCAGCTCCACCGCTCCGGGAAACAGCGCCATAGAGCAGTTGATGGAGGACTGGACGCCGTGGAGCAAACCCACCGGTAACGCCGCCGGCAACCCGGCGGCAGAGGTGGACGCAGATGTGGACTCTGCCGCCACCGCCTCAACTCCGGCGCTGCACGGGGCCGCCCATCAGGGAAGCACCGCGTTCCGCCTTCTGCAGGGTCCTGCCGGCCTGGCCGGTTACACGGACGCGCCGGCGTGCCTTGGCCCGGTTATGCACGACGCGGGTGCAGGCTTCGGGAAGTGCGCGGCCGGGCCCGCCGGGGCTGCTGGACTGGCCGGAACCGGCGGCAGCAAGGATGGCAGTGGAGCGGCTGCGGCCGCAGGAACACCGGCGGGCCCGGCTGTGGCCGGAACGGACAAGGCCGGGGCGCCGGCACCGGATGCTGCGGTAGGCGGTGCGGACCCGGCCGGCGCGGCGCCAGCCGGGACGGCCCAGAAAGCGGCAGGGTCCGCGGGGGCTGGAGACGCCGTGCCCGGCAAAGGCCAGGGCGGAAGCCAGGGGAACAACCAGAAGCCGGCGTCCCCGGCAAAATAGCTCACAGACACCAAAAGCGGGCCCGTACAACGGGCCCGCTTTAGTGCAATGTGCCGGAAACGGTCAGGACAGGACCTGCCGCTTCGAGGAAATGACCCCGGTATCGAACCCGGCCAGGTGGAGGCCGCCGTGGAAGCGGGCGTGCTCAATCTTCACGCAGCGGTCCATCACCACATTGAGCCCGGCGGCTTCCGCGTCCGCAGCCACCTCCTCATGCCAGGAGCCCAGCTGCAGCCACAGCGTCCTGGCGCCGGCGCTGATCGCCTCGGCGAGGACACCGGGCAGGTCGTCGTGCTTGCGGAACACGTCCACGATGTCCGGGCTCTCGGGCAGGTCCGCCAGCGAGGCGTAGGTGGGCTGGCCCAGGATTTCCTTGACCACAGGGTTGACGAAGTACACCTTGTAGCGGGTGGAGGACAGCAGGTAGGTGGCCACGAAGTAGCTGGCCCGCGACGGTTTGTCCGAAGCGCCAACAATCGCAATCGACTTCGCCTGCCGGAGCAGGGCCAGCCGCTCCGGCGCTGACGGGCCGGACCAGGTACGTTCGGCGGTGCTCATGCGTTTGCTCCGATCGTGCAGGCGTCTGCAGGTTCTTCGATGACGGGTTCGGTTCCGGGCGCCACGCTCGAGGCCTCGGTGAGCGCCTGGTCGAGGTCCCACAGGATGTCCTCGATGTCCTCGAGGCCCACCGAAATGCGGACCAGATCCTCCGGCACGCCCGCCGATTCGAGCTGGGCAGGGCTCAGCTGCTGGTGCGTGGTGGAGCCCGGGTGGATCACCAGGGTCCGCGAGTCACCCACGTTGGCCAGGTGCGAGGCCAGCTGCAGGGATTCGATGAACTTCCGGCCGGCAGCCCGACCGCCCGTCACCCCGAAGGAGAACACCGACCCGGGGCCCAGCGGCAGGTACTTCCGTGCCCGTTCGAAGTGCGGGTGCGAGGGCAGGCCTGAGTAGTTCACATACGCCACCCGGTCATCGTTCTCCAGCCATTCGGCCACGGCCTGCGCGTTCTTCAGGTGCTCATCGAGCCGCTGGGGCAGGGTTTCCACTCCCTGGAGGAGCTGGAACGCCGACTGCGGCGAAAGGGCCGGGCCGATGTCGCGAAGCTGCTCGCTGCGAAGCTTCGTGAGGAAGCCGTACTCGCCGAAGTTTCCCCACCAGGACACATTGCCGTACGAGGCCACGGGCTCGGTCATGGTGGGGAACTTGCCGTTGCCCCAGTTGAAGCGGCCGCTTTCCACCACCACGCCACCCAGGGTGGTGCCGTGGCCGCCCAGGAATTTGGTGGCCGAATGGATGACGATGTCGGCGCCGTGCTCGATGGGCCGCACAAGGTACGGCGTGCTCAAGGTGGCGTCGACCACCAGGGGGATCCCGGCGTCGTGCGCCACTTTTGCCAGCGCCGCCAGGTCCTGGACCTCCGACGACGGGTTGGCCACCACCTCCACGAAGATCGCCTTGGTGTTCTCCCGGACCGCCGCGGCATAGTCAGCGGGGTCGGTGCCGGGAACGAACGTGGTGTCCACGCCGAAGCGGCGCAGGGTCACGTCCAGCTGGGTTACCGTGCCGCCGTAGAGCTGGGAGGCTGCCACGATGTGGTCGCCGGCCTGGGTCAGTGCGGCAAAGGTGATGAACTCGGCAGCCATGCCGGATGACGTCGCCACCGCACCGATGCCGCCTTCAAGCGACGCGATGCGCTCCTCGAAGGCGGCCACCGTGGGGTTGCCGATGCGGGAGTAGATGTTGCCGTACTTCTGCAGGGCGAACAGGTTGGCGGCGTCGTCAGTGTCCTTGAAGACAAAGGACGTGGTCTGGTAGATGGGGACGGCGCGGGCGCCATGCTCGGCGTCGGGGGTGCCGCCGGCATGGAGGGCGCGGGTGCGGAAACCGAAAGTGCGGTCAGCCATCAGACAGCCACCGCCTGTGCGACGGGAGTGGCAGACAGGTCGAGTTCGGTGCCGTTCTTCCGGGCAAGATCTGCTTCGAGCTCGCGCACGATCGGCAGGATGTCCTGGCCGAACGCCGCCACCTCCTCCTGGAAGTGCAGGTAGCAGGTGAGGAACAAGTTCACGCCGAGCTTCTTGTACTCCACAATGCGTTCGGCGATCTGTTCCGGGGTGCCGATCAGCTGGGTCTTGAAGCCGTCGTTGTACTGGATCAGGTCCTCGAAGGTGGAGTCTGCCCACATGCCCTTGCCGTCCCTGGTGGCGGCGCCGGCTTCCTGCACTGCGTCCCGGAAACCCTGGACAGCCGGCTTGTGTGCCTTCTCCACGATCTCGCGCAGCGTGTCACGGGCTTCCTTCTCTGAATCCCTGGCGATGACGAAGCCGTTGAGGCCGAACCGGGGTGCGGCCAAGGCGCCTTCGGTGCCACGCTTGGTTTCGCCTGCGGCGGCCACCACTCCGGCGATGTTTTCCTTGAAGCCTTCCAGGTCCTTGCCGTTGGAGAAGTACCAGTCCGCGACGCGGCCAGCGGTGGCCTGGGCCGCCGTCGAGTTTCCGCCGAAGAAGATTTCGGGGTGGGCGCGGCCCGGTACGTCAACCGGCGCAGGGTTCAGGGTGAAATCGGTGATGTTGTAGTACTTGCCGGACTGGCTGTACTCCTTTTCGGTCCAGAGGCCGCGGAGGACGTTGATGAACTCCTCGGTGCGGACGTACCGCTCGTCGTGCTCCAGCCATTCCAGGCCGAAGTTGGTGAACTCGTTCTTGAGCCAGCCGGAGACGATGTTCACGGCGGCGCGGCCGTTGGAGATGTGGTCCGCGGTGATGATGTACTTGGCCAGCACGCCGGGGTGCCACATGCCGGGGTGGACTGCGGCGATGACCTTCAGCCGCTCGGTAGCGGCCAGCAGCGCCAGGCTGAAGGACGTGGCCTCGTGCTGCTTGTCCGCGCCGTAGGAGGCGGCGTACCGGGTCTGGGTGAGGGCGTATTCGAAGCCGGACTCCTCGGCGATCCGGGCGAGCTTCTTGTTGTAGTCGAAGTCCCAGCCGGTGCGCTGTTCGATGGTGGACACCACCAGGCCGCCGGAGACATTCGGGACCCAATAGGCGAATTTAAGCGGTTCGGAGAGTCGGGCGACGTTGCTGATCTCGGTCATGAATTTTCCTTTGCTAGGTCCCGCTGGCGCAGGACGTCCTGGATGCCGGCGATCGCCGGTTCGTTCTGGAGTGAGGTGGTATCGCCCAGCGCGGTACCTTCGAACAATTGGGTGAGCAGGCGGCGCATGATCTTGCCGCTGCGCGTCTTGGGAACATCGGGGACCACGACGACGTCGCGCGGCTTGGCGATGGGCCCGATCTCCCTGGCCACGTGGTTCCGGAGTTCTTGGGCCACATCGCCGGTAAGCCGGGCTTCAGCGCCGGTTTTCAGGACGACGAAGGACACCACCGCGTGGCCGGTTTTCGGGTCCGCGACCGGACAGACCCCGGCTTCCACCACCTCCGGGTGGGACACCAGGGCGGATTCGATCTCGATCGTGGAGAGCAGGTGGCCGGAGACGTTGAGGGTGTCGTCCACCCTGCCCAGGATCCAGATGTCGCCGTCGGCGTCGTACTTGGCGCCGTCACCGGCCAGGAACCAGCCGCGGTCCGCGTACTTGCTCCAGTAGGAATCGAAGTAGCGGCCCGGGTTGCCCCAGACGGTGCGCGCGATGGCGGGCCCGGGGGAATCAACCACGATGTTTCCCTGGACGCCGGGCGCTACCGTAGTGCCGCCGTCGTCCACGATCCTGGTGCTGACCCCTGGCAGCGGGCGCGCGGCGCAGCCGGGCTTGAAGCTGGTGTCCGTGGGGGCAGGGGAGAGGATGGTGGCGCCCGTCTCGGACTGCCACCAGGTGTCCACTACGGGGGCGGTGCCGGCGCCCACGTTCTCCCGCAGCCAGCGCCAGGCTTCGGGGTTGACGGCCTCGCCCACCGTGCCCAGCAGGCGGATGGAGGAGAGGTCATAGGTGTCCGGGACGCCGTCCGGGAACCAGCCCATGAGGGAACGGACCAGCGTAGGGGCGGTGTAGTACTGCGTCACGCCGTAGCGTTCGATGATTTCGAAGTGCCGCCCGGGGTGCGGGGTGTTGGGGGTGCCTTCGAAGATCACCTGGGTCACGCCGTTGGAGAGCGGACCGTAGATCTCGTAGGTGTGCGCCGTGACCCAGGCGAGGTCGGCGGTGCACCAGTGCACGTCATGGTCGCGCAGGGCCGGATCCGGGTTGCTGAACAGATGCTCGAAGCTCCAGGAGGCCTGTGTCAGGTAGCCGCCGGAGGTGTGCACCAGCCCTTTGGGCTTGCCGGTGGTGCCGGAGGTGTACATGATGAACAGCGGCGTTTCGGCGTCGAACGCCTCCGGTTCGTGCACATCTGCGGCCTGCCCGACGACGTCATGCCACCACACGTCGCGGCCTTCGGTCATGGGGACGGTCGCCAAGTCCCTGGCCGGGGTGGTGCGGTTGACCACCAGGACGTGCTCGATGGCATTCTCCCCGGCCACTGCGGCGTCCGCGTTGTCCTTCACCGGAACTGCGACGCCGCGGCGGAACTGGCCGTCCGTGGTGACCAGCAGCTTTGCGCCGGTGTCCTCCACCCGGAACTTCAGTGCCTCGGCGGAGAAACCGCCGAACACCAGCGAGTGGATGGCACCGATGCGGGCCACGGCCAGGGTGATGATGACGGTCTCGGGGATGACCGGGAGGTAGATGACCACGCGGTCGCCCTTGCCGATGCCCAGGGTCAGGAGTGCGTTGGCCGCCTTGGACACTTCACGCTGGAGTTCGGCGTAGGTAATGGATGTCCGGTCGCCAGGCTCGCCCTCGAAGTGGAGGGCCACCTTCTGTCCGCGGCCAGCGGCGACGTGGCGGTCCACGCAGTTTGCGGCCACGTTGAGCCTGCCGCCCTCAAACCAGGTGATCTCCGGGCCGCGGCCGGCCTCCGGGTCCGCCGGGACCCAGCAGTGCGCGGTGTGCCAGGGGGCGTCCCAGTCGAGGCGCAGCGCCTGCTGCTCCCAAAAGGCGACGTTGTCCGGGCGCACGCCCGCGGTCAGGTCAAAGGTTTCGGTGGTGCTCAGGCCCATCGTTTCACCGCCCATTTTTCGGCCAGCCCCAGCAGGGCGTCGGTAATTTTTCCAATCACGGCCAGCATCACGATGGCCAGGAGCAGCCGGTCCGTACGGCCGTTGTTCTGCGAGTCGATCAGCAGGAAGCCCAGCCCCATTGAGGAAGCGATCAGTTCAGCCGCCACCAGGAACAGCCAGGCCTGGGCAAGCGCGAGGCGCAGCCCGGAGAACACTGCAGGAACGACGGCGGGCAGCTGCACGGTGGTCAGCAGGCGGACGCCTTTCAACCCGAAAGCGCGTGCGGCTTCCACCAGGTTGCGGTCCACATGACGCAGCGCCAGGGACACCGTGGTGAACACCGGGAAGAACGCGCCGATGATGATAAGCGTTACCTTGGAGTCCTCGCCGATCTTCATCCACAGGATCAGCAGCGGCACCCAGGCCAGGGACGGCACGGCGCGCAGCGCACCGATGGTGGGCGCCAGCAGGGCATCTGCGAGTTTGGACAGTCCCACGCCGGCACCCAGGACCAGGCCCAGCGCGGCGCCCACCAGGAATCCGAGCAGGACCCGCTGGGTGGAGATGGCAATATGGATGCCCAGTTCGCCGCGTTCCAGGAGTTCGCCGGCAGCGGCCAGCACCATGGCGGGCGGAGGCAGCTGGACTACCGTGAACAGGCCGCTGGCGGAAGCTGCCTGCCAGGCAACCAGGAGGGCAGCCGGGATGATCAAGCCAAGGGGCAGACGCGCCCAGTTCCTGGTGCGGACTCCGGCGGGAGACCATCCCGTTGCCGGAGCGGGTGCCGGTACGGCACCCGCCTGGGCTGCGTCTGCCGTTGTTGCGGGGGCGGCTGCAGCACGCCCGTCCGCAACACTGTTGCCGGTGGCGGCTGCATTATCTTGATGTCGCATCAAGAGGCCTTGATGGCTGACGGATCAGCCTTCTTCACCAGCGAGTCGTCGAGAAGGGAGGCCACGGCGTCGTCAATCTGCTTCTGCGTCTTCACGTCACCGGTTTCCACGAAAGTGGGCCCGATCTTCTCCAGTACTTTGCGTTGCGCGTCCCCCGGTGCCGGGTCGACATCCAGGTTGCTGCGCTCCAGCACCACGGTCTTGGCGACGGCGGGGTCCAGCCCGGCGGCGTCGGCCAGGATCTGCGCGGTCTGGTCCGGGTTCTGCGCTGCCCAGGCGCGGGCCTTCTCATAGGCGTTCACCACTGCCTGGGCCAGTTCAGGCTTGTTCTTCAAAAACGGTTCAGTGGCGTTGAGGAAGCCGTAGGTGTTGAAGTCCAGGTTGCGGTAGAAGAGCTTGGCCCCCTTCTGCTCAGCGCCTGCCATGATCGGATCCAGCCCGGACCAGGCCTGGACGGAGCCGTTTTCCAGGGCAGTGCGGCCGTCGGCGTGCTGCAGGTTCTGGACCGTCACGTCACCGGGCTTCAGCCCCGCCTGCTCCAGTGCCTGCAGGAGGAAGAAGTAGGGGTCGGTGCCCTTGGTGGCGGCCACGGACTTGCCCTTGAGGTCGGCCACGGACGTGATGTCCGAGCCTGCGGGTGCCACCAGGGCTGCCCATTCGGGCTGGGAGAAGATGTCGATGGTCTTGATTTCCGACCCGTTGGCGCGGGCCAGCAGGGCGGCGGACCCGGCTGTGGAACCCACATCGATGGCGCCGGAGCGCAGCGCCTCATTGGCCTTGTTGGACCCGGCGGACTGGACCCAGTTGACGGTCACGCCCTGGTCCTTGAGGCTTGCCTCCAGCCACCCCTGCTTCTTGATCACCAGGCTCAGGGGGTTGTAGGTGGCGAAGTCGATGTTGAGGGTGCCGCCCTTGCTGCTGCCGGCCGCGGCTGCGCTGCCGGATGAACCTTCCCCTGCAACGCAGCCCGTGAGTGCCAGGACCGCGGAAGCGGCAAGGGCTGCTGCGCCAAGGACAGAACGGCGGGTGATGGGCAATGCGTGCGGCATGGGTTTCCTTTGAACGCGGGATGGAACGGTATGAAACAGGGGGGAGGCCAGGCTGCTGCTGCCGGCCTGTAGCGGGGTCCGACGGCGGCCCGGACCAACAGGGCGGGTTACGGCAATGGGCGGGGAGCCGGCGGCGTGCCTGTCAGCGGCTTGGCCGTCAGCTGGAGCGGTGCCCGTCGACGCCGAGGGTTTCCAGCAGGGAGGCACGCATGAGGGCAAGTTCGGCTGAGGCGCGCCCGCGGGGACGGCTGCCGGGCACCTCAACGGTCCTGACGATCGTTGCACCCTCACCGTCCCCATCAGGGCCAAGCACGATGATGCGGTCTGCGAGCTGGAGGGCCTCATCCACGTCGTGGGTGACCAGCAGGACGGTGGTGGGCTCTGCCCGGTGGATATCCAGGAGCAGGTCCTGCATCTTGATCCGGGTAAGGGCGTCGAGGGCGCCGAAGGGCTCATCGAGCAGCAGGACGCCCGGGTTCCGGGCCAGCGCCCGCGCCAGTGACGCACGCTGCGCCATGCCGCCCGACACCTCGCGGGGGCGGTGCTTGGCGAAGTTTTCCAGCCCTACGAGTTCCAGCAGCCGGGCCACCTTGGCTTTGCCCTCCTTTGCACTGCATCCGGCCGGCAGCCCGATGGCCACGTTGGCCTGCAGCGTGTGCCAGGGCAGGAGCCGGGGTTCCTGGAATGCGAAGGCGCACCGCGGGTCGATGCCGTGCACGGGGGTGTCCTCGATGACGACGGAGCCGGCACTGGGGTGGTCCAGGCCGGCCGTGGCGCGCAGGAGGGTGGATTTTCCGCAACCGGAGGGCCCCAGGATGGCCAGGACTTCACCGGCTGCAACATCAAAGGTCACATCCCGCAGGACGGTCCGGGCTGCGGTTCCGCTGCCGAACGTGCGGCGCAGGCCCCGGAAGGACACCGGAAGGGCAGGCGTATGGGCGGAGGTGGCGGCGCCGGGCAGCGGCGACAGGATTGCGGTCATAGGATCACTCCATCGGTCCTGGCAGTAGCACCCTACGGAGCCAGCCTTCGCCGGAGTGGTCAGTTCCGGATACCCGTGGCTGGAATCCTTGCTATCACCGGCGCTGTTGGGGAGCGTCCGGCGACCAGGGTTGCTGCGGCGTCATCGATCCAAGTCTCTCGGCCGCTCGGGATGGTCAAAGACCACTACACAGCAATGAATCCCCGAGAGCAAACTATCGCTGAGGCCGCGTAATATTCGTTCACACCTCCTTCCGCCTTTCGTTGTCGTTCTTTTATTCGGTGAACGCCATCACTTCGCGGGGAAGCGTACTCTGTTGCCATGGGCCACACGAACGATCCTGCAGTCATTGAACGCCTTCTGCGAACCAAGGGCCGCTGGGCGATCGTCGGCCTCACCACCAATGAGTGGCGTTCCGCCTACGATGTATCGCTGATGATCCGCGACCGGCTCGGCATGGAGATCATCCCTGTCAACCTGCCCGGCGACCCCGTCCACGGCGAAACCGGCTACCGCACCCTCGGTGACATCCCGCCGGAAAAGCAGCCCATCGACGTCGTGGATTGCTTTGTGAACTCGCAGAAGGTGGGCAGCGTGGTGGACCAGGCCATCGCCGTGGGGGCGAAAGCCGTGTGGCTGCAGCTGGGGGTCATCGATGAGGCGGCCGCGGAACGGGCCAAGGCGGCGGGGCTGGACGTGGTGGTGAACGCCTGCCCGGCGCAGCTCGCCTGGAAATACAACCTCTAGCGCGTCATCAACTCCGGGTAATGCCGCTCGGTGACGTCCGGGTGGGCCCGCATCCGGCCCTTGAGCATGTTGAGGCCGAAGGATGCCAGGAGAGGGTTGTCCGGATCGTCCGTGATGCCCCGGGCTGCCGCCTTCAGTTGCGGAGCCAGCGGGACCGGTTCGATGACCGCATCGAGCCTGGGCGACCAGAAGAACGGCACCGAGTAACGGTCGACGCCGGGCGGCGGGGCCTGCACACGGTGGACGGTAGCGGCAAGATATCCCTCCGTGGCCACTTCCAGCATCTCGCCAAGGTTCACCACCAGTGCCCCCGGGAGTGGTTCCACGGGCAACCACTCGCTGGTGCCGGGCGGCAGCACTTCGAGGCCACCCACATCGTCCTGCAGCAGGAGGGTCACGAACCCGTAGTCCGCATGGGTGCCCACACCTTGGTTTCCGGCCGCTTCCACCACGCCACCCACGTAGTGCACCAGCTTGCCCATCCAGGCCGGGGTATCCCTGAAGGGTTCATCAAAGTAGTCTTCGGGCAGCTGCAGGGAAACCGAGATGGCCCGCAGCAGCTCCATCCCCACCTCGGACATGAGTTCGGCCCACTCCATGGCTGCCGGCTTCAGCTCCGGGAAAGAGTCATCCGGCCAGAGATTGGGGCCCTGGAGCAGCCAGTACGGCTGGTCCGCCGGATAGTCCTTGACCGGTTGGCGCTCCGGTGAATAGTCGATCTGCTCGCGGGCGTCCGCCCGGCCCTGGGTCACCTCGGTGCCCATGCGCGTGTAGCCGCGGAAGTGCGGGGACAATCGGTTGTCCAGCTTCATCCGCTCCTCCAGCGGCAGGTCGAAGAAGCGCCGGATAATGTCCAGGAGTTGTTCTGCCTGACCCGGCCGGCCGCCATAACCCGTGATTTGGAAGAACCCCACATCGTGGGTGGCATGCCGCAACTGCTCGATGAACTCGGGCCTGAAGGAGCCGTAGGGCTGCCGTGCGGAACTTAAATCCAGAACAGGTATGGTTCCCTGGTCGCGTGACATCCTCGCAGACTAGCACCGCGCAGGTCCGCTTTATAGGCTTCCCTTATGGACCCAAACGCGCTGCGGAAGATCTGCCTGTCGTTTCCGGGAGCCTATGAGGACTTCCCGTTTGGACCGGAGACTTCGGTCTTCAAAGTCCGTGCCCACATTGCCGGGGGAGCCCGCCACGAGGCCAAGCTGTTCGCCTTGTCGTCCATGGATGAGCACGATTTTTATGTGAACCTGAAGTGCGAGCCGGCCCTGGCCGTCCAGCTCCGCGCAGTACACCCGGCGATCACCGGAGCCTGGCACATGAACAAGACGCATTGGAATGGTGTGCGTCTCGACGGATCGCTCCCGGACGGGATGATCCGTGACATGGTGGAGGACTCGTACGATCTGGTGGTGTCAGGCTTGAGCCGGAAGCAGCAGGAGCAACTGGGGTGGGCACGCCTCGAAAGGGCAGGCGGCAATGACTGACGCGGGAAAGCTCAGCTATCCGGGAATCGGCGGCACGGAACACGGCAGCGCCCCGCAGGGGTATGGCCGCGTCCTGGAGGAAGCGCGCCTTGGCACCGGACTGGACGTCTACCGGCGGGTGGCGGACGGCATCCTCGGCTGGGAACTGCAGCGGCGGGCAGGGCTGCGTGTCCGCGCCGATTCGCCGAGGGCTGTGCCGGGGGCGCACGTGGTGAGCGGATTCGGCGTCGGCCCCTTCCGCCTGCCCGTGCCCTGCCAAGTGGTGTGGGCGCGGGAGCCTGCGCCGGAGGGTGTTCCCCAGTCCGCGGGTTTTGGTTACGGGACCCTGCCGGGGCATCCTGCCCTGGGGGAGGAATCCTTCGAGGTGGAGATCAACAGCCACGGGGAGGTGTGGCTGAGGATCCGTGCCTTCAGCAAGCCTTCCAACTGGTTCTATGCCACCGGCGGCATAATCACCCGTGCGGCGCAGCGCTACGTTACTTCCCGGTACATTGAAGGGGCACGCAGTCTCGCCGCGGAAGGAACGTCCCAGTGATCTTTATCGTCGTCAAGTTCAAGGTCAAGCCTGAATGGTCGGAGCGGTGGCTGGATCTGGTGAGGGACTTCACCAGGGCCACCCGGGAGGAGCCGGGCAACCTGTGGTTCGACTGGTCGCGCAGCGTGGATGATCCCAACGAGTTCGTCCTCGTGGAGGCGTTCAAGGACGACGCCGCAGGGGACCACGTCAACAGCGGGCACTTCAAGAAGGCAATGGCGGACATGCCGCAGGCGCTCGCCGAAACGCCCCGGATCATCAGCCGCCAGCTGGACGGCGAAGGCTGGGACCTGATGGGCGAACTCACCATCTAACCCCGCCATCGATTGCTCCGTAATTGCCGTTTTGGTCCTCCTAAACGGCAGGTACGGAGCAATCGATAGCATGAAGCATGTGGATTGGGTGGAGTGAGTTCGACATCCTCCTGGGCGACGTGCACAGCCTGAAGGAGAAACGCTCTGTGGTGCGGCCCCTCCTGGCTGAGCTCAAACGCCGCTTTGAGATCTCCGTTGCCGAGGTGGGGGACCACAGCCAGTACCGGCGCACCCAGCTCGGTGTGGGCCTGGTGGCAGCCGACCGCCGGCACCTCGTGGAGGTGCTGGCCGCCGTCGAACGCTTCGTGGCGGGCAGGCCGGAGATCGAACTGCTCAGCGTCCGCCAGCGCGAGCTGCACAGCGAGGACTAAACCTCATCGACTGCTGAGCAAGTGTCGTTTTCACGCCCCAAAACGACATCTGCTCAGCAATCGATGAGGGGTGTGGATAACTTCTGCGGTCTTTGCCCGATTTTGGTCTTATGGACCGATAAAGACCCCACGCTCATTACCGGAGGAACTCCCCGGCCGCCCCTTCACCGTTGCTGACGCTACTTTCGCGGGCCTGTCGCCACGGCGTTGGCGGCACGGTTCCTTGGAGGGCTTCGGCCGGGGCATCAGGATGGAAGGCGCGACAGCGGCACTCCCCTTAAGCGTGCGGGTCCGGCCTTTTATCGAAGTCAACGAGCGATGTGCCGCATCGCATTTCACCGCGGCGGAGCTCAATGGCCTGCCCCAGCGCCGGCAGAACGAAGGCCTCGAGGTCTACCACCTCATCCGGCCCGAAGGCGCAGCGCATCTTGCGCGCCCGTACGTGATCGTCCACCGGATGAAGCTCTTCGAGGACGAGGTGCTGTTGGTGGACGGACTTCCCGTCACCACCCCGGAGCGCACCTGGCTGGATATGGCGGAAATACTGTCTGTGGATGAAATCGTGGCCATGGGGGACAGCTGTGTCCGCGTGCCCAGGCCGGAGCTCGAGGGCCGGGACATGCCGCTCTGCTCCATCGCTGATCTTCAGCGGGTGATTGAGCGGCACAAAGGCAAGCGGGGGCTCCGCAAGGCCAAAGAGGCCATAGAGCTCGTCCGGGTGGGAGCCGATTCGCCGCAGGAGACGTTGCTGCGGCTCGCCTTGGTTCGGGCGGGCCTGCCCGAACCGGAACTGAACGTGCCCATCATTTCTGGGAATGGGGTACGCCATCATGAGCCGGACCTGAGCTACCGGAAGTACCGGATCGGCATCGAGTACGAAGGGGAGCACCACGGCGAAGAGGGGCAGATCGCCCGGGACATCGACCGGTCGGAGCGCTACGCCGCGCTGGGATGGACTGAAGTCCGGATCTCGAAGCGCCACATGCTCAACGACGCCAAGCCCGCCGTCGTCAAAATCCGGACGGCTTTGATTCAGGCAGGGTGGCGAAAAGGCCGTTAACCATCGAATGCTCCGTAGTTGTCGTTCTGAGGGTTCAAAACGACAACTACGGAGCAATCGATGAGGGCTAAATCAGCCGAAGTATTTCGGCAGGGTCCCCTCGTGGGCTTCGCGGAGGGCGTCCAGGGACAGGGCCTCCACGCCGTTGATCTCCAGCCTGCCGCTGGCCGCGTCCACCACGCCGATGCGGGTGTGGGCGAAGCCGCGGGCCGTGCACATGTCGGTGAAGCGGACTTCCTCGGAGCGCGGGACGCCCACAACGGCGCGGCCCTGCGACTCGGAGAAGAGCGCCGTGAACAGGTCCACGCCGTCCCGGTCCATGACATCCTGCAGCGCGATGCGGGCACCCACGCCGTAGCGCAGCGAGGACTCCACCAGGGCAGCCGCGAGGCCGCCTTCGGAGAGGTCGTGCGCGGAGTCGATCATGCCGTCGCGGGACGCGTTGATCAGGATCTCACCCAGTGCGCGTTCGGCTTCGAGGTCCACCTTCGGCGGCTGGCCGCCCAGGTGTCCGCGCATGTTGGCCCATTCGGAACCATCCAGCTCCGCGGCCGTGGTGCCCAGGAGGTAGATGGCCTGGCCGTCCTCACGCCAGCCCGACGGCGTGCGGCGCGCGACGTCGTCGAGCTTGCCCAGGACTGCCACCACGGGGGAGGGGTGGATGGGCGTGCTGCCCGTCTGGTTGTACAGCGAGACGTTGCCGCCGGTGACCGGGATGCCCAGCACCATGCAGGCGTCGGACAGGCCACGGATGGCCTCCGCCAGCTGCCACATGACATCCGGATCCTCGGGTGAGCCGAAGTTCAGGCAGTCGCTGACGGCCATGGGGATGGCGCCCGCGGTGGCAACGTTGCGGTAGGCCTCGGCCAGCGCCAGCTGCGCGCCGTGGTACGGGTGCAGGTAGGTGTAGCGGCCGTTGGCGTCGGTAGCCAGGGCCACCCCCAAACCGGTTTCCTCGTCCACGCGCACCACGCCGGCGTCATCCGGCATCGCCATGGAAGTGTTGCCGCCCACGTACCGGTCGTACTGGTTGGTGATCCAGGACTTGGAGCACATGTTCGGCGATGCCACGAGCTCGGTCACAGCTGCCGCCAGCTCAGCCGGGGCGGCAGGGCGGGCGGCATCCTGGACGGACCCGGTGAAGGTGTCAGCCTGGACGGAATCCTGCCACTCGGGACGGGCGAACGGGCGGTCGTAGACCGGGCCGTCGTGAGCCACAGTGCGGGGATCGACGTCGACAATCACCTCGCCTTCCCAGGTGATGATCAGGCGGCCGGTGTCAGTCACCTCGCCCAGCCATGAATACTCCACGGCCCACTTGTCCATGACGGCTTCGAACGCCTCGACGTTCTCCGGCGTGACGACGGCCATCATGCGTTCCTGCGACTCGGACATCAGGATCTCGCCCGGGGTCAGCGTGGGGTCGCGCAGCAGCACGGAGGTCAGCTCAACCTGCATGCCGCCGTCACCGTTGGACGCCAGTTCGGACGTGGCGCAGGAGATGCCTGCTGCGCCGAGGTCCTGGATGCCTTCGACCAGCGAGCCCTTGAAGAGCTCCAGGCAGCATTCGATGAGTACCTTCTCGGCGAAGGGGTCGCCCACCTGGACAGCGGGGCGCTTGGACGGCTTGGTGTCGTCGAAGGACTCGGAGGCCAGCACCGAGGCGCCGCCGATTCCGTCGCCGCCGGTGCGCGCACCGAACAGGACCACTTTGTTGCCCTTGCCGGAGGCGTTGGCCAGGCGGATGTCCTCATGGCGCATGACGCCCACGGCGAGAGCGTTGACCAGCGGGTTGCCCTGGTAGACGGAGTCGAACACCATTTCGCCGCCGATGTTCGGAAGGCCGAGGGAGTTGCCGTAGCCGCCGATGCCGGCCACGGCACCGTGCATGACGCGGGCGGTGTCCGGGTGGTCGATGGCGCCGAAGCGCAGCGGGTCCATGACGGCCACGGGGCGGGCACCCATGGAGATGATGTCGCGGACAATGCCGCCGATGCCGGTCGCCGCTCCCTGGTAGGGCTCAACGAACGACGGCGAGTTGTGCGATTCGATCTTGAAGGTCACGGCCCAGCCGTCCCCCAAATTGGTCACGCCGGCGTTTTCGCCGATGCCCACCAGCATGTCCTTCTTCATTTCCTCGGTGACCTTCTGGCCGAACTGGCGCAGGTGGTTCTTGGAGGACTTGTAGGAGCAGTGCTCGCTCCACATAACGGAGTACATGGCCAGCTCGGCGCCGGTGGGGCGGCGGCCCAGGACCTTGACGATCTCGTCGAACTCGTTCTGCTTCAGGCCGAGCTCGGCCCAGGGCAGTTCGGTGTCCGGGGTCTTCGCCGCGTGCTCGACGGTGTCGATGTTGAACTTCTTGGTGGTTTCCGTGGTCACTTGTCGCCTCCCACAATCTTGTTCAGTACGGAGGTGAAGAAACCCAGTCCGTCGGTGTCGGAACCGCCGATGCCGTCCAGCGATTCGGGGCCGAAGCCAGGCTCCACGGCGTGCTCCGGGTGCGGCATGAGGCCCACCACGTTGCCGGCGGCGTTGGAGATGCCCGCGATGTCGCGGCGGGAACCGTTGGGGTTGAAGCCAACGTAGCGGAACACCACGCGGCCCTCGGCCTCAAGGGCGTCCAGGGTCTTCTCGTCCGCGATGTACTGGCCGTCCTGGTTCTTCAGCGGGATGGTGATCTCCTGGCCCGCCTGGTAGTCCAGGGTCCACGCCGTGTTGCTGTTCTCGACGCGCAGCACCTGGTCGCGGCAGAGGAACTTCAGGTGGTCGTTCTTGATCATCGAGCCTGGCAGCAGGTGCGATTCGGTGAGGATCTGAAAGCCGTTGCAGATGCCCAGGACGGGCAGCTTGGCGTCGGAGTTGGCGGCGTCGATGATTTTGGACATCAGCGGCGCAAAGCGGGCGATGGCGCCGGCACGCAGGTAGTCGCCGTAGGAAAAGCCGCCGGGGATGATGACGGCGTCCACGTCGCCGAGTTCGCTGTCACCATGCCAGAGTTCGACGGCGGTACCGCCGGCGAGGCGGACTGCGCGGGCAGCGTCCCGGTCGTCAAGGGTGCCGGGGAAGGTAACGACGCCGATGCGGGCGCCAGCGAGGCGCGGCTCCGCCGCGACTGCGACGGCTTCGCCGATCAGGGGGAGTTCAGTCATGTCAGGCCTCAACGACCTCGACGTTGACGACGTCTTCGATCACCGGGTTGGACAGGAGGGTCTCTGCGGCATCGCGGGCCTGGGCCAGGATGTCTTCGGTCACCTCGCCGTCGACCGTCAGTTCGAAACGCTTGCCCTGGCGGACAGAGCTGAAGCTGGTGAAGCCCAGCCGGGGGAGAGCGCCGACGATCGCCTTCCCCTGCGGGTCCAGAATCTCGGGCTTGGGCATGACGTCAACAACGATCCGGGGCATCCGGCAACTCCTGTGCGTGAGCTTGGGTAAGGGCGCAGCGGAGTGGTGCCGTCTCACGCCGTACCGGGGTGTCGGGGACAGTTGGTCACCTGCATTGGTTCACCATGAGGTCGGGCGCTCCGCGAGCTTGCCTTACCATTCTACCGGGCCGGGCGCGCCCCTTTGCATTCCGCGGTTTCAGGGGACCGGGCCGCCCGGTGAGGACCGGAATCCATTGCGCTGTCCGCGTGGTTCTGGAGTTGCCGGAAGGCCTTCACTAGGATTGCTGAATGGCTGAGAATTCGAAGTCCGTGCTGTTGCCCGTGGTTGCCGCGGCGGTGTTTGCCGGCCTGGGCAGAATGGTGTTCCAGAAGATAAAGGCGGACCGCCTGGCCCGCGGGACACGGGTGACCGGCCCGGTGGATGAAGAAACCAGGCAGTGGATCAGCGACGTGGTGCGCACGCCCCGCCAGTAGCCGCCCGCCATCCTGCCTCCTTGCCGGGGCGTCCTCCGGGGCGCCCTTTTCCATGCCTGTTTCAATGCCCTCCCTGCTGCATCGCAACCGGTTTGACAAGCGGAAATTTCCCGGATGTGCCCTATGTCATATCGCGCTCTCAGTCTGTACTCTGTGAACAGTCTGGTCTCAGCAAATTACAAAACCTGTAATTCCCTCTGCAGTTCCAGTCGTCCGGGCTGCCCACCAAGGCTGGGTGGTACATCGTGAAAGGGTTGCACGTGAAATCAACTGGAAAGAGCCCCTCGCGGGCTGGGGGACTCCGGAAGGCGGCCGCGCTGGCTGTCGGGTTGCCCCTTCTCCTTAGCTCGCTGGCAGTCGGTCCCGCGTCCGCGGCACCCGGAGACCAGGGCGCGGAGAACGGTTCCTCTACCGCAAAGGACACTCAATTCAAGGACGGCCGGTACATCGTGGTACTCGCCGGTCCCGCTGCCGCGGCGTATGAAGGGGGAGTTGCCGGACTGGGCGCCACAAAGCCCCAGCTGGGCAGGAAGCTCGACGCCGGCAGTCCCAACTACCAGGCCTACGACGCCCACCTCCGCAAGCAGCAGCGTGACGTCGCAGCGGCCCAGGGTGTCAGCCCGGCCAAGCAGTACACCGCGGCCCTGAACGGGTTCACCGCCGAGCTGACCGCAACGCAGGCGGCAGCCCTGTCCAAGGACAGCCGCGTCCTGGTGGTGGCGCCCGACGTCGAAAACAGGCCTGGCTACACCACCACCGACTTCCTCAAGCTCACCGGTCCGGACGGCGCGTGGGCCACGCAGTTCGGTGGACAGGCCAACGCCGGAAAGGGCGTTGTTGTGGGTGTGATCGACTCCGGTTACGCCCCCGACAACCCGTTCCTGCAGGGCGAACCGGTGAAGCCACTGCAGGGTGACCCGCAGGTGGGCGTTCCCTACCGCACCGGCGACGGCAGAATTGCCATGCTCAAGGCGGACGGCAGCACCTTCGAAGGCGAATGCCAGAAAGGCCAGGGCACCGGAGCCTCATTTGACGGCTCGCTCTGCAATTCCAAGGTCATTGGCGCCCGCTACTTCGCTGATTCCTTCCTGCAGTACGTCGCACCGGGCAACCGGGCACCGGAAGAGCAGATTTCTCCGGTGGACGTGGGCAGCCACGGTACCCACACCGCCACCACGGCAGCCGGCAACGCCAACGTCGAGCAGGTGATCGACGGAGCCAGCTTCGGAAAGAGCTCCGGTGTTGCCCCTGCCGCCAAAGTCTCGGTGTACAAAATCTGCTGGGAGGACACCAACCCGGACACCGGTGGCTGCTACTCCTCAGCGTCTGTTGAGGCCGTGGATGCAGCCATCAAGGACGGCGTCGATGTCCTGAACTACTCCATTTCCGGCAACAACAACAGCACCACCGATCCCGTGGCGCTGGCATTCCTCAACGCTGCCGCTGCCGGCGTGTTCGTTTCGGCCTCTGCCGGCAACTCGGGTCCTGCAGCCTCCACCGTGAACCATGCCTCACCCTGGCTGACCACGGTGGCTGCTTCCACCTTCCCCAGCGACCTGGTGGGAACGGTCAAGGTCTCCGACGGATCGCTGTACCGCGGCGCATCCATCATGAAGTCGGAAGTGGCGGACAAGCCGGTTGTCCTCGCTGCCGCCGCCGCAGCCCCGGGCGCTGCAAACCCCAACCTTTGCGGCCCGGGTACCCTCGACGGCTCCAAGGTGGCCGGTAAAGTAGTCGTCTGCGACCGCGGCGTTATCGACCGGACCGCCAAGAGCCAGGAAGTCCTGGACAAGGGCGGCGTGGGCATGATCCTGGTGAACCTCACCAGCAGCTCGGAGGACGCCGACAACCACGTTGTCCCCACCGTCCACGTCAACGCCCCCAAGAGCCTGGAACTGAAGTCCAAGCTGGAAGCCAACCCGGCGCTGACTGTCAGCCTGGTCAAGGGCGACCTGACTGGCCTGCCGCCGGCCGCGGCACCCCAGATCGCAGGGTTCTCGTCCCGCGGACCCACCCTGGCGTCCAGTGGTGACCTGCTTAAGCCAGACATTTCCGCTCCGGGCGTCAACGTCCTGGCGGGTGTCTCCACCATCGGCAACGACGGGGACCAGTTCGGATTCATGTCCGGCACCTCCATGGCCGCACCGCACATCGCCGGTTTCGGTGCCCTGGTCCTCAGCAAGCAGCCGAAGTGGACGCCCGCAATGGTGAAGTCCGCCATGATGACCACCGCCTACCCGCTGGTCAATGCCGACGGTTCGCCCAACACCGACCCGTTCCAGGGCGGCGCCGGCCACATCGATTCCACCCGCGTCCTTGATCCCGGACTGGTCTACGACTCGGGAATCCAGGACTGGCTGGGCTTCCTGAACGGCCAGGGCGTTGAGACGGGGGCCCCGCAGGCCGGCAGCATTGCCGCCCGCGACCTCAACCTGCCCTCCATCGCGCTAGGCAGCCTGGTGGGAGAAGTGCAGGTGAAGCGCAAACTCACAGCCCTGGTGCCGGGGATGTACTACCCCGAGGTAAACATGCCGGGCTTCAACGTCAACGTCGAACCCAAGGCGCTGAATTTCGCCAAGGCCGGCCAGTCCCGTGAAGTAGCCGTCACCATCCGGAACGCCAGCGCGCCGGTGGGCAAGTTCAGTACCGGAAGCCTCACCTGGAAGGGGCCCCGGACGGTGACGTCACCCATCGCCATCCGGCCGGTTGATGCCCAGATTGCCCCGTCGTTCTCCTTCAGCTCGGCTACAGGCACCGGCAGTGGCTCCATGGAGCTCGTTTCCGGCTCCGACAGCCCCATCGCCGTCGGCGTGGAGGGCCTGGCACCCCTGAGCCAGACCGCCATCACCAAGACCCCGGGCGAGTACGCACCCACGAATGACGCGCACAACGCCGTGCTCCAGGTGAAGGTGCCGGCAGGTGCCTCGTTTGCGCGGCTGGGCATCCAGGCGCAGTCGAACGACGTCGACTGGGACATGGTGGTCTACGCACCGAATGCGTCGGGCGGGCTGACCCCCATGCAGGTGGCTACGGCATCGGCCAGTGAATTCCTGGACCTGGAATCGCCGAGGGCCGGCACCTACTACGTGGTGGCCAACCTGTACGCCACACCGGACAACGGCCCGGCTACAGCTTCGGTCCAGGCGGTGACCTTCGCAGGCGACGCGGGCAACCTCACCGTGGACCCCAACCCCATTGTGGCGCCCAACGGAACCGCCACCTCGGCGACCCTGAACTGGACGGGACTCCAGGAGGGGTCCTACCTCTCCCGGTTGAGCCTTGGCAGCAACGGCATCAAAACCTGGGTGAACGTGCAGGTGGGACAGGGCTCTGCCCCCGCCCCGGCCGGCGCTCCGCAGCTTGACCAGGCCCAGGCGGTACCCGGAACCTGACCGGGAAAGCATGGGGGGAGGTCCCGGGCGGTCATCAGGCCGCCCGGGACCTTTTCCGTTGCCGCACCCGAAAGGCCATGCAATGCAGGGCTAGGCGGCCGTACCACCCAGCAGGGGGCCCATGGCCTTCCACCGTGCGATCTCGCACCCGTCGGTGCGGGTGAAGGTCGAGTTGACGGGGCGGCCATGGAAGGTGCCGGTGACCACCGCAACCTGCGGGCCGCCGTACTGTTGGGTGCACAGCTTGGGCGGCCCGGGTTTCGGAAAAAAGACTTCCTCACCGAACCGCTCCACGGCGGCCAGGGCGGCCCCGGGCCGGGGCAGGGTGGTGCCCGCGGCGGGAGCGCCGTCTGTGGCCACAAGCCGGAACACATGCTCAGGCGCGTCCGGGTCCTCCCGGATCCTGATGGTCAGGTCGATCACCGTGGCGCCCGGTCTGACAGGGCCCCAAGCTCAACGACGAGGCGTTCCCGGAGGATCCCCGCTTCCGTGGCGAACGCCCGCTGGTGTTCGACATAAGCTGCCTTGCCCTTGGGTGTCTCTATGGGGATGGCGGGGTAGCCCCAATCGGCCAGGTCGTAGGGGGAAGCCTGCATATCCATGCCCCTGATCCGCCAGGAGAGTTCAAAGCAGTCCATGACCACCTCGCTGGACAGCGCCGGCAGCAGCTTGTACGCCCACTTGTAAAGGTCCATGTTGGCGTGCAGGCAGCCCGGCTGCTCCAGGTGGCGCTGCGTGTCCCGGCTGGGGGAGTGCTCGTTGAGCGGGATGGCGTCCGGGGTGTAAAAGCGGAACGCGTCGAAATGGGTACAGCGGATCCTGTTGTCCTCCACCACCCGGTCCGTGCCGGCCGCTCCCAGGCGCAGCTGCAGATACTCGTGGCGGAGGTCGAACTTGTCCTGGCGGTAGACCATGGCCCACTCGTGGAGGCCAAAGCAGCCGAACTGCGCCGGCCTGGCCGCCGTCCCGCGGAGGATGATTCCGGCGAAGTCCACGGCCTCCTTGCGGTCGGCAAGGAAGGCGGTCCGGTCGAAGGTAACTGCGGTGCTTCCCGCAGCCAGCCCCAGGGAGGCAAGTTCGCCGTCGTCGAGCATCCGGTAATGCTTCCACCCCAGCCGCGCGGCTGCCTGTCCGCCGGTGAGGACCGCTCCAGCACCGGGGTGCCAGCGCTTCAGCTGGCCGGGCTTCTGGGTGTAATAGGTGAAGAGGAAATCCTCCACCGGGTGTTTCTGCCCCGCCGACCGTCGGGCCAGGTAGGGGTCGGCGTAGCGGCTGACGCGCTGGATGTGGGCTTCTTCCCGCGCCAACGCATCCTCCGCCGCCAGAAGCTTAAGAGGCTCCACCGGCGGCACCCAGTACATCCTTGGCAGCATCCCAGGCACTGATTTCGCATCCGTTGCTCCGCGCAAAGGAGGACTCCACCGCTACGCCGTCCACCATGCCCGTCACGGTCGCTTTTTGGGGACCACCGTACTGCTGGGTGCACGGCCGGGACGTTCCGGGCTCCGCCGGTGACAGGATGCCCGGGTTGGCCTTCAGGGCTGCGCAGGCCGCAGCGGCATTCGGGTGGCTGCTTTCCGCGGCCGGCGTGCCGGAGGAGCAGACCAGGGTGTAATCGAGCTCGGCCGCGCCCGGGGACGGCACCACCGTGATGGCGAGTTCCGCGTTTCCCTGACCTGGGCCGGCACTTGGCTGCGACGTGGCGGGAGCGGGCGCCGGTACCGAGGTTTCGGTGTCGGGGGAGGGGGTGGCAGGGCCGGCGGGAGAGCTTCCTGCGGAGGAGGAAGAAGGAGCTGTTGAGGCCGATGCGCCATTGTCAGGAGTGCCGCTGCAACCGGAAATCAGCCCGGCGGCAACCGCCAGGACCGCTGCGAGCACGCGGAAATTGCGCATCAGGCTTCCTCTCCTTGGTCCAGTTATTCTAGTCGCTTGACTGGGACGTCGCGGCGATCAGACCCATCATGGATGCGTGCAGCTCCGTGACCTGGTCCCGGGTCAGCCCCAGCCGCTCCATCATGGTCCCCGGTACCTGCAGGGCCTGCTGCCGCAGTGCCGCACCTTTGGGCGTCAGTTCGACGGCGAGTGCACGCTCGTTTCCGTCCGCGCGGCGCCGCGTGATCAGCTCCGCTGCCTCGAGCCTGCGGAGCAGGGGGGATATGGTGGCGGGCTCCTGGGCGAGGGCCTCGCTGATGTTCCGTACCGTCCGTGGGCTGTCTTCCCACAGGCAGAGCATCACCAGGTACTGCGGATGGGTGAGGTTGAGTTTCTCGAGTACCGGCTTATAGGCACCCACCACGCTGCGGGCAGCCACCGTGAGGGCAAAGCAGAGCTGGTGTTCCAGCAGCAGGTCTTCCTCCTGCACTTCAGCCGGCTCTGCTGCGGCGGGCCTAGCCGCGTCCGTTTCTGCTGTCGTGGTGCTCATGCGTCCTCCCATTGTTAGTGCACTAATGATTAGTGTACGTTTATTACAGGTTAACGGTGAGTGGAAGGAACTTCTTCATGGGCAGGGACAAGTCCGCGGACAAGGGCAACGCCTCCCAGCGCTTCATGCGCGCCACAGGAAAGCTGCGCGCTGTTTTCGGCCCCGCGAGCCGCACTGCCCTCGGGCACGATATGACCGAAGAGAACCGCAGGCTGCTGGCGCAGCGCCAGGCGGAAACCCAGCAGTGGGAAACGGTGACCAGGCCGGACGGCAGCACGTACGTGGTGCCAAGAAACCCCGACGACCGGTCCCTGCGCTAGCAGTTTCCTTCCGTTGCACACCGGCGCCTTTTTCCTTATGCGGGCTTAAAATGAGGGCACTGGCTCCTGCCGGAGCCAAGCGCGCTTTCGCCCGAGCAATCGGGAAGGGGGTGGAAAACAGTGGCACATGTACTCGATAGTTTCATGGGCCTGACTGAGAGGCTCCGCTTCTTCTTCGGTCCTGCCACCCGACTGGACGCTGATACGCCCGTGGTGCACAAACACGATGAATTCGAACAGGCCTCCGAAGAGGACCTCTCGCATTTCGTGGTCGAGACCGACTCAACCGGCCACCATTACGCAGTACGCCGCGAAGACCTGGAACGCGAAAGCTGACTTTTCCAGGCCGCTCCCGGAAACCAAAAAGCCGGACCGCCTTTCCTCCGAGGGAAAGGCAGCCCGGCTTTTTTGATGCGCCTAGCGGCCGGTGCCGCCGTAGACAGTCGCTTCGCTTTCGGTGTCCAGGCCGAACGCCTTGTGGATCACGCGCACGGCCTCATCCAGCAGGTCGGCATGCGTCACCACCGAGATGCGGATCTCCGAGGTGGAGATCATGTTGATGTTGATGCCGGCGTCGGACAGCGCCTTGAAGAAGGTGGCGGAGACGCCCGGGTGGGAACGCATTCCGGCGCCGATCAGGGAGAGCTTGCCGATCTGCTCGTTGTATTCGATGGTCTCGAAGCCAATTTGGTCCTGGGCTGCATGAAGGGCGGCCAGGGCGTCTGCGCCTTCGACGATGGGCAGGGTGAAGGAGATGTCGGTCTTGCCCGTGCCGTGGGTGGACACGTTCTGGACAATCATGTCGATGTTGGAGTGTGCGTCGGCGATGACCTGGAAGATCGCGGCGGCCTTGCCGGGGATGTCGGGGACGCCGACCACGGTGACCTTCGCTTCGGAACGGTCATGCGCAACGCCGGAGATGATTGGCTGCTCCAAGGCAACTCCCTCTTGAGTGGTGATCTTGTCGTCGGCGCTGGGGATGACCCAGGTGCCTTCATGCTGGCTGAATGAGGAACGGACGTGCAGGGGGACGCCGAACCGGCGGGCGTATTCCACGCAGCGCAGGTGGAGGATCTTGGCGCCTGAGGCAGCGAGTTCCAGCATCTCCTCGCTGGAGATGGTGTCGATCTTCTGGGCTGACGGGACCACGCGCGGATCGGCGGTGAAGATGCCGTCCACGTCGGTGTAGATCTCGCAGACGTCGGCTTCGAGGGCTGCCGCCAGCGCCACGGCCGTGGTGTCGGAGCCGCCGCGGCCCAGCGTGGTGATTTCGTTGGTGGTCCGGCTCATGCCCTGGAAGCCCGCCACGATGGCGATGTTGCCCTTGTCCAGGGCGGTGCGGATGCGGTGCGGGTCGACGTCGATAATCCGGGCCTTGCCGTGGATTCCGTCGGTGATCATGCCTGCCTGCGACCCGGTAAAGGACTGGGCGGAGGCGCCGAGCTTGTTGATGGCCATGGCCAGCAGGGCCATGGAGATACGTTCACCGGCCGAAAGGAGCATGTCCATTTCGCGGGCGGGGGCGGAATCGGTCACCTGTGCAGCAAGGTCCAGGAGTTCATCCGTGGTGTCGCCCATGGCCGAGACCACCACTACCACCTCATTGCCGGCTTCCTGGGCGTCAACGACCCGCTTTGCCACGCGCTTGATCCCGTCAGCGTCCGCCACGGAGGAGCCGCCGAATTTCTGCACGATCAGCTGTTTGGTCACCGCGCCGGCGGCGGGGGCCACCTGCGGCTGCGTTGCGTTGTGCACTTCGGTAGTGGGCGTACTCATGCGCGTACCTTCATTGGATCAATTGGAGTTCTGGAGGCCAGGCAGCCTGACGCCGGGACGGCGCGACTTTCCTCCCACAGTTTATCGCCGTGCCCACAGCGGCGTTGAATTGTGACCACATACCGGCCATGGTCACTGCTGGTGCCGGCGGACATGGCTGCCGCAGGTCCAGTCCGCAGTGAAGTACGACGGCGGGAGGCCGCCCGGTGCGTCAGCCCAGGGCGTTGCGCCGGCCCTCGAAGGCGCGGCCCAGGGTGACTTCGTCCGCGTACTCCAGGTCACCGCCCACGGGGAGGCCGGAGGCGAGGCGGGTCACGGCGATGCCGATCGTCTTGAGCATGCGGGCCAGGTAGGTGGCCGTCGCCTCACCCTCCAGGTTGGGGTCGGTGGCGATAATCACTTCCTGGATTTCGCCGTCATTCAACCGGGTGAGCAGCTCACGGATGCGCAGCTGTTCCGGTCCCACGCCGGCGATGGGATTAATGGCGCCGCCCAGCACGTGGTACCGGCCGCGGAAGGAACGCGTGCGCTCCACGGCCAGGACATCCTTGGACTCCTCCACCACGCAGATGACCGCGGGATCGCGGCGCGGGTCACGGCAGATGTTGCACAGCTCCTGCTCGGTGACATTGCCGCAGACAGTGCAGAACTTCACCCGTTCCTTGACTGTGGTGATGGCTTCCACGAGCCGTTTCATGTCCTGGGGGTCGGCTTCAAGGATGTGGAACGCCAGCCGCTGCGCGGACTTGGGGCCCACCCCCGGAAGGCGTCCAAGCTCATCGATCAGCTCCTGGACAGCACCTTCGTACACGTTTCCCTCTTTAGCTTGGTGTGGATGGCGGGTGGAACAAAAAGTTGGTCATGCTGCCGGCGCTGACTTGCGGCTATCAATAGCGTGGAGTGACCGGGCTTCCGTCCAGGGACCGCTCCTCGATCAATTTTCCGCCCAGGATGCGTTCCACGGCGGCCCGGCCGAACACGCCCGATTCTTCGATGGTCTCATCGTCAGCGCTGGGCACGTCCTGGACGAAGGCGCTCGGTGCGGCGGCGGCCCTGGCCGGTGCCTTGGCCCGTCCGGCCTCAGCTTCGGGACTGTTCGAGAGCCGCTGGTAAAGGCTTTGCCGCGATTCCGTTCGTCCGGCCGCCGGTGCAGGTGCCGATGCCTGTGACGGCATCGCGGGCCGTGAGGGTGCAACGGTGGACTTGGCCACTGTGGGCTGGGCAACCGGGGTGGGTGCAACCTGGGCCGGAGCCGTCATCGAGGGGGCAACCGTGGCGGGTGCGGCGGAGGCCATAGCGAACTCGGGCACGGGCGCGCGGTCAGGGGACGGCACCTGGTACGTTCCCGCCGGTCCTCCGTGATCCGCGCCCGAAGCCGCGATGGAAGCCGCGGCCGGCCCCCTACCTGACACTGCTGCCGCAGCAGCCGTGGCTGCCGGTGCAACGGGGATGGAGGGTGGCACCTGGGCTGTTGCCGGGGGGTAGTGCGGGACATCGGCCTGCGTGCCGATGTTGTCAGGCAGGGACCCGGGGGCGGGCCTGGCGCCAACGTTGCTCTTGTCTCCGACCACCCACACGCCGGGGGCCTGTTCCACAGCCCGCGTCCAGGGATCGTGGGCCTGGCCCGCGTTCTGGGTCTCGGGGTGGGACGCGCTGCCCGTGCCGGAGCCGGCGGTTAGTGTCTCCTGGGATTGCGCGGCTGCCTCACTGCGGGAGCCGGAGGCTTCCGTGCGGTTGCCCATCACCGGGGATGATGGCGCTGTCCTGTTGCCGGGACGCGTGGCGGGTTCCCAGTCCATGGGAGGCTCCTCCTCCAGCGGGGGAGCGTCCTCGTCCCGCGGGGGACCCCAGTCGTCATCGGAGTACGAGTAGTCGCCGCCGGCTGACGGGTACGGGGACGGGCTGGCGTTGGCGCCGGAGCCCGGGGTTTCCGTGCCCTGGGCTTCGGGCGGGACAGAATTTGTGTCCCGGCGGCCGTGCGGGTTGGTGGCAGGTGCCGGACGTGAGGCGGGAGAGGCGGTTGCCGCGCGGGTTCCCTCCGGTGCAGCTGCCGGGCTGGCCGGTGCAGCTGCCGGGCTGGCAACAACAGCAGTACTTCCGGAACTTCCGCCAGAAGATGGGCCCTGGGCAGAGGTGTTGCTGCGGACAGTAGCGGCCCGCTCAGAGTTTCCCTCCACCGGCGCCGCGGAGCCGGCGCCGGCCGCGGGAACCTGTGCCGGCGGGGCTGGTTGAGCTGGGGCAGGAGCAAGCCCCCAGGCAACGTCAGCTGACGTGGCCGGAACCACCGGGCTGGCGGGCACTTTTGGGTTTGGTTCAGAGCTCGCTTGGGTGGCGCCGCCGGCAACCGCGTTTATCTGGCTGTCGATGCCAACGGTTTTCTGGATGGCCTGGCGCAGGTTGTCCGAGTGGTCCGCCCTGCCAAAGGCACCGGCCAGTCCCTGGGTAGTGAACGACAGGGTCACAACGCTGCCGTCGAAGGCGCTGACCTGCGCATTGGGCTCAACAAGTGCCCAGGTACTGCGCTTGATTTTGGAGAGTGCCTGCAGGACGTCCGGCCAGGCCCTGCGGAGGACCTCAACGTCACCCATGGCCGGGGGAACGGCAGGGGTGGACCTGGCCGGCGCTTCCTGCTGGGCAGACGGCGGTGCCGCCTGACCAGCCGCCTGCGCGGCCGGGAACGGGCGGCTGCCCGGGGCTTGGCTGGCCGCCTGGTTGCCGGGAGCCTGCTGGCCAGGGGCCTGCTCGCCGGGCACCTGCGGGCTTGGTACGCGGGGGCCGGGCGCCTGGCGTGTTTCCTGTGCCGGCGGCACGGCTGCCTGGGCGGACGCCTGCCGGTCTTCCTGGAAGTGTGGTGCTGCACCGGCTTGCGGTGCCCCGGTGCTTTGCGCCGCTGCCTGGCTGGGGCCTGCAGCGGCGATGCCCTCTGATGTCCGGGCGCGCGCGGTGTCCTCGACAGGCCAGTCATTGGTGCTTACCCGCGGTGGTGTCAGCGGGCTCCGCGGAGCCTCTGCGGCGGGCTGGGAGGATGTGGTTTCCGCTGGCGCGGACCCTGCAACGGCAGGCCGGGCGGATGCGGACTGGGATGGCTGCTCCGGTGCCCCCTGAGCGGAAGGGCCGGCCGTCACAGTCATGGGCGGCACGGGCGAGGAGGTTTCGGTTGATGTGGCTTCGGGGACGGCGGCACGCGCGGCCGCCGGCACTGCCGTTGCTGGACCGGCCTGGGCAACCGGAGCGGTGACGTCATTTCCGGTGTAGTTGAGGCGGCGCTCCACACGGTCGATCCGGGCGGCGATGCCGCGCTCATTCTGTTCCGAGCTGGGCAGCAGGATCCGGGCGCACAGCAGTTCCAGGTGCAGCCGGGGGGACGTGGCTCCGGTCATTTCGGTCAGGGCCGTATTGGTTACATCCGCGGCGCGGGAAAGTTCCGCGGCGCCAAGGTTGTGGGCCTGGTTCTGCAGGCGGGCGATCTGGTCCGCAGGCATTCCGCGCAGGATGGCGTGCGCGCTTTCGGGCATGGCCTGGACGATGATCAGGTCGCGGAAGCGCTCCAGCAGGTCCTCCACGAACCGGCGGGGATCGTGGCCGGTCTGGATGACACGGTCCACGGCACGGAAGACCGTGGCGGCGTCCGAGGCGGCTACGGCCTCCACGACGTCGTCCAGCAGTGAGGCGTGGGTGTAGCCCAGCAGTGCGACGGCGAGCTCATAGTCCAGTCCGTTGGGACCGGCGCCGGCCATGAGCTGATCCAGGACGGAAAGCGAATCACGGACGGAACCGCCGCCTGCCCTGATGACCAGCGACAGCACGCCAGGGGCCACGGGGACGTTTTCCTGGCGGCACAGGAGCTCGAGGTAAGCCATCAGCGGCTCGGGCGGCACCAGCCGGAACGGGTAATGGTGGGTCCGGGAACGGATGGTTCCAATGACCTTGTCCGGCTCCGTGGTGGCGAAGATGAACTTGATGTGCTCCGGCGGTTCCTCCACGATCTTCAGCAGGGCGTTGAACCCGGCCGAGGTAACCATGTGGGCTTCGTCGATGATGAAGATCTTGTAGCGGTCGCGCACCGGGGCGTAGGTGGCGCGCTCGCGGAGGTCCCGTGCGTCGTCCACACCGCCGTGGCTGGCCGCGTCAATCTCGATGACGTCAAGGGAGCCGGAACCGCCGCGTGCCAGCTCGACGCAGCTGGGGCAGGTTCCGCAGGGGGTGTCCGTGGGGCCCTGGGCGCAGTTGAGGCAGCGGGCCAGGATGCGCGCGGACGTGGTCTTGCCGCAGCCCCTGGGGCCCGAAAAAAGGTAGGCGTGATTGACGCGGTTTTTCCGCAAAGCCGTCATCAGCGGCTCGGTGACATGCTCCTGCCCGATAACGTCAGCGAACGAGTCGGGACGGTATCTGCGGTACAGGGCGGTAGTAACTGTCACAGAGAAAACCCTACCAATCCGGGCTGACATCATGCCGCCCTGTGGGGGAATAGTAAAGACCCCCCATGCACCCGCCAGAGCCCGTCTACCCTTGCTACCTTCCGGTCCTGGGGGAGTTCAACAGGATGACGCCACATGAGGGGCCGTCAGATACTTTACCCGAACATCGGGCTCGACTCGAATCGGCCCCCACTCCCTTCCCGGAACCCCTGTCCAGGTGTACTGCAGTGCCGAAAGGCCATTCAGATCGGGGATTTCATTGCTTATCCCGGCGCCAACCGCGATCATGGGTATGTACACCGATTGGGGCAATCTCAAGGTTGTGAGCTGCGTGGCCTGGTGGACGGGACGGACCCGGCAGCTCAACGGTGCAACAGGGAATGGGCGCATTGGGGGCGTCCATTTTCAGGTTAAGGCGCCATGCAGGCCCCGCCAAACAGGATGCTTGGAGGGCGGAAGTCCTCCCCCTGAACAGTCCAATTGGGCGATGGGGGAAAGTTCAGGTAATCTAATACCTGCTTTTGATTCAGAAGCAGTTGGAGAATTCGCCTAGCGGCCTATGGCGCACGCCTGGAACGCGTGTTGGGTTAACGCCCTCGGGGGTTCAAATCCCCCATTCTCCGCCGGTTAAGAACCCGGCCCCGGTATTATCGGGGCCGGGTTCTTGCGTTTTCGCCACGACGGTCCACTGCTGGGGGATCGTTAAGCCATATCTGCCAACGGTTCCCCAAGCCGCCTCAGGCGTTGCCTCGCTGCCAGTTCGCTGGGACCCTTCCGCCGGCGGGGGCCGCCCAAGGCGAGATGGACGACGCCGAGCACCACCTTTGTGGCCAGCCTCACGGGCAGGGGAAAGGGGCCCAGCCGTGGAACGGAAAGCCCGAGCATCCGGCGGTACCGGGGTTCCAGGCTGTAGACGGCAGCTGCAAACAGGATCCGGTAGCCGGGCTTCAGCAGGGGATGCAGCGGAGCGTTGCGGATGAACTGAACGGTTTCCTTCACCCTGGCGTCCGACCGCAGCCCGCCCTGCGTGGACCACTGGTCCAGCTGGCTGCGCATCTCCGCTTCGGACAGGGGCGGGTTGTCCACTCCCATCAGCCGCCCGGCCTGTGCCCACTCCCTGACATAGGCGTCCGGGCCGCCGGGAATGGGTCCACCCCAAATCTTGTGGGCCGCAAGGAAGCCGTCCGTGAAGGCGATGTGGATCCAGCCAGCCAGCCAGGGATCGTTGGCACTGTAGGTGCGGATGCCGCCGTCGTTGTCCTGGTAACTGCCCTGGACAGGCTCATGGAGGAGCCGGACGCGGCGCGTTGCCTCCTCCGCAGCTGCCGTTGACCCGTAAGTGACCGTGAAGATCCACCGGATGGTGTTGGCCAGCCGCCGCAGGGGGTCTTCGCGGAAGTTGGAGTGTTCGTGCACTCCCGCCAGGGCGCCTGGATGGAGCGACTGCATGAGCAGCGTGCGGATTCCGCCAACGATCGGCGTCATGGAGCCGTGAACTGCCCACACGGCGGAACCGGGCAGGTGGTAGCCGGCGTCGTCACCGTCCGCCAGCCGCAGCGACCATTCAGGTGGGGCATCCGCCTTCCCGGAGAAGGTCTTTTTGACTTCGTCCTGCCAGGTGCGAAGGACATTGCGCATGAGACATTGTTGCCCATTTCAGCGAAGGTGCCCGTATTCACCGCCCTGAACAGCGGAAACTCCCACCCCCTAACGCCCGCAAAAAACCCGCAAAGTCCCCCTATGGGGTTTCCACCCCTGCGGCGCTGTGGTCCCATGGGACATACCGTCGAGACAACGTGCGGCAGGCCACGTCGTGGAGTCAGTCAATTGGGCAGGAATTCAGTGCGCGGCAACAGGAAGCCGGACCAGCGTACCTTTTCCCCGGTTGTCCGCGCCGTGGCAGCTGCAGGGGTGCTGGCAGCCTCCGTATGTGCCGTGAATCTTTCTGCCGGCTCCACTGAGCGGGTGCAGTTGGCGGGAGCAGTTGCCGGGACCGGCGCCCAGGGCGCAGCTGTTCCCGATGGAACCTCCATGGGGGACAACCTCCCGGAAGCGCGCAGGGAACCGGCCCAGCCGGCGTCGGACCAGGTGGGCGCAGGTGCCATTCCACCGGCCATCCTGTCCAATCCGCTGGTCACCCTGGCCTTCCCCCACACGGCAATAGGGGGTGCCGTCCAAGGCGGCGACGGGGCACTGACAGTAGGCCCCGCAGGCATGGGCAGGCCCGGAGCCGGCTTTCTGATGGCCCCGCTGCAGCTTCTCAATCCGAGCTCGCCGTTCGGTTTCCGGGTCAGTCCCATCAGCGGGACTGCCGGTGATTTCCACCTGGGCCAGGACTATGCAGCGGCCTGCGGCACCCCGGTCCACGCAGCTGACGCCGGTATTGTGCGCGCTGCCGGATGGCATCCCTGGGGTGGCGGCAACCGCGTGGAAGTCGATCACGGCGATGGGCTCATCACCACCTACAACCACCTTGAGTCCATCGGCGTCCGTTCGGGCGACACCGTCCAGGCAGGCCAGGTCATCGCACGTGTTGGTACCACCGGCTGGTCCACGGGCTGCCACCTGCATTTCGAGGCCATCCTGGACGGGCGCTATATCAACCCGCTCAGATGGAGCTTCCTCCAGCTCCGCGACGTGAACTGGGCACTGCCTGCCGGTATGGTTTCCTATGCACCCGGCCAAACGCCGGCCGGCGGCAGGATCACCTGGACCATCCCCCTCAAAGTGGACACAGGCGGTGGGTTCCCTGCAGCCGGGCTGCAGGCCCCGCCCTTCCCTCCACTCTTGCCGCTTGCTCCGGCACCTGCGCCGTCGGAGGCAACGGGCGTGGTGCTTCCGCCCCCTGACGTGCAATTGACGACGACGGCCCCGCCATCCGCTGAATCTTCGGGAAGTGCCGCGTCGCCGCCGCCCACGGACCCTGCGACCAGCCCGATATCCAGCGATCCGACGCCGTCACCAACCGATACGGCTACGCCGACTCCGACCGATACGGCTACGCCGACTGCGACCGATACGGCTACGCCGGCTGCGACCGATACGGCTACGCCGGCTGCGACCGATACGGCTACGCCGGCTGCGACCGATACGGCTACGCCGGCTGCGACCGATACGGCTACGCCGACTCCGTCGCCGACGAGCCCCAGCCCGACCCCGACCCCCAAACCATCGCCGTCGCCGACTGATACTGCGACCCCGACGCCGTCGCCAACAGAACCGGAGACTGTCACGGCGTTACCAACTGACCCGGAGACTGTCACGGCGTTACCAACTGACCCGGAGACTGTTACGCCGTCGCCGACTGGTCCGACTCCGACTGAACCTGAACCTGCTCCGGCGTCGAGCGAACCGTTGCCCCCGCCGACTGAACCAGTGCCGGGCGCCCCCGTGGCCTCAACGCCGGCCCCGCCGCCTGCGGTTGTTGAGCCTGCGCCCGCTCCGGCGCCTACGGTGGTTGAACCAGCGCCCGCAGCGACGACTCCGGCTCCGCCTCCGGTAGTTGAACCTGCTCCCACACTGCCGCCCGCAGAACCCGAGCCCACGGCAACCGTGACGCAAACCGCAGCGGCAACGACACCCCCGGCGTAGGAATTTCCACCCGGGACCCGTCCCTGGAGGCGTCCGCGACGAACCGTCCACATGAACAACCTTCCGCAGACCCGGCGGCCGGGGCCGTTGTATCCAATCCCCCTGGTCCTTAACGACGGCACCAGGACGGACTTCGGCCAGTTCAGGGGAAAGGCGGTGCTGGTGGTCAACGTCGCCTCCAACTGCGGCTTCACTCCCCAGTACGCCGGGTTGGAGACCCTTTACGATAAATTCCAGGACCGCGGATTCGAGGTCCTGGGCGTTCCCTGCAACCAGTTCGCCGGGCAGGAGCCGGGCAGTGACAGCGACATCGTGGAATTCTGCGAGCGGAACTTCGGCGTGACGTTTCCGCTCACCGTCAAGTCCGATGTCCGTGGCAGGAACCAGCACCCGCTGTACATGGAGCTCACCAAGTTCAAGACGGGGTTGCTGCCGGGGCTGGTGAAGTGGAACTTCGAGAAGTTCCTGGTCAACCGTGAAGGCGAGGTGGTGGCCCGGTTCGCCCCCACGGTTGAACCGGATTCCGCCGAGGTCATCGACGCGGTCGAGCGGGCGCTCAGCTAAACGGGGGTCTCGCCGAATCGGGCCTGCAAAAGCGCAGTTCTTCCAACTTTTTCCACATCAGCTACGGCGATTCACCCCAAGTTTGCCAAATGTCTGATTGGATAAATATTACTGAAGGGTACAAGGGAAGAACGGCTTCCCACCGACCATAGAGGTAGCAATGGAGCACATCGAGGCCGAACATCCCCGGCCACGCCACTTCCTACTCCACCTGAGCGATCCCCACCTGCTGGGAGGTCCGGACCCCCTCTACGGAACCGTTGACAGCGAAGCCAGGCTTATACAGCTCTTCGACGAAGTCAAAGCCTCCGGGGCCCGGCCGGAGGCAGTCATCTTCACCGGCGACCTCGCCGACAAAGGCGATCCCCGGGCCTACGTGAAACTGCGGGCCATCGTGGAGCCTGCCTGCAAGGAGCTTGGAGCCCAGGTCATTTGGGCCATGGGCAACCACGACAACCGGGCCAACTTCCGGAAAGGCCTGCTGGACCAGCCCGGCAGCGACGAGCCGGTGGACCACAGCTACTTCATCAACGGGCTGCGCGTCATCACCCTGGACACCACCGTCCCTGGTTTCCACCACGGCGAACTGAGTGCCGCCCAGCTGGACTGGCTGGCCCGGCAGCTGGAAACGCCTGCCCCGGACGGCACCATCCTTGCCCTCCACCATCCTCCGGTCCCGTCCGTGCTGGACCTTTCCGTGCTGGTGGAACTGCGCGACCAAGCGTCGCTGGAAGCAGTGGTCCGCAACTCGGACGTCCGCACCATCCTGGCCGGCCACCTGCACTACTCCACCACCGCCAGCTTCGCCGGCGTTCCCGTCTCGGTGGCTTCCGCCACCTGCTACACGCAGGACCTGAACGTCCCTGCGGGAGGCACCCGCGGACAGGACGCCGGCCAATCCTTCAACCTGGTGCACGTGTACGAGCACACGATCGTGCACTCCGTGGTCCCGCTGGGCAGTTCACCAACGGTGGGGGAGTACGTGTCACCCGAGGAGACCGCCCGGCGACTGGAGGCTGCGGGAGTCCGGATCCCGGAGACCACCAAGCAGCGCGGCAACGCCAAGTTCGGAGTGTCCCCCGGGCGTTAAGCAGAGCCAGCAGGCGGGCGCGGCCTGTACGTGCGTCCGCCTGCAGTCCTGCGCAGCCTGTACCGGGCTACTTCTCCCAGGGCGCCTTGATGGGGAAATACCTCTCCAGGAAATCAGTCACCACTTCGGCGCGCTCGTCGGCACTGACCTCGGGGAAGCTGCCGTCGTTCAGGCAGAAAAAGTCCATGTTCCGCTTGGCGAGCAGCTTGGGCAGGTATTTCAGCCCTGACCGCATGGTGGTGTCCACGTAGCGCACCTTGGCAGCGGTCTGCGTGACGGCCCGGCCGGTGAGCAGCGCGTAGTAGTGGTAAAACGAGTTGGTCACGGAGATGTTGTCCGCCGCGCGGAACCGGCTGGCCGCCGTCTTGCGGAACTCCGACGGGAACTCCTCCTCCATCTGGGCCACCAAACTGCGCCGCAGGGGTGCCGCGGTGTGCTCCAGGTGGCGCGTGGTGATCCGGCCGAACCGGTTCCACAGGAGCTTCCGGTTCACCCGGGCGGCGTTTTCGAACCCGCTGCGCTCCGCGGCGTTTTCGCCCAGGCCGATCCTGGTTTCCGCCTCGATGAACTTGGTGATGCCGCCTGGGGTGAAGAACATGTCGGGCCCCACGGCGCGGCCAAAGAACATGTCGTCGTTGGAGTAGAGGAAATGTTCGGACAGGCCCTCAATGTGGTGGAGCTGGCATTCCACGGCCTGCGAGTTGTGGGTGGGCAGCACGGAGGGGTCGGCGAAGAACTCCTCGCTGCGGACGATCGTGACGGCGGGGTGCTCTGCCAGCCAGGCAGGGGCGGGGGAGTCCGTGGCAATGAAGATCCGGCGGATCCAGGGCGCAAACATGTACACGGACCGCAGCGCATACTTGAGTTCGTTGATCTGCCGGAACCGGGCCTCGTGTTCGTCGCCTTCGCCCAGGACAACGCCCTGCTGCTGCGCACGGCGGGCCGCGATGTATTCCGGGGAGCTTCCGTCCACCCAGGAGAAAACGATGTCGATGTCGAAGCTGATGTCGCTTGCGTGGTCGGCAAACATGTTCTCGATGGTGGGCCACGTGTGGCCGTAGCGTTCCACGGTGCCGCGGACGGCGTCCTGGCGCAGCATGGTCCTGCGGGTCAGGGAGTTTTCGATGGGAAGAGTTAGTTCCTCGCCCTCGAAGGACCACAGTTCGATCTGGACGCCGGCAGAGGCGCCGAATTCGAAGCCGCCCACCGGCTCTACCCGGGGCCGGTACAGGCGGAAGATGCGTCCCTGCCGGTTGGGTGAGAGCTCACCGTCGGCCACCAGGACGGACGTCTTCTTCTTGGCGTCCACGGTCATGGAATAGAAGGGTTCGTCGCGGCATGCCTCCACCAGGGCGGCACGGAGCTTCTTCCGGTCCTGCCAGTCGAGGGCCAGAACGGGCCGGTCGTTGTTGCCGCGGACCAGGAGGTAGGCAAGGCCGGCGTTGGCCAGGACACTGCGCAGGAACAGCAGGTCCTCCACCATGGCCTGGTACGGGGTCCTGGTGTCATTGATCAGGGCGTAGCGGCCCTTGTGCCGTATGACGTCAGGGCGGTGCCTGAGCCGCTGCTCCGCCGCCGCCGACGTGATCTCGGCGTGAAATTGTTCCTCCACGGACGCCTGGCCGCCGTAGTAGACCTCGTCCTGGACCGGTGCTTCTGTAATGGTTGTCTCCGAGCTGGTGGAAGTGGGCATTCTTACCTGCATGATAGTCCTGCCGGAGTAACGGAAGGTTTCGGGGCGCTGTTGGGCGCCATGGTGAACGCCCGACGGCGGCCCGGCAGGGACTCAGGCGTCCAGCGCCTCACGCCAGCTGCGCAGGAAGGCGCCGCCGGCGTCGTCGTGGATCACTGTCGCCTCCAGCCCCAGGTCCGCCGCGGTCAGCACGGGGTAGGGCTTGGGCGGCACGCCGTCCGCGGGCCGCACGTCCACGTGCTTCACCGCGTGGTCGTTGTGGTGCAGCCAGTCCGCCATGGCGTAGTCGGTGCGGGAATCGCCCACCGTCCGCCACGCCTGCGGCGTAATGCCCTGGGCCGCCAGCAGCTCCACCGCCCGGCTGGCGCCAAGGTCCTTCCCCAGCCGCACGGATTCGATGTCAGTGGAGATAATGGTGGGGTCCACGCGGTAGTCCACCTCGTCGTCGGAATTCGGTGCGTGGTGGTCCAGTCTGACCACGCCCAGCCCGTGGCGGGCCATGAGTTCCATGGCCTCGGCGTCGAACAGCTTCTGCTCTGCCAGGTAGTCGGCGCTGGGCACATCGATGTGCTGCTCAACGGACACCATGGCCCGCTTGGTTTCATCGAAGAACATGTGGACCGCATAGTCCTCTGCCACCAGCCGGCGGACGTCATCGCCGTAGGCCGCCGGAACCGCCAGCTCCCGGTCCACGTGGATGGGGCCGGGGCCGGCAGAGGTGTAGCTGAACCAGACCGCGCCCTTTTCGCAGACGGCGTGGATGACGGTTCCCGCCGGAATGCCGGCCGCGATCATTGGTTCCATGACCTGCTCGCGGATGAAGGCGTCGGAGCGGCCGGTGTTGAAGATGACGGGGATGCCCGCGGTTGCCAGGGCCACCAGGTCAAGGATGATGTCCGGCTTGACGTCCCGCGTCACGGGGCTGGCCACCGGCCCGTCCACGTCAAGCAGGAGCGCCAGCGGCGGTGCGGACGGCAGGCGGATTCCGGGCACGGGCACGGCAGGGGACTCGGATGCTGTCATGGCTCCATTCTGTCAGCAGGAGCGGCCCTGCCCGGCCTGCGTACCCGGCGCATGACGTATGGTCACTGTTTGGCTACAACCTGGCGCCGGTCCGCCCTGCCACTTTCGCTGGGGCAGCGCGGTGCCTACTGTGGCATGGTGATATTCAAAGCTGTGGGCGAGGGCCGCCCTTACCCCGACCATGGTTACAGCACCCCCAAACAGTGGGCGTCGCTGCCGCCGCGACCGGTCCGGCTGGACGAACTGGTAACCACCAAGCGGACCCTTGACCTGGAAGCGCTGCTGGCGGAGGATTCCACATTTTTCGGTGACCTGTTCCCGCACGTGGTGCAGTACCAGGGGACGCTCTACCTGGAGGACGGCCTGCACCGCGCAGTCCGGACCGCCCTGCACCAGCGCACCGCCATCCACGCTCGGGTCCTGGTGCTCGATGGCTAGGAAGCGGCCGAAGGACCCCGGTGTCCTGCACGGCCACCATGTAGTTTCGGGTCCCGAGCTGCGCGCCGCCATGGAAGCGGCTGCCGATGCCGATGAGACCGCCGGGGTCCGCCGCCGCGTGCTGCACGGGGTGGTGCTGGTCCTCCTGGCAGGCCTGATTGCCGCAGGCATCATCGTTGCGCTGGCCATCATCAACGGCCGGCTGCGGATCCCCGCCGCCGAGCCGGCCCCAACACCGGTGTCATCCTGCCCGGCCTCGATGTTCGACTACACGACCAACGAGAAGATCAACCTCAACGTCTACAACTCCACCAGCAGGCCCGGATTGGCCCGCACCGTTGCGGACGAGCTCCTGGCACGGAAGTTCGTGGTGGGGAACGTCTCGAACATCAACGCTGGATACCGGGGTGCGGCGGCCGTGGTGTCAGGACCAGCCGGACAACCGGCGGCGTTCACCGTGCAGCGCAATACGCCGGGGTCTGACTATTTCCAGGACGGCAGGACCGATGCCAGCGTGGACCTGATCCTGGCCCAGGACTACAAGGCGCTTGTCCCGCCGGACCTGGTGGACCAGACGCCCGGAAAGCTCAGCTGCCCGCGGGAAAGCCGGCGCGCAGCGGACACCGAAAAGCTTCCCGTCACCCCGGCACCCTGACTTTTACTCAGCCGGCCACTGCGGGAAGCTGTGCCACGCGGACGGGCCGCCCGTCGTCGTCGAACCGTGCACCCGCGCCCAACTGGATGAAGCGCACCGTCCTGGCCACGCGTGCCTCCAGCTCGGCAGGCTCATCGCTGCCACGCGCCGCACTGGAGGACAGGGTGCCCAGGATTAACTGGGACTGTTGGCCCACGTCCGCCACCGGCAGGTAGCCCTGCTCCATGCCGTCACGCAGGATGCCCTGCAGCAGGAGGCTGAGCTCGCCGACGTGGTCGGAGAGCTTGGCAAAGGACGACGGCGACAGCACCGCCCCCATGGCTGGTCCGGGCGGGAGGTGGCGGCGGCTTAGGTCAACTACCTGGGCGCGCACGTACAGGGCCAGCCGCTCCACCGGGTTCTCCAGGCGGGCCAGCGACTCGCGCAGTTCGGAAAGGAACTTTTCGGTCTCATCGAGGGCATAGGAGATGAGGAGTTCCTCAATGTCCGCGTAATAGTTGTAGACGGCGGTGCGGCCCACCCCGGCGTGCCGGGCCACGTCGGTCATGGTCAGCCCTGGAAGGCCATGGGTGAAGAGAAGTTCGCCGAAGGCGGTGAGGATGCGGCGCTGGGTGTCCGCTCGTTGTTCCGCGTTGCTGGCCGCTGAAATCCTGGGCATACAGACACTTTACCGCGATGTGTCAGTAAAAGATGCTACACCGGGCAGCCGTCAGGGCCACAGGCCTCGCCCTCGGCGGAATTGACCAGGACCAACGGGTTGGAATCCTGCCAGGCCTGGTTCAGCGCGGCCGTGAACGTCCCTGTGGGCTGGGCGCCGGAGAGTCCGAACTTGCGGTCGATCACGAAGAACGGCACGCCGCTGATTCCCAGATCCCGGGCCTCCTGGATGTCGAACCGGACCTCGTCCGTGTACTTGTCGGAAGTGAAGAGTTCCTCCACCTCGTTGGCAGGCAATCCAAGGTCCTTGCCGAGGGATGACAGGTAGTCCCGGCTGCCGATGTCCCTGCCGTGCTCGAAGTGATCGCTGAGCAGGCGCTCCTTGGCCGCATCCTGCCTGCCGTGAGACGCGGCAAGGTGGATCAGGCGGTGGGCGGTGAAACTGTTGGCCACCACCACTTTGTCGAAGTGGTAGTCCAGGCCTTCGTCCTGTGCCTGCTGCGCCACGTGCTCGAACATCTGCGAGACCTGCCCGGCCGGCATGCCCTTGCGGCTGCTCAGGTACTCCAGTTCGGTCCCGTCGTAGTGCTCCGGAAGTGTGGGATCCAGCTGGTAGCTCCGCCACACCACCTCAACGGCATCACGGTGCGGGAATGCTGCGAGGGCCGCCTCGAACCGGCGCTTGCCAATGAAACACCACGGGCACGCGACGTCTGACCAGATCTCAATCTTCATGCCTTGCACAACCTGCGTGGCCGGGTCCGGATTCCTCTGGTGCGCATGACATCCATCACATCCGGGTCTTGTCGCGGGGGCCCATCGCGGGTAATAGTCGGAGTTAGGTGATGCAGACGCCCACGAATTAGAACACCACGGGACAACGATGCCCCGCGGTGGGATGTGCCTGGCGGCTGGGGAGCTCAGGCCCCGTTCCCTGGAGGCCAGATATGCGAATTGGACTTATTGCCGGACCCTGGATTCCCATTCCTCCGCTGACGTACGGCGGCATCGAAAGGGTGGTGGACACCTTGGCGCGCGGCTTTGCGGCCGCCGGACACGAGGTGCTGCTCGCTGCCCCTTCGGACAGCACCTGCCCGGTGCCGCTGGTGCCGGGCATGCGGCCCGCCACACGGGATGACCTTGGCTTGACCATGTCCGAACTCAGCCACGTCATCCGGGCCTACAAGGGGCTGCGGGATGTGGATATCATCCACGACCATACGCTTGCCGGTCCGCTCTATGCCCGCCGTCCGGCCAATGTCCCGGTGGTTACCACCATTCACGGACCGCTCCACCAGGAGGCAGAGGATCTGTACCGGGCCATGGCTCCGGACGTGGCGATCGTGGCGATCTCCCGGGACCAGGCTTCGCACGCTCCCGAGGTTCCCGTCACCCAGGTGATCCACCACGGCATGGACGTTTCCGCTGTTCCCGTGGGGAGCGGCCGCGGCGGGTATCTGTGCTTCGTTGGGCGCGCATGCCACGACAAGGGCCTGCTCGAGGCCATCAACCTCGCGCGGGACGTGGGCATGCACCTCAAGATCGCCGTCAAGATGCGGGAACCGGACGAAATCCGCTACTTCCGGGATGTCATCGAACCGATGCTCGGCCCCAATGAGGACTTTGTGGGGGAAGTGGATGACGCCGCGAAGTACCGGCTGATGGGCGAAGCCACAGCCTTCCTGAACCCCATCCAGTGGTCCGAGCCGTTCGGCCTGGTGATGATCGAGGCGCTGGCTACCGGTACCCCCGTCATAGGGACGCGGATCGGCTCCGCGCCCGAGATCGTGGAACACGGCCGGACAGGTTACCTGGGGCAGACGCAGGATTTGGCCGGCTTCGTCGAGGCAGCCGCCGGCTTGAGCAGGGAACGGTGCCGGGCATCGGTGGAGGAAAGGTTCAGTGCGGAACGGATGGTGGCGCAGCACCTGAGGCTCTTTGATGATCTGTTGGCAGGCAGATTGCCGGGAGGGGTTCCGGATGCCGCGCCGGTGCACCAAAATCGTTAAGGGGCGGGCGGGCTTTTCGGCTCCCCGGCAGCATTCAGCCTGAGAAGGGAGTCCTTCCATGACCGCCTGGAATGAAAACAACGAAGCCTCCGGCTCCGACGTGGGCGCCGTCACCGTCCTGGAGGGTTCTTCCTTCTGCATCTCGGCCGGAACCGGTGACATCAGTCCCGACGCCGGGACGAATGGGGTGTTCTTCCAGGACACCCGGATCATCTCCCGCTGGGTGCTGCGCATCAACGGGTCGCTGCGGGAGCCGTTGTCAGCCCAGCGGCCCCATCCGTTCGAGGCAACTTTCGTTGGCCGTGCCACCTGGCCGGGTGGCCGGTTCGACAGTCCTCTGGTGGTCCGCCAGGTCCGCCACATTGGACCTGGCCTGCAGGACGACATCACGCTGCAGAACTATGCGGCCGAGGCCGTCGAGTGCGACATTGAACTCCTGGTCGATGCGGACCAGGCTGACCTGTTCGAGGTGAAGGGCGGGCGCACCACGGGCCCGGACGACACCACCCGCACCGTGGTGGACGGAAAGCTCATTATTGAAGCATCCCGGCATGGCCAGCAGCGGGGTTCCGCCATTGGGGCACGGGGTGCAGAGGTGGGCACGGATGGCCTCCGTTTCCGGGTCACCGTCCCGGCCAGGGGCAAATGGGCCACCAGCGTGATCGTGGTGCCGCTGGTGAACGGGGAAGCACCGGAGAAGCCCTTCAAGGAAGGGCAACTGCCGCACCACCGCGAGGGCGTGCGGCGGCACCTGGCCTGGGAGGAGAACCTTCCGCGGATCAGCATCGAGGACTCCAGCTTCCAGAACGTGCTTAACCGGAGCCAGAGTGATCTTGGCGCCCTGCGGATCTTCGATGCGCATCATCCCGACCGCGCCGCGGTTGCCGCCGGTGCCCCCTGGTTTATGGCGTTGTTCGGGCGCGATTCGCTGCTGACGTCCTACATGAGCCTGATGGTCAACCCCAACCTGGCGCTGGGCACCCTGCAAACCTTGGCCGGAATCCAGGGAAAGAAAGTGGATCCCGATTCCGAGGAAGAACCCGGCCGCATTCCGCACGAGGTCAGGCTGGGTGTCACCGCCGGGCTGTCGCTGGGCGGCACGGCGTATTACGGGACAGCGGACGCCACGCCTCTTTTCGTGTCCACCCTGGGCGAGTTGAGCCGGTGGGGGTTGTCCCGGGATGCGATCCAGCCGCTGCTGGCGCACGCGGACCGGGCGCTGGAATGGATTGAGAAGTACGGCGACCGCGACGGCGACGGCTTTGTGGAATACCAGCGGCCCAACGACCACGGCCTGGTTAACCAGGGCTGGAAGGACTCCTGGGACGGAATCAACTTCGCTGACGGCACCATTGCGGAAGCACCAATCGCACTCTGCGAGGTCCAGGCCTATGTCTACTCCGCCTACCTTGGCAGGTCATTGCTGGCCCACTGGAGCGGGGATTCGGGCCTGGAACAGCATTGGGCCGGGAAGGCGGCGGCCTTCAAGGAGGAGTTCAACAAGAGGTTCTGGCTGCCGGACAAGGGCTATTTCGCGGTGGCGCTGGACAAGGACAAGCGGCACGTTGATGCGCTGACTTCCAACATTGGGCATTGCCTGTGGACCGGCATCGTGGACGAAGACAAAGCGGAATCCGTCATGGAGAACCTCATGTCCCCGACGATGTTCACGGGCTGGGGCATCCGGACCCTGGCGTCCGACATGGGCGCCTACAACCCGGTCAGCTACCACAATGGCTCGGTTTGGCCGCACGACACGGCGCTGGTGGCCACCGGCCTGATGCGGTACGGGTTCGTGGACGAGGCCAAACGGGTGGCACTGGGCGTCCTCGATGCTGCCGAACATTTCGACGGCCGGTTGCCGGAGCTGTTCTGTGGGTTTGATCGCGGCGAGTTCCCCGGGCCTGTGCCCTATCCCACCGCGTGCTCCCCGCAGGCCTGGGCGGCGGCGGCGCCGGTGCAGCTGGCGCGGATCCTGCTGCGTTTCGACCCCGTCTTTACCCGCGGGGTAGTGCACCTGGCACCGATCCTACCGGAGACCGTGGGAAGTTTCCGGGCGGAGAACATCCTGCTGGATAACAGCCGCGTGACCATTAGCGCCGCCGGATCTACCGGCACCATTGACGGCCTTCCCCCGGGGCTGAAGCTCCTGGCCGAACCGCGGCCGCCGCTGGCCTACCCGGTGGAAGGAGTGGCGGCCGGCATGGACGTGCGCAGGCTGCAGTGACGATTCCTGCCGGCACCAGCGGCAGGAAAGCAATGGACCGACTACGGCAGGGAGCGCTCCAGCACGAAGTCGTGCTCCACGGTGCTGCCCAGCCGGAAGGACTTGGTGCCCACCCTCCGGAAGCCTGACTTTTCATAAAAGCGGATGGCGCGGGCATTCTGGCTGTTGACCCCCAGCCAGGCGCCGGCACCGCCTGAGGCTGCAGCCGCCGCCAGACTGGCGTGCATGAGTTCGGCGGCGGCACCCAGCCCGTGGTAGTCGGGGTGGACATAGCATTTGCTGATCTCCACGGACGGCAGCAGGGTCAGGACGGAGGCGACGTCCGGGTCCGCCGCGGGCCGGTCCACCAGCAGGCTGTAGCCGTTGAGCTGCCCGTCCGCGTCGATGACCAGGATGGTGCTGTCCAGGTCCGCGAGGTACTCCTCGAAGTGTTCCTCGCTGAGGGTGTTTGCCAAGTGGGCGGCAATGTCGGCAGGCGACGACGACGGCGGGCAGGCCAGCGGAAAGGTGACGGCCGCCAGCGCGCCGAGCGCGCCGGCGTCGTCCGTTGTTGCTTTGCGGATGGTGTGGGTCATGGGTACTTCCAGGTCAGGCGGTGATGGTTCGGATGGGGGAGCCGGCGAGCCAGGCAGTGATGTCTTCAAGGGCGCCGCCGTAGAACTGCCGGTAACTTTCCTGGGTGACGTAGCCCAGGTGCGGGGACAGGACGGTGTTCGGTGCGGCCAGAAGCGGATGCCCGGCCTGCAGGGGCTCCTGGTCGAAGACGTCCAGGGCGGCTCCGCGGATCCAGCCCTGGTTGAGGGCCTTGATCAGTGCATCCTGGTCAACTAGCGGCCCGCGGGCGGTGTTCACCAGGATGCCCTCCGGGCCCAGCAGCCGCAGCTCGGCCTCGCCCACGGTGTTCTCCGAGCGCGGGGAGAGCCGAAGGTGCAGGGTGGCGACGTCAGCGACCGTGAAGAGTTCCTCCTTGGACACCAGCCTGGCACCGGCTTCGGCGGCAGCGCCGGCTGTGAGATTTTGGCTCCACGCCACCACATCCATGCCGAACGCCTGTCCGTACGCGGCCACCCGCCGGCCGATCTTGCCAAGCCCCACGATGCCCAGCGTTTTCCCGGCCAGCTCCACACCCACCGTTGACTGCCACGTACCGGCCCGGAGGGAGTTTTCCTCCGCCGGCAGGTGCCGGGCGATGGCCAGGAGCAGTGCCCAGGTCAGTTCCGGCGCGGCCGTGGGTGAGCCCGGGGTGCCACACACCGTCACCCCATGCTCGGTGGCTGCGGCCACGTCGATCGAGGCGTTGGCCATTCCGGTGGTGACCAGCAGCTCAAGCGCGGGCAGCTTCTCGAAGACCTCCCGCGGGAACGCCGTCCGCTCGCGCATGGCGATGACCATACTGGTGTCGGCCAGCGCCGCCACCAGGGCGTCGGGGGACGCAAAGGGCTCGCGGTAGGAGGTCACCATGACACCTTCCGCCTCCAGGGCCGCGAAGTCGGCGAAACCGTGGGACACGTCCTGGTAGTCGTCGAGGATGGCAAGGCGATGCGTCATGGCTGTCCTTCGCGGTGTCCTGGTCCTGGGGTCACGTTCATCGTATGGCAGGGGCGGCTGGCAGGGCGCCTGAAACTCCCGTGACGCCGGGCGTGATAGCAATGGGAGTGATGAACTCACCTCTCTTTCCCGGCCGGTCTTCGTGAGCGGCCGTCAATTGGCCCGCCTTCCCAGCAGTTGGATCCTTCTCGCCTGCATAGGGCTGTTGGCACTGAACCTGCGTGGGCCGTTCGTGGCCGTGGCCCCCGTGGTTGGCCTGATGCAGGCGGACCTGGGGTTTTCGCCCGTTGTCCTGGGGCTGCTCACCAGCATTCCCGTGCTCTGCTTTTCGCTCGCGGCTCCGCTGGCGTCCCTGGCGGCCAGGAAGTTCGGGGCAGAGTTCGCGGTGACCCTGACCATCCTGGGCGTGCTGGCCGGGGTGCTGGTTCGATCGGCGGGCGGTCCCGGGCTGGTGGTGATTGGCACGGTGGTGATCGGGCTGGCCATCACCGTGGGTAACATCGCTGTTCCCCTCATCATCCGGCGCGACTTCTCACCCCGGCGGCAGGGCGCGGCCATGGGAATCTACACAGCCGCCTTGAACATCGGTTCGTTCGTGACCTCCGTGGTCACCGCGCCGCTGGCCGAAGCCGTTGGTTGGCGGACCGCCCTGGCGTCGGTGGGAGTGCTCGCGGGTGCTGCGATCATCTTCTGGATCCTGGCGGTGGGGCCACGGACCGCCTTCCTGCCGGAACCCGACGGAGACGGCGGTGAAATCAGGCAGGCCGCGGTCCAGGGGTCGGCGGGGATAACTGCCGGGCTTACCGCCGGATTCGCCGGGCAGGCGTTTTCGTATTACGCGGTGACAGCCTGGCTGCCGAGCTACCTCAACGACGAGCTGGGGATGTCAGCCTCCGCGGCCGGCGCGGGTTCCTCGCTCTTCCAGATCCTCGCCATTGTTGGCGGCCTGGGCGTGCCGCTGGTGGCCCGGTCCATGAGTACGACGGCGGTGGCGGTCACCTTGGGCGTGCTGTGGACAACTGTTCCTGCAGGCCTTCTCCTGGCCCCTGGATTGTGGTGGCTGTGGTCGGCCTTTGGCGGTGTTGCGCAAGGGGGCGGGATCACCCTGATCTTCATTGCGATCATCAAGCTTGCCCGCGACCAGGCATCAGCGGGGCGCATGTCCGCCACCGTCCAAGGGGTGGGTTACTGCTTCGCTGCCGTGGCCCCTCCGCTGGTGGGCTTCGTCCATGACGCTTCAGGGTCCTGGACCGCACCCCTGCTGCTGGTCCTGGGTTCGGTGCTCACCTTCTTCGCCGCCACCACCCTGTCCGTGCGGAAGGTGCCCAAAGGGCGCTAAGGCGGCCTCCCGCCGTCGAGCTTTACCCGTTAAACCCAGCGCGAGATGGCATTTGAGGGCAGTTGTCCTCTGGAACATTGCCCTCAAATGCCACCTCGCATGGTTATTCAGGTGCTCCGTCGCCGGGCCGGCGCCCCGGATTTCGGGGGGCCTGTTGCGGAGGGCGTGCCGGCCCGGCGGACGGAAGTTGTTGCGGGTCAGGCTGCAGCCAGTTCCTCCACCGTGGCCTTCTCGCGGGCCTCGGTGAGGTAGCGGGCGTAGGCGGGAAGGGTGAGGAAGGACGGGAACTCGCGGCTGAGCGTGACCTCTTCGAAGATGTCCCGGGCGTCCTCGAACCGGTCGCCGTCGAAGCGCTCCAGCCGTGCGAATTCCTCGTCCAGGAGTTCCTCGACCCACTCGTGGCTGATGATTTCACCGTGGTCGGTGATGGCCCGGGCGAAGATCCACTGCCACAGCTGGGACCGGGAGATCTCGGCGGTGGCGGCGTCCTCCATCAGGTTGTGGATGGCCACCGCGCCGTTGCCGCGCAGCCAGGACTCGATGTAGCGGATGCCCACTTCGATGTTGTTCCGGATACCCGTTTCGGTGATGGTGCCGGTGGTGGCGGCAACGTCGATCAGGGCGCGGTCATCGGGGGTGACGTCCTGGCGGAGCCGGTCCAACTGGTTGGGCTTGCTGCCCAGGGCGCCGTCGAACACCTCGCGGCAGACGGGCACCAGGTCAGGGTGCGCCACCCAGGAACCGTCGAAGCCGTCGTTGGCCTCGCGGGTCTTGTCCGCGCGGACCTTCTCGAGGGCGTTGGCGTTGGCCTCGGGGTCCTTGCGGTTGGGGACAGCTGCTGCCATGCCGCCGATGGCCATTGCACCGCGCTTGTGGCAGGCCCGGACCAGCTGTTCTGTGTAGGCGCGCATGAACGGCTGCGTCATGGTCACCTGGCCGCGGTCCGGCAGGACGAAGCGGGGCCCGCGGGTGCGGAAGTTCTTGATCAGGGAGAAGATGTAGTCCCAGCGGCCGGCGTTCAGGCCTGAGGCGTGGTCGCGCAGTTCGTAGAGGATCTCCTCCATTTCGAAGGCTGCGGTGATGGTCTCGATCAGCACCGTGGCGCGGATGGTGCCCTGCGGGATGCCGAGCAGGTCCTGGGCGAGGATGAAGATGTCGTTCCAGAGCCGGGCTTCGAGGTGGTTCTCGATCTTGGGCAGGTAGAAGTACGGGCCCTTGCCCTGTGCCAGCAGGCGGCGGGCGTTGTGGAAGAAGAACAGGCCGAAGTCCACGATCCCGCCGGCGATGGGGGTGCCGTCGATGAGCATGTGTTTCTCCGGCAGGTGCCAGCCGCGGGGCCGGACCACGATGGTGGGCAGTTCGCCGGCAGGGCGGAGCTTGTATTCCTTGCCCTCTTCGGAAGTGAAGTCGATCCGGCGCTCCAGCGCGTCGGTGAGGTTCAACTGGCCCTTGATGACGTTGCGCCACGTGGGGGTGGAAGAGTCCTCCATGTCCGCCAGCCATACCTTGGCGCCCGAGTTCAGCGCGTTGATGGTCATCTTCTTGTCCACCGGACCGGTGATTTCCACGCGGCGGTCCTCCAGGCCGGGGGCCGGGGGAGCCACACGCCATGACGGATCGTTGCGGATCTCCTCGGTTTCCCGCAGGAAACGGGGATCCGCGCCGGCGGCAATGTCAGCCCGCCTGGTCCGGCGTGCCTGCAGCAGTTCCTGCCGACGCTCAGCGGTAGCCCGGTGCAGCTTTGCAATGAAGGCCAGCGCATCCGGAGTCAGCACCTCGTCCTGCCGGCAAATCGGCTGGGCGGTCAGGGTTATGCCATTGATCGTGAAGCTGTCAGTAAAGCTGTTCATTTCAATCTCCTTAAAGATGAAAAGGGAAGTTCGACGGCGGGTAGGTGACGTACCTGAAGAGGCGGTGAACCGGACATCCGGCAGCGTGCGTAAAAGGGGCCCCAAAGCCGCCTCGCCGAGCGCAAGCGAGGCAAAGGCGGCTTTGGGGAATAGCACGCAGAGGATCGTCCGGTTTGCCGACGGACGCAAGCGCCGCCGTCGGTGGAAGTTAGTGGAACTGGCCTTCTTCGGTGGATCCCACCAAGGCCAGGGTCGACGCGTTCGGGTTGAGCGCCGTGGAGATAGTGTCGAAGTAGCCGGTGCCGACTTCGCGCTGGTGCTTTGTCGCGGTGTAGCCGCGGGATTCGGAGGCGAATTCCTTCTCCTGGAGCTCGACGTAGGCGCTCATGCCTTCCCGGGCGTAGCCGTGGGCGAGGTCGAACATCGAGTAGTTCAGGGCGTGGAAGCCGGCCAGGGTGATGAACTGGAAGGTGAAGCCCATGGCGCCGAGTTCGCGCTGGAACTTGGCGATGGTGGCGTCGTCCAGGTGCTTGCGCCAGTTGAATGACGGCGAGCAGTTGTAGGAGAGCATTTGGTCCGGGAACTCCGCCTTGACGGATTCGGCGAACTTGCGGGCCAGTTCCAGGTCCGGGGTGCCCGTTTCCATCCAGATGAGGTCGGAGTACGGGGCGTAGGCCTTGGCGCGGGCAATGCAGGGTTCGATGCCGTTGCGGACCTTGTAGAAGCCTTCGGCAGTGCGCTCGCCGGTGATGAATTCCTGGTCCCGTTCGTCGACGTCGGAAGTGATCAGGGTGGCTGCCTCGGCGTCCGTGCGGGCAATGACGACAGTGGGGGTGCCGGCGACGTCGGCTGCCAGGCGTGCGGCGTTGAGGGTGCGGACGTGCTGCTGGGTGGGGATGAGCACCTTGCCGCCGAGGTGGCCGCACTTCTTTTCCGAGGCGAGCTGGTCTTCCCAGTGAACACCGGAGGCGCCGGCCTGGATCATGGATTTCATGAGTTCGTAGGCGTTCAGCGGGCCGCCGAAGCCGGCTTCTGCGTCGGCAACGATGGGGACCAGCCAGTCCTCGACGGTCTGGACGCCCTCGGAGAATTCAATCTGGTCTGCACGGAGCAGCGCATTGTTGATGCGGCGGACAACGGTGGGAACCGAGTTGGCCGGGTAGAGCGACTGGTCCGGATAGGTGTGGCCGGAGTTGTTGGCGTCCGCGGCTACCTGCCAGCCGGAGAGGTAGATGGCGCGCAGGCCGGCTTTGACCTGCTGCACGGCCTGGTTGCCGGTGAGGGCGCCCAGGGCGTTGGTGTACTTGCCCTCCTTGTGCTCTTCGGTGAGCTGCTTCCACAGCTTCTCCGAGCCGCGGCGCGCCAGGGTGTGTTCTTCGGAGACGCGGCCGCGGAGGCGGACGACGTCGGAGGCTGAGTAGTCCCGGGTCACACCTTCCCAGCGGGGGTTGGCGGCCCACTCGAGCTCCAGGGCGGCGGCCTGCTGTTCGGGCGTCTGCTGGGTGGGCTCAAATGCTGCAGTCATCGTTGATCTCCTTGATTGAGCTCCGGAGGGAGTAGGTGGGAACCGCGTCGTTGAGGTTCCCACCGGCTTCTCCGGTGCGGTGTTTCTTTCCGTAGCCACTACTTTTCAGTACTTTCAACCCCCTTTCTAGAGAAAAAGTATGGAAAGAAATGCACTTCTTCACGTATTCTTCAGAAATGTCACCTTCAAGCTGGAACAGGGACGTTTCCCAGCCGCCGACCACCGCCGCAGCGGAACTGGACGTCATCGCTCTGGGCCGCCGCGTCCGCCATCTCCGCAAACAAGCCGGGCTGACGCTCGATGACCTGAGCGCCGCCGTCGGGACCGCTCCAAGCCAGCTCAGCCTGATCGAAAACGGCAAGCGTGAACCGAAACTGACCCTGCTCCAGCACCTCGCGGGGGCGCTGAACGTCACCATCGACCAGATGCTCGGGTCCGAGCCGCCGAGCCGCCGGGCCGCCCTGGAAATCGAGCTGGAGCGTTACCAGCGCGGCCCGCTCTACGAATCCTTGGACCTGCCCAAAATCCGCATCAGTTCACGGCTTCCGCTGGATGTGCTGGAGGCCCAGGTGGGGCTGCTGCATGAGCTCGAACGGAAGATGAACGAGCAGGTGGCCACCCCTGAAGAAGCCCGCCGCGCCAATGGTGAACTGCGGGCCATGATGCGGGAGCGGGGGAACTACTTTCCGGAGTACGAGGCCGAGGCCCAGAAGGTCCTCAAGGAGGTGGGCTACAGCACCGGACCACTGAGCCAGCATGTCATCGCGGACATCGCCGCGCACCTCGGGTTTACCCTTCACCACGTGGGTGATTTGCCGCATTCCACCCGTTCCGTGACTGATTTGAAGAACCGCAGAATTTACCTGACGCAGAGCCAGCGGCAGGACCACGACCCCCGTTCGGTGCTGCTGCAGGCCCTGGGCCACTACGTCCTGGGCCACGAAACGCCCCGGAACTACGGTGATTTCCTCGCCCAGCGCGTGGCCACCAACTATTTCGCCGCCGCGCTGCTCCTGCCGGAGCAGGCCACCGTGGAATTTTTGCAAAAAGCCAAAGCGGCCAAGGAAATCGCTGTGGAGGACATCCGTGACGCCTTCGGCGTTTCCTATGAGACAGCGGCGCACCGCTTCACCAACCTGGCCACCAAGCACCTGGGCATCACCACCCATTTCCAGAAGACCCACCAGAGCGGGATCATCTACAAGGCGTATGAGAACGATGGCGTGAACTTTCCCCAGGACCACACCGGCGCCATCGAGGGCCAGCCGTCCTGCAAAGCGTGGACGTCAAGGGCCGTGTTCGATGTGCCGGACAAGTTCAGCGCGTACAGCCAGTACACGGACACACCGTCGGGCACCTACTGGTGCACGGCCCGCACCGAACGGTCTGCCAGCGGCGAGTTCTCCCTGAGTATCGGCGTGCCGTACCAGCACGTGAAGTGGTTCCGCGGGCGGGAGACCAGCGCCCGGGCCACATCCAACTGCCCGGATCCCACCTGCTGCAAGCGGCCGCCTGCCACCCTCGCCAGCGAGTGGGCCGGCAACGCCTGGCCGTCGGCCCGGGCGCATTCGCATCTCCTGGCCGCCATGCCCCCCGGCGCCTTCCCCGGGGTGGACGAAACCGAGGTGTACAGCTTCCTGCAGGCGCACTCGGGGAGCTAGTCCAACGCCCGCTCACATCCGGTGGCTTTTTCCACACGCCCGCTCACTTTCTTTCCGAAAGTGAGCGGGCGTTTCCGCCGTTGGCGCCAAAGGCGAGTGGGCGTTTGGGGATTTTGCGCAGGAGGTGATGGGGCGTTTCGGTGTTCGCTGCCAAAGGCCAGCGGGCATTTGGGTTATCCGTGCAGTGCCCGGTACGCGTCCGCTGCCGCCGGATGCAGGGGGACGCCGGCGGTGTTGATGAGGCTCTCCGCGCTGAGGAACTGCACTCCCAGGCTGGATTGGGGAATGAGCTCACCGGCGTTGTGCACCAGCAGTTGGACCGTCCGCTCCACGGTGGCGCTGTCCAGGTCCCTGCGGCACAGGAGCAGGTTGGGCGCGCCCACTGTCCACACGGCCGGCACACCCGGATAGCTGCCTTCCGGGATGAGGACGCGGTCGTACAGGCCGCCGTACCGCCGGCGCAGTTCCGGCAACAGCGCCGAAAGGTCCAGCAACCCCAGGGCCACCTCCTGCGCGGCCGCGGCGATTGCTGCAGTGGGGACGCCGCCCGACCAGAACAGGGCATCCACGGTTCCCGCTTTGAGCGCGGCGATTCCGTCGTTGAGGCCAAGATTTTCGACGGCGGCGGTCCCGGCGGAGGGTGCCGCGGCGTCCGCCGAAGCGCCCAGCCCGGCTGCTTCGAGGAGCCTCGGCGTTGTCAGCGAAGTTCCCGATCCGGGCTGGCCAACGGCAACCCGGCGTCCCGCCAGTCCCGAAACGTCCCGGATGCCGCTGTCCTTCCGAATCACGCAGTGGACGTAGTTCTCGTACACCTTGCCGATCGCGGCAATCCCGGCTGTGTCCCCGGCGGATGCGCCCGGCTGTACGGCAGCATCCGCCAGGGCCACGGCAAAGGCGGCGCGCCCCGCCCGCAGTTCCGCAATGTTGTCGAGGCTTCCGCCGGTGGCCACGGCCCGGGCACGTTGCGCAACGCCGTGACGCTCAAGCGCTGCTGCCAGAAGGGTGGAGAACTCGAGGTAGAAGCCGCCCGGTTCGCCGCCCGCAACAATGAGGCTCTCCGGCCGTTCTGCACCGGTGCATGCGCTGAGGGCAGGGGGCAGGAACGCTGCCAGGCCGACGGCGAACGCTGACGTCAGCACGGACCGTCGCGGCGGCAGCGCTACGGGGCCGCCCGGGATACCAAGGTCAGGCACGGGTACCACCCCTGCTGGACCCGGGTGCCAGTTGGCCGGCCGGCGCAACGGGAAACTCGATCCGGGCTGACAACCCGTGCGGGGCCGCTTCGGCCAGCACCAGGCGGCCACCGTTGGCCGCGGCAAGCTCACCCGCGATGGTCATTCCCAGCCCGGTTCCCGGAACCGATGAGTGCTGGGGGGACCGCCAAAACCTGGTGGCAGCCAAGGCGCGCTCGGAAGCGGAAAGCCCTGGACCGTCGTCGGAAATGACTATCACCACCGCGTTCCCCTCTAGCCGGACCCCTGCAGTCACAGTGGCGCCGGGGGCGTACTTGATTGCGTTGTTGAGGAGTTCTCCTGCCATCTGGGCCAGCTCTGCAGGGTGGCAGGCAACCAGTGCCGGCGGCTGCGGCGGCGGGGCAAGGACCAGCCGGCAGCCGGCCTGTTCCGCCAGCGGCGCTGCCCGCTCCAGCTCGCCTTCGAGGATGGGGAACGGGTCCACCGGTTGGGCAGGCGCACGGCCTGCGGGACTGCCGGAAGCCCGTAGGTACCCCTCGGACGCCCGGTGTTCCGCGGTCGCGAGCTTCAGCACTCCGTCCAGGATCTCCTCCACCCGCTCCAGCTCCGCAAGTGCCCGCTCGGCCGCATCGTGTTCCCGGACGGTCTTCAACTCAAGTTGGAGCAGGTCCAGCCGCAGCCGGAGCGCCCCCACCGGATTCCGCAGCTGGTGCGACGTGTCCGCGATCAGCTGCCGCTGCGCCGCCATGCTGGCACTTACAGTCCGGGCCATGGCAGTGAAGGACCGGCTCAGCTCCCGCAGCTCGGGCGGACCATCCTCCGGCAGGCGCCCGGCCCGCCCGGTCCGCTCCAGCTCGTGCAGCGCTGAATCCAACCGGAGGACCGGCCGTAAAACCCAGCCGGTGACCCGGGCGGCCCCCACCAAGAGCACGGCGGCCAGAGCAAGTGCCGCGATACCCACTGCGAGCCACCGCTCCCGGAGTTTCTGCTGCGCCGTTACGGCGTCGACGTCAAGGACCACGGCGCCCAGGACCTGGCTGGCGCTGCCGAAGGGCCGGAAGATGACCCGGGAACTGGAGCCAAAAGGCTCCAGAGGTTCCAGGGATGTGTTGCTCACGTTCAGCCGGGCAAGGGACAGGGCATCCTGCACGTCGGGCTGCCCTGCACCAAGGCCGCCGGAAGCGAGGGTCTGCTGCTGGACCTGGACCACGATGCCTTCCCCATAGAGGCCCGAGTAGGTGTCCATCTCCCGCTGCAGCCGCGCGGTGTCGCCGTCGCCCGCGGCGTCAAACGCGACCTGAGCCAGCCGGTTCAGGGATGCTGCCCGGTTGATCTGGAGCTCCTGGGTCAGCTCCCGGGACGCGGACGACAGGATGGTGCCCGAAATCAGGAAGACCACCACCAGGCAGAGCACGCTGAGGACGCCCAGGACCCGCAGCCTCATGAGCCGGCCGCCTCCACCCGGTAGCCCACCCCGCGGACGTTGATGATGAAGCCGGGCTTCCGCAGCTTGGCCCGGAGCCCGGTGAGGTGCACATCCAGCGACCGGGAGGACGCCAGGAAGGCATCGCCCCACAGGGCGTCCAGGATCTGTTCGCGCGTGACCACGGAGCCCGCATGGCGGGCCAGCAGGGCCAGCAGATCAAACTCCGTGGCGGTCAGGGGGATGGGCACGCCTCCTTTGGAAGCCGTGCGGCGGCTCACATCGATGTCCAGGTCGTCCAGGACGATAACGTCCTCCTGCGGCGTTCCGCGGCCTCGTCCCGCCCGCCGCGTCACCGCTTCAATCCGGGCCAGCAGTTCCACCAGCTTTACGGGTTTGACCAGGTAGTCGTCGGCGCCGGAGCGGAGCCCGAGCACCACGCTGCGTTCGTCGTCGCGGGCGGTCAGGATCAGGATGGGGACATCAGTGACTTGCCGCAGCTTGCGCAGCACCTCCAGCCCATCCATGTCCGGCAGCCCAAGGTCCAGGAGGATCACCTGGAAGTTCCGATGCGAGAGCAGGGCGTCCGCGCCCCGGGACAGCCGCTGCGGGTGGTGCCCGGCGCTCTCGACGGCGGCGGCCAGGGCACCGGCCATGGCGTCGTCGTCCTCGACGATCAGCACATCCATGGCCATCTTCCTTGCTGTTGTGCGGAGTCCGGTTCACCCCCGCTTGGTGAGATTACCCCGTGCAGGCCCAATTTGCCCGGCCGCAACGGGCAGAACCGGCGGCACCGGGCACCGAATCCTAAGGAAGTGTTAGGAAAGTGCCGTCTGCGTTGGTTGTGCGGTGGATCACCCATACGGTGAATGAGGCCCTCCGCTGCCGGAGGCCGCCGTCACTACCAGGAGGAACTCGCCGATGAGCACCCAACAAGCCGCGCCCCTGTCGGAGGCAGCCCAGACCCGCCGGGCAGTGGGCAACATCCTGAAGGGGTCCGCCGGCAACCTCGTGGAGTGGTACGACCTCTACGTCTACACCGTATTCGCAGCATACTTCCAGTCCCACTTCTTCAACTCCAAGGACGACCTCCAGGCCGGCCTTGAAGCAATGGCGGTCTTCTCGACGTCGTTCCTTATGCGCCCCATCGGTGCCTGGTTCTTCGGCCGGTACGCCGACCGGAAGGGCCGCAAAGCGGCGCTGACGCTCAGCGTCACCCTGATGTCCGCGGGTTCCTTCGCCATCGCGGTGCTGCCCACGCAGGACGTAATCGGACTGTGGGCAATGATCCTGCTGGTCATCATCCGCGTGATCCAGGGTTTCTCCGTGGGCGGCGAGTACGGCACCAGCGCAACCTATATGTCCGAGGCCGCCACCACCAAGCGCCGCGGATTCTTCTCCAGCTTCCAGTACGTCACGCTTATCGGCGGCCAGATGTTGGCACTGCTGGTGCTCGTGGTCCTGCAGAACGCCATGCCCAAGGGTGATCTCACCGAGTGGGGCTGGCGTATTCCGTTCGCCATCGGCGGCGTCGCGGCCCTGGTGGTCCTGTGGCTGCGCCGCTCCATGGAGGAGACCGTCTCGGCCGAACAGCTCGAGGCCGCCAAGACCCCCGCAGTGGCCGGCCAGGCCCAGCCGGGCACCATGAAGCTGCTGTTCACCAGCTACTGGAAGCCGCTGATGATCTGCATCGGCATCACGCTGGGCGGCACCGTCGCCTTCTACACCTACACCAACTTCATCCTGAAGTTCATGAACGATACGTCCGGCATCGCCAAGACCGACACCTCCGTGATCAACTTCTGGGCGCTGTTCATCTTCATGCTGCTGCAGCCGGTCTACGGCATCATCTCCGACAAGGTGGGGCGCAAGCCCCTGCTGCTTTGGTTCGGCATCACCGGTGTGCTCTTCACCTGGCCGCTGCTGTCCACGCTGGCCGGCACCAAGGATCCGTTCACCGCGTTCCTGCTGATGATGGGCGGCCTGCTGATCGTGGGCGGCTATACCTCCATCAACGCCCTGGTGAAGGCCGAGCTCTTCCCGGCCTCCATCCGCGCCCTCGGCGTGGGCCTGGGCTACGCGATCGCCAACTCGCTCTTCGGCGGCACCGTGCCGCTGATCGGCGCCGCGTTCCAGAAGGCGGAACGGGAAGACCTGTTCTTCACCTACGTCACCGTGGCCATCGCCATCTCGCTGCTGGTCTACATCTTCGCCCTGAAGAACAAGAAGACCACGCACCTCGATGACGAACAGGGCCACGCCTGGGACCAGGCGCCCAAGGGCAGCGGCAAAGACAAGGATTCCCTCGGCGTGTAGCGCCCGGCAGGCACCAAGGCAATTGTTCCTAAAGGAGGCGTACGACGGCGGCTGCCCGGCCGCCGTCGGACGCCTCCTTTTGTGCCCGCTCCAAAGTGTCCTCCCACCTGCGCGGACTATATTGGCCATGTCAGAACACCACCACAATCGCGGGAGTCTGCACCCATGGCCAAGGAACTTGCCACCCAGCTCATCGAACAACTCCAGGCTGCCGGGGTGCAGCGGATCTACGGGATTGTCGGTGACAGCCTCAACCCGATCGTGGACGCCGTCCGCCAGACGGGCGGTTCCGCGAAAGGCGGCATCGACTGGATCCACGTCCGCCATGAGGAAGCCGCCGCCTTTGCTGCCGCGGCCGAAGCGCAGCTCACCGGCAAGCTTGCGGTCTGCGCCGGATCCTGCGGCCCCGGCAACCTGCACCTGATCAACGGCCTGTACGACGCCAACCGCAGCGGCGCTCCGGTGCTGGCCATCGCCTCCCACATTCCCAGCAAGCAGATCGGCAGCACGTTCTTCCAGGAGACCCACCCGGACCGGCTGTTCAACGAATGCTCCGTGTACTCCGAGCTTGTCAGCACGGCCGAGCAGGCGCCGCGCGTGATGCACAGCGCCATCCAGCACGCGCTGGGACTCGGGGGAGTCGCCGTCGTGACCCTGCCCGGTGACATCGCCGGGCTGGAGGCAACGGCACCCACGCCGCTTCCCGCCACGTTCCGCCCGGCCGCGCTGGTCCCGGACCCGGCAAGCGTGCGGGAGCTTGCGGACGCCATCAACGACGCCGGGAAGGTGGCCATCTTTGCCGGTGCCGGCGTGGAAGGGGCACACAGTGAACTGATGGCGCTCGCCGAGCTGGCCAAGGCACCCGTGGGACACTCGCTGCGGGGCAAGGACTTTGTCCAGTACAACAACCCGTTCGATATCGGGATGACCGGCCTGCTGGGCTACGGCGCCGCGGCCGAGGGGATCGAGGACGCGGACCTGCTGATCCTGCTGGGTACGGACTTCCCGTATGACCAGTTCCTGCCGGACACCAGGACCGCCCAGGTGGACCGGGCGGCGCAGCGGCTGGGCCGCCGGACCGACGTCGACATCGCCGTTCATGGCGACGTCCTCCCCACCCTGCGCGCGCTGCTGCCGCTGGTGGAGGCCAAGAAGAGCCGGCGCTTCCTGGACCAGATGCTGAAGAAGCACGACCGGCTGATGAACAAAGCCGTAGGCGCCTACACCCGCAAGGTGGAGAAGAAGCAGCCCATCCACCCCGAGTATGCGGCCTCGCTGCTGGACCAGGTCGCTGCCGAAGACGCCATCTTCACCGCCGATACCGGCATGTGCAACGTCTGGACTGCGCGCTACATCAACCCGCTGGGCACCCGCCGGCTGATCGGCTCCTTCCTGCACGGCTCCATGGCCAACGCCCTTCCCCATGCCATCGGCGCGCAGCTGGCGTACCCCGGCAGGCAGGTGATCTCTGTTTCGGGCGACGGCGGGCTATCCATGCTGCTGGGCGAGCTCATCACCGCCGCCACGCACAAGCTGCCGGTCAACGTGGTGGTGTTCAACAACTCCACCCTGGGCATGGTCAAACTCGAGATGCTGGTGGACGGGCTGCCCGACTTCGGCGTGGACGTGCCGGACGCCAATTACGCTGCCGTGGCGCAGGCCCTGGGTTTCCACGCGGTCCGGGTTACCGATCCCACACAGATCGAGGCCGCGTACCGGGAGGCCTTCGCGCACCCCGGCCCGTCACTGGTGGAGCTCATCACCGATCCCAAGGCGCTGTCCATCCCGCCGAAGATCTCCGGCTCGCAGGTCATCGGGTTCGCCACGGCCATGTCCAAGGTGGTCCTCAACCGGGGTGCGGGCGAGGCCGTGAGCATGGCCCGCAGCAACCTGCGGAATATCCCGCGCCGCTAGCTCCCGGCGCGTTGTGCCTGGTTAGCGGGGGCCGCCCTGCCACAGGGCGTCGAAGGGGGCGCCGGAGGCCACGCGGTTGCGGATTCCCGCGGTCACGAAGTCCTTGGCGGTCCGGGCGGCCTCAAGCGGCGTAGCGCCCTTGGCGAGTTCCGCCGTCACGGCCGCGGCCAGGGAGCAGCCGGCGCCGGAAACGGCTACCTCGCCCACCTTGGGAGCGGTCAAGACTTCCAGGGTTTCGCCGTCATAGAAGACGTCGACGGCGTCAGGGCCTTCCAGCCGCACCCCGCCCTTGGCCAGGACTGCTGCGCCGCTGAGCTCGTGGATGCGGACGGCAGCGGCCTTCAGGGACTCGACGTCGGTGATCTCCAGGCCGGACAGCGATTCCGCCTCGAAGTGGTTGGGCGTGACGAACGTGGCCAGCGGCAGGATCTGCGCCTTCAGGGCCTGGTCCGTGTCCAAAGCGTGCCCGGGCTCCTGGCCCTTGCAGATCAGCACCGGGTCCAGGACGACGTTCGCGAAGCTGTTTTCCTGCAGCGCACCGGCCACCGTACTGATGGTGGCCGGGCTGCCCAGCATGCCGATCTTTACCGTGTCCAACGCAGAAGGCGCGCCCGACGCCGGGCCATATGCCGCCGTCGTCGCCTCCAGCTGGTGGGCAATCACCTGCTGGTCCACCGGCACGAAGCGGTGGTTCCAGCTGTCCTTCGGGTCGAAGGAGACGATGCAGGTGAGGTTGGCGATGCCGAAGACGCCAAGTTCCTGGAAGGTCTTCAGGTCGGCCTGGGCGCCGGCGCCGCCGGTGGCCTCGGAGCCCGCGATGGTGAGGACGACGGCGGGACCGTTGGCGGACAGCGTTGCGTCAGGGGAAGCGGAAGTCATGCATCCATCCTGCCACCCGGCGTCGGACATTCTCGGTTGGCTGTCTGGTTCGGCACGCCGGAACGGTGCCGGATCGCCGGAAAGAACCGGCGACTTGGTCCCGTTCCGGCGGTTTGGCGTTAAGGCAGCATGGCTACCGCTGGAGCGCGGCAAGGATACGGGATTTGAACTCGTGTTCGCGGAAAAGGTCGGCCCATGTCATACGGACAAAGGTCCAACCATTCTCGGTGAGGGCCTTCTCGCGCTGCCGCTCCTGAAACAGCGCCTCGGCCGTTGGCTTGTAGTCGAAATACTTCGTTTTCCCGTCGAATTCCAGTGCCACCTTCTTTTCCTTCCAGGCGAAATCCAGCCGGTACTTGCCAGCTCGTGTAGCTACCTGGACCTGGGGCTCCGGCAGGGGAAGCTTCAGCCGTGTCAGGAGTTCGCGGGTGAGTGTCTCACCGGCTGACTCCGAACGTGGATCTGCGTGGGCGAGCGCCAGCCGGAGGGTCCGGATGCCGCGGCGTCCCTGCAGGCCCTCAGCCATACATCCCATGAGGGCTTTGTCAGCACCGAGCCGGAGGGCGTGGTCCGTCAGGACCAGTGCCTGCCGGTAACCCAGCATCATGGCGCAATCCACTACCGTCCGCTCCAGCGAGGTCGCCCGGAGGCCACTGAGAGTCACCACCTCCGCAGCGGTCCAAGGCCGGGTATGGCCCCGGACGTCCTTGCCGAGCCGCTCACTGGAAGGGTTCCCCGGCAGCAGAAGGTGGACCAGGTCATCAACATCCCACAGATACAAACTGTGCAGCCGGGCCGCAGAGGTGTGGCTGTACACATAGCCGCCCGCTGAAGTGGTCAGCGTCGCGTGCGCATGGGCGCGAATCAGCTGCCTGCTACGGACGGGACCTGTCTGCTTCTCCCACAGTTCAGCGCGGATGTAGCAGCCGTGGCGAAGGCGGACCAGCTTCCCGTGGCGGACCAAGGCCTTGATGGCCCGGGAATTGAGTCCACTCTCGTGTAATTGCCCCGTCCGCCACAGGTTGGCGGTGCTCGGAAGGGAGGGGAGACGGACTGGCTGCTGTGGTGTCATCCCGACAGGATCCTGCCGCTGCGGCAGCTCCGAAAGGCGCCGCCGTCGTCATGTGGAAAACACGCCATGGCCGGCCTGCCTCCCGGGATCGCCGGAACCCGTCCGGCTCGCCGCAACGTTCCGGCGAGCCGGCCGCTTTCCGGCGAGTTCGACGGCGGACCGCGGGCTCAGCCCTTCAGCGTCCCGTCCAGCAGAGCCCGCATCTCCCTGAAGTGCCGCTCGGTGGCCTCGGGATGGAAAGCCGAGGTATCCGCCATCGTGTACCCGTGCGGCGCCCCCGCGTAGATTTCGTTGGAGGCCTCAAGCCCCGCTGACTGGAGCGCTTCGCCCAACCGGACGACGGCGTCGGGAGCCATGCTGCGGTCGTTGTCCGCGTGGCCGAACACGAACCGCGCGCGTGCATCCTTGAGCCCCAGGTGCGGGCTGTCCGGTTCGTGCGTGGCCAGGCCGCCGGCGTGGAAACCGCCGCATGCCGCCACCACGTCCGGGTGGGACGTTGCGGTGCGGACGGCGAGCCGGGCGCCCATGCAGTAGCCCACGGTGCCGATGGGACCGGGTGCCACGCCGTCGAGGCCTGCCAAGGCCGAAACCCAGGCATCGATGTCCAGCAGCGCCTTGTCCGGCGTCAGGCGGCCAACCCGCGGAAAAGCGGCCTTGCCGGCGGCTTCCCGGCCTTCCTGGCTGGTCATGTCCGTGGCGGGGGCGAGTTCCGCGGCCGTTCCTTCACGGTAGAAAACGTTCGGTGCCAGCACCACATAGCCCCAGTCGGCGATGCGCTGCGCCATCTCCTGGATCCGGGGGCGCAGGCCGAAGGCATCCATGTAGAGGATGACGCCGGGAAAAGGGCCGGTTCCGGTGGACGGGCGGGCCACCAGGGCCTCTGCGGTGCCTTCTGCGGCAGGGATTTCGATGGGCATCCGCCCACACTACCGGAGGCCTAGGAGTAGTACCGGCCCAGGGTTTCTGCCTTGAAATCGAAGAAGGTGCCGGACTCGATGGCCAGCCGGGCATCGTCCACCATCTTCACCACGAACCGCTCGTTGTGGATGGAGATCAGGGTGGCGGACAGCATCTCCTTGGCCTTGAACAGGTGGTGGATGTAGGCCCGGGAGTAGTTGGCGCAGGCGTAGCAGTCGCAGCCGTCCTGCAACGGCCCGAAATCGCGTTTGTACTTGGCGCCGGAGAGGTTGAACCGGCCGTAGGGGGTGTAGAACGCGGAGTTCCGGGCCACCCGGGTGGGGGAGACGCAGTCAAAGGTGTCGGCGCCGTTTTCGATGGCCGTGAAAATGTCGTCCGGCTCGGAAATGCCCAGCAGGTGGCGTGGTTTGTCCTCCGGCAGTTCCTCGTTGCACCACCGGACGATGGTGCCCAGGTTCTCCTTTTCCAGAGCGCCACCGATACCGAAGCCATCGAACGGCATGGCGCCGAGGTCCCGGCAGGCCTTCCGGCGCAGGTCCTCGTACTGGGCGCCTTGGATCACGCCGAACAAGGCCTGGTACGGCTTCCCCGCCCGTTCCTCCGTGAGGCGGAAGTGCTCCGCGATGCACCGCTCGGCCCACAGCCGAGTGCGCTCCAGCGATTCCTCCTGGTACCCCCGGGAGTTCTGCAACGTGGTGAGCTCGTCGAACGCGAACATGATGTCCGCGCCGATCTTATGCTGGACCTGCATGGAGATCTCGGGGGAGAACCGGTGGCGGTCCCCGTTGAGGTGGCTCTTGAACCACACGCCGTCGTCGTCGATGTGCGCCAGCCGTTCCTTGCCCGGGGCCACGGCATCGTCAGGTCCCGACGCATCCACAGACTTCATGTCGATCACCTTCTTGAACCCCGAGCCCAGGCTCATCACCTGGAACCCGCCGGAATCCGTGAAGGTGGGCCCGGACCAGTTCATGAACGCCCCCAGGCCGCCCGCCTCATCCAGGATGTCTGCGCCGGGCTGGAGGTACAGGTGGTAGGCATTGGCAAGCACAGCCTGCGCGCCGAGATCCGCTACGGCTTCCGGCAACACCGCCTTGATCGTGGCCTTGGTTCCGACGGCGATGAACGCCGGGGTCTGGATGTCACCGTGCGGCGTGGAGATGGTGCCGGTGCGGCCCAGGAATTCCCCGCCGTTTTCGTCCACCCGCCCCCCGGTGGGCGGGCAGGTTTCCGCCAGGCGCGTGCCTACCGTGTAGGAAAACTGTGACCGGGTATCAGGCAGGGCGAAGGCGGGGTTGGCTGGCACCGTACCAGTGTGCCAGCAATTGGGGCCGCCTCAATAAACCAGCGCCGGCTATGCGCCTGCCCCAAAAATCAGCAGGCGGGGTCAGCTGACCGGTTCCGAGTCCGGGTAGTTCCGGGACCGCCAGGAGTCCCAGGCGGACCGGATGGCCTCGAGCCTGCCGGCGCCCAGATCGTAGGTGGAGGCGACGACCAGGGAGCCTTCACCCTCTGCCCGGATGTCCTTGATGGCGGGGTGGTCGGCCACCACCAGCAGACCCTCGCCGTGCTCGGCGTAGCTGTGCACGGTAAGTCCCACCTGGTGGCTGGTCCGGTACCAGACCTTGCCGCTGATCTCCTCACCGGTGTCCAGTTCCACCTGGTACGGCTCGCCCGGGGCAGGGAGATCGGCCAGCCCGAGCTTTTCTATCGCGGAGCCCTCTCCCTCCGTCAGGTGCAGGAACAGGGTGTGCCGTTTGCCGTGTGGGTGGCGTTCCAGGGCAAAGCGGAGCTGCTGCAGGAAGGTCAGCCAGCCCTGCGTGATGTCCTCGTCCCAGGCAGCCCACTCGGAGCCGTGGTCCATGGCCCCGCGGGTCACGCTGACCCGGGTTCCGCCGGCCTCCGGGTGGAGCTCAAAGGTGTCCCCGCCGTGGACAGTGAGGCGGGTGTGGTCCGGGGATTCCTCCACGTCGCCGGAGAAGTAGATCTCCTTGATCTCGGACTCCAGGTCCTCGGCCTGCCAGCCGTGCCACTGGGCCACCTTGGCCGGTTCACGCAGCATGGTCCAGACCTGCGGCGCATCGGCGTTGATCACTACGCTGAGATTGTTGGTCATAGCCCCGAATGTACAACTCCGGCTACGCCCCGGATAGGGGTAATTTCCCCTGCCCGGAATCCGCTCCGAGGCTCAGGAGCGGACGGCCTCCAGTTCATTGCTGATGCGCCGTTCCAGCTCAGAGGTCCCGATTGTTTCCGAACCGCCGTGCGCCCGCAGGAACAGCAGGGACTCCAGCCGCAGCAGCCGCCATTCGCGCTCGGCGTCGTGATTGGAGTTGTCGATGGAGCGGAAGATTTCCTTGTCGTACAGGTTGGGCTCGTTGAGTGAGCGCTGGCGCACCTTGGCCGCCATGCGCGCCTTGAACGGGTCCGTTTCCTGGTTCTCAGGGGTGCGGATCAGCTTTTCGTAGACCTCGGCGCGGGCGTTCTGGCCGTCCTGCCGGCAGATGTAGCTGGCCAGGGCAAGGGAGGCCTCCACCGAGGTCCACCGGCCGGGGTTCCCGTCATACGGCAGCACGGTAAGGAGATCGGCCACGGACAGGGCCCCGTCGGCGTCCTTGAGCGTGATGAACAATTCGTGGGCCAGGTCGCTGAGGTCCTTCAGGCAGCTTCCGGACTTGAAATTGACGCCCTTGGACAGCCGGTCGGTCAGGAGCAGGACGCCCTCCGCATCCGGATGTGCCTCCGCGGCGGCTTCCACCACGGATTCGGGCGTGCCAGCCAGCGCCGGGATGAGCGCGAGTTCCTCCTCGCTGGGCCCGGTCACCGCTGGCGGTACCGGCGGGAGGGGAGGTACGACGACGGCGGGCGCCACATTGATGGGTCCCGTCCCGGCGCCGGGCTGCTCCCGCCTGCCAGCGGCGGGTGCGGCGGTTTCCACCGGCGGTGTGGCCTCCGGAAGGTTGGCCGGCAGCGGAAGCTGGGTGACGTCGTCGGGCATTCCGTCCACCACGGTGACCATGGTGCCGATGGCCACCCGCAGCGTCCCGCCGCCGGAGAGGCTCGCCAGCACCAGTGCCGGGGAGCCGAAATCGTCCCGCTCAAGCTCCACCTGGTCGATTTCGGCGGTGCGGTGCCCGTCCGGAAGGAGGATGTGTATGCCGGTGGTCAGAGATCCAGCCTGCTGTTCACGGTGGTGCCTGGCGGCTGGTGATTCGGTCATGGGAGTCCTTAAGTTCTCTTGCGGTCCGCCCTACAGTCTACAAAGGCGGGCGCCTAAAACCGGGGACCCCCACGTCCCGGCGGGGTTGTCAGAAGCCCACACCTGCGAACGCCAGGGCCTGGCGGATGAGGCCGCCGCGGCCGCCCACGAACTCCATCTGGACGCCCGGGCTGAGGACTTCCTCCGGGGTCATCCACGTCAGTTCCAGGGCGTCCTGGCGGGGCTCGCATTCGCCCGTAACCGGGATGACGTAGGCCAAGGACACGGCGTGTTGCCGCTCGTCCGTGAATCCAGTCTGGGACGGCGCCGGGAAGTATTCGGCCACCGTGAACGGCACGGGACTGAGCGGCAGCTGCGGAAACGCCAGGGGACCCAGGTCCTTCTCCATGTGACGCAGCAGCGCGGCACGGATGGTTTCGCGGTAGATGACCCGGCCGGAGACCAGCGAGCGCACCATGGTCCCGTCGGCGTCGGCCTGCAGCAGTGTGCCCACCTCGTTGACGTATCCCAGCGGATCCAGCCTCACCGGCACTGCCTCCACGTACACCATAGGCAGCCGCCCCCGCGCCTCAAAGAGGTCTTCTTCGGAGAGCCAGCCGGGATTCGGGTCAGGTGTGCGCACGTTCATGCTTAAGTTCTACCCCATGGGGCGCCGCTGGGAGATCCAAAGCGTGGCGGGCGCGTTGGGGCTGCCCGCGTCCGGGTTGGCCACGTGGAGCGTGCTCCCAAAGGCCTCTTCGGTGAGACTGGCGGCGAAACCGGCTCCGGTGAGCCGCTCCTGCAGCGGTTCCAGGCCGCCGTCGTACTCGAAACCCAGGCCTGGGCGCGGGGGCCCCGACGCCGGCCGGACCAGGAGCACCCCACCGTTCTTGGCCGTGAAGTCGGCGGTTTCGTCGTTGTCGGGCACCGGGCGCGGGAGCGCGCCGACGTGCAGCAGGGTGCGGATGGCTGCCTCGGGTTCGGCGGTGTACCAGACGGCGGCGACCGCCAATGCGGGATCGGCATCGGCGCACTGGGCGCCGTGGAGGGCTTTGTCCGCCAGGAAGCTGAACCCGTCCGGCGCGCTGATCCGGCAGGCCTCGCCGTGGTCCGCCGTGACAAGTTCCGCCAGCTGCGCTGCCTGCGTCCCGTCCGCCTGCTGCGTGTTGTCCTGTGTCCCATCTTCCTGCGCCGACAGGTTGGTGCGGCGGGCGAACTCCGCCACGTCGCCCACCTCCACGGCAAACACGGTGCGGCCGTCCTCGCCGGCCCCGGCCTCAGCGCCGTGCAAAGCCAGGCGGCCGGAGGCGGAGTCGAAGACCTGCCACCCGCCGTCGTCCTCGGTCTGGACCATTCCCAATGCGGTGAGGAACTGCTTCCAGGACTCAATGCGGGAGGTGAAGTGGACGGGACGGACTCGGAGCATGGCATTGTCCTTGGTCAGAAAATGGTGTGTGCTGCTGTATGGCCATGATGCCACCGGAAGCGCCGGCGCACACGGGGCTTGTGGCAGGGGATTGCACGGGAAGAATTAGGCCATGGCCGATGACCTTGAGGAACTGCTGGTACCTGACGCTGCTGCCTGGCGCGCCTGGCTGGAGGAAAACCACAAAACCAGCCCGGGCGTGTGGCTGGTCCTGCACAAAAAGGGCGGCACGGTCACCGCCCTTGACTACCCGGCGGCGCTGGACGAGGCCCTCTGCTTTGGCTGGATTGACGGGCAGCTGCGGCGCCGGGACGGCGAAAGCTCCTTCCAGCGGATGACGCCGCGGCGTCCACGCAGCGTCTGGTCCGCCCGGAACGTGGGGCACATCGCGCGCCTGGAGGAGGCGGGAAAGATGACCGACGCCGGGCGGGCTGCCGTCGAGGCGGCCCAGGCCGATGGCCGCTGGGACGCGGCCTACGGCGGGCAGGCAGACCTGGAAGTTCCGGTGGACCTGGCCGCCGCCATTGCCGCAAACCCGGCAGCCCAGGCAATGTTCGACGTCCTGACCAAAACCAACCAGTTCGCCCTGGTCTACCGGACCAACTCCGCCAAGCAGGCAGCCACCCGGGAGCGCCGGATCGCCGGGTTCGTGGACATGCTGGCCCGGGGCGAAACCCCGTTTCCGCAGAAGAAGCGTCCCGCCGGCCAGGACTAGCATTGGGTGCATGACGCCCTGGATTCGGTTCCCGGCGGCCGGGCCGGTAGGATTGACGGTTCACTTGCGCTGGTGCCGTTCCCCGAACCCGGGGGACGGCACTTGTGCGTTCAGCGACGGATCGACACACCCATGCCTCCCACCTTTTTCCGAACCGTTCCAGCCGCCCTTCGGCGCCGGGGCCTCCTCTGGCTCGCGGCAGCCGTGGCCGTGCTGGTGGTGGCCGGTGCGCTGGTGCTGGCAGAAACTGGCCGGCGTGATGAGGCCCAGCCAGGAGCCGGACAACCAACGGCCGCACCCACGGAGGCAGCCCCGGCTGACGGCCCCGGCTACCGCCCTGCCTACCACCTCACCCCGGACCAGCGCTGGATGAATGACCCCCAGCGGCCCTTCCTGCTGGACGGCGTCTGGCACTACTACTACCTCTACAACGCCGACTACCCGGAGGGGAACGGGACCGAATGGTTCCACGCCACCAGCACGGACCTGGTGCACTGGAAGAACGAGGGCGTGGCCATCCAAAAGTTCCGCAACGGCCTGGGTGATATCGAGACGGGCTCCGCGGTGGTGGACACGGAGGGGACGGCGGGCTTCGGCAAGGGGGCGGTGATCGCGGTCCTCACCCAGCAGGACGACGGCGTCCAGCGCCAGTCCCTGTTCTACTCCACCGACAAGGGCTACAGCTTCCAAAGTTATGGACAGAACCCGTTGATGGAGAATCCCGGCGCGGAACACTGGCGCGATCCGCGCATCGTCCGGGACGACGCCAACAACCAGTGGCTGATGCTGCTCGCAGAGGGGCACAAGATCGGTTTCTACACGTCAAAGGACCTGAAGCAATGGACGTATGTGTCGGGTTTCCAGCAGGACGGGCTGGGCATCCTGGAGTGCCCGGACTTCTTCCAGATGGACGCCGACGGCGATCCCGCCAAGCGCACCTGGGTGCTGGCCGCGAGTGCCAACGGCTCGGCGGAGGGCCGCACCACAGGGCTGGCCTACTGGACCGGCAGGTTTGACGGCAAGGCCTTCACTGCCGATGGGGGCCATCAGTGGCTCGACGGCGGCCCGGACTTCTACGCGGCCGTCACCTGGGATGATCCACGGCTTGGCGACGGCCAGCGGAAGGCCTCCCGGCACGCCATCGGCTGGATGAACAACTGGGCCTACGCCCGGCAGCTTCCCACAGTGGGCTGGTTCGGTGCCGCCTCGCTGGTGCGCGACATCCGGCTGGTATCCGACGGCAGCCGCCCGGCTTTGGTGTCATCGCCCACCATAGGACTCCAGTCCCTGGAAGGTGAGCCCGTTCCGGTGCCAGCCGGCAGCCTCGGGGACGCGCAACCGCTGCCAGTTCCGGACAGCGGCGCGTTCAAGGTGGACGTCGGGCTGGAAAAACCCGGAAACGGAACCGGCGAAGCCCGCCTGCTCCTGCAAAGCGGCGGGACCACCTACGCCACCATCGGCTACGACTTCCGGGACGGGCGGGCGTACGTGGTCCGCGACGGGGACGCTGTGGCAGGTGGCCAACGCAAGGTTGGAGGTCCGGAGGGGGCCGACGAGTACCGCAAGGTGCGTTCCGTCGAGGCCCGCCCCGCCGGGGACACCGTGCGCCTCACGGCCTACGTGGACCGCTCATCCGTCGAGGTCTTCGTGGACGGACAGGCCCTGACGGCCCTGGTGTTCCCGCCGGCGGGCCACCGGGAGGCCCGCTTGGCAGCCGACGGCCCGGTTTCGCTCAGGGCCGGCACCGTCACCCCGCTGGCCGGCATCCGCTAGGGTCCAGCCGGAGCGCTGCGGCCGGGAAGTACCGCGGTGACCACTGCAGCAGCCTCCAGCGTCATCCACGCCTGCAGCTGCGTGGAAAGTTCGACGACGGCGCCCGGCGGGTACGTCGCAGCGGCAGGCTGGGCGGCGTGCAGCGAGAAGACGCTCCTGCCTTCCAGCCTTGACCGGCCTTCTGTCGGTTCCACAGGGCGCCGGCCGGACCAGAACGCCTCCGCGGTGTCCGTCACCAGCCGGGCAGCCGTGGCCCGGGTTACTTGCGGCAGCCGGGTATCGGCTGCCGCGAGTGCCAGGTAGCGGCAGAGGATCCCGGTGAAGAGGCCGCCGTCGCCCGTTCCTTCGCAGCGAAGAACGGTACTGCCCGGAGCCGTGAGCTTCTGGTCCACGGCGTCCACCAGCACCGCAGCCCGGGCCAGGTTCTTCTCCCCGCCCAGTTCCAGGAGGGCGCCCAGCACCGGACCCTGGTTGTAGCTGTACACGGCCCGTTCCAGCACCACTTCGCCGGCGGGGTTCAGGCGGGCGCCGTCCAGGTACAGGCCCTGCTCCTGGTCGAAGAGGGTGGCGTCCAGCCAGTCCAGCAGTGCCTGTGCCTTGCCGTGCTGGCCGGTGCGGGCGTAGAACAATGCCACGGGAGCCGTGGCCGGGGTGTTCTTGAAGTCCCGCTTCTTGCTCCAGAATGTGCCGCCGCCCAGGTCATCGGTGCATGCGGCGTCGAACTGCAGCGCCAGCGACGCACGGACAGTGGCGTTGCGGGCGCGGCCCGGGCGCCGCGTCTCCTCGGCCAGGGCGTCCAGCCGCAGCGTTGCCAGCGCCAGCCAGGCCATGTCGTCATAGTAATTGTTGACGAAGGTCAGGGCGTTGCGGACCCGGATTCCGGTGACCAGCCGTGAGGCCAGGCGCCCGGCGCTGGGCCGGTCCGGGCCGTTGAACCTGGCTGCGGGAGTGGCCCCGCCGCCCAGCTCCCGCCGGCCGGTGTCCACCAGGCAGTCCACATAATGGGCCTGCCACCAGTAGTGCCACGGGAGGACCAGCGCTGCGGCAGGCCGGACCCGCCGGAGCGCCGCGAGCAACCATCCCCACCGTCCGCCTCCTGGCTCCTGTCCCGGTGGTTCCTGGACCTGCCCCGCGCCAGGCCGTTCCTGCCCCGCCGTCCGCCTGCCCTGCCACAGCACGGCGCCCAGATGGGTTCCGGGCAGGAACAGCAGTTTCCGGCCGAACAGCGCGGTCACCGACTGGGCCGCGTGGTCCGCCCTGTCCTGCCAGGCGGCCAAGGAGTTGCTGGAAGTCATGCCGTCCACCCTAACCGTGGCACCGCGGCCCGGGGTGCAGCCTGAAGTCCGCCAAGAGTGCGGCAGCGGCTAATTTCAGTTAACATGCATTAACTGTTGCTCGAGGCCGCGCCGCGGCACGGGGACACGCATCAAGGAGGATGTATGGACATCAAAGGCAGCGTCGCACTGGTGACAGGCGGCGCCTCCGGGCTGGGGGCAGCAACGGCACAGAGGTTGTTCGACGACGGGGCTTCCGTAGTGCTCATTGACCTCCCTTCCTCCAGCGGGCAGGCAGCGGCGGACGAACTCAACGGCCGCGCCCAAGCCGGCCAGGCCGCCGCCTTTGCCCCCGCGGACGTGACCAGTGAGGCTGACGTGCGGGCCGCCGTCGGGACCGCTGCAGGGATGGGGCCGCTCCGGATCGTGGTGAACTGCGCCGGGATTGCCACCCCGGGCAAGGTGCTGGGACGCGACGGCGTGCTGCCCCTGGAAGCATTCAGCCGCGTCATCCAGGTGAACCTGATGGGCACGTTCAACGTCCTGCGGCTGGCCGCCGAAGCGATGGTGGCCACCGAGCCGGCGGTCACTGACCTGGGTGGCCCGGAGCGCGGCGTCATCATCAACACCGCCTCCGTTGCCGCCTTTGACGGGCAGATCGGCCAGCCCGCTTACTCCGCTTCCAAGGGGGCAGTGGCCGCCATGACGCTGCCCATCGCCCGGGAGCTGGCACGCTCGCTGGTCCGTGTGGTCACCATTGCGCCGGGAATCTTCGAGACGCCCATGATGGCCGGCCTGCCCCGGGAGGCGCAGGAGTCGCTGGGTGCCCAGGTTCCGCACCCGTCCCGGCTGGGAAAGCCGGCCGAGTATGCCAACCTGGTGGCGCACATCGTGGACAACGCCATGCTGAACGGCGAAACCATCCGGCTTGACGGCGCCATCCGGATGGGGCCGAAATGAGCGGCCCTGACGTGTCGGAGCTTCCGCAGGCCGACTTCTTCGCCGTCGAGTCACTCCTGGGCCAGTCCGAGCGGAACAAGCTGGCCGAACTGCGGGACTTCCTGGCAGCCGAGGTGGCGCCGTACGCCGCCGACTGGTGGAACGAGGCTGAGTTTCCCGCCCATATCCTGCCCAAGCTGGCCGCGCTGGAACTGAGCACGCCCGCCCACCGTGGCTACAGCCACCTGTTCGCTGGGCTGGTCATCGCCGAGATAACCCGCGTGGACACATCCCTCGCCACGTTCTTCCTGGTCCACCACGATCTCTTCGTCGAGTCCCTGCACACCTTCGGCAGCGGGGACCAGAAGCAGCGGCTGCTGGCTGACGCCTCGGAGTTGCGCACCACGGGCGCCTTCGCCCTCACAGAACCCCTGCACGGCTCGGACGTGGCGGGCGGGATGGAGACGCGTGCCCGGCGGATATCCTCCAATACAGGGGAAGCGGACGACGACGGCGACAGCTGGGTGCTCAACGGCGCCAAGCGGTGGATCGGCAACGGGACGTTCTGCGACTACATGCTGGTGTGGGCCCGGGACGAGGCGGACGGCTCCGTGCGGGGCTTCATCGTGGACGCCACCCTGCCGGGGGTCAGCCGGAGCAGGATCGAGAACAAGATTGCCCTGCGCACGGTCCAGAACGCGGACATCGTGTTCCAGGACGTCCGGGTAGCGGAGGCGGACCGGTTCAGCGGGATCAGCAGCTTCGAGGACACCAAGGAACTGCTGCGCAGCTCCCGGATCATGGTGGCGTGGCAGACGGTGGGCCAGCAGCTGGCGGCGTTCGACGTGGCCAGGCAGTACGCCGTGGAACGCGAGCAGTTCGGCCGCCCGCTGGCACATTTCCAGCTGATCCAGCAGCAGCTGGTAACCATGCTGGGCAACGCCGTGGCCAGCATGGCCATGATGGCCGGAATCGCCAGGCTCCAGGACCAGGGCGCCGCCGAGATGGCGCAGGTGGCCCTGGCGAAGTCCTACCTCAGTGCGCGGATGCGTGAGACCGTGGCGCTGGGCCGGTCCATCCTGGGCGGAAACGGCATCGTCACCGATTACCGGATGGCCAAGATCTTCGCCGACGCCGAGGCCATCTACACCTACGAGGGATCGTTCGAGGTGAACACCCTGATCGTGGGCCGCGCCATTACCGGAATCTCGGCCATCTCCTAAGCGGGGTATGGCTGCTTCTCGCCCGCCTCCACCCGGATGTCCAGGCTGTTGTTCCGGACCGGCATGGGGCAGGTGCCGTAGGGGGTGAAGGCGCTGGGGTAGTTGATGGCCCGGTTGAAATCCAGCACCACGGAGCCGTCCGGGCGGGGCCTGGGGAGCGAGAGCTTCCGCCAGTCGTCAGTGGTGTCGCCGTTGGTCTCGTCATGGAACGTGACGGTCAGGGCGCCGAGCTTCTCGTCCTCCGCCTGGAGCCGGAACTCGTGGCTGCTGCCGGGGAGGCGGAAAACGACCTCGCCCACGCTGCGGTGCACGCCGTCCACCAACGGATTCGCAGTGCCGATCGGTACGTCCACCGGCGCCGGGTAGGGCTCAAACCGGCCCGTCACCTCCCAGTCCGGGTTGTAGGGATACGTGGGGACGCCGTCGAAGTCCGTGAAAACCGGGGACGACGAGTCCCGGGTGCGGAGGGCGTACCGCCCGCCGCGCATGGCCAGTTCCACCACCACCCGGTCCCCGTTGGGCCCGCCGAACTGCACCCACATCAGCGACTCCTCGTCGGCCAGGACCGCGGACACGGTACCGTCCACCTTTTCCCCGGTCTCCACCAGCGTGAGCCCGTCGGACGGGACGGCGGTGAGGGACGCCGTCGTACTTGTGCTGTCAGTGGACCACAGGCCCGGGACAAGGTCGACGGCGGCGGGGGAGTCTTCGAGCCACTGGAAGGAGGTGAGGGTGAGCCAGCCGTGCGGTGTTGCCAGGGCTTTGTCCCGGTTGATGCGGAAGCGCTGCCAGCGCTCGATCCTGGCGGCTGGGGCAGTGGCGGCTGGGGTGGTGGCCATGGTTCCTTCCGGTTGCGGTTGCCCCGGCTACAACCCCCGGGGGCGGCTGTTCATTCCGCCAGCTGCTTATCCCGGCCCGCTTGTCCTGGCCGGATGGGAGAGTAGCGTTCTGCCATGAGGATTGCAGTTCTTGGCACAGGCACCGTGGGGCGGGCGCTGGCGGCAGCGTTCAACAGGCTGGGACACGAGGTTGTCCTTGGTACGCGCGACCCCGGGGAAACCGCCGCGCGCACCACACGGGATGCCACGGGCGGGCCGCCCTTCAATGAGTGGCTGGCAGGGCACGACGGCATCAGGCTGGCGACGTTCGCGGAAGCGGCAGGCGACAGCGAGGTGGTGGTCAACGCAACGAACGGGGCGGCGTCCCTGGCGGCGCTGGCAGCGGCCGGCGAGGCGCGGCTGGCGGGAAAGATCCTGGTGGACGTGTCGAACCCGCTGGACTTTTCGCAGGGCATGCCGCCGGTGCTGAATCCGGTGAACACGGAGAGCCTGGCCGAGCGCATCCAGCGGGCGTTTCCCGAAGCCCGCGTGGTGAAGACGCTGAACACCATGAACGCCCGGCTGATGGTGGAACCCCGCAGGCTCGCCGACGGAGAGCACTCCGTGTTCGTCTCCGGGGACGACGCCGGGGCCAAGAAGGTAGTCAGCGGACTGCTGGCGGAACTGGGACACCGGGACGTCATCGACCTCGGCGACATCACCTCCGCCCGTGGCGCCGAAATGGTGCTGCCTCTCTGGCTGCGGCTCTTTGGCACGCTGGGAACCCCGGACTTCAACTTCAAGGTGGTCCGCCGGGGTTGAATGGGTGAGTGGACATCCTTGCAGGAGTAAACCGGGAATGGCTGGCGGCACTGACCTGGCTGGCGGCGCTGCTCACCGGCGCGGGGGTGCTGCTCTGGCGTCGCCGGCGTGCAGACCTCGCCGCGCTCACCGCCGTCGCCGTCTTCATGGCAGCAAATGTCGGGGCCGGCATCTATGTCTTGAACCACCTGGCGGACGGGCGCTGGGGCGGGGACGCGCAGGCCAGGCTCGTCCCGCCGTCGCTTTCCGGGACTCCGGTGGTGGGCCAGTTCCTGGCGCCGCTCGACGGCGCCATGGCCGGCATGGCCGGCGGGATCAACGACTTCATCGACTTCCGCGCCGCGCTGCCTGTGGCGCTGGACTTCTTCGCAGGCGCTGGCTGGGCCCTGGCCGTTTCGGTGCCGGTGGCGCTGGCAGCCGCCGCCGTCCAGGCGGGAAGGGCCCGCCGTCGGAACGCTGAAATGGCTGCCTGGCGCACCGAGGTGGAGCAACTCCGTGCCGAGCTTGACGGAGTGAAACGCCACGTTGGGTACCGCGACATCTTTTGAGACGGATTCCACTGCTGCACCGGACCGGGGGTAGCATCTTTAGCTAGTAACGCGGCTCACAGTATCCAGCGCAGTGTACGAGCCAAGTCCAAAACCCTCGAAAGATTGCGTCAATGGCACACACTGCAACAGCGCCCGAAACAGATCTCGCCTCCGAACTGCGCGCGGACGTCCGGCGCGTTTCCACCCTGCTGGGGGAATCGCTGGTCCGCCAGCACGGACCCGAACTCCTGGACCTCGTGGAGCAGGTCCGGCTCCTGACCAAGGAATCCAAGGAAGCGGCCCGCGGCGGTGCGCACGCCACCGGTCCGTGGAGCGCGCACGACGTCGTTGCCCAGGTCCGTGAACTCCTGGGCTCCCTGCCCATCGAGCAGGCAACGGACCTGGTGCGCGCCTTCGCGTTCTACTTCCACCTGGCCAACGCCGCCGAACAGGTCCACCGGGTCCGCGGCCTGCGGACCCGCGCCGAAAAGGACGGCTGGCTGGCCAAGACCGTGGCGGACATCGCCGCCCAGGCCGGCCCCGAAGTCCTGCAGGAAGTGGTCAACGGGCTGGACGTACGCCCCATTTTCACGGCACACCCCACCGAGGCCTCCCGCCGCTCCGTCCTGGACAAGATCCGCAAGCTCTCCGACGTCCTGTCCCAGCCCACCGCCGAAGGGTCAACCGCCCGGCGCCGGCAGGACCGGCAGCTGGCCGAGATCATCGACCAGATGTGGCAGACCGACGAACTGCGCCAGGTCCGGCCCACGCCGGTCGATGAAGCCAGGAACGCCATCTACTACCTGGGCGGAATCCTCACCGACGCGATGCCCGAAATGCTCACCGAGCTCTCCGAACTCCTGGGCGAGCACGGGGTCACGCTGGCCTCCAAGGACGCCCCCATCCGGTTCGGCTCATGGATCGGCGGCGACCGCGACGGCAACCCGAATGTCACGGCCGCCGTGACCCGCGAGATCCTGCAGATCCAGAACCAGAGCGCCATCCGGATCAGCATCGGCATGATTGATGAGCTCATTTCCATCCTCTCCAACTCCACGGCGCTCGCAGGCGCGGATGAGGCCCTGCTCAAGTCCATCGATGACGACCTGAAGAAGCTGCCCGGCCTGGACAAGCGGGTCCTGGAGCTGAACGCCCAGGAGCCGTACCGGCTGAAGCTCACCTGCATCAAGGCCAAGCTCATCAACACCGGCAAGCGCGTGGCCGCGAACACCAACCACGAGCACGGCCGCGACTACAGCGGCACCGATGAACTCATGGCGGACCTGCAGTTGGTGGAACTGTCGCTGCGCAACCACTCCGCAGCCCTGGCCGCGGACGGAGCCCTGGCCCGCGTCCGCCGCGCCATCGCCTCCTTCGGCCTGCACCTGGCCACCCTGGACATCCGCGAACACGCGGACCACCACCATGACGCCGTGGGGCAGCTGATGGACCGGATCGGCGGCCCCGGGCTGCGCTACGCCGAACTGAGCCGGGAGGAGCGCTTCGAGGTGCTGGGCTCCGAGCTGGCCTCCCGCCGCCCGCTGTCCGGCCATCCGATCAAGCTCGAGGGTGCAGCCGACGGAACCTACGACGTCTTCCGCGAGATCCGGCGGGCCCTGCGCATGTACGGCCCGGACGTCATCGAGACCTACATCATCTCCATGACCCGCGGCGCCGACGACGTCCTTGCCGCCGCCGTGCTGGCCCGTGAAGCCGGCCTGGTGAACCTCTTCGGTGACAAGCCCTACGCCAAGCTCGGCTTCGCGCCGTTGCTGGAGACGGTGGAGGAGCTGCGGGCCTCGGCCGAGATCGTCGACCAACTGCTGTCCGACCCCTCCTACCGTGAACTGGTGCGGCTGCGCGGCGACATCCAGGAAGTGATGCTGGGCTACTCGGACTCCAACAAGGAATCCGGCGTGATGACCAGCCAGTGGGAGATCCACAAGACCCAGCGCAAGCTGCGGGATGTGGCTGCGAAGCACGGAGTGCGCGTCCGCCTGTTCCACGGCCGCGGCGGCTCCGTTGGCCGTGGCGGCGGGCCCACCTACGATGCCATCCTGGCCCAACCCAACGGCGTCCTGGAAGGCGAAATCAAGTTCACCGAGCAGGGCGAAGTCATCTCGGACAAGTACTCCCTGCCGGAGCTTGCCCGCGAAAACCTGGAGCTTTCGCTGGCCGCGGTGCTGCAGGGTTCGGCCCTGCACCGCGATCCGCGGACCTCGGAGGACCAGCGGGAACGGTACGGGCACGTTATGGAGGCCATCTCGGACGCCGCTTTTGACCGCTACCGCAGGCTGATCGACCACCCGGACCTGCCCGCCTACTTCATGGCCTCCACGCCCGTGGAGCAGCTGGGCTCCCTCAACATCGGCTCCCGTCCGTCCAAGCGCCCCGACTCCGGCGCCGGGCTGGGCGGCCTGCGCGCCATCCCGTGGGTTTTCGGCTGGACCCAGTCGCGGCAGATCGTGCCGGGCTGGTTTGGCGTGGGCTCCGGGCTTAAGGCCGCCCGTGAGGCCGGACATTCCGCCCAGCTGGTGGAGATGATGGACCATTGGCACTTCTTCCGCTCCGTGCTGTCCAACGTGGAGATGACGCTCGCCAAGACAGACATGGACATCGCGGGCTACTACGTGGCCACCCTGGTCCCGGAGGAGTTGCACCACCTGTTCCGGGCCATCCGGGAAGAGTATGAGCTCACGGTGGCCGAGGTACGGAAGCTGACCGGCGAGAACCTGCTCCTGGACGCACAGCCCACCCTGAAGCGCTCCCTGGAAATCCGCGACCAGTACCTGGACCCCATCAGCTACCTCCAGGTGGAACTGCTGCGCCGCATCCGCACCGAAGGCGAAATCAGCGGAGCCGAAATCGACGAGCGCCTCCAGCGGGCCATGCTGATCACCGTCAACGGCGTGGCGGCCGGCCTCCGCAACACCGGCTAAACTCCCCTTCGTTGCCCTATCACTTATGGTCCCTAACAGGCGGGTATAGGGACCATAAGTGATGGAGCATCCGGGGGTTTGGATAGGGTTGGAGGCATGCCTTCCTTCCAGACCCGCCTCAAGATCACCGGGCTGCGGCCGGGCAATCCGCCGGAGGCGGTCATGGACGCGGCCGTAGAGGCGCTGGGCACCCGCCACCACGTGGAGGCGCGCCAGCTCCAGATCGCCGGCGGCGTGCCGCAGCTGAACCTGCGCTTCCTCGTCGAAGCCAGCGAGTACAGCGGGGAGAACCGGCAGGCGGTGGAGTCGGCAGCCATGATGCGCGACGCCGTCGAACGCGTTGCGCTGACAGGCTCGCTCAGCGTGCTGCGCCGCAGCCGCGGCAAGTGGCTGCCCGTCTAGCCTGCGTCAGGAATGGTCTCGTCCTCCACCGGGGACCGGTCGCCGCGCCGCCGGGTGACGATGATACCCACGACGGCGCCGATCACCAGGCCCACGGCCACACCGATCAGCGAACTGGCCCAGAACGGCAGCTTGGTGGCCGAACCCGTGAAGTAGCCCAACCCCACCAGCCAGCACGCCCACAGGACTGCGCCCAACCCGGCACAGAGGCTGAAGCCCCGGACGGAGACGTTGGCGATGCCGGAGGCGGCTGACGTGGCCAGCCTGCCGCCCGGGATGAAGCGGGCCCCGATGATGGTGCCGTAGGTGGAAGAACGGCCTGCCTTGGCAAGCGCAGCATGGATGCCGGCGTGGACGCGGCGGCCCCATTTCCAGCGGTCCAGGACATGGCTCAACCGCCTGCGGAAGAGCTGGAACACCACCATGTCGCCCAACCAGGACGCCAGGGCGGCGAGCACCAGGACCAGGAACACGTTGGCCCGGCCGTCAGCGGACAATGCGCCGCCGGTGATCACTACCATTTCCGACGGGATGGGCGGAAAAATGGCGTCGCCGATCACCACCGGGATGACCCAGAAATAGAGGGCCGTCCCCCAGCTGTCAACGCTGCCGAAGTCCATTGCCACAACGTACCGCACTTGGGAAACTGGCGGCATGCGGGTCTCGGTTCTGCACGGTGACATTACGCAGCGGCAGGTGGATGTGGTGGTGAACGCCGCGAATGCGTCGCTGCTGGGCGGCGGGGGAGTGGATGGGGCGCTGCACCGCGCTGCCGGGCCGGAACTGCTGGCCGCCTGCCGGGAACTGCGGGCAACACAGCTGCCCCACGGCCTCCAGACCGGGGCCGCAGTGGCCACCCCGGCTTTCCGGCTCCCGGCCCGCTGGGTGATTCATACGGTGGGACCCAACCGCCATGCGGGCCAGACCAACCCCGCGCTCCTTGTGTCCTGCTTCAGCGAAAGCCTGCGGCTGGCAGACCGTCTGGCGGCGGGGACGCTTGCCTTTCCGGCGGTGGGGGCCGGAGCCTATGGGTGGCCGGCTGCGGCGGTGGCACAGGCGGCGCTGGACGCGGTTGTTGGCTTCCGCGCCCTGCATCCGGCCAGCAGCCTGGAACTGGTGGAGTTCGTGCTGCACACCGGGGATGCGGAGGCAGTGTTCAGGGACGTGCTGGAGCCGCTTCGCTGAGCTCCAGGCTGCTGCGGTACTCCACCGGCCTGCCGGAGACCGGATCCACGAACCGGATGCCGCGGGCCAGCAGCTGCAGCGGTTTGGCGTAGTTGTCCGGTGCCTTGTCCAGCAGGTCCGGGTAGAAAGCATCGTTGACGATCCCCAGCCCCAGCGAGGCCATGTGCACCCGCAGCTGGTGGGTCTTTCCGGTGTGTGGTTCCAGCCGGTACCTGGCCAGGCGCTGCCCGGTGCCGTCGGCACCTGCCCCAGGCCCGCCGTCGAACGTTTCCAGCCGCTCAATCCTGGTTTCCGCGTTCGGCTCGCCGTCAATGACCTCGGCCAGCAGGTAGCTGCGGGACTTGGTCATCCGGTTGCGGACCACCACGGGAAAGTCGACGGCGGGGTACCCCGGCGCGGGCTCGGCGGCCGACACGCACTCGTACTCCTTCTGGGCCTGCCGCTTTTCAAACAACACCTGGTATTTGCCGCGGGTCTGCGGGTTGGTGGAGAAGAGCAGGACGCCCGCGGTCATCCGGTCCAGCCGGTGCATGGGGATCAGGTCCGGCAGGTCCAGCTGGTTCCGCAGACGGACCAGGGCTGACTCCTGGATGTACGTGCCGCCCGGCGTGGTGGGCAGGAAATGGGGCTTGTCCACCACCAGCAGGTGCCCGTCCTGGTGGAGGATGCTGATGTCCACGGGCAGCCGCGTCTCCGGCGGCAGGGTGCGGTAGTACCAGATGAAGGTGTGGTCTTCGAGCTTCGTGTGCCGGCTTAGGGGTACGCCGCCCTCGCCAACGATCTCGCCGGCGTCGAACCGGTCCTCGATGCCCTGCGGATCGATGTGTCCCCACCGGTGCATCATGTAGTCCATTGCGGTGTCCCACGGCCCCTCTTCCGGGAGGCGCAGGCGGGTGGCGTTGACGCCGTCGCGCACGGGGAGGGGGGATTGCATCACCGGTCCATTCTACCGGCGCCGATGTGGCCGGTTCCCGCACCGGACGGATTCATCCGGCTCCACGAAGCATTGGGCGTCAGTTCCGCCGGGCAGGGGGCCGCGGTGGATGTGGAGCTCGACGGCGTAGGCCGGCTTGCGGGCGAGGTGGACTTTTCGAACGAGGACTCCCTTCCCGATTGGCGCCCCAGTCGCCGGAACGGTGCGGGGCCGCCGTACCTTTCCGGCGGTTACGCACACTTCCGGCGATTCCGGTGTCGGCGATTCAGGCGATGGCCACGTCGGGGGCTTTCTTGAGGCTGCGGCGCAGTTGCGGGGCGGCGTCGAGCCGGTTCTGGGCTGCCCTCAAGGCCAACACTGCGGTTTCCAGCTTCTCCGGCGGCAGCGTAAACGGCACGCGGAGATAACGTTCGAACGCGCCGCCTATTCCAAACCGTGGCCCCGCCGCCAGCCGGATGCCGAAGTCCGGGGCAATGACCGTCAGGGCGGTGCTGGTTGGGCCGGGCAGCCTGCACCACGCGGACAGGCCGCCCGACGGGTAGAGGGTTTCCCACGCCGGGAGGTGGCCCGCGAGGAGTTCCAGCAGGACTGCCCGTTTCTCCCGGAGTCCGGCGAGCCGGGCCGGGAGCGGTTCGTCCAGGCCGCGGACCAGGTGGGCCGAGGCCAGTTGTTCCATCACAGGCCCACCCAGGTCCAGGGATGTCCGGGCGGACGCAAACCGCTGGATCATGTCCTCGGATGCACGGATCCAGCCAGTCCGCAGGCCACCCCAATGGGACTTGCTGAGTGTGCCGATGGTCACCACCGCAGGGCTGAACGCTGCCACCGGAGTTGTGTGGGCGCCGTCGAGGTTCAGTTCCCGCAGGGTCTCGTCCACCACCAGGGTTGTACCGGCCGCCGCAGCCGCCTTCACCAGCTGGCGGCGCTGGCTGTCCGGCATGAGCTGGCCGGTGGGGTTGTGGAAGTCCGGCACCACATAGGCCATTCTGGGCCGCTGCTGCACGAGTGCCGCCTTGAGCCCCTGCATGTCCCAGGCCACAGTGGCCAGGTTGCCTGTCCTGCTGGAGCCTGCGGGTGGGAGAACGTGAGGAGGTGCGAATGCCACGGGCACTGCACGGCACCCCGCGGCACGGATCGCATCCAGTGCGTTCGGATAGCTCGGATGTTCCACCAGCACCTTGTCCTGCCGGCTGGTCAGGGCGCGAAGGATGATGTTCAGGGCGTGCTGCGCACCGGAGGTCACCAGCACCTGGTCTGCCGTGGTGGGTACACCCGCAGCCGTGTAGCGTGCTGCGACTGCTTCGCGCAGGGGGAGCAGGCCCATGGCGTCGTAACCGAACCCGGGCAGCAGCGCCGGAAGCTCGGTCAGGGCCGCCGCGAAGGCCCGGTGCACCAATTCACCACTGGCGGGCAGGGACGAATAAGCCAGGTCGATCAAACCCTCCGGCGCTGCCAGCCCGGGTGCTGCCAGTCCCAGCGCGCCGGGCCCCGGCATGGCAGCTCCTGCTGCCGCCTTTCCCTGCCGGGACGTCCCCGGGCCAATCAGTGGTCCACGTAGCACCGTGGTGCCCGCCGCCGTCGTACGGGGAATCCTGGTGCGGCTCCTGCTGCCCTGTCCGCTGCTCAGGAAGCCCTGTTCGCGGAGGCGGCCATAGGCTGCCGTCACCGTGGTCCTGCTGACACCCAGGGCTACGGAAAGGGCGCGTTCGCTGGGCAGTGCCGTGTCCAGGGCCACCCGGCCGTCCAGCACCAGGAGGCGGACGACGTCGGCCAGCTCGCGGTAGGCCGGGGAGGCGCCGGGATTCCACCTGCCAAGGAGGCGCGCAAGTGCAGATGCGGTAAGGGAAGACATCAGGCCAGTATCTCAAACTGGCTATGTATTCCAATGCCAGTTGCGTGGAAAGGTTGTCTGCATGATGACCCGCAGACTCCTCCAGCTCTTCACCGGCCTTGCCATGTACGGCATATCCCTCGCCATGTTCATCCGTGCGGGGCTTGGCCTGGATCCTTGGGACGTGTTCCACCAGGGTCTGGCCAACCGCACCGGCCTGAGCATCGGCGTGGTGGTCATCATTGTGAGTTTCCTGGTCTTGCTGCTCTGGATCCCGCTGCGGCAGTGGCCAGGTTTCGGAACGTTGTGCAACGCGGTGCTCGTGGGAGTGTTTGCGGATGTTGGACTGGCGCTTATCCCGGCGGTGTCCCAGACCGCAGGCCAGTTTGCGCTCCTGGGCGGCGCCATTGTGCTTAATGGCATCGCCTCCGCGTGCTACATCGGGGCACGTTTCGGGCCAGGGGCGCGGGACGGGCTGATGACCGGGCTGGCCCGCCGCACCGGGTGGTCAGTCCGGCTGTCCCGCACGCTCATTGAGGTGTGCGTCCTGGCCATCGGCTGGCTGCTGGGTGGTTCGGTGGGCGTCGGCACGGTGGCCTACGCGCTGGCCATCGGTCCTTTGGTCCATGTGCTGCTGCCGCGCTTCATGGTTTCCGCCTCCCCGGCGAAGGCCGCCGCCGGGACCACTGCCACAGGGGCTACTGCCGTCAAGGCTCCGGAACCCTGTGCCTGAACAACCCTGTGCCTGAACAGATGAAGCCCTGGACAGATCATGCCTGAACAGGTCAAGCCTGCGCTGGCTGGCACCTCGGGCAGAAGTAGATGTCCCGTTCTTCCTCTCCGTTCGGCTTGCCCAGAAGTCCGCGCTGGATGGGGGTGCCGCATTTCAGGCATGGTTGGCGCTCCCGGCCGTACACCCAGTAGCCGGGCCTGCCCGCCATCCTGCCCACCGGCATGCCGCGGGCGTTGAGGATGGTCACGCGGCGTCCGGGCCCCAGGTTAACCTCCAAGAGCTGTTTGGCGTCGCTCATCAGGGTCCGCACGTCCGTGACCCCGGAAACAGGCGTGGCGGGATGGACTCCGGACAGGAAGCACGCCTCGCAACGGTAAATGTTGCCGATGCCCGCGAGGTTCCGCTGGTCCAGAAGCGCAACTCCCACCGGCACCTCGGGGTGGGAGCGGATCCTGCGTTCCGCCTCGTCCAGGTCCCAGTCCGGGCCCAAGAGGTCCGGTCCGAGGAATCCCACTATGGAGTCCTCGTTGGCGGTAGGCACCACTTCCACAATTCCCAGTGAGAAGCCGACGGCGTCGGCCGCGGCCGTGCGCAGCACGCACCGGGCGGTGAACCCGGGCTTCCGCCACCTTCCGCCGGGCGGATACACCTGCCAGGCGCCTTCCATCTTCAGATGTGAGTGGATGGTCAGCCTCTTGTCCTCCGGGCTGACCACCCGCATCAGCAGATGCTTGCCCCTGGGAACCACCTCGGCAACGGTCCAGCCTGCCAGGTTCAGCGTGGCGAACCGGGGCACCCGGAAATCGGATGCCAGCAACGTCTGTCCGGCCAGGGCCTGGTGCAGCTGGTGGGCGGCCCGCCAGACGGAATCGCCCTCAGGCACGGATTCTCAATCCCTTCGGGGTGGAATAGGCGCCGGCGGCGCTGAGCGCGGCGGCAACTGGGGTGTCCAGGATGCCGTGTCCGTTTACTTTCTCCATGATCAGCTTGTCCACGGCTCCCCGGGTCACAACACCAACCAGCGCCGCGCCCGCAGCCGCCAGGACGGCTTCGTCATCACTGAACGCCAGCAGTGTCTTTCCGCCCCGTTCCACATAGAGGACCAACGCACCGTCCACCAGGACAACCAGCGCACCCGCCTTCCGGCCGGGACGGTGGCCGGTGCCGGCGTCGTCCTGCAGTGCGGGCCAGGGGAGCGCCGCACCGTACGGGTTGGCGGGATCGGTGGCGGCGAGTGCCAGGGCAACCGGGTCCGCCTTGGCCAGTTGCGTGTCTTCCGAGTACGAGCGGAGCCGGTCCACGGTGGCGGGAACGGCAAACTGGGCGGCACCAAGGTGTTCGATGAAGTAACCCCGGCGGCAGCGGCCGGCCTCCTCCAGCCGCGCCAGCACCTTGTACATGAGGCCGAAACCGCCCAGGATCTGTTCAGCCATCACCGAGCCCCTGGTGACCACGCCGTAGCGGTCCAGCAGGAGTTCCGCGGTGGCCCGGGCATGGATGGTGGCATCGAGTTCAGGCTCGGGAAGCGCCGACCACCGCCCTGCGGCAGTGGGTGGGGTGGCGGCACCCTGCGGTCCGTACCGGCCCCCGGCCAGTCCGGCGGACCCCATCAGGCCGGTACCGTGGGAACGTCCCAGCCGGCTCAGCCGTGGCGCCCTGGCCCGTGGTGCCCGCGCCACCTGCCGGTGGGTCGTGTGGCCCCCGGCGATCAGGGCCCGCACCGGGGCAAACGTGTCCCCGGTGATGCGGCCGGCCCACGCGAGGTCCCACAGCGCAGCCACCACTTCCTGGTCGCCGAGGACGGCGTCCATGCCGCCCGCCACCTCGGTCAGCTGGCGGAAGAAATACCCGCCGCCGTTGTTGCGCAGGTGGTCGAGGAGCCGCTGGCCGGCGTCCCCCGGTTCGAACCCGGGCGCGGGGTTGAGCGTCAGTTCCACCGAGTCCGCGAGGTGCAGGCTGATCCAGCCGTCGTTTCCCGGAAGTGCTCCGGCCCCGGACCAGAGCACTTCGCCTGCGGCCATCAGTTCATCCAGCATTGCAGGCTGGTAGTTGGAGACCCGCGTGGCCAGCACCAGGGGTTCCCAGGCCGATGCGGGAACGGGCACCCCGGAGAGCTGGTCGATGGCGGTGATGATGCCGTCCAGGCCGCGCAGCGAAGGCTGGCCGCGGCCGCCGCCGGGAGTCCGGACATGCTGCCACGCCGGCAGGAAACGTCCATAGGCGGCGGCATCCACAGGTTCCACTTCTGCCCGCAGCGCGGCCAGGGAACGACGGCGGAGCTTGCGCAGCACCTCGGCGTCGCACCATTCGCTGGAAACAATGTGCGGAACATCGGAGGTAGGAGAGCCGGCCGCAGGTCCATCCGCTGGATGTGCTCCGCCCGGTTCTCCGGTATCAAGCGACGCGTCCCGGTCACCGTTGGAATCCGGCTCTGCGGCCACCGGCGGTGCGGCATGTGGCCGGAACTCACCCTCCACCACACGCCCATCCGCTGCCAGGCGTTTCAGGGCCGTACCCACCACAGCCACGCCGACGCCCAGGCGGGCGGCAGCCTCGGCTGCGGTGAAGGGACCATGTGTCCTGGCATACCGGGAAACGAGATCGCCCAGGGGATCGGCCACCGGCTCGATGAAAGCCAGCGGAACTCCCATGGGCAGCGGAACACCAATGGCGTCGCGGAGGCGTGCCGCGTCTTCCACCGCGGCGAAACGTTCCACTCCGCCGATGTTGACCTTGATGGCACGGTTGGCGCGCTGAAGCGCGGCCAGGTGCGCCGCCGCCTCTTCCACCGTGGCTGCAGCCGCGGCCGGCAGCGTTTCGGCAGGCCCGCTTTCGTCGGACCCGGCTTCATTGAGCGCTGCATCAGCGGGCACTGCCAGCGCATCGCCAGCGTCATCAAGCCCAACCCCCGCGATATCCTGCCCAGCTCCGGCGGGGTCCTGCCCACCCAGAGGGGCACCCTGTCCAGCCACAGCCGCACCCTGGAGCCGCGCCGCCGTCTCCTCAGGCGCAAGCGGACCCAGCAGCCGCAGGAGGTCGGCTACGCCTTCCATCCCCCGTGCGCGCCGGTCCGGCGCCAGGCGCTGCAGCTCGCGTTCGGTAGCCTCGATGACCTTGGAATCCAGGAGCTCGCGCAGCTCCACCCGGCCCAGCAACTCGTTCAGGAGGGTGGAGTCCAGGGCCAGGGCGGCGGCCCGCCGTTCCGCGAGCGGGGAGTCGCCCTCGTAGAGGAACTGCGCCACGTAACCGAAGAGGAGGGACTTGGCGAACGGCGAGGGCTGCTGGGTGGTGGTCTGGACAATCCGCAGTTCCCGCCGTTCCACGGACGCGGCAATGTCCTTCAACGCAGGCAGGTCGTAGACGTCCTGCAGGCATTCGCGCACCGTTTCCAGCACGATGGGGAACGTGGGGTACTTCCTGGCCACGTCCAACAGCTGTGCCGACCGCTGGCGCTGCTGCCACAGCGGCTGCCGTTTGCCGGGGGTCTGGCGGGGCAGCAGGAGGGCGCGGGCTGCGCACTCCCGGAACCGTGAGGCGAACAGGGCACTGCCGCCCACCTCGGCCGTGACGATTTGCTCAAGTTCCTCAGGATCGAAGAGGAACAGCTCGGCGCCGGGCGGCTCGTCCTCCATCATGGGCACCCGCAGCACGATGCCGTCGTCGGCTGCCATGGCGGAGCCGTCCAGCCCGTAGCGCTGGTGCAGCCGTTGCCCCACGGCAAGGGCCCACGGCGCGTGCACCGGCATGCCGAACGGACTGTGCAGGATGACCCGCCAGTCGCCCAGTTCGTCGTGGAACCGCTCCACCACCAGGGTGGTGTCGCTGGGGACCACCTCCGTGGCCTGCTTCTGCTCGTTGAGGTACTGGATGAGGTTGTTCGCGGCGAATTCATCCAGGCCGCTGGCCTTGCAGCGTTCGGTGGCAGGGCCGGCGTCGGACGCGGACAGTTCACGCACGAAGGCGCCCAGCGCGCGGCCCAGGTCCACGGGCCGCCCCAGCGAATCGCCCTTCCAGAACGGCAGCTTGCCGGGCTGCCCGAACGCAGGGGAGACCAGGACGCGGTCGTGGGTGATGTCCTCGATCTTCCAGCTGGTGGCGCCCAGGGCGAAGACGTCGCCCACGCGGGACTCGTAGACCATCTCTTCGTCGAGCTCGCCCACCCGCCGGCCGCCCTTGGGCGCGCGAGCCGGTTTGCCGTCTTCTGACGGGGACGCCGACCCTTCCATCTCGGTGCCGATGATGTAGACGCCGAACAGGCCCCGGTCCGGGATGGTGCCGCCGGACGTCACGGCCAGGCGCTGGGCTCCGGGCCGCCCTTCGATGGTGCCGGCATTGCGGTCCCAGATGATCCGCGGCCGCAGCTCGGCGAATTCGTCAGACGGGTACCGTCCCGCGAGGAGATCGAGGGTGGCTTCGAAGGCTGAGCGGGGGAGGGACGCGAAAGGTGCGGAGCGCCGGACGGTGCTGAACCATTCCTCCACGTCGATGCTGCCCAGGGCGGTTGCGGCCACGGTCTGCTGGGCCAGGATATCCAGCGGGTTGGCAGGGATGCTGAGCCGCTCGATCTTGCCGCCCAGCATCCGCTCGACCGTGATGGCCGTGTGGACCAGGTCCGCCCGGTGCTTGGGGAAAAGGACGCCCTGGGAAATTTCGCCCACCTGGTGCCCGGCGCGGCCCACCCGCTGCAGGCCGCTGGCCACGGATGGCGGCGATTCCACCTGCACCACCAGGTCCACCGCACCCATGTCGATGCCCAGTTCCAGGGACGACGTGGCCACGACGCACCGCAACCGCCCGGACTTGAGGTCGTCCTCGATGAGGGCCCGCTGGTCCTTGGACACTGAACCGTGGTGGGCGCGGGCCAGCACGGGATCGGCGCCGGCCGAGCTCCCGGCCTGGGCCATCATGTGTGCAGGGGTGGCAGTGGAAGCGGGAATGCCCGACGGCGGTCCCCCCGGCGTGCCGACAGCACCCGCCTGCCCTTCCGGGCCGGGATCGTCCCAGCCGCCGCCCACGGCAACCAGTTGGCGTTCGGCATAGATCTCGTTGAGCCGTGCAGTAAGGCGTTCGGCAAGCCGCCGGGAGTTGGCGAAGACGATGGTGGACTGGTTGGCCAGCACCAGGTCCACGATTTTTTCCTCCACGTGCGGCCAGATGGAAGCCTGCGGCTGCAGCCCGGATGCCGGGCCGGAGTCGAATGCTCCTGCCGCTCCCTGCAGGTCCGACATGTCCTCCACCGGCACCGAGACCGTGAGGTCCCAGTTCTTCCTGGCCGGCGGTGCCACGATCTCGACGGGGGCCGAACCGGCAAGAAACTGGGCCACGAGTTCCCGGGGCTCCACCGTGGCGGAAAGCCCGATGCGCTGCGCTGGTTTGGGCAGCAGTGCGTCCAGCCGCTCCAGGGACACGGCAAGGTGGGCCCCGCGCTTGGTTCCGGCCACGGCGTGGACCTCGTCAATGATGATGGTGTCCACCTCGGCAAGGGTTTCGCGGGCCTTCGAGGTGAGCATGAGGAACAGGGACTCGGGGGTGGTGATCAGGATGTCCGGCGGGTTGGCCAGAAGCGCGCGTCGGTCGCTCGCGGGAGTGTCCCCGGACCGGACCCCCACCGTGATCAGCGGCGCGGGAAGTTCCAGCCGCTTTGCCGTCTGGGTGATGCCGATCAGCGGGGAGCGCAGGTTCCGTTCCACGTCGACGCCCAAAGCCTTCAAGGGTGAGATGTAGAGGACGCGGGTTTTGCGTTTGGGCGTCCGCACCCGCTTGCCTTTTGCCGGCGCTTCAGCGGCGGGGTCAGGGGCGTGGGATGCCGAGACCAGGAGCCTGTCCAGGGCCCAGAGGAAGGCCGCCAGGGTCTTTCCGGAACCGGTAGGGGCCACCACCAGCGCATGCGATCCCGAGGAGATGGCGTTCCAGGCGCCTGCCTGTGCCGGTGTCGGCTCCGAAAACGCACCCAGGAACCAGTCCCTGGTGGGCCGGCTGAACTGGCCCATCGAGGCGGCCGCGCCGGAAACGCTGCTGCCGGCAGGACGCTGTTCCTGGTTCATGCCTCCATCATGCCCCAAGGCACTGACAGTAAACTCCCGGATGGCGCGTTCACCCAGCCGGAGCCTCCGGCAGGTCCCTGGTGGCCGGGCCCTCGAGCAGCTTGCCCTGGTTGGTGAAGCGCGAGCCGTGCAGGGGGCAGTCCCACGACTGTTCGTTGTCATTCCAGTGCAGAATGCCGCCCATGTGGGTGCAGACTGCTGAGAGCCGGCAGGTGGTTCCCGCCACGGTGGAGACAGCCACCGGCCGGTTGCCCTCGCGGTAGACCTTGCCCTGGCCTTCGGCCGGGACTGCGGCAGCTGCGGAGCCCGCAGGAACAGGTGGTGTCGGTACGGCACCCTCGGAAGCAGGCACGGCGGATCCGCCCGCGCCCCGTTTCAGGCCATCAATCTTCCGTCCCTCGGTGGTCACCTTCCCCCAGCCGGAAGCCAGTCGTGCAGCCACGCCGGCATTGAGCGCCACGGCAGACAACGCGCCTGCCGGTGAGGTGATGCGGTGGTGGATGGTGTCCGCCCAGGGCACCTGCCCGCCCAGGATGTCCGCGGATATCCCCAGCGCAGCGGCGACGGCATTGGTCATTCCCCACTTGTTGTAGCCGGTGCCGAAATAGATCTGGCCCTTGCCGCGCGGGAGTTTGCCGAAGAAGGGCATGAGGTTGGTGGGCATGTAATCCTGCGCGGACCATGTGTGTGTGGTGACTGCGCCGGGGTAATGCCCGCCCGCCCACTCGAGCAGGCCGGAAAGGTGCGCCTTTTCCGAATCCGTCCGGCCCACCTGATGCCCGTGCCCGCCCACGAGCAGCAGGTTCCTGCCGTCCATCTCGTAGTTGCGAAGTGAGTGGGTGGGCTGCTCAACGGAGATGTACATGCCCGGCGGGGGCGCCTGGTCCTCCTGCAGTTCAAGGGCCGCCGCGTAGGAACGGCTTGGCTTCAGCTTGGCGAAATACAGGCCGCGGTCCAGGACGGGGATGCCCGTGGCCAGGACCACCTTGTCCGCCCTCACACTGCCGTGGTCGGTCTTGACCGCTGAGGGTGCATCGCCGGTCACGTCCCGGAGGCGCACGCCGCTAACGATATGGCCGCCACGGCTGCGGATGTCAGCCACCAGTGCGTCGATGACCTCCATGGGGTTGATCTGGGCCTGGTCCCTCAGCCGCACCGCCCCGTGGACAGGGAACGGCAGGCCGGCGTCGCGCACGTAATCCACATCCAGCCCGGCGGTACTGGCGGCGCTCACCTCTTCGCGCAGCTTCTCGGTGCCTTGTGCAGACGAGGCATAGGTGTAGGCGTCGCGGCGCTGGAAGGGCACGTTGTGCTCCTCCAGGTAGCGCAGCAGCCACGCCTGGCCTTCCCGGTTCCCGTCCACGTACGCCTGAACCTGCTTCTGCGAGTACTGGCGGGCCAGCTGGGACAGGAAGGTTCCCTGCAGCAGGGTTACCTTCGCGGTGGTGTTGCCGGTGGTCACGGCCCCGGGGAAGCGGGCTTCCAGTACCAGGACGCTTTGTCCGGAGCGGGCCAGCAGCAGTGCGGTGACCAGCCCGGTGAGGCCGGCGCCAGCCACCACCGTGTCATACCTGGTGTCAGGTTCGAACGGATCAGAAGTGAAGGGATCCCTGCGGTCCAGCCAAATCGACGTCATGCCAGTCCAACCTGCCTCCGGTGCAAGGCCCTCGCAGGCCAGTTTGTGATGGGTCTGTTATCGACCCCTGCTATCCGCTGCGGATTTGCTAAGTATACTTACGATGTCGGGGGTTAAGTCTATGGTCAGGCTCTATCGGTCACGCTTCACCCGGCAGCCAGAAGCATTCAACGACACAAGCAGGAGAAATCATGACAACCATGAATTCCGGCGGTCGCACTGTAGGCCGGACCAACATCCAAAAAGCCGCCCTTGCCGTAGGCGTGGTCTTCCTCCTGGTAGGGGTCCTGGGGTTCATCCCGGGCATCACTTCCAACTACGACTCCCTGGGGTTCGCGGGGCACGGATCCGGGGCACTGCTGCTGGGCCTCTTCCAGGTATCGATCCTGCACAACATCGTCCACCTGCTGTTCGGCGTCGCGGGCATTGCCATGGCCCGCAGCGTGCCCGGCTCAAAGAACTACCTGGTGGTGGGCGGCGCCATCTACCTGGTGCTGTGGCTCTACGGCCTGCTCATCGGCCAGGACACTGCTGCCAACTTCGTCCCGGTCAACACCGCCGATAACTGGCTGCACTTCGTCCTCGGTGTTGCCATGATCGGCCTGGGCGTGGCGCTGTCCCGCGGCACGGCACGAACCGGCCGCACCACCACCGCAACCCGGTAACAACAAAAATGCGGTAACAATGCAAGGGCAGCCGGCGGAACAGGAACGTTCGACGGCGGCCCGGAAGTACGAAAGGCGGCCCGGCTTGATTGCCGGGCCGCCTTTGGCCGTTAAAGGCTTCGTTGGGTCAGGCCGGCTGGAATGCGCCGATGCTGAGCAGGGTGATGTTTGCGTTGCTGCAGGCCCGGGTGGGCTGCGGGATAAACAGTGACTCGGTGTCCTCGGGCGGATAAATCCGGTAGCCGGCCGCATCCACGGGGGAGCAGTCCATGTAGTTGCCTGCCTGGGTGTAGCGCAGCACCGCCGTGCCGGTCTGGCCCGGGGCCAACAGGACGTCGACGACACCGGCGGACTCATCCCGCGTTGCCGGTGCACCAATGGGGGCGCCGGCGGCGTCTGCCACCAGGGAGACGCCCGGGAAACCCCTGAGGATGCAGGGCTCGGAGCCCTTGTTGGTGAGGTTGAGCTTCATGTAGACACTGCCGGCAGCGCCGCCGCCGGAGGCGTCGGTGGCGGCGGTGAGTTCGGCCGCCTTGCACAGGGCGGGGGTGCCCGCAGGGGTGGTGCCGGGAGCGGAGGAAGCAGGCGTCGATGTGGCCGGCGCCGAAGTGGCCGGAGGCGGCGTTGACGCGGTTGGCGACAGGGACTGGCTGGCCTGCCCGGTGGCGGGCGACGTCGTTGTCTGGGACTGCGGCTGGCTTGGACCGCACGCGGTGAGCAGCAGCGCTGCCGCTGCGGCCGCCGCCGTCATGGCAAACCCCTGGGAAATTTTCTGAGACCTCATGGCACCACCTTCGCGGTACCCGTTGCCCGCGTCAACGATGCCACCGGCAGTAGACGCAATTTGATGCCCGTATCGTGATGATCCCGGCATCAAACATGCCCGCAATGGGACCTGCGCGGCCATTTCGCCGGCCGGACTGTGTCCCCCGGCCCTCAGTCAGTCTCCGGCCCGCTGCAGTAGGGGCAATCGTCGGGGCAGTCCGTCATGACGTCACCCCAGCCAGGTCGAAGCCGTCGCCGATATGGAACAGCCGCCGGCCACCCGCCGGCGCAGTCACCCACACCACGTCGCCGTCGTCGGTCCGGGCATCCACCAGCCCGCTGAACGCGGTGTATCCATTGCTTCGGAGTTCCACTGTGTCGCCGATGTCGACGTTGTCCCAGCGGACGGGGCTTTTTACGCGGCTCGTCATTGAAGTCACGGTTCTTCCTTTGGGGAGAATGGGCCAGGCAGCCACTGCCGCCCGGTGATGCCATCAAACAGCCCGGCGAGGGTCGGGCTCAATGGAGGAATGGCCACCCGTTCCGGAACTGCTTTGTGCAGCCCTCCAGCAGGGTCCTTGTGCCGGCGTGGAACGGCAGGGTTAGACTGCCTGCGTACGTGTTGGCGATCGAAGGAGAAGTTCATGGACTACACCGGAAGCCAGTCGGAAAAGGCGGTTCCCGCCGGTGAACTGGGCCGCAGCCACATCGGGCAGACAATCAGCTTCCAGCCGAACGAGTTCACCGTCGTCTTCGGCAAGCTCGCCGGCATCGCGCGGACTGAGGCCATGGTCTACCTGTCCCTGACAGGGGTGGGAAGCGGCACCCACCTGAAGGATGAATACGACCTTCCCTTGACCCATGAGGTCTACGTACCGGTGGACGTCATTTCCAACGCGGAATCCACCATCAAGGACCTGTTTGGGAAGGTCCAGGAGAACCTCCGCGGGGCCGGCCACAAGGGAGGCGGCGAGGACCGGACGGACCGGCTCTAACCCCAAGCCCGAACCTTAAGGACGTGGACGACGGCGGGAGGTCCCGCCGTCGTCCACGTCACCCAGCAGCGCCCGGCGCTGCAGGCAAGCCTTAGTACGCCTTGACCCGCTGCTCCACCACCAGGTGGATCAAGGCGAACGTGCCGTCCCGATCGATCGCTTCCAGGGCGGCATCCAGCGCGGCCGGGACGTCCCGGTCCTCGGTCACCGTGACCCCGAACCCCCCGAAAGCCCTGGCCATCAACGCAAAATCGGGGTTCTTGAGCTGGGTGCCGGACACGCGCTGGGGGTAGTGCCGCTCCTGGTGGGTGCGGATGGTGCCGTACTCCTGGTTGTCCATGACCACCACCAGCGGGGTGGCGCCATACTGGGCAGCCGTTGCCAGCTCCTGCCCGTTCATGAGGAACTCGCCGTCCCCGGCGATGGTGACCACGCGCCGTCGCGGTTCGGCCAGGGACGCGGCGATGGCCGAGGGGACTGAGTACCCCATGGAACCGTTCCGCGCGCTGATCATGGACGCGTAACGGCGGGTGGGGAAGTACCGGTGCGCCCAGTTGGTGTGCTCACCTGCACCGAAGGTCACCATTGCGTCCTCCGGTAGCCGGGGGACAAGGTTGGCCATCAGGGTGTCCATCCGCGCCTGCCCGGCCGCCGGGGAAGCGGGAGGAAGCGCGGCAAAGCGCTCCTGCTCGGCACGCATCCGGCCCGTCCAGGCCTTCCACTCGTCCTTCACGGGCAGGCTGATGTCCGCCAGGCCGCGCACGAACGCCTCCGGCTTGGCCAGGATCTGCCGCGACACCGGACCGGACCTTCCGCGCAGTGACGGGTCCACCGTGACCAGGAAATTCTCCTTGTTCCAGTCCTGCCTGCAGACAAAGCCGTCCGTGATGACGTCCCCCGGCACCGTTCCCACGAAGACCAGGAGGTCGGTCTCCTCCAACAGGTCATACGTGGGGCGTGGACGGCCGTAGCCGATGGGGCCCACATAGGACGGCGAGTCGAAGGGCACCGTTCCTTGCGTCCGCCACTCCGCCGCCGCCGGGATGTGGTGCCGTTCCAGCCACTCGGTGAGCTGGTCCGCGGCCTCCTGCGTCCAGTCATTGCCGCCAGTGACGAACAGCGGCTTGCTGGATTGGGCAAGTGCCGCTTCCAACGCAGTTGCGTCCGTACTGGCCATGCCTCCCGCGGCAACGGGAATGGCAGGGTGCAGCACGGGGCTGACCTGCTGCCGGATGACGTCCTCGGGCAGCCCCACCACCACGGGCCCGGGCCGCCCGCTCATGGCTGCGAACATTGCTTCAGCCACGATCTCGGACGCCCGTTCCGGGTGGTCAAGGACCATCACCCGCTTGGCGCCGGTGTCGAACCAGGACTTGATGTCGAATTCCTGGAAGGCCTCGCGGTCCCGGTGGGCAAACGGGATCAACCCCACGAACAGCAGCATCGGGGTGGAATCCTGCCACCCGGTGTGCAGTCCCACGTGGGCATTGGCGGCACCGGGCCCCCTGGTCACCATCGCCACCCCGGGACGCTGGTTCAGCTTCCCGTCGGCTTCCGCCATGTAGGCGGCGCCGCCTTCGTGGCGGCAGACGATGGTTTCGATCGTCGAGTTGTGCAGGCCGTCCAGCACGTCCAGGAAGCTCTCGCCGGGAACCACATAGGTGCGTTCCACGCCGTGCGCCACCAGCGAATCAACGATCACGTGCCCCGCGGATTTCAGGGCGGGCACCGCGGCGTCCTGGTGATGGACGACGGCGGCGGGCCGGGTAGGGGAGGAGGTCAGGGTGGGCTGCGGCTCTGGTGTCATGTTCTTTCTTTAGCTCGGAGGGTGGCGGAAGCGCCGGGGTCAGGAAATGGGCGTGCGGTTGGCGATGACGGGGGATTTCCCGGTGTAGCCGTCGCGGGTTTCGGCGATGTCGCGGATGCGTTGGCGGCAGGCGTACCAGCCGATGACCATGAGGATGGAGGCGATGGCGGTGACGAGCATGGTCAGGGGTGAGTCGATGAAGACCATGATGAGGACGCTGATGAGGAAGAGCAGGGAGAGGTAGCCGGTGTAGGGGGCGCCGAACATGCGGAAGGAGGGGCGGGTGACCCAGCCTTTGTCGGCCCAGCGTTTGAGTTGGATTTGGCACAGGACGATGGTGGCCCAGGTCATGATGATGCCGACGGAGGCGATGTTGAGGACGATTTCGAAGGCTTCGGCGGGGACGAGGTAGTTCAGGGGGACGCCGAGGAGGGAGACGACGGCGGTGATGGCGATGCCGCCGTAGGGGACGCCTGCTTTGTTCATGCGGGAGGCGAATTTGGGGGCGGAGCCGTTGACGGACATGGAGCGCAGGATCCGGCCGGTGGAGTAGAGCCCGGCGTTGAGGGAGGACAGGGCGGCGGTGAGGACGACGAGGTTCATGATGACGTCTACGCCCTGGACGCCGATGGAGCCGAAGAAGGTGACGAAGGGGCTGACGCCTTTTTGGTAGGAGGTGAAGGGCAGCAGCAGGGCCAGGAGGATGACGGAGCCGACGTAGAACACGGCGATGCGGAAGACCACGGAGTTGATGGCTTTGGGCATGATTTTTTCGGGGTTTTCGGTTTCGCCGGCGGCGGTGCCGACGAGTTCGATGGAGGCGTAGGCGAACAGGACGCCCTGCATGAGGATGATCATGGGCAGCAGGCCGTTGGGGAAGATCCCGCCGTTGTCGTTCAGGAGGCTGATGCCGACTGGTTGGCCGTCCACGGGGGTGCCGAAGATGACGAAGTAGGTGCCGATGATGAGGAACGCGACGAGGGCGGCGACCTTGATCAGGGCGAACCAGAATTCCATTTCGCCGAAGACTTTCACGGAGACCAGGTTCAGGGCCAGGACTACGATGAGGGCGGTCAGTGCCCAGGCCCACTGCGGGACGTCGGCCATCCAGGGGATGTAGTTGCCGAAGAAGTGCATGTAGAGGGCGGCGGCGGTGATGTCCACGATGGTGGTGGTGGCCCAGTTGATCCAGTAGAACCAGCCGGAGACGAACGCGGCTTTTTCGCCGAAGAATTCACGGGCGTAGGAGACGAACGAGCCGGAGGAGGGCCGGTGCAGGACCAGTTCGCCCAGGGCGCGCAGGATCAGGAACGCGAAGAACCCGCAGACCGCGTACGCGATGACCAGGGACGGGCCCGCGGCGTTGAGCCGGCCGCCGGCGCCCAGGAACAGGCCGGTGCCGATCGCGCCGCCGATCGCGATCATCTGGATCTGCCGGGGCTTGAGGTTCTTGTGGTAACCCTTGTCCTCCGCGTGCAGGGAGGTCTCGGACGCATGCGCGTGACCCCCATCAATCAGGTGGTCGAACTCAACCTCGTCATTGGGGTTGTTGGGCATGGGTATTTCCTTTCGATCCGGGGATAGATCTGTCTGGGTGGCGAAAGCTGGAATTGGGTGGGAAGGGCTAGAAGACTGACCAGCCGGTGCGGTCGGAGAGGTCGGCAAGGGCTGCCGTGCCTGCCAGGGAATTGCCTTTTGCATCCAGGCGGGGGCTCCAGACGCAGATGGCGCACTGGCCCGGCACGATGACCAGGATCCCGCCGCCCACCCCGCTTTTGCCGGGCAGGCCCACGCGGTAGGCGAATTCACCGGCGGCGTCATACATGCCGCAGGTGAGCATAATGGAGCCGACGCGCTTTGCCTCGCTCCGGGACAACACCCTTCCGGACGCTCCCTGGCCGTCATTGGCAAGGAACAGTCCGGCCTTGGCCAGTTCGGCGCAGGTCATCATGATGGAGCATTGGCGGACATAGTTCTCCACCACGGATTCTGCAGGCTGTGTGAGGTTGCCGAAGTCCTTCAGGAAGTGCGCCAGGGCAAGGTTGCGGCTGCTGGCCGCCAGTTCGCCGGCAGCTGCAGCCTCGTCAATGAACGGGCCCTGCTGTCCAAGTGCCTGTCCAGGTGCCTGGCCCTGCTGACCCGCCTGTCCGGTGAGGAACCGCAGGAGGTGCGCTGCGGCGTCGGGCGTCCCTTCCATCAGGTGGTCGGTGACCACCAGGGCGCCGGCATTGATGAAGGGGTTGCGGGGGATGCCGTGTTCGGCTTCGAGCTGGACCAGGGAGTTGAAGGCGGTTCCGGACGGTTCGCGCAGCACCCGTGACCACAGGCGGGCCGATCCGCCGCCCTGCAGCGCCATGGCAAGGGTGAACACCTTGGAGATGCTCTGGATGGAAAACGGGACGTCAGCATCGCCTGAGCAAAAGACGTCACCGGAGGTGGTGGCGACGGCGATTCCAAACCGGTTGAAGGGGACCTTGGCCAGGAAGGGGATGTTGCGGGGCACTGCACCCGTTTCCTTCCGCGGCCGGTGATGCCGGACGATGTCCTCGAGGAGGACGTCCAGGGGTGGTGCACCGAGCGTTGTGGTCATTTCCTGCCTGAAGTGTCGTAGGAGGTGGAAGCCCACTCCTGGAGGTGGAGCAGTGCCACCAGGGAGTCCCTGGGACTGCTGAAGTTGAGGCCGGTCACGCGGGTGGCTTTGGCCACCCGGTAGTACACGGTGTTCTTGTGCAGGTTCATCCGCCTGGCGCACTCGGCGACGTCGAAGGACGCGTCGAAATACGCGCGGAGGGTTTCGGCGAGTTCGGCGTCGTCCTGGAGGAGTGTTGCCAGGCTGCGATGGCGGAAGGGTGAAGTGTGGAAGTTCCGTACCGCCTCGCGGTAGAGGATCTCGGCTTCGAAATCGCCTACCGAGGCAACCGTGCCCGGTTCCGCAGTGCGCACGCAGGCCAACAGCGCCTCCGTAATCCGTGTCACCGTGTGGAGAGACAACAGGTCCGGCGCCAGGGGGCCGACGGCTGCGAACGGACTGATGCCGAGGTGTTTGCCGGCATCCCGGACGATCGCTTCGGCCAGCGACCGCAGCCCCGATTCCGCCGTGCTTGACTGCAGGTCGGGCACGATGATGGCGGTGTCACCGTTGAACTGGCCTACGACGGCGGTGGGCTTGTAGGCGGCTGCGTGGATGGAGGCGAGGTTGGCAAGTTCGCCGTGCTTGAGTGCGGCGTCATCGGCACGCGAGTCGGCGTCGGACATGCCGATCAGGATCAGTGCGGCGGGACGTTCCGAGGGGATCTTTCCGCTGTGCGCGCTGGCGGCGGCTTCTGCCGGCCCTGACAGGATCCGCACAATCCGGTCCTCCCGCATATGCACGGACTGCTGGTTGCGGTAGCGGATCAGTTCGCCGGAAACGCGTGCCGCGGAACCCGTGAGCACGTATTCAACATCCGGGCCGAAGCCGCCTCCGGTCTCCTGGAGCCAGATGTAGCCCATGATCCGTTCGCCGGCAAAGAGCGCGATGGCCACCCGTTCCCGCAGGCCGTCCTGGGGCCTGGCCGGTACGCGGACCGGCAGCCGGGTGCGGTGCAGTTCCCGGTAGGCGCCGAGGTCCTTGAGCAGCAGTTCGTACTTCCGGGGGCCGCGGCGGGCCAGGATGGATGCTTTCCGGAGTTCATCGATGTCATTGGTGACGGTGGAGTAGGCCAGGACTTTGTTGGCCGCATCCTCGATGAGCACGTGGCTGGAGGTGAGCCGCGCCGTGGTCTGGGCGATCGCGAACAGGTCTTCCTCGAGCAGGGTCAGCACTTCGCTCTGGTAGCTGCGCGGCTGGATCCGGTCCTTGGCGATGGAGAGCAGCCGGTCCCAGTCCGCGGCGGGATCCACCAGCAGCAGCCCTGACCCGGCTGCACGGAGGAGTTCTTCTGCTTCCGCGAGGTCTTCACGCTCGCCCTTCACGGCGACCACCGGGGGCGGGTCCTTCAGGAGGCGACGGAGGGCCGGCAGCGCAGACCGGCCGCGGACCCCGATGAGCAGGACAAAGGCCTTGGCGGCTTCGACTGCCTCATCGTCGGCGTCGACAATGAGGAACCGTTCGATGGCCGGCGCCGACTGGGCGGGCCGGAGGATGAGGCTGGCGAAGCCAAGGGGGAGATCCGAGAGGATGTCATCCACCGTAACCGCGGCCATGGGTTTTCCTTTTGCGTCGATCCCGCCGGACGGCTCTGTCCGGTCACCTCATGCTATCCAGCGTTCTGGGGTGAATTCATGGAATCTGTTCCAACTCCTGGGGTCCATTTTTGGTTTCCAGTCCGAGGCGGGACCCCTGTGGTGAGCGGCGTGCCCGGCAGCAACGCCGAAAGGCGGACCAGCCCATGCTGGTCCGCCTTTGGCGTGGTGTTGTTGGCCCGGGTGCCGGCGGCAGCCTAGATCCAGGCGGGTGCCGGCGGCGCCGGGGTGACCGGTCCGCCGTCGCGCTGTGCCGTGGTTCCGTCCGTGCCGCGGCCGGTGGCCCACTGGGCAATGGCCGGCAGGGACCCGGAAACCACGGTGGGCGAGGCGGCTCCCGTGTCACCGTACGTGAGCGGCGGGGCCGTGCCGGTGACCTCGATGACCAGGTCCTTGTCCGTCCCGCGGGACTGCCAGGCCCCGGTGATGTCCTTGAGCAGCCGTTCCAGGACGGGTGCGGGGACGTCCTTGAACGTGGCTCCGTTGTCCAGGTCCACGGCGTGCACCCATACCTCGCGGGTGCGCATCCACACGGTTTCTTCCGCCGGGACGGTCCTGCCCTGGACGGTTTTGACCTTGTGGTGCCAGGAGTCGGCGGGCAGGTCGCGCCATTCCACGTTCAGGTGCACGGCTGAATGGTCGAACAGGTTCCGCAGTGCGATGGGACTGAGTGTGGCGCCGAAGTCGATCTCGTGGTTGCGGACCTCCACCGAGGGGTACATGGGTGTCTCCACCCCGGTGGCCGCCCACTCCACCAGGCGGGCGACGGCCCGGGCGTTGTAGCCCACGTGGGCCACAACGTGGCGGCGGGTCCAGCCCGGCAGCAGCGAGTCTCCATCGAGTTCCGCGTCGGGGAGCTCGTTGAGCTTGCGGGCGAAGAACGCGGTGCCGCGCCGGGCCTGCAGCAGCCCGTCGAGCAGGACGGGATCGGTGGTCTGGTCGTGCCGGGCAACCATCAGGCTTCCTTGACCACGCGGTTGGTCAGCTGGCCCAGGCCCTCGATGGTGGTCACCAGGACCTGGCCCTCCTGCAGGTAGCGCTTGGGGTCCTGTGCGTGGCCCACGCCGCCGGGGGTGCCGGTGGCGATGACGTCGCCCGGGTTCAGGGTGATGATGGTGGAGATGTAGGAGACCAGGAACTCCGGGGTGAACACCAGGTCCGAGGTGGGGGTGCTCTGCTGGACGTCGCCATCCACGGCGGAGGTCATCAGCGGGCCGGTCGTGAACTCGTCCTTGGTGACCAGGGCCGGCCCGAACGGGGTGGACTTCTCCCACGTCTTGCCCTGCAGCCACTGGATGGTGCGGAACTGGTAGTCGCGCATGCTGATGTCGTTCAGCACGGCGTAGCCGGCGATGTGCTCCGCGGCCTGGGCTTCGGGGATGCGGCGGCCGGACTTGCCGATCACCACGGCGAGCTCGGCTTCCCAGTCCACCGTGTCGGATTCCTGCGGCAGCGCGAGGTCGTCGTTGGGGCCGATCAGGGATTCGGCGTACTTGGCGAACAGGGTGGGGTGCTCGGGAACCTCACGGCCCATTTCCTTGATGTGGTTGCGGTAGTTGTGCCCCACGCAGATGATCTTGCCTGGGGAAGGTACGACGGCGGCGAGGTCGGCGCCGTCGAGCGCGTGCGTTGCGCCGTGGGCTGCCTTCGCCGTGGCTTCCCAGGTGGGATCCTTCAGCAGCGCCCCGACGTCGGAAAAGCCGGGAATTTCGGTGAGGGTGGCACCGTCCTGGCGGACTGCTGCGGTGCCGCCGTTGTCGAGGCGGAGGGTGAGGAGTTTCATTACTTGGTGCGTCCTTCGATGTAGGTGCGGTTGAAGTTCAGGCGCTCAAAGATGGGGGCGTCGCTGAAGCGGAACAAATCAAAATCCGTTTGTGAGCCAGCGTCGGCCTGCAGGGACCAGGCGGCCCAGGACGGGACCACGAACAGGTCGCCCTTGGCCAGGGTCCGGGTTTCGCCGTTCAAGGTCACGGTGCCGGTGCCTTCGAAGACCTGCCAGACGCTGGAGCCCACCTCGCGGACGGTCTCGGTCCAGGCCCCGGCGCGGAAGCGGTGGAATTCGGCGCGGATGGTGGGCATGACGTCCCCGCCGGTGGTGGGGTTGGTGTACCGGATGGCGGCGTGGCCCTGGGAGACGGTGGCGGGGTGGCCCTCGTCCTCGAGGAGCAGCTGCTCGCGCAGGGCGGCGTCCGTGTACTTCCAGCGGTAGGCCGCGATGGGGGAGTTGGTGGTGTCATCCAGGCCGGAGAGCGGGCGCAGTCCGGGGTGCGCCCAGAGCCGCTCGGAACGGGAGATGTCCGGGGTTGCTTCGTCGGTCACGCGCTCGGTGCCGAATTCGAAGAACCCGGCATCGGCGTAGTGCACGAACGGGATGTCCAGCCCGTCGATCCAGGCCATCGGCTCGTCGGTGTCGTTGTGGTGGCCGTGGAAGTTCCAGCCCGGGGTGAGCAGGAAATCGCCGCGGGACATCCGGACGGGGTCACCGTTCACCACGGTCCACACGCCCTCGCCTTCAACGACGAACCGGAAGGCGTTCTGGGAATGGCGGTGCTCCGGGGCGGTTTCCCGCCCACCCAGGTACTGGATGGCGGCCCAGAGTGTGGGCGTGGCGTACGGGGTGCCGGCCAGGCCCGGATTGGCCAGCGCGATGGCGCGGCGTTCCCCACCACGGCCCACGGGCACCAGGTCCCCGGCGCGGGCGGCCAGAGGATAGAGGTCATCCCACCGCCACACATGCGGAACCGCTTTGGGGGACGGGACCATGGGCATCAGGTCCGCGATCTCCGTCCACAACGGAATCAGGTTTTCTTTATCGAAATCCTTGTACAGCTGCTCAAGCTGGGCAGCCTCCTCAGGGGTGGGCTCGGGAACATGGTGTTCCTGTGCCACGGATTCGTGCGTTTGGTTTTCAGCGCTGATCGACACTGGCCTTCTCCTTGCGTGCGGACTGATTGCGACGTGGATTCGACCCTAGGGAAAATGTGCTGTGATCCGAAGCATATTCTGGTAAGCAGAATTTAGGGGGTGGGAGCGGCCTGGGTTCCCTCAGCTGGGTCCCGAACCGTCCACCGGATTGGCCGCGATGTCGATTTCCAGCTGGCGCCGGGTTTCCATCATGACGCCCACCAGTCCGGCGTCGAACAGGGGCCGGAACCGTGCCACCGGGGTGGCCACGCTCAAAGCTCCCACCACCATGCCCCTGCCGTTGTGCAGCGCCATCCCGAAGGCGCTGATGCCCTCCTCGGTGCCCTCGAAATTGGCGGCAAATCCGTTGGCGCGGACAGACTCAAGCTCGCGCAGGAATGTGGGGTACTCGGCGTCCGGGATGTAGTCCCCGCCGAGCTCCGCATTGGGACTGCGGAACAACTGCTCCAGCACAGCGGGATCCAGTTCGGCCAGGATGGCTTTTCCGCCCGAGGCCTTGTGCGCCGGAAGCAGGGTTCCCTGCCGGTCCCCGACGCGCAGGATGTTGGTGCTTTCGACCGTATCCAGGAAGCGGACCTTGGTGCCCACCCGGATCATCAGATTGACCGTCTCGTTGGTGCGTGCACACAGCAGCTCCATGTGCGGCCGGGAGATGTCCCGCAGCTGCCGCGTCCAGCTGAAACCCGCCGGGCCGGCACCCATCGCCGGGCCTGGCACATACCGGCGGGTCTCGTCCTGGATGGCGAAACCACGGTATACCAGCATGGCCAGGAGCCGGTGGGCCGTGGACGGGGCCACCCCGAGCTCCGCTGCGGCGTCCTTGAGCCGCAGGCTGCCCACGTCCCGCAGGAGCTGGAGGAGCTGCAGGGCGTTGTCCACCGCTTCAATGGAGTAAGTAGGTTTCCGCCGGGCCGGAAGATTCTGCATAACAGAATCTTATGGGCGCCGCGGTATGACTGCCAGCACAGTGGTGGGATGAATCACACAACTTCCGCTGCAGCGCCGCAGCGCACGGACGCCCCCGTTCCGGGTGCAGGCCTTTCCGGGTTTCCCCGGCGTTCCATGCTTGCCGTCCTGGTGTGCTGGCTGCTGGTCGTTTTCGACGGCTATGACCTGATCGTCTACGGCACGGTCCAGGGCTCGCTCATCAATGACACCGGCTGGGGCCTGACCAAGGCAACGGCCGGCACCATCGGGTCGATGGCCTTCATCGGCATGATGATCGGAGCGGTCTTCGCCGGCCGCATGTCCGACACCTGGGGCCGGCGGCGCACCATCATCGGCTGCGCCATCGTGTTCTCCGTCTTCACCATCTTCTGCGCCTTTGCACCCAGCGCACCGGTCTTCGGCGGCCTGCGCCTGCTGGCCGGCATCGGACTGGGCGGCCTGGTGCCCTCCGCCAATGCCCTGGTGGCCGAGCTGGTTCCGGAAAAGTGGCGATCCACCATCGCCACCCTCATGATGTCCGGCGTTCCCATCGGCGGCTCCATCGCAGCACTGGTGGGCATCCCGCTGATTCCGGCCTTCGGCTGGCCCGTCATGTTCCTGGTGGCCGTCGTGGCCCTGGTGGTGGTCATCCCGCTGGGGCTTCGCTACCTGCCGGAGACCCTGGCAGCCAAACCTGCCGGCGCAGCCGTCAGCGCCGCCAAGGAATCCGTCGGCTTCGGTTCCCTGCTTCGGGCGCCCTACCTTGGAACCAGCCTGCTGTTTGCCTTCGGCACACTGGTGACCCTCTTCGCCTGGTACGGGTTGGGCACCTGGCTGCCCAACCTCATGCAGCTGGCGGGCTACAACCTTGGATCAGCGCTGACGTTCGCGCTGGCGCTCAACCTGGGCGCGGTGGCGGGCTCGGTGCTGACCGCCTGGGCCGGCACACGGTTCGGGCCCATTCCCACGGCGATCGCGGCGGCAGCGGTTGCCGCCGTTGCCCTGGTGGTCCTGGTGACCGGGCCGCCCGTCGCCGTCGTCTATTTCATGCTGGTGCTGGCCGGCGTGGGAACGCACGGCACCCAGTGCCTGATCATCGCCGCCGTGGCCAGCCACTATCCGGCACACCTTCGAGGCACCGCCCTTGGCTGGGCGCTGGGCGTGGGCCGGATCGGTGCAGTGGCCGCCCCGCAGGCCGGCGGGCTCCTGCTCGCGGCGGGCCTGGGCGTCAATTCAAACTTCCTGGCGTTTGCCGGAGCAGCAGCCGCAGCAGCAGTCCTCATTGCTGCAGTCGGCATCAAAATCAAGAAATCAACAGCAGTAGGAGTTTCCAATGTCTAACGTCAAAGCGTCCACCGACGTCCTCGTGGTGGGCGGCGGCATGGCCGGGCTTGCCGGAGCGCTCGCACTTCGCGAAAACGGCGCCGATGTCACCCTGGTTGAAGTGGCACCCGCCTTCGGCGAAGTGGGCGCCGGCCTGCAGATGGCCCCCAACGCCTCCCGCGTCCTCAAGCGCTGGGGCCTCCTGGAGAAGGCGCTGGAAATCGGCGTCCAGCCCAAGCACCTGGTGTTCCGCGACGCGGTCACCGGCGAGGAACTGACCCGCCAGACCCTTGGCGGCGAGTTCGAGGAACGCTACGGCGCCCCGTACGTCGTCATCCACCGCAGCGACCTGCACCGGATCCTGCTCGAGGCCTGCCAGGAAGCCGGCGTCACCATGGTGAACGATGTCCTGGTGCAGAAAGTGGAAACCGATGGCGACCGGGCCCGCGCCTACACCGCCAAGGGCGAGGTTTTCGAAGCCGACGCCATCCTGGCTGCGGACGGGCTGAAGTCCACCCTGCGCGGCACAGTTGCCAATGACGGCCCGGTGAACTCGGCCTACGTGGCGTACCGCGGCACGGTGCCCATCACGGAGGAGACCCCCGCCGCGGACCTGGAGGACGTCATTGTCTACCTGGGCCCGGACTGCCACCTTGTCCAGTACCCGCTGCGGAAGGGCCAGCTGCTCAACACCGTGGCAGTGTTCAAGTCCCCGTCGTTTGAGCGCGGCGAAGAGCAGTACGGCGGCGTGGACGAACTCCAGGCAGCCTACAAGGACTGCGTCCCCGCTGTTCAGGAAGCCCTGAAGAACCTGGCCACCGGCATCCGCTGGCCTATGTACGACCGCGATCCCATCGAGAACTGGGTCTCCGGCCGCATGGCGCTGATTGGCGACGCCGCCCACCCGATGCTGCAGTACCTGGCCCAGGGTGCCTGCCAGGCGCTGGAGGACGCGGCAGTGCTCCAGGACGTGGCCCGCAGCAGGGTCTTCACCACCGGGGGAATCGACGCCGGTGCCTGGGAGGCTGCCTTCCGCGAGTTCAACCAAGCCCGTGCCGCACGGACGGCGCGCGTCCAGCGCACCGCCCGTATCTGGGGCGAGTCTTGGCACGTGGGCGGTGTGGCACGGGTGCTGCGGAACATGCTGTTCAAGAGCCGGGGCGACAACAACTTCCAGTACAACGACTGGCTGTACGGCCGCAACGAGCCCGGCGTTCCGGCAGAGGTTCCGGCCGGGGCCAAGCTGGTGGAAGCCTAAGCGCTGCGTTCCAAGGCGGGCGTACGACGGCGGTCTCTCCCGCCGTCGTACGCCCGCCTTTGGTCTGGGCTGGGTAACACAATCCATTGCTCCGTATCTGTCCTTTTGACGCCTGAAAACGGCAGGTACGGAGCAGTGGATTCCTCTAGTGGGGCGCGGGGCCCGTCGATTCGCGGATGGTCAGGTGGGTGGGCATGACGGCGAGTTGGCGGGTGGCGCTTCCCGCGAGCGGGTTGAGCTGGGCCAGCAGCATGGACACCGCCACCCTGCCCGCCTGCTCGATGGGGCTGGAGATGGTGGTCAGCGGGGGATTGCAGAAGTCCGCACCGAAAATATCATCCGATCCGATGATGCTCATGTCCGCGGGCACCCGGATACCGCGGGCCTGCAGGCGCTGGAGCATGCCGATGGCCAGCAGGTCATTGAAGACGATGCAGGCTGTTGCGCCTGTCCGCACCGCTGCGTCCGCGGCCGCGGCCCCCGACGTCGTCTTCGGTGTGTAGGGCCCAATCCGGTGGACCTCCATGCCGCGCTTCGTCGCGTCCTCCTCGAAGACTTTCCACCGCATCTGGTTGGACCAGGATGTGGGCGGTCCGGCAACGTAGCAGACCTTGTGGTGGCCCAGCGATGCCAGGTGCTCCAGTGCCTGGATAATCGCAGACGGCGTATCGATCATCACGGTGGGCGTGCTGGTGGAGGCCCGGTTGAACGTCACCAGGGGCTGCGACCGGGAGACCTCTGCCAGCTGGGCATCCGTCAGGCGTGAGGCGGCGAGGATGAAGCCATCGGCGGACTTGCGCATCTTGTGCAGCGCATCCAGCTCCATCTCACTGGATTCCTCGGTATCCACCAGGAGCTGGGTAACGCCGGCGGCCTTGAGCTGGTGCTGGGTGCCCCTGATGATGTCGAAGTAGAACGGATTGGTGATGTCGGGCACCAGCACGGCGACGGCGTTGGTCCGTCCTGAGCTAAGTCCGCGGGCCTGGGAGCTGGGGACGTAATTCAGTTCCGCTGCCGCTTCCTCGATCCGTACGCGCGTCCGCGGGTTCACCCGCTCCGGCCGCGCCAGTGCCCGTGACACTGTGGAAGTAGCCACACCCGCCAGTTCCGCCACGTCGCGGATCGTGGGCGGGCGGTCCCGCTGGGTGCGCCCGTCGAGGCTGGCCGGAGCTGACGCCCTGGTTTCTGGGTTTGCCATCGCTGCAGGCCTTTCCTTGCGGAGCTGGACACCGGGGCCATCTGCGGCGTCGGGGCCTGGTCTCCGGAATGACTGATGCATCCATCAGAGCACTTATGGCAATTTTTGGCAACCGCTTGCCAGCGGCTTGCCGTCCTTCCTAGACTGACTCTCAAGTCGCCTGCAGTGATGTCCGCCACAGGATGGATGTGGCCATGCGGGTGTCCTAGAGGAGAAAAAACAATGAGGTTTAAATCGACTACTGGGCTTGCGGCGATCGTCACGGCTGCAGCACTCGCCCTGACCGGTTGCGGATCGTCCGGCTCCGGCGGCGGAGGCTCTACAAACGCGGATGGCAAGGTGGACGGCACGGGCAAGACCCTCAACGTCCTGGTCGGCGTCCTGAGCCAGTACCCGGAGCAGCAAAAGCAATGGCAGAGCGATATCGCCGCCAAGTTCAAGGCTGAGACCGGGGCCGACGTGAAGTTCGAGACCTTCGCTTCGGCGAACGATGAACTCACCCGCATCCAGACGTCCGTGGTCTCCGGGCAGGGCCCGGATGTCTATGGACTGGGCACGACTTTCACCCCCACTGCCTTCTCCACCAAGGCATTCGTCACCCTCTCCGACGACGACTGGAAGAAGGTGGGCGGCAAGGACCGGTTCAACCCGGCAGCCCTTGGCATCTCCGGACCGGACAAGGACCACCAGGTTGGCATTCCCTTCGTCAGCCGCCCGTTCGTGATGGCCTACAACAAGGACCTCCTGGCCGCTGCCGGCATCGACAAGCCAGCCACCACCTGGGACGAGCTTGCCGCGCAGGCCAAGAAGATGACCAAGGGCGACACCTACGGCATCGCCACCGGATACAAGGACAACTTCGACCCCTGGAAGTTCATCTGGGCCATGTCGGTCCAGGCCGGAAACCCGCTGGTGGACGGCAACAAGCTGAAGATGGATGACCCAGCGGTCAAGAAGGCGTACCAGACGTACTTCGGCTGGCTGACCAACGACAAGATCGTCGACCCCGCTTCCGTGGGCTGGAGCAACAGCAACGCCGTGGCCGCCTTTGCCAGCGGCAAGGCCGGCTACCTGATGATGACCACCGCCACCTCCATCCCGACGCTCGATAAGTCGGCAATTGCCGGCAAGTACGAGTACGCCCTGATGCCCACCGTCGCACCCGGCGAGACACAGTCCAAGTCCGACGGCGACGCCGCCAGCATCCTCTCCGGCGACAACCTCGTGGTGGCGGACTACTCCAAGCAGCAGGACCTGGCCTTCGCATACATCAAGCTGATCACGTCCAAGGACGAGCAGCTGAACTACCAGAAGACATTCGGTGACCTGCCGGCCAACGCCGAGGCACTCGCGAGCCTGACCGACCCCAAGCTCAAGCCGATGGCCGACGCCGCGGCCAAGTCCAAGGCGACCCCCTTCACCGGCGCCTGGGGTGATATCCAGCTCGCACTCCTGAACGTAACGGTGCAGTCCGTTCCGGACCTCGCCGCCGGAAAGGTCGACGAATCTGCCCTTGAACAAAGGATCCAGGACGCCCAGAACAAGGGCCAGGCTTCCCTGGACCGTGCCTCCAAAGGATAAGTTCTGATGTCAACCGATGCCTCCAACGAAGTCCGGCTTGCGGCGGAGTCCGCCGCAAGCCGGGCGGCCCGGGATGCTGATGCAACCGGGCACAAGCCTGACCACAATGACGGGCCGCGCCGAAAGGGCCTGAGCGAACGGAACCGGCCGCTCTGGATGCTGATCCCCGGCGGGGTCCTGATGATCATCATCATCGTGCTGCCGCTCCTGCTCGGCATCTACATGTCCGTGCTTAACCTGGACCAGTACACGCTGCGCAAATGGATCAGTGCACCGTTCATCGGAGTCGAAAACTTCGTTGAAGCCGTCACTGCCTCGCCCCTGCTGCACGCTGTCTGGCTCAGTGTCAGCTACTCCCTGCTGGCCATGGTGGTGACGCTGCCCCTGGGCATCGCTGCCGCCGTCGCAACCCAGAACGCCTTCAAGGGCCGCGCCGTCATCCGGTCGGTCTTCCTCATCCCGTACGTCCTTCCTTCCTTCGTGGTGGCAACCGTATGGCGCACCATGCTGCGGCCGGGCGGAATAGTGGACGAGGCCCTCGGGAGCGTGGGAATCCATACTGGGCTGTGGCTCAACGGCCCGCAGACCTTCTGGACGCTGGTACTGGTCCAGATCTGGGCCTCCTGGCCTTTCATCTACCTGCTGGCGCTGTCCGGCCTGCAGTCTGTGGACCACGAGGTCCACGAAGCGTCCGCGCTCGACGGTGCTCTGTGGTGGAACAAGCTCCGGTACGTCGTGTTCCCTTACCTCAAGGGGCCGCTGGCGCTGGCATTCCTGATTGGCATGCTGCACCACATCAACAACTTCACGCTCCCGTTCGTGCTGTTCGGTGTTCCTGCGCCTGCGGACGTGGAAGTCCTCCCGATCCTCACGTACGTTACGAGTTTCCAGAGCTTCCGCTTCGGCTTGAGCGCAGCGATGGCCTTCGTCTCCCTGGTGCTCGTCGCCATTCCGTTGTTCGTCTACCTTCGCGCCGTAAAGCTCGACGACGCCGAATCACCAGGGGGCAAGAAATGAGTACCACGACAGCCAAACGGCAGGGCGCGCCGGTCTTCGAGGTCGACCGTCCGGGGTCGCATCGACAGCATGAGGTGCTGCGGCTGCTGCCAAACCCCCTGTTGATCATCGTCCTGGTGTTCCTGGGCGCCCTGGTCCTGATTCCGGTGCTGTATATCTTCCTGGCCTCGGTGAACTCGGACATCGGGGTGGCCAACGGGGAATTCTGGCCGTCGACTGTAACGTTCGAGAACTATTCGAAGATCTGGACCAGCGTGGGCCTGGCCAACGGCCTCGCCAACAGCGTGCTGGTGGCGGGAGCAACCGCAGTGGTCTCCGCCGCGCTGTCCGTGTCCACCGCGTTCGTCCTGGTCCGCTACAGCTTCCGCGGCAGGCTGAGCATCCTCCGCGGCCTGCTGGCACTGCAGTCCGTGCCCGGGACCCTCATGGTGCTGCCGGTCTTCGTCCTGTTCTCCTCGGCCGCCACCTACCTGGGGATCCAGGTCATCGGAACCCAGTGGGGCCTGTTCGTGACCTACTTGACGTTCGCCATGCCGTTCTCCACGTGGGTCATGGTCACCTACCTCCGCGGGCTTCCCAAGGAGCTTGAAGAAGCAGCCCGGATCGACGGCGCGTCCAACCTCGGAGTGCTGTTCCGGATCATCCTCCCGCTGAGCTGGCCCGGCATCGTTGTTTCCGGCATTTTCGCCTTCCTGCTCGGCTGGAATGACGTGTTGTTCGCATCGGTGATGACGCGGCCGGAAAGCCAGACGGCCGCCGTCGCACTTCAAATCTTTGGCGCTTCCCAGGAAGGCGGGGCCATCCCGTTCTACGGCCAGTTGATGGCGGCGGCCCTTGTCTGCGCGGCACCAGTAGTCATTCTGTACCTGATTTTCCAGCGTTACCTAGTAGGCGGGCTCACCGCCGGAGGAGTTAAATAACCATGGTTTCGACCACCCAGGTCACCTGGCAGCTGTCAGGCTTCGGCGATGAAATCGACGACGACCCAGCCGTCCAGACAGCAGTACTGCAGGCCCTCGGGGCCAACCACATCGAGGTCCGCAGCGCCTGGGGCACCAATATCGTGGACCTGAGCGATGAACAGCTCAAATCCCTTGCGTCTCTGCTGGCGGAGAAAGGCATGAAGGTCTCGGCCATCGCTTCCCCCATCGGAAAGGTTGATGTCAGCCTCCCGGTGGAGCACGAAGTGGAACGGCTGCGCCGGGCGGTGAACGCGGCGAAGGTCCTGGACGCCAGGTACATCCGCATCTTCTCGTTCTACTACGGCGAATCGGTGCCGGTGGAAAGCATCCGCGACGCCGTCATGGAGCGCATGCGTGCACTCGCCGATGTAGCGGAGGAAGGCGGCGTGATCCTCCTGCACGAGAACGAAAAGGACATCTTCGGCGACGTTCCGGACCGTGTCCTGGACATCATTGAGACGGTCAATTCGCCGGCCCTGAAGGTGGCCTGGGATGCCGCCAACTTCGTCCAGGTGGGCGTGAAGCCCTTTGATGAGGCGTACGCCAAGCTGCGTCCGCACCTTGAGTACCTCCAGGTCAAGGACGCGTTGTTCGAGAACGGCCATGTGGTCCCGGCCGGCGAAGGGGACGGGGATGTGCTCCGCACCGTGGAGGCACTCAAAGCCGACGGCTACCAGGGCTTCGCCTCCCTAGAGCCGCACCTCGCCGGTGCCCACGGGCTGGGCGGGTTCTCCGGCCCCACCGCATTCGGCATCGCAGCACGCGCCTTCGCAAAAGTCACCGCAGAAGCAGGAGTCCAGACCGCATGAGCACTTTGAACGTAGCCATTACCGGCTGCGGCGTTATTGGCCGCACCCACGCCGTAGCCCTCCAGGCATTTCCGGAGGCCCGGGTCGTGGCATTGGTGGATGCCATTCCGGCAGCATCAGAATCCCTGGCGGACTTCATCGAACAGAAGGGCGGGCAACGGCCCCCGCAGTTCACCACCCTGGCGGAAGCCTTCGGCGCTGTTGAGATCGACCTGGTGGCGCTGGCCACCCCCAGCGGACTGCATATCCAGCAGGGCCTGGAGGTACTCGCGGCGGGCAAGCATGTGGTGATCGAAAAGCCCCTTGACGTTGACCTCAGCCGGGCGCAGGAAATCGAAGCCGCAGCCAAGGAAGCGGCTGCCAAAGGGGTGGTGGCATCCGTCATCAGCCAGCACCGCTTTGACCAGTCAAGCGTCGCTGTTGCCGATGCCGTGGCCAAGGGCCGCTTCGGCCGGCTCACGTCGGCCATCGCTTCGGTTGCCTGGTGGCGCAGCCAGGGGTACTACGACTCCGGTGACTGGCGCGGCACCTGGTCCATGGACGGCGGCGGCGCACTGATGAACCAGGGCGTCCACACCGTGGACCTGCTGCTGTGGTTCATGGGGCGCCCCGTGGAGATCCATGCGCACACTGCCCGGCTTGCGCACGAACGCATCGAGGTGGAGGACACGGCGGTTGCCACCATCACCTTCGAAAACGGCGGCTTGGCCGTCCTGCATGCCACCACCGCTGCCTACCCCGGACTGACGGTACGCGTCCAGCTCATGGGATCCGAAGGCTCGGCTGTGGTGGACAATGACAAGCTGCAGTACTTCCACAGCAAGGACGCCGGCGGCGAGTCCGCGGACATGGGCCTGCAGGGCGGCGGCAACCAGGCTGAACAGGAACTGGCCAAGTACCCGGAGGAGGACTACAAGGCCGCAGACCCCACCGTGTATCCCGCCGGCCACGTCCGGCAGTACCGGGACATCCTGGCTGCCATCGCCGGGGGAACTCAGCCCGGCGTCACCGTCAGTGACGCTGTCAACGCGCTCGCGGCCGTGCGCTCCGTCTACGTTTCGGCCACCCTCGGCCAGCCCGTCCTCTTTGATGACGTTTTGGCCGGCAAGTACAACGACCTTGAAGTCCGCACCGGCACCGCGGCAGAAAGCGCCTGACATTATGAAGTTTTCAGTTTTTACCGCATCAACGCCGGAATGGACTCCCGAAGAGGCAGTGCAGCACCTCGGCGAACAGGGCTGGGACGGCGTCGAATGGCGTATCACGGACCAGGCTGATGCTGCCACGCCGGGTTTTTGGGCCGGCAACAAGGCCAGCATCCCGCTCACCGGCATGGAAGACCATTTGGACCGCATCGCCACCCTCACCAGTGGCGCCGGCCTGGAATTCTCCGGGATCGGCGGATACGCCCGGTGCGACAACCATGCGGACGTGGACCGCATGTTGGCCGCCACCGCAAGGCTGGGCGCGGGCCAGGTCCGGGTCACCACCCTTCCCCTGGGAACCGCGGCATGGGGGAACGAGCCGGCCAGCGGGACACCCTATCCTGAGCTTTTCGCCGGCGCCCGCCGTGATTTCGAGTGGATCGCTGAGCGGGCGGCCCACCACGGTGTAAAGGCACTGGTGGAGCTGCACCACCGCACCATTACCGCCTCCGCCTCGTCCGCGCTCCGCCTCCTGGAGGGATTGGATCCGCGGCACGTCGGCGTCATCCATGACCTGGGCAACCTCCTGATCGAAGGCCAGGAGGACTACCTCCCCGCGTTCGAGCTCCTGGGCGACTACCTGGCGCACGTTCACGTGAAGAATGCCGTGTGGGTCAACAGCGGTGAGACGGACGAGTCCGGGGCAGCCGTGTACCGGAACGAGTGGGCTCCACTGCGTTCCGGCCAGGGCAGTGTGCTGGCGTATTTCCAGGCGCTCGCGGCCTTCGGCTATGACGGCTGGGTTACGGTGGAGGACTTTTCCACCGAGCTTCCGCTGGCCGAGCGGACCACCGACAACCTTGACTACCTCCGCTCCACTGCGGCCCTGGCGGGGCTGTCCGTCCCTGCAGGGAGGCGTTGACCGATGGGAACGCCGATAGCGGACCACCCGGACCGGCTCCTGCCGGCCGACCCCGGCGTCCGGGAGACAGCCCGTTCACTCTTCTCGAAGGTGGAAGGGCTGCCGATCATCTCCCCGCACGGGCACGTGGACGCCGCGGTCATCGAAGAAAACACCCCCTTCCCGGACCCGGCAGCGCTCCTGGTCACCCCGGACCACTACGTCACCCGGCTGATCCATGCGGGCGGGGTGCCCATGGACCAGCTGGGACTGGGCAGCCAGCCCGCGGAGTCACGGCAGGTGTGGCGGCACTTCTGTGAGGCGTGGCCCGCCTTCGAAGGAACGGCGTCCGGCTACTGGATCCGGCAGGAGTTCGCGCACGTGTTCGGCCTCGGGGAGGAGCCGTCCGCAGGGAACGCGGACCAGCTTTACGATGCCCTGCAGGCCAAACTCTCGGAACCGGGTTTCCGGCCACGGGAGCTGTTCAAGGAGTTCAACATCGAGGTGCTGGCCACCACGGATGACCCCCTGGACTCCCTGGACAGCCATGCCGCGCTGCAGGCCGATCCCGCTTTTGCCGGCCGCGTCCTGCCCACCTTCCGGCCGGACCAGTACCTGAACATGGCACACCGTGCCTGGCAGGACAATGTGGAGCGTCTCATCGCCTCCGCCGGGGACGGCGCCTCAGGTTACGCCGGATACATCAAGGCCCTGGAAGCGCGGCGCCGCCACTTCGTGGAGCGCGGGGCCGTTTCGGCGGACCACGGCGTCTTTACGCCAACCACGCTGAAGCTGGACGACGGCGAGGCGGAGCGGCTTTTCGAGCGCGGCAGGACGGGCCAGGCGAGCGCGCAGGACAGGGACGCTTTCGAAGCGCACATGATGTACCAGATGGCGCGGATGTCGGTGGAGGACGGGCTGGTCATGACCATCCACCCGGGCTCGTTCCGCAACCACCATGGGCCAACGTTCGACGCCTTCGGGGCGGACACCGGCCACGACATCCCGGTGGCGGTCAATTACACCGAGGCCATCCGCCCGCTGCTGCAGGACTTCGGAACGGCCAAGGACTTCCACCTGGTCCTGTTCACCCTTGATGAGACCGTGTTTTCCCGGGAGCTGGCCCCGCTGGCCGGCTTCTATCCTTCGGTGTACCTTGGTGCGCCATGGTGGTTCCTGGACGCGCCGGATGCCATGCTGCGCTTCCGGTCCGCGGTGACGGAGACGGCGGGATTCTCGCGGTCCTCCGGTTTCATTGACGACACCCGGGCCTTCTGTTCCATTCCGGCCCGCCACGACACGGCCCGGCGGATTGAAGCGTCCTTCCTGGCCCGGCTGGTGGCTGAGCACCGGGTCACCGAAGAACGCGCCCACGAACTGATCGTGGACATCGTGGACGCCTCGCCCCGGCGGGTGTTCAAGCTGTGAATGCGGCCCCGCCTGTCCCGGACCCTGTTCCTGCCCTGAACCCTGTTCCCGTGCTGGACCGTAGCCTGAAGCCGCTGCCCAAGGCCCCGGTGCGCATTGTCCACCTGGGCCTGGGAGCCTTCCACCGGTCCCATCAGGCCTGGTACACCCAGCATGCGCCGGACGCGGCCGAGTGGGGGATCGCGGCGTTCACCGGACGCCGCCCGGATGCCGCGGAGGCGCTCACCGCCCAGGACTGCCTTTACACCCTTGTGGAGAGGTCCGCCGGCGGGGACAGCTTCGAAGTGATCGGCAGCATTGTTGAAGCCGTGGATGGGGCCGACGTCGCCCGGCTCTGCCAGCTCGTCGCCGCCCCGGAAACTGCGGTCGTCACGCTGACCATCACCGAGGCCGCCTACGGCTTGGCGGCGGATGGAACGTTCGACGCCGATGCGCCGGGTGTGGCGGATGACCTCCGCGCGCTGTCGGCAGCGGCGGCCGGGGAGACTTCCACTTCCGGGGAGCCTTCCGCGCCCGGTGGGACTGCTGCTTCGGGCGAGGCAAGGGTGCCCGGCACTCCGTTGGGACGCCTGGTGTGGGCCCTGGCAGGCCGGAAAGACAGCGGCGCCGGACCGATCGCCGTCGTCAGTTGTGACAACCTTTCGGCCAATGGCGACGTTGCCCGCCGTGGCGTCTTGGGCATGGCCGCAGCCTGGGGCCAGGACCTGGTGGAGTGGATTGCGGCGAATGTCAGCTTCGTCAGCACCTCCGTGGACCGGATCACCCCCCGGACCACGGACGCGGACATGGCGGAAGTGGCGGAGCAATGCGGTTACCGTGACAGCTCGCCGGTGGTTGCCGAGCCGTTCCGGAACTGGGTGCTCAGCGGCGATTTCCCGGCGGGAAGGCCGCGCTGGGAAGATGCGGGCGCCGTAGTGGTTGATGACATCGAGCCCTACGAAAACCGGAAACTGTGGCTCCTCAACGGTTCACACTCAATCCTGGCGTATGCCGGTCAGCTGCGCGGGCACACCACTGTGGCCGAAGCCCTGGCCGACCCACTGTGCCGGAAGGCAGTGGATGATTTTTGGGACGAGGCCGCCAACCACCTGCGCGCCGAGGGCCTGGACATCCCCGGGTACCGGCAGGCGCTGCTTGAGCGTTTTGGAAACGCCCGGATCGCCCACCGGCTTGCCCAGATCGCTGCCGATGCCACCACAAAACTGCGGATGCGCGCCGTACCTGTCCTGGCAGCGGAACGCGCCGAAGGCCGCAGCGGTTCCGGCGCAGCCCTGATGCTGGCCGCCTGGATCGACTACGTGGCGGCGGCCGGGGAATTCCAGGATCCGCTGGCCGGAGAGATCCGGGGGGCCGATGCCCTTGAAAGCACAGACCGGGTCCAGGCCCTGCTCCGCCTGGTCAATGCCGGCATCGCCGAGGACGCGGACATCGTCTCCCTGGTCCACAGGTTGTGCGGGTCCTTTTCCGCAACAACTGCGGCCTCCACGCATACCTGACCCTGCTTTTTGAACCCCGCTTACTTGAATCCTGCTTTTACTTCCGGAAGGAACAGTTAATTCCCATGAAGATCGTTGCCGCCGATGTGTTTGTGACCAGTCCGTCCCGGAACTTCGTGACCCTCCGGATCACTACGGAGGATGGTGTGACCGGGATTGGTGATGCCACGTTGAACGGGCGTGAGCTGGCTGTTGCCGCGTACCTGCGGGAGCATGTTGCGCAGTTGCTGATTGGCAAGGATCCGCACCGGATTGAGGATACGTGGCAGTTCCTGTACCGGAGTGCGTATTGGCGGCGGGGCCCGGTGACGATGGCGGCGATCGCTGCGGTGGACATGGCGTTGTGGGATATCAAGGGCAAGCTTGCCGGGATGCCGGTGTACCAGTTGCTGGGCGGTGCGTCGCGGAACGGGTTGCGGGCGTACGGGCACGCGTCCGGGGCTGATATTCCGTCGTTGTTTGATTCGGTGCGGGAGCACCTGGAGCTGGGGTACAAGTCGATCCGGATCCAGACGGCGGTCCCCGGGATCAAGGCCGTGTACGGGGTGGCGGCGCAGGCGCAGGCCTCGGGGGAGCGGTACGACTATGAGCCTGCCGGGCGTGGTGCGTTCCCGCTGGAAGAGGACTGGGACACCCGTGCGTATCTGCGGCATTTGCCGACCGTGTTCGAGGCGGTGCGGAATGAGTTTGGGCCGGAGATCCCGTTGCTGCATGACGGGCATCACCGGATGACACCGATCCAGGCCGCGAAGCTGGGCAAGGCGCTGGAGCCATATGACCTGTTCTGGCTTGAGGACTGCACGCCGGCCGAGAACCAGGAGGGGTTGCGCCTGGTCCGGCAGCACACCACCACGCCGTTGGCGATCGGGGAGATCTTCAACACCGTGTACGACTTCCAGACGTTGATCAAGGAACAGTTGATCGATTACGTCCGTGCCGCGTCCACGCACTTTGGCGGCATTTCGCCGTTGAAGAAGGTGATGGATTTCGCCGCGCAGTACCAGATCAAGTCCGGCTTCCACGGGCCGACGGATATTTCCCCGGTGGGTTTCGCCGCGCAGCTGCATGTCGGGTTGGCGATCCATAACTACGGCATCCAGGAATACATGCAGCACTCTGCTAGGACCAACGAGGTCTTCGAGCAGTCCATGACGTTCACCGACGGGTACCTGCACCCGGGCGACAAGCCAGGCATCGGCGTCGAATTCAACGAAGAAGCCGCAGCCGCCTACCCGTACCAGCAGGCCTACCTGCCCTACAACCGCCTCGTCGACGGCACCGTCCACGACTGGTAAAGGAAGAACTGTGAGCAACAATCAACCCGGAAATGCCAAACCCCGTGTAGTGGTCATGGGCGTCTCCGGCTGCGGCAAGACCACCATCGGGGATCTCGTGGCCCGCGAACTGGGCGTCCCGTTCCTGGACGGCGATTCCCTCCACCCGGTGGAGAACGTCGCCAAGATGGCGGCCGGCACGCCGCTGACTGATGAGGACCGCTGGCCCTGGCTCGCCACGGTGGGCCGTGAGTTGGCTGCCGCGGGAGATGGCGGGATGGTCCTTGCCTGCTCCGCCCTCCGCCGCAGCTACCGCGACGCCATTCGCCAACAGGCTCCGGACACCATCTTCCTGCACCTGAACGGCAGCAAAGAGGTCCTGAAGGCGCGGACGGAAGGCCGCACCGGGCACTTCATGCCACCGGCACTGCTCGAATCCCAGCTCGCCACCCTGGAACCACTGCAGGAGGACGAACGCGGCGTAGTGGTGGACATTGCCGCGCCCGTCGCGGAAGTGGTGGCCGAGGCACTCAAGGGGATCGCCGCCGTCGTACGTCCTGCCAGTGCCGCGCCGGGCACCCGCCCGCGGCAGTTCGACGTCGACCTTGCGTCGGCGCCGTTCAATCTCGACGCCGACGCGATCGCCTGGGTGGAAGGCACCCTTGGTGCCATGACGCTTGAGGAAAAGATCGGGCAGCTGTTCATCAACCACAACAACGACTATTCACCCGAATACCTCGATGGTGTGCTGGAGAACTACCACGTGGGCGGCATGCGGTACCGCCCGGGTCCTTCCGCTGCCGTGCAGGAACACATACGTTACGCACAGTCCAAGTCCCGGATTCCGCTGCTGATTGCGTCCAACCCGGAGATGGGCGGCGCCGGCAGCTGCGACGACGGCACGTTTGTGTCCACGCACCTCCAGGCGGGTTCTCACCCGGACAAGTCCATTGCCCGGCAGATGGGCCAGGTGGCTGGGGTGGAGACGGCGGCGCTGGGGTGCAACTGGGCGTTCGCGCCGATCGTGGACATCCACTACAACTGGCGGAACACCGTCATTTCCACGCGGTCCTTTGGAAACACGCCGGAGATTGTGGTGGAGCGCGCCAAGGAGTACTTCGACGGCATCAGCGAATCGCCCACCGCCTGTGCCATGAAGCACTTCCCCGGCGACGGAATCGATGAGCGGGACCAGCACGTGGTCACGTCCTACAACACCCTTGGCTACGAGGAATGGAACCGGACCTACGGGCACGTGTACCGGGAGATGATTGCGCACGGCGTGCAATCCATCATGGTGGGCCACATTGGTGCGCCTGAGGTCTCCCGGCATTTCCGGCCGGGCCTTTCCGATGCCGAAATTCTGCCGGCCACTCTGTCCCCGGAGCTCCTGCAGGACCTGCTGCGCGGTGAGCTTGGCTTCAACGGCCTGGTCCTCACCGACGCCTCGCAGATGGTGGGCCTCACGCAGGCCATGAGGCGCAGGGACCTGGTCCCGGCCACCATTGCGGCAGGCTGCGACATGTTCCTGTTCTTCCGGAACCCGGCCGAGGACTTCCAGTACATGCTGGACGGGTACAAGTCCGGGGTCATCACCGAGCAGCGGCTGCACGATGCGTTGCGCCGGATCCTTGGGCTGAAGGCGTCTTTGGGGCTGCACCTGAAATCGGCGGACCAGCTGGTGCCGCCTGCTGACGTCCTTGCCGTGATTGGGAGTGCCGAACATCGTGCCATTGCTGCGGAGATCGCAGACAAGACCGTGACGCTGGTCAAGGACACCGCCGGGAACCTGCCCATTACGCCTGCAACCCATCCGCGGATCCGGTTGTACGGGATCTCCGGCGGGGCCGACTTCACCCGCGCTGACCCATTGGCCTACCTGGAGGTGGTGAAGGAGGAACTTGAAGTTGCCGGATTCGAGGTGTTTCTGTTCCGGACCGCTGAACAGCGCGAGGCGGCGGGGGAGACCGGCGTGAACTTCATGTCCATCATCTCCGAGGAAGCCACAGGGGACTACGCGGAGAAGTACGACGCCGCGTTTGTCTTTGCCAATGTCAAAGGTTTCGCGCAGGAGGCGGCCATCCGGATCAAGTGGTCCTCGCCCATGGCGGCGGAAATCCCGTGGTATGTCACGGAAGTGCCCACGGTGTTCGTGTCCCTGAACCAGCCGAACCACCTGATCGACGTCCCCATGGTCAGGACGGCCATCCACGCCCACGCCGGGACGCGGGAAGCCATCCGGGCTGCCGTGCAAAAGATCCAGGGCAAGTCCGAATTCCAGGGCACGTTCAACGAGAACGTGTTTTGCGGGTCATTCGACACCCGGCTGTAGGAAAGAACCGAAGGAGGCGCCACCGCAGCAGCGGTAGCGCCTCCTTCGTCAGTCCTGGGAGCCCTTAGGCGTCCTCGCGGTCCGGGTTCTCCAGGCGGAAGAAGTTGGACTGGTTTCCATCCGTCCTCTGCTCCTGGTAGATGAAATTGAGGCGGCGCTCGTCAAAGGTCTTGAACCATTCTTCCCAGCTGACTTCGCGCAGGTTGGCGTCCTTGTCCCGGAAATCGATGCGCAGGACGCCAAGGTGGTCGCCATGTTCGGTGCCGTCAACCGTCGCGGGCACGCCGCCGCGTTCTTCGGCCCACTGCCTGATGACCTCATGGTGGGTGGTTGCCAGGCTTCGGCCTTCGCGTTCGGGCTCCTCATCCGTGGAGGTGATTTCCTGCGAGTACTTCAACGACTTGGACGAGTCGTCGCCGTAGCGGACCTTGCCGCCGTCGGGGCCGGCGCCCGGGTCCCCCTTGCTGCGGTCCCCGCCTTCCTGCCGGGCTTTGGCAACCTCCTTCACCAGCTCTTCCTTGCGCATGCCGGACGTGCCGGGGACGTTCTCTTCCTTGGCTTCTTTGCGGAGTTCGTCCACCTTCATGTTGCGCAGTTCCGTTTCACTCACATTTGGGGTGTTCGGTGTCTGGTTACCCGGCTTCTCACTCATGGCAGGTCCTCCTTGTGCTGAACTCTTCGGCAAAATCGACAAATGATAAGGCTGCTTACTTTTCTAGCCGCTGCCGGATGATGCGTCAAGGACGGGTGCCCGGTGACAGATGCTCCACACATCCCGGCTCGGTCCGGTGCATGGGCAGCCGCGTAGTGTGAAGCAGTGAACTTTTCCTGCAAAATTTCTGAGGACGTTGTGCTCCGGCCCGTTGAGCAGGCGGATGCCGGGGCGCTGGCGGCGGCCTTTCAAGCGAACCGTTCACATCTCGCCCCATGGGAGCCGGTCCGGCCTGCGGAGTTTTACACCATCCAGGGCCAACAGGAAGTGGTTGAACGACGGCGGGCTGAGCTGGATTCGGGCACGGCACTTCCCATGGTGCTGGCGCGGGACGACGGCATCGTCGGGCTGCTGACCCTGAGCTCGATCGTGCGCGGTGCATTCCAGAACGCGCACCTGGGCTACTGGATCTCCCACGCATTCCAGGGCGCAGGGCTCATGACAGCGGCTGTGGGTGCCGCCGTCAATATTGCCGCAGCTGACCTCGGCCTCCACAGGCTCGAGGCCGCGACCCTGGTGCACAACACGGCATCGCAGCGGGTGCTGGAAAAGAACGGGTTTGAGGCCTATGGCACGGCGGCCGCCTACCTCCGGATAGCGGGCCAATGGCAGGACCACCGGATGTATCAGCGGATTCTCCAAGGCAATTGAACAGCATTGCGGACTGTTCGGTGATGACGTTACGGGTCCTGAGGATCAGGCGGCCGTTTCCTTCGACTGCTGATGGAAACGTCCGAGCCGCTGGAGGTACAGGTACATCCCGAGGAAAGTGATGGCCCCCAAAACCGCACCACCCCAGATTGCTATCGCCACAACGCTGATGGCCACCCCGTACATTGCGGCTAAGGCCAGCCAGTAGTTCCTGACGATGTTGTTGTCCATCAGCATCCTCATCTAAAGGGGCAAGTGGTTCACGCTATTCCTCCCGCCGGGCCCACGCATAGGGGTTTGGTTCGTGCCCCCCGCGCCGGCCTTGCTCAAACCCCTGTTGCCACGCCTTCCCGACCGCGGACACCAGGTCAGCCAGCAAGGGATAGTAGGGATGGTCAGGGCCGATGTAGATCATTTCGTCGGCGGCTCGGTCCACGGCGGCGCGGACCTGGTTCTCTGCAGCAGTACCGGCCATGGTGCCGCCTTCCTCCACGAAACTCCTGTGTCCGAATCGAAGGTAACGCCGAACCGCGGGAAGTGTCCACGGGTACTGGCCATTGGCCCCGTCTAGAACGACAAGGAACCGCCTTACCACCCGAACAGGGCAGCCGGACGAGGCCAGGGCAGGATCAAGCATGAGGAGAAGCGTCGGCTGGCGTAGGCTCGGGCTATGTTACAACTTGGGGGAGTACGGCACTGTTGTCTGTGGGCCGTTCCGGCGGCCATGGCTCTGCTTGGCGCCACAGTGGCGGGCTGCGAATACCAGGATGGGTCCACGCCAGCTGCACGCGCCACGCCTTCGGCGCCTGTAACGAACCCCTTGGCGGGGCCGCCCACGAAGCCTGCCGAGGTGGCAGTTCTCGAACAGGGCAACCGGACGAAGCTGGACGAGGTACTGGGTGTTCCGGTCTCGGACACCTACCTGGATGTGACGGAAGCAATCAGTGGCAGGATGATTTCCTTTGTCACGCGGGCATCCCTGCCCGCATCAGGCACCTATGTCATCACCACAGCCTGCATCGGCACCACTAACGCCAGACTGGTCCTCAGCCAGCGAAAACCCGGGAACGCAAGCGGTCAGGTTGACTTTTCCGAGGCGTTCGCGTGCGCCGAGCCTTCCAGCAGGACTCTTGACCTGCACGCCGGTGATGTCACTGTCGACGTCATCAACCTCAGCCCGGATGGATCCACTTGGGGGACCGGTGCCTTCGCCAATGTCCGCATCACTTCTTGGAAGCCCTAAGAAGGAAACCCGGAGCAGCCGCGCAGCAGGAGGCGTGCTGTAGACAAGCAGTTGACATGCAAGCGGTTAGGGGACAGGTGAAGTTCATGTCTGAAACGACCCGTCGGTGGGCGGGGACAAGCGCCTGGATCCTGCTCGTGCTCACCTCGATGATCGTGATCGGCTACGGCATCGTGCACGCCGGAATCTGGCTCTGGATGCCGACGCCGGCCGAGCGGGAGGCGTCCTGGGTCGGCAGCCTCTACATCTTCTTTGGTTGGCTGCTGTCCATTGGGGCCTCCGTCTGGTCACATCTCCGAGGCAATCCGGTGTGGGTGAGCATCTGTGTCGCACTGCCAGGGTTTCTCGTGGGCTGGGCAGACCTCGTCAGCCCATACACCCTCCTGCGCTTCCTGGCCGCCGTCGTGGCGTTCCCGCTGGCCCTCGGTGGCGTCGCCGAGGTCATTTGGGCCCGCGGCCACCGGCAGCGGGGATAGGAAAGGAACACCCCCGGATCATCAATGACAGGGCAAGAAAGTCATACCAGGTTCAGCGACCAAATCCCTGACCTTCGAGGACCCAATAAATGTAAAGAGGGCTTCGGAGAATCGGGACGGCATGAACAGCGCGAACAAAGTGGACAGCAAAGGCAAAGGCACCATGGAGTTGTCCGGCGGAGTTCTTTATGTGCGCTGGAAGCCAGGGGCATACATAGGCGTCGACGTAGCCAGGGCAGGCATCGCAGCCATTTCCACCCTCGGCCAGGGTGCCAGGTTGCCGATGCTGGTCGAAATCCAGGGTGTGACGCACTCCGCGGCTGCTCGAAAAGTCTTTCCCGACTCGTCCAGCGTCTCGCGCATGGCGCTCTTGGGTTCCTCTCCCGTTGACCGGGTGGTCGCCATGTTCCGCCTGCCCCTGTTGCCGGCCGGGTTCCCGATCAGATACTTCACATCCGAAGACAAGGCACTGGCGTGGATGCTTGAGTCAGGAGGAGTCAGACGCGATGCAAAGCATCCACTAGCCTGCTCTATCAGGTAAGCGGACTGACGCTACGTCCGTGCCGCCGTCACGTCAGGTTTTCGGGCCTCCACACCGGGCGCTCCTGCCATCGGCTGCGGTCGCGGCCAGGAATACCTGGCCGATCGCCGCTAAGGGTGCATATCGAAGGTAAATGATTGGATGTCGCCAATGGCCCTCCCGGCTGAACCGGGTCCTGCTACCGCCTGCTGCGGTCCAGGAGCCACGATGCGTCCACGTCCGCCGGCGGTCGCCGGCGAAGTTTTCTGATCAGGATGGAGAAGGGCAGGAGCAGCAGTTGCAGCACTCCGGCGACGACCAGCAGCACAAGGAACAAGATGATGTCCGGGAGGTATAGGAGGAAGATGCCTGCCGCAGCGGCGAAGTACCCGAAGGTGTACCCGAGGATCGTCCCGGTATCCATGTCTGCTCCAAGGAACGGCCACCGTCGAAGGGTGGGTGCTATTGAATTGGTGGCTGCCCGGTCTCTTACCGGGCCTCGTCAGTTCGACGGGGGTCTCCTCGTCAGCCAGGGGCCTTTTTGATGCGCAACCTGCGTCGCCTTCGGGACGGGGCTTGATCGGTCACGGGCCGGGCCCTTCGCCAGGCCCTGTGGGGGCGATCGCTGGTGGGGTGGGGAGGCGGTAGGGCTGATGCCACCCTTGAGGACCCTCTCCTACGACGCCTCATCTCCAAAACAACGAGAAGGGTCAAGCCGATCCAGGCGAAGGCGGCAACGAATATCAGGACCACCGATTGAGGCGTGCTCACGACGGCGTTCCTTGCCGTGCGGCGCTGAACAGCTGAAGATTAGGAGCTGGGGGATGGATGGACATGATGTCCCGGCTTTCCGCGGCTACCGCTTCGGCCGGCTTCACAACCAATGAGTAAACTATCCGCCTGTCACGGCAGCTGAGCAAGACGTAACGAATTTGAAGCAACTGCAGTGCGGGTGGACGCGGAAAGGGTGCGCCCCGTTCGCTGAGCGCACCCTCCTCGAAGCTTCAGTTGAGTGGCAGCTACCGGCGGACACTCCTGCGACCAGAGATTCCTTCCGCGACCCCGATGAGAAGAACTGCTGCGATGACGGCAACGATGAATCCAAGGAAGTTCAGTTCGAAGATGTTGCCGGTTCCCAAGAGGCTGGCGATAACACCACCGATAACGGACCCGGCCAGGCCCAGCAAAAGCGTGGCGACGATGCTCAGATTTTGCTTGCCTGGCTTGATGAGCCGGGCAAGGGCACCAATGACGAGGCCTGCAACGATGAAACCAATCATGACTTGCCTTTCCTTTGCGCTTCTCTCGAAAGGGGGGACAACGAAAAGGGTGCGCCCCGTTCGCTGAGCGCACCCTTTTCGATTCCCCTCGCACCGGATCCCCATCCGACTGAGCCCATCATAAGCATGCTTAGCATTGCATGCGCAAGCCCATCGAGTATTTGGTGACGGACTGCGCGTGCGGGGTCTCAGGGAGACGGCTTTCTCAAGCTCGTCCACGAACCCGGTCCGCGGCAGTCAACCTCCAGGCCACACCCTTGTGCAGGCGACAAAGGATTTAATCCAGGCGACCCCCGTCTTGTCCCCCCTGCCGGCCGCGCTGGTCGAGAGGTGGGCGGACCACGGACATGTGTCGCATCTGGCCGAACCTGACCGGTTCGCAGAACGTGTCGCCGAATTTGTGAACTCAGTCCGGTGTTACTGCTGGGTCATCGCTGAACCATTCCAGGCAAAGAAAAAGGCTCTGATTCCCTCAGTTATAAGGGAATCAGAGCCTTCCTCGTCAGCGGTGACGGTGGGATTTGAACCCACGTTGGCTTTTACACCAAACAACATTTCGAGTGTTGCACCTTCGGCCGCTCGGACACGTCACCAACCTCAATAGGGTACCGGAGCATGGCCCGCATCCCCAAAACGGGGGCCATGCCGGTGCCGTCTGCCGGATCGTCCAAAGGCCCGCTTTCCATGTCCGGCGCCACCGGTTGATCGTCTTCGGGACGCGATGGAGGCAGATCATCAATGTCACACCCCCTTGTCATGATGGGTTTATGGGGAAAGCGGCGGTGGCAAGGGCGTTCGAGGACATCAAGGCCGCCCTCGCTGTGCTTGACGCGGAAGTTGATGGGGCGGGTTCAGAGGCGTTTTCGGAGGCTGATCCGTTGGCGGGGTTGGCGGATGGTTGCCTTGATATTTTGGCTGGGTCCCGGGAGGTGGAGGCGGGGATCGCGGGGCTAAAGGTGAAGGCTGCGGTGCGGTACGCGGAGACTGCCCATGCTCTTGCGCCGCCGGATACCCCGGTGGTGGCGCAGGAGATGGCGGTCGCGGCGGAGATAGGGTGCGTGCTGGCGTTGGGTCCGCGGGCTGCGGTGTCGTTCCTTGCCACGTCCCATGCCCTGACCGTCGGTTTGCCGCGGACCTTGGAGGCTTTGCGGGCCGGGAGCCTGTCGTGGCAGCACGCCGTGGCCATGGCCGACGAAACCGCTGCCCTTGATCCTGCGGGCGCCGCGGCGTTGGAGGCCCATTTCCTGGACCCCAACGCACCTGACGCCATGCGGGGGTGCCCGGTGGGGGAGATGCCGGCGCACCGGTTCAAGGCCAAGGCCCGGCTCTGGCGGGAACGCCACCACGCGGAGTCGATCGAGAAGCGGCACGCCAGATCGGTACTGGACCGACGGGTAGAGTTTCGGCCGGACCGGGACGGGATGGCCTGGCTCTCGGCGTGCCTCCCGGCGGACCAAGCTGTGGCTGGCTGGAACCGGCTCACCGCTATTGCCCGTGGGATGCAGGGCCCGCACGAGTCCCGCACCATGCCCCAGCTGCGGGCTGACAATTTCGCCGAAGCGATCCTTGGCAGCAGCAACAGCACCGGCAGTGGTACCGGCCCCGCGGGGGTCCCGTCGCCGATCAGGGCCCAGGTGCTGGTGACGGTCCCGGTGTTTTCCCTGCTGAGTTTGACGGATGAGCCGGCGGTGCTGGACGGGTACGGGCCGATCCCGCCGTCGATGGCACGGCGCCTCGTTGCGGACGGGGCAGATTCGTTTCACCGCGTGTTGGTGGATCCGCGGGACGGGGCGCCGCTGGAGATCGGCAGGACCAGCTACCGAATCACGAAAGCGATGCGGGCCTGGCTGAGGATGCGGGAAGGCAAGTGTCCGTTCCCCGGTTGCAGCAACAACTCCTTGGACAACGACGCCGACCACATCCTCGCCTGGCACAAAGGCGGCACAACGGGGATCAGCAATTTGGGACAGCCCTGCCCCAAGCACCACAGGCTCCGGCACACCACAGGCTGGAAACCCACCCCGGCCAGCAAGAACGAACCACCCGGCTGGACCTCACCCACCGGCCGGCACTACAAAAGCGAACACCAGGACTGGGAACCACCACACTGGCCTCCCGGGTTCCTGCCCGGCCAACGAAGCCTCCTCGAGGAAGCACTCCTCCAGCATCTCGCCTCATAAACCGAAGCTGCTGCACTGGGGAGTGTTAATCCGCCGCGTGGCTAGTCGACGCCACCACCTTCCTGGAGGCGGGGGCGGCTGGCGCTGGCCTCCAGCCCATGCCGCGACACCCTGCCACCCGCCGTCGGACTTTCCCTGTCCATGCGCGTCCGATTAGATTCATCAGCAAGATGACAAATTCACAGACTCCGATCCACGCAACCGCATACTGGACCACTGCCAAGGAGCACGGCGAGCTGAGGCCTGAAGAGGTGCCCGCGCCGGGGCCGGGCGAAGCGCTGGTCCGTGCCCTGTACTCCGGCATCAGTAAGGGCACCGAAATGGTGGTCCACGCAGGAGCCGTGCCGCCGCGCGTCGCAGAAGAGATGCGGGCCCCGCACCAGGAAGGGAACTTTCCCGGACCCGTGAAGTTCGGCTACCTCTCTGTGGGAGTGGTGGAGGAAGGACCCGAGGAGTGGACGGGCCAGCGCGTCTTTTGCCTGAATCCTCATCAGGACCTCTACGTGGTCCCGGTGACCTCCCTGACCAGGATTCCCGACGACGTTCCATCCCGCCGTGCTGTCCTCACCGGCACGGTGGAAACGGCAGTCAATGCCTTGTGGGAAGCCGGGCCGCGGCTGGGCGATCGGATTGCCGTGGTCGGCGCCGGCCTTGTGGGCGGCATGGTGGCGACGCTGCTGCGCACCTTCCCGTTGCAGCGCCTGCAGCTGGTGGACCTCGACGCCGGCCGGAAGGAGCTCGCGGACACTCTGGGCGTTGACTTCGCACATCCGGATGACGCCCTGGCAGACTGCGACATCGTGTTCCATTGCTCGGCATCGCAGGAAGGCCTGGAGCGCAGCCTGCAGCTCGCCGGCGATGAAGGCGAGGTCATCGAAATGTCCTGGTACGCCAACCGGGAGGTCACTGTGCCGCTGGGGGAGGACTTCCACGCGAGGCGGCTGTCCATCAGAGCGAGCCAGGTGGGCATGGTGGCACGTGCACGCAGACACCGCCGCAGCAATGCGGACCGCTTGGACCTGGCTGTTTCGCTGCTCAAGGACCCCGTCTTCGATGCATTCCTGACCGGATCGTCCCGGTTTGAGAACCTGCCCAGTGTGGTCCAGAGCCTGGCAGATGGCAGCCTGGAAGCACTGTGCCACGTCGTTGAGTACCCCGCCAGCGAGAGCGGCCCAGCTGCCCACAACCCGGAAAACTTGAGGTAACCCATGTTCAGCCTGACCATCCGCCGCCACTTCATGATTGCCCACAGCCTTCCCCGTGAGGCTTTCGGTCCCGCCCAAGGCCTGCACGGGGCCACCTTCGTCGCCGAGGTGGCTTTCCGCCGTCGCGCCCTGAACGCCGACGCGATCGTCCTGGACATCGGCGCGGCCGGAACCATCATCGAGGAAGTGCTCGCCGGACTGAATTACCGCAACCTGGACGAGCACCCGGATTTCGAGGGCAAGCTCAGCACCACGGAAGCCCTGGCCGAGTACATCGCCCGGAAGGTGGCCGCACAGATCGAGGACACCGACGACGGCCGCGAACTCGCAGGAATCGACGTCACCCTGCGCGAGAACCCGGACGCCTGGGCCACCTACTCCCTGGACCTCACCGCCTAGCCATGCGCCCCATCCGGTTGCTGGTCCCCGGCAACATCCACCACAGCTCAGGCGGCAACGTCTACAATGCGCGCCTGGTTGCCGGGCTGCAGGAACGTGGCATCCAGGTCGAAGTGGTCGCCGTGGAGGGCAACTGGCCGGACGCCGGTGCGAAGGACCGGCGCCGGCTGGGCACCTCCCTCGGGGCATGGGGACCGGGGGAGGGCCCGGGGCAGGCAGTGACCATTGTGGATGGGCTGGTAGCGGTGGGCGCCCCGGATGAACTGGAGTTCGCGGCGAAGGCAGGGCGCGAAACATGGATTCTGGTGCATATGCTCGTTGAGGAAAGTTCCGGGGCTGCAGCACTGGAACGTGAAGCCAGGGCTCTCCGCGCGGCAACGGGTGTGATCTGCACCAGCAGCTCTTCAGCGTCGTTCCTCGTGGAGAGAGGGCTTCCGCGGGCGGAAGTTGTCCTTCCCGGAGCCAATCCCGCACCACAGGCACACGGATCCACACCCCCGCACGTGGCGGTGGTCGCCGCACTGCTGCCTAACAAGGATCAGCTGCTGACGGTGGAGGCCCTGAGGCACATTCAGGACCTTGCCTGGACGGCATCGCTCGTGGGCTCAGACCAGGCGGACCCGGACTACGCGCAGCAGGTCCGGGCTCTTATTACGGCCAACGGACTCAGCAAGCGGGTCCAGCTCACCGGCGAACTCAGCGGCGAAGCCCTTGAGGCTGAATGGGCGCGCACGGACCTGAGCTTGCTGGTATCACGGGTGGAAGCCTTCGGCATGGCTGTCACTGAATCCCTGGCCCACGGCATCCCCGTACTGGTCCGGTCAGGGACAGGGGCCGTGGAGGCGCTGGGGATGGCCGGACTGGCAACGGACGACGGCGAACCCAGCCTTCCGGGGGCAGCGCTTTTCCTTCCAGCCGGGGGACAGGAGAGTCCCGGCCTGCTGGCCGACGCCATGCGCGAGTGGTTGGTGGATGAAAGGACGCGCGAAAGCTGGCGGACAGCTGCGGTTGATGCGCGGACCAGGCTGCCGGGATGGGGCAAAACGGCTCAGGACGTGCTGGCCCTCCTCGAGGGACGCGATGACCAAGGAGAGCGGCAACAGCGCTAGCGGATGCTCCGGTGCGCCGCGAAAAACTCCCGCAGCACCAGCGCGCACTCTTCCTCGCGGACCCCGGGGTACACCTCAACCCAGTGGTTGAGCCGGCGTTCCCGGAGGATGTCGAATACGGATCCTGCGGCACCGGCCTTCTCGTCCCAGGCCCCAAAGACAACGCGGGGGATCCGGGCCAGGACAATCGCGCCCGCGCACATGGCGCAGGGTTCCAGGGTGACCACCAGGGTGCAGTCGGACAACCGCCAGCCGTCGCCCTTGCCGCCATCGAGCCGTGCCCTCTCCTTCAGTCGCGCGGCAGCCTCCCTGATGGCCACCACCTCGGCGTGGGCTGTGGGGTCGCCCAGTTCCTCCCGCTGGTTCCGTCCGGAACCCAGCACATCGCCGTCGGGCCCTATGACCACGGCGCCGATGGGCACATCCTCTGTGGCGAGCGCCCGGCGGGCCTGCGCCAGGGCAAGGCCCATCCAGGCATCGTGTTTCTTTTCGGGCAACCGCATGGCTCAATGATAGTTTCGGGGTTAGTCAGGTTACTTGCCGATGCCGGGAGGCACCATGGACACTCTTCGGGACCGCTTAGGTACTTGGTTCAAACCGTACGCGGCGCTGATCCTCACCATTCTGGTGGGCGGTGTGATCATCGTGTCCCTGGCGCTGCTTGGGTCCGAGGTCTATGACGACGTGGTGGACTCCGCCGGGCTGGCCAACCTGGACAAACCTGCCCTGGGGTTCGCCGAGACCCTGCGCAGCCCCTGGCTCGATGCGGTTGCCACGGGGTTCACCAACATCGGCGGCGGCATCGGGATGCCCATCCTCGCCAGCATCCTCACGGCATGGTTGACCTTCCTCAGCCGGAACTGGCGCCCCCTGATCCTGATCGGCGGCGCAGCGGCAGCGTCGGTCAGCGCCACCACCTTCGGCAAGAAGCTGGTGGGCCGTACCCGCCCGGACCATGCTGACGCCGTTCCCCCCTACGAGGATTCGCCCTCTTTCCCCAGCGGGCACACCTTGAACACCACCGTGGTCATTAGCCTGGTGATCTACCTCATCTGCCTTCAGTTCCATACGATGCGGGTGCGCGTCAGTGCCATCACCGCCGGTTCCCTCTTCATCATCGCCATGGGCCTGAGCAGGGTGTTCCTGGGCCACCACTGGCTGACCGACGTCATGGCCGGCTGGATCCTGGGACTGGCCTGGGTGGCCATCGTCATCCTGGCCCACCGGCTGTTCCACCTGGTCCGCAGGCGCGAACACATCGGCGCGGCGCCGTCGTTCGACCGTCCCATTGTCCGCGACGTGGTGGCCGAGGAATTGCACGACGGCGGATCTTCCGGACGTGGGAAGGGCAGCGCCGGGTGATAGTTTTGAGGGATGCGCACTCTCGTTGTTGACCACCCCCTGGTCGCCCACAAGCTCACCGTCCTGCGGGACAAGAACACGCCGTCGCCGGTCTTCCGCCAGCTGACGGAAGAGCTGGTGACCCTGCTGGCATACGAAGCAACGCGGGAGGTCCGCACCGAGCCGGTCACCATCCAGACGCCGGTCAGCACCACCATCGGCACCGCGTTCACCAAACCCACCCCGCTGGTGGTTCCCATCCTCCGCGCGGGTTTGGGCATGCTGGAGGGCATGACCAAGCTCGTTCCCACTGCCGAGGTGGGCTTCCTGGGCATGGCCAGGGATGAGGAAACGCTGGACATCATCACCTACGCCGAGCGCCTGCCGGAGGACCTCACCGGCCGCCAGGTCTTCGTCCTGGACCCCATGCTGGCCACCGGCGGAACCCTGCGCGAAGCCATTAAGTTCCTCTTCAAGCGTGGCGCATCCGATGTCACCTGCATCTGCCTGCTGGCCGCCCCGGAGGGCCTGGCCCGGCTGGAAGAGGAACTGTCAGGGGCCAACGTGCACATCGTCCTGGCCTCAATCGACGAGAAGCTCAACGAGAAGTCCTACATCGTACCGGGCCTGGGCGACGCCGGCGACCGCCTCTACGGCATCGCCGGGTAGATTTCACCCTTTTTCAATACAGTTCCCGCCGCTAACCTGTGCGGATGGACTGGAAACTCGAGCTTGTTTTTCTCCCCGTGTCCGACGTTGACCGTGCTAAGGACTTCTACGTCAACAAAGTGGGCTTCAACGCTGATTTCGACGAGCGGCCCTCGGACTCCATCCGCTTTGTGCAGCTGACGCCGCCGGGTTCGGCCTGCTCCATCTGCATCGGCGAAGGCCTCACCGACGCCCCTCCCGGCACGGGTTCCAACCTGCAGCTGGTGGTCAACGACATCAAAGCTGCGCATGACCACCTGAAAAACAACGGCGTGGATGTCAGCGACGTGGACGTGCAGGACTGGGGCCACTTCGTCTACTTCGCCGATCCGGACGGAAACAAGTGGGCCGTCCAGTACATCCCGTGGCGGAACACCGGACAGGACGCCGGTCAGGAGGCCGGACAGGACACTGCTCAGGGCACCGTTCAGGACGCCGGGCAAAACGCGGGTTAACCCAACCGCGGGCCGCATAATGATGATGCGGCCCGCGGAAGGCGCTGGAATTCCCCTGGTCTGCCGCTCCGGCAAGGCGGCCGACGGCGGGTGGCCGGGGACGCGCCGTTGGCGCCGCCATAGATGGGGAGATTCAGCGGAAGGTTCGCCCCGGCGGCGCTGCCGCCGGGGGAGCGGTTCCTAGTACCAGTTGTGCGCCAGGTGGAAGTTCAGCGCACCGCAAGGCGACTGGTAGCGCTCCTGGATGTAATCCAGGCCCCAGTTGATCTGCGTGCGGTAGTTGGTAAGGTAGTCCGCGCCGGCGCTGGCCATCTTCTCGGCAGGCAGGGACTGGACAATGCCGTATGCCCCGCTGCTGGCATTGGTGGCCGTGGTGGTCCAGTCCGATTCCTTGGTCCACAGCGTCTGCAGGCACTGCATCTGGTCCGGTGCCCATCCAAAGGTCCCCAGCTGGCTGGCGGCGTACGCCTGGGCGCCGGCGGGATCGTTAACCGCGACGACGGTAGCCGGCTCAGGTGCGGGGGCAGGCTCGGGAGCGGGCGCCGGGGCAGGGGCCGGCGCTTCGGGCGCTGCCGGTGCTGCAGCGGGGGCTGGTTCCGCTGCCTGCGGTGCCACGCTGATCTCGGCGGGAGCCGGGCTCGCTGCAGGGTTGGAACGGATTTCGCTCTTCTCGATGCTCATTTGAGCGTCTGACGCAGCAGTGGAAGAGTTGGACCCGGTGGACGACGCCGGAGTCATGCTGCTGGTGGCCTGTCCTGCCGCGCCCACCCCCACCAGCACCGCACAGGATGCTGCAAGGACGGCCGCGCGCTGGCCCAGGGTGGTCTTCTTTGCCTGCTGCTTGGCCCGGTGTTTAGCGTTGGCCTGCAGCAGACGTGCTTCTGCCGTGTTTTTGGACATGATTGATCGCCTCTCACACCTGCGGAGTTAGCTGTCGGGTTCGGATGAGGGCATCCGGCTGTACGGAAAGATCACGTACTGGCTTAACCCCAAGGGCATTCAGTGCCCGGGACGGTGGGTCCCCCGCCTCTGCCGTAGCTCAATCGGAATCCGGGGAAGCGGCAGAGCTTGGCGTCAACCCGGGATATGCGGCCCGAACGGGGACCGCACCCAATCGACGGTACAGGAAGAACACTGCAAAGTCACATTTAGGTAACGGAAGTCACGATGACCAGCGCGTCGAATTGCGGAACTTGCCGCGGGTTAGGTCATTTCGGCAACTCACCAAATGCCGGACCGTTACCTGGCCCTGCGTGCTGCCGGGTGAGTTGGTACACGGCGGAATTGCCTACGGCCCGGGCCTGGAAGTTGGCCTGGACCCACGCAGCCACCTCGGAGTTGCCGCCCCGGCCGCCCCCGCCCATACCGCCTCCGGCCATGCCCCCGCCTTCGATGAAGTAGCCGATCTCTCCCTTGGCCACCATGGCCTGGAACTCGGCGAGCGTGGGGTATGGGTCGCCGCCGTTCCAGCCGCCGATGGCAATGACGTTCGTGTTTGTGGCGAGTTCCAGGCTGGCTGCCTGGCTGGCGCCGGACACAATCGCCGACCATTTTGTGGTGGTGCCCGCCAGAAGAGCCGTTACTGCGGCATCTGCCGTTCCTTCACCCGGTGCACCCGCACCACCAGGGCCGCCCGCACCAGCGGGACCGCCGTCAAAGCCGTTGGCAGCGTCAAAACCATCAGCCCCGGTAGCCGGGTCCGCGGCAGCATCCGTGCCGTCAGCCCGGTCGCCGCGGAAACTGGCGGCGCGGCCAGCGAAGCCAGCCGCAGCCGAACCCGCGGGCCCCGACGTCGGAATGGAGCCTGAGTGGGCGGAGGCAGCGGTGGCAAGGGTCCACGCGCCGGTTCCGAGTCCTCCGGCCAGGAGGGATACGACGACGACGGCGGCCGCGCCGGCCCGCCGGAACCGTCCGGAGGTGCCCAGTGTGTCGAGGCGGAGGAGGAGTGCGGCGGCCGCCAGGACACCCAGGGCGATGATGGTGACGCGAAGCCAGGGGAGCCACGACGCGTCGCGGCCCAGCAGGACGGTGGACCAGATGGAGGTGCCAAGGATGGCGGCGGCCAGGAGGGTCCGGGCCGGCCAGTAATCCCGGCCGCGCCACAGTTCCACGCTGCCGATGCCCACCAGCGCTGCGACCGCCGGTGCCAGTGCTACCGAGTAGTACGGGTGAACGATGCCGCTCATGAAGCTGAAGACGCCCGCGGTGACCAGCAGCCAGCCGCCCCACAGGATCAGTGCCGCACGCACACGGGAGGTGCGGAGTTCCCGGCGGGTGAACCACAGGCCCGCCACCAGCAGGACCAGGGCGGCAGGCAGCAGCCAGGACACTTCGCCGCCAAAGCTGGTGCCGAACATCCGCAGCAGGCCCGCAGTCCCGCCGAATCCGGCGTTCCCGCCGCCAAAGCCGCCTCCGGATCCGCCGGCAGTATCCCCTGCTCCGCCGCCGGGCATGCCCTCGCCGGAACCGGTGATGCGGGCCAGACCGTTGTAGCCGAAGGTCAGTTCCAGGAAGCTGTTGGTGCTGGACCCGGCCATGTACGGCCGCTCGGAGGCCGGCGTCAGCTGGAAAAGGGCGATGTAGCTGCCGGCAACCACCAAGATTCCACCCAATGCGCCCAGCAGGTGCGCCAGCCGGCGCCCGATCGAGGTGGGGGCGGCCCAAATGTAGGCGAGTCCCAGCGCAGGGACGATCAGGAAGCCCTGCAGCATCTTGGTGAGGAATGCCAGGCCAATCACGGCCCCCGCAGCGACAAGCCACCTCCATCCCGCCCGTTCGATGGCGCGGGTGGTGAAGTAGGCAGCGAACACCAGGCAGAGGGTGAGCATGGCGTCCGGGTTGTTGAATTTGAACATGAGCGCAGCCACCGGCGTCAGCGCCAGGGCGCCGCCGGCGAGCAGGCCTGCAGCCGGTCCGGAAACGCGCTTGACGGCCAGGTAGAGGAAGCCGACGGCGGCCACCCCCATGAGTGCCTCCGGAACCAGCATGCTCAGCGGCGAGAATCCGAAGATGCGCCCTGCAAGGGCGGGGATCCACAGTGCTGCCGGCGGCTTGTCCACGGTGATGGCGTTGCCGGCGTCCAGCGAGCCGAAGAGGAACGCGGTCCAGTCCTTGGTGCCGGCCTGGATGGCTGCAGCATAGAACGAGTTTCCGTAACCGGTTGCTGCCAGGTTCCAGAGGTACAGGACCGCCGTGGCCACCAGGAGCCCTGCGGCGGAAGGCCGTACCCAGCGGGGCTGGACGCCTAAGGTGTAGCGGGTCCAGCGGGATCGCGGCACAGCCGACCCGGTCATGGACACCGCGTGTCCGGATGACGAGGGTTGCCGGCCGGCGGCTGAACCGGCGTCTGCGGGGGAGACGGTGGAGGTCATGATGCTGCCGTTTCTCTGGAAGGGGTGGTGTCTTTCGTGGCCCTGTTGCTGCTGTTGCCGCGGAACACCCACAGCCGGAACAGCAGGAACCGGGCCGCCGTGGCCGCTAGGTTCGCCGCCACAACGGTGAGGACTTCCACCCACCGGTCGGTCGTCGTCGTCCGGTGTACCAGGGCGAGTGCTCCCGAGGTGAGCAGCAGGCCCAGGCCGAACACGATCAACCCCTCGAAGTGGTGCCGGACCGGGTTGCCGCCCTGGATCCCGAACGTGAAACGCCTGTTGGCGCCGGTGTTGGCCACGGCGGTGACCAGCAGCGCCAGGAAATTGGCCAACTGCGGATCCATGAAACCCCGGCAGGATACGAAGATCAGCAGGTATGCCAGGGTTGAAGCGGCGCCGATGGCGGCGAAGCGGACCAGCTGGCCGAAGAGGCTGCTGGCGGCTGTCTGCTCATGCGCCCGTGACGACGCGGGAACCGGGCCCCGTGCCAGGGCCGCCCGCAGCTCCGGCACCGGAATGCGGCCGAAGACCAGGTCACGGGTGAGCCGGGCCATTCCCCGGACATCGGAAAGTGCCGTGCGGACCACATCCACGCTGGAGTCTGGATCGTCAATCCAGTCGACGGGGACTTCGTGGACGCGCAGGCCGCAACGTTCGGCGAGGACCAAAAGCTCGGTGTCGAAGAACCAGGACGTGTCCACAGTGTGGGGCAGGATCTGCTGGGCGACGTCGGCGCGGATCGCTTTGAACCCGTACTGTGCGTCGCTGAACCGAGCGCCCATGAAGGAGTGCAGCATCAGGTTGTAGCTGCGTGAAATGAACTCCCGCTTGGGCCCACGGATCACGCGGGAGTTGCGGGTCAGCCGGGTGCCGATGGCCAGGTCCGAGTGCCCGGAAATCAGGGGCGCCAGCAGCGGGGGCAGGGCAGCGAGGTCGGTGGAAAGGTCCACGTCCACGTAGGCCAGGACCGGTGACGGGGAGGCCAGCCACACGTTGCGCAGGGCGTTCCCGCGGCCTTTTTCGTCAAGGTGGACCACGACGAGCTCGGGAAACTCCCGGGCCAGCCGCTCAGCGATTTTCAGGGTTCCGTCCGTGCTGGCATTGTCTGCGACGGTAATCCGGAAGCTGTGGGGGAAGGTGTCGACCAGGTGCGAGTGGAGCCTGCGGAGGCATTCCTCAAGGTCGCGTTCCTCGTTGAAGACGGGAACGGTGACATCGAGGACGGGGACGGCGGTGCGGGTGTCCACGGGGGCCCGCCGCACGGCATGCGCTCGGAAGGGAAGGTCCGGCGACGCCACCGCGGCGTCCTGCAGGGTTCCTGAAGGGGAGTCGGTGAGCGTCATGCATCAAGAGTGGCGCCGCCGGATTTGAGAGCTTTAGGCGCAACCTGTGACGTGCCTGTGTAGTCTTGCCCCGCCGTCGCGATCAGGGCGTGGCGGGGCCCGCAGCGGGAAGGCGGACGGCGAACTCGGTCCTGCCCGGCCGGGAGACCAGTTCCACGGTGCCGCCATGGGCCATGGCGATGGACTCCACGATGGACAGGCCCAGGCCGGACGAGCCCTCGGAGCCGGAGCGGGCGGCGTCAGCCCGGGTGAAGCGCGAAAAGATGCTGCCCTGGAATTCGGCGGGGATGCCGGGCCCGTCATCGGTGACCGTGACCACCACGCTCCCGTCTGCGGAGCGCATCAAGCCGGTGGTCACGGTGGTGCCGGCCGGTGTGTGCTTCCGGGCGTTGGAGAGCAGGTTGGCCAGCACCTGGTGCAGCTGCGTGGTGTCACCGCGGACGGTAACGGGTTGGTTGGGCAGCTGCAGCTGCCAGGTGTGGTCTGAAGCCATGACCTTTTCATCACTGACCGTTTCGATCACCAGTTGGGAAAGGTCCACATCGGTGGTCTCGGTTGCCTTGCCCTCATCCAGGCGGGCCAGCAGCAGCAGGTCCTCCACCAGTGCGGTCATGCGCTCGGACTGGCTCTGCACCCGCCCCAGCGACTTCCGGCCGTCCTCGGTGAGGGTCTCGGTCATGCGCATCAGCTCGGTGTACCCGCGAATGGCGGTCAGCGGCGTCCTAAGCTCGTGCGAGGCGTCGGCAACAAACTGGCGCACCTTCATCTCGCTGCGCTGCCGGGCTTCGAGCGCCCGGGAGACGTTGTCCAGCATCAGGTTCAGGGCGTGGCCCACGCTGCCCACTTCCGTATTGGGATGGGCGGCCGACGGTGGCACACGGACGGCGAGCGCCACCTCGCCGGCGTCGAGGGGCAGCTTGGAAACCTTGGTGGCGACGTCGGACAGCTGTTCCAAGGGGCGCATTGTCCGGCGGATCAAGGCGGTGCCAACCAGGCCGATCAGGACCAGCCCGCCCAGCGAGACCAGCACCATGGTGAGCACCAGTGAGGCTTCGGTGGCTTTCTTCGTGGCCAGTGGGAGGCCCGTGATCACCACGTCGCCGTACGGCGTCTCGGTGGCCATCAGCCGGTAATCGCCATTGGACAGCTCGCGGTCCACCGGCACGCCATTATGGGGGAGCGCCTGCAGGGCCGCCACATCCGAGGAAGTCAGGGCCATGCGCGTCGCGTCGGAAGACAGGAAGCCTGCCTCCCGGCTGATCTGGCCGTTGATCACGCGTGCGTTAAGCGTGCCCACGCTTTGACCGCGCGCGTCGAGCGGGTCAGGCCGTCCGGACGGGTTGCCCTCCGGTGGCCGCCCGCGGGAAGCCTGCATCAGCTGGTTGTCCAACTGGTTGGTGAGGACCACGTCCATGGAGGCGTAGCTGACCACCCCGATCGCGCCTGAGATGGCCACCAGCAGGGCCATGGACAGCAGGATCAGGCGGGTGCGGAGGTGCCAGGTGGAGGGGTTGAACCAGGACCGGCCGGTGGGCCGGGGGACACCGGAAAGAGACACGCGTTTCCTTTGGCTAGTCTGCAGGCTTGATGACGTAGCCCGCTCCGCGCACAGTGTGGATCATCGGCGGATGGTTGGCTTCGATCTTCTTGCGCAGGTAGGAAATGTACAGTTCCACGATGTTCGCCTGGCCGCCGAAGTCGTAATCCCACACGTGGTCCAGGATCTGGGCCTTGCTGACCACGCGCTTGGGGTTCTCCATCAGGTAGCGGAGGAGCTCGAACTGGGTTGCCGTCAGCTGGATCCCTTCCCCGGCACGGGTAACTTCCCGGGTGTCCACATTGAGCACCAGGTCGCCCACCACCAGTTCGGCGGTATCCATCGCCGCCACCCCGGAACGCTGCACCAGGCGGTGCAGGCGCAGCAGGACTTCCTCCATGCTGAAGGGTTTGGTGACATAGTCGTCCCCGCCCGCGGCCAGTCCCACGATGCGGTCCTGGACGTCGTCCTTGGCTGTCAGGAAGAGCGCAGGCACCTCCGGCGCAAAGGCGCGGATCCTGCCCAGCAGCTCCACGCCGTCGAACCCCGGCAGCATGACGTCCAGCACCAGGACATCCGGATGGAAGTCCTTGGCGAGCTTCACGGCGGCGGGTCCGTCTGCGGCCACGGCCACAGACCAGCCCGCCATGCGCAGGCCCATGCTCATGAGTTCGGACAGGCTCGGCTCGTCATCCACCACCAGGGCACGGATAGGGGAGCCGTCCGGGTGGGTGAGCTGGGGAAGGTTGTTGGTCATGGAGTGCGGGGATGCCATGGGACAACTCTCCGATCTGTCGGTTTGCCAAGGCTTTGCCATTGCTGTGTTCCAGCTGTGAGGTCCAGCCTAGCCACCTGGGACGGAGGCAGCGGCTGGCCCTTCCCCTGCGGGCCCGGCCGGTCACAGGCTGGCTTGGCCTGCCGCACAGCCCCAGCCGGCAGTGGGGCGTCCCGGCCAGCCAGCCCGGCGGCGGCCAGGAACCGGCCGCACACGATCAGCCCACGCAGGAACAGTTTCCACAGGGGCAGCCCGCACAGGGCTGGGGGGCAGCCGCTCCCGGTTCGCCTTCCCCAGGGTGGGGCACGACGCCGGCAGACGGCCAGCTGCCGAACGCCGCCGGAAACGGGACGGCTGCTGCTTCCACCAACAACGGCCTGGGCACAGGTGCCACCGGCCAGTCCGGACCGGGAGGGCAAAGCGGCATGACCGGGCAGGGCGGCATGATGGGCCCTGGCGGCCAAAGCGGCGTGGACGGCGGCATGGCTGGCGGCACGGGGATGGACGGCGGTCCCACCACCGTCCCGGGCTCGCGCACCAGCAGCAACTGACGCGCACCGCCCAATGGTTGCCCCTGCGATGGGCATCGCAGGACGCTCGAGCCCAAAAAACCAGCAGGAGACGGGACGTCGGCTGGACAGGAGGGCCCCCGGTCAGGCCGATTCTATGTCAAACGGTTGAATTTCGGCGGAATTCGACCACGTAAGACTTCTGCGAAGAAAATTCGGGAATGAGTGCAATGCAAGCCCCTTTTCCGGATAAGCAGCAAAAAAATTTCCCTGTTCCGAAATAGTGATCTGCGGCACAATTCCACGATTTGTCTCACGATGCGGACGATCCGGTCCATTGTTACTTGCAAGTTGGCATTGTTACGCTGCACACTTCCAATGTGAACAAGAACTCAACAGCACCTGCAGCCGCAGAATATTGGCCCAGCACATCAGCTGCTGCCGACATGCGCTGTTGTCGAATGCACGCCTGACCTTCCCACCCACCGAAGTTCTTAGGCATTCGCCCCCAAGCCCAGCGTCGGGCGCCCCTCCCGGTCCGCGTGACGGGGAAGCCAGCATTCGAGCCGTGGAGACGGCCATTTCACATTGAGGTAACCACACATGTCAGTTGCATCCGGATACGTCCACATCTCAGTCCGTAACGCCGCCAAGGCAGGACAGCCCTCCGGCCTTCGTCCCGGCTTCGGTCCGCGCCCGTCGCTCGCTCCCTCCACGTCCGGCAGCAGCTTCCCCGGCCAGGGTTTCGCCCCGCAGGGATATAACCCCAACTCCTACGGCCAGCTCCGCGCCGTGCACCCCGCAGAGTCCGCACCCGTTACTGCCCCTACCCCTGTAGTGGCCGGCCCAAACGCAGTCCGCCCGGTAGCCAACGAGAACGTGGCCCGCGGCTTCGTGCTCTACATGGGCATCGACGAGGAGACCGCCGCGGCAGCCGGAACCTCCATCGCCAAGCTCGCACAGGAAATCCGTGCCTACGCTCAGTCGCTGGTCTCCGGCGCCGAGAGCTACGCCGCTGTGGCAGTAGCCCCCGCCGGAACCCCCGGTTCCGCGCTCGACGTCGTCCGTTCCACCTTCGGCGACCCCACCGTCAACTCCCGCCAGCGCACCGAAACCCCGCGCCCCGCCCAGCCGCAGGAACCGCGCCCCTCCGGTGTGCTCATCGACCTCGCCCGCCGCGAAGTCCACCTCGACGGCGAATCCCTGAACCTGACCTTCAAGGAGTTCGAGCTCCTCAACTACCTCGTCGAAAACGGCACCCGCACCGTGGGCCGCGACGAGCTCCTCGAAGGACTGTGGCGCAACGCCGAAGAAGTGCCCAACGAGCGCACCATCGACGTCCACATCCGCCGCCTCCGCTCCAAGCTGGGCCGCCTCGCCAACACCGTCCGCACCGTCCGCGGCCAGGGCTACCGTTTCTACGAGCACCCGGAAGTTGTTGTCTGGGCCGCTCCGGAGTACTCGATCTAGCTCCTCACTGCGCGCAAAAGGCGCCTGCCCTCTTGGTGGGCGCCTTCGCTTTCGCAAGGCATCCCTCGGCGCCTGCGCTCGTTCCGCCCCACCGCCTCCCTCGCCTCCCTCGCCTCGCAAGCTCGGCCAGGGAACCCGGGCGGCGTGGGCCCAGCAACAACGGCGCTGTCGGGACATCCCGCCTTTCGGCGTTGGGGCTCTCAGGGCACTTTGCCTTCGCAGCTGGGGATCCTCGTGTCACTGTGGGCATGTTTTCGGGCTGTGGTCTGCTGCCGGGGCCCGGGATTCCGGTGATCTTGGTCTTGGGTGTTGGTGAAAACGTGCCTGGCGTGACGGAGTCTGGCTTTGGGTCTTGGCGGGGCCCCTCTGCTTTTGCTGGCGCTAGGCTTGGGCCATGAGTTCGCACCATGTTCGACGCCTTGTGATCATGCGGCACGCCAAGGCTGACTGGCCCGGCGGGGTGGCCGATCACGAGCGGCCCCTGGAAGAGCGCGGGCACCGGGAGGCGCCGCTGGCCGGCCGCTGGCTGCTCAAGCACAACATCGTCCCGGACTTCATCCTGTGCTCCAGCGCCCTGCGCACCCGTCAGACCTGCACCTGGGTCTGCTCTGAACTCGGCGACAAGGCCCCCACGCCCAAGCTCGAAGACGGACTCTATGCGGCGTCGGCCCTCCGGATGCTCACTGTGGTCAACCATGTTCCGGACACCGTGACCACGCTGATGCTGATCGCGCACCTGCCCGGCGTGCAGGACCTGGCCATGCACCTCGCCTCACGCGATTCCGACCACGACGCCTACATGGACGCCGCCACCCGCTTTCCCACCAATGCGCTCACCGTCCTGGAGACAGAGAAGCCGTGGGCGGAACTCGACGGCCAGGACGCCAGGATCACGCGGTTTGCGGTGCCCCGGGCCCACTAGATACGGGCCCACTAGACAGAGTCGCACTGTGGTCCGGCCCGCCGGTCCCGGTCCCACTGCCCGCGATCTCCCGCAGAATTCCCGCAACGTGCCTGATGCCGGGACTGGCAGTCATGGTCCTGCGGTGAACGAGTCCCACTTGCCGCGCCTGGACCGGATTGACCACAGGGATGGCGACGACGTCCGGAGGCAGCGCCGGGCGCCCCAGGCGCGGCACGAGCGCTACAGCCACCCCCTGCTCCACAAAAGCGATATGGGTCGCAAAATCGGGGTCGTAAACCCTGATGTCGGGGACCCGCCCCAGGTCTGCGAAGATCCGCAGCAGGGCTTCGTTGCAAATCGCCCCTGCCGGCGTGCTGATCCAGCGCTCGTCCACGAGCTGTGCAGGTTCAACCTCCGTCTGCTGGGCGAGTGGATGCCCGCGGTGGACCAGGACGTCCGCCACGTCCTCGCATAGCCACTCCAGCGTGAGGTGCTCCGGGATGACCAACGGCACGGAATTCCAGTTGTGCACCAGGCCCAGGTCGGCTTCGCCGTTGGCAACCCGGGCCACGGCCTCCCGCGGGTCCTCGGCCAGGACGGAAATATCCAGCGCTGCCCCCGATTTCCCCACCTCGGCCAGCATGGGGCCCACCAGCCCGCGGCAGGCAGTGGAAAAGGAAACCACCCGCAGGCTGCCGCTCGGCTTGGCGGGGTCGGCCATCAGTGTGGACTCCAGCTCCTCCAGCTCCGAGAGGATGCGCCGCCCATACGCCGCCAGGGCCAGTCCGCGCTCGGTCAGCAGGACTCCCCGGCCGCGGCGTTCCAGGACAGCGAAGCCGCCCTCTTTCTCCAGCTTCTTCACCTGCTGGGAGACGGCTGACGGGCTGAACCCCATGGCTTCCGCGGCGGCGATAACGGTGCCGTGCTGCTCAATGGCCGCGAGCGCCCGTAAGGACCCTATGTCAATCATGAAGCAAAGGTACATGATTGAACGCCGAATAAAGCGCTGGTGCTTCATTTGCCGCTCTGCCAGAGTAAGAGCGTGACCCTCCGCGATTCCCTCCTTGCCGTTCTCGTCGCCCTGCTGTGGGGCCTGAATTTCGTGGCCATCGACATCGGGCTCCACGCCGGCGGCCAAAACTTTCCGCCCCTGCTGTTTGTTGCCCTGCGCTTCGTCCTGGTGGTGGTCCCTTGGATCTTCTTCGTCAGGAAGCCGGAGGTGGGCTGGAAGGCCATTGTCGGCGTCGGCCTTTTCATGAGTGCCGGGCAGTTCGGCCTCCTCTACCTGGCCATGGCGCTCGGCATGCCGGCAGGTCTCGCGTCGCTGGTCCTGCAGGCGCAGGTGCTGCTGACCGTCCTGCTGGCCGCGGTGTTCCTGAACGAGCGGCCCACCATGCGCCAGCTGGCAGGTGTTGGACTTGGCGTCGCAGGACTCGGCCTGGTGGCCGTGGGACGGAGTGCGGTGGCGCCGCTCCTGCCGCTGGTCATCGTCCTGGCGGCGGCGCTGTCCTGGGCGGCCGGAAATGTCATTGCCCGGAAGGCCAAGGCCTCCTCGGGTCTGGGGCTGGTGGTCTGGTCGGGGGCCGTGGTGCCGCTCCCGCTGGGAGCGTTGTCGGTGCTCGTTGACGGGCCGGACACTGTGTGGAACTCGCTGTCCACCATTCAGGTGCCAACCATGCTCAGCGCCCTCTACACCGCTGTTTTCGCCTCACTGGTGGGCTACGGAATTTGGAACCGGCTCCTGGCCAGCCACCCGTCGTCGACCGTTGTGCCGTTCACCCTGCTGGTCCCGGTGGTGGGCATGAGCGCTGCCTGGCTGGTCCTCGCGGAGGTGCCGTCGCCAACGGAATTGGCGGGCGGGCTGCTCCTCCTGGGTGGAGTGGCGACGGCGGTGCTCACGGTGGCAGGCGCGCGGCGTCAGCGGCGGGAGGCGGAGCCGCTGCCGGGCCTGGGTGCCGTCCGTGCGGAGGGTGAGGTGGACGACGACGGGCGCTTGGCCGGCGGGGAGCCGCCGGGCGGGGTGCGGGTGACGGAAGCCCGTTGAGGGGCGGTTGCCTGTCTGCCGGGATGCGGGGCGGCAGGGCGCGCCGGCCGCGGACTCCCGCGCCGTGCGACGGAGGGCCGGCGGGCCGCCGCGCTCCGTCCCCGTCCCGGCCACAAAGCACCCAGGAAGAGGATCCCGAAGGTGCCGGCCAGCGCGCAGGCGGCGCCAAGGAAATAGTTGTCGGGGTCGTGAGTGGGGAGCGGGGTGCCCAGGAACGAGGACTGACCGTCGAACGCCAGTTCCCATGTGCTGAGGAACGCCAGGGAAAAGCCGAGGGCAAGGGCAGTCCCGGCGCCCGCCGCCAGCAGGGCAAACCGCCGCCGCCGGACCAGGATCTCGGCAAGCGCGGCGAGGTAGGCCAGGACGAGGACGCCGAGGAACGCCATGAAGACCGGCTCGGCCAGTGTCATGGCCGTGAGCACCAGCAGCCCTGCAGCGACGATGCCGCAGATTACCGCAAACTTTCCGCTCTTCCCCGTATGGCGCATGTGCTCCATCATCCCCGAGAAGCGGGTTCCCTGAGGACGTAGCCGCGCATGATGGCCATGATTGCTGCAACGCTCTGGTCCCGGGTGCGCTCGGGGTTGTAGGTCTGCCGGTCCAGGCCCACCACAAAGCAGGCACCGAAGATGGCGGTCTCCAGGCTTCCCCTGGACACCGAACCGTCCACGGGGTAGGCCTCGGCCACCCTTTCCACGGCCTGGCCTATCACTCCCAGGAGCTCGCCGCGCAGCACCGAGAAGGTGCCCTGCCACTCGCTGGGAATCCGCCAGTTCTCGCTGACCCACAGCCGGGCGAAGGAAGGGTAGTCCGCCATGAAGTCCATGGCCTGGCCAATCATCGCTTCCATGGCCAGCAAGGGGTCGCGGCCGGTGCCTGGGCTGTCGGCGGCCTCGAGCAGCTGCGCCTTGAGGATGTCCACACCGTGCCGCAGCAGCTGCGCAATCAGCTCCGATTTGCTGCCGAAGTTGTAGTAGACGGTGCCCTTGGAGACTCCGGCAGCAGCAGCGATCTCATCCACCGTGACGCTTGCCGCCCCGCGCTCGCCGATCAGCTCCATGGAGGCATCGAAGAGTTTCTGGCGGGTGGCGTTGGTGCGGGCGGGCCGCAGCCCTTTGGCAGCGGCTGTGGGTTCGGTGCTCATACCGCGATCTCCGGTTTCAGTGTCTTGAGGGTCCAGTATTTGTTCTTGCGGACCGCGAGCGTGGACATGGCCGCGCCCAGCACCGTGTAGCCCAGCAGCCCCGCCAGGGTGGGGACAATCATGGACAGGTCGCCGCCGTAGATCAGGTGCCGCATCCCGGTCACCACGTACCCCATGGGCAGGACCTGGTGCACCACGTGCAGCGGCTGCGGCGTGGTCTGCCACGGGAACGTGCCGCCGGAGGACACCAGCTGCAGGACCAGCAGGATGAGCACCACCAGCTTGCCCGGCGAGCCCAGCAGCGCCACCACGCCCTGGATGAGCGCGCTGAATGCCATGGCGGCAGCCAGCATGAACAGCCACATCAGGATCGGGTGCGCCGGGTTCAGCCCCAGCGCCACGTCCACCACCAGGGTCAGCAGCGATGCCTGCACCACTGAGACCAGCAGGAAGGGCAGCCACCCGCCCAGGGCGATCTTCCACGACGGCGCATTGGAGGCCAATGCCCGCTGCGTAATGGGGCGCATGGCCTGGACCAGCATGAAGATCCCGATCCAGAGGGCGAGCGTGAGGAAGAACGGGGCCAGGCCGGCGCCGTAGGATCCGGCTTTGGCCTGCGACACGTTGCTCACGGCCACGGGATCGGCCATGACCTGGGACAGGTTGCTCTTCTGGGCGTCGTCCGGGTTGGGGACCTGGCCGGCGCCCTTCCCGATTTCATCGGCGAGCGTGCGGGAGCCCGAGGCGGCCTGGCCCGCGCCATCGGCAACCTGGGCCGCTCCGGCATCCACCTTGTGTGCGCCGTCCGCCAGGGCGGCGGCCCCGTCGACGGCGGACTGCTCACCGGCTGCCAGCGCCGCGGCCCCCGTGTGCAGCTGGTCAGCCCCTGCCGAGGCCTGTGCGATGGCGTCCTTCAGGGCGGGCATCCCTGCAGCCAGCTGGGCCGCGCCAACACTGACTGCTTCAGAACCGTTGGCCAGCTGCTGGACCTGGGCCGCATCCGTCTGGATTTTGCTCTTGGCGCCTGCCACCGGACTGGATGCCGCGGCGGCGTCGAAATCGGCAAGGACCTTGTCCGCCTGCTCCTGGGTCAGGACGCCCGAAGCGACCAGCCTGTTGTTGGACTCCGCAACCCTGGAGCGGAGTCCTTGGTCCGCTGCGTCCAACTGTGCCGCCACGTCCTGGACCTTCGCGTTCAACTGGGCGTTCCCGGCAGCCACCTGGGCGGCACCGGACGCGAGCGTCTGGGTATCCGTGGGCAGGGTGGCCGTCTTGTCCTTCAGGACTGATAGGCCGCTGCTGAGCTGCCCGGCGCCGTCGGTCAGTTGGTTGGCGCCGTCGCGCAGCTTCAGCTGGCCGGCGTACAGCTGGTCCGCCCCGCTGCTCAAGGCCGTAGTCCCTTCGTGGAGGGTGAGGGTTCCGTCCCTGAGAGTGGCCACACCGTCGGCCAGCTGGGAGGCGCCGTCCGCGGCCTGGACCATCTTGCCGTGGATGGTGCCGAAGCCGGTGAGCAGCTGGTTGGCGGTTTCCTCACCCACTTCCTTGGCAACGCTGGAATGCACGGCCGTGGTCAGCTTGTCCACGATGGTGCTCAGGAGGTAGTTGTTGGCATCGTTCGTGGTCACGTTCAGCATGGCCTGGCTGGCGGAGTCGAAGCTCCCGGGCGACACCAGGTTGGCTGAAAATTCCTTGGGGATCTTCAGCGCGAAGGCGTACTGCCCGCTGCTCACTCCAGCATCAGCTTCCGCGGAGCTGGCCACGGGCACCCAGTGGAAAACGTTGCCTTCCACCAGGCTGTCCGCTACCTTGGCCCCCGCCTCGAGGCGGGTGCCGTCGGCTGTGGTTGCGCCCGTATCCTCCACCACCAGGGCGGCGTCCAGGTTGTTGAGGTGCCCGTACGGATCCCAGTTGGCGTAGAGGTATACCGCGCCGTAGAGCAGCGGGACCATGGTCAGCGCCAGGATGGTCAGCTTGGGCAGCAGCCCGCCGGTCATGCGCTTGAGTTCGGAGCGGGCCAGCCGCAGGACAGTCACTTGGCAACCTCGGTTTCGAGTGGGGTTTCCTGGTTTTCGGGGGTTTCAGCGTCGTCCGGGTCCGGCGCAGCTTCCGCGGCCGGGGCCGCTGCCGGCGCCGCATTGCCGATCACAGCAACCGGCCCGTCCCACGAGCCGGGGACGGCACTGACGGCCGCCACGACGGCGAGTGGACGCCCGGCGTCGTACGCCAGCTCCTGCAGGCGCGGCAGCCAGGTGTGCTCATCGGCGCTGTGGCGGTCCGGGGAGTCAACCACCAGCAGGTCCGTGCGCGGGTTGGCCAGGGCCAGCGCCGTCAAGAGCTCAAGCCGCCGCTGCGGTTCCAGCTGTTCTGTCCACAGGCCAGCGATGTCCTCGAACCGGTTGACCTTGAGCCAGGGGCCGCTCAGCAGTGCCCCGCGGTAGCGGCGCGGTATCAGGGCCAGGTCCTCGGTCACCAGGTCGCGGACGCTGAGGTGTTCCTCAGGTTCGTTGACACCGGGGGAGTCCACCAGGGCTGCCGCCAGGCGGAGCTGCTTGGTCCGGGCGCTGTTGTCCCAGCTGACGTGTCCACCGGCGGCCTTCATCCTCCCGCTGAGCAGGAGGGACAGGGCGGTGCGCTGGTCCTGGCGGTCGCCGGCAACGAGCAGCAGTTCGCCGCGGCCTACGGCCAGTGAGGTTGGCGGAAGCAGCGGGTCCCGGCGTCCTTTGGCATGGAGCTGGTGTGCTGAGAGCAAGGCTTGCCTTTCACAGAAATGATCTGCATCAAGGCTAACCGAACTGACTGGTCAGTTCAAATAGGGCTCAAAGCCCATACTTTTCCAGCAGCCGGAGCCACACCTCGCTGACGGTGGGGTAGGAGGGGACGGCATGCCAGAGGCGGTCCAGCGGCACCTCGCCCACCACGGCAATGGTGGCCCCGTGCAGCAGTTCCGCAACATCCGGGCCGGCGAACGTGGCGCCAAGAAGGACCTTGCGGTCTTCATCAACCACCAGCTGGGCCCAGCCTTCATAGTTCTCCGAGTGGAGCGAGGATCCGGCCACCTGGATGGGCAGCTCCACGGAGGACGCGTTGTACCCGTCCTTCCTGGCTGCGTGCAGGGTGCGTCCGACGCTGGCCAGCTCCGGGTCCGTGAAGACGACGCTGGGCACGGCATGCTGATTGGCCGTCTGGGCATAGCGGGACCAGTCATCTGGGGTTCCCTTCAGCTCGCCGTTGGCGCGCGCCGCGATGGCGGCACCGGTGGCGCGGGCCTCGTACTTGCCCTGATGCGTAAAGAGGTTCTTGCCTGCGGCGTCCCCCACCGCGTAGAGCCAGGGGTCCTCTCCGGGAGTTCCCTGGACCAGGCCCGACGTGTCCGTTGTGAGGGAAAGGTGTTCGGAACCGTCCGGGTCGAAGCCCACGCTCTCCAGGCCCAGGCCTTCGAGGGCCGGATGCCTGCCCGTGGAAACCAGGACCTTCTCCGACGTCACGTCGGTTCCGTCGCCGAGGCTGACGGTGAGGGTGCCGTCGTCGTTCTCCCTGATGCGTTCCGTGGCGGTGTTCAAGCGAAGCTCCACCCCGTCCGCGCGCAGCCCTGCCGCCACCAGTGCCGAAGCCTCCGGCGGAAAATTGCGCAGCAGCCCACTGCGCGCCACCAGGGTGACGCTGGAACCCAGCCGGGCGAAGGCCTGGGCCAATTCGGCACCGGCCACCCCGCCGCCCAATACCGTCAGGCGCTCGGGGACCTCACGCGCCGATGTGGCTTCGCGGGTTCCCCATACCTGTACATCCTGCAGGCCCTCAATGGGTGGGGTGTTGGGGGTTGAGCCCGTGGCGAGTACCACGGCATGCCGTGCCCGCAGCAGGTGCCGGTTTCCGTCCAGTCCTGCCACCTCCACGGCCTTCGGCTCGGTCAGCCAGGCATGGCCGCGCACCAGGTCGATGCCTGTGTCCTCCACCCAGGAGACCTGGCTGTCATCCTGCCAGTTGGAAGTGAAGTAGTTGCGGCGTTCCAGGACGGCGGCGGCGTCGAGGGTGCGGGTGACTGCCTCTTTGGCGCCCGGCGTCGTCTGTGCCCCGTGCAGCGCGGTGCCGGGCCGCAGGAGTGCCTTCGACGGCATGCAGGCCCAATAGGAGCATTCACCGCCCACCAGTTCAGCTTCCACCAGCACGGCCGTGAGCCCGCCCTCCACGACGCGGCCGGCCACGTTTTCCCCTACGGCGCCTGCGCCGATGACAACAACATCAAATTCGCGCTCAGTGGCGTCGGGCATCATGTGCAAAGCCTAGCCGGGGACGCCGGGCCTGGCGGTACAAAAAAGGTCCGCACCGGCGAACCGGTGCGGACCTTGTTGGTGCGCCCAAAGGGATTCGAACCCCTGACCTTCTGTTCCGTAGACAGACGCTCTATCCAGCTGAGCTATGGGCGCATTCCGTGTCCTGGGAGAAGAACCGCTCTCCCCGAACCTCGAATTACTTTACGCGAGGGTTGGCCGGGATGCCAAATCGAAGGGACTGTAATCTCGGCAACTAGACCGGTATAGGTGACCTTTGTCACTTAATCCGGTATTTCGGGCCAATAATTCCTTGATTTTCCGCGGAATTCACTTTTGGTGACGGCAGATGTCAGTCAAGCTCCCCAAAAACTCCACTGGTCCGGACCATAGCATTTAGCTCACACCGATGAACCCGAGGAAGGGAACTGCAATGGGCGATCTGGCGCAGAAGCCGCTGCTTGAGAAAGCACCCACCACACATGCCGGCCTGCTGGCATGGGTCGAAGAGGTTGCTGAGCTAACTCAGCCGGACCGCATCTACTGGGTTGACGGGTCCGAAGAGGAATACACCCGCCTTACCGACGAGCTTGTTGCTGCCGGAACCCTGACCCGGCTCAACCAGGATCTCTTCCCGAACTCCTTCGCCGCGTTCTCGGATCCCGCTGACGTTGCCCGCGTTGAGGAACAGACCTTCATCTGCTCGGAAAACAAGCGCGACGCCGGGTTCACCAATAACTGGATGGATCCGCGGGAGATGAAGGACAAGCTGCGCGGCCTGTTCGCCGGTTCCATGCGCGGCCGCACCATGTACGTCATCCCGTTCGTCATGGGCCACCTTGACGCTGAGGACCCCAAGTTTGGTGTGGAGATCACCGACAGCGCCTACGTTGTCGCCTCCATGCGCATCATGGCAAACATTGGCACGGAGGTCCTGGACAAGATCACGGCCACCAATGCCTTCTTCGTTCCGGCCCTGCACTCGCTCGGCGCCCCGCTGGCCCCGGGCCAGGAGGACGTGGCGTGGCCCTGCAACCCGGACAAGTGGATTGTCCACTTCCCCGAAGAGCGGTCCATCTGGTCCTTTGGCTCCGGTTACGGCGGCAACGCCCTGCTCGGAAAGAAGTGCTACGCCCTCCGCATCGCCTCGGTCATGGCGCGCGACGAAGGCTGGCTGGCGGAGCACATGCTCATCCTCAAGCTCACCTCGCCGGAAAAGAAGTCGTACTACATGTCCGCAGCCTTCCCCTCGGCCTGCGGCAAGACCAACCTTGCCCTGCTTGACCCCACCATTGAAGGCTGGGAAGTCGAAACCTTGGGCGATGACATCACCTGGATGCGCATCGGCAAGGAAGGCGAGCTGCGCGCCACCAACCCGGAGGCCGGCCTCTTTGGCGTCGCCCCGGGTACCGGCTGGGGCACCAACCCCAACGCCATGCGCGCCATTGCCAAGGGCCACAGCATCTTCACCAACGTGGCATTGACCGACGACGGCGGTGTCTGGTGGGAGGGCATGACGGACGAAGTTCCGGCGCACCTGACCGACTGGGAGGGCAACTCCTGGACCCCCGATTCGGGCCGTCCCGCCGCCCACCCGAACTCCCGGTTCTGCACCCCCATCTCGCAGGTGGACATGCTGGCTGAGGAGTACTACAGCCCCGAAGGCGTGGAGCTCTCAGCCATCCTCTTCGGCGGCCGCCGCAAGACCACCGTTCCGCTGGTCACCCAGGCGCGCAGCTGGACCAACGGCATTTTCATGGGTTCCACCCTGTCCTCCGAGACGACGGCCGCTGCCGCCGGGCAGGTCGGCGTGCTCCGCCGCGACCCGATGGCCATGCTGCCCTTCATCGGCTACGACGCCGGCGACTACCTGAAGCACTGGATCAGCGTCTCTGGAAAGGCCAACCCCGAACGCCTGCCGCACATCTTCCTGGTGAACTGGTTCCGCCGCACCGCCGACGGTGACTTTGCATGGCCTGGCTTCGGCGACAACGCCCGGGTCCTGAAATGGACCATCGAGCGCCTCGAGGGCAAGGCGGACGCCGTCGAAACCCCCATCGGCTTCGTTCCGGCCGGACACTCACTGGACCTCACCGGCCTGGACCTCACTCACGCCCACGTGGAGGACGCCGTCCGGGTTGACCGCGAGGAATGGGACACAGAGCTGGCCTCCATCGAGGAATGGTACGCAAAGTTCGGCGATTCACTGCCGGATGCCCTGCGCGCGGAGCTCGACTCCCTGAAGGAACGCATGGCCAAGCACTAACCTTTGGCTAAACCAACGACGGCGGCCCCGCACCTTTTCGAAAAGGTGCGGGGCCGCCGTCGTTCGCCACCGGCATCCTCGCCTCGCAAGCTCGGCCAGGGAACCCTGCCGGCGTGGGCCCACGTACTGGTCGTTTTCAACCTTCAAAACGACCAGTACGGAGCAATGGATTCAGCTGGCGAGCCAGATGTCCGGGCCGAAGACCTCGTAGTGGATCTTGGTGGCCGGGATGCCGGCGTTGATGGCTTCGTTGCGGATGTTCTTCATGAACGGCAGGGGACCGCACAGGTAGAGGGAGGCGTCGGCCGGAAGGTCCACTTCACGCAGGCTCATGAATCCCTCCTTGGCGCCGTCCACCGGCTTCTCGAGCCAGAGCTGCAGTTCGGCACCGTCAAGGCGTTCGACGTCGTCCGTCATCTGGCTGCGCAGGGCCCAGCTGTCCAGGGTGCTTTCGGCGTGCAGCACCAGGACCTGGCGGTCGGAGCCGGACTCGGCGAGCGAGCGGAGGATGGAGGCGGTGGGGGTGCAGCCGATGCCGGCGGAGGCGAGGACCACCGGGCCGTCGCCCTCCTTCAGGGTGATCTCGCCGTAGGGGTTGGAGATTTCGACGACGTCGCCCACCTGGACAGTGTTGTGCAGGACCGGGGAGACCTCCCCGCCGTCGTCCAGCTTGGTGGTGAAGGTGCGGCTGGTGCCCGCATCCCCGGAAAGGGAGTACTGCCGGACCTGGCGCAGTCCGTCGGGGAGGGCCACCTTGACGCTGATGTACTGGCCGGGCAGGGCGGGGGTCATGGGGGTGTCGTCGGCGGGCTCGAGAGTGAAGGTCATGGAACCCGTTCCTGCCGGTTCCTTGGCTGCCACGCGCCAGGGCATCCACATCCTGTCATTGGCCTGTGCGGCGTAGAGGCCCTTTTCAAGCTTGATCAGGGCGTCCGCCATCAGCCAGTACACCTCGGTCCAGGCTTCGGCGATCTCGGGCGTGATGACCTCGGCCAGGTCTTCGGCGATCGCCGCGAACAGGTGCTCGTAGACCACCTGGTACTGCGGTTCCGTGATGCCCAGCGAGGCGTGCCGGTGCGCGATGCGCGAGAGGACGGTTTCCGGCAGGGTGCCCGGGTTGTTGACCAGGTGGGTGGCGAAGGCGGCGATGCTCCCGGCCAGGGCCTGCTGCTGGTTGCCGGAACGCTGGTTGGAGCGGCTGAACAGGCCATCCATCAGTTCAGGGTGCGCCGCGAACAGGCGCGCGTAGAAGTTGGGGGTGATGGATCCGATCCTGGAACCGACCAGCGGCAGGGTGGCCTCAATGATGGGGCGGGACTTGTCCGAGAGCATCTGAACTCCTGAGGTTATGGCCGGGGCCTTCGTCCGGCCGGATGAAAACTCATATTTCAAATACAAGTATTTCTGCCTCAGTTCTACACCTTGTAGAAGTTTGAAATCAAACCGGGAGCCTGCACCCGGATTGAAGGGTCAAAGCCCTGGACGGAGGCCGATCATCTGGAAGACCGGCGCCATCTGCCGCTCCTGCGGGAGGTCCGCGATGACCACGGAGTCCAGTTCCGCATAGAAGGCCTCGCGGGCGCGGGCGAGTGCACCGCGGAGTTTGCACTCGCTGATGAGGGGGCAGTTCCCGCCGGGCGCCACGCAGTCAGCAGGGTCAGTGCGGGTATCAAGTTGCCGCAGGACCTGGCCGACGGTCGCGATGCGGCCAGCATGGCTGAGCCGTGAACCGCCGGAGCGGCCGCGGACAACCTCAATGAGCCCCATGCTCCGCAGCTTCGCCATGGCCTTGCTGACGTGGTTGTAGGGTGTTCCCACTGAGTCCGCGATGCTCTGGGTGGTGAGCAGCATACCGTCCGGAACGGCGGCGAGCACCATGAGTGCGCGCAGGCTGACGTCGGCGAAGGCATTGATCTTCATGGCTGCTGTCCGGTCTAGTCCACCCAGATCGCTGGTTCGCTGGCGTCCGCGCCCAGCTCGCCGAATTCCCAGGACTGGGTAGTTGCATTGGCGGAGTACGGCAGCACCGCGGCAAACAGGGAACCGTCCCGGTGCTCGGCAGCCACGTGGATGGCGTCCGAATCCTCCTCCACCAGCAGGATGTCGCAGACCACGGCCGCGGCGCGGAAGTCGTCCCGGTTCTGGCGGAGGAGGGCCTGCAGGTCATGGATCATGGCATCGGCGTCGAAGTCCCCGTCGCTGCCTTCCGTGGCATCCGCTGGCGAGACGGCAACCAGCCGCACCTCGCCGTCGTTCTGGACCGTCAGCGCGAAGGGCAGGAACCCGCCGTTGCGCTGGAGCTGCTCCTGGGCCGCGCTGACGCCCGTGCCCAGGAGGTTCTCCAGGTCAGTTGCCGTGGCCTCGGAGACGGAATCGCGCCAGCTTTCCTGTCCGCTGTTTCCGTCCGCTGCCTGCCCGGTGTGGTCTGCCATCCGCTGTTAGGCCCGCACCAGGGACAGGACGCGGTCGCGGATGCGTTCCATGGTGGCCCGGTCCGTGGCCTCGGCGTTGAGCCGCAGGAACGGTTCGGTGTTGGAGGGGCGCAGGTTGAACCAGTAGCTGCCGTCATTGGCCGTGAACGTGCTGCCGTCCAGGTTGTCGATTGTGAGGTCCTCATCCGCGAAGGCCTGGCGCACCCGCTCTACCGCCGCCGGCTTGTCCTCCACCTCGGAGTTGATCTCGCCGGAGCTGACGTAGGGCTCGTATTCGCGGGCCAGCTCGGAGAGCGGGCCGTCCTGCTCGCCCAGGGCTGCCAGGACGTGCATCGCTGCCAGCATGCCGGTGTCGGCGTTCCAGAAGTCGCGGAAGTAGAAGTGGGCGGAGTGCTCGCCGCCGAACACCGCGCCTTCCTTTGCCATGACTGCCTTGATGAAGGAGTGGCCCACGCGCGTGCGGACGGCGCGTCCGCCGTCGTGCTCCACCAGCTCCGCGACGGCGCGGGAGGTCAGCAGGTTGTGGATGATGGCCGGCTTTTCCTCGCCCTGGGCCTTGGCGCGGGCGATCTCGCGGCGCGCCACCATGCCGGTAATGGCCGACGGCGACACGGGTTCGCCCTTCTCGTCGATGACAAAGCAGCGGTCGGCGTCGCCGTCAAAGGCCAGGCCGATGTCCGCGCCGTGTTCGATCACCGCGGCCTGCAGGTCACGGAGGTTTTCCGGCTCCAGGGGGTTGGCCGGGTGGTTGGGGAATGAACCGTCCAGCTCGAAATACAGGGGGACGATGTCGAAGGGCAGCTTGGGCAGAAGTGCGTCACCCAGGACGGCCGGGGTGGTCAGGCCGGCCATGCCGTTGCCGGCGTCCACCACAACCTTCAGGGGGCGGGACGCAGAAAGGTCAACGAGCTTGCGGAGGTACCCGGAGTAGTCCTTGAGGACGTCGCGGACGCTGATGAGGCCCCTGGTGCCGCCTGCCGGAATGGACCCGGAGTTCAGGTACTGCTCCGCGAGTGCCTGGATTTCCTTGAGGCCGGTTTCGGAGGAGATGGGGACGGCGCCCGCCTTCGCCATCTTGATGCCGTTGTATTCGGCGGGGTTGTGGCTGGCGGTGAACGTGGCCCCGGCGCGGTTGAGGAATCCGCAGGCAAAGTACAGCTCATCGGTGGAGATCAGGTCCAGCAGCTCAACATTGGCGCCGCGCGCTGCCGCCCCGTTGGCGAAGGCCTTGGAGAATTCGGGGGAGGAGGGACGCATGTCCCCGCCCACCACAATGGTCTGGCCTTCGAGCTGCAGGACATCCACGAACGCGGCCCCCACGGCTTCGACGATTTCGGCGGTGATCGACTCGCCCACAATCCCACGTACGTCGTAGGCCTTGAAGGATGCCGAAAGGTCAAATGTCGTTGTCTGTTCGCTAGTCACGGGCTTTATCTTACGTGGGCGGCGCGCCCGGCCAATGTGGTTGGGGGAGCTCCTTCGTAACAGGTCCGCCCTTTGCGGCCGCTTTCCACATAGCAGTTTGCGGCTGTGCACGGTGTCGGAGGGTGCTGGGATACTGAATCAATGGCCGATAACCAGTACCCGTCCACCGTTTCCGCTACCGCCGTTGCAGACATGGCAGGTCCCGGCATACCCGGAACCGCCACCCACGCCGAAGCGCTTGAGGTCCTGCGCGGCCTGGTGGGGCACCCGGACGCGGTCTTCCACGAGGGGCAGTTTGAGGCCATCGAGGCATTGGTCGACGGCGGGCGGCGGGCTTTGGTGGTCCAGCGCACCGGCTGGGGCAAATCGGCCGTGTACTTTGTGGCATCGCTGTTGCTGCGGCGCAGGGGAGCCGGGCCCACGTTGATCGTCTCGCCGCTGCTGGCCCTGATGCGGGACCAGGTGGCCGCGGCCGCCCGCGCCGGGGTGCGCGCCGTGGCCATCAACTCGGCCAACCAGCTGGAGTGGGACACCGTGCGTGAACAGTTGGCTGCCGACGAGGTGGACGTGCTGCTGGTCTCCCCGGAACGGCTGACCAATCCCGCGTTCCGGGAAACCCAGCTGCCCGAATTGATCCGGCGGACCGGCCTGCTGGTCATCGATGAAGCCCACTGTATTTCCGACTGGGGCCACGACTTCCGCCCCGACTACCGGCGGATCGCGGATCTCATTACACGGCTGCCGGATTCGGTCCCGGTCCTGGCCACCACCGCCACGGCAAACTCACGGGTGGTGCACGACATCGAAGAACAGCTCGGCCAGGGAGTCCTGACCATCCGCGGCTCCCTGGGCCGTGACTCGCTGCGGCTTGGGGTCCTGTCGCTCCCCGACTCCAAAGAGCGGCTGGGCTGGCTCTTGACCCACCTGGCGGACCTGCCGGGCAGCGGAATTATCTACACCCTTACCGTTTCCGCAGCCGAGGACACCGCCCGCCTGTTGTCGGAAGCGGGGCATAACGTGCTGGCCTACACCGGACGGACCGATCCCGCGGACCGCGAGCGGGCCGAGCAGCTGCTGAAGGACAACCAGGTCAAGGCGCTCGTGGCCACCTCCGCCCTGGGAATGGGCTTCGACAAACCGGACTTGGGCTTCGTCGTCCACCTCGGCGCGCCGTCCTCGCCGGTGGCTTACTACCAGCAGGTGGGGCGTGCCGGCCGTGGTGCTGCCAATGCTGACGTGCTCCTGCTCCCCGGCGCGGAGGATCGGGAGATCTGGCAGTATTTCGCCACCGCGTCCATGCCCTCGGAGGAAAAGGCCGCGGCGGTGCTGACTGCTTTGGCCGAGGCTGGATCTGCCCTGTCCACGGTGGCGCTGGAAGCAAGGGTGGACCTTCGCCGCACACCGCTTGAGCTCTTGCTGAAGGTGTTGTCGGTGGACGGCGCGGTGGAACGGGTCGGTGGTGGCTGGCGGTCCACCCGCCAGCCGTGGGTTTACGACGCCGAACGCTACCGCCGGATTGCCGAGGCGCGGGTGGACGAGCAGGACTCCATGGTGATCTACCAGGACACCGCAGGCTGCCGGATGGAGTACATCACCTCGGTCCTGGATGATGAGACGGCCCGGCCGTGCGGGCGGTGCGACAACTGTGCGGGGCGCTGGTTCCCGGCGGAGGTGGCAGCCGACGCCACAGCGGCGGCCAGCCAGACCTTGAGCCGGGCCGGCGGCGTCCTTGAACCGCGGCTTCAGTGGCCCAGCGGCATGGACCGGCTGGGAGTGCCGGTGAAAGGAAAGCTCAAGCCTGCGGAAGGCCTTGCGGAGGGACGGGTCCTGGCCCGCCTAACGGACCTGGGGTGGGGCGGTGCCTTGCGGGAGCTCTTCGCGGCCGGGGCGGAGGACCGGCCGGTGGACCCCGGAATGCTCCAGGCGTGCGTTCAGGTCCTGCGCGAATGGGGAGCCGGGGATGGCCGGACCCCGGGTTGGAGCGGGGTGGGCAGGCCCGCCGCCATTGTAGGGATGCCGTCGCGGAGTAAACCGCAGTTGGTGGGTTCGCTGGCCCGGGGGATTTCCGAGATCGGGCGCATCCCCTACCTGGGCGAGCTGCAGCTGGCGCACGGCGGCCCAACCGGCGGCCGTGGCGGAAACAGCGCCTACCGCCTGGCGGGCGTATGGGACCGGCTGGTGGTGGGCCCGGAGCTTGAAGCCGCCCTGCAGTCCGTCCAGGGCCAGACGGTCATGCTGATTGATGACCTGGCCGACAGCCGGTGGACCCTTACCGTCGCGGGGCGCGCCCTTCGGCAGGCCGGGGCGGAAGCGGTGCTTCCCCTGGTGCTGGCGCAGGCCGGCTGACGGCCGCCCCGGCATGGCGGGGGAGCAGGATGCTGTCCGCGGTGCTGGCCAGCATCAGGACAGCCATCGCCACGAATGCACCGCGGAAGGGCCCTGAGGGGTCCTGCGGTACGAGGGCCAGCCCGTCGAAGGTCCGGATGAGCAGGGCTGCCACCGCGATACCCGAGCCGGTGCCGAGCTGTACCAGCGTTGCGGAAACAGTGTTGGCGGAGGTCAGCTGTGCCGGCGGGATGTCGGCGTACTGCACGGAGGCATAGGCCGAAAATCCGATGGAGCGGAAGGCGCCGCTGCATACCAGCAGCACTACCATCAACGCTTCAGGGGTCTCCGGTGTCAGGAGGGCGCAGAGGGCAAAGGTGACGGCGGAGGCCAGCGAGGCGAACACCAGCATGGCCTTGAAGCCGAATTTCCTGATCAGCGGGGTGGTGGCGGGCTTGATTCCGATGTTCCCGATGAATACGGCTGCCACCAGGGCGCCGGCGTGCAGCGGTGACCAGCCGAACCCTGTTTGGAACATCAGCGGCAGCAGGAATGGGACCGAACTGATGGTGACCCGGTACACGAAGCCGCCAGTGGCCATCGCCCGGAAGGTCCGGGTGCGGAAGACCTGCAGGTTGAACAGCGGATGGGGCGTCCGGCGCATCCACAAGACGGCACCGGCGAGTGCGGCAAGCCCGGCAGCAGCACTGACCCCTGCCCAGGGCAGTTCCGGGTGGCTGCTGGCGAGCTCCAGGCCGGCCACCAGCGCGCCCACACCGACGGTGGTCAGGACCATTCCGGGCCAGTCCAGCCGACGGCCGGAATCCCCGGGCGCTACTGGGACCAGGCGCAGGGCGGCGAGAAACGCGGCGGCGCCCAGGGGGATGTTCACCAGGAAGATCCAGTGCCAGGAAAGGTACGTGGTGAGCGCCCCGCCCACCAGCGGTGCCAGGACCGGTGCCAGGAGCCCGGGCCACACCAGGAACGCGGTGGCGCGCAACAACTCGGACTTCGGCGTTCCGCGCAGGACCACCAGGGTTCCCACCGGGACCATCATGGCGCCGCCTACACCCTGGGCGATCCGGCTCAGCGTCAGCGTGGCAAGGTCGGGGCTGAGGGCGCAGGCCAGGGAAGCGAGGGTGAAGACGGCGATTGCGGTACAGAAGATCCGCCGGGCGCCGAACCGTTCTGCCAGCCAGCCGCTGATGGGGATCCCGACGGCGACTGTCAACAGGTAGGCCGTCATGGTGATGTTGACATCGGCGGCGGGAACGGCCAAATCTGCCGAAATGCTGGGGATGGCTGTGGTGAGGACCGTGCCGTCCAGGAATTCCATGAAGAACGTGGCCGCCACCAAAAGTGCCAGTCGGGGACTCCATGCCGTCCGGGTTACGTCCGGCTGATGGGAGTTGCTGCGTGGCGCCATGCGCTAATCCTGCCACTGCGGTGGAGGCAGGCGCCCTCCCCGTCCGCTCACCGGACAGCGCGTTCCGGTCGTGCGAAAGCGGCGCCGCGGTTTTCAGAAGCTTGTCCGCGCATCCGAACCTACAACGCTCCGATATGCGAACGGGGTCATGACCGGCTGCGGGGCACCGGGAAACGCAAAAGGCCCCGGTCCAGTGGACCGGGGCCAAACGCGGAGACGGGGGGATTTGAACCCCCGGTCGAGTTTAACCCCGACCCTTCATTAGCAGTGAAGTCCATTCGGCCGCTCTGGCACGTCTCCAATTGCTATTCCTAGCCCACCAAGGATACGCAGATCCGGCCATGCAGTGCAAAACGGTACCCGCCACAGGCTCGCGCCCGGTGAGTGAGGTTCGGGTGCTCCGCGGTCAGTCCTGCGCCGGGCGGACCATGCGGATCTCCGGCAGGTCCTCCCAGGCCGGCAGGATGTCCCGGGCGCCGTCCGGTTCAAAGCCGAAACGGCGGTAGAAACCGATGGCCCTGCTGTTGCCGGCGGCCACCCAGAGGCTCGCCGCCTTGGAGCCAATAGCCGCGTCCAGCAAAAGGGCGCCCAGCCCTTGGCCCTGGTGTGAAGCCAGCAGGTACAGCCCCCACAACTCCAGGTCCCCGGAGGACGGCGGCGGGTGCCCCTCAGGTGAACCGGGAGCCGGCAAGAGTCGAGCACCCGCGAACCCAACTACCGTCCCGCCATCACACGCCACCCAAGCCTCGGCAGGTTCGGGCCGGTCCAGCAGGTGCCGCCAGAGCCGCAGCCGGTCTGCCGGATCCACGGCGGCGAGGAAATCATCGGACAACATTCCCCGGTATGTTTCCTGCCAGCAGCGGACATGCACCTGTGCCAGCTGTTCGATGTCCCCGGCACCGGCCCGGTGGACGGCCGCCCCGGATTCCACGGCGTTCAGCCCGCCAGCGCCTTCCACAGGAAGTGCTGGCTGCGGGCCTGCAGCGCGGCGGCCTGGCGGTTGTCCGAGGCACCCGCATGGCCGCCTTCCAAGGCTTCGTGGAACCACACGTTGGGAATGCCCATGGCCAGCATCCGGGCCGCCATCTTGCGTGCCTGCACCGGGCCGACACGGTCGTCCGATGTTGCCGTCCAGATGAAAGTCTCGGGGTACTCCACCGCATCCTTGAGCAGGTGGTAGGGCGAGAAGGTCCTGATGTACTCCCACTGTTCGGGGACGTCCGGGTCCCCATACTCGGCAATCCAGGAATGCCCGGCGGAGAGCTTGGTGTAGCGGCGCATGTCCAGCAGGGGCACTCCGCAGGAAACGGCCCCGAACAGTTCGGGGTACCGGGTGAGCATGTTTCCCACCAGGAGGCCGCCGTTGGAGCCACCCACGCAGCCCAGCCGCCGGGGCGATGTAACGCCGCGCGAGATGAGGTCCCGGGCCACGGCCGCGAAGTCCTCATAGGCCCGGTGCCGGTTTTCCTTCAGCGCGGCCCGGTGCCATGCCGGCCCGTACTCGCCGCCGCCGCGGATGTTCGCCACCACATACACTCCGCCTCGGGAGTGCGCAGCCTCCCCGGCGCTTCCGTCCGACACCGTGGTCCGCCGCTCCAGCCATGCCCGGCCCACCGTGCCGCTGTAGGCGGGCGTCCGGGAGACCTCAAACCCGCCGTAGCCGGACAGCTGGGTGGGGTTTTGCCCGTCCAAAGCCAGCCCGCGCGGAGCTATCTGGAAGTACGGGACCCGGGTGCCGTCGTCGGACACGGCGAAGTGCTGCTCCACCTCATAGTCACCGTCGGCAAAGAACGACGGCGAGGTCTTGATGGTGGCATGCTGGCTCACCACGCCGGACGTCCCGGCGTCGTCATGCCCTTCCCCGGCCCTTTCCAGGGTGCCGCGCATAAGGGTGGTGGGGGTGGTGAAGCCGGTGGCGACGAGCCAGAAGTCGTCGCCGGCGCCGCCGTCGGCCGGTCCCTCGTCCTCGTCGTCCACGGCGTAGGCGTTCACGTCATGCAGCGGCGGGCAGGCATCAAGGAGGGCAGCCGCCCAGCCGCCGTCCGCGCTGCCGGTGGGCCGGGACGGGTCCAGCACCCGGATTTCCGAGGAAACGTCCCTGAGCAGGTTGAGCAGCAGGAAGTTCCGGGTCCAGCTCCAGGACTGCAGCGACGTATGGTCATCCGGAGTGAACAGCACAGTGAGCCGCCGGCCACCGGCGAGATAGTCCTCGAAGTTGGCGGCGAGGAGCGATCCTGACGGGTAGGTGGTGCCGCCCAGGACCCAGTCCTGCTGCGGGCGGAAGAGCAACCATTCCCGGTGCGCGCTGATGTTGACGTCGGTGGGCACATCAATCTGCACCCAGTCACCGTCCCGCAGCACGAAGTTGGTCCGGTTGAAGAAATCGACGTAGTCCACGGCGAAGGTGCGCTCAAATCCGGGTGTGGAATCATGCGCCGCAAACGCCATCATGTGGTCTTCCGGCACCTCGAACAGGCGCGGGGCCGCGGCCAGGGAATCACCGCGCTTGAGGGTCACCGCGGTACGGGCATAGGAGGATGCGGTCCTGGGCAGGCCCTCCGCGGTGGAGGAAACCAGCAGCGTATCGGCGTCCAGCCATGACACATTCCCCTTCGCGGTGGGCAGGTCGAACCCGCCCCGGGCGGGATCAACGAAGCCGCGCGCCTCGACGTCGAACTCGCGGTAGCGGTTCGCGTCGCCGCCGTCGGGGGAGAGGGCAAGCAGTGCCAGCCGGTAGGGCTCGCCCGCCGCGGGCCGCAGGAAGGTGGCGCCGTGGAACACCCACTCTTGTCCTTCGGTCCGGGACAGCTCGTCAACGTCCAGCAGGACATCCCATTCGGGGGAATCGGTGAGGTAGCTCTCCCAGGTGGTGCGCCGCCAGAGGCCCTTGGGGTTCTGCTGGTCCTTCCAGAAGTTGTAGTACCAGTCGCCGCGCTTGCCCACCATGGCGATCCGGTCCGTGGAGTCCAGGACCTCCAGGATGCTGTTCTCCAGTTCGGCGTAGCCGGCGTCCTCCAGCAGGTCCTCGGTCCGGGAATTCTGCTCCCGGACCCAGGCCAGCTGTTCCTCGCCGTAGATGTCCTCCAGCCACACATTTTCGTCGACGGGCACCGGTGCCGTTCCCTGCGGTGCGGTGCCGGGGGTGTCCTGGCCGGGACCGGGAATGGACGCTTGATCAGCTGCTGTGGTGGTCATGGGGCCCATCCAAACAACATCCCCCAAGGCTGGCAAGTCAAGCGTCCAGCGCAGACTCCGCTTCCAGCCCGTACGCTGGATGCCGTGGAATTATCGCAGAGCAACCGGGCCGTCATCATCGGCGGCGGCCCCCGTGGCACCAGCGTGCTGGAGCGGCTGCTCGCCCACACCAACGCAGCGGGCACACCCGTGCGGCTGCACATCGACGTGGTTGACCCCTACCCGGCAGGCCCCGGGCACGTGTGGCAGCCCGGGCAGTCCCGGCTGTTCCTGATGAACACCCAGTCGTTCTACCCCACCCTGATCCCGCAGGACCCGGCGCTGCCCGCGCCGGTTGCGGGCACCACGTTCGACCAGTGGCGGGGGCAGCAGCAGCGGGACCCGCTGCAAGCCCTCACCGGCGAGGAACGGGCGGAACTGGCGGTGCTTGAGTCGAACGACTTTCCCAGCCGGGCCCTGTACGGGCGCTACCTTCAGTGCACGCTGGAGGAACTGCTGGGCAACGCTCCCGATGGCGTGACGGTCGACTTCCACGAAACGTCCGCCCTGTCGGTGCGTCCCGTCGGGGACGGAATGTTCGACGTCGGCCTGGCAACGGGCGCCACGATCCGGGCCAACTCCGTGGTGCTGGCCCTGGGGCACATCCCGTCGCGGCTGAATCCGGAACAGCGCGACCTGCAGGCCTCCGCCGCGCAGCTTGGGCTGCAGTACTTTCCCCCAGCCGCGCCCGCCGACGTGGACTGGTCCCGGATCCCCGCCGGCGAACCGGTCCTGGTCCGTGGGATGGGCCTGAACTTCTTCGACACGATGGGGCAGTTGACCGAAGGCCGCGGGGGGAAGTTCGTGTCCACCGGCAGCCGGCTCGAATACGAACCGTCCGGCCAGGAACCCCTGATCATCGCGGCGTCCCGGCGCGGGACCCCCTACCGGGCCAAAGCAGCCCTCAACGGCTACTACGCCGCGTCTGTCACGCTCCGCTACCTCACGGAGGCCGCCCTGGAACGGCTGGCGAAGGCGGGAATCAGGCCCTCGTTCGACCACGACCTGTGGCCGCTGCTGCACCGCGACGCCCTCTGGGCCTACTACTCAACGCTCGTGCGCTCGCAGCCGGCCGCGGTCCCGGATGCGAAGGTCTTCCTCGCAGCGCTGGAGGAAGCCCTGCAGCCGCACGCGCACAGCGCCGCCAAATGGGAAGACAACGTGGAGAGCGTCCTGGCCGTCCACGTCGGTCCACGGCACCGCCTGGACCTGCCGGGCCTGGCAGCCCCGCTGGCCGGCCGGTCGTTCGCGTCCCGTCGGGAGCATGACGCAGCAGTGGTGGAATTCCTGCTGGACGATGCGCGCCGTTCAGCCCTCGGCGAGGACGACCCCGTCAAAATGGCCATCGCCGCGCTGCACCACGGGCGGGCCGTCCTCAAGACGGCCGTGGCCGACGGCGGCATCACCGACGAGTCCTGGGTCGCCGGGCTGCGTGGCTGGTTTGAGTCCTTCGTGGAGGGCCTCGCCAGCGGCCCCCCGGCGCTGCGCGCCGAACAGCTTGCCGCGCTGGCCAGGGCAGGGGTGGTCAGCTTTGTTGGGCCGGACCCCAAATTCGGGGTGGACCGGAAGTCCGCGATGTTCACGGCGTCCTCGCCGTGGGTTGCGGGTCCCCCGGTCATGGCACGGACCATGGTGGAGGCCCTTGCCCCTGGCAACCGGGTGTCGGCCAACCATTCGCCGGTCCTGGAACAGTTGCTGGCGGACGGCCTGGTGAGGCCCCGGCTCATGATGACCGCAGAGGGTGCCCCGACCGAGTCCACAGGCCTGGACGTGGAACCGCATCCGTACCGCCCGGTTGCCGCCAACGGCTCCGTGACCGAAGGCCTGTACGTGCTGGGACTGCAATTGTCCTCCACCCAGTGGGGCACGGCCATCGCGGCCGAGGCCCTTCAGCCCGGCGGCCCCGCCTACCGCAGCGGCCAGCGCACCCTCCGCGATGCCAACGAGATCGCGGCCGCCATCCTCCGCAGGGCTTAAATGCCGATGCGCCATCACTTGTGGTCCCTAAACCGGTGGAATGGGGACCACAAGTGATGGCGCATCTGGAGGTTAGCCCCGCAGGCAGGCGCGGTGGGCGGCCATGGCCTGCCCGTAGTTCGCCTGGCCCCTCACGTCAGCCGGACGGGCGGGCTTGACCGGCGGGACGCAGACCGGCTGGGCCGGAGTCTCCGCACCGACCAGTACCGCCACCTTCACCACGGTGCCGGACTCGACGGCGGTGAGCACCAGTGTGGCCCCGCCCTCCGCTGCCCCGGCCGGGACCGCCAGGTTCACCGTGGCCGCCCCGGAGGCGACCGGAACGGTGCCCAGCTGCGTCACGGTCCCGGCGGAGTCCGTGAACGAAGCCTCGAGGGCCGTGTTCACCGGGCTGCCGAGCGAGGTCAGGTCCAGCTTGGAGACTGCCAGCGTGACCGGTTCGCCGCGCTTGACCCCAGTGGCGGTGGTGTTGGTGACAGCCACGGATCGCCGGGCGAAGTCCGGGGACACCGGACTGCTCTTCTGCAGGTACCCGATCCAGGCATCCCGGTCCACCAGCCCGGAATCCCGGGTGTTGGTGCCCTCGGTGAAGATCCTGAAGTTGTCGCCGCCGGTTGCCAGGAAGCTGAACGTGCCTACCCGGTAGGACCTGACCGGGTCCAGCAGTTCACCGTTCACCCGAACCGAGGTGATGCGGTCCCCGGCTGCACGGGCGGCGTCATAGGTGTAGTTCACGTTCTTCGACAGGCCCAGCTGCAGGTACGCACGGCTGGGAACAGTGCCGTCCGGGTTGGTCTGCCACTGCTGCTCCAGCAGGGTCTTGAACTGGGCGCCGGTCAGGGACGTGGTCCACAGGTTGTTCACGAACGGCAGCACCGCGTTGGCCTCGGCGTAGGTAATGGTGCCGTCCGGCGCGTAATACAGCTCGTTGCGCAGCCCGCCGGGATTCACGACGCCGATCTCCGCCCCGCCAAGCTCGGGGGACTTCAGCGAATCCAGCAGGGAGTCGGCCACCAGGTTACCCAGGGTGGACTCACTGCTGCGGTCATCGCGCTTGGCGGTTCCGGTGGCATCGGTGGTGAAGGCGGTGGTCACGTCCTTGGTGACCGAGCCGATGGGCTGGTTGCCAACCACAGCGGCGTCCGCCAGGGCCTTCTTGACGATCGCGTCGACGGCGGCCACCCGCGGGTAAGCGGCAACCAGGTCAGCGGCCGGATCCGTTGTCCGCTTGACGTTTCCGGCCTTGTACGCGGTCACCTGCTTGCTGGCGGTGTCCACCGTCAACTGGATCTGGCCCACGTTCTCGCCGTAGTTGCCGGTCTGCACGATCGGCCGGGTCTTGCCTGCCACGCCGGGCACGGGTGCGTCCCAGGCATATTCCTTGTGCGTGTGGCCGGTGAAGATCGCATCCACCTCGGGGGAAGTTTCGGTGACCAGCTTCGCGAAAGGCCCGCCGGCCGCCACTTCCTGCTCCAAAGTGGCGCCTTCCACCACGCCGGAGCCGGCGCCGTCGTGATCCTCCACGATGATCACGTCGGCCAGCTTGTCCGCCGTGATCTTTGCGGCCACCCGGTTGATGGCATCCACCGGGTCCCCAAAGTCGAGATCGGCGATGCCGGCCGGCGTCACCAGGGACGGGACCTCCTGGGTGACGGTGCCGATCACGGCGACCTTCACGCCGTTCAGGTCCAGCACCGTGTACTCCGGAAGTACCGGCTCGGTGGTGCCCTTCCTGTAAACGTTCGCCCCCAGGTACGGGAACTTGGCGTTGGTGCCGCCCGCGATGACCCGGTCGCGCAGGTCCGCCCAGCCGCCGTCGAACTCGTGGTTGCCCACGGCAGACGCCTTCAGTTCCAGGGCATTGAGTACATCGATGGTGGGCTGGTCCTTGGCAACCGCGGAGGCGAACAGGGAAGCGCCGATGTTGTCACCGGCGGACAGGAACGCGGTGGCGCCGGGGGCGGCCGCGGCCCGCAATTTCTCGATGGTGCCGGCGAACTGGACCGTGTTGGTGTCGATCCTGCCGTGCAAGTCGTTGATGTTCAGGAGATTGAGGTCAACGGTGGCAGGTGTGGACGGCAGGTTCAGGCCGACCACCACGGGGTCGTGGTCGCTGGCACGGAACTGGTCCGGGGCGTAGTAGTTGGTGATGTTGTTGTTGTAGCGGCTGTATTCCAGCGCCACGGATTCCACGGAGTTGATGTTCCAGATGTCAGCGCCCGTGACCACGGCATTGGCTGCCGGAGAGGCAAGGATGTGGTCCAGGGACCCCACCAGGCCGCCGAACAGGTAGGAGTGCTTGGCGGAGCCGTCGGCGTTGCGGGCCTTGTCGTCCTGGTTGACGTAGCCTGCGGCGGTCAGGACATTGATCGGGTCTTCTTTGCCGTAGGAGTTGAAGTCGCCGGCCAGGAACACCTTATCGGTGCCCTTGGACTTCTGCAGTTCGTCGGCAAAGGCGAGCAGGGACTGCGCCTGCGCAGTCCGGGCGAGGTTCGAGGCACCCTGGCCCTTGTCGGTGTCGTCCGGGGTAGCAGCCGAGCCCTTGGACTTGAAGTGGTTGGCGATTGCGATGAATTCGGTGCCGGCTCCGCCGCCCACAGGTTTGAAGACCTGGGCCAGCGGCTTGCGGGCGCTCGCAAAGGCCACGGTGTCGTTGTGGATGATGGATTCACCTACGGGTTCGGCCACGGCCTTCTTGAAAATGAACGCGGTGCGGATCATGTCCTCGTCAGCCAGCGGCGGAGCGTTGGCGGGGGAGCGGACGTAGTCCCAGATACCGGGGCTGGGGATGTTGAGGGCTTCCACCAGCCTGGCCAGGGCATCGTCCCGGTTCTTGCCGAACTGCGCGGAGTTCTCGACTTCCATCAGGGTCACCACGTCGGCGCCGGACTTGGTGATGGCGGAGACGATCTTGTCCTGCTGGCGCTGGAAGTTCTCGGCGTTGGCAGCCCCGCGGGCATCACAGCCGCCGCGGACCGTGATCGGGTTGCCGTCGCGGTCCTCGTAGAACGTGCACCCGGACAACGTGTCGCCCGTGGTGGGGAAGTAGTTCAGGACGTTGAAGGACGCAATCTTCACGTTGCCGCCCACGGCCGCGGGAGCTTCGGTGCGGGTGGCCCCGAAGCTGGCCGGCTGGACCGTAGCCTTGTTGGCTTCGGTGAGATGGGTCAGCGGCTGGAGCTTCCAGGAGTTGTTGGCGTAGCCCAGCACCACGTTGGTGTTGAAGGTAGCCGGGGAGCCCACGCGGACGGGGTCTGCAGTTGTGAGGTACGGAAGCACCTCGGCCTTGGTGGTGGCGTCCTTGAGGAAGTTGGTGCTGGACCCGTCATCGAGCTTGATGCCCCGGGCAGCATTGTCCGCGACGACGGCGGCGTACTCAGATGAGCCATACGGCGCGACGGCGGTGGGCTGCACCAGGGGAGTGGTTCCGCCGGCCAGGCCAATCTCGCCGTACTGGTTCAGGCTGTAATTGTCGCTTACGGTCAAAGGTCCCTGGGGTGCCAGGAGCATGCCCTCCAGCGACTCACGGAAGGCCTCGGTGGCGGGCAGGGTGAAGAGTGCCGGCTTGACCTCGGGAGCGGCGTCGCTGAGCTTGGTGAGCCCGGATTCGGCTGTGACGTTGAGTTGGGTCATGCCGTAGTACTCGGCCACCGTGCCGGTTACCTGGACGTAGTCGCCGGCCTGCACTGAGGCCACCGTGGCGGGGGAATAGACGAAGATTCCGTCGGAGGCTGAGTGGTCGGTGGCCGTCAGGTCACCGCCGGTGCCGGGGGTTTGGAGGTAGTAGCCGTTGAGCCCGCCCGTGGGGAAGGCCGCGGTGACTTTGCCCATGGTGGTGACAGTGGCGCCGGCCAGGGGGCTTTCCGTTCCGGTGCCCTGGATTTCCGCGATGGCCTTGGCCACGGGGTCGGGGGTGGGGACTGGCATCGGATCCGGAGCGGTGCCGCCGGAGGAAGCCGGCGTGATGGCGGCGATGAGCGTGAAGTCTGCGGCGTTGCTGTTGCTGTCCGCGCCTGCGGTCCGGTTGAGGCTCTTCACGTCCGTGTTTGATGAAGGTGCCGCGGCGGCCCGGGTCTCGAAGGTGTTGGAGGTGCCGTAGCCCAGGAGGTCGGCCACGCCAGCCGTTTCCACCACGGAACCGGTGGGGAGGCCGACGGCGGTGGGCTGTTTGGCGAGCACGATGGTGCCGCTGCTGCCGCTGCTGCCGCTGAAGTTAAGGGCGCCGGCAACGAGGTCCGGCGCCGGCAGGTCCGCGCCGTTGGTGCCGTTGCTGCTGCCCTGTACCAGGTAGTAGCCCTTCGCGGGAATCGAACCTGACAGGGCGGCCACCCCCGTTGGAGCCGCGGTGCCGGTGCCGGAACGGTACTGCACGGACCAGCCGTCCAGGGAAACAGGAGCGTCGGAACTGTTGTACAGCTCCACGAATTTGTTCTTGTAGGCGGCGCCGGTGCTGCCGCCGTTCAAGTAGGCCTCGTTGATGACAACGGGGGAGGTGCCGGCCGCGGCTGAGACCTCCGCGGCCGCCGGGACAGCTGTCAGCGGGGCTGCGATGAGCCCCGCTGACAACGCTGTGCCCAGCGCTAACTTCCAAGGTGTTTGATGCATCCGCTCTTACTTTCATTGAGGTGTCCCGGTGGGGGACCCAGTGGAGTGCGTCCGGTTGTACCAATCGGACTGGGCCCGGATCCTGCTCCTGGTCAAGTGGGTGTCCGGCACATGACAACAGCAGTGAATGAACGCAGGTGGATGGAGCGTGCATTCGGCGGGACGTTCCCCAGCGGAGCGGCCCGCTCTCCGGCCCGGAGCTACCTGGCCCGAACCGGAGGTGCTGTTGGCGGGAGTGATGGCGCCGGCAAACCCCCAGGTGTGCCGGCAATCACAAACGATACCCGCGGGTAGCTTTCGGTCCAGGGTTTGGCGGCGGATTAATCCAAAGAATTTACGTGCCTGCAACAGGCGTGGCCCGGAAGTTCAGGACCCGGAAAGTTAAAGCAGGAAACCCCTGGCGGCCGTTGCCGGCTGCCAGGGGTTTCTTCCGCGGAAGGTAAGAGATTCGAACTCTTGGTACGGGGTTACCGCACACTGGTTTTCAAGACCAGCTCCTTCGGCCGCTCGGACAACCTTCCTCAGCTAGTAGTGTTTCATAGGCACTTGCCTGCAACAAAACAGGCCGGGGATGGTGACCGGTGCACACTGGTTGCAGTCAGGATTTGAGTCAGGAACGGGAGAGGTCCATGAAAGCCGTCTACATATCGGAACCGGGCGGCCCGGAAGTGCTGGAAGTCCGGGACGTGGATGCCCCGGTGCCCGGCCAGGGCGAGGTGCTCATTGATGTTGTGGCCGCAGGCCTGAACCGGGCTGATGTCCAGCAGCGCAGGGGTTTCTACCCGCCGCCGCCCGGAGCCTCCGAAATCCCGGGGCTGGAAGTGTCGGGCCGGATCGCAGGCTTTGGCCCCGGTGTCAGCAAGCCCTTCTCGCTGGGGGACAAGGTGGTGGCCCTGCTGGCCGGCGGCGGCTACGCCCAGCAGGTGGCGGTTCCGGCCGAACAGGTCCTGCGGGTGCCGGAAGGGGTGGACCTGGTCACCGCGGCGTCGCTGCCGGAGGTGGCCGCAACGGTCTACTCCAACCTGATCATGACGGCGCAGCTGCAGCCGGGTGAAACCGTCCTCATCCACGGGGCTACTGGCGGGATCGGCACCATGGCCATCCAGCTTGCCAAGGCCTTCGGTGCCAGGGTGGCCACCACAGCCGGCACAGAGGAAAAGGTCAGCACCGCCAAGGCCTTCCTTGGAGCGGACATTGCCATCAATTACGCCGAAGAGGACTTCCCGGAAAGTCTTCGGCGGCAGAATGACGGTAAGGGGGCGGATGTCATCCTGGACGTGGTGGGTGCCAAGTACCTGCAGCAGAACGTGGACGCCCTGGCGGACTACGGGCGCCTGGTGGTGATCGGGCTGCAGGGTGGCACCAAAGGTGAGCTGGACCTGGGCCTGTTGCTGAAGAAGCGCGCAGCCGTGGTGGCCACCGCCCTGCGGCCCCGGCCGGTGGCGGAAAAGGGTGCCATCATGACTGCGGTCCGGGATGCTGTCTGGCCGCTGGTGGCCGATGGCAGGATCCGCCCGCTGGTTGCCAAGACGTTCCCGCTGGACCAGGTGGCTGCGGCGCACCGCTATTTCGACAGCGGCGACCACGTGGGCAAAGTCCTTCTGGTCATGTAGCACCCCAAGTTACATACCCGGTATTGTTTCCGGCTCTCCTCCCCGCTAGTCTGCCTATACGCGGTATGCACGGGTCTTGGGGGCCTGTGCATACCGGTATCGACCAGCCCGGGGGAGCACAATGTCCATTCGCCACAGCCTCCTCGCCCTGCTGCAGGACCAGCCGCGTTACGGCTACCAGCTGCGGGTCGAGTTCGAGAACCGCACCGGAGCCACCTGGCCCCTGAATATCGGGCAGGTGTACACCACGCTTGACCGGCTGGAACGCGACGCCCTGGTGGCCAAGGAGGGCGACGACGGCGAAGGTCACGTCGTGTACAGCATCACCCCCGCCGGCAAGGCCGAGGTGCGGAGTTGGTTTGCCGCCCCCGTGGAGCGGAACAACCCGCCACGCAACGAGCTTGCGATCAAGCTCGCGCTCGCCGTCACCCTGCCCGGTGTGGATGTCCAGGCCATCATCCAGGCCCAGCGTGTGGCGTCGATCAGGGCGCTCCAGGACTACACCAAGGCGCGCCGCGACACGGCCGCCAACCAGCGGGCTACGGACACCGCCTGGCTGCTGGTCCTCGATTCGCTGATCTTCCAGACCGAAGCGGAAGTCCGCTGGCTGGACCTCTGCGAGGCCAGGATGGTCCAGCAGGCCCAGGCCGCTGCGACGGGTGGAGCACGGAAAACGTCCAACGGGGCCACGGAAGACGCCCCGCTCAATGCGGACAGCCGCCGGTGAGCGTGCAGGGTCCGCAGCAGGTCCTTGAACTCGCCAAGGTGGGCAGGACGTTCGGGGAAGGCGTGACGGCGGTCGCCGCCCTCCGCGACGTTGACCTCACCATCTCAGCAGGGGAGTTCGTGGCCGTCATGGGCCCGTCGGGCTCCGGCAAGTCCTCTCTCCTCGCCCTCGCCGGCGGACTGGACCGGCCGACGTCGGGCGCTGTCTATGTGGAGTCCACGCCCCTGGCAGGGCTGGGACTGAACGAACTGGCCCGCTTGCGCCGCCGTGCCGTCGGATATGTCTTCCAGGACTTCAACCTGGTCCCCACGCTGACCGCGGTGGAAAACGTGGCGCTGCCGCTGGAACTGGACGGAACATCCACCAGGAAAGCGCACCGGCAGGCCGCCGACGCGCTCCGGCAAGTGGGAATCCCGGAACTCGCGGACCGGTTCATGGACCAGATGTCCGGCGGCCAGCAGCAGCGTGTAGCCATAGCCCGGGCCATCGTCGGCCAGCGGCGGCTGATCCTGGCGGACGAACCCACCGGTGCCTTGGATTCCACCACAGGCCAGGGCGTCATGGAGGTCCTGCGCGCCCGCGCCGACGCCGGTGCAGGCGTCATGCTGGTCACGCACGAGGCCAGGCACGCAGCTTGGGCCGACAGGGTGGTCTTCCTTCGGGATGGGCGGATCATTGACCAGGCCGCCGCCATGCACGATCCCGCCATGCTCCTCAGCCAGGCCGGGCTCTGATGCCCCTGGACCTCGCTCCGGTGCCGCAAGGGCGCCGGAGCAGCTACCGGGTTGCCCTGCGGCTGGCACGCCGCGACATCGCACGGCACCGGGGACGGTCGCTCCTCATCGTGCTGCTGATCATGCTGCCCGTGGCGGGAATGACGGGCGCCGCCACCCTCTACCAGAGCTCGCAGCGGACACCGGGGGAGATCGTCAGCTACGAACTGGGCAATACCCAGGCCAGGTTCAGCGTCCTGCCGGTGCCCAGTGCGGACTCCTTCCAGGATCCGCTCAATGACGGCGTGGTCGCCTCCAGTACTGGCCGGTTCGACCCTGATTTCCAGCGAACGGACCCTTTCGACGCCATCCCGGCAGGCTACGACGTCCTGCCGCAGCGCCTGCTCCAGCTGACCACCGGCGTGGGGGAAGCCCTTGTTTCACTGCAGGGCCGCGAAGTGGATGCACTCAATCCGGCCTTCACCGGTAAATTCAGCCTCCTGGCCGGGCGGGCCCCGAGCGGCGGGACGGAGGTGCTTGCTTCGCCCGGGCTGATGACGCGTTTCCACCTCACCTTCGGGCAGGAATTTGCGACGTCGGCAGGCACCTTCGTCCCGGTGGGCACCATCCGCGATGCCGGCGTTTCAGACGGCAACAGCATCCTGTACCTGCGGGCAGGCCAAGTGCCCGCTGACCTGGCCCAGGGGCCGCTGACCCGCCAGTCCGTGTCCTACTACCTGGTGGGCCCGGACCCGGTCACCTGGCCGCAGGTCAGGGAAGCCAACAGTAAAGGCGTGGGCGTGCTGTCCCGCAGCGTGGTGCTGAACCCGCCGTCCCGTGAGGAACGGACCGTCGCCGGTTCCCTTCCACGGGATGATTCGACGGAAGCGGTGGCAATCTACGCCAGTTTCGGGATGATCGGTGCACTGGCGCTGCTGGAGGTGGGCCTGCTGGCCGGTGCTGCCTTCGCCGTCGGCGCCAAGCAGCAGGTGCGTGAGCTGGCACTGCTGGCGTCCTCGGGCGCGGAAGGCGCCACCATCCGCGCTGTTGTCACCGCCGGGGGACTCTGGCTTGGCGGCCTTGCCGTTGCCGCGGGAGCCGCCGTGGGGCTGGGAGCTGCTGCCGTCCTCGTCCACGTGGTCCGGGCGAACGGATCCGCCCGGCTGCCGGGACTGCATCCGGATTTCCTCCTGACAGCCGCAGCCATGGCCATGGGACTGGCATCCTGCGCAATCGCGGCCATGGTGCCTGCACGGCAGGTGTCCCGGCAGGCAGTGCTGGGTGCCCTGAAAGCGGGGCGGGCTCCCGCGGCGAAGAGCCGGCGGGCAACGCTGGCCGGCGCCGGTACGGTGGTGCTTGCCGCCGGGCTGTTGGCGGCCGGTTGGGTTTTGGGACGCTACACCAACGATCCGGACCGGCAGGCGGAGCAGCTGCCGCTGGTGGTCACACTGCTCATCCTCGGCGCCGTGCTGGCGGTAGTCGGCCTGGTGCTGCTGACCGGCTGGCTGGTCCTCCGCTTGACCTCCCGCATCCAGTGGATGCCGCTGCCCCTTCGGATGGCGGCCCGGGATTCGGCGCGGAACCGCGGCCGCAGCGTTCCCGCGGTCGCGGCGGTACTCGCCGCCGCAACCCTGGCAAGCGCGGCCCTGGTTCTTTCTGCCAGCCAACAGGCGGGGCTGCGGGAGTCGCATTACTGGGGTGCGCTGGAAAACCAGGCGTACCTGCCGCTGGTCGTGGACCCGCCTGCATCAGCCGATGGCAGCAGGCAGCCGTCCGTCCGGATGGATGCCCACCAACTCTCCTCTGCGGTGGCAGATGCCCTGGGCACTGTTGAATCGACCCAGGTCATCACCGCGCCTGAGAGCCTGCGCAACTGCCCCGAGGGTCCCAGCGACCTCGCAATGCCCGCCCGGACGGCAACCTCCAACTGCCTGTTGTACTCATTGGCTAAACCTGCAGCCAACCAGTGCCCCAGGACGCCCAAGGGAAGGCTGCTGGACCCGGGCGACTGGCGGTGCCGCGGCTCCCTGGTCAACGAACAACCGTCCGGGCCGGCCATCCTGGTTGGCGGCGAGGAGGACATCAGGGCGGCGCTGGGCCGCAGCGCCACCCCGCAGGCCCTTGCGGTGCTGAACGCCGGCGGGATGGTGGTGACCAACCCGGTGTTCGTCAGTGACGGAAGGGTACTGCTGGAGGGGAAGGATGTGCGGACCCACGAGCCGGCATCTTCGGGGCCCGGCACCGTCCACGCAACCGTCAGGAGCGACTCCCTTGCAGCGGCAGTGCTGGAACCGGCTGTCCCCGTGCCCTACTACGGCGTGGTCTCCCGTGAAACCGCGGAACGCCTGGACCTCCACGTGGCCCCCGCCGGAGTGCTCGTGCAGCTTTCGACCTACCCCTCCGAGGCTGCGGCGGATGCAGCCTCAGCTGCGGCCGCCGCTGTCTACGGGCAGCCCGGCATGCCTTTCCAGCCGGAAGAGGGCATCTCGCAGGCACATCAGTGGATCACCTGGTCCATCGTGGCCGCGGCTGCACTCATCACCTTCAACGCGGCGGGCATTACCACTGGGCTGTCGATGGCAGATGCCCGGAAGGACCATGCGGTCCTGGCCGGCGTCGGTGCCTCGCCACGGCTGCGCAAGGCGCTTGCCGGGTCGCAGGGACTGTTCACCAGCGGGGTCGGAGCGGCCCTGGGAACGCTGGCGGGATCGGTGCCCGCGGTCCTGCTGGCCCTGTCCACCGACATGCGGACAGCCCTTGAGGTTCCCTGGCTGCAATTGTCCGCACTCATTGCGGCAGTACCTTTGACGGCTGCCGCGCTCGCCTGGGTTTTTACCCGCCCCGGGCTGCCGCTGCAGCGACGCGGGTGGATCCAGCGGCATTAGGACACACAATTGGGTCTTTTTGATCGCGGCGATCAGGCCTACGGTGGGTTCCGGGAGCCGCCCGCCGGGCGGCGGAACTTACGGAGGAACGCCATGACAACACATGTTGCCGACTGCAGTGTCACCCGTTGCTCATTCAACGACCACGAAGGCTGCACCGCGCACGCCATCACTGTTGGCGGAAGCCAGGACCATGCATCCTGCGCCACTTTCATCGAGACCGGCATCCACGGCGGCCTGCCCAAGGTGCTGGCGGATGTCGGTGCATGCCAGCGCGCCGAGTGCGTCCACAACGAGCACCTGATGTGCAATGCCCCGGAGGTGCACGTGGGGCCCGGCGCCGACAACGCCGACTGCCTCACCTACGCCCACGCCTGACTGTCCCTGCCCATGACCCTCACGCAGGCTCCCGCCCGGAATCCTGGACGGGAGCCTTCGATGTGCCGCCGCCCGCCGTCGGCCACGTGATCCTGCTCATTCGGCGCCGGCTCACCGCCGCTCGCCGCACAGCCCGGCGCCCCGCCGCCGTCGGGCGTTCCCGGAATGTTACCCCTTGGTAGGGTTCCCAGTAGCAAAAGTGGGAAATCTCTCAAGGAGGAGACATGGCCGAAGTGCCTGACCAGCGGAAGAACGGATCCCGGGCGGAGGGAGGACTGGCGACGGACCCGGATCTTCCCCCGCCCGCTGTGGACAAGGCACGGCTTGAGGCCGAGGACCGGAGGTGGACGCCGGGCAAGATCGCCCTCTGGGCCGCGATCGCACTCCTGGGCGGGGTCGCATGGTTCATGCTGGCGATCGTCCGCGGGGAAACCGTCAATGCCATCTGGTTCGTCTTTGCCTCCGTGTGCACGTACCTGATCGGGTACCGCTTCTACTCCAAGGTGATCGAGCGCTACATCACCAAGCCTGACGACCGCCGCGCCACCCCTGCCGAATACAAGGCCGACGGCAAGGACTACGTCCGTACGGACCGCAACGTCCTGTTCGGCCACCACTTTGCCGCCATCGCCGGCGCGGGCCCGCTGGTGGGCCCGATCATCGCGGCCCAGATGGGGTATCTCCCCGGCACCATCTGGATCATTCTCGGCGTCGTCCTCGCCGGCGCAGTCCAGGACTACCTGGTCATGTTCTTTTCCATGCGCCGCGGCGGCCGCTCCCTCGGCCAGATGGCCCGCGAGGAACTCGGTATCATCGGCGGCACTGCCGCCCTCATCGCCACCCTGCTGATCATGGTGATCATCGTGGCCATCCTGGCGCTCGTCGTCGTCAACGCCCTGGGTGAAAGCCCGTGGGGCGTATTCTCCGTGGGAATGACCATCCCCATCGCCCTGTTCATGGGCGTCTACCTCCGCTTCCTGCGCCCCGGCAAGGTCATGGAGGTCTCGATCATCGGTTTCGTCCTCCTCATGGCGGCCATCATCGGCGGCGGCCTGGTGGCCCAGACGGAATGGGGCGCCACTGTATTCCACCTGGACAAGGTGACCATTGCCTGGGGCCTCCTTATCTACGGCTTCATCGCAGCGGTCCTGCCCGTGTGGCTGCTGCTGGCCCCGCGCGACTACCTCTCCACCTTCATGAAGATCGGCGTCATTGTGATGCTCGCGCTGGCCATCATCGTGGTCCGGCCCGAAGTCAGCGTCCCGGCCTTCAGTGAATTCGCCAGCCGCGAGAACGGACCGGTGTTGTCCGGCGCCCTGTTCCCCTTCCTGTTCGTCACCATCGCCTGCGGTGCTTTGTCCGGTTTCCATGCCCTGATTTCCTCCGGCACCACCCCCAAGCTGGTGGAGAAGGAACGGCAGACCCGGTACATCGGGTATGGCGGAATGCTGATGGAATCCTTCGTGGCCATCATGGCGCTGGTGGCAGCCATCTCGATCGACCGCGGCCTCTACTTCGCCATGAACGCCCCCGCAGCCCTGACGGGCGGGACCGTGGAAACGGCAGCAACCTGGGTCAACAGCCTGGGCCTGAGCGGCGTCAACATCACGCCCGGCATACTGACCGAAACGGCGGCGAACGTTGGGGAGCAGAGCATCGTCTCCCGCACCGGCGGCGCGCCCACGCTGGCCGTGGGGCTGGCGCACATCATGCAGCAGTTCATCGGCGGGACGGCCATGATGGCGTTCTGGTACCACTTCGCCATCATGTTCGAGGCACTCTTCATCCTCACCGCCGTGGACGCCGGCACGCGCGTTGCCCGTTTCATGCTGCAGGACTCGATCGGCAACTTCGTCCCCAAGTTCAAGGAAGCCTCCTGGCGCCCGGGAGCCTGGCTCTGCACGGCCATCATGGTGGCTGCCTGGGGTGCCGTGCTGCTGATGGGCGTGACCGATCCACTGGGCGGCATCAACACCCTCTTCCCGCTGTTCGGTATCGCCAACCAGTTGCTGGCCGCCATCGCGCTGGCTGTATGCCTGGCGATCGTCGCCAAGCGCGGCACCTTCAAGTACCTGTGGATCGTTGCCCTGCCGCTGACCTTCGCCGCCGTGGTCACCATCACTGCCAGCTTCCAGAAGATCTTCTCGCCCGTCCCCGCCGTGGGGTACTTCGCCAACAACGCCGCCTTCAGCAAGGCGCTGGCCGACGGCAAGAAGGAGTTCGGCACCGCCAAGACCGTGGCCGCCATGGAAGCCGTGGTCCGCAACACCGCAATCCAGGGCTGGCTGTCCGTGATCTTCGTAGTGCTCACCATCATCGTGATCGCGACGGCGGTGCTCGCCACCGTCAAGGCCTTCCGCGACAGGGCGGCCGGGAGAGCCACCACGGACAACGAGGACCCGGCAGTTCCTTCGCGGGTCTTCGCCCCCGCGGGGCTGGTGCCGACAACGGCCGAACGGGAACTGGCAGCCGAATGGGAAAGGGTGCCCGCAGAAGCACGGCTTGAACGGGCCGGGCACTGATGAGCGCCGGCATGGCCCTGGTGGCCAATGGATTCCGCGGCTTCGCCCGTTACCTGGGCGGAGTCATGGGCGCGGACGCCTATGCCAAGTACCTGGAACACCACAGGGCGGCCGGGCACCAGGAACCACCCCTCACTGAACGCCAGTTCTGGCGGGACCGCACGGACCGCCAGGACGCCAACCCGCAGGGGAGGTGCTGCTGATTGAGCCGGCAGCGGACAAGCCCGCCACAGGCCTTCATGGGTGGACCCCGGGGCGGATGGGCCGTGAGAGTATGAACGCATGAGCGATCCCAATGACACTCAGGCACCTGAGGACCTCCCGGTAGAAGGCACTCCCGTTGACGACACCCAGGACCCGGTACAGGTTCCGTCCGCCGTGGACGGCAAGCCCCGGGGCAGCAGCCTGCAGGACTTGGTGGACGAGCCGGCCAAGGTGATGCGGATCGGCACCATGATCCGGCAACTGCTTGAAGAGGTGAAGTCCGCGCCGCTGGACGACGCTGCGAGGGGCAGGCTGGCGGCCATCCATGCGCGTTCCATCAAGGAGCTGGAGGACGGGCTTGCGCCCGAGCTCGTGGCGGAACTGGACAGGATCAACCTGCCGTTCTCCAATGAGGCCACCCCCTCCGATGCCGAGCTTCGGATCGCCCAGGCCCAGCTGGTGGGCTGGCTGGAGGGCCTGTTCCACGGGATCCAGACCGCCATCGCCGCACAGAACGCCGCCCGCGAACACGCCGCAGCGCAGCTGCAGCTTCGCCAGTTGCCGCCGGGCACCATGATTGCCCCCGGCGTCGTCATTGGCGAAAACGGTGAGCCGCAGCGTGCCCCGGCCGGGGCACGCCCCGGTCCGCAGGCACGGCCCGGCCAGCGTGACGACCCGGACCACGGTCCCGGGCAGTACCTGTAGGTTCCGCTTGGGCCTTTTCAGCGCCGCCCGGCAGGGGCGCAAAGATGACGCGGAATTGGGCAAGGGGTTGTGGCGCCGCGCGCACGACCGCTTCCAACGGGGACTTGACCGCTTCCACCAGGTGCTCGAGGGCGTGGAGGACGACCAGCTGTACGGCGAACTGCTTGAGATCGCCAACGAACTGGCTGCCCTCCTGCAGCGCGTCCGGGCGGTGTGCATGGAGGCGCAGCGGCGTGCGCCCAGCGAGGGCCTGGACATACCGGCAGGCCTGGCGGACGTGCACCGGTCCCTGTCCAAGGCCGGCAATTCGCTCGCCACCACCGCCGAAGCGGCGGCAATGCTTCGGCTCGCCGTGGGCCCGGTGCCGGTGGGTGCCGCGTCGGTGCGGCGCCGGGCTGACGCCGTGTTCCAGCAGGTGGACGACGCCGAGAGGCGGCTTCGCGGGGACTAGCTGGTCCGATGCCTCGAAAATATTCCCTGTTGGGCAGGAGAATATTGCGGTTAAGCGGGTGGCTTACATCGACCCAAACGGGGGCGTGGCGCGGGGGACGTTTGGCAGGATGAAGGAATGACTTCTTCACCTACCTTGACTTTCAACGACGGAAACACGATCCCCCAGCTCGGCTACGGTGTGTGGCAGGTTGAGGACGACGTGGCTGAAAAGGTTGTCCGCCAGGCGTTTGAAGCCGGCTTCCGCCACATCGACACTGCGAAGATTTACGGCAATGAGGCAGGGGTTGGCCGTGCCATCGCCAGCTCCGGCCTCTCCCCGGAACAGATTTTCATCACCACCAAGCTGTGGAACGCGGACCAGGGGTATGAGTCCACCCTCGCCGCCTTCGAGGAATCCATGACCCGGCTTGGCCTCGAAACGCTGGATCTCTACCTGATCCACTGGATGCAGCCCAAGCAGGACAAGTACGTTGACACCTGGAAGGCGCTGATCGAACTCCAGAAGCGCGGCCGCGTCAAGTCCATCGGCGTCTCCAACTTCACCGCCGAGGGCCTGCAGCGCCTGATCGACGAAACCGGAGTGGTTCCGGCCATCCACCAGATCGAGCTGCACCCGTACTTCAACCAGCGTGAACTGCGGGACTTTGGAGCCGAAAAGGGCATCCTGACCCAGGCTTGGTCTCCGCTGGGCCAGGGCGGGGAACTGCTGCAGGACCCTGTTGTCGCCTCGATCGCTGCGAAGCACCAGGCCACCCCTGCCCAGGTGGTCATCGCATGGCACCTCGCCATCGGCAACGTGGTCATCCCCAAGTCCGTCACCGAGTCCCGGATCAAGGAGAACTTCGCGGCACTTGAGGTTTCCCTGGACGCTGAGGACGTTGAAGCCATCAACAACCTGGACCGGACCGCCAGCGGCGAAGGCCGCATTGGACCCGATCCCGCGGTCTCCGACTTCGCGTAACCCGCGACGGCGGCACCGGCCCAACAGGCCGGGGAATCCGCCAAACCAACGTCAGCCCGCGCTGCCGGCAACCGCCAGGCAGCGCGGGCTGACGCACTTAACGCCGGTGGTGCAGAACAGTAGCTGCTGGTCCCGGGCCTTTCCCGGCGCCGGTCAGGCAGCGATCTGGACGTGCTCTACTGTGACGGCGTCCACCATGGCCCAGCTGTCTTCGCCATGGCAGTGGCGGCAGGCGAAGCGCTCGGCCTCTTCAAGCGTTTCAAAGACCTCTGAATGCGTGCGGCCGCAGTCGGCGTCAAAGTACGTTACGTGAAATTCCTGTATAGCTTGGGTTTCCATAAATCCAGTGTGCAACCGGGGTCTGACATTCTCAGGAACCAGCGCGCCGCGTGTTGCCGGGACCTGCTGCGGCGGCGGTTCTGCCGGCACACCTGGAGGGTCAGTTGGTCCGTGAATCCGGGATGGCTTCCGGCGTCGTCCGTACCTTCAGCGCGAGTCCGGCCAGCGACAGCATCGCCAGGCCGCTCCAGGTGAGGGTGCCGGTCCAGATCTCGGGCTGGAAGCTGAGATTCCCGTCATGCAGTGCCACGGCAGCGAAATACGGCGCCCAGAAGACGACCGGTGCCAGGCCCGCCGCGGTCATCAGCCGCACGGGCCGGTCCGGGGCAGGACGCACTGCCGCCCACACCAGTCCCACGAGGACGGCGCCGGCGAGGGCCGCCGGAATGAACCAGGCATCCCGCAGGGCCACCATGATCTGCAGGGCTGCGGAGGGGACAAGCGCCATCGCCGCAGGCACCACGGCCGGCAACCGCCAGCGCAGTGACAGCAACAGGACGGGAACGAAGAGCACCACGGTCGAGACAAGGAATGAGGCCAGGGAGACCATGATGCTCGACGACGTCGGAACCGTCACCGCCGGCTGGGTCCCCGCGGCGCTGGAGTATGTCTGGATGAGGCCATGGCGGGCGAAGACCGCGAACTCCTGCAGGATGAACGCCGCCACCATGCCGGCGAGCATGGTGCTCACGAACGCCGGCACCAGCTGTGGCCAGGCCCGGTCAGGAGAGCGCCATGCTGCCGAGAAAGGGGCGCCCAGGATGAGGAAGGCGCCGGTGGCGAGTCCCAGATGGGACGGGCTGAACAGTGCGCTGATGTTCTGCTCAATGCCGAACACCGAGTGCCAGGCGAAGTCGCCCATCCCCGACGCCAGGAAGAGCATGACGCCCGCCGCCGCAGCTCCGTAGCCGGCGGGGACCGCTTCCCGCCATCGCGTACCCGGGGCGTGCCGGCGCCAGGTCAGGGCGGCGATCCAGACGGCGCACACCGCGAAGCCTGAGTAGAGGATGGCGTGCCACGGTGTGAAGAACGTCTCCAGGTCGCGGAGGTTGTTGTGGGCCCAGCCGTCGACGTAGGTCCCGGTGATGAGCCAGACACCGGCCGCGAGCGTGACGGCGTCCTCCGCGGCCGTCGTGGGGCGGTGAACTGCTACCGGTGGAATCGCAAAGGCGTGTGCTGCTGCGGCGTCCATGGCTCCAGAGTAGGTCCTGCCGGCACCCGGGGCGAGGGGACTTCCACAATACGTTGGCGCCTCTCAGTTGCTGGCCAGGCGGAGGACGCGTTCCTGCGCCAGCATGGCAGTACGGCTGGCCTTGTCGGCCGCCCGCACCGCCTGTTTCGCCTCCGCCGAAGTGGCGGCAAGCCCCTTGCGGGAGCGTTCCAGGCTTTCCTCGGCCGCCTTGAGCCGGCTTCGAAGTTCAGCCGTTTCCTGCTGCAGTTCCGCGATTTCCGCCCGCATCCGTTCCTCCTGCTCCTGCAGGTCGCGTGCCAGCCGGGAGGCTTCTTCCGCAGTCGCCTGCGCCTCGGCCAGCGCGGCCCTGGCCCTTTCCAGCGCCGGCGGCGAGGCCGGCCGCGGTGTCTGGCGCACTGCCTCAAGCCGGGGCTTGGCGGGCGGTGGCTGGGAGGCCCGCTCCGCCGTCGTCCGTGTCTTTGCCGCTGTTGCCTTTGCTGCCTTCGCCGCTGTTCCCTTCACCGCAGCCGGGGGAGGGCCGGCACGGTTGCCGGCGGGCGCTGTCGGGAGCAACCCAGGGAGGGCCACCGCCCCGTCCAGGTCCACGTCGTTGATGCCGTCGGCGCTCAGCACCTTCAGCAGCCGGCTACTGCCCACAGCAACCGCAGCACACTCATCTGCCGTCATTGCGCGCAGGGTCTCCTCAACGTCGGCTGCGATGGCGTCGCTGATGGCGCGGCCCTGCTCCCGGGCAACAGACCGGGCAACGTCGACGGCGTCAGCCAGCATGGAACGGCGCTCCCGGCCCAGCTCCCGGAGGGCAGGGGCATCCAGCGAATCCTGGGCGGCCCGCATGCGCTCCCCAAGCCCGCCCAGCCCGGCCAGCACGTCCGGCCGGAACCTGGCAACCATGTTGACTGCCCAGGCGGCCACAGATGGTTTAGGCAGGGCGCGTACCGCTGCTGCCAGCTGCTTGTCCTGGTGCGCAAGGTCCTTCGCCGCTGCGGTCCGGGCCGCAACGAAGTCGTCCAGCGGCCCGCCGTACAGCCTGTCAGCAATGTCCGCCAGGGCTTCGTCTTCCATGCCGCCATCTTAGGTGCCGCGCTGCAGCCGGGCGGCCGGTCTCCCGTCCGGCTTCCGGAGAGGACGCCTGCCGCCTGCAGTGGCAAGGGCACCCTGTTGTTCATCGGCCCGTAGGGGTATGTTGCACGAATGGACGATTCATATCAGGTCATCGTGGTTGGCGGCGGCTTCGCCGGAAAGACGGCGGCTGAGGAGTTGGGCCGCAAGGGCGTCCGGGTGCTGTTGCTCGATGCCAACAATTACCAGCAATTCCAGCCGCTCCTTTACCAGGTGGCTGCCTCCCAGATAGGCGTCTCGGCAGTTACCCGGCCGCTCCGCTCCGAGTTCCGCCGGATCAACAACGTGCGGGTCCTGACGGCGGAAGTGACCTCAATTGACGCGGCCAACCGCGCCGTCACCACCGCAGACGGCTCAAGCTACCGGGCCAGGATCCTGGTCATCGCCACCGGGGCCGTGCCGAACTTCTTCAACACCCCGGGCGCTGAAGAGCATGCCTACCCGCTGTACTCCGTGGCGGATGCCACGCGGCTCAGCGCCGCCATCACCGCCGTCCTGGACAAAGCTGACCGCGAGCCGGCGGCGGAGGCCGACGTGATTGTGGTGGGCGGTGGTCCCACCGGTGTGGAGACTGCCGGTGCCCTGGCGGAAAACGTCAAATACATCCTGCCCAAATACTTCACACCGGGACTGGCCGCCCGGTGCCATGTCCACTTGGTGGATATGGTTCCAAACGTGCTTGCCGCCTTTTCGGAGAAATCGCAGGCGTACGCCCGCGACCGCCTGACCAAGCTGGGCGTGCAGCTGCACATGGGCCAGGCAGTCGGCGACGTACGTCCCGACGGCGTGACCCTCAAAGACGGCACCGTCATTCCTGGCCGTATTGTGGTGTGGGCCGGCGGCCTGCAGGCCGGCCGGATCATCACCGAGTCCGGCCTGAAACAGGGCAGGGGCGGCAGGGTGGACGTGCAGCCCGACCTGACAGTCCCCGACTTCGAGGGCGTGTACGTGCTGGGGGATTCCGCCAACATCACCGACGCCGCAGGAAACAAATTGCCGCAGCTGGGTTCGGTTGCCCAGCAGTCAGGCAAATGGGCGGCCCGCAACATCCATGCGGACCTTACCGGCGGCGTGCGGCAGCCCTTCCGCTACCTCGACAAAGGGTATATGGCCATGGTGGGCCGCGGGGCAGCCGTCGCGGAGCTGGGCCCCCGGCGCCTGCAACTGCAGGGACCCCTGGCGTTCGTGTCGTGGCTGGCGGTCCACCTCGCCCTGCTGCCCGGATTCCAGCAGAAAGTACGGGCCCTGTTCTCCTGGGCCAACGGCTATGTCACCCACAGCCCGGCGCAGGTCGTGGTGGGCAGGCCGGATTAGGTTCGCCGCCAGGACCTGTGATCTGGCCGCCAACACTTGGACACTGTCGGCCAAGCCGGGCCGTCGCCGTCGTCACCTTTTTGTGAAACTCAGGAGGCGGCCCGCCACGGCCCAACCGGATGCCCCGTAGCGGTTAGGGGCGTCCGGCTCAACCACCATGTGCAGGTATTCGGCGCCATGGAGGAACGCCTCCTCGGCCATGGCCGCGAACAGGCCCTGCTCGAATGCCGCCTGCTCCGGCCCTCTTGGGAGTTCCGTGATGGCCATGGCCGCGAACTCGTACCGCACCTGGATGCGGCCCCTCGCCACTGGGCGGTCAAAAAAGGGTGATCTCGACGGCGTCGTAGGTCTCCATGGGTGCCAGGGCAACTTGGGAGTTTTCCGGCAGCTGCACCGCTGTGTTCAGTTCGGCCGTCGGAGCCATGAGCAGGACCCGCTCTGAAACCCGGGTGAGGCCGTCCGGAGCGCCTATGCCCTCAGCCTCGGCGCAGACCAGGGTGAGGCGTACGCCGGAACCGGCCGCTGCCTTGGCGGCCAGCTCCTCCCTGGCAGGGCCGGAGCTGCACAGGCACGCGAAGGGAGGCGTGCTCAGGCTAAGAGCGACTGCCAGGGTGGTCCTGCAGGTAACGGACCAGGTTCGGCGGACGGTAGGTGGAATCCGCTTCATGCCGTTTTAATGCTGACTCGTCCACCAGTTCATGAAATCAGCAGGCCGCCTGCACCTACGCCGAACCCAAGCAGGATGGTGGTCAGCTCCTCGCCGGCCCCGAGGGCCTAAGCGCCGACCGCGATCATGCCGAGGGACACGGCGGTTGTGAAGACTGCGAGAGCGGTGATCAACCCCGGACTCTGGACGGGTGTGGTGGCAGCCATCGACCACCCTTCGGGGACGCCGCCGAGCCCGTACTGCTCCTCGTACTGGCGCACGTTGAAGCTGCTCGGATCGTAGAGGGTGCCGTCGGGCCGGCGGAACCTCTTGTCCTGGTTGAACATGGATCGAATCCTATTGGGACGTGCCAGGCTGATCCGGGTGGTCCTGGCCGAGCTCCAGGAGGTTGATGTCGACCCGGCCGCTGGAGCCCGGTTTCGGGGAGCCGCGTAGTTTACGGAGCCGGGTGGCCCTGTACTCGTCACGGGCGAGGTTGAACGTATAGAGCGTCATGAGTCCGGCGAAGCCGATCAGCCACAGGGCGCCCCAGTCCGGTAGTCCGCCTTCCCATAGCGGACGCTGGAAAAGCCAGATACCTATGATCAGGCCGAGTCCCAGGAAAACCGTGATGATTCCCATGCCCCACCAGGTGCTGACCTGGGCTTGACCTGACCCGGGCGTGAACCCGATCTCGTCGGCCGGGTAGCTATGCAGCTCGCCGCTGCTGGTCTTGCGCAGGACCCGCTTCTCGCCGGCAGCCACCGCCTTCTTGTGCTCGCCGTAGACGGCGTCCTCACGCTCAAACCGCTCCCGGTCATAGACCATCTCTAGGCTCGCTTCTCATGGCTGGGCAGGTAGTCGGGCTCGCCTGGGAATGGACGGGAGCTGTTCGGGAAGTTCTCCCTGGTGATCTTCAAGGTGCCAGGGTGTTCCTCGAACCATTTGCGGGCACGGTCGTCGGAGACGCCATACCGGGGCTTGGGCAGCCCCTTGGCCTTGCGGAGTTTTCGTGCCCTGAGCTCGCCCCGCAAGGCGTGAAGACTCAGCAGCCAGCCACCGGTGAACAGGACAGTTCCGACGGCTGAGCCAACGATGAGGATCAGGGCCATGCCGATGTTGGCAAAGCCGAAGAACGACATGCCCAGCGCGACGATTCCAAAGAGAACTCCCAGGGGCGCGAGGATTGCAGGGATTGTCGCGATGAGGGTGACAACAGCCAGCCCTGTGAAGGTCCGCGCCTGGTAGTTACCCCCGCTGTGGTGTGTACCCCCTAGGCCCCATTCGTCCCAGGTGTAGGCGTAGATGACGGTTTCCTTGCCCCACCCTCCTGTGGCGTAAGCGTATGGGGGGAGGGGCAGGGGCGGGTGCTTCGGTTTCTCAACGGTCACGAATGCTTCCGATCCGGGCGGCAGGGTCCGCGGCTGTCGTTTCTTCAGCAGCCATTCTTCCTGTTTGCGCAGCCCCAACCAAGGAATAACACTCACATCACAGTGACTACGACGAGCGGAAGTTGACGAAAGTGTGCCATAAGTGTGCCGTGCCCTCACTTGAAACGGGACTTAACCAGCGAAAAACCCCGGAAACCCCTAAAAGAAGGGGCTGTCCGGGGTTTATCCCGAGCTTCCTATCAGAATCGAACTGATGACCTTTTCATTACGAGTGAAACGCTCTACCGACTGAGCTAAGGAAGCACCGCACGTAATCCCCGGCGGAACCGGGCGCTTCATGCAAGAGTCAACTGTAATAGAGTCCCGCCGCCCCGGTCAAAATGGCCGGTAGGAGTGTGTTGCGAGCCTCAGCACACGGTGTTGTCGGCCGGCAGTTTGCCGCTGACCAGATAGTTGTCCACCGAATCCTCCAGGCAGCTGTTGGCCCGGCCGTAGGCGGTGTGCCCTTCGCCCCGCCACGTCAGCAGGGAAGCGTTCCCCAGCTGCTTGCGCAGTGACGCGGCCCAGTCAACGGGAGTGGCGGGGTCGCCCGTGGTACCGATGACCACAATGGGGGAGTCACCGGTGTATTCCACCGCGGCGGGCGTACGCACGTTCTTGTAGGGCCACTCAGCGCACGTGATCCCGCCGTAGGCGAAGAAGTAGCCCAGGGTGGGGGAGTCCTGTTCCAGCCGCTTCTCCTCCGCGCGCATGCCTTCGGTGTCCGAAACCATGGGGTAGTCCAGGCAGTTGATCGCGTTAAAGGCGAACGTCGAATTGGATGTGTAGGTACCGTCAGGGGAACGGTCGGCGCCGAGGTCGGCAAGCCGAAGCATGAGGCTGACGTCCCCGGCTACGGCAGCTTCCAGCGCCTGGGTGAGGGCGGGCCAGCTTTGGTCGTTGTAAAGCGGGGTAATCAGGCCGCTCACCAGCGTGGTGCCATTCACCAGCCGGCCGTCCTTGGCAGTGCGGGGTGTCTGCTGTACAGAGTTGATGAGGTCCCGGATCTGCTGTACGCCGGAGTCGACGTCGCCGCCGAGGGGGCACTTGCCCTGCCTCTGGCAACTGGCCACGTAGCTGTGCAGCGCTTTTTCAAAGGCGCGCGCCTGGCCGCTGGTCAGGTCCTCGTTGCTGATTGATGGATCGAGGGCACCGTCGAGGACCATCCGGCCCACATTGTCCGGGAACAGCGAGGCATAGGTGGAGCCAAGGAAGGTGCCGTAGGAGTACCCCAGGTAGTTCAGCTTGGTGTCGTTGACGACGGCGCGGAGCACATCCAGGTCCTTCGCGGAGCTGACGGTATCGATGTGCGCCAGAACCGGGCCCGTTTGTGCCGCGCACTGGTCGGCGACGGCCTTGGTGTCTGCCAGTGCCTCCGCCAGCCCGGCATCGGTTTCATACGAGTAGATCTTGGCACGCGCGGCGTCGCGTTCCGCGTCCGTCATGCAGGTGACGGGGGCGGAGCGCTTCACACCGCGCGGATCGAAGCCCACCAGGTCGTAGGCGTTGCGGACAGCCGCTGAAAAATGTGTCCCGGCAGCGTCTTTCACAAAGTCATATCCGGAGGCCCCGGGGCCGCCGGGATTAACCAGAAGGCTGCCGGTCTTCTTTCCTGTGCTGCCGGCCCGGAGTGCGGCAATCTGGATGGTATCCCCGCCTGGATTGCCATAATCCATGGGCACGGTTACTTTGGCGCACTGGAATTCCCCTTCGCAGGGCTGCCACACGACTTCCTGCGAGTAGAACTTCTCCAGCCCGGCAGGAGCGGAGGCCACGATTGACGGGTCGGCCTTGGCGGTGGCAGCTTCCGGCGGGTTCTTGTCGCCGCCACTAAGGAGACTGCATGAGGCCAGAACCATGGCCAGGGCCATGGCACCTGCGGCGCGGACGGCGACACCTATGGACCGGTGTCGTGCGGGCAGGGGGCGGGCAGTCATCGGGTCTCCTTGGAGGGCTGGATCAGGCTGGCAGCCATGGACTCAATGGTCAGCAGCGGGGCAACGTTGGTGGTGGTGATGCGTTCACGGGCTTTGTTGATGGCATCCATTCGGGCCAGCGTGGCTTCCGGGGTGGAACGGGCTGCGAACTCCTCCAGCTCACTCCTCAGCTCAACGTTGACCAACTCCACGGCGTTCCCAAGCTGGATGATCAGTACGTCCCGGTAAAAGGACAACAAATCCGTCAGCGTCCGGTCCAGGGAGTCCGTAATGGATCTCTTGGCCCGCCGTTTCTGGTCGTCTTCAAGCTGTTTCAGCTGGCTGCGCATGGCCGGGGGGAGGGTTCCTGATTCCGGTGCGCCCAGGGTCGCCAGGAGGGCAGCCTTCTCCGCCGCGTCCCGTTCCTCGTTGGAGCTGTTGGCTTCTGCGGTGGCGATCTTGACCAGCTTGTCTGCCATCATGACCGCGGCTGTTACGCCGCGCAGCCCAAGCGGAAAGCGGACTGTCTCCAGGCGCCGTTCCCTTGCGGCGGGATCCCTGGCGAGTCGCCGGGCAATGCCCACATGGCTCTGGGCGGCACGGGCCGCCTGCTCAGCAAGGGCAGGGTCCACGCCGTCGCGCCGGACCAGCAGCGCTGCCACGTCGGAGGCGGGCGGCAGCCGCAGGGCAACGCTGCGGCAGCGGGAACGGATGGTCACCAGGACATCGGCAGGGGAGGGTGCGCAGAGCATCCACACGGTCCGCGGTGTGGGTTCCTCGATGGCCTTGAGGAGCACGTTGGTGGTCCGTTCGGCCATGCGGTCGGCGTCCTCCACCACGATAATCCGCCAACGCCCGGACGATGGCCGGTTGCCCGCGGTCGCCACCAGTTCGCGGGCCTCGTCAATGGTGATGGTGACTTTCTCGGTGCGCACGAACGTCACGTCCGAATGGGTCTCACCCAGGATGGTGTGGCAGGCCTGGCACTGCCCGCAGCCACGCAGGCCCACGTCCTCCTGGTCACAGTTCAAGGCGGCAGCGAATGCCTTAGCGGCGTTGGACCGGCCGGACCCCGGCGGACCGGTAAGCAGCCACGCGTGCGTCAGGCCTTCGCCGCTTGCGGCCTGGCGCAATTGTTCGACGACGGCGGGCTGGCCTTGGAGGTCATCCCAGACGGTCATGAGGCACCGCCGTCCGTGGCGGCTGGCGCGGCGGGAACGTTAAGGAGCGTATCCACCCGGATGAGGATCTGCCCGGCCAACTCATCAACCGGCAGGTGGGCCGGGAGGACCAGGTACCGCTCCGGGTGGCCGGCGGCGAGGCTGAGGAAAGCTTCCCGGATCCTGGTGTGGAACTCGTCGGCCTCGGATTCAAGGCGGTCTTCCGCGGCCTGGCCGGCAGTCCGGCGCCGGCGGCCAAGTTGGGGGTCAACGTCCAAAAGGACTGTGAGGTGGGGCTGGAGGCCCGAGGTGGCCCACTCATTAAGGGAGCGTACCGCCTGCAGGCCCAGGTTGCGGCCGGCCCCTTGATAGGCAACGGAGGAGTCGATGTACCGGTCCGTCAGCACGATCTCACCACGGCTAAGAGCCGGGCGGATGACCTGGGTGGCGTGGGCTGCGCGGGAAGCGGCAAATATGAGTGCTTCCGTGTGGGCATCGATGTGGCCATTCCCGTGGTCCAGCACCAGCGACCGCAGTTTCTCGCCCACAGGGGTGCCGCCGGGTTCACGGGTGCGCAGCACGGTGTAGCCACGGGACTCCAGTGCCGCCGCAAGCCTGGCCGCCTGGGTGGACTTGCCGGCACCATCGCCACCTTCGAAAGCGATGAATACGCCGGCCCTCTGTTTATTCACTTCTCCAGCCTACCGAGGCATGCCGACATTTCCCGACCTGGAACTGCCTGGAAGGTGGCTGCCATGTGTACTGTGCCAGTCCACAAAGCGACACCGCTTTCCGGCGGATCCGGGAGGAACAGTACGCTTTTCACCATGAGTCTTTCCGAGCATCAGGCCGCTTCCCTTTCACCGGAGACCGTGGTGGTGGCGGCGGGGCGTCCGCCGCGGGAAAGGGACCAGCCGGTCAATCCCCCCATTACCCTTTCCTCCACCTACTTCGGCACCGGCCCCCTGGGGGACGGGGACCGGGGTTACGGCCGCTACTCCAATCCCACCTGGGATCCGTTCGAGGAGGCGCTCGGGCAGCTTGAAGGATCCGCCCTTCCCGGCCTGCTCTACGCGTCGGGGCTGGCCGCGGTCAGTTCCGCGCTGTCCCTGGTTCCCGCCGGCGGCGTGCTGGTCATGCCCAACCACAGCTATTCCGGCTCGCTGGTGATGGCCTCGGAGCTCGCCGAAAAGGGCTTCATCGAACTCCGGACCGTTGACATCGCCGACACCGACGCGGTGAAGGACGCCCTGGCACCGAAAGGCCCGTCGTCGAAAGCCGCGGCAATGCTGTGGCTGGAAAGCCCCACGAACCCCATGCTGGGGATCGCGGACATGTCCGCCGTCGCGGAGGCCGCCCATGCAGTCGGGGCAATCGTTGTCACGGACAACACCTTCTCCACCCCCCTGGTGCAGCAGCCCCTGCTGCTCGGATCCGACGTCGTCCTCCACTCGGTGACCAAGTACCTCGCCGGGCACTCCGACGTCGTCCTCGGTGCGCTGGTCACCTCCAACCCGGACATCCGTTCATCGCTGCTCCACCACCGCATCATCCACGGCGCCATCGCCGGTCCCTTCGAAGCCTGGCTCGCACTGCGTGGCCTGCGGACCCTCGCGCTGCGCGTGGAACGCTCACAGGAGTCGGCGATGGTCCTCGCTGAACGGCTCGCCGGGCACCCCGGCATTGAATCCATCCGGTTCCCCGGCCTCGACACCGACCCCGGGCACGCCCGGGCCAAAGCGCAAATGAAGGGGTTCGGCTCCATCATCTGCATCCAGGTGGCACCTGCAGCGGGCCTGGGCGGTGCCGACGCAGCGGACAAACTGGTGCAGGCGCTTGGTCTCTGGTTGCCTGCCACGTCCCTGGGCGGGGTGGAGTCCCTGATCGAACGCCGGCGCCGGCATTCAGCCGAACCCGCCAGCGTGCCGGAGAACCTGGTCCGGCTCAGCGTCGGGGTGGAAAACGTTGAGGACCTCTGGGCCGACCTGAAACAGGCGCTGGACACGCTGGAGGGTTAGGCTGGGCTTGTGGACGGTCGAATCATCATCGCGTACGTAGAGCAGGCAGTGTTCTTCATCCTTGGCCTGGTGGCACTGGGCCTTGAACTGTGGGCGTTCGTCGACTGCGCCCGGCACCGGGCCAACGCCTTCGAAGCCACGGGTAAGCGGACCAAGACGTTCTGGCTTGCCCTGACCGGTGCCGCGCTGCTGGTGGGCATCATGTCGCTGTTCGGCGCCGGCGGCGGCATCATCAGCACCCTCGGCCTCTTCGGGCTCGCCGCGGTGGTGGCGGCCTCCGTCTACCTGGCCGACGTCCGCCCCGCAGTAAAGGACGCAGGCCGCGGCGGCAGCCGCAATATGGGCCCCTACGGTCCCTGGTGACCAGCGCTTAACCCAGCGCCTTAACCCAGCGGGGCCACCGCCTCCCAGTCCACCGTGAGTTCGCCCAGCCGCCACCTCGCCGGTCCGTCCTGGAGCGGCCATCCGGCGTCGCGCAGGCTTCGGCACATACCCACCCACCGCTGCCTGTTGCCAAACGAGGCAAGCGGCGCGCTCCCAAGCCATGCCCGGTCCATCGCCTGCATGAAGGCATGAACCGGTTCGCCCGGGACGTTGCGGTGGATCAACGCCTTGGGAAGCCGCTCGGCCACGTCCGAGGGCAGGTCAAAGCTGCCGAACCGCACGGAGATGCTTAAGGACAACGGGCGGTGTTGGTCCAGCGTCACCCAGGTCACGCGCCGCCCAATCTCGTCGCACGTGCCGTCAACGAAGATGCCCTCCGGTGACAACCTGTCCTGCACCAGCCGCCAGATGCCCTGGACATCGGCTTCCTCGTACTGGCGCAGGACATTGAAGGCGCGGACCAGGACCGGACGGCCTGGAACTGGCAGTTCGAAGCCGCCCACGTGGAAGGTCAGCCCGGGCCGCTGCAGGGGAAGCGCAGCGCGGACGCGTCCGGGTTCGATTTCGATCCCGCAGACCCGTACGTCCGGCCGGACGGCAGCGAGCCTTTCATGAAGTTCGACGGCGGTGGCAGGGGTTGCGCCGTAGCCCAGGTCGACAACGAGGGGGTCAGCCGCGGACCGCAGGCGCCAGGCCTGCGGTCCGGCCAGCCAGCGGTCCACGCGGCGCATCCGGTTGGGATTGGTGGTGCCGCGGGTGACGTTGCCCACCGGGCGGCCATGCCGGGCGCCGGATGTCCTGCCGGAAAGTTGCGGGGCGTTCACCCGTTCAGCCTTTTGAACCACCGCACAACCCTATCCCCGCCGCCTGGGGAGACGGGCGCACGGCAGCTGGCCTTGTAACGCTGGGCGGGTGGCAACACTGCTCGGCTAGGATGAAAATCATGACTTACAAGCTGATTCTGCTGCGCCACGGCCACAGCGAATGGAACGCCAAGAACCTCTTCACCGGCTGGGTGGACGTTGACCTGAACGACCAGGGCCGCGCGGAAGCAGCCCGCGGCGGTGAGCTGCTGGTGGAGAACAACATCCTCCCGGACGTGCTCTACACCTCCCTGCTGAAGCGGGCCATCAACACCGCGAACATCGCCTTGGACAAGGCCGACCGCGGCTGGATCCCGGTCAAGCGCGACTGGCGCCTCAACGAACGCCACTACGGCGCACTGCAGGGCAAGGACAAGGCCCAGACACTGGCCGAATACGGCGAAGAGCAGTTCATGGAATGGCGCCGCTCCTACGACACCCCGCCGCCGCCCCTCGACGACGACTCCGAGTTCTCCCAGGCCCACGACCCCCGGTATGCGGACCTCGGCGAGGCCCTGCCGCGCACTGAATGCCTGAAGGATGTCCTGGTGCGGCTCCTGCCCTACTGGGAGTCTGACATCAAGGAAGATCTCAAGGCCGGCAAGACGGTCCTGGTCACCGCGCACGGCAACTCGCTGCGCGCCCTGGTCAAGCACCTCGACGGCATCAGCGACGAAGCCATCGCAAGCCTGAACATCCCCACCGGCATCCCGCTGGTCTACGAACTGGACGAGGACTTCCGGCCGGTCAAGCCGGGCGGAACCTACCTTGACCCCGAGGCTGCCGAAGAGGCAATCCTGGCCGTCGCCAACCAGGGCAAGAAATAGGCAGTAGAACGACGACGGCGGGCTGGTCACGTAAGTGGCCAGCCCGCCGTCGTATATCCGCTCTTAATGCGTCAGCTGTGCTCTGTTGCGTTCGGCTGCCATGCCCCGGTGACCAGGTACGTCACCTTCTGGGCTACGGAGACGCCGTGGTCGGCGAAGCGCTCGAAGTAGCGGCTGGCCAGGGCCACATCCACCGTGGTGGCGGGGGATTCGTTCCACTCAGGGGCGGCAATGGCCTTGAAGACGCTCAAGTGCAGGTCATTGATGGCCGTGTTGGCCTTGAGGATATCCCTGGCCACCTCCAGGTCGCGGCTCTCCAGCAGGAGCGTCAGCTTGTCGGCGATCTCCTGGTCGAGTTCGGCCATCCGGTTGAAGGTCTCCGTCATGGACGCCGGAATCACCATGGACGGGTACCGGAGACGGGCCAGCTGGGCGATGTGGCGGGCCAGGTCACCCATCCGCTCCAGGGATGCACTCATCCGGAGCGAACCCACGATCATGCGCAGGTCGCTGGCGACGGGGCCCTGCAGCGCCAAAATGTCGATGGCCCGCTCATCAAGGCTGTTCTGCAGGAAGTCGATGCGCGCGTCCGCGGCGATGACATCCTGCGCGAGGTCAACGTCCGCTACCTGGAATGAGGTAGTGGCCTTGTTGATCGCTTCGCTGACCAGCCGGGAGATCTCCACCAGCTGGTCACCGACCTGGGTGAGCTCTTCCTGAAAAACCTTACGCACGTAGGCGTCCTTTCCTTGGAACTCCCGCCGGCCGCTCCGGGGCAGCAGGAATCGTGTCGCCATGAGGCGCTCTGACCACCAACTCTGTCACCGCCGGGTAAACGGTTATGCCCCCATAGATGAACGTTAGTTGAACCGTTTGCCGGATGGGCCGGAAGGCGGCAGGGGCTTGAAGGCAAGAGCATAAAGTGGAGCTGTGGATCCTATGCTCATTGGTCTGGTGGCCGGCCTCATCGGCCTGGCGCTTGGCACGTTCGGCGTGCTCGCCTACCGGGTCAGCGAGAAGCAGCGCGAGCTGCTGGACATCGACGCCGGGGAACTGGCGCTGCCAGCCGGCGCAGCGGAGGTGCTCGCCGTCGTCGGACGCGCCTTTGTGGTGCTGGACGACGTGGACGGCGTGGTCCGTGCAAGCCCTGCCGCATACGCATACGGCCTGGTCCGCGGACACACCGTGGTGCACAAGGAGCTCCTGGACATGACCGCCGGGGTCCGGCGGGACGGCGTCATCCTGGAAAAGCAGCTCGAACTCCCGCGCGGCCCGCTGGGCAAGGGAACCATCATCGTCCAGGTCCGTGCGGCCATGCTGGGTGAGGAATACATCCTGCTCCTGGCTGATGACCGGACGGAGATCACCCGCACCGAAGAGATCCGCAACGACTTCGTCGCCAACGTGTCGCACGAACTGAAAACCCCCGTGGGTGCCATCTCCCTGCTGGCAGAGGCGCTGGAATCCTCCGCCGACGACGAAGAAGCCGTCCGCCGCTTCGCCAAGCGCATGCACAAGGAGTCCGCCCGCCTTGCTGCCCTGGTCCAGGACATCATTGAACTTTCCCGCCTGCAGGGCGCCAGCGTCACCCAGGAGGGCGGCCCGGTGGACATCAATGCCGTCATCGCCGAGGCGGTGGACCGGTCGCAGCTTCCCGCGGAGAGCAAGAACATCAGCATCGTGGTGGGCGGCCGCGCCGACGGCAAGGTCTTCGGCGACCAGGACCTGCTGGTGACGGCGCTGCGGAACCTCATCGACAACGCCATCCGCTACTCGCCGGCCAACACCCGGGTGGGGATAGGTGTCCGTTCCAGGGAAGGCCTGGTCTCGATTTCGGTCACGGACCAGGGGGACGGGCTGAGCCCCGAGGACCAGGAACGCGTTTTTGAACGCTTCTACCGCGTGGACGCCGCCCGGTCCCGCCAGACCGGCGGCACCGGCCTGGGCCTGAGCATCGTGAAGCACGTCGCATCGAACCATGGCGGGGAAGTGACCCTGTGGTCCCAGCCCGGGCAGGGGTCCACCTTCACCCTCCGGCTGCCCGAGATGGAAGGTCAGGACGACGAGGCAGACCCGGCCGCAACGGAAGCACCGGCATTGGCGCCGGAGAAGCCTAGTCTCACCCAAGTACCCCGCGCCGCCGGCGCAACAGAACGAGGAGCCAGCGCTTGAGCAGGATTTTGATTGTCGAGGACGAGGAGTCGTTCAGCGACCCCTTGTCCTATTTGCTGGGCAAAGAAGGGTTCGAGGTTGAGGTGGTGGACAACGGTCTTGATGCCATCACCGAATTCGACCGCAACGGCGCCGACCTGGTGCTGCTTGACCTGCAGCTGCCGGGGCTCTCCGGTACCGAGGTGTGCCGCCAGCTCCGCCAGCGCTCCAGCGTTCCCGTCATCATGCTGACGGCCAAGGACTCGGAGATCGACAAAGTGGTGGGCCTGGAGCTCGGTGCGGACGACTACGTCACCAAGCCCTACTCCTCCCGTGAACTGGTTGCCCGTGTCAGGGCCGTCCTGCGCCGCCAGGGCGAGCCGGAAGAACTGATCTCCTCAACCGTCCAGGCGGGCCCGGTCCGCATGGACATCGAGCGGCATGTGGTCAGCGTGGGCGGCGAGCAGGTCCTGCTTCCCTTGAAGGAATTCGAGCTCCTGGAGATGCTCCTGCGCAACTCGGGCAGGGTGCTGACCCGCGGCCAGCTGATCGACCGCGTATGGGGCTCCGACTATGTGGGCGACACCAAGACCCTGGACGTCCACGTGAAGCGGCTCCGCGGCAAGATCGAACCGGACCCCTCCGCACCGCGCTACCTGGTGACCGTCCGCGGCCTTGGATACAAATTCGAGCCGTAGACCGGTCAGCGCGGATATTATCAGCGGGCATAACAAAAGGGAGGCGCCTGGATGGCCCTCCCTTTTGTTGTGCCTGTTTCCTGCAGCGACCTGCTGTTCGCCTAGCGGCTGGTGGCGGTTGCCGTAGCGCTCGGAGTGGCGCTGGCGGAAGAGCCGGCGCTGGCTGATGAGCCCGCCTCGGCTGATGTGCTGGAGCTGGCTGAGGAGCCCGCGCTGGGGCTGGCAGACGACGAGGATGTCGCCGAGGGGCTCGGGGTAGGCACGTAGTCCTTGTATTCCGCCAAGGTGGCGTCCAGGACGGGAACCTTGACCGTGTTGCTGACGTTGGTGCCGTTCTCGCTGATCTTGACGTCCACGAGGGAGCCGGGCTTGCCGCCGGTGGTGCTCAGGATGGCCTCGTCGGAGTCCTCGTTCAGGAGCGTGTACGAGTTGGCCTTGACCGGTACCTCGGTCTGTGAACCCTTGGCGCCGTTGACCGTGAGCTTCACGTCTTTGGAGGAGGAGTTGTAGACGGCGCCGATGAGGCGGCCGGGCTTGTCCTCGCCCGTGGAAACAATCAGGATGTTCCGCAGCTGGAGGGGACCGAGGTCTGCGCGGATGCCGTCCGAGGCGGAGTACTGGTGGCTGGTCTGCTGGGGTGTGATGTAACCGCAGCCTGCGGTCAGCAGGCTGGCGCCAAGGGCAGCAGCCGTCAGTGCCAGTTTGCCGCGCTGGGCCCGGTTCATCGCAGTGGAACGCACGTCACGTACTCCTCAAGAAATTTGAAGTCTTTTTCAGCCATAGCCTATCCGCAATGAGGGGCAAACGAGGATTCGGCGGTGTCACATCGGGCGTGGGAGCGCTCACGTGATGCACTAATCTTGCCATCCGTCAAGGGGGCGGAGGGGGTTGATTGGGCCGATTTTCCGCGTATTTTCGCGGTTGGAAGCCCTTTCTCCGGCCGGTCATATGCCTGAATCGTGATAAACTGGTCTGCGGGAAAGGGGAAATGTCCACATGGTATTTGAGGTCGGCGAGACAGTAGTTTACCCTCACCACGGTGCTGCGAAGATTGAAGAAATCAAGATGCGCACCATCAAGGGCGAAGAGAAGATGTATCTCAAGCTCAAGGTGGCTCAGGGTGATCTGACCATTGAAGTTCCAGCAGAGAACGTTGACCTTGTTGGGGTCCGGGATGTAGTGGGCAAGGAAGGCCTGGAGCACGTGTTTGATGTGCTCCGCGCCGAGTTCACCGAGGAGCCCACCAACTGGTCACGCAGGTACAAGGCAAATCTGGAGAAGCTTGCTTCCGGTGACGTCATCAAGGTAGCAGAGGTTGTTCGCGACCTTTGGCGCCGGGATCACGACCGGGGCCTTTCCGCAGGCGAGAAGCGAATGCTGGCCAAGGCCCGTCAGATTCTGATTTCAGAACTGGCGCTGGCTGAAAAGACCGACGAGGAGAAGGCTGCAAGCGTTCTCGACGAGGTCCTGGCTTCCTAAGAATTTAGCCCCGGCGGCACGCAAGTGCCGCCGGGGCTTCTTTTTTGGCCCGTCCGGTGGTGTCCAAGGCACCTGACCGAAGTGGCGGCGTCGTAGGCTTGTCCGCATGAGTGATTCATCCACGCGCCTGGTCACCGCTGTCATCCTTGTGGCCGCCGGTTCCGGGCAGCGCCTAGGCTACGGCATGCCCAAGGCGGCTGTGCCGCTCGGCGGCGAGCCCATCCTGATGCATGCCCTCCGGGGAATCGTTGCGTCAGGAGTGGCCAGCCAGGTGTGCGTGGCCCTTCCCGCCGGGGACCAGGGCCTGCGCCAGTTGTGTGAGAGTTTCCGTGGCGAGCTTGCCGACGGCGGCCCGCTCCTGACGATTGTCGACGGCGGATCCACCCGGGCTGATTCCGTCCGGGCCGGGATCGCGGCACTGATGGACGGCATCGAGGCTGTCCTGGTCCATGATGCCGCCCGGGCCCTGGCGCCCGAATCCGTCTTCCACCGGGTCTCCGATGCCCTTGCCGCCGGTGCTGCCGCGGTCATTCCCGCAGTCCCGGTAGTGGACACGGTCAAGACCGTGGCCGCCACTACCGGTGGGGACACTGCCTTTGCGCCGGAGGTTGTCACGGGTACGGCCCGCCGTGAGGAGCTGAGGGCTGTGCAGACGCCGCAGGGTTTCGCGATCGCTACCCTGTTGCAGGCGCACCAGGCCGCGCAAGCGCTGGACCAGCAGGAGTCCGCGGCCGTCACCGACGACGCCATGCTGGTGGAGATGCTCGGCACCCCCGTCCATGCCGTCCGCGGCTCAACGCAGTCCCTCAAGATCACCACACCCCTTGACCTGATCTTCGCTGAAGGGCTCCTGGAAGGCCCGCTCGGCGCCCGGTGGGTGGAAGGATGAGCGCGGATATGGTCCTGCCGCGCACTGGAGTGGGAATCGACGTCCATGCCTACGCGCCGGAAGACTCATCCCGCCCACTCTGGCTTGGTGGACTCCTTTGGCCAGGCGAACGCGGCCTGGCGGGGCACTCTGACGGTGACGCCGTGGCCCACGCTGCCGCGGACGCCCTGTTCTCTGCCGCCGGCATCGGCGACCTTGGCACCCACTTCGGTACCGACCGCCCCGAATTTGCCGGCGCATCCGGTGCCACCCTCCTTGCGGAAGCGGCCCGGATCGTCCGGGCCGCGGGTTTTGAAATCGGCAATGTCGCGGTGCAGTTCGTGGCCAACCGGCCCAAGTTCGGGCCGCGGCGGGAAGAATCCCAGAAGGTCCTCAGCGAAGCCGCCGGCGCCCACGTGGGTGTCACGGCCACCACCAGCGACGGCCTGGGATTCACCGGACGCGGAGAGGGTATTTCCGCGGTGGCCACCGCACTGGTGTACCCGCAGCAGCCCCAAGCCATCAGCTAGTCTGGAGCGGTGACCCTGCGCTTCCATGACACCGCCTCCGCCGAAGTCCGGACCTTCGTCCCCATCGTCGACGGCAAGGTCAGCCTCTACTATTGTGGCGCTACCGTCCAGGGCATGCCGCACGTGGGCCACATCCGCTCCGCCATCGCCTTCGACCAGCTCACCCGCTGGCTTGAGTACCGTGGCCTGCGCGTCACGGTGGTCCGCAACGTCACGGACATCGACGACAAGATCCTTGCCAAATCCGAGGCATCCTTTGCGCCGGACTTCAGCCCGGAGGCGGGCGAAGTGCCACGCGAAGAATGGTGGGCGCTGGCGTACCGCTACGAGCAGGAATTCCTGAAGGCCTACGACACCCTGGGCGTCTCTCGGCCCACCTATGAACCCCGGGCCACCGGGCATATTCCCGAGATGCATGCCCTGATCCAGCAGCTCATCGAGCGCGGCCACGCCTACCCCGCCCTGGACGATTCGGGGGACGTGTATTTCGACGTCCGTTCCTGGGACAAGTACGGTGCCCTGACCCGGCAGAACATCGACGACATGCAGGCAGCGCCCGACGCCGATCCCCGCGGCAAGAAGGACCCCCGCGACTTTGCGCTGTGGAAGGGTTCAAAAGAAGGGGAACCGGGCACCGCCAGCTGGGCCTCACCCTGGGGAGCGGGCCGGCCCGGCTGGCACCTCGAGTGCTCGGCCATGGTCACCAAGTACCTGGGCACCGCATTCGATATCCACGGCGGCGGACTGGACCTGCGCTTCCCGCACCACGAAAACGAGATGGCGCAGTCACAGGCGGCGGGCCACCCGTTCGCCAACTTCTGGATGCACAACGGCATGGTGACCTACCAGGGCGAAAAGATGTCCAAGTCCATCGGCAACACCATCAGCCCGGCGGAGATGCTGGAACTGGCGTCACCCCGGGTAGTGCGCTACTACCTGGGCCAGGCACACTACCGCTCCGTCCTGGACTACCGGCCCACCTCCCTGCAGGAGGCCGCGGCCGCCGTCGAACGTATTGACGGGTTCCTTGCCAAGGCCGGTGCCCGGTTCGGCGGCGACCCGGGAGCCATGCACGGCAACCACGGCTCCTCTTCGCCGGCCGTCGACGCATTTTGCGAAGCCATGGACGATGACCTTAACGTCCCGCGCGCCCTGGCCGCACTCCACGAGACAGTCCGCGCGGGCAACACAGCCCTTGCCGAGGGCGACGACGACGGCGCCCGGAACGCGATGCACGCCGTCGTCCTGATGACTGGGGTCCTGGGGCTGAATGCCGTTGAAGGTTCCACGGCGGCGTCTACGCGTGAGGCCGAAGCCTTGAGCGTATTGGTCGAAGCGCAGCTGGCGGCCCGCGCTGCTGCCCGGGCTGAGAAGGACTGGGCGGCGTCCGACGCCATCCGGGACACCCTCAACCAGGCCGGTGTCGTGGTGGAGGACGGCCCCGACGGTGCCACCTGGAGCCTCAAGCGGGACTGATCCGCCGGCCCGCCTGAGCTCCGCCCGTGGCCGGGGCCTGCCGATTTTTCTTCGGTCAGTAGACTGGTATGCAGACTCAGTCAACACAATCAAGGGTGGAACATCATGGCCAACAATGGTCGCCGATCGGTTAAAGCGAAGAAGGGCCCAACCATCGGAACCGGTGGCCATGGCCGCAAGGCCCTGGAAGGCAAGGGTCCTACGCCCAAGGCCGAGGACCGTCCGTACCACAAGGCGCACAAAGCCAAGCAGCTTTCCGAGCGGTCCGCCGCCAAGCGCGGAACCGGTGCCCGCAGCGCGGGCGCGGCGAAGTCCGGGCCCAAGGGCCGTGCCACCGAGGAAGTGGTGACCGGGCGCAACTCGGTGGTTGAAGCGCTCCGCGCCGGCATCCCCGCCAAAGCCCTGCACGTTGCCATCCGCATCGAGATGGACGACCGCGTCAAGGAATCCCTGAAGCTCGCCGCCGAACGCGGCATCCCGCTGATGGAAACGGGCAAACCCGAACTGGACCGGATGACGGACGACGCCGTCCACCAGGGGCTGGTGCTGCAGATCCCGCCTTACGAGTACCAGGACGCCTACGAACTGGCCGAGGAAACCGTGGAAAAGTGGAAGAAGGGGCACGTCAAGAATGCGCCGCTTTTTGTTGCACTGGACGGCATCACCGACCCCCGGAACCTGGGCGCCATCATCCGCTCCGTCTCCGCCTTCAGCGGCCACGGCGTCATTGTGCCTGAACGCCGCTCCGTGGGTGTCACCGCAGCGGCCTGGAAGACCAGCGCCGGCGCTGCCGTCCGCGTGCCGGTGGCCCGCGCCTCCAACCTGAACAACGCCCTGAAGCAGTTCAAGAACATGGGCATCTTCGTATTGGGGCTCGACGGCGACGGCGACGTCTCGCTGCCTGACCTCACCCTGGCCACCGAACCCGTCTGCATCGTGGTGGGCTCCGAGGGGAAGGGCCTGAGCCGCCTGGTCCGCGAGAACTGCGACCAGATCGTCTCCATCCCTATCGATTCCGCCATGGAGTCACTCAACGCTTCAATGGCCGTGGGCATCTCGCTGTACGAGGTCTCCCGGCAGCGCGCAGCAGGGTAAGCACTCCAGGCCCGGACCTCACCGGGCTGGTTGCCCGGCGCCGCAGCGGCAAACGGGCAGGTCAGGTGCCGCTGGCGGCTACTATTTAGGTGATGGTCATGCCGCTCTTCGACACTGCTTCCGCCATGGACGCCTCCTCGGCCGTTCCCCTTGGTGTCAGCGTTCCGCGCGCTGATTCCGGCGGTACCCGGCACCACGCCGGCGCCCGAGCCAACGTCGCCTGCCTCGCTCCCGGGGTGTCCAGCCTGGACATCGTTTACTGCCCTCCCGGGGGGCGGTGGCGGGTCCAGACCCTGCCCAACGTGACGCGGGGGGTCCATCACGGCCTCGTCGAGGACCTGCCGTACGGATCCCGCTACGGCTTCCGCCCCACCTCGGAGGGTCACCCCCCGCCTCCGGGACCTGCTGCAGCCAACGGGAAGGGTGCCGGCAGGCAGCCCCTGCTCCTGGACCCTTACGCCCGGGGGGTGGACCAGCGCGACGGCTTCCTCACCAGCGTCCGGACCGCCGCCGATTTCGACTGGGGGACGGACGAACGCCTGCGCCTTCCCTGGCGGAACACCATCGTTTACGAAGCGCATGTCCGCGGCCAGAGCATGCTCCACCCCGACGTTCCGGAAGAGCTCAGGGGCACCTACGCCGGCCTGGCCCACCCAGCCGTGTTGGAACACCTGACCAGCCTGGGCATCACGTCCGTCCAGCTCCTGCCCGTGCACTTCCACATCGATGAGCCGCACCTGCAGGACCTCGGACTGACCAACTACTGGGGGTACAACACTGCCGCGTTCTTCGCCCTGCACCCTGGTTATGCCACCAGGGCGGCACGGGAGGAAGGCGCGCAGGCCGTGCAGGACGAATTCAAGGCCATGGTCAAGGCACTCCACGCCGCCGGGCTCGAGGTCATCCTGGACGTCGTCTACAACCACACGGCGGAAGGCGGGCCCGACGGCCCGGTCCTGAGCTTCCGGGGCCTGGGGGAGGACACCTACTATCGGGTGGACGGCCACGGTAAGTACATCGACACCACCGGCTGCGGCAACTCGCTCAACTTCGCCGACCCGCGCGTAGTCCAGCTGGTGACCGATTCGCTGCGGTACTGGGTGGACGAGTTCCACATCGACGGCTTCCGGTTCGATCTCGCCGTCACGCTGTGCAGGGACGCCGCCAATGAGTTCGACCCCGAACATCCCTTCCTCAGCGCCGTCGCCGCCGATCCCGTGCTGTCCGAAGTCAAGCTGATCGCCGAGCCTTGGGACATTGGCTATGGAGGCTGGCAGACTGGCCGGTTCCCGCCCGGATGGGTGGACTGGAACGACCATTTCCGCGACGCCGTCCGTACCTTCTGGCTGGCAGACCGTGCGGCCATCGATTCCGGCGGCCACGGCGGGACCATGGCCAAACTCGCCGATGCCCTGTCCGGTTCCGCCAGCCTCTTCCAGGCGTCTGGACGCTCGCGGCTGGCATCGGTCAACTTCGTCACCTCCCACGACGGCTTCACCATGAACGACCTTGTGTCCTACGACCGAAAGCACAACGAAGCCAACGGCGAAGAGAACAGGGACGGGCACGGGGACAACCGCAGCTACAACCATGGCGTGGAGGGTCCCACCGAGAACGGCGCGATCCTGGAAAGACGGGCACAGTCGCGGCGGAACCTCATGGCGTCATTGATGGTTTCGCTGGGGGTTCCCATGATCACCGCCGGGGACGAGCTGGCCAGGACGCAGCAGGGGAACAACAACGCCTACTGCCAGGACAATGCCCTTACCTGGCTTGACTGGACCATGACTCCGGAGGCGCACGAGATGCTGCGGAGCACCAAACGGTACATCCGCCTGCGCAAGGAGTTCCTGGCCGCCCAGCCGCACGATTTTCCCGTCCGGGACGAACAGTCCTACCTTTACTGGTTCGACCAGGATGGCCAGCCCATGTCGGCCGAACGCTGGAACGATCCGCAGCACCGCGTCATGCAGCTCCTGCTCGGTGACGACGGCGGCGACCTGGCTGGCCTGGTGGTGGTCAACGGCAGCGCGTCTGACGTGGTGGTCACCCTGCCGGACGCGGGGAGGAAAGCCCCAAGCCTGTTCGAGCTTCGGCTGACCACCTCACCGCGCCACAAGCAGCGGCAAGGCATCCAGGTGGCTTCGGGGGAAACCGATCTTGCCGAGGCCAACTCCATCAGCATCTACCGCACGTAGACCCCCAATGCGCAACCGCTCCATCCTTCCCTTGCTCCTGGCCGCCCTGGTGGTGCTGGCCTTGGTGGCGTTCGGCGGCGCCGGGCTGCTGGGCCAGCAATCGGAACGGGCGACGCCGGAAACGGCTTCCAGCCCCACCCCCACACCGGGCGGGCCGGCCACGTCCGCGGCAGCGAAGCAGCAGTCCCCGCCACAGCGGAGCGCCAATCCTTCCAGCCTGCCGGAGATCCGCGAATCGGCCCTGCCCGCGGAGGGCCGCCGGGTGCTGGGGCTGATCCGGGCGGGTGGTCCGTTCCGGTACAGCCAGGATGACGAGGTGTTCGGCAACTTTGAGCGGGTCCTGCCCGTCCGGAACCGCGGCTACTACCGCGAGTACACCGTTCCCACTCCCGGGGAAGCGGACCGGGGTGCGCGGCGCATCGTGGCCGGCGAAGGCGGGGAGAAGTATTACACCAGTGACCACTACGCAACGTTCAAGTACATAGCGGAAGGCAACTAGCACAACCATGAAAATTTTCTCCGGCGACACTTGGACCCTGGAAGAACTGCAGGAACAGGTGGCCGACGCCGGCCGGCGCAGCGTGGTGGTCCCTCCCGCGGACAGCAAACGCGCCGTCCTGGAAACCTTCGGTGAGGTCCTGGACTTTCCTGAACACTACGGCGTGAACCTGGACGCGCTGAACGATTCGCTCCACGACTTTGCCGACAGCATCACCGACAACGGCAACCCGCCCGTCACGGTCCTCTGGCAGGTGGCGGCCCCGTTCCGCAGCGACAGGTCGTTTGGCATCATCTGCGAAATCCTGCAGGACGCCGAACGGTACGCGGGCAAGGACCTTGCCGTCACCGCCGTGCTGCTCTGAAGCCGGCGGCCTGCCCTAACGCCGTCCCAGGCTTCCGCGGCTAGCCCTCGCGGCGTTCCTCGTGCGAGACGTAGGTGTCCAGCAGCGCTGAGGCCCGGCCGCCGTCGTCCTCCGCCGCCAGTCCCTTGCGCATGCTTTCCGCCTTCTGGCGCCCTGCCGGGAACGGCGGAAGCAGCGGGATTTCGGGGTCGGTCAGGACTTCGATCACCACCGGGCAGTCCGCTGCGAACGCCTGGTCCCATGCCTCTGCGATCCGTTCCGGGTCCTCCACCCGGATGCCCTTCAGTCCCAGCAGGTCCGCGTAGGCGGCGAACGGAAAGTCCGGCAGTTCCTGGCTTGCGGCAAAGCGAGGCTCGGCCTCCGACTCGCGCTGCTCCCACGTGACCTCGGTGAGCTCCCGGTTGTTGAAGACGCACACCACGAACCTCGGATCCTGCCAGCCGCGCCAGCGGTGCGCCACCGTGACCAGTTCGGCCGTGCCCAGCATCTGCATGGCGCCGTCTCCGGCCAGGGCCACCAAGGGGCGGTCCGGATGCGCCAGCTTGGCGGCGAGCCCGTACGGGATGGCGCAGCCCATGCTGGCAAGCGTCCCGGACAGATGCGCCGGGACGCCCAGGGGCAGCATCAGTTGCCGGGCGTACCAGTAAACGCAGCTTCCGACGTCGACACTCAGCTGGGAGTTCTCCGGCAGCCTGCCGTTGAGCTCCCGGACCACGCGTTCGGGATTGACAGGGCTGGCGGGCACTGCGGCCCGGTCTGCCGAGAGGATGCGCCAGCGGCTGACTTCCTCCTCCACGGCTGAACGCCATGGCGTGCGTGCGCGGTGTTCCAGCCGTTGGTTCAAAGCTTCCAGGGCAGACGCGGCGTCTCCCGCCAGGCCCACCTCCACGGGGTACCGGTTGCCGATCTTCTTCTCATCGATGTCGATCTGCACGGCCCGGGCGGCCCCCGGCGGCGGGTAGAACTCCGTCCAGGGGTCGTTGGAACCCACGATGAGCAGCGCGTCGCAGTTGCCCAGCAGGTAGGCACTCGCCGTGGTGCCAAGGTGGCCCATGGTCCCCACCGCGAAGGGCAGGTCCTCATCCACGTAGGGCTTGCCCAGCAGGCTGGTGGCGATTCCGGCCCCAAGCTTTTCCGCCACGGCCACAACTTCCCCGGCGGCATGCCTGGCGCCCTGGCCCACCAGGAGGGCCACGCGCTCCGCAGAATTAAGGAGGGCGGCTGCGGCGGCCAGGTCCTCCTCCCGCGGGGTCTTGGCTGCAGCACTCCAGGAGGGGGCAGTGACGACGATGCCGTGCTGCTGTTCCAGCTGCGGGGCGGGAGCGGACTGCACGTCGTGCGGAATGATGACCACGCAGGGGGAGGAGGTGGCCTTCGCCGTCCGGAAGGCACGGTCCAGCACCATGGGCACCTGCTCCGGTGCACTGACCTGCTGTACGAACTGCGACGCGACGTCCTTGAACAGCGCCATGAGGTCGATTTCCTGCATGTAGGCCGAACCCAGAACCGTGCGGCTCTGCTGTCCCACGATGGCCACCACCGGCACGCCGTCCAGCTTTGCGTCGTACAGGCCGTTGAGCAGGTGGACGGCGCCGGGGCCTTGGGTGGAGGTCACCACCCCCACGCCGCCGGTGTACTTGGCGTGGCCCACGGCCATGAAGGCTGCCGACTCCTCGTGCCGGGCCTGGACGAACTCCACCTGGCCGTCGGTCCGGCGCAGGGCACCCATGAACCCGTTGATGCCGTCCCCGCTGTAGCCGAAGACCCGGCCAACACCCCATGTGGTGAGGCGCTCCACGATGACATCGGCCACTGTACGTTCGGTCATTGAGCCCTCCTGCGTCGGGTCGGTTCCGTGTCTGCCAGGAGCCTTACCCATCCGGCCAGGGGGCTAAGCGTTGACGATCAGTCCCAGTTCCGCTTTCGAGGCCAGGGCTTCATGCCGGGGGAGTACGCGGACGGTGTATCCGAAAGGTCCCGAGCGGTCGATGACCAGCGAACCGCTGAACAGGTGCCGTCCGCTGCCCAGGTCCTCCTTCACCTGCAGCTCCATCATGGTGATGTCCGCAAGGGCGTCGTTTTCCTCCGCCCGGCCGTAGGCCACTTCCACGGAGACGTCGTCGGGGGTCAGCGCGTTCAGGGCCACGTAGGCGTTGACCTGGAGGGTATCGCCGATCTGCGGATCCTCCGATACGCCCACCGAGTCCACATGTTCCACGTGCACCTGAGGCCAGGCCCCGCGGACCTTGGCAGACCAGGATGCCAGGGCACGGGCCTGGGCGTACGAGTTGGCCGTGGCGCTGCGGCCGGCTTCCGCGGCGGGGCGGTACAGGATGTTCACGTAGTCACGGAGCATGCGTTCCGCGGACACGGCCGGGCCCAGGTGGGACAGGGTGTGCTTGATCATGGACACCCAGTGCGTGGGGACCTTCTCGCTCCTGGTGGTCGAGGGCCCCGCAGCTCCTGCCCCTTCGGACACCGTGCTCCCGTAGAAGCGGGGGGCCACCTGCGTCTCCAGCAGCTCGTACAGGGCTGCAGCCTCAATGTCGTCGCGTTCCTCGGGCGAGGCATCGTTGTTGGCGGTGGGGATGGCCCAGCCGTTCTCGCCGTCGTACATCTCGTCCCACCACCCGTCCAGGACGGACAGGTTCAGCGACCCGTTCAGCGCCGCCTTCATGCCGGAGGTCCCGCAGGCCTCCAGCGGCCGCAGCGGGTTGTTCAGCCAGACGTCGCAGCCGGGGAACAGGGTCCTGGCCATGGCGATGTCGTAGTTGGGCAGGAACGCGATGCGGTGCCGCACCTCGGGATCGTCCGTGAAGCGCACCAGGTCCTGGATCATCTTCTTCCCGGCGTCATCGGCGGGGTGGGACTTTCCGGCAATGACCAGCTGGATGGGGTGCTCCTTGTGCAGGAGCAGTGCCTTGAGCCGCGCCGGCTCGCGCAGCATCAGCGTGAGCCGCTTGTACGTGGGCACCCGGCGGGCAAACCCGATGGTCAGCACATCCGGGTCCAGGACGTTGTCCGTCCAGCCCAGCTCGGCGTCGGCCGCGCCGCGCTTCTTCCAGGCAGCCCGCAGCCTCCGGCGGACATCCTCCACCAGCGCGGCCCGCATCTCCCGGCGCAAAGCCCAGACATCGGCGTCGCTGACGTTGTAGGCCAGGTCCCATTTGCCCAGCGCTTCCGCCTCGCTGCCGAACTGGTCGCGGGCCAGCTTGGAAATGCGGCTGTCCACCCAGGTGGGCACGTGCACGCCGTTGGTCACGGAGGTAATGGGCACCTCGGAGTGGTCGAAGCCCGGCCACAGCGCGGAGAACATGCCGCGGGACACTTCGCCGTGGAGCTTGGCCACGCCGTTGGCGCGCTGGGCCAGGCGCAGGCCCATCACCGCCATGTTGAACACCGCCGGGTTGCCGTCCGCGTAGTTTTCGCGGCCCAGCTCCAGGATCCGGTCCACGGGGACCGCGGGCGCCAGTCCGGCCTGGAAGAAGTGGCTGATCTGGTTAATTTCGAACCTGTCAATGCCGGCAGGGACGGGGGTGTGCGTGGTGAAGACCGTGGAGGCGCGCCCGGCGGCCAGCGCTTCGTCGAACGTCAGCGCCTGTTCCCCGGACATCAGCTCCTGGATGCGTTCGATCCCGAGGAAGCCTGCGTGCCCTTCGTTGGTGTGGAACACCTCTGGTGCGGCGCACCCCGTCAGCTTCTGGAAGGCGCGCAGGGCCTTGACCCCGCCCATGCCCAGCAGCAGCTCCTGCTGCAGCCGGTGGTCGCCGCCGCCGCCGTACAGCCGGTCCGTGATGCTGCGGGCGGCGTCGTCGTTGCCCGGCACGTTGGAGTCCAGCAGGAGCAAGGGAACGCGTCCGACGTCGGCACGCCAGATATGTGCCAGCAGGCGCCTTCCGTTGGGGAGGGGGAGGGAGATTTGCAGGGCTTTGCCGTTGCCGTCAGGGGAGGGTTCGCGGAGCAGGGTCAGGGGCAGCCCGTCCGGATCGAGGACGGGGTAGGTCTCCTGCTGCCAGGCATCGCGGGACAGTGACTGCTTGAAATAGCCGGCCTGGTACAGCAGGCCCACACCGATCAGGGGAACGCCCAGGTCCGAGGCCGCCTTCAGGTGGTCGCCGGCCAGGATGCCCAGGCCGCCGGAATACTGGGGGAGCACCTCGGTGATGCCGAACTCGGGGGAGAAGTAGGCGATGGACGCGGGTGCTTCCGGGCCCAGGCCCTGGTACCAGCGCGGTTCCTGAAGGTACCGGTCAAGGTCCTCCTCGGCGGCGCGCACCCGGTCCACCACCGACTGGTCAGCGGCGAACTGCTGGAGTTCCTCGCGGCTGACCATTCCCAGGAAGCCCACGGGGTCCTGCCCGCTTTCCTCCCAGAGGCGCGGGTTCAGCCCGGCGAAAAGTTCGCGGGTGGGGCGGTGCCAGGACCACCGCAAATTGCTGGCCAGCCGGGCCAGTGGCCTGATGGGCTCGGGGAGGACTGTACGGACCGTAAACCTGCGGATTGCCTTCACCTGCGTCACACTAACCGACAACATGCGCGGCTGGAACCAGCTTTCTGTTTCTTTTGGGTAAATGACAGGGGCATGAAGAAATTGGGCCGCGGCACGGCGAATTTAGTGAGCACGCTTAGCAATTCCGCCCGTTTCTCGCTAACGTCGAGCCTGTGACGACTAACTTAGGAACCAGTGCCGCATCCACCAAAATGCCCCAGCGCCGTTTCACCGAGGGCCTGCGGTTCGGACGTTTTCCCATTACCGATGTGCAGCCCGTCGTCGAGGGCGGCAGGTTTCCGGCCAAAGCCCTGCCCGGCGAGGCTATCGTGGTGGGCGCCACGGCCTTCCGCGAAGGGCATGACCAGCTCGGTGTCAGCGCCGTGCTCCTGGACCCGTCCGGTGCAGAGCGCCAGCGTGTGCGGCTTGCGCCGCCCCGCGGGGAACGTGGCATGGGAACAGACCGCTGGGAAGGCGTGCTCACGCCGTCGGAAACCGGGAACTGGTCCTTCGTCATCGAAGCCTGGCATGACCGGTACGGGACGTGGCACCACAATGCCGAGGTGAAGATCGACGCAGGGATCGACGTCGAACTCATGCTCGCCGAAGGTGCCAAACTGCTGGGCGAAGCGTCCGCGGACGGCTCCCGCAGCGAGGCGGACAGGGAAACGTTGCGCTGGGTCGCGGACCGGCTGGCGGACGGGTCCCTCAGTCCGGAGGAGCGCCTCGCGGCCGGGTTCAGCCAAGGGGTGGCGGACATCGTTGCCCGCCAGCCCATCCGTGAAATGGTGACTGTTTCGGAGAAGTTCCCCCTGCTGGTGGAGAGGGACCGGGCCGGCCGGGGTGCCTGGTACGAGTTCTTCCCCCGTTCTGAAGGTGCCGTGAAGGACCACAACACGGGCGCCTGGACATCGGGGAACTTCCGGACCGCGGCAAACCGGCTCGACGCCGTGGCCGCCATGGGGTTCGACGTCCTGTACATGCCGCCCATCCATCCCATCGGCGTGCAGTACCGCAAGGGACCCAACAACACCCTCGTGGCAGGCCCCAATGATCCCGGCTCCCCCTGGGCCATTGGAGCCAAGGAGGGCGGCCACGATGCCATCCATCCCGACCTCGGTACCTTTGAGGACTTCGACGCCTTCGTGGCGCGGGCCAACGAGCTGGGCCTGGAAGTTGCACTGGACCTTGCGCTCCAGGCGGCCCCGGACCACCCCTGGGTGCAGTCCCATCCTGAGTGGTTCACAACCCGGGTGGACGGCAGCATTGCCTACGCGGAAAACCCGCCCAAGAAGTACCAGGACATATATCCGCTCAATTTCGATAATGATCCGGAAGGCCTTTCGCAGGAAATCCTGCGGATTGTGCTGTTGTGGGTCAGCCACGGGGTAAAGATTTTCCGGGTGGATAACCCGCACACCAAACCTGTGTGGTTCTGGGAATGGCTTATTGCGGAGGTGGATAAGGCGGTGCCCGGCGTGGTGTTCCTCGCCGAGGCCTTCACCCGGCCCGCCATGATGCACGCACTGGGCAGGGCCGGCTTCCAGCAGTCCTACACCTACTTCACCTGGCGCAACACCAAGGAGGAGATCGAGGAGTACTTCGAGGAAGTCAGCCACGAATCCCCGGCGTTCTTCCGCCCCAACTTCTTCGTCAACACCCCGGATATCCTCACGGAATACCTCCAGTACGGCGGCCCCCCTGCGTTCCGGATCCGGGCGGCCCTTGCCGCCACCGGAAGCCCGCTGTGGGGTGTCTATGCCGGCTACGAACTGTACGAACACGTCGCCCGGCCCGGCGCCGAGGAGTACATCGACAACGAGAAGTTCGAGTACAAGGCCCGCGACTGGGATGCGGCCGCGGAATCCGGGCGCTCGCTGGCGCCGTACATCACCCGGCTCAACCACATCCGGCGGGACCACCCTGCGCTGCTGGACCTGCAGAACCTGACGGTCCACCAAAGCACGGACGAGTCCACCGTGGTCTACTCCAAGCACAAGACCCTTCCCGACGGGTCCAAGGACACCATCATCGTGGTGGTCAACGTGGACCCCCACGTCACCAAGGAATGCAGTGTGGTCCTCGACCTGGCAGCCCTGGAGCTGGACCCGCAGGACCGAACCCCGGGCGGCGGCTTCTACGTGGACGACCTGGTCTCCGGCCAAAGCTGGGAGTGGGGCGAGTACAACTACGTGCGGCTTGACCCGCACGTGGAACCGGCCCACATCCTGAGCGTGAGGAGAATGCATTCGTGAATTTCAATCCGCAAAGTTCCGGCCACTTCACCCCAAAGAGCACGTTCGAGCTAAATGCGCCTGGCCTCCAGCATGATCCGCTGTGGTACCGCAAGGCCGTGTTCTATGAGGTACTTGTCAGGGCCTTTGCGGATGCCAACGGCGATGGGTCCGGGGATTTCTCCGGACTCATCGACCGGCTGGACTACCTGCAGTGGCTGGGCGTGGACTGCCTGTGGCTGCCACCGTTCTTCCAGTCACCGCTGCGCGACGGCGGCTACGACATCTCCGACTACAACTCGGTCCTGGACGAATTCGGCACGATCAGCGATTTCAAGCGGCTTGTGGCCGAAGCCCATGCCCGCGGCGTCCGGGTCATCATCGACCTGCCGTTGAACCACACCTCGGACCAGCACCCCTGGTTCCAGGAATCACGGAAGGATCCTGACGGCCCCTTCGGAGACTTCTACGTCTGGAGCGACACGGACGAGAAGTACCAGGACGCGCGCATCATCTTCGTTGACACCGAGGAATCGAACTGGACTTTCGATCCCATCCGGCGCCAGTTCTTCTGGCACCGTTTCTTCAGCCACCAGCCGGACCTGAACTTCGAAAACCCCAAGGTGATCGACGCGCTCTTCGATGTGGTCCGGTTCTGGCTGGACCAGGGCATTGACGGGTTCCGCGCGGACGCCATCCCCTACCTCTACGAGGAGGAAGGGACCAACTGCGAGAACCTTCCGGCAACCCACGAGTTCCTCCGACGGCTCCGCACCATGGTGGACGAAAGCTACCCCGGGCGCGTCATTATCGCTGAGGCCAACCAGCCGCCCAACGAAGTGGTGGAGTACTTCGGCACCGAGGACGAACCCGAATGCCACATGGCGTTCCACTTCCCCATCATGCCGCGCCTCTACTACGCACTCCGGGACCAGAAAGCCGCGCCCATCATCGAAACCATGCGCGACACCCCGGACATCCCGGAGGGCGCACAGTGGGGCACGTTCCTCCGCAACCACGACGAGCTGACCCTGGAAATGGTCACTCCGGACGAGCGTGCCGCCATGCTGGGCTGGTACGCCCCGGATCCGAGAATGCGTGCCAATATTGGCATCCGGCGCAGGCTGGCGCCGCTGCTGGATAATTCGCGGGCCGAGATCGAGTTGATCAATGCCCTCCTGCTCTCGCTTCCGGGCAGCCCGTTCCTGTACTACGGGGACGAGATCGGCATGGGGGACAACATCTGGCTCGAGGACCGCGACGCCGTCCGTACCCCCATGCAGTGGAACCCGGACCGGAACGCGGGCTTCTCCCACGCGGACCCAGGCAAGCTGTACCTGCCACCCATCCAGTCGCTGGTCTACAACTACGGCATGGCCAACGTCGAGGCCGAGGCCGCCCACTCCGGGTCCCTGCTGCGCTGGACCCGGCAGATCCTCAGCGTCCGCAAGAACCACCCCGCGTTCGGGTTGGGCGGGTTCAAGCACGTCGAGGCAGACCATGACGCCGTCCTGGCCTACCTGCGCGAACTGCCGGACAGCAACCCCGCCGGCGTCAACGGCGAAACCATCCTGTGCGCCTTCAACCTCTCCCAGCACCCCGTCGCTGCCACATTGCGCATCCCCGAATACGCCGGGCGCGGGTTGCGTGACGTCTTTGGCGGACAGGTCTTCCCCGGCATCGGCGACGACGGCACCCTCACCCTGACCATCGGAAGCCACGATTTCTTCTGGCTCCGGATGCGCTCGGCGGGTTCCAGTCCGTCGTCGCCCTACACCCAGGCCATGCCCATCCTGTCGATAGAGAACTGAGATGAACCAGCCAATCCTCACTCCCGCCCTCACCGCGCTGCTCAAGGAATGGCTGCCGCAGCAGCGGTGGTTCCCCGTCAAAAGGCCGGATTTCACCATCTCCCAGGCCGGCAGCCTGGGCCTGGAGGACCCGAGCGGGCACGCCGCGCTGGCCGTGTTCCTCCTCAACGTCACCATTGACGGGCCCGACGGCGGCCCGCGCACCGCCGTGGTCCAGGTCCCCTTGAGCTTCCGGCCGGCACCTGCCGGCGGCATGGAACGCGCGCTGATAGGCGAAGCCGCGGGGATGGATCCCACGCGCCCCTGGGTCTACGACGCCGTGCACGATCCCGACTTCGTGGGCGCCTGGCTCGACCTCATCCGGGAAGAGTCAAAGGCCACGAGCGGCACTGCCACCGGATTCCGGGTGGAAGGGCCCCACCGCCTGCCCACGGCCAAGGGCGTGGTGAAGGTGCTCTCGGGTGAGCAGTCCAACAGTTCGGTCATCGTGGACGACGGCGAATCGGCCGCCATGGTGAAATTCTTCCGTGTCCTGTCGGACGGGACCAACCCGGAAATCGAGGTGGGTGCAGCCTTGACCAAGGCGGGCACCGCGGAAGTACCCGCCACCTTGGGCTGGGTTCGCGGCGAATGGCTCGGGAAGCCCGGCGACGCCGGAGAGGGCAGCCGTTACGTCCAGGGCGAGCTTGCCGTGGCCCACGAATTCCTCGCCGGCGGCCGTGACGCCTGGCGGCTGGCGGTGGACGCGGCCCGCTCCGGCACCGACTTCACGGCAGAAGCCCGCGCCCTGGGGGCGGCCACCGCCACGGTGCACAAGCGCATGGCGGAGGCACTGGGGCAAACAGCCGGGCCTGAACCCGAGGCGCCAGGGCCTGCTGTTGCCCACCGTGTCCGGACTGCCTGGGCAGAAGCCCGTGCCGCCGTCGGGCCGTACGACGACGCCCTGGACGCCCTGCTGGCCGGCCTGGACAAGGTTCCGGCCGGGCCCCTTCAGCGGATCCACGGCGACCTGCACCTGGGCCAGATCCTCCTTGTGACCGGGCAGTCCGGCGACGAGTCCCGCTGGGCCATCCTGGATTTCGAGGGTGAGCCCCTGCGTCCCATCGCCGAACGGAACGTCCCGGACGTACCACTGCGCGACGTGGTGGGAATGCTCCGGTCCTTCGACTACGCGGCCGGAGCTGCGCAGCGCGAGCAGGAAGGTGCGCAGGTCCCCGACAGCTGGGTTGATGACTGTTCCGATGCCTTCCTTGCCGGCTACGCGGGGGTCATTCCCGGCACGGTGGACCGGTCCTCGCCCCTGTTTGTGGCATTGTGGCTGGACAAAGCCCTGTACGAAGTTGTTTATGAAATGCGTAACAGGCCCGACTGGCTGGCGATTCCAGTAAACGCCTCCAGACGGCTCCTAAGCGGTAACGGCGCCGGCGATTACGCCGGCGCAGCATCGGAAGGTAACGAAATGACAGGCTCAGCACGAACTGACCGCCCGGGGGTGCCCCTGCACGTGGATGAAGGCACTCTGGGCAGGATCGCGAACGGTGAACACCACGCCCCCCACTCCGTCCTGGGCGCGCACCTGGACGACTACGGGCACGTCACCATCCGTACGGTGAAGCATCTGGCCGAAGCAATCACGGTGGTCACCCAGGCCGGTGAAGTGCCCATGCAGCACGAGGCCCACGGCGTATGGGTAGCGGTCCTGGAGCCGCTGGAACACGGCCACGTACCCGACTACCGGCTCACCGTCACTTACCCGGGCAAGGACCCGGTAACCGTTGATGAGCCCTACCGCTACCTGCCCACCGTAGGCGAAGTGGATCTGCACCTCATCGGCGAAGGCCGGCACGAGAAGCTGTGGCAGGTGCTCGGTGCCCACGTCCGGCACTACAAGTCGTCCCTTGGGGACGTCAACGGCGTGTCCTTCGCCGTCTGGGCCCCCAACGCCCAGGCTGTCCGCGTCAAGGGTGATTTCAACGCCTGGGACGGACGGGAAAACTCCATGCGGTCACTGGGTTCCTCCGGTGTCTGGGAAGTCTTCATCCCCGGCGTCCCGGCAGGCGCCTGCTACAAGTACGAGATCCTGACGCGCGGCGGCTACTGGGTTGAAAAAGCCGATCCGCTGGCGTTCGGAACGGAAGTTCCCCCGTTGACGGCATCCAGGGTGGTGGAACCTTCCTACGCCTTCAAGGACGACGAGTGGATGGAAGCGCGGGCCAAGCGTGACCCGCACAACTCGGCCATGAGCGTCTACGAAGTACACCTCGGATCCTGGCGCCTGGGCCTTGGCTATCGTGAACTCGCCAAGGAACTCGTGGACTACGTCAAGTGGCTCGGGTTCACGCACGTGGAATTCATGCCCGTCGCCGAGCACCCGTTCGGCGGTTCCTGGGGTTACCAGGTCACGTCCTACTTCGCCCCGACGTCCCGGTTCGGGCATCCTGACGAATTCCGCTACCTGGTGGACGCCCTCCACCAGGCGGGCATCGGCGTGCTGCTGGACTGGGTTCCCGCACACTTCCCCAAGGATTCCTGGGCGCTTGCCCAGTTCGACGGCGAGCCGCTGTACGAGCACGCGGACCCGAACCTGGGCGAACACCCTGACTGGGGTACGCTGATCTTCGATTTCGGCCGCACGGAAGTACGCAACTTCCTGGTGGCCAACGCCCTGTACTGGCTGGACGAGTTCCACATCGACGGCCTGCGCGTGGACGCCGTCGCTTCCATGCTGTACCTGGACTACTCCCGCGAGGAGGGTCAGTGGCAGCCCAACCGCTTCGGCGGCAGGGAAAACCTGGAAGCCATCTCCTTCCTGCAGGAAGTCAATGCCACCGTCTACAAGACGCACCCCGGCGCCGTCATGATTGCGGAAGAGTCCACGGCTTTCCCGGGCGTCACCGCTCCCACCAGCCACGGCGGCCTTGGTTTCGGCCTGAAGTGGAACATGGGCTGGATGCACGACTCCCTGAAGTACATTTCCGAGGACCCGTACAACCGCAAGTGGCACCACGGAACGGTCACGTTCTCCCTGGTCTACGCCTTCACCGAGAACTTCCTGCTGCCGATCAGCCACGACGAGGTTGTCCACGGCAAGGGCTCCATGCTCCGCAAGATGCCCGGTGACCGCTGGCAGCAGCTGGCCAACCTCCGCGCCTTCTTCGCCTACCAGTGGGCACATCCGGGCAAGCAGCTCATCTTCATGGGAACCGAGTTTGGCCAGGAAGCCGAGTGGTCCGAGCAGCACGGCCTGGACTGGTGGCTCGCGGACATCCCCGCCCACCGTGGACTTCAGTTGCTGACCAAGGACCTGAACGAGCTCTACGCTGCCACGCCCGCCCTCTACACCCAGGACAACGTTCCTGCCGGGTTCCAGTGGATCAACGGGGGAGACGCCGACCGGAACGTCCTGTCCTTCATCAGGCGGGACACCGAAGGCAATCCGATTGTCTGCGCCATCAACTTCTCCGGTACGCCGCACGTCGGCTACACCCTGGGAGTTCCCGTGGCCGGCGCGTGGACCGAGGTCCTGAACACGGACCACACCACCTACGGTGGGTCCGGTGTCCTGAACAGTGGAGAGCTGAAGGCCACGAAGGAAGCGCAGGATGGCCAGCCCGCCACATTGAGTGTCACGCTGCCCCCGCTGGGAGCGTCCTATTTCAAGCCCGGAACCTCATCCGCCGGCTGAGCCGGCCCCAGGGTTGTCCCGGTAGGGGTTAAGAACGAAAGGCCCGGAATCCGCGTGATTCCGGGCCTTTCGGGTGTTCGGGGGAGGCCTTCTGACGGCGGACTGGCGATCCCGAAGGAGTGGTGGTAGAGTTTATTTCCGCGCTGCTCCACGGAGTCAGACGGAAAATCGAACCCCCTAAAGCTTACGCTGAGGATGGTCGCGAACGCCGGTTTGACACGCAGGAGGTCAGCGGGTAAGTTTGAAAAGTTGCTCCGGAGCGATCCTGAACGAAAGTTTGGGTGGTGCCGGGTGTGTCTGTTGTTTGAGAACTCAATAGTGTGCCAAGTTTGTTGATACCGATTTTTTATAAATTGGTTGATTGTGCTGTGCCGCCACCCCGTGGTTGGCATGGTGTTTTTAGCTGGTTTCAAATTTTGCAGCTGTTTCTGCCGTTATTTCCGGTGGTTGTGGTTGTGTTTCGTTTTTGTTTTACTTCAACGGAGAGTTTGATCCTGGCTCAGGATGAACGCTGGCGGCGTGCTTAACACATGCAAGTCGAACGATGAAGCCCACTTGTGGGTGGATTAGTGGCGAACGGGTGAGTAACACGTGAGTAACCTGCCCTTGACTCTGGGATAAGCCTGGGAAACTGGGTCTAATACCGGATATGACCTTCCATCGCATGGTGGTTGGTGGAAAGCTTTTGTGGTTTTGGATGGACTCGCGGCCTATCAGCTTGTTGGTGGGGTAATGGCCTACCAAGGCGACGACGGGTAGCCGGCCTGAGAGGGTGACCGGCCACACTGGGACTGAGACACGGCCCAGACTCCTACGGGAGGCAGCAGTGGGGAATATTGCACAATGGGCGCAAGCCTGATGCAGCGACGCCGCGTGAGGGATGACGGCCTTCGGGTTGTAAACCTCTTTCAGTAGGGAAGAAGCGAAAGTGACGGTACCTGCAGAAGAAGCGCCGGCTAACTACGTGCCAGCAGCCGCGGTAATACGTAGGGCGCAAGCGTTATCCGGAATTATTGGGCGTAAAGAGCTCGTAGGCGGTTTGTCGCGTCTGCCGTGAAAGTCCGGGGCTCAACTCCGGATCTGCGGTGGGTACGGGCAGACTAGAGTGATGTAGGGGAGACTGGAATTCCTGGTGTAGCGGTGAAATGCGCAGATATCAGGAGGAACACCGATGGCGAAGGCAGGTCTCTGGGCATTAACTGACGCTGAGGAGCGAAAGCATGGGGAGCGAACAGGATTAGATACCCTGGTAGTCCATGCCGTAAACGTTGGGCACTAGGTGTGGGGGACATTCCACGTTTTCCGCGCCGTAGCTAACGCATTAAGTGCCCCGCCTGGGGAGTACGGCCGCAAGGCTAAAACTCAAAGGAATTGACGGGGGCCCGCACAAGCGGCGGAGCATGCGGATTAATTCGATGCAACGCGAAGAACCTTACCAAGGCTTGACATGAACCGGTAACGCCTGGAAACAGGTGCCCCGCTTGCGGTCGGTTTACAGGTGGTGCATGGTTGTCGTCAGCTCGTGTCGTGAGATGTTGGGTTAAGTCCCGCAACGAGCGCAACCCTCGTTCTATGTTGCCAGCACGTGATGGTGGGGACTCATAGGAGACTGCCGGGGTCAACTCGGAGGAAGGTGGGGACGACGTCAAATCATCATGCCCCTTATGTCTTGGGCTTCACGCATGCTACAATGGCCGGTACAAAGGGTTGCGATACTGTGAGGTGGAGCTAATCCCAAAAAGCCGGTCTCAGTTCGGATTGGGGTCTGCAACTCGACCCCATGAAGTCGGAGTCGCTAGTAATCGCAGATCAGCAACGCTGCGGTGAATACGTTCCCGGGCCTTGTACACACCGCCCGTCAAGTCACGAAAGTTGGTAACACCCGAAGCCGGTGGCCTAACCCCTTGTGGGAGGGAGCTGTCGAAGGTGGGACTGGCGATTGGGACTAAGTCGTAACAAGGTAGCCGTACCGGAAGGTGCGGCTGGATCACCTCCTTTCTAAGGAGCACCTCCAACCTTTTCCTGTCCTGGTGAATGCCGGGGTGGGGGGTTGTCAGGAAGCAAGCCCGCAGCATGGACGTTTGTTCCGTGGCGGGTGCTCATGGGTGGAATATCAACGAATAGGTGCCTGGTGGGATGAACCATTTGTGCTAGTACGGGCCGGCTCCTTTGTGGGTTGGTTCAGGAACGTTGTGTGGTTTGTTCTGCTGGGTAGTGTTTGGCACACTGTTGGGTCCTGAGGCAACAGGGCCGGGGGTTTTTGCCGTCGGTGCTTTGTTTCTGGTTTCCCTGCCATGACGTTCCCGCGCATGCCGGCTCCCTTTTGGGGGTTGTGTGCGGGGGTGTGTGGTGTGGGGTTGTTGTTTGAGAACTACATAGTGGACGCGAGCATCTTGTATAAGAAGCAATTTCCAAGATTAATGAACCTGGATCTGGCTGCGCTGTTGACATCCTTTTTGGGGTGTTGGGGTGTGGTTGGTTTTCGTGGTTCTCTCGAAAATGTTTTTGATCTTTGTGGTCAAGTTTTTAAGAGCACACGGTGGATGCCTTGGCATTAGGAGCCGAAGAAGGACGTAGGAATCTGCGATAAGCCTGGGGGAGTCGATAACCGGACTGTGATCCCAGGGTGTCCGAATGGGGAAACCCCGCCAAGCGCGCGAGTGACTTGGTGACCCGTACCTGAACACATAGGGTGCGTGGGGGGAACGCGGGGAAGTGAAACATCTCAGTACCCGCAGGAAGAGAAAACAATAGTGATTCCGTTAGTAGTGGCGAGCGAACGCGGATCAGGCTAAACCGTTCCATGTGTGATAGCCGGCGGGCGTTGCATGGTCGGGGTTGTGGGACTTTCCATACCAGTTCTGCCGGGCTGGTGGGGTGTGATGTGCGCGCATAGGTGAACGGTTTTGAAAGGCCGGCCAGAGAGGGTGTTAGTCCCGTAACCGTAATGTGTTTGTACCGCCTGTGAGAGTATCCCAAGTAGTACGGGGCCCGAGAAATCCCGTGCGAATCTGTCAGGACCACCTGATAAGCCTAAATACTCCCTAATGACCGATAGCGGACCAGTACCGTGAGGGAAAGGTGAAAAGTACCCCGGGAGGGGAGTGAAACAGTACCTGAAACCGTGTGCTTACAATCCGTCGGAGCCAGTCTGATTCTGGTGACGGCGTGCCTTTTGAAGAATGAGCCTGCGAGTTAGTGTTACGTCGCGAGGTTAACCCGTGTGGGGCAGCCGTAGCGAAAGCGAGTCTGAATAGGGCGTTGCAGTGGCGTGATCTAGACCCGAAGCGAAGTGATCTACCCATGGCCAGGTTGAAGCGACGGTAAGACGTCGTGGAGGACCGAACCCACTTCAGTTGAAAATGGAGGGGATGAGCTGTGGGTAGGGGTGAAAGGCCAATCAAACTTCGTGATAGCTGGTTCTCCCCGAAATGCATTTAGGTGCAGCGTTGCGTGTTTCTTGCTGGAGGTAGAGCTACTGGATGGCTAATGGGCCCTACAAGGTTACTGACGTCAGCCAAACTCCGAATGCCGGTAAGTGAGAGCGCAGCAGTGAGACTGTGGGGGATAAGCTTCATAGTCGAGAGGGAAACAGCCCAGACCACCAACTAAGGCCCCTAAGCGTGTGCTAAGTGGGAAAGGATGTGGAGTTGCGAAGACAACCAGGAGGTTGGCTTAGAAGCAGCCACCCTTAAAAGAGTGCGTAATAGCTCACTGGTCAAGTGATTCCGCGCCGACAATGTAGCGGGGCTCAAGTACACCGCCGAAGTTGTGGATTTCGGATTTTAGCTAAGCCGCCCCTTGTGGGTTGGTTCAGGCGTCCGGAGTGGTAGGGGAGCGTCGTGTGGGCGGTGAAGTCGCGGTGTAAACCAGCGGTGGAGCCTACACGAGTGAGAATGCAGGCATGAGTAGCGAAAGACGGGTGAGAAACCCGTCCGCCGAATGATCAAGGGTTCCAGGGTCAAGCTAATCTGCCCTGGGTAAGTCGGGACCTAAGGCGAGGCCGACAGGCGTAGTCGATGGACAACGGGTTGATATTCCCGTACCGGCGAAAAACCGCCCATGCTGAGCGGGGGATACTAACTGCCCGAAACCTGCCCGACCGTCCTTTGGATGGAAGGGTTTTGGTGGAGCGCAGGACCTGATCCCGGGAGGCAAGCGTATTAACAGGTGTGACGCAGGAAGGTAGCCGAGCCGGGCGATGGTTGTCCCGGTCTAAGGATGTAGGGCGAGTGGTAGGCAAATCCGCCACTCACGTGCCTGAGATCTGATGGGACCCCCGTTTGGGGGGGATTTGGTGATCCTATGCTGCCGAGAAAAGCATCGACGCGAGGTTTTAGCCGCCCGTACCCCAAACCGACACAGGTGATCAGGTAGAGAATACCAAGGCGATCGAGAGAATTATGGTTAAGGAACTCGGCAAAATGCCCCCGTAACTTCGGGAGAAGGGGGGCCCCAACCTTGATGGACACTTGCTGTCCGGAGGGGATCGGGGCCGCAGAGACCAGGGGGAAGCGACTGTTTACTAAAAACACAGGTCCGTGCGAAGTCGCAAGACGATGTATACGGACTGACTCCTGCCCGGTGCTGGAAGGTTAAGAGGACCGGTTAGCCGCAAGGCGAAGCTGAGAATTTAAGCCCCAGTAAACGGCGGTGGTAACTATAACCATCCTAAGGTAGCGAAATTCCTTGTCGGGTAAGTTCCGACCTGCACGAATGGAGTAACGACTTCCCCGCTGTCTCAACCATAAACTCGGCGAAATTGCAGTACGAGTAAAGATGCTCGTTACGCGCAGCAGGACGGAAAGACCCCGAGACCTTTACTATAGTTTGGTATTGGTGTTCGGAGTGGCTTGTGTAGGATAGGTGGGAGACGTTGAAGCCCGGACGCCAGTTCGGGTGGAGTCATCGTTGAAATACCACTCTGGTCACTTTGGACATCTAACTTCGGCCCGTAATCCGGGTCAGGGACAGTGCCTGATGGGTAGTTTAACTGGGGCGGTTGCCTCCTAAAAAGTAACGGAGGCGCCCAAAGGTTCCCTCAGCCTGGTTGGCAATCAGGTGTCGAGTGTAAGTGCACAAGGGAGCTTGACTGTGAGAGAGACATCTCGAGCAGGGACGAAAGTCGGGACTAGTGATCCGGCGGTACATTGTGGAATGGCCGTCGCTCAACGGATAAAAGGTACCTCGGGGATAACAGGCTGATCTTGCCCAAGAGTCCATATCGACGGCATGGTTTGGCACCTCGATGTCGGCTCGTCGCATCCTGGGGCTGGAGTAGGTCCCAAGGGTTGGGCTGTTCGCCCATTAAAGCGGTACGCGAGCTGGGTTTAGAACGTCGTGAGACAGTTCGGTCCCTATCCGCTGCGCGCGCAGGAAATTTGAGAAGGGCTGTCCTTAGTACGAGAGGACCGGGACGGACGAACCTCTGGTGTGTCAGTTGTACTGCCAAGTGCACCGCTGATTAGCTACGTTCGGATGGGATAACCGCTGAAAGCATCTAAGCGGGAAGCTCGCTTCGAGATGAGATTTCCATACACCCTCGGGTGTGAGAGGCCCCCAGCCAGACCACTGGGTTGATAGGCCGGATGTGGAAGCGAGGACTAACGACTCGTGAAGCTGACCGGTACTAATAGGCCAACAACTTACACCACACAGATATATACAAAACTCTGCTTGCGTCCACTATGTGGTTCCCAACCAACAACCCCGCCCAACGGGTCACGTGTTGAACAGGAACCAACAACTGAATAACAACACCACAATGTTGTAACCACAAGATTTCCCACACCCACCAAAACACCGGGGGTGTCCGGGACAAAGGGTTACGGCGGTCATAGCGTGGGGGAAACGCCCGGTCCCATTCCGAACCCGGAAGCTAAGACCCACAGCGCCGATGGTACTGCACCCGGGAGGGTGTGGGAGAGTAGGTCACCGCCGGACACACATTAACTAGGGCCCTGACAAGGAATGTCAGGGCCCTAGTGCTTTAACCATGCTGTGCTTTAACCATGCTGTGCTTCAGCCACGCATCACCGAGGCCACGTCTCTCGCCGGCAGGCCGCTCCGCCCGGCCGCCCCAGGTAGAGTAGTCCCTCATGAGCAGCATCTTCAGCCACGCACAGGATCCTTTTGAAGACGCCGGGCAGCGGGCAACTGATCCCTTGGAACCGGTGGTGAACACCGTCGTTGTCCCGGGCCCCGTCGCCCGGGCTTTTGCTGGCTTTACCGACCACCCACACCTGTGGTGGCCCTTGGACCAGCATGGCGTCTATGGTGCAGGCTCATATGTCGAATTTGAAGAGAACCTGATCCTCGAAACCGCAGACGACGGCCGCACCAGCATCTGGGGAACCCTTGATGACTGGCAGCCGCCGCTCTCGTTCCACGCCAGCTGGCATCCCGGCACCACGGCACTGTGGTCCACCGAGCTCCTGGTCGTGTTCCGCGCCCTCGATGCGGGAACTGAGGTCCGGGTCTTCCATGAAGGGTGGGAGGGCGCCGAGGATCCTGCCGCCGCGCGTCAAGAGTACGTGGCGGCCTGGCCGCTGATCCTGGACAGGTATGCACGGTTCATGGGAGCGGGGGACACCCCGGATGACTCCCTGGGGTAACGCGTTGCCTAACCCCGGTGCTCCGCTGTGTCCGGCGGTACCGCGGTGCTGCTCCTGATCACAAACTCTGTCGGGTACTCCTGGTCCCGCGCTCCATCCCCTGCCGGGCCGCCGTCGGACCGCCCTCCGGGGCCGTCCAGCAAAGCCAACGCGGTGGCAGCCGCCAGCCTTCCCTGTCCCTTCGGATCCTGGCTGATGGTGGTCAGGCCGAACGTCTCTGCAAGTTCATGCCCGTCAATTCCCACGACGGAAAGGTCGCGCGGAACCTGAAGGCCGAAGTCCCTCGCGGCGAGCATGATGCCCACTGCCATCTCATCCGACGCCGCAAAAACTGCGGTGGGGCGTTCAGCGGAGGTTCCCAGCAGCCGGCGGCCCGCTGCGTAGGCGCCCTGGATGGTGAAGTCGGCCGTCGCCTGCCACTCGTGCCGCAGCGGCAGTCCCGCAGCCTCCATTGCCGCAGCAAACCCCTTTTGACGGAGCTGCGGAAGATTGAAGTCACGGTTCAGGGCCGCGTCCCCTGTGACATGGGCGATCCGGGTATGGCCCAGCCCAATCAGGTGCCGGGTGGCCATCATGGCCAGGCCCTCGTCGTCGATTCTTATGGTCGAGGCACCACGCAGCGCCCCTCCAATGCCCACGATGGGACGGTGCACGGCGAGTAACTGGCCGATTTCCTCCTCGCTGAGCACCAGTGCCACCGCGATGACCGCATCCAGGCGTTTCCGCAGCAGGAAGTCGTTGAGAATGCTGCTGCGGTGCTCCGGCTGCTCGCCCACGTTGTACAGCGTCAGGTCATAGCCGGCGTCCAGGAGGGATTCCGAAACACCCTCCAGGACCGAGGAGAAGTACCAGCGCTGGACGTTCGGTACCACCAGCCCGATGTTGTGGTTCCGTCCGGACGCGAGGCTGGACGCGTGGTACGAGGGGACGAACCCGAGTTCCCGCGCCGCCTCCTGGGCGAGGCGGCGGCTCCTGGACGAGACGTTGGACTTGCCGCTCAATGCCCGGGAGACGGTGGCTACGGACAGCCCGGCCCGGCTGGCAACTTCCTTGATGCCCGCCATTGTCAGTCTGCTGCAGGAATGCGGATCCAGGCTGTTTCGCCCGAAGCCAGGAGTCCTTCCGTGCCTGACAAGGTACTGCGGACAAGGACGTGGCCCGCGGGCATCTCCAGCGGCTCGTGGTTCAGGTTCATAAGCACCAGCGTAGTGCCGTTCACATACCCCAGCGAGGACCCCGTGCACCAGTCCTCGGCCCAGGACAGGGAGCCCCTGCCCAGGTCCAGGTCCCGGCGGCAGGCCAGGGCGCTGCGGTAGAGGGACAGGTGCGACGACGGCGAGTCCGCCTGCACGTCCCGCGCCAGCCCGCCGAACGAGGCAGGAATGGGCAGCCAGGGATCGCTGCCCGAGCTGAAGCCCAGGTGCTTGTCTCCGGCCCGCCAGGGCAGTGGCACCCGGCAACCGTCACGGCCAAGCCGCTGACCCCCGGTCCGCGCGAACGTGGGATCCTGGCGAAGGTGGCCGGGGATGTCGATGCCATCCGGCAGCCCCAGCTCCTCGCCCTGGTAGAGGTAGGCGGCGCCGGGCAGGCCCAGCATGAACAGCGAAGCCGCGGCAGCGCGTTGCCGGCCGAGTTCCTCATCCGGCTGGGGATCGGCCGCCCCGATGCCGTCGCCGTCCCGGGGACCAGGCCCGTTGTAGCCAAACCGGGTGGCGTGGCGGACCACGTCATGGTTGGAGAGAACCCAGGTGCTCGGAGCGCCCACGCCGTCCAGGACGGTCAGGGAGTCCGTGATGACCGAGCGCAGCCGGTATACGTCCAGGCCGGTGTGGAGGTAGGGGAAGTTGAAGGCCTGGTGCATCTCGTCCGGCCGGACCCAGTGGGCCAGCCGGTGGAGGTCCACGCTTGCCTCGGCACAAAGGATCCGGTCCGGGCCGTACTCGTCCAGGATCAGCCGCCAGTTACGGTAAATGTCATGGACCGCGGGCTGGCCGAACATGGGTGCCTCGTGGCCTGGGTAGCCGTCACTGCTGCCACCGTCCGCGCGACCGCCCCAGGCAGGCAGTCCCGGCGCCTTCACCAGGGCATGGGCAACGTCCACCCGGAAACCGGAGACGCCCCGGTCCAGCCAGAAACGAAGCACGCGCTCGAACTCGGCGTGGACGGCCGGGTTGTCCCAGTTGAAGTCCGGCTGCGAGGAATCGAAGAGGTGCAGGTACCACTGGCCCGGCTGGCCATCCGTGCCTTCTACACGCGTCCAGGCGGGTCCGCCGAAGTGGGATTGCCAGTTGTTCGGCGGTTCCTGCCCGTCGGTGCCGGTTCCGTCACGGAAGATGAACATCTCCCGCTCGGGGCTTCCTGCCGGCGCAGCAAGGGCTGCCTGGAAGGCCGGATGCTGGTCGGAGCAGTGGTTGGGTACCAGGTCCACAATCACCCGCAGGCCCAGCCGGTGAGATTCAGCCATCATGACGTCGAAGTCACCAAGCGTGCCGAAGATCGGGTCCACGTCGCAGTAGTCGCTGACGTCGTATCCGGCGTCGCGCTGCGGGGAACGGTAAAAGGGTGAGAGCCAAACGGCATCGACGCCCAGGTCTGCGAGATGCGGCAGTTCCTCAGTGATTCCCGCAAGGTCTCCGACGCCGTCGCCGTTCAGGTCCCGGAACGACCGGGGATACACCTGGTAGATCACGGCGGAGCGCCACCAGCCGGGAGCAGTGTCGGCAGCGTGGATGAGCGTCAGGGGACCAGCAACAGTAGGGGTGTCCTGGGTCACAGTATCGACAGACATGAGAGTCAGCATAACGATAGGGGCGCCTTAATGGAAACGCTTCCATTCATCATTACGGACGACGTCCGCTGTTTTCCTTGATGAAGTGGCAAGGGCGCTGGAAGCGGTTGCAGGAAGAGGCGTCCGGCAATCCGGCGGCCAGCACGCCCTAAACTGGGAAGATATGTCCGACGACGGGTGGAGGCTTTGTGGGAAGCATCGTTGACGAGCTGGATGCCGTCCTGGCGCAGGGGCAGGTGGACGTCGGCGAGGTCTCGCTCCGGCGGTATGCCATCGACCAAGCGCCCGTCATCGATTTCCAGCTTCCCCTGGCGGTGGTGTTCCCGGAATCAGTGGCCGACGTCCAGGCAGTGGTAAAGGCGTGTGCCGGCAGTGGTGTGGCAATCGTCCCCAGGGGCGCAGGCACTGGAGTATCCGGCGGTGCCCATGCCACCAGGAACTGCATCATCCTCTCGCTGGAGCGGATGAACCGGATCCTCGCCCTGAATCCCGACGATGAGACGGCCGTCGTGGAGCCCGGCGTGGTTAATGCCGTCCTCAATGAGGCCGTTGCAGCACACGGGCTGATGTACGCCCCCGATCCGGCCAGTTTCCGGAGCTCCACCATCGGCGGTAACGTCGCCACCAACGCCGGCGGCCTGCGCTGCGCCAAATATGGGGTCACCAGGGATTCGGTCCTGGCGCTGGACGTCGTCCTGGCCGACGGGTCCCTCATCCACACAGGACACCAAACCTTCAAAGGGGTGGCGGGCTACGACCTCACGGGCCTTTTCGTGGGGTCTGAAGGAACCCTGGGCGTCGTCGTCGGAATTACCGTGCGGCTGAAGTACCTGCCCCGGGAAGTCCACACCGTGGCCGCCTTCTACCCGGACTTCAGGAGCGCCGCAGCAGGGGTCCTGGCCGTAGGCAAGGCGCGGGTCCAGCCCGCCATCATGGAACTGCTCGACGGCGGCACCCTGGCCCAGCTCGACGACATCCACGGCTCCGATCTCACCGCCCGCGGAAAATCACTGCTGCTGATCCAGACGGACGGGTTCGGGGCCGCCGCCGAGGCGGAGGTGGTCCGCCAGGTCCTCCGTGAAGGCGGGGCAACTGTCAGCACGGAGGCAAGTGCCGAGGCGGAGCGGCTGGTGGAACTCCGCCGGCACAGCAGGGGGACGGAGGTGGACGACGAGTACCGCGTCGGCGAGGATGTGGCTGTTCCCCGGTCCCGGCTGGTGGACTACGTCGCGGAGCTCGAAGCCATGGCCGCCAGGCAGCAGGTGCACCTCAAGGTGGTGGCCCACGCCGGTGACGGCAACCTCCACCCCACCTTCTGGATCGACCGGCAGGGGGCAAGCATGGACTCCGCGGCGATGCAGCGGCTGCAGATGGCGCTGGACGAGTCCATTACGGCGGCATTGGCAATGGGCGGCACCATCACCGGCGAGCACGGTGTGGGGCAATACAAGCTCCGGTGGCTGGGCCAGGAGCAGCCGGAACCGGTCCGGGAACTCCAGCGCAGGATCAAGGACCTGTTTGATCCTGCGGGAATCCTCAACCCCGGTAAGGCGATCTAGGACTTAGTCGTCCGAGTCCGGATATTCGTCCACGGATTCATCAGCACCGTAACGGGACTCCTCGTTCTCCACCTCAAGGATCTTCAGCAGTTCGGTGTCCGGGTTCAGCATGATCGCGGCTTCATCCCGCCGGTGCCGGAGGATCGAGTCGATGTAGGACTGTACGGCCTCCGCCAGCGGAATGTGGCGTTCCTGCTTTTCGGACATATACCAGCGGTGTTCAAGGACCTCGTGGACCACCTCTGCGTGTTCCAGCTTGCCGGACAGGTCGCGGGGGATGGCGCGCACGATTGGTTCGAAGATCTGGCTGACCCACAGGTGGGCGCTGTATTCCTCATCCATTTCCGGGTTGTTGTCCGCGCGGAAGGAGTCCATGTCGTTCAGGAGGCGGCGGGCCTGGTTCTCCTGGGCGTCCAGGCCGGTGAGGCGCAGCAGCCGCCGCTGGTGGTGCCCCGCGTCCACCACCTTGGGCTGGAGCTGGATGGTGGAGCCGTTCTGCGTGGTCTTGATGGCGTATTCCTCGACGTCGAAGCCGAGTTCGTTCAGGCGGCGGATACGGGCACTGACCCGCCAGCGTTCGCCCAGTTCGAAGGATTCCTTCTCGGTCAGCTCGGCCCACAGCCGCCGGTAGCTGTCCATGATCAGCTCACTGGTGGCCACCGGGTCCACTTTTTCCTCGATGAGCCCGCCGTCCAGGAGGTCCATCAGCTCACCGGCGATGTTCACGCGGGCAATTTCCAGGTCGTATTCGCGCTGGCCAGTGGAAAGGTCAGGGTAGAGCTCACCCGTTTCGGCGTCCACCAGATAGGCGGCGAACGCGCCGGCGTCACGGCGGAACAGGGTGTTGGAAAGCGAGACGTCGCCCCAGTAGAACCCGATGAGGTGCAGCCGCACCATGAGGAGAGCCTGGGCGTCGATGAGGCGGGTGAGCGTGTCCTTGCGCAGCATCTGGGAAAAGAGCGCGCGGTACGGCATGGAGAATTTCAGGTGCCGGGTTACCAGGACGGGGTTCAGCGGGCGCCCGTCCGGGGTGGTGCGGCCCGTGATCACGGCCACGGGCTCCACGCAGGGTACGTCAAGCCGTGCCAGCTTGCGCAGCATGTGGTACTCGTGGCGGGCCACATGCTCGGAGGTTTCCTTGATGGCGATGACCGAGCCGCCCAGGTGGGCGAACCGCACGATGTGCCGGGAGATGCCGCGGGGGAGTGCCGCCAGGTATTGGGCCGGCCACTCCTCGAGTGCAATGTGCCAGGGCAGGTCCAGCAGCTCGGGATCCGCCGCAGCGGCCGTGATGCTCAGCGATGAGGCTACCGAGGCTGCCTTGTTGTCATCGGCGCTGGCGGCCACGAACCGCGGAAGCTTACCCACCTGGGCGTAGTCGGTGGGTTCGTCATGCCACTGGGCGCTGTGTTCCTCGGTCATGGGCTCAATTCTTCCGTAGATGGGCGCGGCCAGCTAATTCTTCTGCAGGGACGGTTAAACGCCGACGGCGGCCGTCCAGTAAGGAAGGCCGCCGTCGGTATTGCGGTTGGGATGCCGGTGGCGATCAGTCGCCCAGGCGCAGGCCGGTCTTGGTGTCGAACAGGTGCACGTGGCCCGACTGCGGACGGACGTAGATGACCTCGCCCTTCATCGGGGGGCGGCGGCCGTCGACACGTGCCACGATGTCGTGGTCCTTGCCGTCCAGAGTGGTGTGGCCGTAGACGTAGGCGTCGGCGCCGAGTTCTTCGACGACGTCAACCTCAACCTTCAGGCCTTCACCGTGCGGAGCGGTTTCCAGGTCTTCCGGGCGGCTGCCCAGCGTGACCGTGGAGCCGTGTGCCTCTTCGAGGACGTCGCGCGGCACCGGGTAGACGGTACCGCCGAACTGGACGCCGCCGTCGACGACGGGAAGTTCCAGCAGGTTCATCGCGGGGGAGCCGATAAAGCCGGCAACGAAGACGTTCTTGGGGCGGTCGTAGAGGTTGCGGGGGGTGTCAACCTGCTGCAGCAGGCCGTCCTTCAGCACGGCGACGCGGTCGCCCATGGTCATGGCCTCTACCTGGTCGTGCGTCACGTAAACGGTGGTGACGCCCAGGCGGCGGGTGAGGGATGCGATCTGGGTGCGGGTCTGGACGCGGAGCTTGGCGTCCAGGTTGGACAGCGGCTCGTCCATGAGGAAGACCTGGGGGTTACGGACGATTGCGCGGCCCATGGCAACACGCTGGCGCTGGCCGCCGGAGAGGGCCTTCGGCTTGCGGTCCAGGTACTGCTCGAGGTCAAGAAGCTTGGCCGCTTCGCGGACACGCTCGGCGCGCTCTTCCTTGGAGACGCCTGCGATCTTCAGGGCGAAGCCCATGTTGTCGGCCACAGTCATGTGCGGGTACAGCGCGTAGTTCTGGAAAACCATCGCGATGTCGCGGTCCTTCGGGGGAACATCGGTGACGTCGCGGTCGCCGATCAGGATGCGGCCTGCATTGACGTCCTCAAGGCCTGCAAGCATGCGCAGGGAGGTGGACTTGCCGCAACCGGAGGGTCCGACGAGGACCAGGAATTCGCCATCGGCGATGTCGATGTTGAGCTTATCGACGGCGGGCTTATCTGTGCCCGGGTACAGACGCGTAGCGTTATCAAAAGTAACTGTAGCCACAGTTATCAATCCCTTCACCGGCAGGTACGTGCCGGACGATCCGTTGTGAATGGTTCATGTTTATTCAGTTGTGTTCCCACAAAATGCTCCGCGGCTAAGCGCGGAGCACCACGTGACGCCGCACGGTTCTTGTGCGTCACATCACACCCAAGAGTATGCCAGAAGTTGCTTCTTTTATCGCAAATGTTACGGATGTCACATGTGCCGCTGGGCACGGCCTACCCGGAGGCTGCCTGGGGGTCCTCCTCGGCGACGGCGGAACTCCGCTCCTGGAGCAGGGCCTCAAGCAACTCAGCGATGTGGACAGGTGCCTCCACCCGGTATTGGGCCTGGGTGAAATCCAGGCCTACCTTGACCCCCACATCGCCTGGTTCAAGCCGGCTGAACGCGTCCTCGTCCGTGACGTCGTCACCGGCGAACAGCACGGCGGTGGCCCCCGTGGCCTGCCGCAGGAAGGCGACGCCTTCGCCCTTGGAGGCATTGACCACTGAGGTCTCCAGGACGCGCTTGCCCTCTTTCAGGTAGACACCCTTGCGGTCCTGGAGCACTGACCTTGCCGCTGACACCGCGTCCTCGGCCACGTCGTCCTCAGCCTGGCGGGTGTGCAGGACGACGCCGGCGGGCTTGTATTCCAAGGACGTGCCCGGTGCCTCCGCCACGATCGCCGCCAACTCGGCCCGCACCTCTTCAAGGAGCGCTTTTTGGTCCTCGTCCAGCGCCAGTTCCGTGGAACCCGGCCCCAGCCAGGCCTCCGCGCCGTGGCTGCCAATCAGCAGGGTGTCCACCGGCGGGGAAGCAGCCTCCCGCAGGCTGGCGAGGGCGCGGCCGGAGATGAGTGCCGTCGTCGTGCGTGGAAGCACGGCGAGCCCTGCGAACGCCGCGGCTGAGCGCGGAAGCGGCCGCGCATCCTGGGCGCGGTCCACGATAGGCGCCATGGTGCCATCAAAATCCATGGCCACGAGCAGGTGCTCCGTCGCGGCGATCCGGTGCAGCGCTTCCCGGAGTTCCGGGGTGAGCGCCAGAGATGCCTTGGTGCGGCCGTCAGGAGTCATCGCGGACCACTTTCTCGTCCAGGGCCCGCAGGAAGTCGGCTGACCAATGGTCCACGTCGTGGTCCAGGATCTGCCGGCGCATGGACCGCATGCGCCGGGACGCTTCGCGCGGGCTGAGCTCGACGGCGGTCATGATGGCGTTCTTGAGGCCTGCGATGTCGTGCGGGTTGATCAGCAGCGCCTGCTTGAGCTGGTCCGCGGCGCCCGCGAACTCGCTCAGGACCAGCGCGCCATCATTGTTGTTGCGCGCGGTGACGTACTCCTTGGCCACCAGGTTCATCCCGTCCCGCAGCGCGGTGACCAGCATGACGTCCGCGGCCAGGTACAGCGCCACCATCTCCTCCACGGGGTAGCTGTGGTGCAGGTAGCGGACGGCGGTGTTTTCCAGGGTGTCGTAGGTGCCGTTGATGTGGCCCACGGTTCCTTCCACCTCCTCGCGCAGGAGCCGGTACTGCTCCACCCGCTCACGGCTGGGGGAAGCCACCTGGATAAGGGTGGCATCGCCCACCGTGAGGCGGCCGTCCGCCAGGAGTTCCTCGAAAGCCTTCAGCCGGTGGCGGATGCCCTTGGTGTAATCCAGCCGGTCCACGCCGAGCAGGATGGTCTTGGGGTTGCCAAGGTCCTGCCGGATCTGCCGGGCGCGTTCGATGATGTCGGGCCTGGACGCGAGCTCGCTGATCTGCTTGACGTCGATCGAGATGGGGAAGGCCTGCGCCCGGGCGATGTGCGTGATCCGGCCGTCATGGCCCTTGACGTGCACCTGCTGCTGCTTGACGCTGGCGCCCAGGAACCGGCGCGCGGAACGCATGAAGTTTCCCGCGTCGCTGGGCCGCTGGAAGCCCACGAGGTCAGCGCCGAGAAGGCCGTCGATGATGGCCTGGCGCCAGGGGAGCTGGGCGAAAATTTCCGGCGGCGGGAACGGGATGTGGTTGAAGAACCCGATCCGGAGGTCCGGCCGGGCTTCGCGGAGCATCCGGGGGACCAGCTGCAGCTGGTAGTCCTGGACCCAGACAGTGGCGCCCTGGTCCGCGTGGTGCGCGACGGCGTCGGCGAACCTGCGGTTGACCTTGCGGTAGGCGTCCCACCAGGTCCGGTGGAACTCCGGCGGAGCGATGACATCGTGGTACAGCGGCCACAGTGTGGCGTTGGAGAAGCCCTCGTAGTACAGCTCCACGTCGTCCGTGCTGAGCTGGACGGGGACAAGGTCCATTCCGCCATGGCTGAACGGCTTCACGGTCTCGTCCGGTGCCCCGTGCCAGCCAACCCACGCGCCGTCAGTCTTGGTCATCATCGGGGCAAGGGCGGTTACCAGGCCGCCGGGGGACCTGCGCCAGCCTGATTCGTCGTCAGGGCCGTCGCCTGCTGCAACCCGGTCTACGGGCAGCCTGTTGGAGACCACCATGAAGTCATACTTGGTGTGGCCCGCGTGGCCGGAACCGGAACTGCCGGCTGTTGCTTTGCCTGCGGGTTTTTCCTGGACGGGTGTTTGCATTGCTGCCCCCTGGGGTTGCTTGTGCCTCTAAGCCACCCTAGCCGGACGGAATCATCGGGGCTATTCGTCCGTTGGTCAACCCGGAGGAATAGTTGAAACCCCAAGCTCTCAGCTTTCTCCCCTAAAATGTTCGAGGTGCCACGAAGTGGTCCGCCTACGTCGACCGACCCAAGGAACTCATGAGCCCCGCAAACGAAGTACGTAAGTCCAAGGCTGAGCGAACCGCGGAGGCGCGCGAAAAGGCTCGCCTGATCCGCGAAGCGCAGCTAAAGAAGGACAAGCGCAACAAGCTGCTGATCGGCTGGGGCATCGTGGCGGCAGTCGTGGCCATCCTGGTGGTGGTGGCGCTGGTGGTGACGAACAGCCTCAAGCAGAACGCCCCGATCGCGGACCAGGGTTCCACTCCGGCCAACGCCAACGTGCATGGCGGCGTCACCCTGCTGGCCAACACGGACGTGGCCAAGTCGGAGCCGGCCACTGTCGACGCCGCCTCCCTGGGGGAGGCCCCGAAGACGCCGCCGGCCGAGGTAGTGGCGCCCGGGGCGGAAGCGGAGGCAGGCAAGCCGGTCAAGGTAGTCCTTTACATCGACTTTATTTGCCCCGTCTGCAAGAACTTCGAGGCCCAGTACAACGAACAGCTCACCTCGCTGCGCAACGAAGGCAAAATCAGCGTTGAGTACCGGGCCCTGGGGTTCCTGGACAGCCGGTCCACCACCAACTATTCATCCCGGGCCGCCAACGCAGCAGCCTGCGTGGTCAACGAATCCCCGGAAAAGTACTCCGACTTCGTCAACGAACTGTTCGCCAAGCAGCCGGCGGAGGGCACTGCGGGTCTTTCCGATAACGACCTGAAGAAGATGGCGTCCGACATGGGCGTCACCATCGACTCCTGCGTGGACGACAAGACCTACCGCCCGTTCGTGAAGTTCACCACGAAGGAAGCGTCGGCCATCGGCGTCACCGGTACGCCCACCGTGTTCGTGGACGGCAAGCAGTGGGGCAAGGGGGACAGCGCCCAGACGCCGTTCCCGGACTTCCTGCAGGCAGCCATCGCCGCTAAGGGCTAAGGACCACCAGACAGGGTAGGGGCCCGTCCCGGAGCGTTTCCGGGGCGGGCCCCTGCCGCTTCCGCAGCCCGTACCGCCGCGTTTTTACGCCCGGCGGGAGTTGGGCTAACCTTATCTAGCGCCTTCACGGTGCATGCCCGCAGGGGCGCGCCTCCTTAGCTCAGTTGGCCAGAGCACCGCTCTTGTAAAGCGGGGGTCGTCGGTTCGAATCCGACAGGGGGCTCCATACAACCTCCGGGTTTAAGCTGGATCCATCCAAATAATCAGCGTGCTGACTAAAGGAGGATGGGTGCCATGCCCAAGACCGGCAAGAACGACCACGCCCGCAAGGAAGAACTTCCTTCCACTCTGCGGCGTTCAGAGCAAAAGGCGCAGGACACCTTCGCCAAGACCTACGATTCCGCCCTTGAGTCGTACGACCAGGACGAGCAACGGGCGGCCCGCGCAGCCTACGCGTCCCTGAAGCACAGCTACGAGAAGGTGGGCGACCACTGGGAGCCCAAGGAAAAACGCGGCCCCTCGGACAAGCGGGCGGAACAGGGCCTTCGCTCCTCCGAACCCACCGCCGGCGGTGTCGATGCCAACGCATCCAAGGACCACCTCTACAAACTGGCCCGGGATCTGGACGTCAAGGGCCGCTCGAAGATGGACAAGGACGAGCTGGTGAAGGCCATTCAGAAAGCCAACGACGCAGCCACCCGCAAAGCCCGCAGCAAATAGCCTGCGCTCTTGCCGTCCCGCCGTCCAAGGTGTCGAATCAGAGGACACGTCCGGTCGGGTGGCGATGATGCCAGGAGGTTCCAATGTCGGTGAAGAGCACCAAGGAGTCAGCGCGGGCGGCAGGCGGCAGGAACGGGCCTGAATCAAAGCGGGCCGACCAAGCCACCGGCATCGCAGCCCAGGACCCGGCGCGGATCCGGAACGTGGCCCTGGTAGGGCATTCCGGCGCCGGGAAAACAATGCTGATCGAGGCCCTGCTGGCGGCCAACGGCATGATCACCCGCAAAGGCTCCATCGCCGACGGATCCACGGTGAGCGACTCGGACCCCGCCGCGGTGCACCAGCAGCGGTCCGTCACGCTGTCCCTGGTGCCCCTGATGCTGGATGACGTCAAGGTGAACCTCCTGGACACGCCCGGCTACCCCGACTTCATTGGTGAGCTGCGCGCGGGCCTGCGCGCCTCCGATGCCGCGCTCTTTGTCGTCTCCGCCGTGGACGGAATCGACGCCACCACCACCGCACTCTGGGGCGAGTGCGGGCACATGCAGCTGCCACGCGCCGTCGTCATCACCCGGATGGACCACCCGCGGGCAGATTACGACGGCGCCCTGGCCGCCTGCCGCAAAGCGTTCGGTGATGGCGTGCTGCCGCTGTGCGTCCCGGTGCGGACAGGGGAGGACGCCGCCGGCCCGCTGTCCCTGCTGGACCTGCTGCCGCAGGAAGTGACGGACTATGCCTCCGGAGATACAACCCCTGATGTCCGGCCGGCAACGGCGGATGAACGTGCGGCTGCCGGTCCGGCCAGGGGCGACCTCATTGAGGGCATCATCGCCGAAAGCGAAGACGAGACGCTGATGGACCGGTACCTGGAAGGCGAAGACATCGACACAGCGGTGCTGGCAGCCGACCTGGAAACCGCCGTCGCCCGCGGCTCGTTCTTTCCCGTGCTGCCCACATCCGCCGTCACCGGGCTGGGCACCGCTGAACTGCTGGACCTGCTGGTCCGCGCCTTTCCACCGCCCGGGGATCGCAGCCTGCCGGACACCACCGATCTTGCGGGGGAACCGGCCGGAAGCCTCTCCTGCGATCCGTCCGGCCCGCTCGCGGCTGAAGTGGTGCGCACGTCCAACGATCCCTTCCTGGGCCGCATCTGCCTGGTGCGGGTCTTCTCCGGGACACTCCGGGAAGACTCTCCGGTCCATGTGGGTGGCCACGGCCTGGCGGACCGGGGCCACCAGGACCATGACACCGATGAACGGGTGACCCACATCTACTCACCGCTGGGTGCCGCCCTTCGGCCCGTTCCCTTCTGCGTGGCAGGGGACATGTGCGCCCTGGCAAAGCTGGGCAGCGCCGAAACGGGGGACACCATCTCCGCCCGGGAAAACCCGCTGTTGCTCGCCACGTGGGAGATGCCGGAGCCGCTGCTGCCGGTTGCCGTGGAAGCCGATTCCCGCAGTGATGAGGACGCATTGGCCCGCAGCCTGGGCCGCATCGCGGCAGGGGATCCCACCTTGCGGGTGGACAGGAACGCCGAAACGCACCAGCTGGTGCTGTGGTGCATGGGCGAAGCGCATGCGGAGGTGGTCCTGGACAGGCTGCGCGACCAGGGCGTGAAACTGCACAGCGTGGACGTGGTGACGCCGCTGCGTGAAACCTTCGCGGCCGCCGCCTCCGGCCACGGCCGCCACGTCAAACAGTCCGGCGGCCACGGCCAGTACGCCGTGTGCGACATCGAGGTGGAACCGCTGGAGCGTGGCGCCGGGTTCGAGTTCGTGGACAAGACGGTGGGCGGTGTCATCCCGGGAACGTTCATCCCGTCCATCGAGAAGGGGGTCCGGGCCCAGATGGAGAAAGGCGTTTCAGCCGGCTTCCCCGTGGTTGACCTGCGGGTGACCCTGGTGGGCGGCAAGGCCCACAGCGTGGATTCGTCGGATGCGGCGTTCCAGGCGGCCGGGGCCCTGGCGCTCCGGGAGGCCGCGGCAGCCGGGAAAATCCAGCTGCTGGAACCGGTGTCCTCCGTCTCCATCACCGTGGCGGACGAACACGTGGGGACGGTGATGAGCGACTTGTCCGGCCGGCGGGGACGCCTCACCGGCACCACCTCCTCCGGCGAGGGGCTCACGGAGATCAGCGCCGAAGTCCCGGACCAGGAACTCCTGCGGTACGCGGTTGAACTGCGGGCCCTGACGGCCGGCACCGGGCGCTTCCGCCGCCAGTACCTGCGCCATGACCCAGTGCCCCCGAACTACAGCCCGTCCTGAGCGCGCCGTGGCACGAACAGGCATCAAGAGCGCCGTCCGCCGGTGAACGCCGCAGCACGGAAGATCCAGACCGTCTACCTGACGCTGACGTTGGGCAACACCCTTGCGGCATCGTTCATTTGGGGGATCAACACGCTGTTCCTGCTCGACGCCGGGCTGACCAACCTGGAGGCCTTCGCCGCGAATGCCTTCTTCACGGCAGGGATGGTGCTTTTCGAGGTGCCCACCGGGGTGGTGGCGGACAGCTGGGGGCGGCGTGCATCCTTCCTGCTGGGGACCGTGACCCTGGCCGCCTCCACCTACCTCTATTACCTGCTGTGGCAGTTGTCCGCGCCGTTCTGGTGGTGGGCCGCGGTCTCGGCGCTGCTGGGACTTGGCTTCACCTTTTTCTCGGGGGCAGTGGAAGCCTGGCTGGTGGACGCCCTGCGCTTTTCCGGTTACGACGGCGGGCTGGAAGCTGTCCTGGGCCGCGGCCAGATGGTCTCCGGCATCGCCATGCTGGCCGGTTCAGTGGCCGGCGGCGTGATCGCGCAGGCAACAAACCTGGGCGTACCGTTCCTGGTGCGCGTTGGGGTGCTGGTGGCCATGTTCGCGGTGGCCTTCCTGCTCATGCACGACGTCGGCTTCACGCCGGAGCGTTCGGCCCACCCCGTGCAGGCCACCCGGGCGGTCCTCAAGGCATCGCTGGACGGCGGCCTTCGGAACCCGCCGGTGAGGTACATGATGCTGGCAGCACCGTTCACCGAAGGCGTGGGGTTCTATGTCTTCTATGCCCTCCAGCCCTACCTGCTGCAGCTGTTCGGAGACCCCAAGGCCTACGCCATCGCAGGTCTGGCGGCCGCCATCGTTGCAGGCGCGGACATCGTAGGCGGCTGGCTGGCCCCGCTGGTCCGCAAACTCGTCCGCCGCCGAACCACCGTGCTGATCGCTTCCACCGTCACCAGCTCCATGGTCCTGGTGGTGCTCCTGGCCACCAGCATCTTCTGGCTGGCACTGGTGCTCCTGGCACTCTGGGCCGTGGTGGCCTCCGCGGGCACCCCGGTGCGCCAGGCCTACCTGAATGACATGATCGGCTCGAAGCAGCGGGCAACCGTCCTGAGTTTCGCCTCATTGATGGGATCCAGCGGGGGAGTGGTGGTGCAGCCGCTGCTCGGCAGGTCCGCCGACGTCTTCGGATATCCCTCGTCACTGGCCTTGGGCGGCGCGGTGCAGCTTCTTGCGGCACCCTTCATCCTCCTCAGCCGGCGCCGGCGCTCGCCGGCAGACGTTGCCACGGGACTGGCCGCAACGCCTTAAAGAGCCAGGACGCACGTGAAGGCCCTTGGCCCCGAAATTAATCCGGGTCCAAGGGCCTTCAAAGCGCGTCCTACTTAACGCCTGCCTCCACCGTTTCACTGGCCGCCGGCGTCGGCTTTTCCTCCGCGGGCGGGGGTGTGGTCTTCAGCTTGAACCGCTTGCCAAGGTCACCGCCGCCTCCGCTGCGGTTCTTGTTGAAGATATCGAACCCGACGGCGACAAGGAGGACCAGGCCCTTGATGAGCTGCTGGTAGTCGGTGCCCAGGCCCAGGATGGACATGCCGTTGTTGAGCACGCCCATGATCAGGCCACCGATCATGGCTCCCGCCACCGTTCCGATGCCGCCGGTGACGGCGGCGCCGCCGATGAAGGCCGCAGCAATGGAGTCCAGTTCGAAGCCCGTGCCACCGGCGGGCTGCGCCGAGTTGAGCCGGGCGGTGAAGACAAGGCCTGCCAGTGCGGAGAGCACGCCCATGTTCACGAAGAGCCGGAACGTGACGGCCTTGGTCTTGATGCCCGACAGCTCAGCCGCATGGAGGTTGCCGCCAATGGCGTACGTGTGCCGGCCGAAGACGCTGTTGTTCATCAGGGCGGTGTAGGCGATCACCAGCACGGCCAGGACCACCAGGACGATCGGCGTGCCACGGTAGGAGGCCAGCAGGAAAGTGATGATGAGCATGAGCAGTGCCGTGAAGGTGGTCTTGATAATAAACCAAACCAGGGGTTCGCTTTCGAGATCGAACTTCCTGCGGATCCTCCGCTCCTTGAAGGCCTGGATCAGCAGGGCAGCGGTAGCACCGACGCCCAGGATGACGGTGAGCCACTCCAGGACGGACGTGCCGCCGGAGATGTCGGGAAGGAAACCGCCGCCCAGGGCCCGCAGTTCGGCGGGGAAGGGGGTGATCTGCTGGTTCTTGAGCGTGATGAGCGTCAGGCCGCGGAAGATCAGCATGCCCGCCAGCGTGACGATGAAGGCGGGAATCCCCACATAAGCGATCCAGTACCCCTGCCAGGCGCCTACAAGCGCGCCGACCAGCAGGCAGGCAGGGATTGCGGCCCACCAGGGCCAGCCCCAGTGCACGATCATGACGCCGGCCACGGCGCCGATGAACCCGGCGACTGACCCGACGGAAAGGTCGATGTGCCCGGCGATGATCACCATCACCATGCCGATGGCCAGGATGAGGATGTAGCTGTTCTGGACCACCAGGTTGGTCACGTTCTGCGGTTCCAGCAGGATCCCGCCGGTCAGCCCCTGGAACAGCAGGACGATCAGGATCAGGGCAACGAAGATGCCAACCTGACGGAGGCGGCTTGTGAGGAATCCGAGCGATTCTCGTAAGGCGGACATTTCGCTATTCCTTCTCTTTGGTCATGTAGTGCATCAGGGTTTCCTGGGTGGCCTCGGCAATGGGCACTTCACCGGTGATGTGGCCGGCGGCCAGGGTGTAGATGCGGTCGCAGATGCCCAGGAGTTCGGGAAGTTCCGAGGAAATGACGATCACGGCTTTTCCTTCGGCCGCGAGTTTGGCGATGATCGTATAGATCTCGTACTTGGCGCCGACATCGATGCCGCGGGTGGGCTCATCGAGGATGAGCACGTCGGGGTCCGAGAACATCCACTTGCTCAGCACCACCTTCTGCTGGTTTCCGCCGGAGAGCTTCCCGGTGATCGCGGCCACCGAGGGCGCCTTGATGTTCATGCTCTTCCGGTAGCCGTTGGCCACCACGGTCTCCTGGTTCTTGTCCACGAAGCCGCGTTTGGCGAGCTTGCGCAGCGCTGCCAGGGAGATGTTGCGCTTGATGTCCTCGATGAGGTTCAGGCCGTAATGCTTGCGGTCCTCGGTGGCATAGGCAATGCCATGCCTGATGGCGTCCGAGACCGTGGCGGTGTTGATTTCCTCGCCGTACTTATAGACCTTGCCGGACATGGCGGTCCCGTAGGTGCGGCCGAAGACGCTCATGGCAAGTTCGGTGCGCCCGGCACCCATCAGCCCGGCAAGTCCCACCACCTCGCCCTTCCTGACATGCAGGTTGGCGTTCCTGACCACCATGCGGCTGTGGTCCTGCGGGTGCCGGACGGACCAGTCTTCGATCCGGAGGACTTCCTCGCCGATGTTCGGCTCGCGGTCCGGGTACAGGCTCTCCAGGTCCCGGCCCACCATGCCGCGGATGATCCGTTCCTGGGTGATCTGGCCTTCATCGAGCCGGAGGGTCTCAATGGTCTTGCCGTCGCGGATGATGGTGACGGCATCGGCCACCTTGCGGATTTCATTGAGTTTGTGGCTGATGATGATGCTGGTGACCCCTTGGCCCTTCAGATGGAGGATCAGGTCCAGCAGGTGGCCGGAATCCTCGTCGTTGAGGGCGGCCGTGGGCTCGTCCAGGATGAGCAGTTTCACTTCCTTGGACAGCGCCTTGGCGATTTCCACGAGCTGCTGCTTGCCCACGCTGATGTGCTGCACGGGGGTGACAGGGTTTTCGTCGAGGCCCACGCGGGCCAGCAGCTTCGCTGCCTCCAGGTTGGTCTTACGCCAGTCCACCCACCCGTTGGTGGCCTGTTCGTTGCCAAGGTAGATGTTCTCGGCGATGGAGAGGTACGGGCTCAGCGCCAGTTCCTGGTGGATGATCACAATGCCCCGCTTCTCGCTGTCCGAGATGCTGGAGAAATTGCAGGGTTCGTTTTCGAAGAGGATTTCCCCGTCGAAGGTGTTGTGTGGATAGACGCCGGACAACACTTTCATGAGCGTTGATTTGCCGGCTCCGTTCTCACCGCAGATGGCGTGGACCTCTCCACGGTTCACATCCAGCGTGACGTCCTGCAGCGCTTTCACGCCGGGGAACGTCTTGGTGATTCCTCGCATTTGAAGAATGGGTGTGTTCATCGTCAATTCCCACTGACTGGTCGAAGCTTGGCCTTCCTGCTGGTGCAGGAGGTTGCGGGCGGGGCTGTGGCCGGATGGAGGTCCGGCCACAGCCCCCGGACGTTGACTACTTGACGTCGGAGTCCTTGTAGTAACCCGAGTCGATCAGTTCCTTCTTGTAGTTGTCCTTGGTGATGATCACTGACTTCAGCAGGAAGGCCGGGACGACCTTGACCTTGTTGTTGTAGGTCTTGGTGTCGTTGGTTTCAGGTTCCTGGCCCTTGAGGACGGCGTCCACCATCTTGACGGCCTGCGCGCCGAGCTGGCGGGTGTCCTTGAAGATGGTGGAGTACTGCTCGCCGGCGATGATGGACTTTACGGAGCCCTTTTCGGCGTCCTGCCCGGTGACCACCGGCAGGCTTCCCTTGGCGTAGCCGCCGGTGCTGGTGAGGGCGGAGATGATGCCGATGGACAGTCCGTCGTACGGCGAAAGGACGCCGTTCAGCTTGGTGCCCGAGCTGTAGGCGGAGGTGATGATGTCCTCCATGCGCTTCTGCGCCACGGGTGCCTGCCAGCGAAGGATGGCGGCCTGCTCAAACTTGGTCTGGCCGCTGGGAACCTTCAGGGTGCCGGCGTCCATGTACGGCTTGAGGGTGTCCATGGCGCCGGTCCAGAAGAAGTTGGCGTTGTTGTCATCCGGGCTTCCGGCGAAAAGTTCGATGTTGAAGGGGCCCTTGCCCTCCACTTTCTTGCCGCTCGCGTCCACCAGGCCCAGGCCGGTCAGCAGCGAGGTGGCCTGCTGGACGCCCACGGTGTAGTTGTCAAAGGTGGTGTAGTAGTCCACGTTTGCGGTGCCGTTGATCAGGCGGTCGTAGGCGACCACCTTGACGTTCTGTTCCTTTGCCTTTGCCAGGACGTCGGTCAGCGTGGTGCCGTCAATGGCAGCGATGATCAGGGCCTTGGCGCCCTTGGTCAGCATGTTTTCGATCTGCGAGACCTGGGTTGGAATGTCGTCATTGGCGAACTGGAGGTCCGTCTTGTAGCCGAGGTCCTTCAGGGACTTCTCAACGTTGGCGCCGTCGGCAATCCACCGTTCGGATGTCTGGGTGGGCATCGAGATGCCAACCAGCGAGTCGGCCGGCTTCGCCGTGCCGCTGGATTCACTGGTTCCGCCACGGGCGCCACAACCGGTAGCCCCCACGGTCAGGGCGAGGACAAGGGCCACCGCGCCCATGAGTTTTTTGATTCTCACCATTATCTCCTTCCGCGGCAGCATTGCCGCGAAGTGTTGTTGGACGGGGAAGCGGCGACGCTCCCGGTCCTGGCCACATTGTTGATGTGTCGGTTCAATATAGACTGATTTGTGAACGCTAACAAGAGCCTCCTCCCAGAAATCCCGAAACTCTTTCGACTTCATTGACTTCTGCTTTGTTAGCGTTCACACTTGCTGCAGCACTTAGCTTGACCCTGACCCTACAAAACCCGGTAATGAGGCCCTTGCCTCCCGGATGGAGGCAACCCCATGCCAGATGCGTTGTTCACTTCCAGCTCCGAGCCCCGCCACGACCACTGCGTCATTGGGGTGGACTACGGAACGCTCTCAGGCCGTGCCGTGGTGGTACGCGTCCGCGACGGCAAGGAGCTTGGCAGCGCCGTCCACGAGTATCCCCATGCAGTGGTGACCGGCTCCCTGCCCAAAGACGTGGCGGGCGACGACGGGGCACGGCTTCCCGGGGAATGGGCCCTTCAGGTGCCCAACGACTACCGGGACGTCCTGCGCAACGCGGTCCCTGCCGCGGTGGCTGACGCGGGGATCGACCCGGCCGCCGTCGTTGGCATTGCCACCGACTTCACCGCCTGCACCATGGTGCCCGCCAAAGCCGACGGCACCCCCCTGAACGAACTGCCGGGCTATGCCAACCGGCCGCACGCCTATGTAAAGCTCTGGCGGCACCACGCCGCCCAGGGTCAGGCGGACCGGATCAACCGGCTCGCGGCCGAACGGGGCGAGGACTGGCTTCCGCGGTACGGGGGCCTGATCTCCTCGGAGTGGGAATTCGCCAAGGGCCTGCAGCTGCTGGAAGAGGACCCGGAGGCGTACGCCGAAATGGACCACTGGGTGGAGGCGGCCGACTGGATCGTCTGGCAGCTGTGCGGCCGCTACGTCCGCAACGCCTGCACGGCCGGCTACAAGGGCATCTACCAGGACGGGCGGTACCCATCGGAGGAGTTCCTGGCCGCCCTGAATCCGGAATTCAAGGACTTCGTCAGTTCCAAACTTGAGCACACCATCGGACGGCTGGGCGACGCCGCCGGCACCTTGACGGCGGAGGCGGCGGCCTGGACCGGCCTGCCGGAGGGCATCGCCGTGGCCGTGGGAAATGTTGACGCCCATGTCACGGCACCGGCTGCGAAGGCAGTGGAGTCCGGCCAGCTGGTGGCCATCATGGGTACCTCCACCTGCCATGTCATGAACGGCACCGAACTGCATGAAGTACCGGGCATGTGCGGGGCGGTGGACGGCGGCATCGTGCCCGGGCTGTGGGGTTATGAGGCAGGGCAGTCCGGCGTGGGGGACATCTTCGGCTGGTTCACCAAGTTCGGCGTCCCGCCCGAATACCACCAGGCGGCCAAGGATGCGGGGTTGGGGATCCACGAGTACCTCACCGAACTGGCGTCGCGGCAGGCCATCGGGGAGCACGGCCTGGTTGCGCTTGACTGGCACTCGGGCAACCGCTCGGTCCTGGTGGACCATGAGCTGTCCGGCATCGTGGTGGGCCAGACCCTCGCCACCAGGCCCGAGGACACCTACCGTGCACTGCTGGAAGCCACGGCGTTCGGCACCCGCACCATTGTGGACGCTTTCCGTGACGCCGGCGTTCCGGTCAAGGAATTCATCGTGGCCGGCGGCCTGCTGAAGAACAGGCTCCTGATGCAGATTTACGCTGACGCCACCGGCCTGCAGTTGTCCACCATCGGCTCGGAGCAGGGTCCGGCCCTGGGATCGGCCATCCACGCGGCCGTTGCCGCCGGTGAATATGCGGACATCCGCGAAGCTGCTGCAGCCATGGGCGCCGAACCCGGTGAGGTCTACACCCCGATCCCCGAAAACGTTGCTGCCTACGACGAGCTGTTCCAGGAGTACAAGGCCCTGCACGACTACTTCGGCCGCGGCGGCAATGACGTGATGCACCGGCTCAAGGCCATCCAGCGCAGAGCTGCCCGGACCGTCCTTCCCGGCACCGGCGCCGGTTCTGCAGCCGAAACGGCCGTGGAGGTGTCCGCATGAGCACCGAAGCAGGAATCCTGGAGACCATTGCCCGGGTCCGCGAGGAAGTGTGTGCGCTGCACGCCGAACTGACCCGCTACGAACTGGTGGTGTGGACCGCGGGCAACGTCTCGGCCCGCGTGCCGGGCACGGACCTTATGGTCATCAAGCCCTCCGGCGTCTCCTACCAGGACCTGACACCGGAGCAGATGATCGTCACCGACCTGCACGGCACGCCAGTGCGGGGCACCAACGTCGGTGGCGGCGGCACTGTCGATTGGGGCAACCCGGCGCTGTCGCCGTCGTCGGACACGGCCGCGCACGCCTACGTGTACCGCCACATGCCTGACGTGGGTGGAGTGGTGCACACGCACTCCACCTACGCCACCGCCTGGGCTGCCCGGGGAGAGGCCATCCCGTGCGTACTGACCATGATGGGCGATGAGTTCGGCGGCTCCATCCCGGTGGGTCCCTTCGCGCTGATCGGGGACGACTCGATCGGCCAGGGCATCGTGGAGACGCTCAAGAACTCCAATTCCCCGGCGGTCCTGATGCAGAACCACGGCCCGTTCACCATCGGCAAGGACGCCCGGTCCGCCGTGAAAGCGGCCGTGATGTGCGAGGAAGTGGCCCGCACCGTGCACATCTCGCGGCAGTTGGGTGAACCACTGCCCATCGACCAGGGCTCCATCGACTCCCTCTACGCCCGCTACCAGAACGTCTACGGCCAGTAACGCCGTCGCCTTTAACTTCCCAGGAGAATCCATGAGCACCGCAGCAAACACCTCCCTCGATGGTTACGAGGTTTGGTTCCTCACCGGCAGCCAGCACCTGTACGGGGAGGAAGTCCTCAAACAGGTTGCCGCCCAGTCGCAGGAGATCGCCAACCAGCTCAACGCAAGTTCCGCCGTCCCGGTAAAGATCGTCTGGAAGCCGGTCCTGACCGATTCTGACGCCATCCGCCGCACCGCCCTTGAGGCCAACTCGGATGATTCCGTCATCGGCGTCACCGCCTGGATGCACACGTTCAGCCCGGCCAAGATGTGGATCCAGGGCCTGGACCTGCTGCGCAAGCCCCTGCTGCACCTGCACACGCAGGCCAACCGCGACCTGCCGTGGGCGGACATCGACTTCGACTTCATGAACCTGAACCAGGCCGCGCACGGCGATCGCGAGTTCGGGTACATCCAGTCCCGTCTGGGCATCGCCCGGAAGACCGTCGTGGGGCACGTCTCCAATCCTGAGGTGGCGCGCCAGGTGGGTTCCTGGCAGCGCGCCGCCGCCGGCTGGGCCGCCGTGCGGACCCTGAAGCTGACCCGCTTCGGCGACAACATGCGCAACGTTGCCGTCACCGAAGGCGACAAGACCGAAGCCGAGCTGCGCTTCGGCGTCGCGGTCAACACCTGGTCCGTCAACGAGCTCGCCGACGCCGTGCACGGCGCGGCAGAGTCCGACGTCGACGCCCTGGTGGCCGAATATGAGGACCTTTACGACGTGGTGCCGGAGCTCCGCGCAGGCGCGGCCAGGCACGATTCGCTGCGGTACGGCGCCCAGATTGAACTGGGCCTTCGCAGCTTCCTGGAGGGCAACGGCTCCGCAGCGTTCACCACCTCCTTCGAGGACCTCGGTGCCCTGCGCCAGCTTCCCGGCCTGGCGGTGCAGCGGCTGATGGCGGCCGGCTACGGGTTCGGCGCCGAAGGCGACTGGAAGACCGCCATCCTGATCCGCGCGGCCAAGGTGATGGGCGCAGGCCTGCCCGGCGGCGCCTCCCTCATGGAGGACTACACCTACCACCTGGAGCCCGGCGCCGAGAAGATCCTGGGCGCCCACATGCTCGAGGTCTGCCCCTCCCTCACGGCATCGAAGCCCCGCCTGGAAATCCACCCGCTGGGCATTGGCGGCAAGGAGGACCCGGTCCGCCTGGTGTTCGACGCCGACGCCTCCCCGGGCGTCGTCGTCGCCCTGTCTGACATGCGCGACCGTTTCCGCCTGGTGGCCAATGCCGTGGACGTCGTTCCCCTGGACCAGCCGTTGCCCAACCTGCCCGTGGCCCGCGCCCTGTGGGAGCCCAAGCCGGACTTCGCCACCTCCGCCGCCGCCTGGCTCACCGCCGGCGCCGCCCACCACACGGTCCTCTCCACCCAGGTGGGCATGGACGTGTTCGAGGACTTCGCGGAACTCGCCAAAACAGAACTGCTCACCATTGACGAAGGCACCACCATCCGGCAGTTCAAGAAGGACCTGAACTGGAACGCCGCCTACTACAAACTCGCCGGCGGGATCTGACCCAGTGGCACGGCTGAGGTCCCGGCCCCTGCCATGGGCAAAAACCTCGTGATGCACGGCAAGCCACCCCGGCTGCCGAGGCTTGAGGACGTGGCGGAGCTGGCCGGGGTCTCACACCAGACCGTGTCGCGGGTGGTCAACAGCCACCCCAACGTGAGCGCCGGGACCCGGGAAAAGGTGGAAGCGGCCATTGCCCGGCTGGGCTACCGCCGCAACACCGCCGCCCGGAGCCTGGTCACCCGGCGCTCGCAGACCATCGGGGTCCTGGGCAGCGAACTTTCACAGTACGGGCCCGCCAATACGCTGCTGGGAGTGGAACGCGCTGCACGGGACGCAGGGTATTTCGTCAGCGTCGCTGCGTTGCGGGAGGTCAGCCGGGAGACCATCCTGGACGCCGTCAGGCACTTCCTGGACCAGTCGGTGGACGGCATCGTGGTGATCGTTCCGCACCTTCAGACGCTGGCCGCGCTGGCCGAACTTCCCATCGGCGTGCCGGTGGTGGCCGTGGGACCGGAGGGGAATGACGCAGTTGGCGGCGTCAGGGTGGACCAGCGCCGCGGGGCCGAGCTGGCGGTGTGGCACCTGATAGGGCAGGGGCACGTCCGGATCGGTCACGTCGCGGGGCCGCAGGACTGGATTGATGCTGTGGCCCGCGCCGACGGCTGGCGGTCCACCCTGGCGTCGGCCGGGCTCGAGGCGGACCTGATCATCGAGGGCGACTGGAGCGCCGGCAGCGGCTATGAAATCGGGCGGCGGATTGCGGCCACCCGCCGCGCTACCGCCATCTTTGTTGGCAACGACCAGATGGCCCTCGGGGTCCTGCGCGCCCTGACCGAGGCCGGCATCAAGGTGCCGCAGGACGTGTCCGTCGTGGGCTTCGATGACCAGCCCGAGGCCGGCTACTTCAGTCCGCCGCTGACGGTGGTACGGCAGGACTTTGAAGAACTGGGCCGTCGGTGCATGCAGATGATGCTCACGGCATTGGATGGCGCAGACGGACCACGGACGCTGGTAGTGCAGCCGGAACTGGTCCTGCGCAGCAGCACGGCGCCGCCGGCCTGAAGAATCCACCTGGACAACCCGCCCGGAGGTCCGGCCGCCAGCGGATTTAATCCGGGGGAGACCGCGCCGAAACCTGGCCACAACAATCGCTGCGTAGGTTTCAGGGCATGATGGCTGACCTGCTCATCCGGCTCCGCGACTGGCTGCTGGACACGTTCACGTACGATTCCGAATCGGCGGCCGCCGGCGCCATCGCCGATGCCACCCGGTGGGGCTGGCTCCCGGCTCTGAGCGGGGTGTCCGCAGGCGCGGACCAGGCCCGGTCCGAGCATGCCCGGTCAGAGCATGCTGAACAGCGGGTGGAAGCGGCATGATGTCTGCTTAGCCACACTATTGCGCCGGTAGCGGGAGAATGCCCTAAACTGCTGCACTGAGGTGCCTGAAATGGCGCTGCGCAGCAACGAAAGTGAACACGCTATGGCTACCGATTACGATGCTCCACGCAAGCAGGAAGAAGAGTCGCCCGCCGACTCTCTCGAGGCCCTCCAGGCGTCACGGAGCGGCAACGCGCAGACCGCTGTCATCGATGTCGAGGAGAACGACACCGCGGAGGGTATCGACCTGCCCGGCGCGGACCTGTCCAACGAGGAACTGACCGTCATTGTGGTTCCCGAACAGTCCGATGAGTTCACCTGCTCGTCGTGCTTCCTGGTCCGCCACCGCTCACAGGTTGCCCGTGAAAAGGACGGCCTGAAGTACTGCCGCGACTGCGAAGGCTGAACTTTCTCCTGATCATTTCTACCGGCGCCGGCCACCTCCTCGAGGTGGCCGGCGCTGCTTTGTCCCCGGACGCCGTCGTTATCAAAATGCTCACTCGTTTCCCGGACCCAACACTCCTACGCTGAAAGCATCCAATGGCTTTGATTCGTGGATGGCACTGCTATGAAGAAGTTCCCTACCTGGCTCGCAGCAGTTCTGTTGGCTGCGGGGCTGGGAATTGCGGTCCCGGCGCCTGCGTCTGCGGCGCCCTACTGTGGCCTCACATGGGGCTCGCTGATGAAGTCGGACGGCGCCATGAGCGGTGCGCCCGTAACCAATGTCCGGACCGGGCAGCATTACTGCTTCGACCGGCTGGTGGTCGACCTGGGCGGCCTGCCCGCACCCGGCTACAGCGTCCGCTACGTGGGGCAGGTAATCCAGGACGGCTCAGGAGCAGTGGTGCCCACGCGGGGCGGCGCCCGGCTGCAGGTCGTCGTCAAGGCCCCGGCCTATGGCACTAACGGGCAGCCCACGTACACCCCCGGAGACCCGGCTGAGCTCTCCAACGTTTCGGGTTACCAGACCTTCCGCCAGGTGGCCTGGGCCGGAAGCTTCGAGGGCCAGACCACCATGGGCCTGGGCGTCCGTGCCCGGCTGCCGTTCCGGGTGTTCACCCTTGATGGGCCCGGACCGGGTTCCCGCCTGGTGATCGATGTGGCGCACTACTGGTGACAGCGCGAAAGGTGCCGTGCCCCTGATGGGGGCACGGCACCTTTCGGTGTTCGGCGACTCTGCGGTGGGACCTACTCCGGGACCACCAGCGCGGGGGTGTCCTGCTTCAAGGTTTCGCCGCGGAAGAAGCCGGGGTGGGTGCGGGACATGACCAGCATGACCACGGCGCCCAGGGCCAGGATGCCGACGCCCAGGATGAACACCAGGCCCACGCCGAAGACCTCGGAACCGCTGCCGAACTCCGGTGCCAGGCTGTCAACGGCGGTCTGGGCGAACACCACGAACAACCCCACGCCGCCCACCACCGGGCAAACCAGCCGCAGGACGAAGTGGCGCATGCTGTTGAACAGGCTGTGGCGGAAGTACCAGGTGCAGGCCAGCGCGGTGAGGCCGTAGTAGAAGCAGATCATCAGGCCCAGGGCCAGGATGGTGTCATTCAGGACGTTTTCGCTGACCACGTGCATCACTGCGTAGAACCCTGCGGACATCACACCGGCTGCGATGGTGGCGAAGCCCGGGGTGGCGAACTTCCTGCTGATGCGGCTGAACGGTTCCGGCAGGGCGCCGTAGTGCGCCATGGCCAGCAGGCTCCGGGACGGGGACATGAACGTGGACTGGAGGGAGGCCGCTGAGCTGGAGAGCACGGCGAGGGACATCAGGATGGCGAAGGGGCCCATGATGGGGGAGGCCAGGGCCGTGAAGATGTTTTCGTGGTTTTCGGCGTTGTTCAGGCCGTTGCCGGTATCCCCGACGCCGGCGAACATCATGGTGGCGATGCTGACCAGCAGGTAGATGGCCAGGACGATGACGGCGGTCAGGGTGCCGGCCACCCCGGCGGTCTTCTTGCCGTTGGCCGTTTCCTCATTGACGGTGAGGCAGACGTCCCAGCCCCAGTACACGAAGATCGACAGGGAGATGCCGGCCGCAATCTGGCCGAAGGTCTCAATCTTGGTGACGTCGAACCAGTCCCAGCTGAACGGGATTGCCGTTTCGGAGGTGGACCAGTTGGCGAAGGCCATGGCGACGAACAGGCCCAGTACCAGCAGCTGGAAGCCCACCAGGCTGTACTGAACCATCTTGGTGGTGTGCAGGCCGCGGTAGCTGACCCAAACGGCCAGCGCCACGAACACGAAGCAGGTAAGGACGTTCAACGCTTTGTTGTCGGCCAGGTCCGCCAGTTCCGGGGAGCCGGTGAGCTGGGACAGGAAGAGGTAGAAGAAGTCGACGGCGACGCCGGCCAGGTTGGAGAGCACGATGATGTTGGCGGCCAGCAGGCCCCATCCGCCCATCCAGCCGATCCAGGGCCCGAAGGCTTTGGTCACCCAGGTGAAGGTTGTGCCGCTGTCCGGGGAGTCGGCGTTGAGCTCCCGATAGGCGAGCGAGACCAGGATCATGGGGATGAACCCGATCAGGAAGATGACTGGCAGCTGGAGCCCGGCTTCATTGACGGTGGGTCCGAGTGCGCTGGTGAGGGTATAGGCGGGGGCGATGGTTGAAATCCCGAGGACGACGACGGCAAGAAGCCCGAGCTGGCCGCCCTTGAGTCCCTTGGCGCTGACGCCGTCCGCGGAGGGTGCGTGGGCGTGCGGTCCGGGTTTGGCGGTACTGGTGCGGATTATCTCTGTCATGGCACCACTTTCTGGAAGGGGGTGAGACGGAAGTCACTATATGAATGGCGTTCATTTAGTATGGGGGTGCGGGCCCTGTGATGCAAGACGCAATATGAATCACATTCGTTTATGACTGACTGCCTGAAATTAGTAAGCTCACTGAGAAATTGCCGCTGGCCCTGCCGCCACGTGGCGGGCGGCTGGTAGCGTCGGCCATATTGGACCACTTGAGGAGGATGCATGAAAGCTTCACCGACACTGACCAACAACCTGCAGGCTGTCTTGGCGGACCTGATCGAACTCCACGTTCAGGGCAAGCAGGCGCACTGGAACATCGTGGGCACCAACTTCCGCGACCTTCACCTGCAGCTCGATGAAATCGTGGACGCCGCTCGCCAGTTCGCCGACGACACTGCCGAGCGCATGCGTGCCCTGCACGCGCTCCCGGACGGCCGCAGCTCCACGGTTGCCGAAACCACCAGCCTGGCCCAGTTCCCTGACGGGCTGATCAGCACCACGGATGCCATTGAGCGGATCGTTGCCGCCATGGAGGCCGCCGTGGGCACCATGCGCAAAGTCCATGACGAGGTGGATGAGGAGGATCCCACCTCCGCGGACCTCCTCCATGAGTTCATTGCCCGGCTGGAGCAGTTTGCCTGGATGGTGCAGGCCGAGAACATGAAGCCCACCGCCAAGGTAACTGCCGCCGACTCCAAGTAGCGGGATCCGCGGGCGCGCAGCCCGCTGCCATTCCAAAGGGCGCCCGGCGCCGAGGTATTCCCTCGGCGCCGGGCGCCTTTGTGCAGCCGACACGGCACACCCTCGGCTGCTAGGCCGCTTTTGGCACTTTCCGCAGCACGACGGCGGCCAGGACTGCCGCCGTCGCCATCAGTACCAGCCCAATCGCCGCAGTGATGTGGACGCCGGAATCAAACGCTGCCGCCGCAGCCTCTCGGACGGCTGCCGACAGTGATTCGGGCACCAACGTTGCTGCTTCAATTGCGCCGGCGAGCGTTTCACGGGCATTGTGCAGGGTGGATCCGGGCAGCATGCCGTCCAGTCCCGCGGGCAGCCGCAGGTTCTGCTGGTAGGACGCGGTCAGGATGGAGCCCAGCACCGCGGTCCCCAGCAGCGAGCCCACCTCGTAGCCTGTCTCCGAGATCGCCGCGGCAGCGCCTGACTTCTCCGGCGGGGCGGACCCGAGGATGAGGTCGTTGGAGATGGTTTCAGCCGTGCCCACGCCCAGTGCCAGGACCAGGAGCGCCGCCAGCAGCAGCGAGGGTCCGCCGTCGTGGTTCCCGAACGCCACTATCGTGTAGCCCGCAGCGCTGAAGGCCAGTCCTGCCGCCACCACGTAGCCGGGACGGACCTTGCGGACCAGCGGCACCACCACCAGCCCGGCCGCCACCGTGGCGGCCAGCGCCGGGATCATGGCAACACCCGCCGCGGACGGGGTCATGCCCTCGAGGAGCTGGAGGTGCTGGGCAAGGAACAGGATGAACCCGTTGAAGGAGAACAGGGCAAGGATGTTGGCGCTGATGGCCATGCTGAACACCCTGTTCCGGAACAGTGACATGTCCAGCAGCGGGTGCTTCAGCCGGTGCTGCCGCCGCACGAATACGAGCCCCATCACCAGGCCAAAGGCAATGCTGCCCAGACCGGCTGCGCCCGGACCTTCGGTGGCCATTGCCTTAATGCCGTAAACCACGGGAACCATGACCAGCATGGAGAGCAGGATGCTGGGGATATCCACTATTCCGGGCCCCGGATCCTTCGATTCGGGAATGACGGCAGGTCCAAAGGCCAGCAGGGGGAGCATGAGCGGGACCGCCACCAGGAATACGGCGCCCCACCAGAAGTGCTCCACCAGCCATCCGCCGACGATCGGACCCAGGGCCGCGCCGCCGGAGAAGCCGGCAGCCCAGATGGCGACGGCCAGCCTCCGGCGGTTGGGCTCCGGGAAGATGTTGCGGATCAGTGACAGGGTGGAAGGCATCAGCATGGCACCGAAGAATCCCAGGGCGGCGCGGCCGGCGATGAGCCACTCCGGCGCTGGTGCAAAGGCGGTGGCAACGGATAGTCCGGCAAAGCCGATGCTGCCAAGGATCAGCAGCCTCCGCCGCCCAATCCGGTCGCCGAGGCTGCCCATTGATACCAGCAGCCCGGCGAGTACCAGTGGGTAGGCGTCAACGATCCAGAGCAGTTGCACGCCGCTGGGTTCCAAGGCCTGTGCGATGGCGGGCAGTGCGAACGTCAGCGCCGTGTTGTCCACCGCCACCAGCAGTACCGGGAACATCAGCAGCCCCAGCGCCAGCCAGTCCCGCCACGGCGAGCGAATGGAGGTGCTGTTCGCCTGCGCGGACGCAGAACTCTTGATGGAAGCGGTCATGGGAATAACTATACCGTCCAGACGGTATAGTTTGGAAACGTAGCGATTTCCGTTTTCCTGCCTCGTGGAAGGCATGATGGAAGGCATGCCCCGAAAGCCTGTTGCCCGTGACGCGGTCCTTGACGCCTTCGAGTCCCTGCTGATCGACGTGGGGGAGCGCGCGGCCACCCTTGATGCCGTGGCCCGCAAGGCGGGGGTGTCCAAAGGCGGCCTCCTCTACCACTTTCCCAACAAGGAAGCGCTCATCTCCGTGCTGCTTGACCGGCTGGAGGGCCTCGCCCGGGAAGACGCTGACGCGATGGCTGCTGCCGCTGAAGGTGCCGCGGCATACTTCATCCGTTCCTCTGTCTGGGCGGATACTCCGCTGGACCGCGCCATCGTGGCCGCCACCCGGCTTGCAGAGGTGGCCCACGAAGAGACAAGGCGCCGGTTCGCGGCCATCCAGCAGCGCTGGCTGGACGAGATAGCTGCCGACGTTGGCCCGGGCCTGGCCAAGGCAGTCCTCTACATGGGGGACGGCCTGTACTTCAACGCCATGCTGTCCGTTGCCCCCGCCCCGGCAGGGGGAGCGGCTGCCGACGTGGACGAACTCCTGGCCGCTTTGGAGCGGCTCCGGAGGTAGTTCCGGTCATTTGCCGCGAGGGGCTGCGGCGTAGGACAATAGAGAGTTGTGAGGGCTGTCACCGGCCTTCATGGTTCGACAAATGAATAGCCTTTGATCTGCGGCGGGAGAGTTCTGCCGGAAGTACAGGCAGGCGCCGTTGGAGCAAATCCTCCCCAGGAATCTCGCAGGCCCCTGTACCGCCGCGGCGAGGCACCTCTGGAAAGCAGCAGGCAGTCCACCACCCTTTGGGAATGCAAGGACTGTTGTGCTCACCGACGGTGCAAGCGGGTCCTGTCCAGGCAGGCAACGCGGAAACTCTCAGGTCCAATACAGAGCGGGGAGGGACCCGAATAGCTGTGGCGTACCCTTCGCCGCCTGAGTAAATGGAGTTCCTTCGTGTCGGTTACCCCAGCCTCCACCACTTTCGTAGACCGCCATATCGGCGCGCGCCGCCAGGCCGACGTCGACACCATGCTCAAAGCCGTAGGCTACGACTCGGTCGACTCCCTGGTTGATACGGCCGTTCCCAAGGTCATCCGCCAGGACACCGCGCTTCGCCTGCAGGACGCCCTCAGTGAGGTTGAAGTCCTCACCGAGCTGCGGAAGCTGGCCGCGAAGAACAAGACGGCCGTGCAGCTGATCGGCCAGGGCTACTCCGATACCGTGACTCCGCCGGTGATCCGCCGCAACATCCTCGAGTCCCCGGCCTGGTACACCGCCTACACCCCTTACCAGCCCGAGATTTCCCAGGGCCGGCTCGAGGCCCTGCTGAACTTCCAGACCATGGTGCAGGACCTCGTGGGGCTGCCCATTGCCAACGCATCGCTGCTCGACGAAGCAACCGCGGTGGCTGAGGCCGTGCTGCTGATGCGCCGCGCCAACAAGGCCAAGCCCGCGGCCGATGGCAAGACCGTCCTGGACATCGACGTGCTCCCGCAGACCATCGCCATCGTCAAGGGCCGTGCAGAGGCGCTCGGCTTCGAGGTGGAGGTGGCCGATCTCTCCAAGGGCCTGCCCGACGGTGACATCAACGGGGTGGTGCTGCAGCAGCCCGGCGCTTCCGGCCGGGTCTGGGACCAGTCCGGCGTCATCGCCGCTGCGAAGGAGCGTGGCGCGCTGGTTACCGTGGCCGCGGACCTGCTGGCACTTACGCTCATTACCCCTCCGGGCGAGCAGGGCGCGGACATCGCGGTCGGCTCAGCCCAGCGCTTTGGTGTTCCGCTGTTCTTCGGCGGCCCGCACGCTGCCTACATGGCTGTCCGCAAGGGCCTGGAGCGCTCGCTTCCCGGCCGCCTGGTGGGCGTGTCCAAGGACGACGCCGGCGTTCCCGCCTACCGCCTGGCCCTGCAGACCCGCGAGCAGCACATCCGCCGCGAGAAGGCCACCTCCAACATCTGCACCGCCCAGGCGCTCTTGGCCATCGTTGCCTCCATGTACGCGGTGTACCACGGCCCGGACGGACTGAAGGCGATCGCCGAAACGGCGCATGGCCACGCCCGTGCCCTGGCGGCCTCGCTTGCCGCTGCCGGCGTTGACGTGCTGCACAAGAGCTTTTTCGATACCCTGACCGTCCGGGTCCCCGGACGGGCGGCCGGCATTATTGCCGACGCCGAGGCACGGGGCATCAACCTGCGCAGCGTCGACGCCGATACCGTCGGCATCGCCCTCGATGAAACCACGACCCCGGCCATTGTCGCCCAGGTGGCCGATGTCTTTGGCGCCAAGGTTGCCGACCACCAGGGTGAGGACCAGGGCTTCGGTCTGGAGGCCGCCGTCGAGCGTTCCTCCGACTTCCTGCAGCACCCGGTCTTTAACACGCACCGGTCCGAAACCCAGTTGCTGCGCTACATCCGCAAGCTCTCGGACCGGGACCTGGCGCTGGACCGCACCATGATCCCGCTGGGCTCATGCACCATGAAGCTGAACGCCACCGCGGAGATGGAGGCCATCTCCTGGCCCGAGTTCGCTTCCATCCACCCGTTCGCCCCGGACTCCCAGACCGAAGGCTGGCGTGAACTCATTGCCGACCTTGAGGCGGACCTGACCACGATCACCGGCTACGACCAGGTGTCCATCCAGCCCAACGCCGGTTCCCAAGGCGAGCTGGCCGGCCTGCTGGCGATCCGCGGCTACCACCACTCCCGCGGCGACCAGCAGCGCAACATCTGCCTGATTCCCGCCTCGGCACACGGCACCAACGCCGCCTCCGCAGTCCTCGCCGGGATGAAGGTCGTCGTCGTCGCCACCGCCGCGGACGGCACCATTGACCACGATGACCTCACGGCCAAGATCGAGGCCCACAAGGATGTCCTCTCGGCAATCATGATCACCTACCCGTCCACGCACGGAGTGTACGACTCCGATGTGCGCGAGGTCTGCGACGCCGTCCACGCTGCAGGCGGCCAGGTATATGTGGACGGAGCGAACCTGAACGCCCTCGTCGGGCTGGCCCAGCCGGGCAAGTTCGGCGGGGACGTGTCCCACCTGAACCTGCACAAGACCTTCTGCATCCCGCACGGCGGCGGCGGCCCCGGCGTCGGACCGGTTGCAGCGAAGGCACACCTGGCCCCGTTCATGCCCGGCGATGCGAACAAGGCTGCGCACGAAGCCGGGCACGGCGTTGCAATCTCGGCGTCCCGCTTCGGTTCGGCCGGCGTGCTGCCCATTTCCTGGGCCTACGTGAAGCTGATGGGCGGTGAGGGCCTGACCGAGGCCACCAAGTCCGCGCTCCTGGCGGCAAACTACGTCGCCTCCCGCCTGAACGAATACTTCCCGGTCCTGTACACGGGCGAAGGCGGGCTGGTGGCCCACGAGTGCATCCTGGACCTGCGCGAACTCACGGCCAGGACCGGGGTGACGGCTGAGGATGTTGCCAAGCGCCTCATCGACTTCGGCTTCCACGCCCCCACCCTGGCCTTCCCCGTGGCCGGAACGCTGATGGTGGAGCCCACCGAGTCCGAGGACCTGGCCGAGATCGACCGCTTCATCGAGGCCATGATCACCATCCACGGCGAGATCCAGCAGGTAGCCAGCGGCGACTTCACCCTGGAGGCATCACCGGTGCGCAACGCACCCCACACGGCAGCCGCCGTCGTCAACTCCGACTGGGACCGCGCGTACCCGCGCGAGCAGGCCGTATTCCCCGTTGCCTCGCTGCGCCAGGACAAGTACTTCCCGCCCGTGGGCAGGATCGACGGCGCCGCCGGCGACCGGAACCTGATCTGCTCCTGCCCGCCGCTGGAAGACTTCGAAAACTAAGGACCGGCACCAATGACCGAGAAATACACCGCGCTTTACGACGAGCACAAAAAGCTCGGCGCATCCTTTACGGACTTCGGCGGCTGGCAGATGCCGCTCAAGTACAGCTCTGAACTTGCCGAACACCACGCCGTCCGCAACGCTGCCGGCCTGTTCGACCTCTCCCACATGGGAGAGGTCTGGGTGACCGGCCCCGATGCCGCCGCCTTCCTGGACTACGCCCTGGTGGGAAAGATCTCCGCCATGGCCGTGGGCAAGGCGAAGTACTCGCTGATCTGCAACGAGGACGGCGGCATCATCGACGACCTCATCACCTACCGCCGCCCGGCGGGTGCGGGTACCGCACAAGGCAGTACCGACGTCTTCCTGGTGGTGCCGAACGCGGGCAACGCCGCCGTGGTCGCCGCAGCCCTGCAGGAACGGGCAGCCGGGTTCAATGTTGTGGTGGATGATGCCTCAGCCCGCACTTCCCTGATCGCCGTCCAGGGTCCCAAAGCCCAGGAACTCCTGCTGCGCCTGGTTCCGGCCGCGCAACACTCCCTGGTGACGGAGCTGAAGTACTACGCCGCGGTCGCCGTCCCGCTCCTGGTAGGTGGCACCGGCAAGGAACTGCTGCTTGCGCGCACCGGATACACCGGTGAAGACGGGTTCGAGATCTTCGTGGACAACGACGACGCCCCGGCGCTGTGGCAGGCCCTGATCGCCATCGCTGACGATGGGGAACTGATCCCGGCAGGCCTCGCCTCCCGCGACTCCCTCCGCCTCGAAGCAGGAATGCCCCTGTACGGCAACGAACTGTCGCTGCAGGGCGACCCGTTCGCCGCCGGCCTGGGCGCCATCGTCGCACTCTCCAAGGAAGGCGACTTCGTGGGCAAAGCCGCCCTGGCAGCCATGAAGGAAGCCGGCGCCGGCAGCACCTCCGGCCGCCGCCTCGTGGGGCTCAAAGGCCAGGGCCGCCGCGCCGGCCGCGCGCACTACCCGGTCCTCAAGGACGGCACCACCGTCGGCGAAGTCACCTCCGGCCAGCCGTCGCCCACCCTCGGTTACCCCATCGCTATGGCCTACGTCGACGTCCAACACTCGGCAGCCGGCACGGCCCTGGACGTGGATCTCCGCGGCAAGGCCGAACCGTTCGAAGTCGTCGACCTCCCGTTCTATAAGCGCCTCAAGTAGCTCTTGGTGCTCCACGGTGGTCACCTTGGCCCTTCGGGTACGGCCTCCTCCGCGTGCCGCCCCGTGGTCACCTTCGCGGCGGCGGACCGGACATTTTCACGCGTGCTGCTCGTTCCTCGCTTTGACGCACGCTTTCGAAAAGTCCGGCTCCGCCGACGCTCGTGGGCACGTCGCCACGGTGCATAGGGCCATGGGCAGGCATAGGGAGGGCGCGGACAAGGTGTGTGTTTTCTTTCCTCGGCACTCACGATCGTTGTCAGCCTGCTCGTTGCCTGCTTGCCGCGTCGCTTTGGTGCCGTGTCCCTCGGAGTGGGCGGGGCATCCGGCAGCGTGCGTCTAAGGGAGCGTCACGTCCGCGCAGCGGGCGTCTTCGCGACCGAGCACGCAGAGGATGTCCTGCCCGCTCCACCCCAGCCACTCAGAGCGACTCGAACCAGATTTTTAGTTAGGAATTGTCATGGCAGTCGGAGTCTTTGACCTCTTTTCGATCGGCATTGGGCCTTCGTCTTCTCATACTGTGGGGCCGATGCGGGCTGCTGCGGTGTTCGCGGAGGAACTCAAGGCCTCGGGTGTGCTGGCTGGGGTGGGGGCGTTGCGGGTGGACCTGTATGGGTCGCTGGCCGCGACGGGGCACGGGCATGGCACGATGACTGCGGTCCTGCTGGGGTTGGAGGGGTTCCATCCGGAGTTGATCCTGCCGGAGGAGGTGGAGGAGCGGCTGGCCTCGATCGCGGAGACCGGGACGTTGAACCTGGCCGGTGCTGTGCCGTTGCCGTATGGGGTGAAGGATATGGTGCTGCGGCCGTTGACGGTGTTGCCGCGGCACACGAACGGGATGACGTTCACCGTGTCCGATGCAGAAGGTTCGGTGTTGCATGCGGCGACGTTCTTCTCGGTGGGTGGCGGGTTCATTGTCCGGGAGGGTGAGGAGGACGCGGCGCAGCAGGAACTGGACGCGTCCAAACAGGAACTGCCGCTGCCGTTCCGGACCGCCGCGGAACTGCTGGAGCACTGCGCGGTGACCGGGCTGGGCATCGCCGATGTCATGCTCGTGAACGAGAAGTCCTCCCGGGATGAGGAGCAGATCCGGGAGGGGTTGCTGCAGATCTGGTCGGTGATGGAAGACTGTGTGGCCACCTCGCTGAAGCGTGAGGGGGTGCTGCCGGGCGGGTTGAAGGTCCGCCGCCGCGCCCCGGACTGGTACGAACGGCTCAAGAAGGAATCCGCGCACACCCAGGACCACGACCAGGACGAGCAGGAGGCGGACTGGGACGCGGTCCGCTTCGACCCCAGGTATTGGCAGGAGTGGGTTAATTTGGTGGCGTTGGCGGTGAACGAGGAGAACGCCTCCGGCGGCCGGGTGGTCACCGCCCCCACCAACGGGGCGGCCGGGATCATTCCCGCGGTGCTGTTCTACGCGCTGCACTTCGCCCCGGGCATGGACCAGGCCAGCCAGGCCGACCGGGACGATGTGGTGGTGCGGTTCCTGCTCGCCGCCGGCGCGGTCGGGGTGCTCTACAAGGAACAGGCCTCCATTTCCGGGGCCGAAGTGGGCTGCCAGGGCGAGGTGGGCTCGGCGTCGTCGATGGCCGCCGCTGGCCTGGCCGAGGTGATGGGCGGGACCCCGGCGCAGGTGGAGAACGCCGCCGAGATCGCGATGGAACACAACCTGGGCCTGACCTGCGACCCGATCGGCGGGCTGGTCCAGGTCCCCTGCATCGAACGGAACGCGATCGCCGCCGCGAAAGCGATCAACGCCGCGAAAATGGCGCTCTGGGGCGACGGCACCCACCGAGTCTCCCTGGACGAAGTCATCATCACCATGCGCGAAACCGGCAAGGACATGAGCTCCAAATACAAGGAAACCGCCATGGGCGGACTCGCCGTCAACGTCGTCGAATGCTGACCCACCACCAACCCCGCACAGCACGGCGGGTGCGGCAGCTGACCGGCGTCCGCGGCGCCTAGTTGTGCACTGCCGCCCACCAGTTCAGGCTGGCAGCGAACACCAGCCATGAAACGTAGGGCAGCAGAAGCAGGCCGGCCGTCCGGCTGATGGGGCCGAAAAACAGGACCGTTACCGCGACGGCGGCAATCAGGGCAAGGATGATGATCAGCCCAAGCCACAATGCCGGCGTGCCGAGGGCAGGGTAGAGGGCAAAGAACGCCGGGGTCCAGGCGAGATTGAGGACCAGCTGGATGGCGTAGGCGGCCATCGCCGGCCGTGTCCTGTTGGTCCGCTTGCGCCATACCAGCCAGGCGGCCACAGCCATTGCCGTATAGAGGATGGTCCAGACGGGGCCAAACACGCCGTTGGGAGGGGACCAGGGTGCCTTGTCCGCGGTGGCGTACCAGCCCGAGACATTGGCCGCAGAAGCAAGGCCCCCAAGCGCCGCCACCAACAGGGACGCCACCAGGAAGCCGATGAGCGCGGCCACCTGAATCCCGGCGCTGTAGGGCTGCCTGCCGCTTCCCGTGCGAGTTGTGGTTTCTTCCCTATCCGGCCTCATGCCTCAACCCTTGTTGAAGGCGAACATTGCCGTCAAGCCGGCGCCGGGCAACGCGGAGGGCACGCTGTCCCGCCATGCGGGGAAAAGCCGGAAGCACATCAGGCTTTAGACTTGAGGCTGCATGTCCGCACGCATCCAGAAGTACAGAAACCGCGCACAGACCCGATTGGACAAGGCCCCCTTGCGACAACTCAACGCACGTTTTGCCACCGCCGAGGAAATCGAAAACTGGGACAAGCACGTCACGGCCAACCCGAACGGCGGCAATATGCTGCAGTCCGCAGCCTATGCATCGGTCAAGAATGGAAGTGGCTGGAAGGTCCGGTTCCTGGTGCTGGAAGGCGACGGAAACGCCAGCTACAACCTGGTGCTGGAGAAGAGCTTCCCCGTTCTGGGACGGTTGTGGTACGTGATCAAGGGTCCTGACCTGGCGGCTGCAGCGGACCTTGGAGCCGCCCTTGAAGCCTGTGCATCCTTTGTCCGCAGCAGCAAGCTGAACGTCTTCACCATCAAAGTGGAGCCGGACATTGTCGATTCCGACGAGGCACAGAAAGAACTGCGCGAAGCCGGCTTGGTCAAGGCACCCAATATCCAGTCCAACGACTCCACCGCCCTGCTGGACATCTCGGGCTCGGAGGAGGAAGTCTTCAAAGCCATCTCCTCGCGCGCCCGCAACGCCGTCCGGCGCGCCGAGCGCGAGGGCTGCCAGGTGGTCCGGCAGGAACACGGACCTGAAACCTACCGCGCCCTGTACGACCTGATGGCCAACACCGTCAACGCCAAGGGATCCATGCCCCTGCGCAGCTACGAATACTACGCACGGTTCTGGGACGAGTTCTGCAGCCGGGGCCAGGGGAATTTCTTCTTCACCTACGAGGACGGAAAGCCCAGCGTTGGCGCGTTCGTCATCAACTACGGTGCCAAGGCGACCTACAAGGACGGCGGTTCCACCCAGAACCGCAAGCAGTACGGGGACTCGCACCTGGTGCAGTGGGCAGCCATCCGGCGGATGCAGGAACTCGGCTGCACGGAATACGACTTCTGCGGAACCCCGCCGGCTGCGCGGATAAAGGACAAGACCCACAACCTCTACGGAATGGGCATGTTCAAGACCAGCTTCACCAAGACAGTCACCGACTTCGTGGGCTGCCACGACTACGTCCTGTCCCCGCTGCGGCACCGGCTCTGGGTCAAGGGCGGCGAAAAGGTCTTCCGCCGCATCGAAACCGCACGGACCGGCCGGCAGTTCTACTGACCTGCCACCGCCGCACCCCACAGCCAACGCGACCCCAAAGGTCCGCACGCCCCCGTGCGGCCCCCCGAACACCGCCCGTCCAGCGCGTGCCCGCCAGGCCGCGAAGAGTCCAGAAGAAGGTCACCCCTTGAATCCAGTTTCCGCCGCTACCGGGCTTGAGTACGCCAACCTCAGCGACGCCGACTTTGAGGCCTTCGCCCTGAAGCACCCGCAGAACAGCTTCCTTCAGTCCATCGATTTTGCCCGTTTCCAGCGCTCCCGCGGCCAGCAGGTGGAACTCTTCGGCGTCCGTCGCAACGGTGAACTGGTGGCAGCAGGAAAGCTGAACTACACCACCACCCGCCTTGGCTACACCGTCTGCGAATGCGCCAAGGGCCCCCTCATGGACTACACGGACCGGAACCTGGTGGGTGACGTCGTCGAACTTCTCCGCAAACACGCGGCAGGCCGCAAGGCCGCCGAACTGCGGATCTCGCCGAACGTCCGCTACATAGCCCGCGACGCCGACGGCGCCGAGCACCCCGACATCGAGGACAACCGGCCGCTGGTGGCCGACCTGGAACGGCTGGGATTCCGGCACCAGGGCCTGGACATGAACTTCGTCAACGTCAACTGGATGTTCATCAAGAACCTGGTGGGCATCCAGGATGCCGAAGAACTGATCATGAGCACCAGCTACCGGACCCGCAAAGCGATCCGCAAGGCGGAAAAGAACGGCGTCTTCCTGGAACAGGCCACCCTGGAAACCCTGGACGATTTCTACGGCGCCCTGAGCCGGGCCGGAGACGAAAAAGGATTCGTCTACCGTGAACGCGAATACTACGAACACCTGCTCCGCACCACCTCTGCGGAATTCACCAAGCTGATGATGGCCAAGATCGACATCCCGGCCTACCGGAAATCCATCACTGAGCGCCTGGCCATCGAGTCCGCCGCCGCAGCGGATCTCCGCCGTGAAGTGGAGGAGACCGGCAGCAAGAAGAAAGCCAACCGCCTCAAAGTGGTCCAGGACCTGGTGGACAGCTACGAGCGCAGCCTGAAGGACATCGAAAGGTTCCCCGATTCCGTGGGGACCGCCACCGTGGCAGCCATCCACTTCGTCTGTTACGGGGACGAGGTGGTGTGTGTCATCGGCGGCACCGTCCAGGACTACATCTACTTCAACGGCGCCACCTCCCTGTACTGGGGAATGATGCTGCATGCGCTCGAGAAGGGATACCCCAGGTACAACTTCTACGGCACCTTCGGCATCTCCGGCCAGGACGAGGAAGGCCACGGCGGCTACGAATTCAAGAAGGGATTCGGCGGGGAAGTGGTCCAGCTGGTGGGCGACTTCGTCCTGCCGGTGCGGCCCGCCGTCTTCCATGCCAACCGCCTTGCCAGGTCCGCTGCGGCGGCTGCCCGCACGCTGCTGGGCAAGCTGCCCCTGAAGCGTGCAGCCTGACCGTCCATAAACCGCGTCCAGGGAGGAAACGGGCATGACTGACCGGCCCGCACGGCCAGGGCACAGGCCGAAGACTGACGGCCTGCCCAAGACTGAACCGCTGACCCCTGCGCAGCTTCGACAGGATGCTGCCGCCAAGAGGATGCTGCGCCGCCTGGTGCAGGGGGAGAACCCGCCAACGGCACCGTTGAGCATCGTGGACCGGCTGGCGGGCAGCCCGTACGCCAACCCCACGATCCAGGTGGGCGGCGTGGACACGTCCGCCCGGAAGACCCTGGACTTTGCCCTGCACCTGGCCGAGACCATGTTCCGGTACGGTGCGGGCGCCCTGGAGGTGGAAACCAGCATCATCGCCGTCACCGCGGCACTGGGGCTGAAGAACATCGAAGTGGACATCACCAACCAGTCGGTGGGCATCAATTACGCGCCCAAGGACCAGACGCCCATCGCCTTGCTGCGTGTGGTGCGGTCCTGGACCAACAACTATGCGGGCCTGGCCAAGGTGCACCAGCTGGTCACGGACATCGTGGCCGGCGGCGTGGGCCGTGACGAAGCGATCCGCCGGCTCAACGAGGCCATCACCAGCCCCAAACCGTACCCGCGCTGGATGGTCACGGTGGCGTTCGGCATCTTCGCCGCCGTCTTCGTCGGCGTGCTGGGCGGCGGTCCCGTCTCCTCGGCAGTGGCGTTCGCGGCCAATATCGGCATCAGCCTGCTGGCCCGGCAACTCGGGCGCTGGCGGGTGCCGGACTTCTTCATCACCGCCAGTTGCTCCTTCGTGGTCACCATGCTGGCGCTGCTGCTGTGGCAGTTCGGGCTCACCGCGTCGCCGTCCATCGTGGTGGTGGGCGGCATCCTGCTGCTCCTGCCCACCGGCCGCCTGGTGTCCTCGGTGCAGGACGCCATCAACGGCTTCCCGGTGACGGCGGCCGGACGGTTCCTGTCCACCCTGCTGACGTTCGGCGCGATCGTTGCAGGAATTGCTGTGGCCTTCGTGGTGGGGGAGCTGACCGGGCTGCAGCGCATCGACGTCACGCAGACCTTCCCGCCCGCCTACGATCTGTGGGTCCTCATCATCTTCGTGGCCGCCGCCGTGATCGCCATCGGCATCACGGAACAGACCACCTGGAAGCTCCTGCTCCCCACGGCAGGCGTCGGCGTGGCGGGCTACCTTGTGCTGCTCGGCTGCGGCCTGCTCGGCATCGGCGACCGTTTCGCCCCCGCCATGGCCGCCGTCGTCATTGGCCTGCTGGCCAGGGTGGTGGCGCTGCGCATGGGGGCGCCCCAGCTGGTGGTGGCAGTCCCCGCAGCCCTTATCCTGCTGCCGGGCCTCACAATATTCCGGTCCATGTATGTCTTGACCGTCGAGGAGTCCGAAATCCTGGCCGGCGCGGGAGGAATGCTCAGTGCCGGGGCCATCGTGCTGGGAACGGCCGGCGGGATCGTCCTGGGCGACGTGCTGGCCCGTCCGCTGACCCGCAGCCTGGCGAGCAATGAGCGGCGCCGGGCCCGCCGCCGTTAGCCTGCCGCCGCCGGTCCCCTAGATCTGGCCGACGGGGAGCTTCTTCTCGGCCTGGAATACATCCTCCACCCGGCCCTGCGCCCAGTACCCGGAGAGGGACACCTGCCGGCGCTCCAGGCCGCGCTGCTTGAAGAAGACCTCGCGGAGGGACTTCATGTAGCCGCGTTCGCCATGCGCAAACACATCCACAGTGCCGCCGGGCCACTCGGCCTCCGCCACTGCCTTGACCAGCAGGTCGCTGGAACCTGCCGGAGCGCCGTTGCGGGCCAGCCAGGTGATGTCCAGCCCGGCGGGAGCGGAGATGGGCTGGATGTCGGCCTCGGAACCAACCTCAAGGAAGGCAAGGCCCGTTGCGTCTGCCGGCAGCGCCTCGATGCATGCGGCGATGGCCGGCAGCGCCGCTTCATCTCCGGCGAACAGGTACCAGTCGGCGTCAGGGTTGGGGTTGTAGGCGCCGCCGGGGCCCGTGAATGTGAGGGTCTCGCCAGACTGGGCCGCGGCCGCCCAGGGACCCGCCAGGCCTTCGTCCCCATGGACTACAAAGTCAATGGCAAGCTCCCGGGCCTCCGGATCAACCCACCGCAGCGTGTAGGTGCGGGTGAACGGCCACTGTTCGCGCGGCATCGTTTCCCGGACAGCCCACAGGTCCAGCGGGGAGGGGTAATCCACGCCGGGCTGGGGGAAGACGATTTTCACGTACCTGTCCACGAAGCCGTTGTTGGTGAAGTCGCTGAAGCCCTCTCCGCCGGCCACGATCCGGACCATGTGCGGGGACAGTTGTTCCTTGCGCAGCACGGTCAGGTTGACCTGGGGGCGGCTCTTCTTCGTGGCGCTGGTGGCGGCAGGGACGGTGCTCATAAGGCAAGCCTAAGCTAGGGCGACGGCGGGAGCTCCCAGGTTACGGCCGGCGCACCTTGTTCATACAGCAGTTGGTTGACGCGGCTGAACGGCCGGGAGCCAAAGAACCCGCGGGAGGCGGACAGCGGGCTTGGGTGGGGGCTGCTGACGGCGGGGGCGCCGGCCAGGAGCGGCCTGACGCCCTCGGCCTCCTTGCCCCACAACACCGCCACCAGGGGCTTCCTGGACCCGTCCGCGGCCCGGCGGTTGGCGAGCGCGGTGACTGCCGCCGTCGTAATCTCTTCCCAGCCCTTGCCCCGGTGGGAACCCGCCGAGCCTGCCCTGACAGTGAGCACGCGGTTCAGGAGCAGCACGCCCTGCTCCGTCCACGCCGACAGGTCGCCGTGGGCACGGGGTGGAACTCCCAGGTCAGATTCGAGTTCGCGGTAGATGTTTACCAGGCTGCGGGGGAGGGGGCGCGTGCGCGGGTCGACGGAAAACGACAGACCCACGGCGTGCCCCGGGGTGGGGTAGGGGTCCTGCCCCACAATGAGGACCTTGACCCCGTCCAACGGCTGGCGGAAGGCGCGCAGGACGTTCGACGGCGGCGGCAGGAGTTGGTGCCCGGCCGCCTCTTCGGCGGCAAGGAAGGCCAGGACCGACCGGAGCTTGCCCTCCACGCCCTGCAGGGCCGCTGCCCAGTCAGGAGCCATCAGCTCTGCCAGAGGCAGGGCAGCCAGGTCGGCGAAGCGGGTTCCGTCCGCCGGGTCCTGCTCCAGCTCGAAGAGTGCGTCTGATTCAAACATCGGTCCATTCTTGCAGGTGCCCTCCTTGCAGGCATGCGGCTGAAGCCCTCCCGTCGGCCCCACCGGCAGGCAGCGCCCGCGCAAATGACACCCGTGTTATTCGACCGGTAGCATGGGGGTAAGACATTTACCGTAACCAGCGAAGGAGTGTGCCGTGGCGGAACCCGCCCGGGAAGACCTGCCGGAGCAGGATCCACGGAAGTCCCTCCTGGCGGATTTCACCCTCCGTGAGTCCTCCCTCTCCGAGCGGGAACAGCAGATGCTGGCCCTGGAACGGCAGTGGTGGAAGTACGCGGGGGCCAAGGAACAGGCCATCCGCGATCTGTTCGACCTCTCCGCGACGCATTACTACCAGCTCCTCAACGCTCTGATCGACCGGGAGGATGCCCTGGCCCACGATCCCATGCTGGTGAAGAGATTGCGTAGACTACGTACGTCGCGCCACCGCGCGCGCACTGCCCGGCGCCTGGGATCAGAGGCTTAACACGCCCCAGGCCGGGACAACCGCCGCAATCAACAAGGATGTCCTTCCACCATGACCAGATACGCCCGCGATGAATTCGACAAGGTCCCGGAGGCCGCGTCGCGACAAGGTGTCCACCGGACGGCCTCGGCCCCGTCCCGGGTGCGCCTCTGGCCCATCCTGGCGGTGGGAATGGCGGCCCTGGCCATTGGGCTGGTGTCCTTCCTGATCCTTCCCAAACTAGGGCTCAATGCCACGGTGAGCCAGGCATCGGCAAACGTGGAGTCAGCTCCCCTGGCCGGCACCGGAACCACGCCCTCGGCCACCCAGGCATCCGCTCCTCCTGCTGCGCCGGCGGCGTCTGCTTCGTCCGTGCCAACCCCGAGCAATGAACCCGAGCCCCAGGCGAGCCCTTCTGCCGCCCCGCAGGCCGTCGTCGACAGGACCCAGGCAGTTGCCGTCTACAACGCCGCAGGCACGGCGGGCCTGGCCAGCCGGGTCGGCGGAACAGTCCAGGCTGACGGGTGGCGCCTGGGCCAGGTGGGGAACTGGTCCGGCGCCCCACAGAAATCCTCCGTGATCTTCTACTCCGGCCCCCAGCAGCTGGCCAGCGCGCAGGCGCTTGCTGAGCTGCTCAATATCCCCACCGTGGTGAGCAGCACCGAATTCCAGGGGCCGCTGGTGGTAGTGCTGGGCCCCGGATACCAGTAGCCGCCCCGCTCCAGTCACGCCTGCATAACGTTCCTGGTCCCGGGCGGGCCCCTGTCAGCGTGGGCCCGCGGGGATTGGCTAGAGTGATTTCCAGGCCAGGGCCGGCCCGGCTTTGCGCCCCACGGTCCGGTCCCGCCCGGCCCCCAACGGAAAGAGTTGTTCATCATGGCACTGGGAACCGTCAAGTGGTTCAACGCTGAGAAGGGCTATGGCTTCATCACCGTTGACGGCTCCGGTGACGACGTCTTTGTCCACTGGTCCGCGATCCAGGGGGAGGGCTACCGCGCCCTCGATGAGGGGCAGCGGGTGCAGCTGGACCTCGGCGAGGGCGAAAAGGGCCCCCAGGCGGAAAACGTCCGGCCCGCCCAGTGACGCCGTTGTACCGTTCCACTGTCCGCGTCCGCCCGGCGCTGGCCGTTTCCCTGGGAGCCGTCCTGGCGGTCACGGCATGTTCGGGGGCCGGCGGCAACGCCAGGGTGGACACAGCGGAAGCCTCCGGAGACGGTGTGCTCCGGGTGGGCCTGATCCTGGACAACACCGGCAACAACGCCTTCCTTAATGCTCCCCAGATGGCCGCCGCCAAGCTGGCCATCCAGGAGATCAACGCCGCCGGCGGACACAAAGGACGGCCGGTGGAGCTGCTCCCGGCGCATCCGGACCGGGAAGCCGCAGGGCAGGCGGATGACCTGGCGGCCGCCAAAGCGGATGTGGTCATTGGACCGACGGATTCCAGCCACGCGACCGCCGCTGTGGACGTCCTGTCCCGCGCGCGCATACCCCTCATCTCGCCGGCCAACACCGCTGCCGCCCTCTCCGGAATCGCCAGCGGAGGCTACTACTTCCGCACTGCTGCGGCCGACGTCGCACAAGGGCCCGTGCTCGCCAAACTTGCCAGGGACGGCGGGGCGGCCACCATCAGCGTGCTGCACCAGGAAGGCGCCTACGGCAAGGACCTCTCGGCTGCCGTCACGGAGGCTGCCCAACAATCGGGCCTCACGGTCCTGCCCGGGGCGGGCTTCAAGCCAGGCGACGCCGCCCAGGCCGCACGCTCCACCGCCAAGGCCAACCCGGACGCCGTCGTCCTCATTGCCCGGGAAGGTGCGCAGGCGGCCTTGGCCGAGCTGAATAATTCCGGCCTCAAGGGTTCGAGAATCATCCTCAGCGACGGCGGCTTCGCCCGCTACGGATCCGGGCTCGCCTCCCGGGTCCTGGACGGAGCCCGCGCCGTCGTCCCCGGCCAGCTGCCCACTGCCGCCTTTCAGGGAAGACTCCTGGGCGTGGATCCTTCCCTGAAGGACGTTTCCTATGCTGCTGAAACCTACGACGCCGTAACGCTCGCGGCCCTGGCTGCTGCCAGGGCCCAGGACGACGCGGGGCGCTCGATCGCCGCCAACCTGATCCCGGTATCGGGAGGAACTGCACCTGCGGGCAGTGGCAGTGCAGGTGCATCGCCGCCGGCCCCATGCCTGACATACAAGGAGTGCCTGGGCGGGCTGGCTGCCAGCAAGGACATCAATTACGACGGCGAATCGGGGCCAGTTGCCTTCGATTCCAACGGGGATATCACCAGCGCCGTTTTCTCCGTCTATAAATACGGCCCGGACAACAACCCCAGCCCCACAGGCCGGGAGACGGCCGGACGCGCCAGCTGATCGCCCTGGGCGAAGCGGCTCCCTTCACCCGTCCCTGCGGCGTCTTTTCGCTTGCACTCTCACCTGGGGAGTGCTAATTATTGAGTTAGCACTCTGACGTACCGACTGCTAAAGCAAAGCCTGGTTCCGGCCGGCAGCGCCTGGCACCGGTCGAGGAGCGAAAGAAACACCTCACTTCAGTGAGATCCCCACCCGGAGGCATACAGAGGCCGCCGTCAAAGGATCGTCCGTCGCGGGCACTGCAGCGGAGGTTCATTCTTAACGACTGTCCCGAAAGGACTACTGCCGTTATGGCCAAGATCATTGCATTTGATGAAGAGGCACGCCGCGGCCTTGAGCGTGGCCTGAACATCCTCGCCGACGCCGTTAAGGTCACCCTCGGCCCGCGTGGACGCAACGTCGTCCTCGAAAAGAAGTGGGGCGCCCCCACGATCACCAACGATGGTGTTTCCATCGCCAAGGAGATCGAGCTGGACGATCCTTACGAGAAGATCGGCGCCGAGCTGGTCAAGGAAGTTGCCAAGAAGACCGACGACGTTGCCGGTGACGGCACCACCACGGCTACCGTGCTGGCACAGGCCCTGGTCAAGGAAGGCCTGCGCAACGTTGCCGCCGGCGCCGACCCGCTGTCCCTCAAGCGCGGCATCGAGAAGGCCGTTGACGCCGTCACCGCCGAGCTGCTGAACTCCGCCAAGGAAATCGAAACCAAGGAAGAGATCGCGGCCACCGCCTCCATCTCCGCCGGTGACGACGAGATTGGTGCGCTCATCGCCGAAGCCCTGGACAAGGTGGGCAAGGAAGGCGTCATCACGGTCGAGGAGTCCAACACCTTCGGCCTGGAACTCGAGCTCACCGAAGGCATGCGCTTCGACAAGGGCTACATTTCGGCCTATTTCGTCACCGACACCGAGCGCCAGGAAACGGTCCTCGAGGATCCGTACATCCTGATCGTCAACTCCAAGATCTCCAACGTCAAGGAACTGGTTGCTGTCCTGGAAAAGGTCATGCAGTCCAACAAGCCGCTGCTGATCATCGCCGAGGACATCGAGGGCGAGGCCCTGGCCACCCTGATCGTCAACAAGATCCGTGGCACGTTCAAGTCCGTCGCCGTCAAGGCTCCGGGCTTCGGTGACCGCCGCAAGGCCCAGCTGGCCGACATCGCCGTCCTCACCGGCGGCCAGGTCATTTCCGAAGAGGTTGGACTCAAGCTGGAGAACGCCGGCCTGGAGCTCCTGGGCCAGGCCCGCAAGGTTGTTGTCACCAAGGACGAGACCACCATCGTCGAAGGTGCCGGCGACGCCGACCAGATTGCAGGCCGCGTTTCCCAGATCCGCGCCGAGATCGAGAACTCGGACTCCGACTACGACCGCGAGAAGCTGCAGGAACGCCTGGCCAAGCTGGCCGGCGGCGTTGCAGTCATCAAGGCCGGTGCCGCCACCGAGGTTGAGCTCAAGGAACGCAAGCACCGCATCGAGGACGCAGTCCGCAATGCCAAGGCTGCAGTTGAAGAAGGCATCGTTGCCGGTGGCGGCGTGGCCCTGATCCAGGCCGGCGCCAAGGCGTTCGCCAACCTTCAGCTGTCCGGCGACGAAGCAACCGGCGCCAACATCGTCCGTGTTGCCATCGACGCTCCGCTGAAGCAGATCGCCTTCAACGCTGGCCTCGAGCCCGGCGTGGTTGTGGACAAGGTTCGCGGCCTCCCCGCAGGCCACGGCCTCAACGCAGCAACCGGCGAGTACGTCGACCTGCTGGCTGCCGGCGTCAACGATCCCGTCAAGGTAACCCGCTCTGCCCTGCAGAACGCAGCTTCCATCGCCGGCCTGTTCCTCACCACCGAAGCAGTGGTGGCTGACAAGCCGGAGAAGAACGCTGCCCCCGCAGGCGGAGACGACATGGGCGGCATGGGCGGCATGGGCGGCTTCTAAGCCTTCCTGCCGGGACCTGTCCCGCTAAACAAAATGCGGCCCCCTCGTTCGCGAGGGGGCCGCATTCTTGTGTCCGGTGGAATTACTTCCGGGCCGAGTCCAGCATTCCCTGGACTTCCTTCTTGAAGGCTTCGGACGCAGCCTGCGGAGTCATCCGGTCATACAGCACTTCATCCGTGTACCGCTTGATGACGTTCTGGACGCTGCCAGCACCCACCGGCGGAACCGGCGGTGCCTCCTTGATGTCCGGCCCCAGGTCCTTCAGGAATCCAACCACGGTGGTGTCGGCCGGCTTGAGCGAGGGCGCTATGTCCGCGACAATCTCACCGTTGGTGGGGACACCCCTGTCCGTCATCAGGATGGCACCGGCTTCAGGGCTGTTGGTGAGGTAGTTGATGAACTCGGCGGCCTGCTGGGGATGCTTTGAGCGGGAGGAAGCAGACCAGAACATGCTGGGCTTGTAGTACATGCCGTTGCCGGCCGAGGTGCCGTCGACGCTGGGGGCCCGCAGCATCTTGATGCTGCTGCCGGTGGTGGCTTGAAGCGAACCAAGCTGGTTGGTCCACCACCACGCCATGCCCACCCGGTTCGTTCCGAACAGGCTTTCCTCCAGGCCGGCGCCTGCGTCCTCGGTGGCCACGGTGGCGGGCGGGCTGGCCTTGGAGTCGCGTTGTTCCTTGAGCCGTTCCCAGAAGGATGCCGCAGTAGCGGTCTCAAAGTCGAGCTTGCCGTCCGCCGAGTACAGGTTTTCCCCGTGCTGGCGGAGCCAGATGATCAGGTCTGCTTCGTTGCTGCCATAAGCGGCCCCGTAGCTCTTTCCGTCTCCGGCGGCGCTGATCTTCGCTGCCGTCTGCATGAAGTCTTTCCAGGTCCATGTCTTGTCGTCCGGAACAGGCACTCCAGCGTCCTGGAACACCTTGGTGTTGGCCATGATGACGTAGGCGTTCTGGCCTGTGCTCAGGCCGTACTGGGCGCCGTCGTACTGGCCGGAGGCCAGTGCTTCCTTGTCGAGTTTTGAGGTATCGATGCCGTTCTGCTTGGACAGGTCCAGCAGCGCTCCGCGGCCGCCGTACTCGGCGATGTATTTCTGGTCCATCTGGATGACGTCCGGCGCATCATTGGCGGCAGTTTTCGTTGCGAGCTTGTCCCAGTAGCTGGACCATTCGCCCGGTTCCGCCTTGATCTTGATGTTGGGGTGCGATGCTTCAAAGGCCGCGATGACCTTGTCCGTCTGTGAGTTCAGGTATTCATTTCCCCACCAGGCGAACCGCAGGGTGACCTGGCCGTTGTCGCCTGACCCGCCGGGGGCTCCGCAGCCGGTGGCCAGGATGGAGAGGGCCAGTGCGGCGGCACCCAGCTGGAAGCGGCGCCGGCTTACGACTGGAATCGTCATTGATGTTCCTTCCGGATTGGCTCCTCTTGGGCGGGGCAGCAAGGGTTGCTGACCGCTCCCGTGAGAAACCGCTTTCTTAACTAATACTGTGATTGTTTCGCGGGCCGCCGCTCGCGTCAAGAACTTTGGGTAAACGTTTTCCCGCGCTTTGCATGGCCATGCCTGTTTCGCGCTTTCCCCGCCCCCGACCTGGCCCCGCCATGCACGCGTGCCTGCCAAGCGCGCAACGGCAGGCTTGAGGGTTGAAGATGCTGCCCGCCAATGGCATTCCGTTGTCGGTGGCTTCTGGCAGGATGGATTGGTGACGATTACTGCAGCGGCTGATGGTTCAGCCTTGGGAAATCCCGGCCCGGCCGGTTGGGCCTGGTATGTGAATGACGATTGCTGGCGGGCCGGCGGCTGGCCGCACGGTACCAACAACCAGGGCGAGCTGATGGCTGTACTGGACCTCCTGCGCGCCACCGCACATCTGCCTGGGGAGGACCTGCGCATCCTTTGCGACAGCCAGTATGTCATCAACTCAATTACCAAGTGGATGCCGGGCTGGAAGCGCAAGGGTTGGCGCAAGGCTGATGGCAAGCCCGTCCTGAACGTGGAACTGTTGAAGGAACTTGACCGCGAACTGGCCGGCCGGACCTACACATTTGAGTGGGTCAAGGGCCATGCCGGCCATGAGCTGAACGAGGCCGCCGACGAACGGGCCAGGGCCGCGGCGACCGCGTACCAGCAGGGAGTGGCAGCAAGGTCCGGCCCCGGTTTCCCCGGCGGACACCATCCGGGCACACACCAAGCCGGTTCGGGGCGAAGCGCGAATGCCCATTCATCCTCGGGCAGGGAGCCGCAGCCCGCCACCCTGGACATCCCAGTTGCTGCGTCTGCCCGCCAGGCAACCGGACCCGGCGCCAGCGCACCTGCGGCGGGGGGCGGCCGGCCCCGGATTACCCCTGAACCGGTCACTGCCTTCGATGAACTTGACCTGTTCAGCGAACTGGACAGGGAGGCCCTCGAAGAGGCCGAGGCAACGCAGCAGGCCGGCTCCATCCCGCCCGAGGCGCTGGTGGAGGAGCTCGAACGCGAGCTGCTGGGCCCACTGGTCCGGGGGGATATTGGCCGGACCGCCGTCCTGCTGCACCCGGACTTCATGGAGATCGGCAGCTCTGGAAGGGTCTGGACCCGGGACGCCATGATGATGGCCCTCGAAGAGGACCCGGGGGAACGGACCGACATCGAGATCCTGGGCGCTGACCGCATCGGCGCCGGCGCCGTCCTCCTGACGTACCGGAGTTTCGCCCGCTCCGGCACCACGCTCCGCAGCTCTCTGTGGGTCCTGGATGGCGGCCGGTGGCGGCTGCGGTTCCATCAGGGAACGCCGGAAGCCTAAGGTCCCCGCCAGGCAGGACCGGATTGTCAGCTGAACCGCTGCGTGTTCCCCTGCTCGGCCTGGGCATACGTGGCGGCGGCAGAGGCCAGGGCCGCGTTGATGGATGCCAGCGACGCCTCCACCCGGCCTTGGGTGATGGTCCATTCGGTGACGAGCGCCTGGAAGCTGCTGGCCGCTGAACCGCGCCATGAACCCTGCAGTTCGTCGAGGCCGCGCTTCATTGTTTGCACATCCGCGCTGATCCGGTCGACGGTTGCCTGGACGTTGGCGGACTTCAGCTGCAGTAATTCAGTGTCGACGGAAATGATGCTCATGGCTGTCCCTTTCGAACGGCGGGCGGGAACGCCCGCGCCCGGCGGATCCGGGCTGCTGGAATGAGCCTACGGAGCAGGGGCAGGAGGCAGCCATGGGCGGCGGGTTATATGTGGATAACCGATCCGCCGCCACCGGCTTCGGCGGCAGCAGCGTCCTGCCCGTCCGCGCCGTCAATGCTTGGTGCGTCCTCACGCCGCGGAAGGCTGACCACCAGTGTGGCACCGCCGCCGTCGGTCCTTTCCACCCTTACCGACCCGCCATGTGATCCCACGATTGCCGCCACGATGGCGAGCCCAAGGCCGCTGCCGCCCGTTTCCCTGGTCCGGGAAGTGTCAGCCCGGTAGAAGCGTTCAAAAACCTTGGCTGCATCCTCTTCCGAAATGCCCGGCCCATGATCCCGCACTTCGATGACCGAGCGATCCCCGGCGTCGGTCCTGCGTACCCCGACGGCGAGTTCGATGGGGCTGCCTTCCGGGGAGTAGCGCAGGGCATTGCCCACGAGGTTGCCCACCACCTGGCGCAGCTTGGCCTCGTCCCCGAGCACCGGGGCCGGCGCCGCCGGTCCGCCGTCGAGCCCGGTGAGCGTGATCAGCCTGGACCGGTCACTGGCCTGGGTGTCAACCACGGCGTCGTGCGCAACCAGTTGAAGGTCCACCGGCTTCTGCTGCAGCGGCCGCTGTTCATCGAGGCGGGCCAGCAGGAGCAGGTCCTCCACCATGGAACCCATGCGCTTGGCTTCGCTTTCGATCCTGCCCATGGCCGTGGCCACGTCTTCGTCTGTGGCCAAGGCGCCATGGCGGTACAGCTCGGAGAATCCCCGGATGGTGACCAGGGGAGTGCGCAGCTCGTGGGATGCATCAGCGGCGAAGCGGCGCATCCGTGCTTCGGAGGCGGTCCGTGCAGCGAACGCGGTCTCGATGTGCGCCAGCATGGCATTCAGCGAACTGCTCAGCCTGCCAAGCTCGGTTGCCGGGTTTTCCACCTCCACACGGCGGGAGAGGTCACCGGCGGCAATCGCGGCCGCCGTTTTCTCCACGCGGGCCAGGGGCCGGAAGGACCGCGACACGGTCCAGCTGGCGATAAGCGAGGCCAGCAGCAGCGTCAACAGGCCCACGCCGGTAACCACCAGGGTGGCATGCTTGAGGACATCGTCCACGCTCTCCAGGGGCAGTCCGATGACCACCACGGCGGTGGTCTGGCCGTTCTGCACGGTTACGGCAACCACGCGCCAGTTTTCGCCGTCAGTCCCGCGGACCTGGAAGGGAGCCAGCCCGCGGGCCTGTGCCTGCTCCACGGTGATGGCGCTGATGTCGGGGTGGTCGGCGGGATCCCCGCCGAACGTGTACGGCTCCTCACCCGGGGCGAAGAGCATCAGCGAATAGTCGGTGGGAATGGAACTGGGCGCCTGCAGCTGGGTGAACGAGCGTTGTTTCCGGGCGGAGTCAACGGCGGCATTCAGCTTGTCGTCCACCTGGCCCTGGAGGTAGCTGTGCAGCAGCGTCAGCGTGACCGCCCCGGTTACCGTCAGGGCCACGATCAGCAGGGCCATGATCATGGCCACCAGCTGCGACCTGAGCGAGGCCGACTTCCACCGCTTAAGCAAGGTCAGCGCTTTTCGGCCGTCCGCAGGACGTAGCCCACGCCGCGCTTGGTCTGGATGAGGGCAGGCGCCTCCGGGTCGATGTCCACTTTCCGCCGGAGGTAGGAGATGTAGGACTCCACGATGGAGGCGTCGCCATTGAAGTTGTACTCCCAGACGTGGTCCAGGATCTGCGACTTGGACAGGACCCGGTTGGGGTTGAGCATGAGGTAGCGCAGCAGCTTGAATTCGGTGGGGGAGAGCTCGATGACCGTGCCTCCGCGCCGCACCTCGTGGGCGTCGTCGTCGAGTTCCAGGTCGTCGACCCGGATCACTGCATCATCGTCCAGGAGGGGCTGCGTCCGGCGGAGCACGGCGCGGATCCGGGCCACCACTTCGTCGAGGCTGAATGGCTTGGTCACGTAGTCGTCGCCGCCTACCGTAAGCCCGGTGACTTTGTCCTCGGTGTCGTCCTTCGCCGTGAGGAAGAGGACCGGGAAGTGCTTTCCGGAGGCACGGAGCCGGCGGGTGACGGTGAACCCGTCCATGTCCGGGAGCATGACGTCCAGTACGGCCAGGTCAGGGGCGTGGGTATCGGCTGCAGCCAGGGCGTCGCGCCCGTTGGCAGCGGAGACCACTTCAAAGCCGGCGAACCGCAATGAGGTGGAGAGGAGCTCACGGATGTTGGGTTCATCATCGACGACGAGCAGCCTGGCTTCTGGACCGTTCTTGTTCATGCTCCCATCATGCTCCCAGTGTCTGGGAGTTGTCTGGATATTCGTTGTGAACATGATGAGCGGGCGCCTGCCCTTACCAGTCCATTGTTCCCGGGTCTCCTTTGAAGGGCCCCACCACCCGGCTGGTGATCCAGCCCCCGTAGAAGCGGCCCGGCTGCGCACGCACCCGTTCGCCGTCCACTTCGCAGTAGTCCATCCTTCCCGGGTAGACGGCAACCCGGTCAGCGAGCACCTCAAACCCGGAGGCGGGCTGGGGATACGACCAGGCGGCGCCCTCCGCCTCTTTCCCGCCGCCGCGCACGGTCAGGTAATCCGCCGCACCCTTGAATTCGCAGAAGCTGCTGCCCGCAGCGGGCTCCAGCGCGCCGGCGACAAATGCCGACTGCCGGACGTAGTACACCGGTGGATGGCTGGTCTCAAGAACGCGGAGGGAATCGGTGGTGTCAAGGATGACCTCGCCGCCCAAAACGATGCGTACCCGTTCCGTGCTCGGTTCGATCCGCGGTGGACGGGGATAGTCCCAGACGGACTCCTGGCCGGGCCCGGGCACGTCGGGAATGATTCGTGGACTCATGCTTCCAGTGTGCGTCCGGGACCGCTGTTCCGCACGCCTCCGCACGCGGGAACCCAATTCGCGGCAAGAACGTTCCGCGCCCCGCGTCTTCCGCAGCCCTGCCCCCGGGAATACAGTGATGCTTGCCGGGCGGTCAAGCCGGCACCAGCGTTCCAACGGATCACCTGTTGCTGCCTGAACCTCTGCCGGTGACCTGCGCCAACCACGGTAGTTACCCGATTGTTCCTGGCCCATCGAAGGGGATAGACCATCATGACCGACCTGAGTGCTTCTGAAAACGCAACAGCCAACGAACGCAGCATCCGTGACTGGGCAGACCTTGCCGAGGAGATGTGGTCCTATCTCACCGGCAAAGGTGCTGCCATAAATTACCAGTTCATCGATATGACGGTGGAAGTTCCACGGGACATCGGCCCCGATGCGCCGCGTGCCACCTGGAAGCTCAACGGCAGCCTGCGCGTCACCACCAGTGACAGGGATGCCGCCGGGTCGGACGCGAACCGCGGCTGACGGCCATGCCGGAGTACCGTCTGGACCTTGATCTGGACTTCTCATACACGGATGGGGCCGGCGCTGTCACAACGGGCAGCGCCAAGGCTTCCGGGACCGAAGTGACGGTGTCCCTGGCGGGCCTGGCACCCTTGACCGGCGGTGGGCTTCCCTCCCTGGAGGAGATCAAACCGCTGGCAGAGCTGCTGGCCGGCAAGGGGGTCAGCATCACCGTGGCCGGCCCTGACGGAGACATCCTCAGCCTGGGCAAGGTGGACAGCCCTGCCTCACAGCGGCTGATTACGCGTTCGCCTCACATCAAGCTCGGGAAGCTCGGCTCCCTGCTGCCGCTGGTCCGGCAGGGCAGGCGGAAGCCCAAAGGCATGCCGCTGCTGCCGCCGTCCACACCCCTGCCGCTGGTGCCTACCGTCCAGCGGAAGATCAAGCGCCGCATCACCACCACCCATTACGCCAGGGGCGGTGGCCGGCCGCGGCTGATCTTTGTCCAGGACGCCGCGACCTGGACGGGACAGATCCCGCGGGAGGTAACCCTCACGGCAGACGTGACAACGATCGGGAGCGGTGCGGGGGCGGATGTCCGGCTGGACGGCCTGGAGGAGCTGCACGCCGAAATCAGGCACGACGGGCAGGACGAATACGTCCTGGTGCCGAACGGGCCCGTGAGCGGCAGCGTCTCCCGGACCGGACCATCTGTCCTGCGGACAGGGGCAAGGATCCAGATGGGGCAGTGGTGCCTGGCCTTCTTCCGGGAGGAGTTTGCGGACCACGGCCGTCCCTACGGCGGCCGCAGCGGCGGGGAGCTGGCCTACGAACGTCCGCAGCTCGACCCCAGGACAGGCACCATGGAGCGGGACAGCTCCGAGGGCGTGACGTGAGTGGCGTGCACGCTGGCTACTCCGCCGCGTGCACGTCCTTGGCGTCCATGATCCGGTAGGCATACCCCTGCTCGGCCAGGAACCGTTGGCGCTTGGCGGCGAAGTCCTGGTCCAGGGTGTCCCGTGCCACCAGTGAGTAGAAGCGCGCCGCCCGGCCGTCCTTCTTGGGCCGCAGCAGCCGCCCCAGCCTTTGCGCCTCCTCCTGCCGGGAGCCAAAGGAGCCGGAGACCTGAATGGCCACCGAGGCCTCCGGCAGGTCGATGGAGAAGTTGGCCACCTTGGACACCACAAGGGTCTGCAGTTCCCCGGCGCGGAACGCGTCAAAGAGTTTCTGCCGCACCTTGACGGAGGTATCGCCCTTGATCACCGGTGCCTGCAGGCGCTCGCCGAGGTCGTCCAGCTGGTCGATGTACTGGCCGATCACCAGCAGCTGCTCTCCGGCGTGCCGTGCCACCAGCTGCTCCACCACCTGCGTCTTGGATTCGGAGGTGGCGCACAACCGGTACTTGTCGGCGTCGTCGGCCATGGCGTAGGCAACGCGTTCGTCCTTTGGCAGGTCGACGCGGACCTCCACGCAGTCGGCCGGCGCGATGTAGCCCTGGGATTCGATGTCCTTCCAGGGCGCGTCGTACCGCTTGGGCCCGATCAGGCTGAACACCTCGCCTTCGCGCCCGTCTTCCCGCACCAGCGTGGCGGTCAGCCCAAGGCGGCGGCGGGCCTGGAGGTCGGCGGTCATCCTGAAGATCGGTGCCGGCAGCAGGTGGACCTCGTCGTAGATGATCAGTCCCCAGTCGTGGCCGTCCACCAGTTCCAGGTGGGGGTAGATGCCGCCGCGCTTGGTGGTCAGTACCTGGTAGGTGGCGATGGTCACCGGCCGGACCTCCTTCAGGGCCCCGGAGTATTCGCCCACTTCCTCCTCCGTGAGGGAGGTGCGCCGAAGCAGTTCGTCCTTCCACTGCCGGGCGGCGACGGTGTTGGTGACCAGGATCAGCGTGGTGGTGGACCCGGTGGCCATGGCGGCAGCCCCCACCAGCGTCTTGCCGGCGCCGCAGGGCAGCACCACTACGCCGCTGCCGCCCGCCCAGAAGTTCTCGCTGGCCAGGCGCTGGTAGGGCCGCAGTTCCCAGCCGTCCTCGTTGAGCGAGATCAGGTGCGGGGTGCCGTCCACATAGCCGGCCAGGTCCTCTGCCGGCCAGCCGAGCTTCAGCAGCAGCTGCTTGAGCTGCCCGCGCTGGGAGGCGTGCACAACCACCGTCTCGCCGTCGATCCTCGGGCCCAGCAGCGGCGCAATCTTCTTGGCACGGATCACTTCTTCCAGGACCGGATAGTCGTCCGTCCGCATCACCAGTCCGTGGCGCGGGTCCTTTTCGAGGCGCAGCCGGCCGTACCGCGACATGGTTTCCTCCACGTCGATCAGCAGCGAGTGCGGAACCGGAAAGCGCGAGTACTTCAGGAGCGCGTCCAGCACCTTTTCCGCGTCCAGCCCGGCGGCGCGCGCGTTCCACAGCCCCAACGGGGTCAGCCGGTAGCTGTGCATGTGCTCTGGGGCCCGCTCCAGCTCAGCGAACGGCGCGATGGCGTGCCGCGCTTCGGTGGCCAGCTCATGGTCCACCTCGAGGAGGATGGTTTTATCGCTTTGGACGATCAGGGGTCCGTCGGTCACGCGGGGAATCCTTTACTGGCGCAGTTCTTCTGCGGCCTCGATGTCGATGATGCGGTGGACGGACAGGACCCGTTCGGTGTCCTTGGCAGGATCGAACACGCGGACCCGGCCCCCGCTTACAGAGAGCGGAACAACAACTTCCAGGCTGGCATTCCCCAGGTTGTCCACCACGTTCATGTTGATCCGCTGCTTCAGCCGGATGGCCCGCTGCAGCGCTTCAAGCCCCAGCTGGGTGGCTGCCTCGCCGTCCGTGGCGCCGGAGTGGTGTCCGACGGCGGGGCCCGCCTGCCGCAGGACGTCCAGCTGGGCTTCAACCTCCTCCGCCGGCGGCGCGATTCCCGGAGCGGTGTACACGGGACGGGGGCTTTCCTGCGCGGCGGCAGGCCTGCGGAGGTGCGCAGGTTCGGCCCCGTCGACGGACGGGGACAGGCCCAGATTCTTGAGTACGGCGGCCAGTTCGCGCGGCGGTGCCGATGACGTCAGGACCGTGGGGGAAAGCCTGGCCAGGCCAAGCTGCGCCGCCTTGGGTCCCGCCAGCAACTCCCGAAGCGCGGCTTCATCATCGCTCTGGATAAAGCTTGCGGCCTGGCCCACGCGAAGGCTGCCGTGCCGCGAAGCAGTGTCCTCCACCAGGTACTCCAGCGGCTGGGGAACAGCGGTGGCCGAGTGTTCCCGCAGGAAAGCCAGCAGGCCGGCGGCGTCGTAGCCCTCGTCGAGTGCCCGCTTGATGGACGCCGCCGAAAACCGGTAGATGGTGGCCGGGCCCCGCCCCTCGGCATCGGCCATGACCAGGAGTTTTTCGGTCAGGGCGGGAGCGAGGTAGCCGGGGGCAACCGCGGTGAGGTCGGCCTGCAGCAGCACGTGGTTCAGGGCCGCCGGCAGGTGCTCGCCCAGGATGGCGAGGGCCGCATCGGGGTCGTCTTCGGCGAAAGCGCTCCCTAACTGGCTCAGGGCACACGATCCCACCAGGCCCAGCAGTTCCGCCTCGGCGAGGACCCCGCGGATGAGGGAACTGAACCGCCGGGCCATCCGCGGCTGTGACCACTCCGCACGCTCCAGGACCGCAGCGGCATCAAGGACGGGCACGGCGCCGTCCGGTCCTTCGGCTTCGAGCGTGAGTTCGTGCAGGATCTCCAGGATGCGCTTGCGGACCACGGGCGCGTCAGGTCGTTGCGCCCCGGCGGACAATGCCGCGATGGTGATTCCCGATGCGCCCCGGGACGTGCCCCCGGGCACCGTGTTCACGGGCTGGCCCACCATGGACGGCACGCGCTCGCTGGCCAGCCAGGCGTTCACCAGCCACAGCCATTGTTCCTGCCGTGGCAGCACCAGCCACTCCAGCTGCGGCGGCTGCATCCATGACGACGAGTCGACGTCGAGGCGGATCAGCCCCGCCAGCCCGCACAGCTCCAGCAACCGGCCAGCCGCGTCCTGGTCGATGCGCAGCAGGTCGGACAGGCGGCGCATCTCGCGGACCCCCACCCCGCCGCTGCGCAGCGTGGCCAGCGGGGTTTCCCTGACCGCATGCAACAGTTCGGAGACCAGCCGCAGGGTTTCCGAGATGGCGCTGAGCGCTGCGTTCCTGCGCAGCGCCGCGGTGGTCCGGCCCAGCTCCGGAACCGGGGGTGACAGGGTGAAGTCGTTGATGATCGCGCCGCCGCGCAGGGCCAGCCCAACGCTGTGCGGCAGCTCCACGTGGGCGGCGTCCAGCGGAACCAGCAGGCCGCGCGCAAGGAGCCAGTCAACGGGCCCGACGTCGGAACCCTCCGTGGTGACAGATGCCTTCCGTTGCGCCTGGGGGACGGCACCCATGGCCCAGTTGCGGAATCTGGCGAGCAGCGCCGTCGTCCGCTCCGGAGCGTTGGCGAGGATGTCCCGCAGCGCCTCGGGGGAGGAGGTCCAGTGCTGGAGCGCAAGGGCCGCCTCCATGGGCGTGGTGGCATCGTGGATGGCAAATCCGCTGCGGTGCAGCTCGGAGACCAGCTGGACCACCCGTTGGGCGAAGGCCGGCTGCAGGCGGACCAGCTCGGTGTAGCTGCGGCCCAATCCGGCGGGATAGATTCCCACCACATCCTTGAGGGAGCCGACGGGGAGATAGAAGTGTTGACCGGCAGCCTGGGGAGGGGTGCCGTGCGGGGGAACGGCAGGGTGCGCCAGGGCAAGTTCCTGCAGGGTGCCCATGATTTGTTCGATGACGGGCAGCGACGCGCCCCGGACCAGCTGGTGCAGGCCCTCCGCCGAGGCGCTGTGGCCGGTATCTGTATTGGTGCACAGATGGAGGGTCTCGAGGACCTGCATCTGCGGCCGGTTGAGCCGCTCCAGGGCGCGCTGCACGCTGACCCGCGAACTGGCCCGGGCCGCCAGTGCAGCGAAGTCCGGAACAGGCGGGGAAATGAGGTCCGGCCGCGCGGCGAACAACGCGCGCAACGAGTCGTTGCTGCGCGCTTCCAGGTCCTTGCCGAGCGCACGAATGAGGGACATCAGTTCAACGTTACCGCGGCTCCCGCTTCTCCGCCCGCCGCCGGGCGGCAACGCCGTCCAGGACCAGCAGGAGCATCAGGATGAAGGCCACCGGCAGGCCGTACAGGGCCGAGTAGGTGACCCATGCGGGGGCGACGGAGTTCGCGAAGGCCAGCGCCATGACCGTTCCCACAGCGACGAGGGAAAGCACGGCAATAACTGCGGCGAGGACCATCAATGGCCGCCGGTAACGCGATGGAGTCATGGACGTAACGGTACAGCGGCCGGGCCGCCGCCCGTGAAAGCCGTGGAGCTTGCGCCCGGGGCGGAACGGTGCGGCCGGAAGCATGATTAGGGCATGCGGCAGGATAACCTTGAAGGATACAGACCAACACGGTTTGCGCTGGCCATACCCTGAACCCGCACAACAATGCGGACGCGGTGGCAGCGGGCCGTGTCTCATGACAGCAGAACGAAGAAGGTTGATTACGTGCCTACCGGCAAGGTCAAGTGGTATGACAAGGACAAGGGCTTTGGCTTCCTCGCGGGCGAAGACGGCCAGGAGGTCTTCCTGCCCAAGTCGTCACTGCCCGAGGGAGTGACGGAACTGAAAGCGGGCACCCGGGTGGAATTCGGCGTGGCGGATGGCCGCAAGGGCGCCCAGGCCCTGGGCCTGCGGGTGCTGGACAAGACACCGTCCATCGCCAAGGCCAAGCGCCCCAGCGCGAAGGACCTCGCCCCGCTGGTGCAGGACCTGGTGACCGTCCTGGACAACCTGTCCGGAACCCTGTCCAAGGGCAAGTACCCGGACGGCAACAAGGGCAAGGCCATTGCTGCCGCCCTGCGCAAGGTCGCCGACGAGCTGGACGTTTAGGCGCCCATGGACCCCCAATCTGAACAGCCGGGCACGCCAGTGCAGGAGCAGGCTGCCAAGACTCCGCCCAAGCGCAAGGCAGGCGTGCCCGTGTGGCGTACGGGCAAGCCCGATGCTTTCCTGGCCGCGGCGGTGGACGCTGCCCGGACCGCAGTGGAAGGCATCACCCCGGCCGGCACCATCGGGGCGCACCTGGCAGCCAAGAGCGAGGGCGACCGGTTGGTCACGCACCTGTTCGAGTCCCGGCTGCCCGGTTACGCGGGCTGGCAGTGGTACGCGGTGCTGACCCGCAACTCGCGCTCCAAGGCGGTCACAGTCAACGAGTTGGGCCTGCTGCCGTCCGAGGAGTCCATCCTGGCCCCGGAGTGGGTGCCGTGGGCCGAACGTGTCCGTCCCGAGGACGAGCAGCAGCAGGAGCCCGAACAGCAGGAGCCCGAACAGCAGGAGCCAGGGCAGGAGACTCCGGAAGAGCTGCCTGCAGGGCAGCAGGAACCTGGCGGTCAAGGGCATGACGACGACGGCGGCGGACCTGGCGACGTCGCGGAGCCTGGCGACGAAGCAAAGACTTCCTGACCACAAACAAACGGCGCCGCCCGGGAAAACCCGGGCGGCGCCGTCGTGCATTAACTAGGGTTACTTGCGCAGCTGGCCCACCACGTAGTCGATGCTGGCCAGCAGCGCCGAGACGTCGCTGGGCTCGATGGCCACGAAGGTGGCGATGCGCAGCTGGTTGCGGCCCAGCTTCCGGTACGGCTCGGTGTCCACAATGCCGTTGGCGCGCAGGACCTTGGCCACGGTGGCGGCGTCAACCGACTCGTCGAAGTCGATCGTGGCGATGACGTTGGAGCGTTCCTCCGGATTGGTGACGAACGGGGTGGCGAACTCCGAGTCGTCGGCCCAGCTGTAGATACGGCCGGCGGAATCGGCGGTCCGCTTGGAGGCGAAGTCCAGGCCGCCGTTGGAGTTCAGCCACTGGACCTGGGAATCCAGGGTTACCAGCGTGGACAGCGACGGCGTGTTGTACGTCTGGTTCAGGCGGGAGTTGTCGATGGCGGTCTGCAGGTCCAGGAAGTCCGGGATCCAGCGGCCGCTGGCCTTGATGGCGGCGGCACGTTCCAGCGCCGCGGGGGAGAACAGGCCCAGCCAGAGGCCGCCGTCGGAGGCAAAGTTCTTCTGGGGGGCAAAGTAGTAGACATCGCTTTGGGCAACGTCCACGTCCAGGCCGCCGGCCGCGGACGTTGCGTCCACGAGGACCAGCGATCCTTCGTCTGCCCCGGACACGCGCTGGACGGGGGCTGCAACACCTGTGGAGGTTTCGTTCTGGGGCCAGGCATAGACGTCCACGCCGGCCTCGGCCTGGGCTGCGGGCCGGGTGCCGGGCTCGGACTTGATGATGGAGGAGGCTTCGAGGAAGGGTGCCTTGTTGGTGGCGGCGGCGAACTTGGACCCGAACTCACCGAAGGACAGGTGCTGGGCCTTCTTCTCCACGAGGCCGAAGCTCGCAATGTCCCAGAAGGCGGTGGAGCCGCCGACGCCGAGGACTACTTCATAGCCGTCCGGGGCACGGAAGAACTGGCTCAGCCCTTCCCGGACCGAACCGACCAGGTTCTTGACGGGCGCCTGCCGGTGCGAGGTGCCAAGGATCGTCCTGGAAGCCGCTGCCAGCGCGTCGATCTGTTCCTGCCGGACCTTTGACGGGCCAGCCCCGAACCGCCCGTCCTGGGGCAGGAGGTCGGCGGGGATCGTGATGCTGGTGTCGCTCACAGGTGCTCCAATTCGGCGGGGACGAAATATATGGTCCGGAAGGGCGGGCAGTGGTGGCCGGCAGGGCGCGCGGTGGCTGGGCTGCAGGCCACTCCCATTCTGCCTGAACGGCCGCCGGGGGCGGGAGCCGGGTACGTCATAGTCCGGACAGTGAGACGTGCCCGTCCCGCCCAGCCCTTTGGCGCGCAGCTATTCGGACAAAGTCAAAATAGGCTAAGCTTTCCCCCGGACTACTTCGCGGGAAGAGGCGATACGGTGGGACAACGCAAGGTACTGCGCTCGAGGAGCTGAGCTGGATGACGGATCTGATCGACACTACGGAGATGTACCTCAGGACCATTCTGGAGCTTGAGGAAGAAAACATCGTCGCCCTCAGGGCCCGTATCGCCGAACGCCTGCGCCACTCCGGGCCCACCGTCTCCCAGACCATCGGCCGCATGGAGCGGGACGGACTTGTCGTCGTCTCCGGTGATCGCCACCTGGAACTCACGGATACAGGCCGCAAGCGCGCCACGGAGGTCATGCGCAAGCACCGGCTGGCCGAACGCCTCCTGGCAGATGTCATCGGCCTGGATTGGGCCTACGTCCATGACGAAGCCTGCCGCTGGGAACACGTCATGAGCGAGCGGGTGGAGCGGCGCATCTACGAGATGCTGGGCCACCCCACCGAATCGCCTTACGGCAATCCCATTCCGGGGCTTGCTGCGCTGGGAGGCCAGGCGGGCCGCGGCTTTGCCGACGGCGCCATCAGCCTGGTGGAAGCAATGAAGAACTATGGGCCGGCCTCGGGCGTGACCATCAGCCGTTTGGCGGAGCCAATCCAGGTGGAACCGGAACTGCTGGCCCAGCTGGACGAGGGCGGGATCCGGCCTGGTGCTGCGGTGACGCTGGAACGCGTGGGCGAGTACATTTCCGTTCGGGTCCCGGGGATCGAAGGGGCGCTGGAGCTGCCGCCCGAGGTTGCTGCGCACGTCTTCGTTGCCGTCAATTAGGATGGGTCCGGCACCTTCCATACCCCAGGCAGGGGAGTCCACGCAAAGGTAACGGAATTGTTACCTAGGGACTTAAGCCCCTATAGTGGAACCAAGCGTTGATACATAAGCGTTACCTGACCCGGAGCCGAGCTCTGCCAGCGGGCCAGGTGAACGAGTTCGTTACTGGCAGAGGCGGGGGAACCACAAGCGGCAGCGGGGGACTGCCTTGGGGTGAAGTCCGTCAGCAGCAAGCCTCTCCAGTGAAGGATTCTTCCGGGAATACCCCTGCGCAGAAGCTTGCCTACGGCGGACCGGGTCTTTGAACTCTCTGACCCGAATCCGACAGCTAACTCCGCAGGCTTCTTCCAGAGAGGAACCCTTCTTGACCATGCAGACCTCACGGGGCCGCCGACGCGCGGCCGGCCCCCCTTCGGCACCCCGGGTTGCCGAAGTCGTCGCAGCGGAGCGCCCCCGCGACCTGCATCGCGACGCGCGCCGCCGCCGGGGTCCCTTCCGGCAGATGACGGAGTTTGCCGCCGCCAGCGGCATCGGCCAAAAGGCCGGTATGGCACTCGCCGCCACAGGCCTGGTGCTGACGGTCACGGTGCCCGCCACGAGTCCCGTTATGGCCACGGATGCCGCGGGCAACGCCCCCATGGCTGCTTCCGCCGTTAGTCCGCAGCCGCAGATTTCCGCTGATGTCGGAGCGCAGGTGGACTTCAGCCGCTCCGCCGTGGTGACGCAGGCGGACCCGGACGGAAAGCTGAAGCAGCTCCTAAGCGCACAGTCCGCCGGCTCCGTCACGCGTGCCGCTTCGGCCGGCACCCTGGCCGCACCCCTGTCGTCCCTCGCCACCGCTTCCCCCTTCGGTTACCGCGTCAGCCCTATCACCGGAGGCTCGGGAGACTTCCATCGGGGCCAGGACTTCGCGGCGCAGTGCGGCACCTCGGTCCTGGCGGCCGCAACAGGGACGGTCACCTTCGCGGGCTGGCACCAGTTCGGCGGCGGAAACCGCGTGGTCATCGACCACGGCAACGGGCTGGAAACCACCTACAACCACCTCTCGTCCTTCAACGTCAAGGTGGGCCAAACCGTCTCCCGCGGGGAGGTCGTGGCATTGAGCGGCACCACCGGGGCATCCACCGGCTGCCACCTGCACTTCGAGGTCCAGGTCAACGGCGAAGTGGTCGATCCGATGGGCTGGCTCTAACAGAATGATTGCTCACTCTCAGATCATCGTGACCCGCCGTGACCTGAATGTGACATTGAAGCAAAACTGCTGTACCGTCTAACTCGCGTCAACTTTTCCGAAGTTGACGCTCTTGAGTGGATTGCCTAACTCTGCCACCGCTCAAGGTCCGTTCGCATTTCATCGTCTGGCAGGGGCGGGGGAACCAATTTTGGCCTTCATTTCCAGAAGGCCTTGGGGTTAAGTCACAAAGCTTCCCAGGAAGCAGCGTGGCCGGGTGACTCCCATCCGAATCCGACAGCTCACCTCGCAGGCATTGGGAGAGGCTACCTTCGTGTCTTCACGCCATCATTCTGCGCGCCACCGTGCGCAAACGGTTCGCACCAACCCCCTGGACGCCATGTCCAAGGCTGTCAGCGCAAATGCCGGGACCGTAGGCCGCCAGGCTGCCGTTGTCGCAGCCGCCTCGGGCCTCATCCTGAGCATGGGACTGCCCGCCACGGCAGCTGACACCACTGCCGGTGTCTCTGCCTCCACCGAGTCCGGTTCGGCCCAGAGCGCACTCGCCGTCACCGCTGCCCCCACGGCCACGGTGTCCTTCGAGCGTCCGGTCGTCAAGACCACCGCCGCTCCCAAGGTTGAAGCGGTACGTACCCAGTCCACTGCAGCAGCGAACCGCGCCGCCAACACCGCCACTGCGGGCCAGGAGGCTTCCCCGGCCGCCAAGGCGGAAGAGTCCGTATCCGCTGCGGCAACCTCGGGCATTGCCGCTATCGCCTACACCGGCATCGGCCACTCCTACGTATGGGGCGGCACCAGCCCCGTCACGGGCTGGGACTGCTCCGGTTTCGTGCAGTGGGTTTATGCGCAGGCCGGAATCAGCATCCCCCGCACCAACGCGTGGAACATCATGACCCCCACCTCCGCACCGCAGCCGGGTGACTTGGTTGTCCAGAACGGTGGCGCTCACGTCGGCATCTACGTCGGCAACGGCATGATGATCAGCGCACTCAACCCCTCGCAGGGCACGCTGCTCCACTCGCCCGCAGCCACCGGTTCCTCCACGTACTACCACTACAGCAAATAGTTCTTGGGCTTCACGCTCCAAGGGCTTTTTCTTTGCCCAAAGCTTCTTCGCTAAAAACCACATCCCCGTTCGGGATGCGCCGGCGTACCCCCAAGATGCCGGCGCGTCCAACACCCTTCGCCTGCCCACCTGCGGTTCGAGGGAAAAACGAAAGAGAGAACTGATGACGACTCGTGCCACCGCACGGCATCGCGCCGAGGTCACCAAAACCAACTCAATCGCTGTCATTGCCAAGGCTGTCAGCGACAACGCAGGCGGCATGGGCCGCCAGGCTGCGGTTATTGCTGCGGCTTCCGGCCTGGTCCTGACCAGCGGCATCGCGGCCAACGCTGCCGACGCCAACGTCAAGCGCGATTCCGCTCCGGCTTCCGCGTTGGAAGTTGAATCCGCTGTCGACGCCCCGATTTCCGCGGCTTCCACCATCTCCATCAGCTACGAGAAGCCTGCCGTGACCACCACGCCGGCTCCCGTCGTCGAGCCTGAGCCCGAGGTTGAGGTGCAGGAAGCCGCTCCCGCTCCTGCAGCCCAGCCCGCTGCTGCTCCCAAGGTCACGGCCAAGGTTGCCACCGCCGCTGCTCCTGCCGCTCCCGCAGCCCAGGCATCCGCCAGCGGCAAGGGTGCCGCCATCCTCTCCGCCGCCTACGCACAGCTCGGCGTGATGCAGGACTGCACCATGCTGGTCACCAACTCGCTGGCCGCCGTCGGAATCCACTTCCACGACTGGCCCGCCGGCTACCTGTCCCTGGGCCGCACCGTGAGTGCAGCCGAAGCACAGCCGGGCGACCTGATCTACTACGCTGACGGCGGCGCGGGCATGGCCCACATTGCTGTCTACGCAGGAAACGGCATGGCCGTCCACGGCGGCTACAACGGAAACCAGACTGTGGTCTTCAGCGCAAACGTTGGATCCGGCCCGGTCTTCATCCGCGTCAACTAGGCATTCCGGCGCTGGCGTGAACGGCCGCCAGCCTCAAAATGTCCCAAGGACCCCCGTCATCGAGGCGGGGGTCCTTGGCGCTTAAAGGGGCCCCCCAACGGGGCGGCCCCTTTTTGGCGTATCACCTTTTTGGCGTATCAGCGGTGGGAGGGCTCCCGGGCGGAGATTTCCTGATTCTGCACTTCTTTGTTTACTCTTGTGATGTCGATCCATAGCCCGGACATGCCGAGGGCAGCCGGCCCTCGTGCCCCTGACGGGTGCGGCCGTGAAGAGGTAAGTGCATGCGCACTCTCGTTCTGAATGCTGGATATGAACCGCTGGCGGTTATTACCTTCCGCCGGGCGCTGGTGCTTGTGCTTACAGGCAAGGCCAGTGTGGTGGCCGAGGGGGACGACCCCGTGGTGGGCCCCACCGACGTCCTCGGGCGTCCGTCCGTGATCCTCCTCAACCGCTACATCCGCCCCCGGTACAACCACTCCACGGCCGTCAGCCGTAGAGGCGTGCTCCGACGCGACGGGCATAAATGTGCCTACTGCGGGAAAGCGGCGCACACCATTGACCACGTGCATCCGAAATCCCGGGGCGGGGCCGATTCGTGGGAGAACCTGGTGGCCGCCTGCCTGCGGTGCAACAACGTCAAAGGCGACCACACTCCCGCCGAGATGGGATGGACCTTGCGGTTCGTGCCGGAACCTCCGCACGGAACCATCTGGCAAATCAAGGAGCTGGAGAAGCCCACGCCGGCGTGGGATCCCTTCCTGCTTCCGGAACGCGCTGCTTGACCCGCTGCCCCCCGCATCGAACTGTCTGTCGCGTGACCTTCGCCTGACCCCGCATGCCGCCCTTGACCTCAGGTGCTGCCGGCCGGTGGGCCGGTGGCTAGGCTGGGGGAGTGGAAGTGAACAGCCTTGCCTTTGACGCCGTGGTCCTGGCCGGCGGAAGGTCATCGCGGCTGGGCGGCACGCCCAAGCAGTCGCTGGTCTTCCAGGGCCAAACCCTCCTGGAACGCGCTGTGGCTGCTGCCGCGGGGGCCGGGCTTACTGTCGTTGTGGGCGACACGGACTTCGTGCCGCACCGGCCATCGGCCGCGCAACCCCTGCCGGCCTGGCCTGCCGACCTTTTGACGTGCCGGGAGGAACCGCGATTCGCGGGCCCCGCGGCAGCGATCGCCGCCGGACTGGAGGTGCTGGCGGCCCACCATGCAGGGACGGGCAACGGTGGCGGGGCGCCTTACACCCTGGTGCTGGCCTGCGACATGCCGTTGGCATCGCAAGCGGTGGCAGCGCTGCTTGACGCGCTGGTCCCCTCCATGGAAGGGACATCCGGCGGTGTCATGGCCTGTGCCGAGGACGGCAGGGCGCAGCCGCTGGCAGGTTTTTACCGCACGTCTGAGTTAACTAAAGCCTGCAAGGCCCTTGCCGCCCGCGATGCCTTGGTCAACGGCTCTGTCAGGGCGCTCCTTGCTAGTCTGGACGTGCAGCTTGTCACAGTCCCTGCCGGATCCACAGCCGATGTGGATACCTGGGGTGACGTTGCCGCGCTGGGGATTGCCGCCGTTAACCAGCGTGAAGGCCAGGACCGGCATTCGGGCGGAGTAAACGTGGGAGGCAATTCGTGAAGAGCCAGGACGAAACGCTGGAGGAGTGGTGCAGGGCCCTTCTCCAGGCGTACAAGCTTGAGGATGTCCAGGTGGACGTCAACGCGGTGCTCGCGCTTGCAGGTGTTGCCGCCCATGCCGTAGTCCGGCCGGCGGCCCCGCTCACCACTTTTATTGCCGGCTTCGCTGCAGGCCTGGCTGCCGCTCCAGGCAGGGAAATGGATGCCGAATCAATGGACGCGGCACTTGCCGTTGCCCGCACGCTGGCAAAGGACTACGAGGCCGAGGCCGCCGCCGGGACTCCCGGCGAATGACTGCAGAACCCCAGGGCGATTCGGAGGCGCCACCTGGCAGCGACGTGGGGCCCCTGGCCGGTATGACGGCACCGGGAGCCACCGAACAGGGGCTGACTGAACCCGGTATGACAGGTCCTGGTACCCCTGGACCCGGTACCCCTGGACACGGCACAGGCGCATCCGGTGGCCCGGATTTCCGGGCAGTTGAAGAAGGGCATGCAGCCCATCACCATCTGGCCCATACCTGGGAAGAGGCCCGGCGGGCTGCGTTCGACGCCGCAACACCGATTCCGCCGGGGCCGGTGCCCCTGCGGATCGCGTTGGGCCGCAAACTCGACCGCGACATCGTTGCCCTCCAGGACATGCCCCACTATGCCTCGTCAGCCATGGACGGCTGGGTGGTCAACGGAAGCGGCCCCTGGATACCGGTGGAGCCCGGCACCCGGCTGGCGCCGCACCAGGCCAGCCCCATCGCGACGGGTGGCCTGATCCCCGCCGGCGGCAAGGCAGTTCTTCGCACGGAGAGTGCAGTCCTTGGGCAGGACGATGAAGGACTTCCTGTCCTGATGACCGGAGGCAAGGCCCGCCCCGGCGAGCCCCGCGCGGGGGAGCATATCCGGAAGGCCGGGGAAGAAGCCCTGGAAGGGGACATCCTGGTCAAAGCGGGGGTGGAGCTCAACCCGGCCCACCTGGCACTGGCCGCTTTGGCCGGCTACGACGAACTGCAGGTCCAGGGGAAGCCCGTAGTGCGCCTGGTGCTGACCGGGTCCGAGGTGGTGGAACACGGCACGCCGGCTCCCGGCCAGGTGCGCGACACCTTCGGTCCGCAAATGCCCGACGTCGTCTCAATGCTGGGCGGCATCCCCGGCGGGCAGCAGCGGATCGGCGACTCGTACGACGAATGGCTGGCGGCGCTCGAGGACGTGCTGCCGGAGGTGCCGGGCGCGCCGGACCTGCCGGCCGACGTCGTCATTACCACCGGGGGCACCGGGCGCTCGGGAACGGACCACCTCCGGCGGGCGGTGGCCGAACTCGGCGGCCGCCTCATTATCGACGGCGTGGCCATGCGCCCGGGGCATCCCGCGGTCCTCGCCGAACTGCCGGACGGACGCTTTGTCCTGGGACTTCCCGGTAATCCGCTGGCAGCCATGATGGCCCTCTCCACAGTAGGTGCCCCACTGCTGGGCGCACTGGGGCACCGCGCCATGCCGGCGGTGGAGGAGGTGCCTTGCGGGACGATGATCGAGCCGGATCCCGGCCGTACCCGGCTGATGCCGTTCCGGTTGCTGTACGGGATGGCGTCCCCGGCACAACATACAGGCCCGGGAATGATGCGGGGACTGGCCGCTGCCGATGGTGTGCTCGTAGTGCCCCCGCATGGCGTGCAGCTTGGGGAGCCGGTGCCCGCATTCGCCCTGCCCTGGGGGCCGCCCATACCCCGCGCCCAGGAGGGCCCGGCCAAAACCAAACCGCGCAGCAACGCCAGGGGCGCCCAGCCCAAGGGCAAACCGGCAGCGAGTGGACCCGTGGACTGGAGCGCGCTCCTGGGCTGAGGCGGGCCCTGTTGATGCCATGATGGAGTAATGAACAGGCAAGGTGGAACATGGGACGAGTAACCCAGCGCCGCAAAGTGCACAAGTATGTTTTGGACGGTTCGCCGAAGGCCCTGGAATACCCGGTCCGGCATCGCGAGGACGTCCTCGCGGTCGAGGAACCCCTGGAAATCCGGCTGGGCAGCCTTTCCTATTCGGTCACCATGCGGACTCCGGGGGACGACTTTGACCTGGTGGCCGGGTTCCTGGTCTCCGAGGGCGTCATCTGGGCTGCCGAGCAGCTGGTCTCGCTCCGCTTTTGTGCCGGCGAGGACGAGAACGGCGTCCAGACCTTCAACGTAGTGGAAGCCCAGCTGCGGCCGGACGTCCCGCTTCCCGACACTGGCCGCAAGGTCTACACATCCAGCTCCTGCGGCATCTGTGGAACCGACTCCATCGAGGCCGTGCAGAAGTCCTCCCATTTCAGCCCGCGGGCGGACCCGTTGACTGTGGATGCCAAAGTCCTGGCCGCCCTCCCGGGGCTGCTGCGGAAGTCCCAGCGTGTCTTCGAGGACACCGGCGGCGTGCATGCGGCTGGCCTGTTCAGGATTGGGGACGACGGCGACCCGCAGCTCCTGTGCCTGCGCGAGGACGTCGGGCGGCACAACGCCGTGGACAAAGTGGTGGGCTGGGCACTGCGCGAGGGCCTCCTGCCGCTGACCGGAACCGTCCTCCAGGTGTCCGGCAGGGCATCCTTCGAACTGGTCCAGAAAGCTTCCCTTGCGGGAATTCCCGTCCTGGCAGCTGTCAGTGCCCCTTCCAGCCTTGCGGTGGAGCTGGCGGAGGCGAACGGGCTGACCCTGGCGGGGTTCAGCCGGGAAACAAGTTTCAATGTCTACGCCGGGGATTCGCGGATCCTGCGCCCCGCCCCAGCCGTGCCCATTGCATAGGCCGTTTCTGCCGGGATGGCCAAGGCTGCCCTGGAAGGGGTTGGTTGAGGTGCTGCCAGCGGGTAGATTTGTCCATCGAATGGACGCGATGATCCAGCCACGAGCCTAAAGAGGATTCATATTGCATGACGACCGCAGGATCACGGAAGTCCGCCTGGCCAGGTTTGTGCGCGAGCGCATTGCCCCTGCCGTCTACAGTCGGACAGTTCCCCTTGCCCTGAGCAGCTGGGAAGCTCCCGGCGAACCGGTCCCCGCGCTCGAAGCAATGCGGCAGGAGTTCCAGCCGCAGGAGCACGGCGCCGCGTGGGGCCGGCCCTGGGGCACCACCTGGCTGCGGCTGCAAGGGGAGGTGCCGGAATCCTGGGGCGGCGGCCCGGACACCACCGTTGAGGTGGTGGTGGATCTTGGGTTCACCACCGAAGCGCCCGGGTTCCAGTGTGAGGGCATTGCCTGGCGGCCGGACGGGACCATCATCAAGGCCATCTCACCCCGTAACCAGTACATTCCGCTGAAGCTGCTGGGCGGAGGCATGGCAGTGGACTTCTACGTGGAGGCGGCAGCGAACCCGGACATGGCGCAGGGCTGGACCTTCGCCGCCACCCCGCTGGGGGACAAGGCGACGGCCGGGGGAGCGCCGCAGTACCGGCTGGGGAACATCGCCATCGCTGAGCTCAACCAGTGTGTCTGGGAACTGCAGCAGGACGTGTGGACGCTGGCAGGCCTGATGGAACAACTCCCGCTGGAGCTTCCCCGACGCCATGAGATCCTCCGTGCCCTTGAACGCATGATGGATGTGATGGACCCGGACGACGTTGCCGGCACCGCTGCGGCAGGCAGGGATGCTCTCGCCGAAGTCCTGGCCCGGCCCGCGTACGCGTCCGCGCACCAACTGGTTGCCACGGGACATGCGCACATTGACTCGGCCTGGCTCTGGCCGGTCCGCGAGACCATCCGCAAGTGCGCCCGGACGTTCTCCAACGTCGTGGCACTGATGGATGAAGACCCCAATTTCGTCTTCTCCTGCTCCTCAGCACAGCAGCTGGCATGGATCAAGGAGTTGTATCCGGAGCTGTTCAGCAGGATCCGGGAAAAGGTGCGGGCGGGCCAGTTCGTCCCCGTCGGCGGCATGTGGGTGGAATCCGATACCAACATGCCCGGCGGCGAAGCCATGGCGCGTCAGTTCCTGGAGGGCAAGGGCTTTTTCCTGGCGGAATTCGGCATTGAATGCAGGGAGGCCTGGCTGCCGGACTCCTTCGGATACAGCGCCGCCCTGCCGCAGATCGTGAAAGCCGCGGGCAGCCGGTGGTTCCTCACCCAGAAGATCTCCTGGAACCAGACAAACAGGATGCCGCACCACACCTTCAACTGGGAAGGGATCGATGGCACCCGGCTGTTCACCCATTTTCCCCCGGTGGACACCTACAACTCGGACCTGAGCGGCAGGGACCTGGCCCACGCCGAGCGCAACTACCGGGACCACGGCCGCGGAAGCGTGTCACTGGTGCCGTTCGGTTATGGCGACGGCGGAGGCGGACCCACCCGCGAAATGCTTGCGGCGGCCGCCCGGACTGCGGACCTTGAGGGATCACCCAAAGTCAGGATCGGCTCAGCGGAGAGTTTCTTCCGGCAGGCCGAGGAAGACTACCCGGCCCTGCCCGTTTGGGTGGGTGAGATGTACCTGGAACTGCACCGGGGCACCTACACCAGCCAGGCCAGGACCAAGAAAGGCAACCGGCGCAGCGAGCACCTGCTGCGGGAAGCGGAGCTGTGGTGCGCCACGGCTGCGGTCCGTGCGGGGGGCGCTTTCAACTACCCGGAGGCAGAGCTTAAGCGCCTCTGGCAACTGGTGCTGCTGCAGCAGTTCCACGACATCCTTCCCGGCAGCGCCATCGCCTGGGTCCACCAGGACGCCGAGCGGAACTACCAGGCCATCGAAACCGCGCTCGAAGCAATCATCAGCCGGGCTGCTGCCGCCATGCTGGGGCCGGGTGACCGGCAGTTCCTCCTCAACGCGGCGCCGCATGGCCGAGATGGGGTAAGCGCGCTGGCTGCAGGAGAGGCCTTGGCGGCCCCGAACCCGGTGCAGGCCACAGCCCACAACGGCGGCTACATCCTGGACAACGGAGTTATCCGGGCCGTGGTGGACGCCGACGGACTCCTCGCCTCCCTGCGCGACCATGCCAGTGGCCGCGAGGCCATTGCTCCCGGCCAGCGCGGCAACCTGCTGGAGATTCACCGCGACACCCCCAACGAGTGGGACGCCTGGGACATTGACGAGTTCTACCGGCGCAACGTCACACCGCTGGTCCACGCGGAGTCAGTCCGGCTGGCCAGTGAAGGCGGCAGTGCCGCGGTGGTGGTGGAACGGCTGGCCGGCAACTCCCCGCTGACCCAGCGCATCACGCTGGCCACCGGAAGCCCTTCACTGGAAATCACCACCTCGGTGGACTGGCAGGAGCGCGAAAAGCTGCTGAAGCTTGGCTTTGCCCTCGACGTGCGGGCAGACCGGTCGGCCGCCGAGACCCAGTTCGGCCACGTCTTCCGGCCCACCCACACCAACACCTCATGGGAAGCTGCGAAGTTCGAAATCTGTGCCCACCGGTGGATCCACGTAGGTGAACCCGGGTACGGCGTGGCGGTGGCAAACGCATCCACGTACGGCCATGACGTGGGCAGGAGCATCAGGGAATCCGACGGCGGGACCACCACTACCGTGCGCCTGTCCCTGCTGCGCGCTCCGAAGTTCCCCGACCCCGACGCCGACCGCGGCCACCACGAGCTGACAGTCACCATCCGGCCGGGTGCTGACATTGCCGCCGCCGTCCAGGAAGGGTACCGAACCAACCTGGCGCCGCGGCTGGCCAGGGGTGGCTCCGCGGTGGAGCCGCTCTTCTCCGTCAACAACCCCGCCCTTGTCATTGAAGCCGTGAAGCTCGCCCAGGACGGATCGGGCGATGTGGTGGTCCGGCTTTATGAGTCGCTGGGCGAACGGTCCGCCGGAACCCTCACAGCCAACTTCCCAATGAAGGGCGCGGTGCCGACGGATCTCCTGGAGCGTCCCACCGACGCGCCCGGAATTGTTCCCGTGGACAATGGTGCCCAGCTCACGCTCCGGCCGTTCCAGCTGGTGACGATGAGGTTTACGCGGAAATAGCGAGTGCGCGACGGCAGTTTAAGTGCCTTAAATAGGCTGAGTGGGGGCGGTCCCCAACGATCCGCCACCACTCATCCCCCCAATGTGTGCAAAGGCCCCCGGGGCGGCCAGCGCCTTGAATTTATCCCCGTTCGAAAACGCTCGGGCGGCCCCGCCTTCACACATTCATGATTGTTTCATATTCTAATGATTTTGTGAAAGTGGCTGAAGGTTACATTTCGGTAGATGTCCTGCGCCTGCGCACGGTACGCGCGTTGACCACCCTGGCTGCCCAGATCAGTGCCAGTCCAACGACGTAGCAGAGTACCGCCGTGTAGTTGATGATGAACTCCAGGGCGTCCATGGACGGCGGCACCACCGGGAAGAGCAGGGTGAGGGCCACGGCGACTCCGCCCAGGGCTAGCAATGCGGAGGCTGCCCGCACCAGGGCTGGCAGCCGGTTCTGCACCGCACGGACCATTGCCGGCACCAAGGCCAGCCCCACATACGCCGGGTAGGCCCTGCCTGCCGCACCGTAGAACTCAACAAGCGCGAAGTTCCGGCCGTCCTTGTCGGAGATGGCCTTTAGTCCCGCAGATGAACCTGCGGTGTCCATCATGAAGAAGACGCCAACCAGGACCACGGAGACAGCCAGAAGGACCAGCATTCCGGCCCGTCCCGTAATGAGGCGGTGTGCGCTCTCTGCACCGAAGCCTCTGGAGATGCGGATGCCCATGAAGTAGATGGCGCCAAAGATGACGAAGCGCAGCAGCAGGTTGGCCAGGTTGATCCCGCCCAACGCCTGGTCGATGACGATGTAGGGCTCCTGGATGCTCAGCAGGATGGCCAGGGTCATCAAGGCGAAAATGCCGAAGAGGGAGCGGTTCTCGCCCCGGAGGGTGCTGGGGATGCGGGCCGCCGCCATAAGGGCGCATATCGCCAGTGTGGTCCACTGCAGTGTCTCGATCATCCCAGGTTCTCCCAAATTTTTTCTGTCTGCGCTTGGTCCTGCTCCTGGCGGCGCAGCACTTTGCCCATCGCCTGAAGCCGGTCTCCAGCAAGGGCTGTAAGTTCTCCATCCGAGAGGCTGTCCAGCGCCGCCTGCCGGGCACCGGGAGGCCAACCGGCCTCCTCCTCCGTAATGATTCCGGTGGCCACCAGCCCGCCTGCCGGCCCCACTCCAGCTGCCAGCGCAGTGGCGACGGCGAGCTCGGGGGACAGCCGGTTGGCGGTCAACTGGGCGGAATAGTTCTGCGGCGCCACTCCTGTGGAGGCGGAAACGCGGTGCCGCACCTCGCCGTCGTCTATGGCATCCACCCAGTTCTTCACCGAGGTGGCATGCGGGGCACGGCTGAGGGGCGCAGCGGCCGCTCCCAAAGCTGCATCCATGGCGGGACGGGCCAGCAGCGCCCGGAGAAGGTCCGGAGTGGAAACCTGGCTGACCAGCTCGCTCCTGGTGGGTGGGCGCTGCGGGCCCGCCAAGGCGGTGTAGGCGTCAAACCCGGCCAGCGCGGCGACGGGGTTGATCTTGTATGCGCGGCTGATGCTGACCACTGTGCTCACGGAAACCTTGCCCCGGACCAGCTGCTGCGCCAGCGTGGTCCGCTTGATCCCGGAGACCCTGCAGACGTCTGCCGTGCTGGCATCGGGCGCGATGCCTTGCAGCCAGCGCTGGAACGCCTTGGCGGAAAGGGTCATGGAGGGCTCTCTGCAGAACGGGTGGTGCGGATGATTTTACCGTGCCGCCGGGGCCGCGCCGTGACGGACGATTTTGCCCATGGTTCCAGTTCGTCTATAGTTGATGGTCGAGCCCGCTGGTCCGTACACCCCCCAAGTCCGGACCAGCGGGTTCTTCTATGTCCTGCAGCCCCAGCGGCGCCGCGGCCCGGTTTACGCCGCATCTGCCGGCCGCCGACGGCTGTCCGGGCAGCGGCGAAAGGACGAATCGATGACTGCAACCCTTGTTGCCAAAGACATCTCGGGTGGCCATGGCCACCGTGTGCTCTTTTCCGGGCTCTCGCTGACGGTGGCCCCCGGCGACGTGGTGGGCGTCGTGGGAGCCAACGGCGCCGGGAAATCAACGCTGTTGCGCCTCCTCTCCGGCGTCGACCAGCCGCAGCAGGGCACGGTGAGCCTTGCCCCGTCCGACGCCTTCGTTGGCTGGCTGCCGCAGGAGCACGAGCGGGTTGCCGGCGAAACAGTGGCGGCCTACATTGCCCGCCGGACCGGCTGCACGGAAGCAACCCTGGAGATGGAGTCCACGGCGGAAGCGCTGGGTTCCGGCGCACCGGGAGCTGACGATGCCTACGCCCGTGCCTTCGACCGGTGGATGGCCTCCGGCGCCGCCGACCTGGATGACCGCATCCCGGCCGTGCTTGCAGACCTGGGGCTGGACGCCGGCGCCGAAGCGCTGATGACGGGACTTTCCGGCGGCCAGGCCGCCCGGGTGGCCCTGGCTGCCCTCCTGCTGAGCCGCTTCGACGTGGTGTTGCTGGACGAGCCCACCAACGATCTTGACCTTGCGGGCCTGGCCACTCTGGAAGGCTTTGTGAAGGGGCTGCGCGGCGGTGTGGTGCTGGTCAGCCATGACCGCGAGTTCTTGGCCCGCTGCGTGACCCGCGTGGTGGAGCTGGACCTGGCGCAGAACAGTGTGGCCGTTTACGACGGCGGCTACGACGCCTTCCTCGAGGAACGCGCCGTGGCGCGGCGGCACGCACGCGAAAAGTACGAGGATTTCGCCGCCACCAAGGCGGACCTGGTGTCCCGCGCACGGACCCAGCGTGAGTGGAGCTCACAGGGTGTACGGAACGCCATGAAGAAGAACCCCGACAATGACAAAATCCGGCGCGCGGCCAGCACCGAGTCCTCGGAAAAGCAGGCGCAGAAGGTCCGGCAGATGGAGTCCCGGATCGCCCGGCTGGACGTCGTGGAGGAGCCCCGGAAGGAATGGCAACTCCAGTTCAGCATCGGCCAGGCACCGCGCTCCAGCGCCGTCGTCGCCACCCTGCGCAACGCCGTGGCACGCCAGGGCGACTTCACGTTGGGACCGGTCAGCCTCCAGCTCAACGGCGGCGAACGCGTGGGCATCACGGGCCCGAACGGCGCCGGCAAGTCCACCCTGCTGCGGCTGCTGCTGGGCACCCAGGCACCGGACGACGGCGATGCCTCCATGGGTGCCAACGTGGCCGTCGGCGAGATAGACCAGGCCCGCGGGCTGCTCGACGGTGCCCTGCCGTTGGGCGACGCGGTCGAAGCGGTGCTGGCGGATTGGAACAGCGCCGATGTCCGCACCCTCCTGGCAAAGTTTGGCCTTAAGGCGGACCATACTTCCCGGACGGTGGATTCCCTGTCGCCGGGGGAGCGGACGCGGGCGGCCCTGGCGCTGCTCCAGGCACGCGGCGTGAACCTGCTGGTGCTGGACGAACCCACCAACCACCTCGACCTGCCGGCCATTGAGCAGCTGGAAGAGGCCCTTGAAAGCTACGACGGCGCGCTGCTGCTGGTCACGCACGACCGCCGGCTGCTGGAAAACGTTCGACTCGACTACCGGTGGCACCTGGAAAACGGCACGGTCCGGGAGCTCCACCACACTGCAAGCCAGGAGAAGTAACCATGAGCATGGACCGAGTGGCCTGGAGTTCGCTCTACAACATCAGCACCGCAAAGAGCGCTTCCAAGCCGTTTTCCAAGGAGACCCTGAAGCGGGTGCTGGCCTTCGCCGCCCCGCACAGGGGCAAGCTCATCGCCTTCGTGCTGTCCTCCATTGTCGCGGCCTTCCTGGCCGTCGCCACGCCGGTGCTTGCGGGGCAGGTGGTTGATGCCATCATCGCCAAGGCAGGTGTGGGCACGGTGATCTGGCTGGCTGTGCTGATCGCTATTGTGGCCGTCGGGGAGGCCGGGGTGGGACTCCTGACCCGCTGGCTGTCCTCGACCATCGGCGAAGGCGTTATCGTGGACCTGCGGACGCGGGTGTTCGACCACGTCCAGCGCATGCCCATCGCCTTCTTCACCCGGACCCGCACGGGCGCGCTGGTCAGCCGCCTCAACAATGACGTCATTGGGGCGCAGTCCGCCTTCGCCGGAACCCTCTCCGGGGTGGTGAGCAACTCCGTGGCGCTGGCCCTGACGCTGGCCGTGATGCTGAATACGTCCTGGCTGGTGACGGTGCTCGCCATGGTCCTGCTGCCGATTTTCCTGATTCCCGCCCGCCGCATGGGCTCCAAGCTGGCTGACCTGCGCCGGGAAGCGGCCGCGCACAACGCCGCCATGGGTACCCAGATGACGGAGCGGTTCTCTGCCCCGGGTGCCACCCTGGTCAAGCTCTTCGGCCGGCCGGACGAGGAATCCCGCGAATTCGCTGCCCGCGCCGGACGGGTCCGCGACATCGGCGTCCGCATGGCGATGCTGCAGTTCACGTTCGTGACCGCCCTGACGCTGGTGTCCGCGCTCGCACTGGCGCTGGTCTACGGCCTGGGTGGCTGGCTCGCCCTGGACGGTCAGCTTGCTCCCGGGGACGTGGTGGTCCTGGCACTGCTGCTGACCAGGCTCTACGCTCCGCTCACAGCGCTGTCCAACGCCCGTGTGGAAGTCATGAGCGCGCTGGTCAGCTTTGAACGCGTCTTTGAGATCCTGGACCTGCAGCCGCTGATCCAGCAGAAGCCGGACGCAGTGCCCGTACCGGCCGGTCCGGTGTCCGTTGAGTTCGACGACGTCCGCTTCGCCTACCCCTCCGCGGACAAGGTCTCCCTGGCCTCGCTGGAGGAAGTGTCCACCCTGGACACCCGCGGCGGCGAGGAAGTGCTGCACGGCCTCAGTTTCCGGGTGGAGCCCGGGCAGACGGTTGCCCTGGTGGGATCCTCCGGCGCCGGCAAGTCCACCATCGCCCAGCTGCTGTCACGGCTGTACGACGTCGACTCGGGCGCCGTGCGGCTCGGCGGCACCACCCCTGGGACGGGCCTGGACGTCCGCGATGCCACCTTTGATTCACTGCGCGACACCCTGGGCATGGTGACCCAGGACGGCCACCTGTTCCACGAAACCATCGCGTCCAACCTCCGGCTGGCCAAGCCCGATGCAACCGAAGAAGACATGTGGGACGTCCTGCGCCAGGCCCGGCTGGAGACGATGATCAGGTCCCTGCCCGACGGGCTGGAAACCGTGGTGGGGGAGCGCGGCTACCGGCTTTCCGGCGGCGAACGGCAGCGGCTGACCATCGCCCGGCTCCTCATCGCCCAGCCCCGCGTCGTCATCCTTGACGAGGCCACCGCCGCGCTGGATTCCACGAACGAAGCCGCCGTGCAGGCGGCCCTGGGTGCGGCACTCGCGGGGCGGACCGCCGTCGTGATTGCCCACCGGCTGTCCACCGTCCGCGCGGCGGACGCCATCCTGGTAGTGGAGGGCGGCCGGATCGTGGAACGCGGAACCCACACTGAGCTCCTGGCGGCCGGCGGACGCTACGCCGAGCTGTACCGGACGCAGTTCGCGGAGGCCACCGCCGTGGCGCAGGAGGCCGTGCCCGAGTTCTAGCGGCGCGGCGGCGGAGCCTGTGCCGCTCCCGGCACGGCACGGGCCGCCAGCAGGGGCAGGATGTGGTCCGTCAGCAGCGGGGCAAGGTCCCGGGGGAGGGCTGCGCTGCCGGCCGTTTCGCGGATGTCCAGCCAGCGGATCTCGGCGATTTCGGCCGCAGGACTGGCCTTCCATGTGCCCGGGGCCACGAACACGGTGGCTTCGATGTCGGTGGCGGCCTCGTTCGCGGCGTCCGCGATCCAGATGCCCATCAGTTCAAGCTCCTGCGGCCGCACCATGATCCCCACCTCTTCGGCGAGCTCGCGGGCTGCGGCCTCAACGGCCGTCTCGCCCGGTTCGGGCTTGCCGCCCGGATGCATGAACATGCCGGTTCCGCGTTTCCGTACGGTCAGCAGCCGGCCGGCGTCATCGAACACGCAGACGGCGGAGACCACAATCCGGTCCTTCACGCCTCAGTGCTCCATGCCTCTGGGGCCTGTGCCTCTGTGTCCCGGACCAGGTGCGATACCAGCAGCAGGTCCTTGCGGGGGCCGGTGACATCCCAGCTGAAGCTGAACTGGTCCGGGCCTTGGCGGGTGTAGGACACGCGGTAGGTATCCGGATCGCACCAGTGGGTGTCCAGGCTGGCGTCCGGGGTGAAGCTCATCCGGTGGAACGGCCTGCCGTCGGGAAAAAACACGTCCAGCGCATCGGACCGCGGCGCGGGTTTCAGGACGTACTCCCGCGAGGCGGGGCCGGTGAAAGCAGGCCAGCGCATGGTTCCTTCCTCGCGAAGGGCCAGGCCGCCGTCGTCCGTGGGCGTGAAAAGGACGACGCCGGAAAAGGTTCCGCGGGTGCCGTCGGACCTGTCCAGCAGGTTCCGCTCCACCCGCCACCGGCCCGGCCGCCCAGCGGGACTGGCGGCGCTGGCCGGCTGGCTGCCCAGCAGGTAGGCGCGGAGGCTGGGCTCCGGGGAACGGGAGTTCAAGTGCCCTCGATTGGAATCGAACCAACGACACCGGCTTTAGGAGAGCCGTGCTCTATCCACTGAGCTACGAGGGCGGGCATCCGGTGGTTCGGCGGGGCCGGTCCGTCCGGACACGGTTACAAGCATACAAGGTGCGGAGCCGTACTACGCTCAAGGCATGAGTCCAGCCCCCACTGCCGCTCCCGCCGCCTTCATACCGAATGTTGCGTCCACCCGCCAGTACATCGGGGCCTGGGCCATCCTGAGCGTGCTGCAGTACTTCGCGGCGGAGGCCGCAGTGGCCATGGCATGGGCCGGACCCCGTCCCTACGACTTGCGCACCGGGTACATCAGCGACCTGGGCGCCCTCCACTGCGGGACTTTCTCCGGCCGGGACGTCTGCTCCCCCTTGAACTGGCTGATGAATGCCTCGTTCGTGGTCCAGGGGCTCGGGATGCTGGGGGGGCGTTGCTGCTGACGTCGGGGCTGCTGCGCGTGGCCGCCCGGCCGGGTATCCGGATCAACTGGGGCCGGAAGGAACCGTGGCTCGCGGCCGCCGCGGTCCGGCTGCTCACTGGAGCCGCGGGCGCCGGAACGGAGGTGGTGGGCCTGGTGCCCGAAGACGTTGGCTCCCCATGGCACTACTGGGGCGCGGTCACGTACTTCCTGGCCGGCGGCGCTGCCCTGCTGGTGCTCGGCCTGCTCTGGCTCCGCAAAACCGGGATGGCATGGTTCATCCTGGCCTGCGGCGCGGTGTCACTGGCGGCGGTGGCGACCGGCGGCCTGACGCACATGATGGTTCCGGAGCCCGGCACACTGGAACGGCTGATGGGATATCCCGTGACCGTCGGCATGGCCGCCTCGGGGCTGGTCATCGCCCAGCGGGTACACCGGCACCGGAAGGAACGGCGGGCTGCTGCTGCCCGGGTAACTGCCGCTTAGGCCTGGTTCCGCGTCCGCCTGTTCAGGAACACCGCTGCGGCCCCGGCCATCAGGCTCAACACCAAAAGCACCCAGCCGGCAACGGTGAGGCCGGACGCCAGGGCAACCTGGCCGGCGTCGGGACCTTCCGAAGCCATCATGGCGTCAATGGCAACGTTCCCCCACAACCGGACCACCACGAACAGCATGGGCACGCCCCAGAGTGCCCAGCGCAGCGCCTTCCGCGCCACATTGGTCCCAATGAGCAGCAGCCAGGTGAACCCGAAGATCAGCGGGAAGAGGGTTCCAGCGGTCTTGTGGACGTAATTCAGCTGGCCCAGGGCGTCGCTGTTCATGACGTCCTGCAGCCGCCCTACATAGCCGGGATCAAACCCTCCAACCAGCGAGTCCGGCATGGCCAGGCCCTTGGTGAGTTGCGTGAGCTGGTCCAGGGTCAGCAGGTGCAGGTACCAGAAAAGGAACAGGCTGGCCACGACGCCCGCGACGACGATCAGGTTGCTGTTGCCCTGCGCCTTCTCAGGCGTCCGGTTGGTGGTGGGGTTGACCACCGGTGGCAGTTGGTGCTGCGGTACAACCGCTTTGGCGCCGTGCTTCTTGATCCGCTGGGCAGGGGTTTTGGCCATGGCACCATTATCCCGCCCCATAAACTGAAGCCATGACCACTGGCCGACACAGCGCAGCTGTTCTTGACCCCTCACTGGACGACTATGAACTGGCGGCGGCGCTGGTGCGTGAAGCCGGGCAGCTGGCGCTCCTCATGCGCATGGCCGGCCTGCAGTCGGAACAAAAGACCTCCGTCTCGGACGTTGTGACCGCGGCGGACCACGCCGCCGAGGCCTACGTGCTGGAGCAGCTGCAGCGCTGCCGGCCGGAGGACGGCATCCTGGGGGAGGAAGGCGCCTCCGTCCAGGGAACCAGCGGCCGCACCTGGGTGATCGACCCCGTGGACGGCACCTACAACTTCCTGCACGGCTCCACGTACTGGTGCTCCGCCATCGCCCTCAAGGACCGTGAAGACGCAGTGCTCGGCGCCATCTTCCAGCCCGAGGAGGACAAGCTGTGGCTGGGCGGCCGCGACCGGCCCGCGACGCTGAACGGTGACCTCCTCACCGTTTTCAGTGACGACGGCGGCCAACGCAACGCCATCAGCGTCGCCGAACTTGGGGCGGCCACCTACATCCACCCCACCTGGCTGATGGACCCGATGTGCGCCATGCCCTGGCACGCCGCCGCCACCTCAGCGGCGTCCCTCCGCATGCTGGGCTCCGGGTCCTGCGACCTGGGCCGTGTTGCGGACGGGCAGCTGGGATGCTGGTTCCAGCACAGCTGCCCGGAATGGGACTGGCTGCCGGGCAAGGCTATTGTCCTTGCCGCCGGCGGTGCCGTGGACACCGTCCGCGTGAACGGCCTGGAGTGGTTCCTGGCAGGAGGTACGACGGCGGTGCAGCAGTTGCGTGCGGCGCTCCAGTCAGGCTCGGTGACATGAGGCGGTTGCCGGTGCAGGCAGAGTAATCCACAGGCTGGAAGGCGTTGTCGGTCCCACCGCCTAGACTTGTATGCACCATGGATATGTTGTTTGACCCGTACTCTGACGGACCGTTCAAGGCCGCTCCTGCCGCCGCCGCCCGCACCAGGACGGGGCCGGAGGGCGTGGCCACCACGGCCGGGCCCGGCGGAATGCCGGGCAGCCACGGCGGCCTGCAGCAAGACAACGGAGCCCGGAACAGTGGCGCCTGGAACCACGGCGGCGGGCACGACGACGGCCGGCAGCACAGCCGCCGCCCGGACGCTGCCCAGCTGCTGGAGGGACTGAACCCGCAGCAGGAAGAGGCGGTCAAGCATGCCGGGTCGGCGCTGCTGATCGTCGCCGGTGCCGGGTCCGGCAAGACCCGTGTGCTCAGCAACAGGATCGCGTACCTGATCGCCACCGGCCGCGCGCACCACGGCGAAATCCTGGCCATCACCTTCACCAACAAGGCGGCCGCGGAAATGCGGGAGCGCATCGAGGCCCTGGTGGGCGGGCGCGCCAAGATCATGTGGATCTCCACGTTCCACTCGTCCTGCGTGCGGATCCTGCGGCAGGAAGCGGCCAACGTCGGCCTGAAATCCAACTTCTCCATCTACGACTCCGCCGATTCCCTGCGGCTGGTCACACAGGTGTCAAAGGCCCTGGACCTGGACCCCAAGAAGTTTGCCCCCAAGGCCATCCAGCACAAGATCTCGGCGTTGAAGAACGAACTCATTGACGCCGATTCCTTTGCCTCGGCGGCCAATTACAACGACCCCTTTGAACACGCGGTGGCGGACGTCTACAAGGGCTACACCCAGCGTCTCCGGCAGGCCAACGCCATGGACTTCGACGACCTCATCGCCGAGACCGTCTACATGTTCCGCGCCTTCCCCGCGCTCGCCGAGTCCTATCGCCGCCGGTTCCGCCACGTGCTGGTGGACGAATACCAGGACACCAACCACGCCCAGTACGCCCTGGTGCGGGAAATCGTGGGGGAGGGCCTGGGTGCATCGGAGCTCACCGTGGTGGGTGACTCGGACCAGTCCATCTACGCCTTCCGCGGAGCGGACATCCGGAACATCGTGGAGTTCGAAAAGGACTACCCGGAAGCCCGCACCATCAAGCTGGAGCAGAACTACCGCTCCACCCAAAACATCCTGAGCGCCGCCAACTCGGTCATCTCGCGGAACCCCAACCGTCCGGAAAAACGGTTGTGGACCGCCGAGGGCGAAGGCCACAAGATCATCGGTTACGTCGGCGAAAACGAACATGACGAAGCCCAGTTCATCGCCAAGGAGATCGACCGGCTCCAGGACGAGGAAAACCTGCGCCCGGGCGATGTCGCCATCTTCTACCGGACCAACGCCCAGTCACGCTCCATCGAAGACGTCCTGGTGCGCGTGGGCCTGCCATACAAGGTGGTGGGCGGCACCCGCTTCTACGAGCGGAAGGAAATCAAGGACGCCCTGGCGTACCTGCGCGTCCTGGTGAACCCGGATGACGACGTCAACCTCCGCCGGGTGCTCAACGAGCCCAAACGCGGCATCGGCGACCGTGCTGAAGGCGCCGTCGCAGCCCTGGCCCAGCGCGAGCGGACGTCGTTCATGGAAGCCGCCCGCCGCGCCGACCAAGCGCCCGGCATGGCCACCCGGTCCGTTAACGCCGTCCTGGGCTTCGTGAAAATGCTGGACGACCTCGCCGAGGTCGCCGCCGGCTCCGGAGCTGCCGCCGCGCTGGAGGCCGTCCTGGAACAGACGGGCTACCTTGCCGCACTGCGCTCCAGCACAGACCCGCAGGACGAATCCCGCGTGGAGAACCTGGCCGAACTCGTGGCCGTGGTGCGCGAGTACGAGCAGGAGAACCCGGAGGGCAGCCTCGGCGCGTTCCTGGAACAGGTATCCCTGGTGGCCGATGCCGACCAGATCCCGGATGCTCCCGGCGCGGACATTGACGCCGCTGTGGCCGAAGCCAAACGCCTGGGTGTGGTGACCCTCATGACCCTGCACACGGCCAAGGGCCTGGAATTCCCCGTGGTCTTCCTTACTGGCATGGAGCATGGACTCTTCCCGCACCAGCGCTCCGCCACCGATCCCAAGGAACTGGCGGAGGAACGGCGCCTGGCCTATGTGGGGCTCACCCGTGCCCGCAAGCGGCTGTACGTGACCCGGTCCGAGGTGCGCAGCATGTGGGGCCAGAGCCAGTACAACCCCGCCAGCCAGTTCCTGGAGGAAATCCCGGCCGAGCTCCTGGAATGGAAACGGGAAGGAACCAGCAGGCAGGCCGGGGGCTGGGGCGGCGGGTCCATTGGGTCGGGCCGTTACAGCGGCTCCTTCTGGGGCGCCGGCACCTCCCGCGGCGCGGCAGCGGACTCCTCCGCCGGGTTCAACGCCGACGTTCCGGCGTTCATCGCCAAGAACCGGGTGCAGCCGCAGAAGGAAATCATCGCCGTCAGCGTGGGGGACAAAGTCAACCACACCAGCTTCGGCAACGGAACCGTCCTGGCGCTTGAAGGGGCGGGAGACAAGACCGTAGCCAAGGTGAAGTTCGATGTTGGGGAGAAGCGCCTGCTCCTGCGGTACGCGCCGCTGACCAAGCTGGACGCCTAAGCCGGCCGGCGGCGGGCATAATGGAGCCCATGCGACGCACTGAATGGGGGATGCTCGCCGCCCTTTTCCTCGCCATCGCCGTGACCGTTACGGGGTGCAGCGTGACCACCGAGGACCCCTCCTATATTCCACCGGCGCCGCTGCCTCCCATGGAGCAGCTGGAAAAAGCGCCCCTGGCTGAGGCAAAGGCCTTCTCCAGCGGGGGCGACGTCCTTTCCTTTATTACCGCGGACCGGACCATCGCCTGCTCACTGACGTCCGCGCGCGGGGACCACGTGAACCTGCCCTACGAACAAAACCGGTACAGCGATGCTGCCAACAACAAGCTGCCTATTGTCCCGGTGGCCCACTGCGGGCTTGCCACCTATCAGCCCCCCCAACCCGGGGACGTCAAGGATGACTGCGCCGGAACCCATCTTGGTTACCTGGGTGGCGTGGCCCTGCTGGCGCCGGACACTGCACGCTACGGGGAATGCCGCTCCGGGGTCACGCCGATGGAAGCAGCCTACGGACCGAGAGGGACGAAGGCCGGGCCGCTGACCCAACTGCCGGTGCTTGGAGACGGGCAGAACCTCGAACGGAACGGCTTGCGCTGTTCCGCCTACAACGGCGGAGTGGCATGCGGAAACGTCTCCGCCGGCGTTGCATTCTTCGTTTCCCCCGAACGTTACGAACTGGTTCCCGGCCCGGCCAAAACCAGCCCGGCGCCGCAGCCGGAGGGCTCAAAAACCCCGTAAATCCGCGGTTTTTCTACGGTCCATAGAATAGTGTGCTTACTCACATAAGAGGTAGTCTGGGACGGCCCGGTCCCTCCAAAGGACTAGAGTTCCCCATGGAGCATTACGCCGCGTGGCTCGTTTCCAGACAGGCCGCCGGTGCGTGCAATCCGCAGCCCGGTCATCGTCTTTTCGATGGTGTCCGACTGTACAGAAACTACTTCGACGTAGAAGGACACTAAACCGTGGACCTGTTTGAATACCAGGCGCGCGATATGTTCGAGGCGCACGGTGTACCCGTGCTTGCCGGCATCGTGGCGTACACCCCAGAAGAAGCAAAGGCAGCTGCCGAGAAGATCGGCGGCGTTACCGTTGTCAAGGCACAGGTCAAGGCAGGCGGCCGCGGCAAGGCCGGCGGCGTCAAGGTGGCAAAGTCCGCCGACGAGGCGTTTGAGCATGCCACCAACATCCTGGGCATGGACATCAAGGGCCACACCGTTAACAAGGTGATGATTGCCCAGGGTGCGGACATCGCGGAGGAGTACTACTTCTCCGTCCTGCTGGACCGGGCCAACCGCAACTACCTGGCCATGTGCTCGGTTGAGGGCGGCATGGAAATCGAACAGCTCGCCGTCGAACGCCCCGAAGCGCTGGCCAAGATCGCCATCGATCCCGCCGTCGGCATCGACCAGGCCAAGGCCGACGAAATCGTCGCAGCCGCCGGCTTCGCCGAGGAACTCCGCGGCAAGGTGGCAGGCGTCATCCTCAAGCTCTGGGACGTCTTCAAGAAGGAAGACGCCACCCTGGTGGAGGTCAACCCGTTGGTCAAGACCGGCAACGGTGACATCGTGGCCCTCGACGGCAAGGTCTCCCTCGACGAGAACGCCGACTTCCGCCACCCCAAGCACGCCGCCCTTGAAGACAAGGACGCCGCAGACCCCCTTGAGGCCAAGGCAAAGGCGCAGGACCTCAACTACGTCAAGCTCGACGGCGAAGTGGGCATCATCGGCAATGGCGCCGGCCTGGTCATGTCCACTCTCGACGTCGTTGCCTACGCAGGCGAGAACCACGGCAACGTCAAGCCTGCCAACTTCCTGGACATCGGCGGCGGAGCCTCGGCAGAGGTCATGGCCGCAGGCCTGGACGTCATCCTGGGCGACGAGCAGGTCAAGTCCGTTTTCGTCAACGTCTTCGGCGGCATCACCGCATGCGACGCCGTCGCCAAGGGCATCGTGGGTGCACTGGCCGAGCTCGGCCACACCGCGAACAAGCCGCTGGTAGTCCGCCTCGACGGCAACAACGTCGAGGAAGGCCGCCGCATCCTGAACGAGGCCAACCACCCGCTGGTTACCCTGGCCGCCACCATGGACGAGGGCGCCGACAAGGCCGCCGAGCTCGCCAACGCAGCGAAGTAAAGGGACGCGACAATGTCTATCTACCTCAACAAGGACTCCAAGGTCATCGTCCAGGGCATCACCGGCGGCGAAGGCACCAAGCACACCGCCCTGATGCTCAAGGCCGGCACCAACATCGTGGGCGGCGTCAACGCCCGCAAGGCCGGCACCACGGTCCTGCACGGCGATAACGAAATCAACGTCTACGGCACCGTCAAGGAAGCCATGGCTGAAACCGGCGCCGACGTCTCCATCGTGTTCGTGCCGCCGGCATTCACCAAGAACGCCGTCGTCGAAGCCATCGAGGCCGGCATCGGCCTGGTGGTGGTCATCACCGAGGGCGTTCCCGTCCAGGACTCCGCCGAATTCTGGGCCCTGGCCCAGTCCAAGCTCGACGCCGATGGCAACCAGGTCACCCGCATCATCGGACCGAACTGCCCCGGCATCATCACCCCCGGCGAGGCCCTGGTTGGCATCACCCCGGCCAACATCACCGGCAAGGGCCCCATCGGCCTGGTCTCCAAGTCAGGCACGCTGACCTACCAGATGATGTACGAACTGCGCGACCTGGGCTTCTCCACCGCCATCGGCATCGGCGGCGACCCCGTCATCGGCACCACGCACATCGACGCCCTGGCCGCGTTCGAGGCTGACCCCGAGACCAAGGCCATCGTCATGATCGGCGAAATCGGCGGTGACGCCGAAGAGCGTGCAGCCGACTTCATCAAGGCCAACGTGACCAAGCCGGTTGTCGGCTACGTCGCCGGCTTCACGGCCCCCGAAGGCAAGACCATGGGCCACGCAGGCGCCATCGTTTCCGGTTCCGCCGGTACCGCCCAGGCCAAGAAGGAAGCGCTCGAGGCCGCCGGCGTCAAGGTCGGCAAGACGCCGTCGGAGACCGCCACGCTGCTCCGCGAGGTCTACGCAGCCCTCTAGCAGTACCGCACAGCGCGGGGCCACTCCCGGCCGGTCCGCCAAGGACCGGCAAGGGGTGGCCCCGCGTTTGCTGTTTAACACACTGTGCTGTTTATCGAACGACGGCGGCCCGGCAGCGGGTGCCCAAGTGCGTCGAGTAATGTTGAGGAAGGAAAATCAGGGCGCCCATGGCGCGCAGGCAGGGGAATGACGGATGGCAGAGAAGCGACCCACCCTGGTCGACGCCGTCGTGGACAAGGTCCTCGAGCACATCCTTAGTGGCGAGATCAAGGCCGACGACGCCCTGCCGCCGGAGGCTGATATCGCCAAGGAGTCCGGTGTCAGCAGGCTGACAGCCCGCGAAGCCATGAAGGTGCTGAAGGCGCAGGACGTCGTGTACGTAAAGCGCGGCCTGGGCACCTTCGTGAACCCGCCCGAGCGCTGGACCGGACTGGACGCGATCATGCGGTCAGCCTCCAGGGGAGTGGCCTCAGACCAGGTGGCGCTTCGTTTGCTCGAAGTCCGCCGCATGGTGGAGACCGGCGCGGCGGAACTCGCCGCCTCCCGCCACCGGCCGGCTGACCTCGCCGCACTGCAGGACAGCGTGGAACAGATGGAAGCGGCACATCACGCCGGCGACGTGGACGCGCTGACCGTGGCCGACATCGCCTTCCACGACACCGTCCTGCGCGCGTCCGGCAACCCGTTCGTGCCGGCCCTGCTTGGCCAGCTGTCCACCCTGCTTTACGCGATGAGGCGCGAAACCTCAGCGTTCCCTGACGTGCAGCGTCACGCCATCCACCATCACAAGATGGTCCTGGCCGCCATTGCGGCCGGGGATCCGGCCACCGCCCGCTCCACCATGGACGCCCACATCACCCAGACCTTCGAGGACTACGAGCGCTACCTCGCCGTGTCCAGCCCCTCCGGAGCAAGTGCCCGTTAGGCCTGTCTGAGCCCCTTCCAACTGGGTATTTGCCTTCTATCGGCATGCCGTCCGGTCCCGTCGGCGCTCGTGTTTGACGCTCCCGGTCCCTGTGATTAGAATCTCATACAGACATCAGACATCTGATATCAATTCCCCCAAAAAATGCCGCCAGCCAAAGGAGCCTTTATGCGCGCGCATTCCCCTTTCGAGGGTTCCCACCCCACACTGGGAGGCCAGCGATGACTTCCCGCGCTGCTGCCCCCGCCCTCAGCGAGCTGGGCGAGACCACCCTCCGCAAGGTTCGCCGGAGGATCATGCCCCTGATCGTCCTGCTGTACTTCATTGCCTACCTTGACCGGAACAATGTCGGCTTCGCCAAGCTCGGCATGCAGGGGGACATCGGCCTCACCGAGGCCGCCTACGGCCTGGGCGCCGGCATCTTCTTCCTCGGTTATGCGCTGCTGGAGATCCCCTCCAACGGCGGCATGTACCGCTATGGCGCCCGCAAGTGGATCGCCCGCATCCTGATCAGCTGGGGCATCTTCGCCACCGCCATGTTCCTGGTGAACGGTGAAGCCACCTTCTACGTGATCCGCTTCCTGCTTGGAGCCGCCGAGGCGGGCTTCTTCCCCGCCATTCTCTTCTACCTGACCCTGTGGTTCCCGGCCGCGCAGCGCGTGACGGTGCTGGGCATCTTCATCCTGGCGCAGCCCATCTCCAACGCCCTCGGCGCCCCGGTGTCCGGCATGCTCCTGAACCTGGAAGGCGTGGCAGGCCTGCACGGCTGGCAGTGGCTCTACATCCTCGAAGGCATTCCCGCCATCCTGCTGGGCATCATCACCCCCTTCGTCATGACGGACCGGCCCGAGCACGCCAAGTGGCTCAAGCCGGAAGAGCGTGAGTGGCTTTCCACCACGATGGCCGCCGAACTTGCCCACAAGCAGAAGTCGGGAAACCACAACTTCCTTGCCGGCCTGAAGGACCCCCGCACCATCGCCTACTCGGCGCTGTACTTCGGCCTGGTCTGCGGCATCTACGGCCTGGGACTGTGGCTGCCCACCATCGTCAAGGCGCTCGGCAAGTTCGACTCGACCCAGGTGGGCTTCATCGTCTTCATCCCGTACGCCATCGCAGCGGTGTTCGTCTACTTCTGGAGCAAGCGCTCGGACCGAACCGGCAACCGCGTGTGGCATGCCAGCGTGAGCATGGTGCTCGCCGCCGTCGGCCTCCTGGGCGCAGGCTTCCTGCTGCCGGTCAACGCCGTGCTGGCCATGGTGTTCCTGACCCTCGCGGCCATGGGCATCTACTCCGCCATCGCGCCGTTCCTCGCCATGCCCTCCGCAGCCCTCACCGGTGCCGCGGCGGCCGCCGGGCTTGCCATGGTCAACTCCCTTGGCAACCTGGGTGGCTTCGTAGCGCCCTACATCGTGGGCATCCTCAAGGACGCCACCGGAAACAGCCAGAGCGGGCTGGTCTTCCTGGCCGCCTGCCTCGCCATCACTGCTGCAGCCACCTACCTTTACGCACGCAAACGGCCGGAAGGTATCTCCGCCCCCGGGGCCACAATTCCTGCCGCCGAAACACACTAGGACACACCAATGACTACACAGCACACCTTTCCCGCAGAACGCACCGCGGTCCTGACCGGGGCCGCATCGGCCCGCGGGATCGGCCGGGCAACTGCAGACCGGCTGGCCAGCGAAGGCTGGTCCATCGCCATCCTGGACATCAATGCCGAGGACGCGAAGGCTGCGGCGGCGGAAATCGGCTCCAGCCGTGCCGTCAAGGCTATCGGCGTGGGCGCCGACGTCTCGGACGAGGCATCGGTGGACCGTGCCATCACGGAGATCGAGCAGGCGCTTCCGCCCATCGTCGGACTGGTCAACCTCGCGGGAATCAGTTCACCCACGCCCTTCATGGAAACCACCGTGGCGGAATGGGACAAGGTCTTCGCCATCAACATGCGCGGCACGTTCCTTGTTTCCCAGCGCGTCCTTCGGGGCATGATCGAGCGCGAAGTCGGGAGGATCGTCAGCATCTCCTCCATCTCGGCCCAGCGCGGCGGCGGCACCTACTCCAAGGTGGCCTACAGTGCGTCGAAAGCCGGCATCCTGGGCTTCACCCGTGCCCTGGCCCGCGAGGTGGGCGGGCACAACATCACCGTGAACGCCATCGCCCCGGGGCCGATCGATACGGACATCATGGGCGGAGCGCTGACGGACGAGCGCAAGGCCCAGATGTCCGAGGGGATCATGATGGGCCGGGTGGGAACCCGTGAGGAAGTGGCCGCACTGATCGCGTTCCTGCTTGGCGAGGATGCCGGTTACATCACCGCCGCCACCTATGACATCAACGGCGGCCTGCAGGTTTCCTGACCACCGCTTCCTGCTGGTGCCGTGCTGCCGCCTGGCCGCACGGCACCAGCAGGCGTGCCCGGGACCACCTCATCCACGCGCTCCCGCGCATCTTCCGGCTATAGGATTTCTACATGGCAACCAAAAACAAGGCCACCGGCGGCGTGAGCAGGCAGGTCCTCGCCGACCACGTTTATGAGGCGCTTCTTGTTGCCCTGATGGACGGCCGGCTGGAAGCCGGCACCCCGGTCAGCATCGACGGGATGGCCAGGGAACTGGACGTTTCCCCGACGCCGGTACGCGAGGCGCTCGCCCGGCTGGAAGCGACCGGGATGGTGCGGAGGATGGCCCTGCGGGGCTACCGCGTGGCCCCGCTGTTTTCCCCGGAGGAACTTGCCGATCTCATGGACGCCCGCCTGGTCATCGAACCGGCCAATGCGTTCATGGCCTGCAAGCATGCGGACCCGCAACTGACAGGGCAGCTGGAGCAGGCCATCGAGGACCTGAAGGCAGCGCCCCGTGGGCCGTCCTTCGCGGAGTTCCGCGCCTACTGGGAAGCCGACGAACGCTTCCACCGGCTCATCGCCGAGTCCGCCGACAACCAGTTCCTGCTGTCCGCCTACAATGCGCTGGGCGGCCAGGTGCAGCGCTTCCGCTTCTTCGGCGGCCTGGGCGTGACGGATGCCGACTATGCCATCTCCGAGCACACCGAAATCCTCAAGGCTTTCGAAGCCGGCAACGCCGCGCTTGCCCGGCAAAAGATGATCGACCACATTGAAGGCGTCAAGCAGCGCTCGCAGCACGACAGCGAAGTGCGCAGCTAGCACGCCCATGAGGGCCACCTTAAAGGCCCTCCCTTCACCAGCTTCCGCAGGGGAGCGACAAACAACCCCCTTGACAGGACCCAAGCAAGGCGTAGATCCTATAGGAAATGCGATTCTAGATCTGGAGTGACAATGCCGTACACCGCTGAAAACTGGCCCATTGCTGCTGCCCTGCTGCAGTTCCCGGGCACCAAGCCGGACGGAACCGCCGTCCAGGACGCCCCCGCCAGCGAATGGCAGCAGGTATTCGAGGAAGTGGCAGACGCCGGCTTCACCAACGCCGACCTCACCGACAGCTGGGTGCGCCCCGGCGACCTCTCGACCGCCCGCCTGGACGAACTGAAGGCTGCCGCCACAGCCGCCGGCCTGGGGCTTCCCTCCATCTCCGCCATCCGCCGCAGCGTGATCGAAGAAGGCAAGTGGGAGGAAAACCTGGCCTACACGCACCGGACCCTCGAGGCCGCTGCGCAGCTCGGTTGCGAGGTGGTCTCGATCGGCCTGCACCAGGCCATCACCCCGGAGCAGCAGAAGCAGCTCTGGTTCTGGACCGTCGAGGGCCACAAGGACCCGGCAGGGGACAAGGAAACCTGGAACAACGCCGTCACCCGCATCCGCGAAGTGGGCAAGCACGCCGCCGAACTGGGGCTCCTGGTCTCGCTGGAGATGTACGAGGACACCTACCTTGGCACCGCAGACTCCTCGGTCCAGCTGGTCCAGGACATCGACCTGCCCAACGTTGGCTTGAACCCGGACCTGGGCAACCTGATCCGCCTGCACCGCCCCATCGAGGACTGGCGCGAACTGGTCCACAAGACGCTGCCCTACTCCAACTACTGGCACGTCAAGAACTACATCCGTGACGAGGATCAGGCCCGGGACCACTACGTTGCCATGCCGGCGCCCATGGAATCCGGCCTCATCAGCTACCGCGAGGCCTTCCAGTTCGCCATCTCGGTGGGCTTCCAGGGCATCATCTGCACCGAGCACTACGGCGGCGACGGCCTCAGCGTCACGGCCGCCAACCAGGACTACCTGCGCCGGCAGGTCCTCCCGAAGCGGGACAGCTACGCACTGGGCACCAGCCTGGTGGCCCAGGGCCGGCAGACCCCGGCGGCCGTTCCGGCTCGCTAGGCACCGGCAGGCATCCCAACCGACCCAACCGGTTCAACGAGGAATCATGACAAAGATATTTGACGATCCAGCGCAGTTCGCTGACGACGCCCTCGACGGCTTCGTTGCAGCCAACCGCCAGTACGTGGCCCGCGTGGACGGCGGTGTTGTCCGCTCCACCGAATCACCCGACGGCCAGGTGGCAGTGGTCATTGGCGGCGGTTCCGGCCACTACCCGGCCTTCGCCGGCCTGGTGGGGGCCGGGCTTGCCGCCGGAAGCGCTTGCGGCAACATGTTTGCTTCCCCCTCCGCCGGGCAGGTGTACCGGGTGGCCAAAGCTTCCCAGACCGGCGGCGGTGTCCTCCTCAGCTACGGCAACTATGCAGGCGACGTGCTCCACTTCGGCCAGGCGCAGGAGAAGCTGAACGCTGAAGGCATCGAAACCCGCACCGTGCTGGTGACCGATGACATCGCCAGCGCGCCCCTTGAAGAGATCGGCAAGCGCCGCGGCATCGCCGGTGACCTTACCGTCTTCAAGGTGGCCGGCGCGGCCGCAGAGGCCGGGCTGGACCTGGACGAGGTGGAGCGGCTCGCCATCAAGGCCAACCACCACACCCGCTCGCTCGGCGTGGCCTTCGCCGGCTGCACCCTCCCCGGCGCAGGCGAGCCCCTCTTCACCGTGCCGGAAGGCATGATGTCGGTGGGACTGGGGATCCACGGCGAACCCGGGATCTCCGAACAGCCCCTGCCCAGCGCCAGCGAACTCGCCAAGCTGCTGGTGGACGGACTGCTGAAGGACAAGCCGGACGCCGCAGGCCAACGCGTGGTACCCATCCTCAACGGACTGGGCACGGTCAAGTACGACGAACTCTTCCTGCTGTTCGGAAAAGTCGAGGCCTTGCTCACCGCTGCCGGGCTGGACATCGTCGAGCCGGAGTGCGGTGAACTGGTGACCAGCCTGGACATGTCCGGCCTGTCCCTGACGCTGTTCTGGCTGGATGAGGAACTGGAGAAGTTCTGGGCCGCGCCGGCTGACACCCCTGCCTTCCGCAAGGGCAACCTGGCGCCGCGCCGGGCACGGACGGTGGAGTCCCTGGCTGAGGCTGCCACAGCGCCCGCGCTGGCAGCAACCCGGGCGTCCACCGCCCTGGCCGCCACGGCGGTGGGTGCGCTGAAGGAGGCGCGCGCCGTCGTCGTCGAACACGAGGAGGCACTCGGAAAGCTGGACGCCATCGCCGGGGACGGCGACCACGGCATCGGCATGCGGCGCGGCGTGGACGCGGCCGTTGCTGCAGCGGAGAAGTCCCACGCCGGCGGAGCCGGCCTGGAGGAAGTCCTCGCGGCGGCGGGGGAGCAGTGGGCCGAGCGCGCCGGCGGTACCTCCGGTGCCCTATGGGGCGCGGCAGTCACCGCCGTCGGCAGGACCCTTGGCAGCAAGGATGCCTATACCGCGGCAGACGCAGCGGCGGCGGTTAATGCCCTTCGCGACGCCATCATCACCCTGGGCAAGGCCGAAGCCGGAGACAAGACCATGGTGGACGCGCTGCTTCCGTTCGCTGACACCTTCGCCAAGGCAATTGACGACGGCGGCAGCCTGGCCGGCAGCCTTCGTGCGGCGGCGGAGGCGGCGGCAGAGGCCGCTGACGCGACTGCCGCGCTCAGCCCAAAGAAAGGCCGTGCCCGGCCGCTGGCCGAAAAGAGCCTGGGCCACCCTGATCCCGGGGCAGTGTCCTTCGGCCTCATCGCCCGCCGGGTGGCCGACTACGCCGCTTCGATTGAAAGCAACTAAGGAGACCCCATGACCGAGAACACCCAGCCAGGCTGGCGCATCGTCGTCGGCAACGACGAAGCCGGCGTGGAATACAAGAATGCCCTGCGCGAACTGCTGGAGGCGGACCCCCGCGTTGCGTCGGTGGAGGACGTAGGAGTCGGCGCCGACGACTCCACGGCCTACCCGCACCTGGCCGTCGCCGCAGCCCGTAAGGTGGCCGCCGGCGAAGCGGACCGCGCGCTGTTGATCTGCGGCACCGGCCTGGGCGTGGCCATTTCGGCCAACAAGGTACCGGGCATCCGGGCGGTCACGGCCCACGACAGCTACTCCGTGGAACGCTCCGTGCTGTCCAACAACGCGCAGGTGCTGACCATGGGCCAGCGCGTCATCGGCCTGGAACTGGCCAAGAGGCTGGTGGGCGAGTGGCTCAACTACCGCTTCGATGAAAACTCCGCATCCGCGGCAAAAGTAGACGCCATCTGCTCCTATGAGGGCGCGTCGGAAGGACTTGAAACCAAATGAGCATCCGTAACATCGCCGTTGTCGGCTCCGGCTACATGGGCGGCGGAATCGCCCAGGTCCTGGCGCTCGCCGGAGCCCGCGTGGCACTGGCGGACGTCTCCGCCGAAATCGCCCAGAGCAACTACGAGCGCCTGCTGAAGGAATCCGACGAGTTCGTCGCGGCCGGCCTGTTCCCTGCGAACGCTACCGACATGCTCAAGGAAAACCTCTGGGCAGCCAAGGACATCGAAGAAGCCGTGGCCAGCGCCGAGTACATCGAGGAGGCAGTGCCGGAGGTCCTGGAAATCAAGCACGCCACCCTGGGCAGGATCAGCGCCGCCGCCCGCCCCGATGCCATCATCGGCTCCAACACTTCCACCATCTCCATCGCCAAGCTGGCCGAGGTGGTGGACAACCCGGAGCGCTTCCTGGGCGTCCACTTCTCCAACCCGGCCCCGTTCATCCCCGGCGTGGAAGTCATCCCGCACGAAGGAACTTCCGAGGCAACGGTCCAGGCCGCCCGCACCATCGTGGGGGAGACCGGCAAGGAAACAGCCACCGTCAAGGACGTCACCGGCTTCGTGCTGAACCGGCTCCAGTACGCCCTCTTCCACGAAGCCGCCCAGGTTGTGGAGGAAGGCATCGCCACAGCCGAGGACGTGGACACCATGGTCCGCACCACCTTTGGCTTCCGGCTGCCGTTCTTCGGGCCGTTCGCGATCGCTGACATGGCGGGCCTGGACGTGTACGCCTTCTGCTACAAGTCCCTTCAGACCGGCTTCCCAGAGCGGTTCGCCACGCCCAAAATCCTTCAGGAGAAGGTCGACGCCGGCCAGCTGGGTACCAAGACCGGCTCCGGCTTCCTGGACGTCCCGGCTGACCGGACCGCTGCCCTGGTTGCTTACCGGAACAAGGCGTACGTCGCCATGCAAAAGCTCATTGAAGAGCTGGGCCCGGCCCCGCTTTCCTGATCAGAAGGAACACCTCCATGACAGCATTCCCCACGGACCGCACGGTAATCGTCACCGGTGCCGTCTCAGAACGCGGCATCGGCCGGGCCACCGCGGACTACCTGGCAGAGCGCGGCTGGAACATCGGCGTGATCGACCTCGATGACGCCGCCAGCAAGGCGGTGGCCAAAGAACTCGCCGAAAAACACGGCGTCAAGGCCCACGGTGCCGGCGCGAACGTCAGCGACGAAGCATCCGTCCGCGCGGCCATCGACGAGATTGAAGCCGAACTTCCGCAGTTGGTGGCCCTGGCCAATATCGCGGGCGTCAGTTCCCCCGTGCCGTACCTGGAGCTGGACGCCGCCGAATGGGACCGCGTGCTCAGCATCAACATGAACGGGGTGCACTACGCAACCCGCCGCGCTGCCGAATCGATGGCCAGGAACCGGCTGGGGCGGATCGTGAACATCTCCTCCGTCTCCGCCCAGCGCGGCGGCGGCACCTTCAGCAAGACCCCGTACTCCGTGGCCAAGGCCGGCGTCATCGGCCTGACCCGCGCCACCGCCCGTGAACTGGGGGAGTACGACATCACCGTCAACGCCATCTCGCCGGGCCCGATCGACACCGACATCATGGGCGGCACGCTGAGCGAGGAACGCAAGGATGAGCTGGTCAAGGACCTGGTGGTGAACCGCGTGGGCAGCCCCCGTGACGTCGCGGCCGCCATCCATTTCCTGATTGGCGAAGACGCCGGCTACATCTCCGGCCAGACGCTGAACGTCGACGGCGGACTGTACATGCACTGATGGCACCCCGCCGGGCGCCACCACTTAAAGCCTGCGGCCCGCCGGGCTGCAGTAAAACCATCAATGTCACCACTCGAAGGAGAGTGTTGTGTCCGAAACCACCGCAACATCCAAGGAACTTCTGGCCCGCCCGGTCCTGAAGTCCGCAATCTTCAAGGCGGCCCGCCGGCTCATGCCGATGCTGGTCATCCTGTACGTCGTTTCGTTCCTGGACCGCACCAACGTCGGCTTTGCCGAAGCGGCCCTGGGGGCGGACAAGGGAGTGTCCGCCGCGGCCTTCGCCCTGGGCGCAGGAATCTTCTTCATTGGCTACGCGATCTTCGAGATCCCCAGCAACCTGCTGCTCAAGAAGGTCGGCGCCAAGATTTGGCTTGCCCGCATCGCCATCACCTGGGGCATCGTCTCGGCGTGCTTCGCCTTCGTCCAGGGCGAGACCTCGTTCGTGATCCTGCGTTTCCTCCTCGGCGTGACTGAGGCCGGCCTCTTCCCTGGCGTGATCATGTACCTCGCCGAATGGTTCCCGAACAAGGTGCGCGTCCAGATGTTCGCCATCTTCTACCTGGCCCAGCCGTTCTCCCAGATGATCGGCAACCCGCTGTCGGGCTGGCTGATCAACATCGGCGACCAGGTGCCGGGCCTGCGCGGCTGGCAGGTGATGTTCTTCGTTGAAGGCATGCTGGCCGTCCTGGCGGGTATCGCCGCGTTCTTCTTCCTCATCAACGGTCCTGAAAAGGCGAAGTTCCTTAACCGGGAGGAGAAGTACGCACTGAAGGAAGTCATGGCACTTGAGGACAACATCAAGGACGAACACGGTCCCCGGGGCATCCTCGCCGCCATGCGCAACGGCCGCGTCTGGTACTTCACCGCCATATACTTCTGCCTGCAGATCGCCGTCTACGGCGTGACGTTCTTCCTGCCGCAGCAGGTCTCCTCGCTGACCGGGCAAAAGGTGGGACTCGCCGTCGGCCTGCTGATCGCCGTCCCGTGGTTCTTCGGCATCTTCTCCTGCTACTTCATTGGCAAGGCCGCGGACACCGTGGCCAAACGGCGGAAGTTCGGCACCATCCTGTTCATCTCCACCGGCCTGTGCATCTTCGGCTCCGCCTGGGCAGGAACCAACCACCAGCCGGTCATCGGCATGGTCTTCATTACCCTGGCGGTCTGCAGCTTCCTGGCCGTGGGCCCTGTTGTCTGGTCCTATCCCACCGCGTTCCTGGCCGGCTCCGCGGCCGCGGCGGGCATTGGCCTGATCAACTCGCTGGGCAACCTGGGCGGGTTTGTTGCACCCATCCTCCGGACCGCCGTCAACGAGGCCACACACTCACCCACCGGCTCCATGGGCGTTTACGCCCTGGGCGTCCTGCCCTTCGTGGCTGCAGCGATGATGTACGCCACCAAGCGGTTCAAGAACAGGGCCGACGACCTGCTCGACTGAGCACCACAAGTAAGAGGAAACCCAATGCGCACCTCCGGCAGCAGCACAGGCAACGACACCGTCTTCGTCGGTGTCAGCACCAAAATGTACCTGGGATACCAGGCAAGCCTGCGCTGGCTGTCGGAGGTGCGCTCCGTTGTGGACGAAAGACCCGGACTCGGCAAGGACTCCCCGGTCCGGGTCTTCGTCATCCCTTCCTTCCCCGTACTGGAGCCGGCCGCGCGGATCCTGGCCGGCTCGCCCGTCCTGCTGGGCGCACAAAACTGCGCCTGGGGAGACGGGCCCTTGACCGGCGAAGTGAGTCCCGGCATGCTGGCCGAGCTCGGCGTCACGCTGGTCGAAATCGGCCACGCAGAACGCCGCCGGCTGTTCGCCGAGGACGACGCCGTGGTGGCGCGCAAGGTGCGTGCCGCCGTCGGGCATTCGCTCACCCCGCTGCTGTGCATCGGTGAGCCGGATATGCTCGACGCCGGGGCTGCCGCTGACTTCTGCGCCGGGCAGGTCCATGCCGCCACCGGCGGGGACCCCGCACTGCTGGAACGCCTGGTGCTGGCCTACGAACCTGTGTGGGCCATCGGCGCCGAGGCGCCCGCTCCGCCGCACCACATCAACGCTGTGCTTGCCCTGCTCCATGCCGAACTGGGTGCGGGCTGCCCCCTGATCTACGGCGGCAGCGCCGGGCCCGGGCTGCTGCCCCAGCTCCCCGCCGCAGACGGGCTCTTCCTGGGCCGCTTTGCCCACGACGCCGGAAACCTGGGCCGAGTACTGGACGAGGCCCTTGCCTTAACTCAGACCCGCGCCCCGGCCAGCAATTCCTCAAGCCGCTCGTAGCCTTCGCTCATGCCGCCCTCCATGCCGGACTGCGCCATGCCGTCGCGCGCCTCCTGACTGGGGTAGACGGAGTGGCCCCGAAGCCGGGTCCGCCCGTTGCCCAGGTCCTCAAACGTCATGAAATCCAGGCTGACCACATCCGGGTACCCGCCGAACTCAAACGTCTGGATGGCGAATTCGTTGTCCCGCACGGTGTGGAAGATGCCCTTGAACTCGTAGGCCACCCCGTCCGGCCCCGTGTGCAGGTAGCTGTAGCTGCCGCCCGTGCGGAAGTCGTAGTGGCCGATCTCCATCTTCATGCCCCGCGGGCCCAGCCACTGGACAACGAGGTCCGGCTCTTTGTGCGCGCGGAACACGTCCGCGACCGGGAAATCGAACTCGCGCTCGAAATCGATGAAGGGGACGCCCTCGGGAACGCTGAGTTTCAGGGAATTGCTCATCATGACTCCTTGGAGGATTGATCACCGCTGTCCGCGGTGTTTGATCTAAGGACGGCGTCGAGGCTGCGGAACTGCCCTTCACGCACCAACCGGTAGCGGTCGATCCATGCGGTCAGCGCTTCAAGCCGGTCCGGGTTGAGGTGGACGGGCCTGCGCTGCGCGTCCCTGCTTCGGGTCACCAGTTCCGCCTGCTCGAGCACCTGGATATGTTTCGAAACCGCCTGCTTGGAGATCTCGAACGGTTCTGCCAATTCGTTCACTGTTGCCGGGCCCCGGCTGAGCCGGGCAATGATGCTCCTCCGCACGGGATCTGCCAGGGCCATGAAGGCCGAGTCCAAGGCCGCACTTTCAGAGTTCATTCGTGTCCGTTTCTAATCAACCTAATGGTTTATCAACCACTTGGTTGTCTAAGCATAGCCCCGTCTTTGTGCCGCCTCAAGACCTTGACCCTTGTTTCCTGAATTCTTTCTTTGTTAGTATGTCAGTACAAACTGTTTGAAGGAGAAGTTCCATGCCATTGGTCCGCATCGACGTTAATGAAGGGCGCAGCGCGGAGGCCCTGCAACAGCTCAGCCGCGGAATCCACGACGCGATCCTTGCCGAGTACGGCATTCCGGAGCGGGACTACTTCCACATTCTGACCGAGCACCCGCAGGGCCAGATCTTCGCCCAGGATGCCGGATTGGGGTTTGAGCGCACCGGGGGTGTTGTCATGATCCAGATCTTCACCCAGGGCGGGCGTTCGCAGGAGGCTAAGCAGCGGCTCTTCGCGGCGGTGGCCGAAAAGCTTGCGGCGGTTGGCGTGGCCGGGGAGGACGTCTTCATTGGCTATGTCGAAAACACCGCCGGTGACTGGTCCTTCGGCTTTGGCCGCGCCCAGTACGTGACGGGCGAATTGGCCGTTCCGAGGAAGTAGGAGAAGCGCCCATTCATTGGGGGGTGGGCGTATCGCAAATCTCGTTGTAAGTATGTCAGTACAAACTTTTGACAGGACATTCGATCTAGGGCAAAGTAGTGCCTGTGGCCCACACCACGGCCTGCCAGTCCCGGAACTCCTGCCCTCAAAGGATTCGAGTTCCACACCAGAAAGGTCCACGATTCACGTGACCCACGAACTTCTTACGATCGGGCGCATCAGCGTTGATATCTACCCGAACGACATCGGGGTTGGCCTGGAGGACGTTAATTCCTTCGGCAAATACCTTGGCGGTTCGCCCTCCAACGTCGCCGTTGCAGCAGCCCGACACGGACGCCGCACCGGCGTCATCACCCGCACCGGGGATGATCCGTTCGGCACCTACCTGCACCGCGAACTGCACAAGTTCAACGTCGATGACACCTACGTCACGCCGGTCAAGGACTGGCCCACCGCGGTGACCTTCTGCGCCATCAAGCCAGCCACGGACGAGTTTCCGCTGTACTTCTACGGCCGGTTCCCCACCGCGCCGGACCTGCAGATCGAGGCCGGGGAACTGGACCTCGACGCCATCCGCGGAGCCGGGATCTTCTGGTCCACCGTCACGGGCCTGTGCCAGGAACCCTCCCGCAGCGCCCACATCGCCGCCCACCAGGCCCGTCCCCGCACCGGCCTGGCCGAGGGGCAGTTCACTATCCTGGACCTGGACTACCGGCCCATGTTCTGGGCATCGGAAGAGGAGGCCCGCGCCGAGGTCGCCAAGATCCTGCCGCACGTTACCGTTGCCATCGGCAACGACAAGGAATGCGCCGTGGCCGTAGGCGAAGGCACCCCGGATGAGCAGGCAGACCAGCTCCTGGCAGCCGGCGTGGAAATCGCCGTCGTCAAGCTTGGCGCGGAAGGCGTGATGGCCAAGACCCGCACCGAACGCGTGGTCTCCGCTCCCGTCCCGGTGGAAACCCTGAACGGCCTGGGGGCCGGCGACTCCTTCGGCGGCGCCTTCTGCCACGGGCTGCTGTCGGGGTGGCCGCTGGCACAGGTCCTGGACTACGCCAACGCCGCCGGCGCCATTGTGGCTTCCCGCCTTTCCTGCGCCGATGCCATGCCGACGCCGGATGAGGTCACCTCGCTGCTGGCCGAACGTGGCCGCGCGGTTCCCGGCGCCTCGATTCCCGAAGGAGCAGCACTGTGACCCTCACCCCGTTAGCCTCGAACAACGCACTGGACGACGATCCGCGCCGCTATGAGCACCTGAGCACCATCCGCCTGGAAGACCCGGATGCCGTTGCCCGTGCCGCCAAGTCCCGCCGCCGCCACCCCGGCCTGAAGTCGGGCCGGCAGAACTTCATCGTCGCCGCAGACCACCCCGCCCGCGGCGCCCTTGCCGTTGGCAGCGACCCCGTGGCCATGGCCGACCGGCGCCAGCTGCTGGACCGGCTGCAGATCGCCCTGGCCAATCCCGCCGTCGACGGTGTCCTGGCGTCCCCGGACATCATGGACGACCTGCTGCTGCTGGGCGCCCTGGACGGCAAGCTGGTGTTCGGTTCGATGAACCGCGGCGGCCTCTCCGGGCTGGTCAACGAGTTCGACGACCGCTTCACCGGCCACACCGCAGCAGCGCTGGAGGCTCTGGGAGCTGACGGTGGCAAAATGCTCACCCGCATCTGCCTGGGCGACCCCGACACCGTGGCCACCCTGGAAGCGACCGCCAAGGCCATCGATTCCCTGGCGGAGCGGAAGCTGATCGCCATGGTGGAACCGTTCCTTTCGGTCCGCGAGAACGGGCGGGTCCGCAACGACCTGTCCACCAACGCCGTGATCAAGTCCATCGCCATCGCCGAGGGCCTGGGCTCCACCAGTGCCTACACCTGGATGAAGCTTCCCGTGGTGGCCGAAATGGAACGCGTCATGGCCGCCACCACCATGCCCACCGTCCTGCTGGGCGGGGACCCGGACGGTACCCAGGACGAGGTCTTCGCAACCTGGCAGGCTGCACTGGCGCTCCCTGGCGTCCAGGGCCTCACGGTTGGCCGGACCCTGCTCTACCCGGCAGACGGGGACGTCGCGGGCGCCGTCGCCAGCGCCGCCTCGCTACTGCACCACACCACTGAAATCCCGGAGAACTAGCCATGGGCACAACAACAGGAACGCGCAGGATGACGGTGGCGCAGGCCGTCGTCGAATACCTATCCAAGCAATACACCGTCGACAAGGTGGGCAGCCTGGAGTACCGTGAGCGGCTCATTCCGGGCACGTTCGGTATTTTCGGGCACGGCAACGTGGCCGGTGTGGGCCAGGCCCTGAAGCAGTACCAGCAGTTGGACCCGGCCATCATGCCGTACTACCAGGGCCGGAACGAACAGGCCCAGGTCCACCAGGCCGTGGGATACGCCCGGCACACCCGCCGCCGCCAGACCTACGCGGTCAGCACCTCGATCGGCCCGGGTTCCTCGAACCTGCTGACCGGTGCCGCGCTGGCCACCACCAACCGGCTTCCGGTGCTGCTGCTGCCGAGTGACACGTTCGCCACCCGAGCTGCAGACCCCGTGCTGCAACAGCTGGAACAGCCCTACGCCTACGACCTCACGGTCAACGACGCGTTCCGGCCGCTGTCCAAGTTCTTCGACCGCGTCACCCGCCCCGAGCAGCTGTTCTCCGCGTTCCACCACGGCCTGCGCGTGCTGACAGACCCGGCCGAGACCGGTGCCGTGACCATCTCGCTGCCGCAGGACGTCCAGGCCGAGGCCTTCGACGTCCCGGCGGAATTCCTGGCCGAGCGCGAGTGGCGGATCCGCCGCCCGGAGGCCGACGACGACGACATCGCCCGCGCCGCGGCCGCTATCCGGGCCGCGAAGCGTCCACTGATCATCGCCGGCGGCGGCGTCCTCTACGCCTACGCCAACGATGAACTCGCGAAGTTCGTGGAGCTGACCGGCATCCCGGTGGGCAACACCCAGGCCGGCGTCGGCGTCCTGCCCTGGGACCACCAGCACTCACTGGGTGCCATCGGCTCCACCGGCACGACGGCGGCCAACGCCATCGCTGCCGAGGCGGACCTGATCATCGGCATCGGCACCCGCTACGAGGACTTCACCACCGCGTCCCGGACCGCGTTCCAGAACCCGGACGTGCGCTTCATTAACATCAACGTGGCCCCGATCGACGCCTACAAGCACGGCACCACGCTCCCGATCGTGGCCGATGCCCGCAAGGCACTGGTGAAGCTCAACGCAGCACTGGGCGGCTACCGGGTAGGCGCCGACCTGGAGCAGAAGGTCGCGGCCGAGAAGAAGCGCTGGAACGCCACGGTGGACGAGGCGTTCGACACCCGCTACACCCCGCTGCCCGCCCAGAATGAGATCATCGGCGCCACCAACCGGGCCATGGACCCCCGCGACGTTGTCATCTGCGCGGCCGGGTCCCTGCCCGGGGACCTGCACAAGATGTGGCGCGTCCGGGACCCGTTCGGCTACCACGTCGAATACGCCTACTCCTGCATGGGCTACGAGATCCCCGGCGGCCTCGGCGTCAAGCGCGCAGCGCTTGCTGAAGCGGCTGAAAGCCCGACGGCGGGCGGCGAGGGCCGCGCGGACGTCCGCGACGTCGTCGTCATGGTGGGGGACGGCTCCTACCTGATGATGCACACCGAACTGGTCACCGCCGTCGCCGAACGCATCAAGCTGATCGTGGTCCTGATCCAGAACCACGGCTACGCCTCCATCGGCTCCCTCTCCGAATCCCTCGGCTCGCAGCGGTTCGGCACCCAGTACCGGGCACTGAACGAGGAACAGCACAGCTTCGACGAAGGCGAGACCCTGCCGGTGGACCTGGCCCTGAACGCCGAGTCCCTGGGCGTGAAGGTCATCCGGATCGAGCCGGGGGAGAAGGTCATCGCCGAACTTGAGCAAGCCATCCGCGATGCCAAGGCCGCTCCGGAGCGCAGCGGACCTATCCTGATCCACGTCGAATCCGACCCGCTGCTGGATGCACCGTCCTCCGAGTCCTGGTGGGACGTCCCCGTCTCCCAGGTCTCCGAACTCGACTCCACCAAGCAGGCGTTCCAGACGTATGGCGACCATAAGTCACGCCAGCGCAAACTGCTCGGCTAACGCCCGCTCCCTCGAAGACCCACCACTCAAGGAAGAGTCCCATGACTGCCACCACCACTGAAACTGTCATCAACCACTTCATCAACGGCACGGAGACCGCCGGCGAGGGTGAGCGCACCACGCCGGTATACAACCCCGCCACCGGTGCCGTGTCCGCCACGCTGCGCCTGGCCAACCGCGCCGACCTGGAGGCCACAGTCGCGGCCGCCCGCAAGGCCGCCGATACTTGGGGGGACATCTCCCTGGCCAAGCGCACCGCGGTGCTGTTCAAATTCCGCGAACTGGTCGCCTCCCACGTCGAGGAGTTGGCGCAGCTGGTCACGGCCGAGCATGGCAAGGTCATCTCCGACGCCAAGGGTGAAATCGGCCGTGGCCTGGAAGTGATCGAGTACGCCTGCGGCATCCCCACGCTGCTCAAGGGCGACTACTCGGACCAGGTCTCCACCGGCATCGATGTGTTCAACTTCCGCGAACCCCTCGGTGTGGTGGCCGGCATCACCCCGTTCAATTTCCCGGTGATGGTGCCGCTGTGGATGGCGCCGATGGCGATCGCCACCGGCAACGCGTTCATCCTCAAGCCCTCCGAGCGCGACCCCTCAGCCTCGCTGCTGCTGGCCAAGCTCTGGAAGCAGGCCGGCCTGCCCGACGGCGTCTTCCAGGTCCTGCATGGCGACAAGGAAACCGTGGACGGCCTGCTGACCCATCCGGACGTGGACGGCATCTCCTTCGTCGGCTCCACCCCGATCGCCCAGTACGTCCACGAGACCGCCACCAAGCACGGCAAGCGGGTCCAGGCCCTGGGCGGGGCGAAGAACCACGCCATCGTGATGCCTGACGCCGACCTGGACAACGCCGCCGACCACCTCGCCGCCGCCGCCTTCGGTTCCGCCGGTGAACGCTGCATGGCGATCTCCGTCGCCGTGGCCGTCGGGGACGCAGCCGACCTCATCGTCAAGAAGGTCGAAGAACGCGCCCTGGCCGTCAAGGTCAAGAACGGTACCGAACCCGACGCCGAAATGGGCCCGGTCATCACCCCGGCCTCCAAGGAACGCATCGTACGGATCGTCACCGAAGCCGAAGCCGCCGGTGCCGCCATGGTGGTGGACGGCCGCGACCTTGTAGTCCCCGGCCACGAAGACGGCTTCTGGGTGGGACCCACCGTGATCGACCACGTCAAGACCGAAATGACGGCTTACACGGAAGAGATCTTCGGGCCGGTCCTTGTTGTGGTCCGCGTTGACACCCTCGAAGACGGCATCAAACTCATCAACGCCAACCCCTACGGCAACGGCACCGCCATCTTCACCTCCTCCGGCGCCGCCGCCCGCAAGTTCCAGCGCTCCGTGACTGTCGGCATGATCGGCATCAACGTGCCCCTGCCCGTCCCCGTGGCCTACCACTCCTTCGGCGGCTGGAAGGCATCCCTCTTCGGCGACAAGCACATCTACGGCCCCGAAGGCGTATCCTTCTACACCCGCGGCAAGGTGGTCACATCCCGCTGGCCCGAAACCCACCACGCCTCCGGCGCCTCCTACAACTTCCCCTCCAACTGATCCCCACTACCACCACCATCGATTGCTCCCCACCGGCACCCTCGCCTCGCAAGCTCGGCCAGGGAACCCTGCCGGCGTGGCCCCAATGTCGTTTTGAACGACCAAAACGCCACCTGCGGAGCAATCGATGCAAAGGAACAGACAATGGCTGAGAACAAGCTGATCATCGGCACGGCGCCGGACTCCTGGGGCGTCTGGTTCGCGGATGACCCCAAGCAGACCCCGTGGGAACGGTTCCTCGACGAGGTGGCCGAGTCCGGCTACAAATGGATCGAACTGGGCCCGTACGGCTACCTTCCGAACGATCCCACCCGGCTCGCAGAGGAGCTTAAGGCCCGCGACCTGAAGGTCACGGCAGGGACGGTGTTCACCGCCTTCCACCGAGGCCTGGACCAGTGGGAAACCGCTTGGGAACCCGCCCGCAAGGTGGCCGAGCTCACCGCGGCCATGGGCGGCGAGCACATTGTGGTCATCCCGGCCATGTGGCGCGACGACGTCACCGGCGAGGCCGTGGAAAGCGGCACGCTGAGCGAGAAGGGCTGGAGTGACCTGTTCGCCGGCCACAACCGCCTGGGCAAAACCCTGCTGGAGGACTTCGGCCTCAAGCAGCAGTTCCACTCCCACGCCGACTCCCACGTTGGCGCGCAGCAGGACATCGAAACGCTCCTGGGAGCCACTGACCCGCAGTACCTGAACCTCTGCCTGGACACGGGGCACGCCGAATACTGCGGCGCCTCCAGCCTGGACCTGATCAAGAACTACCCGGACCGGATCGGCTACCTGCACCTGAAGCAGATCAACCCGGACATCCTCAAGAAGGTTAACGAGGAGAACATGACGTGGGCCGCCGCCAACCTGGCCGGCGTCATGACCGAACCGCCCAACGGCCTGCCGGACCTGCGCGCGGTCATCGAAGCCGTGGAAGCCCTGAACCGGCCCATCTTCGGCATCGTGGAGCAGGACATGTACCCGGTGGCCTTCGACGTGCCGATGCCCATCGCCAAGCGCACCCGCAACTACCTGCTGTCCTGCGGCTCCCGCACCGCCGTCAGCTAACCCCGCCACACACTAAAGGACGAAAACAATGACTGAAAACCTCCGCGTTGCCGTCATCGGCGCAGGCCGCATGGGTGCCGACCACATCCAGCGCCTCAACAAGCGCATCCATGGAGCTGAAGTTGCCGCTGTCGTCGACGTTGACCTCGCCCGCGCCCAGGCCGCCATCGAAGGCATCCCCGGCGCCGTGGCCCTGGCCGACGCCGAGGAAGCCCTCAACAACGGCGACGTCAACGCGGTCCTGATCGCCACCCCCGGCTTTCTGCACGAGGACATCCTGCTGAAGGCGATCGCCAAGGACATCCCGATCCTTTGCGAAAAGCCGCTCACCCCGGACGCCGAGTCCTCCTGGAAGATCGTCCAGGCAGAGGTGGCGCTGGGCCACAAGCGGATCCAGGTGGGCTTCATGCGCCGCTTCGATGCCGAATATGCCTCGCTGGGCAAGATCATCCGCGACCACGAACTGGGCGAACTGCTGATGCTGCACCACCAGCACCGCAACCCGAGCACCCCCGAGGGCTTCACGAACGAGATGCTCATCAACGACTCCGTGGTCCACGAGTTCGATGCCATCCGGTTCTTCACCGGAGAGGAAATCACCAGCATCCAGGTCCGCCTGGGCAAGGCCACCCGGAATGCCCCAAATGGCCAGCATGACCCCCAGCACGTCCTGCTGGAGACCGAATCCGGCGTCCTGGCCGACGTCGAAATCTACGTCAACGCCAAGTTCGGCTACGAGGTTGCCACCCAGGCCTCCTTCGAGGACGGCATCGTCAGCATCGGCGGCGACAGGGGACCCTACACCCGCAGCGCCGGCCACTGGGGCGGCAATGTCACCCCCGGCTTCGAGGAGCGTTTCGGCGCAGCGTACGACGTCGAAATCCAGTCGTGGGTGGACGCTGCACTCAAGGGCGAAATCGGCGGCCCCTCCGCCTGGGACGGGTACGCCACCGCCGCGTGCTGCGAAGCAGGCGTCGAAGCGCAGAAGAACGGCGAGAAGGTCGCCGTGAAGTTGGCCGCAAAGCCCGACCTCTACAAGTAGGACAGGAGAAGGGGACGGAGCCATTTCCGTCCCCTTTCCGTTCCCCTGACTGATCCACAATGGAGTGTTTTTCGTGAAAATCGCACTTGACCCCACACCGTTCCACCACTCGCACAGCCTGCTGGAGTTCCCCAAGGTGGTGGCGGACCTTGGCTACAAGTACATGCAGATGACCCCGCACGCGGACTTCATCCCCTTCTTCAACCACCCTAAAGCGGATGATGAACTCGTGGGCCAGCTGAAGAAGGCCTGCCGCGACGCCGGAATCGAGATCGCTTCCGTCCTGCCGGTGCTCCGCTGGTCGGGCCCCGACGAGGATGCCCGCGAAGCAGCCGTCCGCTACTGGAAGCGCGCCATCCAGATCACCGTGGACCTGGGCGTCAGCACCATGAACACGGAGTTCAGCGGCCGGCCCGAGAAGGCGGAGGAGTCCGAGCGGGCGTTCTACCGTTCAATGGAGGAACTGCTGCCCATCACCGAGCGTGAGGGCATCGACCTGCTGATCGACCCCCACCCCGACGATTTCGTGGAAGAGGGTCTTGCCGCCATCCGCGTGATCCGCGGCGTGAACTCGAAGAATGTGGGCATGGTCTACGTGGCCTCACACAGCTTCCACATGAAGAACTCCCCACTGGACATCATGCGGGCCGCGGGGGACAAGCTGCGCCTGGTCCACGTGGCCGACACCATGGACCACCACGCCTCGCACGGCCTGCGCTACATCACCAACCCGCCAGGGAACCCGGTCCGTGTCCACCAGCACCTGAAGATCGGCGACGGCGACGTCAACTGGGACGAGTTCTTCGGCGGCCTCAAGGAGATCGGCTTCCTGGACCGGGAGAATACTGTGATGGTCTCCAGCGTCTTTGCCGAAAACGAACATGCCGAGGAGGTCTCCCGCTACCAGCTGGAGACCATGAAGCAGTACGTCCAGAAGGTCAGCGTATGAGTTCGCCCGTTTCCGGTGAAGCAACCGTAAAGCAGCCCGGCAACCACCAGCGCGCGCTGCGGACCGTCACCATCATCTCCACGTTCGGCGGGCTGCTGTTCGGCTACGACACCGGCGTGATCAATGGCGCCCTGCCGTATATGCAGGAAGACCTGGGCCTTACCCCGCTGACCGAGGGCCTGGTCACCTCATCCCTGCTGTTCGGTGCCGCCTTTGGCGCACTCTTCGGCGGGCGCCTGGCAGATCGCAACGGCCGGCGCAAAATGATCATGGTGCTGGCCGTCGTCTTCCTGTTGGGCACGCTGGGCTGCACGTTCTCGCCAAACACCGAAGTGATGATTGCCGCCCGGTTCATCCTGGGGCTTGCGGTGGGCGGTGCCTCCGTCACGGTTCCCGTGTACCTGGCCGAGGTATCGCCCAGCAACCGGCGCGGCCGGATCGTCACCCAGAACGAGCTCATGATCGTCACCGGTCAGCTGCTCGCCTTCATCTTCAACGCCTACCTGGGCAACTCGTTCGGCGAGTCCCACGGAATCTGGCGCTGGATGCTGGTCATCGCCACCCTGCCGGCCATCGCCCTGTGGATCGGGATGAACTTCATGCCGGAGAGCCCCCGCTGGCTGGCCTCCATTGGCAGCTTCGGCGAGACGCTCAGCGTGCTGCAGCGGATCCGTTCTCAGGAGGAAGCGCGCAGGGAGTTCGAAGAAGTCAAAGCCATGGCGGTGGAGGACTACAAGTCCAAGATGGGCTCCTGGAAGGACCTGGGCATCCCGTGGCTGCGCCGGATCTTCTTCGTGGGCCTCGGCCTGGCAGTGATCCAGCAAATCACCGGCGTGAACTCGATCATGTACTACGGGACGCAGATCCTGTCGCAGTCCGGCTTTGGCCGGGAAGCGGCACTGACGGCCAACATCGCCAACGGCGCCATCTCGGTCCTGGCCACGTTCGTCGGGATCTGGCTGCTGGGCAAGGTGGGCCGGCGCAGGATGCTGATCACCGGCCAGGTGGGAACCACGACCGCGTTGCTGCTCATCGGCCTCTTCTCCCTGATCCTGCCCGAAGGCTCAGCCCGAGGGTTCGTCATCCTGTTCCTCACCGTGACATTCCTGGCCTTCCAGCAGGGCGCCATCTCCCCGGTGACATGGCTGATGCTCTCGGAGATCTTCCCGTTGAAGATCCGTGGCCTGGGCATGGGCGCGTCGGCCTTCCTGCTGTGGATCGTGAACTTCCTGATCGGGTTCGGCTTCCCGCAGCTGCTGGCCGCCATCGGGATCTCCAACACGTTCTTCGTCTTCGCCGTGCTGGGCGTGGGCGCCATCGCCTTCGCCGCCAGGTACGTGCCCGAAACCAAGGACAAGAGCCTTGAGGACCTGGAGCACTACTTCAAGAACGTTGCCGGCAGCAAGGCCGGGACCACCGAAGCCAAGGTTCCCTGACCGGTCCAGCCACAGCCGTTCCAAACAGCAACGCCCCTTTGAGGATCCACAAAGGGGCGTTGCTGTCCTATGCGGGCGTGTGCAGCCGCGGCAGGGCCTCCACCAGCGGTGCGAGCTCGGGGATGCCCATCGCGTCATCCAAGGCTCGCTCAAGCGTGGCATCGTGGACAGGCCGCGCGTCCGCGAGCAGGGTGCTTCCGCTGGGGGTGAGCTCGGTGTAGATACCCCGCCGGTCGTCGTCGCACAGGATCCTGGTCAGGAGGCCGCGGTCCTCCAGCCGGTTTACCAGCCGGGTGGTGGCGCTGGGACTCAGCGCCGTGGCACGCGCCAGCTGCTGCATCCGCATGTGCCACCCGTCCTGCCGGCTGAGGGCATCCAGCACCGTGTACTCCACCACGGAGAGCTTTGACTCCGACTGGAGGGAGCGCTCCAGCTCGCTTTCAATCAGACCGTGCAGGGCCGCCAGGGTGCGCCAACCCTGGGCGCGGACCTCGACGGCGTCGTCTTTGATGCCCATGGTTGCTCCTTCGTAGATGGCCCCCGGGACGGCCCTGGTAGCTGCAGTTCAACATAGTTGCTTGCGCGGTATATTTGCATGTGCAACAATAAATACCGCGTCTGCAACTATCTTAGACGCCCTCCCCTTCATGGAACAACCACACATACAAATCAAAGGAGCCTTCGCATGCCTGTTGGCCTGATAGCACTCGCCCTGGGCGGGTTTGGCATAGGACTCACAGAATTTGTCATCGCCGGCCTCCTCCCGCAGGTGGCGGCGGACTTCGGCGTCAGCGAGGCGTCGGCCGGCTGGTTCATCTCCGGCTACGCGCTCTCCGTGGTGGTGGGCGCGCTGGGCCTTACGGCTGCCGTGACACGGTTCCAGCGCAAGCCGGTGCTGGCCGCCCTGCTGGTCCTGTTCATTGCCGGGAACCTGCTCTCTGCCACGGCGGACGGCTACTGGCCCATGATGCTGGGCCGCGTTGTTGCTGCCCTCTCGCACGGCGCCTTCTTTGGGATCGGAGCCGTGGTGGCGGCCGGCATGGTCCCGCCCAGCAAGAAGGCAGGTGCCATCGCGCTCATGTTCACCGGGCTGACCGCGGCCAACGTCCTGGGCGTGCCCTTCGGGACGCTGCTGGGCCAGGCCGCCGGCTGGCGTGCCACCTTCTGGGCCATCACGGTCATTGGCGTGGCCGCGCTCGCCGGCATCCTGGCGCTCGTTCCCAAGGCGGCGGGTGAAGCGGAAGAGGCAGCCAGCCTCCGCACCGAGCTCCGCGCCTTCCGCTCTGGCCAGGTGTGGCTTTCCATCGTTGTCACCATCCTGGGCTTCGGCGGCATGTTCGGCGCGTTCACGTACATCGCATACGCCCTCACCGAGGTCTCCGGATTCGCGGCATCCACCGTGCCGTGGCTGCTCATTGTCTTCGGCACGGGCCTCTTCGCCGGCAACACCCTGGGCGGCAAGGCTGCGGACCGGAACGTCGACCGCACGCTTTTGGTGGTGCTCGCTGCGCTGACCCTGGTCCTGGTGGCGTTCGCCCTCACAGCCGCTAACCCTGTCCTGACGGTCGTGTCCCTGATCCTGATGGGCGGCTTTGGCTTTGCCACCGTTCCGGGCCTTCAGATGCGCGTGATGAAGTACGCCTCCGGGGCTCCAACGCTCGCTTCCGGTGCCAACATCGGTGCGTTCAACGTGGGCAACGCGCTGGGCGCGTGGCTGGGCGGCGTCACCATCACCGCAGGGCTCGGCTACACCTCACCTATCTGGGCCGGCGCGGTGATCACCCTTGCAGGCTTGGCCGTCATGGCCTTCGCCGCCGCAGCCGCCAGGCGGAAGGAGCGGCGCCGGGAGGGCAAGGCGCCAGTGGCCTTGGAGGAGTTGGCCAGCCGCTAGGCCGCGGGGCCGGAGGAGCGGCGCACCATCAGGGCAGGTTCGAGCTTGCGGGTTACGGCCGGTCCGGCTGCACCCGCAATCCGGTCCAGCATTGCCTGTGCCGCCACCCGGCCCAGCTGGCCGGCGTGCTGGTCTATGGACGTCAGTCCAATCAGGGGAGAGGCGCCCACTTCGATGTTGTCGCAACCAACGATCGCCATGTCGCCCGGGACGGACAGTCCGCGGGATGCCAGGGCCTCCATGATGCCGATGGCCGTGAGGTCGTTGTGCGCAAAGACTGCCGTGGGGAGGGTGGCGCCGGAGTCCAAAAATTGCTCCATCACGGCGCGGCCCCCGCGTTCGGTCATGTCACTGTGGACCAATTGTGGCTCCAGGCCGAACTGCCTCATGGCGTGCAGGTAGCCTTCCCGCCGGGCGGTGTAGGGGAGCCAGTCGGAGATGTCCACGTGCGCGATCCGCCGGTGCCCCAGCCCGTATAGGTGCTCCACGGCAAGTGCGCCTGAACGGAAGTCGTCGGTCAAAACGGAATCCACGCCGTCGACCTCCATCTCGCGGGTGATGACGACGGCGGGTGTCCCGCGCAGTGCCGCAGCCAGCTCTGCCGAGGTGCCCGTGTAGCCGGCCAGCAGGACACCGTCCACGCGCAGGTCCACGAAGGACCTGACGGCCTCCAGTTCCGTTCCCGGATCAGCGGAGCCGACGGCGACCATCACCTGGTTGCCGCTTCCCGCCAAGCCTTCGGTGATGCCGTCGTAGATATCGGCGAAGACCGAGTTGTGCAGGTCGAGGAAGAGGACTCCGATGGTGTTGGTCCGGTGGCTGGCCAACCGGCTGGCCAGCCTGTTGGGGGAGTAGCCCAGGGCGGCGGCAGCTTCCAGTACGGCGGTCCGCTTGGCCGGGGAAACCTTGGGGGAATCCCGCATCACCAGGGACACCAGGGCGCGGCTCACTCCGGCGTCGCGTGCCACGTCCTCCATGGTCACGGACCGCGGCGCAGGAGATGTCTGTTTCACAAGACTCCACTATGCCAGCCTGCCGCCCCCTGCCGGGCGAGGTTCCTTACGAGCCGAACGGCAGCCGCGGGTCGATGTCCTGGCTCTCCCAGGTCTGCCGCACCCAGCCGTGGTGCGGATCGTCGCTGATCAGCCACTCCCGCACGGGGCCGGGGCCGGCCATGACATTCAGGTAGTACATGTCATAGCCGGGTGCGGCCATGGCGGGACCGTGCCAGCCATAGGGAACCAGGACGACGTCGCCGGTGCGCACTTCCGCCGAAACATCGATGGGGCGCCCGTCCGAGGCGTAAACGCGCTGGTAGCCGATGGCATCGGCGCCGGAGGGGGCGCCTGATCCTGCGGCCACCTGCGTCTCGAAGTAGTAGATCTCCTCCAGGGAGGTCTCGCCGTCCTTCTCCTCATCATGCTTGTGCGGCGGGTAGGAAGACCAGTTCCCGGCAGGGGTGAGGACCTCGCACACAATGAAGCGGTCCGCCTCGAGTGCTGCAGGAGTACCGAAGTTGTGGACCTGGCGCGAGCAGTTGCCGGCACCGCGCAGCTCCACGGGGGTTTCGGCCGCCGTCACGAGGCGCGTGGGGTAAGAGGCGTTGGCGGGTGCCGTGGCCACGGCGACTCGGCCGCCGTCGGCCGAGCTGATGGCCACGGCGCGGCCTGTGCCGGAGTAGAGAACGTCAGTCGGCCCGGAGAAGACCGAGGGCCTGCCATTCAACGGATAGTCGGTGCTGTCAACGGTGACCGTGAAGGACCCATTGAGGGGCACCACGATCCGTTCCTCATCCGCTGCGGGGAGTTCAACGGCGGCGCCGGCCGGCACGGTTGCCACCTTCAATCCGGTGTGTGCCCAGCCGCCCACGGTGAGGGAGGAATCGGAGGTTCCGATCGAGACGTCCCATTTTCCGTCGGCGGCAGTGCCCAGGGGGTAGACCCAGTTGGTCATGGAGTTGGCTCCTTGGATTATCGCTGTACGAGTGTCATCTCAAAGCTGTAGGAATCGGCGCGGTACACATGGTGGCCTGTTTCCACGCGGCGCCCGGTATCGTCCACGGCGGTGCGTTCCATGGTGACCAGCGCCGATCCTGCCGGGGTGTCCAGCATGGAAGCCTGGTAGTCATTGGCCGTCATGGCGCCGATGCGCTGCGTGGCCAGCCGGAAGTTCACTCCACCGCGGCGGAGGATCGAGTACAGGCCCTCGGCACCCAGCATTGCCTCGTCCATCTGGGCGATGTCGTCGCGTACCCAGTTCTCCATGAGGGCCAGGGGTTTGCCGCCCACTTTCCGCAGCCGGGTGAAGTGGTACACCTTGGAGCCGGCGGGAAGCTGCAGCGTGGCCAGCGTGGGGTCGTCAGCTTCCAGGTGCGAGAAGCTCAGGACTTCAGTGGTGGGCTTCTTGCCGTTGTTGGTGAGGTCATCGTAGAGGCTGGACAACTCGAGTGGCCGGCGCACCTGGCTGGAGACCACCTGCGTTCCCACGCCCCGTTTGCGCACCAGCAGACCGGAGCGGACCAGCTCATCCATGGCCTTGCGCATGGTGGGCCGGGAAAGATTCAGCTGGGCGGCAAGGTCGATTTCGTTGTCCAGCCTGCTGCCGGGTTCCAGCACGCCACTGTAAATCGCAGCCTCAATGCCCTGGACCACCTGGTGGTACAAGGGCACGGGGGAGGAGCGGTCGATGCTGAGTCCCAGGTTGTTCGCCACAGTGCATTTCCTCATACGTCGGTGTCAGCACCTTGGTCTGCTCTCGACGCCGGCGCTGGCGGGCCTCTTCGGCTCTTATATGTCCGCTTGATAGGACATACTTTCTCCCTTGATCGTAGCAGGTGGGTCTCGCCGGTCAAGGGACTTTGACGGCACTCGGTCGGACGGAACCGAGAAAATCTTTGTACTGACATTAGGACGTTCTATTGACGCTGTGCGTTAGAGCGCTCTAACGTTAGTGCCACACATCACATTCCTGACCGGCCTTCCGGTCCCCGAGAGAATCTGAGAGGCAACAATGCTGTTGCAGAAACAAAACATGGGCGCACCCGGCACGCAGCGCCGCGGCTACCTGGCCCGGCTCACCGTCATCTCCACCCTGGGTGGCCTGCTCTTCGGTTACGACACCGGCGTCATCTCCGGCGCCCTGCTGTACATGAACGACTCCCTCAACATGACCGCCGTCGAGGAAGCAACTGTGGTGAGCGCACTGCTGTTCCCGGGTGCCGCCGTCGGCGCCCTCACCGGCGGCCGCATGGCCGACAAACTGGGCCGCCGCGGCTCCCTGCTGGTCTGCGCCCTGCTGTTCCTGCTCGGCGCCATCGGCTGCGCCATCGCTCCCAACGTGACCTTCATGGTCGCTGCCCGCATCGTGCTGGGCCTGGGCGTCGGTGCCGCCGCCGTGACCTGCCCGCTGTACCTGGCCGAAATGGCACCGGCCCACCTCCGTGGCCGAATGGTGACCATCAATGAGCTCATGATCGTGACCGGCCAGATGCTCGCCTTCGCCATCAACGCCCTCCTGGATGCCCTGATCCACGACAACGAGGTCTGGCGCACCATGCTGGGCATCGCCTCAATCCCCGCACTCGCCCTGCTCGCCGGCATGCTGATGCTGCCTGAATCGCCGCGCTGGTACGCCATCCGTGGCCGCCTTGAGGACAGCCGCCGCGTCCTGAACCTCAGCCGCAGCCCACAGGAAGCGGCTGCCGAATTCGAGGAGATCGCCCGGGCGGCACGCACCGCCAAGGAAGAACGGGGCCACGCGCTGCGGGACCTGAAGAACAACCCCTGGATGCGCCGCCTGCTGTGGATCGGCATCGGGCTGGCCACCGTCCAGCAGGCCACCGGCATCAATACTGTGAACTACTACGCTCCCACCATCCTGGAAAAGAGCGGGCTGGGCGTCAGCGCTTCGCTCGTGGCCACCATCGGCGTCGGCGTCACCTCCGTGCTGATGACCATCCTGGGCATCTGGCTGCTCGGCTTCGTTGGCCGCCGCAGGATGCTGGTGATCGGCTTCTCCGGAGTGGTTGGTTCCCAGGCCCTGCTGGCCGTCGTCTTCCTCCTGCCGCAGTCGGACCTGGCCAGCTACACCATCCTGGCTGCCATGATGCTGTTCGTCGCCTTCGTCCAGTGCTTCATCGGCACCTGCGTGTGGCTCCTGCTCTCGGAAATGTTCCCGCTGGCCATCCGCGGCTTTGCGATGGGAATCGCGGTCTTCGCCCTGTGGACTGTGAACGCCGCCATTTCGTTCCTCTTCCCCATCGTGGTCAACGCCCTGGGCTCCACCGGCACCTTCGGCCTGTTTGTCCTGGTCAACCTCGCCTCCCTGGCGTTCGTCATCAAGTTCGTTCCGGAGACCAAGGGCCATTCGCTCGAGGACCTGGAAGCGCACTTTCGTGACGGCGCCGTGCCGGCCAGGCTCCCGGCCTAGGCAGGCAGCGCTTCCCGGCAGCCGCTGACCTACGCGGGGCCGGACCCGGCAATTTTCCGTCATTGACGAAAAGGGCAGGGTCCGGTCCCGCGTTTGCTTTCGGTGGCCTAGGCTGGCTCCATGATGTGGACTGTGAGGCAGCAGCCGTGAATTACGCCGGTAGCCTTGGTCCCCGTCCCCGCACCCTCGAAGTTCAGGACCTGGCGAGCTTCGACCGCCTGGTGGCCGGGGGTGCGGTCAATCTGCACGGCTGGCATGCGCAGTCCCTGGACCTGCGGGGCCGGTCCGCCGCACTGAAAAGCGTCAGCGTCGAAGGCGCCATGTTCCTGGGCTGCCTCTTTGACGACGGCATGGAAGCCAACCTGCGCAGCCGCGGTGCCCTGATCTTTCCACGGCTTGATGGCGTCCCCTTCGACCCCTACCGGGCGTCGCTGTACTCACCGGCCGAACTGTACGCCGGACTTGCCAGGTCCCCGTACGAGGAACTGCCGGATGCCCGCATCTACCACTGGAGCATCCAGCCGGGGCAGCGGCACCGCGTGGACGCCACCCTGGCCTCTGCCCTGCACGACCATGCGATCGGGGACGCCCTGGAGGAACTGACACGGTCAGCGGCGTGGACCCGCCGGTCCATCGTCGGCGTCATGGGTGGCCATGCGGCGCCCAGGGGAAGCCGGGAGTTTGCGGACGCGGCGCGGCTCGGAAAACTGCTGGCCCTTGAGGGCTATTCGGTGGCCACCGGCGGCGGCCCCGGTGCCATGGAGGCAGCCAACCTGGGTGCTTACCTGTGCCAGGCGTCCGACGCCGACCTGCAGGCGGCGCTTGCCACGCTCGCGGAGGTCCCGGGGTTCCGGCCGTCCGTGTCGGCGTGGGCGCGGGCGGCGGCTGCCGTCGTCGAACGCCATCCGGACGGGACTCCGTCGCTGGGGATCCCCACCTGGTTTTACGGGCATGAGCCGCCCAACTACTTTGCCACGCACATCGCCAAATACTTCGCCAACGCCATCCGCGAAGCCATCCTGCTGGAACTGTGCCACGGCGGAATCGTCTTCCTGCCGGGGGCGGCCGGAACTGTCCAGGAGATCTTCCAGGACGCGTGCGAGAACTACTACGGCGCCCGCGAAAAGGTGGCCCCCATGGTCCTGGTGGGTCGGCACCACTGGGAGCAGGAGTACCCGGCCTGGCCCATGCTGCGAAGCCTTGCCGCCGGGCGGCCCATGGCGGACTACATCTTCCTGGTGGATACGGTGGACCAGGCCGTGGAGGTCCTCGGGGGCTGAGCGTTATCCCACTGCAGTGCCGAAGAGCAGGCCCAGCAGGTAGGTGATGGCGGCGGCGCCCAGGCCGATGGTGAGCTGCCGCAGGCCACGGGTCAACGGGGACGTGCCGGACAGCAGGCCCACGGCGGCACCGGTGGCCAGCAGGGCAACACCGACCAGGACCCCGGCCACTACCAGCGCGGCGACCCCGGTCAGGCCGAACAGGAACGGCAGGATGGGCACGATGGCGCCGGAGGCGAAGAAGCAGAAGCTGGACAGCGCCGCGCCCCAGGCCGTACCCACTGCCTCGTGCTGGTCCTCTTCCTCCGGCAGGTCCGGCTGCAGGGACAGGCTGGGGTCGCAGTCGCAGGACAGCAGCCCCATCCGCTCGGCCACCCTGTGTTCCGCCGCCTCACGGGACATACCGCGCGCCAGGTAAACCAGGAGGAGTTCGTTGTGTTCAAGGTCCAGCTTGGGGGCGGCAGCCAAGGTGATCTGCGTGGGACGGGTGGCGGCCAGCAGTTCGCGCTGGGAACGGACTGAGATGAATTCCCCGGCGCCCATGGACATGGCACCCGCCAGGAGCCCGGCGATGCCGCTCAGCAGCACTACGGTGCTGGCAACACCGGACGCCGCCATGCCCATCACCAGGGAGAGGTTGCTGACCAGGCCGTCGTTCGCGCCGAAGACAGCTGCGCGGAATGTACCGGCCAGGCGGTTGCGGCCGCGGGTGGCCAGGCCCCGCACCACTTCCTCATGGATCTGCTCATCGGCAGCCATGGCCGGAGTGGCGTTGGGGTCCTTAGCGTACGGGGAGCGGCCTTCGGCACGCTGGGCGAGGGCCAGCACAAACACCGAGCCGAAGTGCCGCGCCAGGAACCCCAGGAAACGGCTTCGCGCGGAGGCTCTTTTTGGTTTGCCCGCATCGTCCCCCAGCAGGGCCAACCAGTGGGCCTCGTGCCGGCCCTCAGCCTCCGCCAGGGCCAGCAGGATGGCCCGCTCTTCGCCCTCGCGGTTCTGGGCGAGGTCCCGGTAGACCGCGGCTTCCGCACGCTCATCGGCCAGATACTGGCGCCACCTCTTGATGTTCGACGGCGAGGGCTGGCTTTGCGGGGTGTGGGCGGCCTCCGGCGGCGTGGCATGGGAATTGGAACGGGCATGCTGCGACACTGGTAACTCCTGGGCTGGAAAGGGCATGTTTTTCGCGCCTTTGCCCTGCCAGCGTACTGCGAAATTCCGCGGTTTTTTGGCTGGCAAACCTCGCTGGGAAGTTTCGGTTCGCCGTAAAACTTCGGCTTACGGCGCCGTCGTTCACTGCTCTTCCAGGCGCCGCGGCGGCTATTGACCCGTCCACCCGGCCGGTGTTGTGATGAAGGTGTGGCGCAGGCTGCGCCCTACCTGAAAGAGCACGTCAGGCGAATATACGGAGGTTGAATCATGAGCACCACCGGACAGCACCCGGACATGCCGCACCTGGACGCCGTCGAAGCGGACCCCGCCTACGATTACGCCGAGGATGCACCGGTAGACGATGCGGACTGGGACGCGGAGGACGCGTTGATTGACGAGGAAGAACCGGTGGTCCAGCCGCAGCCGGTAGTCATCGATGCCGAGGACCGTGAGGTCCCGCTGGATGACGACGAGCCCCGCGACAGTGAAGGCTAGAAACAAAGGGGAGTAGGACTTACGACGGCGGTGCCTCCTTTCGCTTCACCGTGAAAGGAGGCGCCGCCGTCGTGCTTAATGCTTGTCCAGCCTTAATGCTTGTGCCGGTCAGCGGCCGGCGAGGACGTCCTCGGGCGCTTCCTCCGCCTCCTGCCCGGCAACGCGGAGCTGCCAGGCGCGCATCACCGCGGGATCCGTAGGGCGGCTGAGCAGCGACGCCGCGACGTAAACAACGGCAGAGGAGATCAGGCCGTAGTAGATGGGCTCGTTGGCGTAGATGCCGTCCAGCGGGGCCTTGGCGTTGACTTCCAGGATGATCATGGTTCCCAGGGTCACCACCGACCCGACGGCCATGGAGGCCGCGGCCCCCAAGCCGGTGCCGCGCTTCCACACCAGGCCGCCGAGGATGGCCACCAGGAGGCCGCCAACCAGGATGTCGTAGGCGATGGTCAGGGCCGCGACCACGTCCTTGGTGATGATGGCGATGACGATGGCCACGATGCCCAGTGCCAGGACCCAGATGCGGTTGGCCTTGACGTCATGCTCCGGGTTCTCCGTGTCACCGGTGTTGATGTCCTTGCCGAACCAGCCGGCAACGAACGGCAGGACGTCAGCGCGGGCCACCGTGGCGGCGGCGATGAGGGCACCGGACGCGGTGGACATCATGGCGGCTACCGCGGCGGCCAGGACCAGCCCGCCGATGCCGACGGGGAGCAGGTTTTGGGCCACTTCGGCGTAGACGTCGTCCTTGGCGGCAATCTTGACGTTGGACAGGGCCACGTTGGCCGCCATCCCGATCAGCGCACCGGCCACACCGTAGAGGATGCAGTAGATGCCGGCGGTGGCGCCGCCCCAGCGGGCCACCTTGGGCGTCTTGGCCGTGAACACACGCTGCCAGATGTCCTGGCCGATCAGCAGGCCCAGGGTGTAGACCACGAAGTAGGTGATGATGGTCTGGACGCCGATGCCGTCCATTTGGAAGAAGCTGGCATCCACGCGGCTGCGGATGCCGTCCAGGCCGCCGGCGGCGTTCAGGGTGAACGGGAGCATGAGGAAGAAGATGCCCACCGTCTTGATGACGAACTGGACCTGGTCCGCAAGGGTGATGGACCACATGCCGCCAATGGTGGAGTACACAAGGACGATGGCGCCGCCGATGGCGATGGCCAATGCCCGGTCCAGGCCGAACAGCACGACGAAGATGGTGGCGTAGGCGCCCGTTGAGGTGGCGCACAGCATCAGCGTGTAGGCGAGCATGACGATGCCCGAGGCTTCGGTGGCCTTGCTCCCGTAGCGGAGGGTGAGCATCTGGGACACCGTGTAGATCTTCAGCTTCTGGATGGTCCCGGCAAAGAGCAGGCTCAGCAGCAGGACGCCGGCGCCAATCGCCACCACCAGCCACATACCGGAGATGCCGAACTTATAGCCAAGCCCCACGCCGCCCACGGTGGAAGCCCCGCCCAGGACGACGGCGGCCATGGTTCCGGTGTAAAGGAACGGCCCCAGGCGCCGGCCGGCAACGAGGAAATCGCTGTTGTTCCTGGTGCGGGACTTGCCCCACCAGCCGAAGGCCAGCATTGCGAGCAGATACACCACCACGATGGCGATGTTGATGGAACTTGCATCCATAGTTGGCTCCTTGGAGCTGTTGGGCGCCGGGTGTGGTGCCGGGGGTGAACGGAGCCCGGCACTGCCGCGAACGAACGGGAGGGGATCCTGCTTTTGACCTATAGGCAACAGGAGTTTCACAGACTAGGGTGTGACGGCCGCAACAGTCAAGGGCCGGGACTCCGGTTGCCGCTCCCGTGTGGCATGGACGCGTCACAAAAGCATGGCCGATTAGTATGGCTCGAGAGTGGAGCCGGACTGCCGGCCATGAAAGGTTCGTAGATGAAGGCACTGCCAGTTGAGCCCAGCAATGTCCCTGTTGCGATCGGCTCCAGGATCCGGGCCGCGCGGCAGTCCCAGCGGCTCACCATCGAGCAGGTTGCCGACGCCACCGGACTGACCAAGGGCTTCCTCAGCCGGGTGGAGCGGGACCTGACCTCGCCGTCGGTCGCCTCCCTGGTGACGCTCTGCCAGGTGCTGTCCATTTCCATCGGTGATCTTTTCGCGGCGCCGGAAACCCACCTGACCAAGCGGAACGATGGCCCGCGGATTTCGCTGGGCGGCCAGGGCATTGTGGAGCGGCTCCTGACGGCGCGCTCGGAACGCCGGGTCCAGATCATCCAGGCAGTGATCGAGCCGCACGGCCGCGGCGAGTCCGAGCTCTATGCGGTGGACTGCGACGTGGATGTGCTGCATGTGATCAAGGGATCCATCAAGCTGATCCTCACCAACGAGGAATACGACCTCGATACCGGCGACACCGTGACCTTCCCCGGCCGCGAACCGCATACCTGGGTCAATCCCACGGACAAGCCGGTTGAGGTGCTCTGGGTCCTGGTCCCCGCCGCCAGCCGCTAACTGTGCATTCCTCCCCGGTTACTTTCCGCGGCCTGCGGCAGTGGCCGCCCTTTCCGGGGAGGTTGTCCCCCACGCGTGCCCAGGGGCCGGGGTAACTGGGCTGGAATGGACACCCGTCAGGAAGCCGGCCTGCGGTGGTCCGCCAATACTGCCCGGATGTCATCCAGCACCTGCTGTTGGTTGAACCAGATGTGCTCCGGCATATAGCGCAGGACGGCAAAGCCCTTGATCGTTGATGAATTATTCCGGTCCCTGTCCCTGAACATGTCAGCCCTTTGTGAGTGGAATGCGAAGCCATCGATTTCGACAATGAGGAAGCCGTCCAGCAGGAAGTCCACCCTCCCAATGCCTGGCAGAAACACTTGTGCCTCGTAGGAAATCCCGTTCGTGCGGAACAGGTGCTGCGCATCGACCTCAACTATGGACTCGGCGCGCAGGTCGAGTTCCCGCAGCATCCGAAGCGCCGTGCCCGAGCGATCCGCGCGCAGTTGCTCCGCCAAAAGTTCCCGCGGCACGCCGTGCAGGCGGATGGCCGACGTTGCCAGTGCGGTGGAGGCCGGAGGGGTAAGGCATCCCAACGCATGCAGTGCGACATCTTCGACCGCTGCTACTGGCGACCAGGTTTGCCCTTGGAACCTGACGGTGCGGTGACGGACAAAACCGGTTCCGTGGCCATGGTTGCAGGCCAGATGAAGCCGCGTTGGCGGTCTTCTTAGCCAGAGACCGTAATGGGAGGCCGCGCTCGCGCAGCTGAGCCGGCCATTGTGCTCGATTGCAGCCCGAAAGTCCTCGTCGCAGCCCGGCAGCACAAAGAGCCCGCGCCTGGGTTGGGTTGCACCGACTTCCTTGAGCCGCAACAGGTCCCGCCTGGAGAATCCGGCGTCGAGGAGTTGGGCCGACCGGGCAACCCCGCCAGCCTTGTGAAGATACTCAAGAATTTCCACGCCGCCATTTGATCTCCCCGGTCAGCGTAGCGGAAGCCCACGGTCGCCCTAAGTGGACAAGCCCCGGGCTGTGGCGTGCGCTCCTTCCCGGTTGCCTGCCGAGCCCGCATTTCCTTGCAGCGCGAAGTCCCGGAATCGCGGGGGATAAGACTCGGACCAACTGTGCGCAGCGGGAGTAACTGGGGAGGAATGTACGGGCCCAACGATGGCAAGTAAACATATGGTGCCCCACGGAAAACAGGGGTGTATGATTACAGTCACATCAGTCCCTCAACTCCTCGAAGGAGAGGCCTCCATTGGAAGAGCTGCGCATTGAAGCCAACGGCAACCTTGGCCCCATCGATTCATCCCGGATTCCCCGTTACGCGGGGGCTGCCACCTATGCCCGCCTTCCCCGCCTTGACCAGGTTGAAAAAGCCGATGTGACTGTGGTGGGCGTGCCCTTCGACTCCGGCGTTTCCTACCGCCCGGGAGCCCGCTTCGGCGCCAACCATGTCCGCGAGGCCAGCCGGCTGCTACGCCCCTACAACCCCGCCTGGGACGTCAGCCCGTTCGAAAACATCCAGGTGGCCGACGCCGGGGACATGGCCGTCAACCCGTTCCACATCAACGAAGCCATCGAAACCATCCAGCAGAACGCACTGGACCTCACCGCCGCCGGGAGCAAGCTGCTGACCCTGGGCGGGGACCACACCATCGCGCTGCCGCTGCTCCGGGCCGCCGCCGAGCGCGCCGGCGGACCCATCGCCATGCTCCACTTCGACGCCCACCTGGACACCTGGGACACCTACTTCGGCGCCGAATACACCCACGGCACGCCCTTCCGCCGCGCAGTGGAGGAAGGCATCCTGGACACCGAGGCCATCAGCCACATCGGCACCCGCGGCCCGCTCTATGGCAAGAAGGATCTCGACGACGACCACCGTTTTGGCTTCGGCATCGTCACCTCCGCGGACGTCTACTACCAGGGCGTGCTGGAAACCGTAGCCAAGGTCCGCGACCGGATCGGCGACCGTCCGCTCTACATCTCGGTGGACATCGACGTCCTGGATCCGGCCCACGCACCGGGCACCGGCACCCCGGAAGCCGGCGGCATCACCAGCCGCGAACTCCTCGAGATCATCCGCGGCTTCCGTGGCATGAACCTGGTGGGCGCCGATGTCGTTGAGGTGGCTCCCGCTTACGACCACGCCGAAATCACCGGCGTTGCCGCAAGTCATGTCGCCTACGAACTGGTGACCCTCATGGCGGACAATGCCGTGCCGGGAAGCCGCTTTGGAGCCGAGACCGGCTACCAGGCGCAGGCCCTGGGCCAGGAAGTCCGCCGCCCCGCCGGTTTCGCCGCCGCCACCAAGGAGTAGGCGGTGACCGAATTGGGCGTGCCCGCCGAAGGGCAGGGGAGCGGTGTACGAAATGGAGGCGACCTCGTCGTCGAGACCCTCGAAGCGCTGGGCGCGAAGACGGTGTTCGGTATTCCGGGCCAGCATGCCCTGGGGCTGTTCGATGCGATGGGGCGGGGCAACCTGCACTTCGTCTCCTCCCGGATCGAGAACAACTCAGCCTTTGCCGCCGACGGATACTCCCGCGCCACCGGGGAAGTGGGCGTGCTGTTCCTGTCCACCGGCCCGGGGGCGCTGACGTCGCTGGCCGGCCTGCAGGAGGCCTACGCCACGGGCGTTCCCATGGTGGTGGTGGCCAGCCAGATTCCCCTGGAAGGCCTGGGTGCCCGGCGCAAGGGCATGCTGCACCAGCTCGATGACCAGAAGGCGTCCGCGGCGAACGTGACCAAGAGCCAGCGCTTGATCCAGCATGCGTCGGGCATCCCGTCCGCCATCCAGGATGCCTGGACCGAGGCCATCTCCTCACCGCAGGGTCCGGTGTGGCTGGAGATCCCGCAGAACGTGCTGCTGGACCCTATCATGGTGCCTCCCGTGGAGGATGCCCTGGCGGAGGCGGCGGACAACCCGCCGCGGATCGAACTGGTGCGGGAGGCCGTGACGTGGCTGGAAGCAGCCAAGCGCCCGGCCATCATCGCCGGCGGCGGAACCCGCCGCGGTAAGGCGGAGGAGTCCCTGCTGTCCATCGCGGAGAAACTGCGCGCCCCGGTGATCTGTACCCCGGGCGGCAATGGTGCGTTCCCCTGGAACCACGAGCTGTCGCTGCAGGCCTGGATCGAGGACCGCTACATGACCGACGTCCTGGAGGACGCCGATGTCCTGGTGGTGGTCGGCTCCTCCCTGGGCGAGGTGACCTCCAACTACTTCACCTTTGAACCGCGCGGGCGGATCATCCAGATCGACGCCGAGCCGCGGGTCCTCGAGTCCAACCGGCCCGGCCTGGGCATCCGTGCCGACGCCGGGCAGGCGCTCGCGGCCCTGGACGAGGCACTGCAGCCCGGCAGGACCGCAACTCCTGACTGGCATGGTTCCACTCCCGAAGTGCTCGTGAAGGAATCGCTCGCCAAAGTCCGCGCCCGGCTGGAATCACAGGACCTGGCCAAGGAGCTGAAGTTCATGGCCGATATCCGGGAGGCCGTACCGGCGGACATGCAGACCTTCTGGGACATGACCATCGCCGCCTACTGGGGCTGGTCCTGCTGGGACGCGCGGCAGGGGCAGTTCCACTCCGCCCAGGGTGCCGGCGGGCTGGGCTTCGCGTTTCCCGGTGCCATCGGAGCGGCCGTGGGTCTGGAAACCACGGGCAGGCCCGGACGTGTCCTGGCCGTCTCCGGCGACGGCTCGTCCATGTACTCCATTGCCGAGCTGGCCACCGCGAAGCAGCACAACGTTCCGGTCACCTGGCTGATCGTGGACGACGGCGGCTACGGCATCCTGCGCGAATACATGGTGGGTGCGTTCGGCAAGGCAACGGCCACCGAACTGGCCCGCCCGGACTTCGTCAAGCTTGCCGAATCGTTCGGCGTGCCCGCCACCAGGGTTGCGCCGGAGGATGTGGGGGACGCGCTTAAGGCCGGCTTCGCTGCGGACGGGCCCAACGTCGTCGTGGTTGAAACCCTCCTGAAGATGTTCGCCCCCACCCACGTGGACGTTTGAACGCACCCTCGGCCAGCAACGCTCCCTCACCTCCCGGTTCGCCCGGTGAAGTGGGGGAGCGCTCTTGTTAAGGCAGCCCTTCAACAACTTCGTTTCCCTAAGCAACCTTTTTCTGATACAGTTGCTTGCAGCAACTAATTCTTTAGGAGGGCTCATGTCTGTCGCACCGGCCACCGCAGCCGACCTCGTCAGCCATATCTATGACCTCCAGCGTGCACTGCGCTGCGTCACTATGGCCAACATCAAGGGCCAGGACACCGGCATCGCCCTCCAGGGCGTGCTCAGGTTCATCGGCGAAGGGGAGACCCGGGCCGCGCACCTGGCCGAGCGCCTTGGGGTCAGTCCTCCGGTGCTCAGCCGGCACGTGGCTGAGCTGGCGGACGCGGGCCTGGTGGTCCGCACCCCGGACCCGCACGACGGCAGGGCGCAGCTGCTGGCACTCTCCCCGCGGGGGCAGGAAAAGCTCGCAGAGGTGGTGCGGCACCGGACGGAGACGCTCCAGGCGTACCTCGCCGACTGGAACGAGGACGACGCCGCAGCGACAGCCGCGATGCTGAGCAAGCTCACCTCATCCTTGAAGAATTCCATCCGGGCAAGGGCGGCCGGAACCACTACTGAACACGAAAAGCAGGAGTCCATCAATGGCTAACGTCACCGCCGCCGCGGACCAGGAACAGGAGCGCCAGCGCCAACGCAGCGCCAAACAGGAGTCGCGGCAATCCAAGCGCCACGAACCCGGCGCACCCATGAACCACCGGCAGATCATGGAGGCCCTCACCGGCCTTCTCGCTGCCTTCTTCACGGCAATCCTCAGCAGCACCATCGTGGCCAACGCCCTGCCCACCATCATGTCCGAGCTCAAGGGCACCCAGACGGACTTCGCGTGGGTCATCACGGCCGCGCTGCTCGCGAACGCAGCCACCACCCCCATCTGGGGCAAGCTCGCCGACCTTTTCGACAAGAAGGTCCTGGTCCAGCTGAGCATCGTGATCTTCGTTGCCGGCTCGGTGATGGCAGGCTTCTCCGAGAATATTCCGTTCCTGCTGACCGCCCGCGTGATCCAGGGCATCGCCATGGGTGGGCTCACTGCCCTGGCGCAGGCAATCATCGGCTCCATCATCCCGCCGCGCGAACGCGGCAAGTACTCCGGCTACATGGGCGCCGTCATGGCGGTGGGCACTGCCGGCGGTCCGCTGCTGGGCGGCTTCATCGTGGACAGCTCGCTCGGCTGGCGCTGGACGTTCTTCGTCTGCGTGCCGCTCGCCGTCGTCGCCCTCATCCTGCTCCAGGTCACGCTCAAGGTTCCACATGTCAAGCGCCCGGCCAAGATCGACTGGCTCGGTGCCATCCTGCTCACCTCCGGCGTCAGCCTGCTCCTGGTCTGGGTCTCCTTCGCCGGCAAGGCCGACTACTACGACTGGTGGTCCTGGCAGTCCGCGGTGATGGTGGGCGGCGGCGTCCTGCTGCTCGCACTGCTGGTGCTGGTTGAATCGAAAGTGTCGCAGCCGATCATCCCCCTGAAGATCATCTCCGAGCGCACCACGGCCCTAGCCATCGTGGCTTCCGTGGCCGTCGGCGTGGCCATGTTCGGCTCCTCCACCTTCCTGGGCCAGTACTACCAGGTGGCCCGCGGCGCCACGCCCACCGAGGCCGGCCTGCTGACCCTGCCCATGATCGCCGGCAACCTGGTGGGTTCGGTTGTGTCCGGCCAGCTGATTAGCCGCTACGGCAAGTGGAAGCGCTTCCTGATCGGCGGCACCGTCCTGCTGATCGGCGGCCTGGCGCTCGCCGGAACCATGGACCACACCACCGAACTCTGGCTGACAGGCCTCTACACCGGCATCTTCGGCATCGGCCTGGGCATGCTGATGCAGAACCTGGTCCTGGCCGTCCAGAACACCGTCCACGCCCAGGACATCGGCTCCGCCAGTGCCTCCGTTGCCTTCTTCCGCTCGGTGGGCGGCGCCATCGGCGTGTCCGTCCTGGGCGCCGTCATGGCCAACCACGTCAAGGACCTGGCCACCGACGGGCTGGCAAAGCTGGGCATCCAGGCCTCCGGCAACAGCGGTGCCACGCTGGACCTCAAGGACCTGCCCGTGCCGGTGGCCGACGTCATGCGCGCCGCCTACGGTGACGCCACAGCCGGGATCTTCATGATCTCCGCCATCGTGAGCGCGGTGGCCCTCCTCGCCGTGATCTTCATCAAGGAAGTACCGCTGCGCAAGACCGTGGACATCACCCCTGAGGCCACGCTGCAGGCGAACGCCGCCGGTGAAGCGGGAATGACCGCGATGACCGGCCAGCTGCCCATGGTCTCTCCCGGTGCGAACGGCAAGGCCCCAGCCGGGAGCGCGATGCCCGCCAGGAGTGCCGCGCGTGCAGGCACTGCCGGGGCACCGGCAAAGATGTACGACGGCGGTGCTGCCGCTGCCGCCGCGGCATCCGGCCAGGTGGCTACGGAGGACTTCGAGGAAGTCTTTGCCCGGAGCTTCCGTTCCGAAGGGCTGGACCTGGGATCCGTTGACGCGGGCTCCGTTGACGCCGTCTCCGCTGGGACCGTCGACAAGGCTGCCGACGCCGTGGCCAGCGCCGCTGCCACCCTCCAGAAACTGCAGGACACCCAGCACCTGCTGGCCCGCCAGCAGGCGGAACTGGGCGGCCTGGTGCTGGACATCCAGGAGCAGCTGCGCTCCCAGCAGGAGGTGGCAGCCCAACAGGCAGCCACGGCCGCAGAGCTGGGCAGGCTGCAGCGCAAACTGCTGAAGGAGCGCAAGGTCCAGGCGGCTGCCGCGCTGTACCTTGCAGGGCGCGGCAAGCACAGTGCTGCCGCTCCGTCTGCCAATGCACCGTCCGCGGGCGCCGGTTCGGAGCAGGGCCGCGCGCAGTAGGCCCCACATAGTAGGGCTCCGTGCCGTAGGGCCCCGCAGTAGCCTGTCGCTGCCGGAGCCACAAGGCCCCAGCGAAGGCATTACCGAAGCCGCAGCCCGCACCGGGAAAACACTTCCCGGTGCCGGCTGCGGCTTTTAATGCTGCTGCCTGCCCGGGACCCATCCGCGCAGCAGTTCCGGCCGGAAAAGAAGCATCCAAAGGGACCCAATGTCAGTGGGCGTCACTAGAGTTGAGTCCATGCTCCTCACCCTGATACGGCGCTACTCCAAACCGTATTTTCCCTACATCCTTGCTGTGGTCGTTTTCCAGCTCGCATCCACCATCGCCGCCCTCTACCTGCCCAGCCTGAACGCCCAGATCATCGATGAAGGGGTGGCCCGCGGGGACACCGATTTCATCTGGCGCACCGGCGCTGTGATGCTCCTCGTGGCGTTCGCCCAGGTGGCTGCGGCCATCGCCGGCGTCTACTTCGGCTCCAGGACGGCCATGGCGGTGGGCCGCGACCTGCGCCGCGCAGTGTTCCGGAAAGTCACCAGCTTCTCCGCCAAGGACGTCAACGCCTTCGGAGCCCCCACGCTGATAACCCGTGGCACCAATGATGTCCAGCAGGTGCAGATGCTCCTGCTGATGGGGCTGAACTTCATGGTTGCCACCCCCATCATGTGCATCGGCGGCATCATCATGGCGCTGCGCGAGGACATCAGCCTGTCCTGGCTGGTGTGGGTGTCCGTCCCGCTGCTGGCCGTGGTGGTGGGATACCTGGTGGTCCGGCTCATGCCGTTGTTCCGCTCCATGCAGCGGAAGATCGACCGGATCAACGCCGTCCTGCGTGAACAGATCATCGGTATCCGGGTGGTCCGGGCCTTCGTCCGCGAACCGTATGAGACGGACCGGTTCGGCGGTGCCAACAAGGAGCTCACGGACGTCTCGCTGCGCATCGGCGCCCTGTTCGTCCTGATGTTCCCGGCCATCAGCATGATCCTGCACCTGTCCACTGCCGCGGTGCTCTGGTTTGGCGGTCAGAGGGTGGACGCCGGTGCCATGCAGGTGGGGTCACTGACCGCGTTCCTGCAGTACCTGCTGCAGATCCTGATGGCCGTCATGATGGGCACGTTCATGGCCATGATGATTCCGCGCGCCTCAGTCTGCGCGGACCGCATCGGCGAGGTGCTCGGCGTCGAACCTTCCATCCACGACCCCCTGCGCCCGGTGGCGCCGGCCGCCCTGGAAGGCGTGGTCGAATACCGCAACGTCACCTTCGCCTACCCGGGCGCGGAGTCACCGGTGCTCAGCAACATCAGCTTCACTGCCCGCCCGGGCCAAACCATCGCGATCATCGGGTCCACGGGTGCCGGCAAAACCTCCCTGCTGTCCCTCCTGCCGCGGTTGTACGACCCCGCAGAAGGCCAGGTGCTGCTGGACGGCGCCCCGGTGGACAGGCTGGACCGCGCGGAGATCACCAAACGCGTCGCCCTGGTGCCGCAGCGTCCCTACCTGTTCTCCGGCACCATCGAGCACAACCTCCGGTTCGGCAAGACCGAGGCAACCGAGCAGGAACTGTGGGATGCGCTCCGGGTAGCCCAAGGTGAATCATTTGTCCGGGAAAAGAAGAACGGACTCGATTCCCGGATCTCCCAGGGCGGCACCAACGTCTCCGGCGGCCAACGCCAGCGTCTGTGCATCGCCCGCGCGCTGGTGACCAAACCGCGCGTCTACCTGTTCGACGACTCCTTCTCCGCCCTGGACGTTGCCACTGACGCCCGGCTCCGTGCCGCCCTCAAGAGCACCACCTCGGACGCCACCGTGATCATCGTGGCCCAGCGGATCTCCACCATTACCGGGGCCGACCAGATCCTGGTGCTGGACAACGGGCGGATCGTGGACCGCGGCACGCATGAGGAACTCCTGGAAACCTCGCCCACCTACCAGGAAATCGTCGAATCCCAGCTAAGCGTGGAGGAAGTGGCATGAGCCCGCGGAAGAAAGGCTCCAATCCCGAGGAAGAGATGCCACAGTCCGCCCAGGCACCTGCAGGGGAGGCGCAACCTGGTGCCGTGCAGCCGGAGGATGACGACTTCTTCGAGGAGGAGTTCACGCCCTCCGAAGCGGACGGGGATATGTTCGGCGGCATGCCTGCCAAGAAAGCAGAACATTTCTGGCCTTCCGCCAAACGGCTCATGGGCCTGCTCAAGCCGGAAGCGGTGGGCATCTACGCCGTGGTGGGCCTGGTGGTCATTTCCGTGGTGCTGAACGTGATCGCCCCCAGGATCCTGGGCCAGGCCATGGACGTTATCTTCGCAGGGGTAGTGGGCCGGCAGTTGCCCGCGGAAGCAAGCAAGGAACAGTTCGTGTCCGGCCTGCGCCAGCAGGGGCAGGACAACTTCGCGGACATGGTGTCCCGCATGGAACTGGTGCCAGGTACCGGCATCAACTTCGACAAGCTCAGCCTGCTCATCGCCATCGTCCTGCTCATGTACTTCGTTTCGAACATCTTCATGTGGCTGCAAGGGTACGTGCTGAACCGCATCGTCATGAAGGTCATCCGGCGGCTGCGTGACGATACCGAGAGCAAGCTGAACCGGCTGCCGCTGAACTACTTCGACACGCGGCAGCGCGGCGACGTGCTCTCCCGGGTGACCAACGACGTCGACAACATCCAGCAGGCGCTCCAGCAGGCCTTTGCCCAGCTGGTCAACTCTGTCCTGACAGTGGTGGGCATTGTGATCATGATGTTCATCGTCTCCTGGCAGCTGGCGCTGATTGCCCTGGTCGCCCTTCCGCTGTCCGGCGTGGCCGCTGGCCTGATCGGGGTCCGGAGCCAGAAGCTCTTCGCAGCCCAGTGGAAGAACACCGGCTCACTGAACGGCCAGATCGAGGAGTCCTTTTCCGGGCATGACCTGGTCCGCGTCTTTGGCCGTGATGCGGACATGCTGGCCCGGTTCGAGGAACGCAACGAAGCCCTGTACAAAGCAAGCTTCGGAGCACAGTTCGTATCCGGGATCATCTTCCCGGTCATGCAGTTCGTCTCCTACCTCAGCTACGTGGGCATCGCCGTGGTGGGTGGCCTGCGCGTGGCATCCGGTGCCATGTCCCTGGGCGATGCCACCGCCTTCATCCAGTACTCCCGGGAGTTCACCCAGCCGCTGGGCCAGATGGCGGGCATGGCCAACATGCTCCAGTCCGGCGTTGCGTCCTCCGAGCGCGTGTTCGAGTTCCTGGACGCCGACGAACAGGACGCCGAAACAGCCACCGAACACTTGCCGGCTAAGACCGACGGGCACGTGGACTTCCAGAACGTCACCTTCAGCTACACGGAGGACAGGAAGCTCATCGAGAACCTGTCCTTCACGGCCGAACCGGGAAACACCGTGGCGATCGTGGGCCCCACCGGCGCCGGCAAGACCACGCTCGTGAACCTCGTCATGCGGTTCTACGAGCTCAACTCCGGCTCCATCATGCTCGATGGGGTGGACATCACCCATCTCAGCCGCTCGGAGCTGCGATCCAAGGTGGGCATGGTCCTGCAGGACGCGTGGCTGTTTGGCGGCTCCATCTACGACAACATCCGCTACGGCAACCTCGACGCCACCCACGAACAGGTGATGGCCGCCGCGAAGGCCACCTTCGTAGACCGCTTCGTCCGGGCGCTGCCCGAGGGATACAACACCGTGATCGATGAAGAAGGCAACAACGTCAGCGCCGGTGAGAAGCAGCTGATCACCATTGCCCGCGCGTTCGTGGCGAATCCCTCGCTGCTGATCCTGGATGAGGCCACCAGCTCCGTGGATACCCGCACCGAACTCCTGGTGCAGAAGGCCATGGCTGCGCTGCGCTCGGACCGGACAAGCTTTGTGATCGCCCATCGGCTGTCAACCATCCGTGATGCCGATACCATCCTGGTCATGGAGAACGGAAAAATCGTGGAACAGGGCAACCATCAGTTGCTGCTTGAAGCCGGAGGCGCTTACCACCGCCTCTACATGTCGCAGTTCGCGGGGGCGGACGCCGGGGAAGTGCCGGTGGATGATTCGACGGCGGTGCACAGCTGAGCGCGCAGCAGGCCCAAGCAGCGCAGCGGCTGCAGCGGCAGGACCACGCACAGGAAACCGCGGAGGGCTCCGGGGAACATGGCGGCGGGCGGATCGAAGTCCTGGTGCCCATGCGCTGGGGCGACATGGACGCCTACGGCCATATCAACAATGTCCAGATCGTGAGGATGCTGGAGGAGGCGCGGATCGCCGCCTTCGGGCCGCCCCGGGGCGCCGGCCTCCCCGGAGTTGAGCCCCCGGTATCGCTGTTCAACGACGTTCCGGAGGGAACCCTGGCGCTGGTGGTGGACCATAAGATCCGCTACGTCCGGACGCTGGAGTACCGCAACATTCCGGCGGTGGTGCAGGTCTGGATTGGTGCCGTCAAGGGGGCCAGCTTCGACATTCACTACCTGCTCCAGGACCCCGTCACCCGGGAGGACTGCGTGAAGGCGAGCAGCCACCTGGCATTCGTCGACGAAGCCACCGGCCGCGTGCAACGGCTCACCCAGGAACAGAAGGACCGGATGGCCCCCTATAGGCAGTAAGCCTCTGGACAGGGCTGTACTGAACGCACTGGACTGGAACAACCACAGAACTGGAACCACCACCCACTCGAAAGGAAGCCCCGATGGCCAGGAACAAGATCAGTGCTGGCAGGAAGAAGAAGACCTGGAAGGAAATGTCCCCGTCCGGCAAGGCGGGAATCATCATCACGGCGATCGTGCAGATGTCCCTGTTGGTTGCCGCCCAGCGGGACATCTCGCGAAGGCCTGCGGAGCTGATCAACGGGCCCAAGGCTGCGTGGCGGGCAGCGTCCTTCATCAATTTCATTGGCCCCATGGGGTACTTCGTCTTCGGCAGGAAGCGGTAGGCCACGGGCCAGTAACCCTGGTTTGGCGTAAGGCGGCCGGCCGCGTGGAGCGGCCGCCCAGCTGAACCCTGTAAATTTGAGGGCATGACCCCCACTGCCACTGTTGCCATGACCCGCGCCCTCGGCATCTCCAAGGAGATAGAGGATGCGGCGTGGTTTGTGCTGGGACCGGGTCTCCAGGGGAAGGCTTCACCCCTGGACGGCCGCACCAGGACATGGTCGGTTCCGGCGGCCGCGGAGTTGCTTGACCGGCTGGACCGGGGCATCGCTGACTCTAAGGCCCCCATGATGACCAACCTCCGCGAAAACCTGGAGGGCGCCACCCGCGGGGCCAAGCAGCTGGCCGTGGAACTGCTTTTCCTGCAGTCACTTCCCCTGGCCCACGAGGTGAAGTCGCTCAAGGTCAAGCGCGCCCGCGTGGCCGAGGCCGCCGGGTGGCTGGAGCCGCCGCTGGAACTTCCCGATGAGCTGTATGCGGGCATGACGGACCACGGCGTGATCCGCGACCGGACCGCTGAATTCAACTGGACCATCTGGGACCACCTCAAGTGGCTGTGCCGGTTTGTGCAGAACGTGGCGCAGCGGCCTGCAAGCGTAGTGCAGGCAGCCATCAAGGACCCGCTCCAGTTCCACCTGCTCGCCGCCTCCACTCCGGACGATCAGCCGGCCATCCGCCGCAGCATCGAGTTCCTCGCCTGGCCCAGCTACTTCGAGCCGGTGGTGGCGGACGTGGAGCGGCAGGAAATCCGGGACGCGTTCGCTTCACTGGTGGGCGGGGCCAAGGGCGACAGTGAAGAGGACATCACCGCGGACATCCACCGCATCCGGCTGCACCTGGACGAGCAGGCCGGCCAGCGCATCGACTGGTACTCCCGGCAACTGGTCAGCCAGTGGCGCAAAGTGGGTGACCCCGGCCGCCGGGCCTGGCTGTTGCGGACGCACAGCGACCACGGCGAGCTGCTCACGGCCTGGCACGGCGAGGAAAAAGTGACCCTCGACGTCGAACATCTCCGCCACCTGGACCCCGGTGTCACCGCCGGCCTGGTCCAGCACGCCGTGGACGAAGACTACAAGCACCTTGGCTACGTGGAGCGCGAGGACACCAAGACGGCGGTGTTTGCCTTCCTGACCGTCATGAAGCCCGGAGACCTGGTGCTCTACCAGCACGCGGGGAGCGTCCGGCTGGGCGGCGTGCTGGGGGAGCCAGAGTACAACGACGACAACCGCCGGCTCCGGCGCAAGGTGCGCTGGTTCGACGACGGGCACACCACCACCAGCCTTCCCCGGCACGTCCAGCGCCAGCTCGCCACCCCCGGCATCGTGGTGGACGTGACCCGGGTGGTTCAGGCGCTGCAGGCGCTGCTGCCCGCCGAGGCGGAAACCGAGCCTGACGGCGACACTGACGCTGCCGCCGTCGTGCCTCCCGTCCAGGAGGGCTTCCGCCCGCTGACGCAGGAGTTTGCGGCGTCGCTGCATATGGAGCTGGAACCGCTCCAGGAGGTTGCCGACCTGCTGGAGGAGAACCGCCAACTGGTCCTCTACGGCCCGCCCGGCACCGGCAAGACCTACCTGGCCAAGCACCTCGCCGCGGAACTTGCGGACGACAGCACTGACGAGCGCGTCAAGCTGGTGCAGTTCCACCCGTCCTATGCCTATGAGGACTTTTTCGAGGGCTACCGGCCGGACAAGACGGACGAGGGCCAGGTTTCCTTCAAACTGGTGGCCGGCCCGCTGCGGCGCCTGGCGGAGGAGGCCGCCAAGCCGGGCAACGAGAAGAAGCCGTACTTCCTGATCATCGACGAGATGAACCGGGCCAACCTGGCCAAGGTATTCGGCGAGCTGTACTTCCTGCTGGAATACCGGGACGACCGGATCTACCTGCAGTACAGCCCCAACGAACCGTTCACGCTGCCGGAGAACCTCTACATCATCGGCACCATGAACACCGCGGACCGCTCCATCGCCATGATGGATGCCGCCATCCGCCGGCGTTTCTCCTTCATTGAGCTGCATCCGCAGACGGAGCCGGTCAAGGGTTCCCTGCTCCGGTTCCTGCAGGCCAGACAGCTGGACATCACCCCGGCACTGCTGCTGGACGCGCTGAACGGTGCCATTGACGAGTGGGACCGCGACCTGATGATCGGGCCGTCCTACTTCATGAAGCCGGCAGCCCAGACCCCGGCCGGGCTGCGCCGGATCTGGAAGTACGAGCTGATGCCGCTGCTGGAGGAGCACTACCACGGCCAGCTCACGCGGGCGCAGCTGGAGGAGCGATTCGGGCTGGACCAGCTGCTGGGACGCATTGCAGCGCGCTGACCCCCGGGCGTCCGTGCGGCACCTAGTCCTGGACGAGCTGTCCAGCGGCCTGGTGGAACGGCTGGACTCGCCGAGCGCTTCCTTCCTGAACACCAGTGGCCTGGCCAAGGCGTCCCCCATGGGCCTGGGCCTGTACCGGATTGAGCCTGTGGGCAAGGTGGGCTCCGTGCGCACGCCCACGGTGCAGCTGGACGTCCGGCCCAAGGACCGGCTGGGGCTTAGCCGGCTGCTGTTCCTGCTCAGCTACGCGGGGGAGCAGGGCTTCCGGCCGGACCTGGTGGCCGCTGACGAGGACCCGGACCTGTGGAGCGCCCTGGCCGAATCGCTGGCGCAACTGGCCGAGCGGGCGCTGGGCCGCGGCGTCCTGCAGGGCTACCTCACCGTGGACGAGTCCCTGCGGACGGTCAAGGGCAGGATCCGGATTTCGGACCAGATTTCCCGCCGTCCCGGGATGCTTGTTCCCCTGGAGGTCTCCTACGACGAGTTCACCGAGGACATCGCGGAAAACCGGATCCTGCGCGCCGCGCTGGAGCGGATGGGGCAGGTGCCGGGGGTCCGGCCCCAGGTGCTGGGCCGGCTGCGGCAATTGAAGGGAAAGCTCGACGCCGTTACGCGCCTTCCAGCCGGAGCGCCGGTGCCGCCGTGGAAGCCCACCAGGATGAACCTGCGGTATCACGCCGTGTTGCGCCTGGCAGAGCTGATCCTGCGGAATGCATCCGCCGAAGCCGGGGAGGGTAAGCATCAGACGGCCTCGTTCGTGGTGGACATGGCCCAGGTGTTCGAGGACTTCGTGGGGACGGCCCTGCGCGCGGCGATGGCCGCCTATCCGGGAGAACTACGTCTCCGCTACAACGCCCTCCTCAGTGAGGCGGTGCGCGATTCGGACCGCCTGTCCGTGCGGCCGGACGCGGTCCACATGCTGGGCGGCCGGCCGGTGGTGGCCTACAACGCCAAGTACCGTGCGGCCTCGGATGCCGGTGCCTCCCTCACCGCTGACCACTACCAGATGCTGGCGCACTGCACCGCGCTGGCGATACCCACCGCCTGGCTCGTCTACGCGGGCAACGGCGAAATGAAACTCCGCCGCATCCTGAACACCGACATCCACATCGTGGAGTTCCCGCTGGATCTCAGCCAGCCGCCGTCGGCCATCCTGGCCTCCGTCCGTGAGCTCGCCCGCCAGTCCTGGGGCGAAATGGTGAGGACCGCTACACCGGCACCCGGAACGTAAACGTCGTTCCTTCGCCCAGGGTGCTGTCGACGCCGATGGTGCCGCCGTGTGCCTCGACGATTGCCTTGCTGATGGGCAGGCCCAGTCCCACGCCGGGGATGGCGGTGCGGCGGACGCTGCTGGTGCGGAAGAATTTGGCGAACACTTCGGAGGAGTCCTCCGGGCTCATGCCCATGCCGGTATCGCGGACGCGGCAGGCGAGGTGCCCGTCCTCCTGTGCCAGCGACACCACTACCTCGCCGCCGTCCGGGGAGTACTTGATGGCGTTGGACACCAGGTTGTCCAGGACCTGGGAGATCCGGGCGCTGTCCACGTGGGCCTCCAGGCGGTTGGGCGCTTCGGCCCGCAACTCAACCCCGGCCGCGGCTGCCCGGGGGATCGCTGAGGACACGCTGCTGCGCACCAGTTCGGCCACATCCACGGCGTGGGGCGTGACGATCAACTGGCCGTTCCGGCTGGACAGCAGGTCCGAGACCAAGGTCAGGAGCCGCTCGGAGTTCCGGCGGATGATCTCCAGCATGTCCCTCTGGGGCACTACCGGGTCCTCGGCAAGCAGGATCTCCACGTACCCAAGGATGGAGGTCAAGGGTGTGCGGAATTCGTGGGAGACGCTCGAGACGAAGTCGTCCTTGGCGGTGAGCGCGTTCACCAGGTCCGTCACATCGCTGAAGACGATCACGGAGCCGGCGAAGTTGCCGTCGGAATCCTTCATGGCGCGCGCCGTGGTCACCAGGGCCCGCTGGTCCTTCCCTTCACCCAGCCAGACCAGGTAGTCGGTGAAGGTTTCGCCCAGGACAGCCCGGCGCACCGGGCGCTCCTCCACGGGAACCAGGGTCTTCCGGTCCGGGCCGTAGACCAGCAGCTGTGACTCGTTGGGGTCGGCAATATCCTTGGGCCGGGCCAGTTCGTGGTTGGCGCGCTGCTTCCGGTTCATCAGGATGTCATGGCCGTCGGCGTCAACGGCCAGCACGCCAAGGTGCACGGTTTCCAGCACGGTGTTCAGCAGTGACTCCTGGCGTTTGCTCACGCGCAGGTTGGCCCGCAGCTGCTCGTCCTTTTCCTCCAGTTGGCTCTGCTGGCGCATCATGCTCAGGGTCAGGACGCTCACGGAGACGCCAATGCCCAGCATCATGACCGGCAACAGGAGCGACCGCGCAAAATCCTGCGGCGTGTAGTTGCCCTTCAGGAGCAACGGCACCCAGATGATGGCCAACGGTCCCAGGAAGGAGAGCCACAACGCAGTCCGCGGGTAGTAACCGGATGCGCAGAGCCATATCACCGGGAACACGGCCAGCAGGCTGATGCCCGCGAGGCTTTCCTGGCCGCCTTCCCGGCCGGCTGCGATGGAGAAGAAATCCAGCAGCGGGATGGCCAGGAAGCTGGTGTAGGGCAGCCGCTCCCATGGAATGAGGTAGCAAAGAGCCATGATGGCCAACTGCGAGATGAGGAAGGTGACGAACAGGAGGCTGTCCATGGTGCCCGGGAAGAAACCCCACACCAGCAGGGCAGTCAGGATGGTGGTCACGAACAACGGCATTTGGCTCAAGGCCACCCGGTCCGTCAACCGGTATTCATGAAAGGGGCGCTTGAAAAACCGCAGGTGTCCGGAGGACCAGGCCGTGGGGGTGCTCATGGCGTGGAAGACGCGGATGTCGGGGTGTGCAAGGCCATAGCAGCAGGATATCGGCAGCCAGCTATACTTCTGACGTTGGCACTGAGGGGGCTCTATGAGTGAGGCACGTGTGGGTCTGGTCATCGAGGATGACCACGACATTCGGGAACTGGTTCGCACTGTGCTGACCCAGGCTGGCTTTGACGTGAGTGTCGCCAGCGGCGGCGCCGAGGGCGTCCTGATGGCCAAGAGCTTGAATCCTGACGTCATCACCCTGGACCTGGGGCTGCCGGACATCGACGGGTTCGAGGTTTCGCGGCAGATCCGGGAGTTTTCCGATGCCTACATTGTGATGCTCACGGCCCGCGCTGAGGAACTGGACACCCTGATCGGGCTTGAATCGGGTGCGGATGACTACCTCACCAAGCCGTTCCGGCCGCGGGAACTGCGCGCCCGGGTTGCGGCCATGATGCGGCGGCCGCGCTCCGTTCCCGACCCCGCTGAGGTTGCGGTGGAGGCTTCTTCCCCGGACGGCACTGCCCATCCCGAGCGCGGAAACTTCAGCCACAACGGCCTGGAGCTCAGCTATGCCTCCCGCACGGTGGCTGTCGACGGCCAAGAGATGAACCTGACCCGCACGGAGTTCGAACTCCTGTACGCGCTCCTGGAAGCCGGCCGGACAGTCCGGACCAAGTCTGACCTTGTGCGGCGCCTCCGCGACGAGGATTACGACGTCGGCAGTTACATCAGCGAGGCGGACGAACGTTCCGTGGAGGTCCACATGGGAAACTTGCGCAAGAAGCTGGGCGATTCGCCGCAGCATCCGCGGTGGCTGCAAACCGTCCGTGGGGTGGGCTACCGCTTGGCGCCGGGGCAGCACTGAGCCTGCAGCCGGTGCGTGGTTTGCCTGCTGCACTGGGTGATGGGCCGCAGGTAGGTGGCCGCCAGCCTGGGCAGCGCCACCGACATGTCAGCGTGGCGTGCCTGGGCCCGGATCTCGTTCTCCAACTCCAGGGCAAGTCCGGCCAGCCGCTCGGCTCCCACCATTTGGCTTGAGGTTTTCAAGCTGAGTACAGCGTCCATGGAGCCGTCCAGGTCTCCGGTGGTCAGGGCCAGCCGCAACTTGCCCAGCCGTTGTGGCAGGTACTCGATGAAGTTCCCCACAAAGACCCTGCTGTAGCCTTCCTCCTCCTCGAGCTCGTCCCGCAACCGGTCCAGGACTGACTGGTCAACCAGCGGCTTGGGCGCATCATCTGAAGTGCTCATGACACTCCTTTCTGCTGGAATTGCGGACCCGGGAAGCACGGCGGCTAGGCGGAGGTGCTTCGTCTTTTCAGGTTAGGACCGTTGCCCTTAGCTGGCAGAAGTCCCGGCGAGAATTGTGGTTTTCTTGATGGGACATCGGATTCTGCCCACACAGCAGTTCCTGGCTTCCTCAGGAAGCCGGCGTCATCCGCCGGCTTCGAGGAAGTCCACCAGCTGGGCTTCGAGGGCAGATCGGTCCTTCAGTTCGCACTCCCAGACTGTCAGCACTTCCCAGCCGGCGTCTTCGAGCTGGCGGCGTTGGCCTTCGTCGCGCTCGCGGGTCCTGGTGCGCTTGGCGGCCCAGAAGTCGGCGTTGGCTTTCGGCGCGTGCAGTCCCACCCTGCAGTCATGGAAATGCCAGAAGCAGCCGTTCACAAAGATCACCTTGTGCCGGGCAGCAAAGACGAGGTCTGGATTGCCTGGCAGTTTTGCGCTGCCGGATTTGCCGTGCAGGCGGTAGCGATAGCCCTTGGCGTGCAGGAGGCGGCGGACCAGCAACTCAGGTTTGGTGTTCTTGCCGCGGATCCGGGACATGTTCCAGCTGCGCTGCTCTGGGGTGAGCTTGTCTGCAGTGGGCCGGTCCGCCATCCTTCCAGTCTAGGAGGGCCTAGATCTCCCGTTCGGGCTGTTCGCCGAACATGAAGTGCCGGCCGCTGACGGACTTCGGTTCTATTTCCACGTAGAAGTCCTTGAGTGTTGGAACCCAGGTCTTCAATCCGAGTTGCTCAATGGCTGCGAGCTCATCCGAATTGCTGAGGACCCGTGCTTTCCCCTTGAGCACAACGGACCAGGCCTCCTGCGACAGGATGCCGTCCGTTTCGAACAGCACCTGGGCATTGATGGTGAGCTGCGCGAGTTTGTTTCCCGGAGCCGTTCGAAGATAAAGCTTCCGGTTCGAGGTCACATAGTTCACGGGGAAGATGTCCGGTTCCCCTGCAACAGAAACCACCAGTCGCCCGTGCTGCGTTGCGGCCAACAGACGCCACGACTGCTCATCATCGAGTTCCAGGACGGGATTGCCGTCCGCGTGTTCAAACATCATGCGGTCATTCTTCTACTAAGGGTAGAAATACGCCAGAGGCTTTGTACCCCACCTCCCGCCTCTTTGTGACAGGCCCGTCAAGGCTTAACACTTCGGAAACAGGCCTGTGACCGTGCTGTCTTTCCTGCTGGATAGCGTCGCACGCAGGGCCGTGACGGCATCATGCAAACGAAAGCGAGGCACCCAAATGGGCAGCGACTTGGATTCAACGCAATTACTGGAACCGGAGGCACCCGCCGGTGCCGCCGTCGTCGGACGTTCTCCGGCAAGCACGACGGCTGGCACTACCGCCGCGCTCAACGCCACCAAGGAAAGCCTGGAGGACTACACGCTGCGGTTCGCGCCGCGCTCCTACCGCAAGTGGAGCGCCGGGGTAGTGGCCACCAGTGCGCTGGGCGGCATCGCCTACCTGGCGGACTTCTCGATCGGCGCGAACATCGGCATCGCGTACGGCACGGTCAACGCAATCCTGGGAATCCTGGTGGCCGCCGTCGTCATTTTCGCCACCGGGTTTCCCCTGGCCTATTACGCCGCCCGGTACAACATCGATTTGGACCTGATCACCCGCGGCTCCGGCTTCGGCTACTACGGCTCGGTGGTCACGAACGTTATTTTCGCGACCTTTACCTTCATCTTCTTTGCGCTGGAGGGCTCCATTATGGCGCAGGGGCTGGAGCTGGGGCTCGGCATCCCGCAGTGGCTGGGGTACGCAGCCTCCACAGTCATCATCATTCCGCTGGTGATTTACGGGATGAACACCCTGGCCAAGCTGCAGGTGTGGACCACCCCGCTGTGGCTGCTGCTCATGGTGGTTCCCGTGGGCTACCTGCTTGTATCGCACCCGGAGAGCATCGACAGCTTCTTCGCGTACACGGGTGCGTCCGGCGACGGTGGGCCGAACCTGGCATCCGTCATGCTGGCCGCCGGCGTGTGCCTGTCCCTCATGGCGCAGATCGCCGAGCAGATCGACTACCTCCGGTTCATGCCGCCGCGCACCGACGCGAATAAGGGTGCATGGTGGCGCGCAGTGATCCTCGCGGGCCCGGGCTGGGTGATTTTTGGTGCGATCAAGCAGATTGTGGGCCTGTTTATCGCCATCTACCTGATCGCCACGCTGGATCCGGCCGCCTCAGCTACTGCCAATGAGCCCGTGCACCAGTTCCTGGGCGTCTACCAGGAGATGATGCCTGCCTGGCTGGCCATGACGCTGGCCGTGGTGCTGGTGGTCATCTCGCAGATCAAGATCAACGTCACCAACGCCTATTCGGGCTCCCTGGCGTGGACAAACTCGTTCACCCGCATCACCAAGACGTACCCGGGCCGGATGGTGTTCGTCGTGGTGAACCTGCTGATCGCGCTGGTCCTGATGGAAGCCAACATGTTCGATTTCCTCAACACCATCCTCGGGTTCTACGCCAACTGCGCCATGGCCTGGGTGGTTACCGTGGCGTCCGACATTGCCATCAACAAGTACCTGCTCAAGATCTCGCCGAAGGTGCCGGAGTTCCGCCGCGGCATGTTGTACGCAGTGAATCCGGTCGGGTTCGTATCCATGCTGGTGTCCGCCGGGGTTTCAATAGCGGTGTTCTTTGGCGCGTTCGGTGCCGCGATCCAGCCGTATTCGCCCATCTTCGCAGTGGGCCTGGCGCTGGTGCTGCCGCCGGTCCTGGCCGTGGTGACCCGTGGCCGTTTCTACCTTCGGCGTTTTGACGACGGGATCGACCTGCCAATGTTCGACGCCGACGGGAACCCGAGCGACGCCAAGCTCCTGTGCCACGTGACGGGGTTGGAATTCGAGCGGCCGGACATGGTGCGTTCCGCGCAGGACGGGCCCGACGGCGGCATCCAGTATGTTTCTTCGCTCGCCTTGTCCACGGACAAGACGGGGGAGTTGGTGCTGCCGGAGCAGAAGTAGGAGTTTGTTCTGGTTGGTCATCTTATGAGGGAAGCCGGTGCCTTGTATGCGCCGGCTTCCTTTGTGACTTCGTCTATTGCATTTCGGGGTGGTAGAACCGGGAGCGAGTTATGCCTGTGGATAAGTTTGATGGCCGTGGTGTGACGTGGGCTACCCTTAACTCACTGTTCGGAGAAAGCCGTCTTGAAACTACTGGGGGATTAGCGGCCCATGACATCACAGAACTTCTTTTCGTCCCGCGCTGTGCGGTCTGGGGCGGCAGCCCTCATTGTTGGTTTTACAGTGGTTTTGTCCGGCTGCAATTCCGGGGATTCTCCCGGGCAGGGCGGCACTTCATCCCCCGTGGCGGCCGAGACGCCCACGGTCAGTGCCACACCAACCCCCACCCCCACACCCAGCGCGGTCTACAAGCCCGCCGACGCGTCAGGCCCCGCCCAAAACGTGCCCGTTCCCGTGCTGCCGGAAGTGGCCAAGACGGAGACGAAGGAAGGCCTGGAGGCGTTTACAAGGTACTGGTTCGATCTGCTTAATTATGCTTACCAAACGGGTGATGTCGCGGGCTTAACATCGGTAACCTCGCCAGATTGCGACTACTGCTCGAAATTGAGTACTTCTCTAACTACTAACTATCAAGGGGACCGCTGGCTGTCTGGCGGGAGGATTACAATTCCCGCCAGTACGACCACGTTTGAGAGATCCGCCGACGGAAACTTCCAGGTTATTCTGCAAGTCATCCAGACCCCCATCAGTTATTACGAGCCAGGCGGCAGGGAGTTTAGAACTGCCAGCAACGGCTCGAATACAGGCAACGTACTGTTGGCCGACTTCGAGGCTGGCGCATGGCGCGTCAACGATCTGCACCCCATACGCTAATGCTTCGAATAAGGCCGCGTAGCGCTGTCGCCTTGCTACTCATATTGATGGTCTTGAACGCCGGGCTCGTACTTCCAGGATTTGCCGATGATGGACTTGAAGCTGATTTCGGTGAGGTGGGAGTAGATGTCGACAGCTGGACGAAGGATCCGGCCACCGGTCAAATGTCTCCGCCTCAACCAGGCACTGTAAGCAACGACCCCAACGAGTACAAGTACGAGCTCCAATGCCATCTTGGCGGAGGGGACTTCGACACTCCTTGCCTTGCCCGCCAGCTCGACTGCAAGGACCGGGAAGACGGTGCCAAGGGCATTCCGGTCATGTGGCTGTCGCGGCCAAGAGGCGTACCGGGAGCGGTTTGGGCGCATCACTCAGGACCCACCTGCCTTTACGATCCGAAACCTGAGGACCTCCTGCCCCGGATCGCCGCCGATATCCAGCGGCAGTTCCAGAACCTGCCGGTCAGTGCCGGGAAGGTCGTGGCGCAGCCCAGCCCCAATACCCTTCGAGGCGCCGAGACCAACTTCTACGCGGAGGCGATTGAACAGCAGTTCGATATCACCATGTTCGGCCAACAGGTTCACGTGGTGGCAACGCCGGTCCAGTACACCTGGAACTATGGGGACGGTACGGTCTTAGGCCCGCAACCGTCGATGGGTGGAGCTTTGCCCCAGGACCGGTGGGGCGAGAAGACCCGGACCAGCCACGCCTACGCATCCACCGGAAACTTCCAAGTGGTGCTGACAACATCGTTCCAAGGCACCTATTCGGTGAACTCCGGCCCGCCCCTTCCAATCCCCGGCCAGGGCCAGTTCAGCGCCCCGCCGCAAGGCATCAGCGTTTGGCGGTCGCTCACCCGCAACTACGCGGACGACTGCAACGCCAACCCCCAGGGGCAGGGCTGCCCGGGTGCCGGAGCACCGCGCTAAGGCGGGAGTGTAAAGACAGCACTCTGTGATCCCCGTCGCACCAGCAAAAGTCCGGAATAGTTGCACGCGCCCCACAGTTGGCATAGGCAGTACGTCTTCAGCCTTCGAAAGGAACTGCGCATGCTGTTTTCCCCTCTCACCCTCGGCGAACTTGAACTTCCCAACCGGCTGGTGATGGCACCCCTCACCCGCCTCCGCGCTGGTGAGAAGGGCGTCCCGGGTCCGCTCGTCGCCGAGCACTACCGCCAGCGTGCCTCCCTTGGCCTCATCGTCAGCGAGGGCATGTACCCCACCCCCGCCGGCCAGGCTTACCCGGGACAGCCCGGAATCGTCACGCAGGAGCAGGTGGCCGGGTGGAAGAAGGTCACTAATGCAGTCCACGCCGAGGGCGGCCGCATGTTCGCCCAAATCATGCACGGCGGCCGGGTTTCCCACCCGGACATTATCGGTGGGCTTCCCGTCGTCGGTCCCAGCGCCGTGGCAATTGACGGCGTCGTCCGGACCCCGGCCGGAAAGCAGCAGTACCCGGTGCCGCATGCACTCACCACGGACGAACTCCCCATGGTCATCCAGGAAATCGTCAACGCCTCCCTGAATGCCATCGAGGCAGGGTTCGACGGCGTGGAGCTGCACTCGGCCAACGGCTACCTCCTGCACGAATTCCTGGCGCCGAACTCCAACATCCGGACGGACAGCTACGGCGGATCGCCCCAGAACCGTGCCCGCTTTGTCATCGAAACCATAAATGCCGTGGTTGCAGCCCTCGGCGCCAACCGGGTGGGCCTCCGCATTTCCCCTGAGCACAACGTCCAGGGCATTGCCGAGACGGATGCCGCGGATGTTCGTGCCACTTACGAGGTCCTCGTGGACAGCATCGCGCCGCTCAACCTGGCATACCTGAGCATCCTGCACCACGAACCTGCGGGTGAACTCGTCCAGGACCTTCGTGCACGCTTCGGCGGCACCTTCCTGGTCAACACGGGCTTCGGCGTGGTCACCACAAGGGAAGAAGCCGTGAGCCTGGTGGCTGAGGGCCATGCGGATGCTGTGGTGGTGGGCCGCCCCGCGATCGCCAACCCGGACCTTGCCCGCCGTTGGAAGGAAAGCCTTCCGCTGAACGAGCCCGACGCCTCCACGTTCTACGCAGAGGGCGCCACCGGTTACACGGATTACCCGGTGTACCAGGGCTAAGAGGCTGACCAGCCACGTTGATCAAAACGACGACGGCGGCACCCATCATGGGTGCCGCCGTCGTTGGCTGTCTGGGGTGCTGGTCCCGGGCAGCGGCGCCGTGGGGCCATCCGACGGCCTCCCGGCTGAAGACTTATGTGGCCCGCCGGACTCCATCGGATGCCGGCGGTGATCAGATGCTACTCCATCGAATGGACTCTTACCAGAGCCCGCGTTGACTCATAGAAAACCTCCGCGTAGCCGGATAGGTTGCCTCAGTTGAAAACCTCCGCGTAGCGGCGTGGTTTCCGGTGTTGGCAACGGATGAGGGCTATGCCCGTTTTCATGGAGCTAACGATGGCCCAGCGGCAAGCTGTGACAAAGAAGAAAGCCCTCGCTTACAAGAGCGCCGATCGTGCAGGGAAGTCCCGGATCCTAAACGAGCTGGTCGAACTGACCGGTTGGCACCGCGACTATGCCAGGACAGCCCTTCGGGAGGCCTTGGTCCTGAAGATCGTCAAGCCCAGGCCAGGCAGGACGCCGGTCTACGGCCTTGATCTGCTGCCACCGCTGATCACGTGTTGGGCGGTACTGCGTGCCCCTGCCGGCAGGCTGCTGGCCCCGATGCTGCCGGTCCTGGTACCGCTGCTGCGCCGGGACAAAGAGCTGGAGATCACCGATGAGCAGGCCAGCCTGCTGATGCGCATGAGCGCAGCAACCATCGATCGCAAACTCGCCGGCGAACGGGCGAAACTCCTCCCGCGGGGACGCTCACACACCAAGCCCGGCACGCTCCTGAAATCCCAGATCCCGGTCAGGACCTGGGCCGAGTGGGACGACGACGCCGTCCCGGGATTCGTGGAGATCGATCTGGTCGGCCACGAGGGAGGCAACAGCTTCGGGAAATTCTGCTTCACCCTGACAGTCACTGACATTTCCACCGGATGGACCGTGAACCGGTCCGTGCGGAACAAGGCGGCCAAATGGGTCTTCGAGGCCCTCGAGCACGTGACCGCGGTGTTCCCTTTCCCCATCATCGGCATCGACTCGGATAACGGCTCCGAGTTCATCAACGAGCACCTGCTGGCCTACTGCCACGCGCATCAGATCACGTTCACCCGGTCCCGGCCCGGGAACAAAAACGACGGCGCGCATGTGGAGCAAAAGAACTGGGCCAGGGTCCGTGAACTGGTCGGCTACCTCCGCTACGACACCGCCGCTGAGCTGGAGAAACTCAACGAGATCTGGGAGCTGGACCGGGTCTTCACCAACTACCTGCTGCCCCAGCAAAAACTCGTCGAAAAGCACCGGCACGGCGCGAAAGTGACCAAGAAACACGACGCACCCGCCACACCCCACCACAGGGCAATCCGGCACGAGACGATGCGCAAACGCCTGATCATCCGGATGAACGCCGCCTTCAAACAGATCAAACCAGGCGCCCTCTCACGCCAAATCCTGGCCCTCACCGCGCAGCTGGAAACACTCTCCCGGGCAAAGAATCCCGCCTCCGTCAGACCCGTCAACAGGGCTTGGAACAACTGAAACAGCGGAGGTTTTTCAATGAGGCAACGAAGCGATCAACCGGAGGTTTTCAAATGAGGCAACGAATCACTCTTCCCGGAGGTATTGCTTTGAGGCAACAGGGAGCCATTTTTGCCATGCGGAAAACGGGCTAAAGCACTGCTTCGCGGCCGGTGCCTTCTTTCATCACCAAGCGTCCATCCTCGATGGACACCAGCACGCTTTTGGGCCTGCCGCTGACCTTGGTGATGGCTTTCAGGCCACGGTTGGTGACCTCGACACCAACCTGGGCACCTTTGGCCGGCAGCTCTACGGAGACCTCTGATGCGATGCCGAGAAGCGGATTCGTGGAGATTCCCAAATCCCTCCGCACTGCTTTCCCGTTCACGGTAACGGTGATGTTCGCCTCGTCGAACCCGTCCTGAAACACAACCAGCAATTCCCGCATGGCGGCCTCTTCCTCGAGCATGGGTGCCAGTGATGGCAAGTCCACTACAGCACTTTGCACGCCCCAGGGGAATAGCTGCTGTTCCCGGTGGCACCTCCGCGGGCTTGGTGGCGGTGGAGGCCCGCAGACCGGTAGGGCAAGATGTTCTGGTGACTCAACTGCCAGCACCTTCCCCCGCCTCCGCCCGCTCCAGCGCATCAGAGCCCGACGCGATCTTTGCCCAGATCGCTGCCGAGCTGGGGGTCAAAGCCTGGCAGGTGAAAGCCGCCGTTGAATTGCTCGACGGCGGGTCAACAGTTCCGTTCATCGCCCGGTACCGCAAGGAGGCCACCGGGACATTGGATGACACGCAACTGCGCGACCTCGACGAGCGGCTCCGCTACCTCCGCGAGCTGGCGGACCGCCGTCGTGCAGTCCTCGAAGCGATCGAGGCGCAGGGCCAGCTGACGCCGGAACTGCGCAAGGCGATCCTGGCAGCGGATACCAAGTCGCGGCTGGAGGACATCTACCTGCCGTTCAAGTCCAAGCGGCGGACCAAGGCGCAGATTGCCCGCGAAGCAGGTCTGGAGCCGCTCGCCGACACGCTCGTGAAGCGGCCGGACCTGGATCCCGAACGCGAGGCCGCGAAGTACCTCAACAGCGGGCATGCCATCGATGATGAAGCCGCCGCGCTCGCCGGGGCCAGGGCCATCCTGGTGGAGCGGGTGGCCCAGGATCCCGACCTCGCCGCGAATCTGCGGGACCGGCTGTGGAGCCAGGGCCGGATGGTGTCCCGCGTCAAGAAAGGCAAGGAGGCGGAGGGCCAGAAGTTCGCGGACTACTTCGAGTTCGCCCAGGCGCCCGACAGGATGCCGTCCCACCGGATCCTTGCGTTGTTCCGCGGGGAGAAGGACGGCATCCTTGAGCTGGACCTCGCTGAAGCCGACCCGTCGGACGACGCCGCCCTCACCGCCGCCCGCGCCCGCTACGAGTCCGCGGTGGCAAGGTTCCTCGGTGTCGCCGACCGCGGCCGGCCCGCCGACGCATGGCTGATGCAGACCGCGCAGGTGGCCTGGCGTTCCCGCGTGCTGTCCCGCCTTACCTCTGACCTCCGTGCAAGATTGTTCTCCGCGGCGGAAGACGAGGCCGTCCGGGTCTTCGCCGCCAACCTTCGCGACGTCCTGCTGGCCGCCCCTGCCGGAAACCGTGCCACGCTGGGGCTCGATCCCGGACTGCGGACCGGCGTCAAGGTCGCCGTGGTGGACGGCACCGGCAAAGTGGTGGCCACTGACACCGTCTATCCCCACGCCCCCGCACGGAAGTGGGATGACGCCCTGGCCACCCTGGTGCGTTTGGCGCGGCAGCACGCCGTCGAACTTATAGCTATCGGCAACGGCACGGCGTCCCGCGAAACGGACAAACTGGCGGCCGAACTGATCAAGCTCCTTCCCGGTGTGGACCGGAAACCGCAGAAACTCGTGGTGTCCGAGGCCGGCGCGTCCGTCTACTCTGCCTCCGCCCTCGCGGCGGCGGAACTGCCGGGAATGGACGTCTCGCTCCGGGGCGCCGTCTCCATTGCCCGGCGGCTCCAGGACCCGCTCGCCGAACTCGTCAAAATCGACCCCAAATCCATCGGCGTGGGCCAGTACCAGCACGACGTGACGGCATCGAAGCTGGACCGCAGCCTCGACGCTGTGGTGGAGGACTGCGTGAACGCGGTGGGTGTCGACGTCAACACGGCGTCGCCCGCGCTGCTGAGCCGTGTTGCCGGCGTCGGGCCCTTGCTGAGCGAAAACATCGTGGCCTACCGGAACGAACACGGTCCCTTCAACAAACGGTCGGACCTGAAGAAGGTACCGCGGCTGGGCGCCAAGGCGTTCGAGCAGTGTGCAGGCTTCCTGAGGATCACCGGGGGAGCGGAGCCGCTGGACGCGTCGAGCGTGCACCCGGAGGCGTATGTCGTGGCGCGGAAGATCCTGGTGGCGGCCGGTTCGGCACCCGCGTCCTCCCTGGACCCGCAAAAGTTCGTTGACGATACCTTCGGTCTGCCGACGGTCAGGGACATCCTCGCTGAGCTGGACAAGCCAGGGCGCGACCCCCGGCCCGCCTTTGCCGCCGCTACCTTCTCGGAGGGGATCGAAAAGATCGCCGACCTGGTGCCGGGCATGATTCTCGAGGGAACCGTGACCAATGTTGCGGCATTCGGTGCGTTCGTGGACGTCGGGGTCCACCAGGACGGCCTGGTCCACGTCTCCGCACTGGCCAACCGCTTTGTGTCCGATCCGCGTGAAGTGGTGAAGTCCGGCCAAGTGGTCCGGGTCAAGGTCCTGGAGGCTGATCCGGAGCGGAAGCGGATTTCGCTGACGCTAAGGCTCGACGACGAACCAGTTGGCGGCGGTGCAGGTTCCGGACGGCGCGGTTCAGCCCAGCCTGGGTACGGGAAGCCGGGCGGGAACGACAACCGTGGGGGAGCAGGCGGAGGAAAAGGTGAGCGCAGCGGGCGCCCGGAACGGCAACAGCCGGGGAAGCAGGCCGCGGCCAGGACCGGCGGCAGTGGCCGCCCCACTCCTCCAGCCCAGCCAGCCAACACGGCAATGGCTGAGGCGCTCAGGAAGGCCGGGCTGGGCAAGTAGCCCTCCGGGTCCTTGGGGAGCGGCCGATTTTCTGCAAGGGTGGAGTATGACCTACTTCCTGGAATACACCGTTCCTACTGCCCCCGGTGATACCGAATTCGAGTTCCCGCATGACGAGATCAACTCAGGCACCACGGTCCCGCTGACCCAGACGGGCGCCGAGGTGGTGCATACGCCTGACCTCCCGGCCCGCACCGGAATTATTGGGGCCACCGTGCCAGAGGCGAAGCTTGAGGCTGAGCAGCTGATCACCCACAGCCGCGCTTCGCAAGCATCCCTGTACTTCGACCCGTCGAACTCGCTGCAGGCGGGCGTGGGCACGCTGGTGAGCACTTTCAGTGAAGGCCGGGGCTGGCAGGACGTCTAACATCAGGCATTAAGCCTGGATTTTGGCGTTCAGGCAGTGCCGCTGATCAGGCGTGGCCGCCCGAATCGCGTGCGTACTCCCGGCGAATAGAGGACTGACTCCGGCGGACCGCTAACGGTGATGCCTGCCGCCTTGATCAACCCGTCCTTGAGCTCGTGGACCTCCGCTCCGAAGAGCGGCCACGCCTGGTGGCTGTTGGGTATGTAGGTGCTCCTGCCAAAGAAGCGGCCGTGCATGCCGAACCTGGCAGTCAGAAAGACGGATAGGGGATCACTTGCGGCCGTACGCAGCCTGGGAACCACCGTGAAGTCGCTTCGTGCCCCTTTGGGACCGAATCGGCGCACGGAATAGCCCACAGGGAACTCGTCCGTGATGGAAGCAGCCTCGGCGCCGCCGTTCTCATGCCGCCGGCCGCTGCCACGGGGAAAGGGCGGCCACTGCCGGATGCGCGACCATACGTAGGGAATTCCCACTGCCCGGGTTGCCAGGACGACCGGCAGCCGGTCCGCATCCAGGCTCAGGAACACCACGCCTCGGGTGCCGTTTGGTTCCCGTGAGTAGAGCCGCACGTTGACCTCGTTGAAACTACCCAGGTAGGGAATGCCGGGACCACGTCCAATTCCGGCTTGCTCCATGCGAAAGCCGATCAGGCCCACCCATGAGCTGCCATCGAAAACGTCCGGTTGGACCCCGTCAGGCATGAAAGCGGCGGCCTCTTCCGCCGGGATGCGCCAGTGGAGGAAAACGGCGTCAAGCCACCGCTGGTCGGAGAACACCGGCGCGGGAAGTTCCGGCGGCCGCGGCCACATTGCCGGGGCACTCAAATGTTCGGTCAAGGTCCGTCTGCTCCTTCGCTCGGCCCACCAAGCCTAACGGGCGGTGCCGCCGTCATGGCCGGCTGAGCGCACTTGCTCCTTCGACGCGGCCGTCTGTCCCCTGCACGGGGGACATACGGCGCTCTGGAAGTCCGCTGGCGTTGCGTCGTTCACTCGTTTCCGTGGGGTAGTGGGGGTGGCTTGAAGTAGTGGTTTTGTTGTGGTGTTTGGGTGGGGTCGATGTGGGGTGGGGGTATGAACGTGGGTGTGCCGTGGGTGGTGATTTTCCATTGTTCTTTGTGGATGAGGTGGTGATGGTGGCTGCAGAGCAGGACGCCGTTGTTGGTGGTGGTGGGTCCGCCGTGTGACCAGTAGGTGATGTGGTGGGCTTCGCACCAGGGTGCGGGGATGGTGCAGTTGGGGAAGGCGCAACCTTGGTCGCGGGCGGTGAGGGCGGTTCGTTGGGCTGGGGTGAAGAGGCGGGTTTTGCGGCCGAGGTCGAGGATTTCGCCGTGGGTGCCCAGGAGTGCGGGGATGATGTCGGCGTCGCAGGCGATTTTGCGCAGGGTGGCCGCGGCGACGGGCCCAGTGAACGCGAAGGTCCCGGTCCCTGCTGGTGTTCCTGCCCGGGTTTCCACCTGTGCCCCTGTTGTTGATTCTGTTCTTCCGGACGAGGTGGGGAGGGGTCCGGGGAAGAGGTCCTGGTAGTGGATGGTGGCGATGATTTGGGGGCGGTTGCCGCCGGTGGTGGGCAGGGTGTTGGTGGCGAGGGCGGTTTTGGCGGCGGTGATGATGCCGTCGAGTTGTTTTTGGGCCCGGGTGCGCCGGTCCAGGTCTATCTGGGCGGTGTGGTCGGTTCCGTTGTTCGCCGTTGGGCTGTCCCCGGCACCGGTGCCTGCGCCTGTGGTGTTGTCGTTTCCGGTGCTGGTGTCTGGGGCGCTGGTGTCCCCGTTGGAGGTGTCGGGGGTGGTGGTGCGGGGGTTGGTGGCGGTGTTCATGACAGTGAGGAGGTGTTCGTATTGGTCGGTGGTGGCAAAGATTTCGACGTGGTGCAGGCCGTGGCGGGGTTTGCGGATGAAGGCGCCCTGGGTGTGGCGGAGGGCTTCTTCGGTGGGTTCGGTGCCGTCGGCGTCGATGGTGTCGGTCCAGCGTTGGGCCAGGCGGGTGAGGAAGTCGGGGTCGGCGGTGGTGGCGGCGTGGGTGAGGTGGTGCTCGATCCGGTCCAGGGTTTCTTCCGTGGTGTGGTGCTGGAGCCGGTCCAGGGTGGCGGTGATGAGGCTCGCGGCGTGGGAGGACACCACCGGTGCCTGGGGGTTGGCGTCCGATCGCGTGCCCGGGGTGAGGGCGGCGGCGAGGTGTGGCCGGGTTGGTGGGAGTGGTTCGCCGGTGAGGGTGGTGCCGGGGAGGACGTGCCGGGCGAGGGTGAGGCGGCGGCGGGCTTCGCGGATGGGGATCCGCAGGCGGAGGCGGAGGAACTCTGCGGTGTTCCGGCACCCGTCGTCGGCCGGGGACGCCACCGGTTGGCCGGGTGCAGCGGCTGCCCCGGGCTGGGAGGGCAGGTCGGGCCAGGTGGCGTTTGTTTCGCTCACAGCTGCCGGGCCGGTGTTCAGGGTTTCGACTCCGTTGGCGTCCCACCCGGTGACCCAGCCCCGGGACCGGCTGGCGCGGGTCGTGGCGGTGTCGTTGATGGCCTGGGCGCGGGTCCGGTCCACAGCGCCGGCCGAGAGGATCTGCAGGTACTCCGCGGTGCGGACCAGTTCCTCGACCCCGTCGGCGAAGTCGGCGGCCTCGACATAAGAGGCGGACGCCAGCACCTCCGGGGCGGCCAGGGCAGCGGCCGCAAGCTGCGCACCCAGCTGACTGAGCCCATCCCGTGCGACAGCAACTGCCGAAGATAAGACTTCCTGGGACTGCACTGAAGGCTGCCCGGCCGGGACTGACTGAAGGTGGGCCAGGCGCGGCAGCCAACTGCCGGCGTCGTCCGCCTGCCCAAGATCTTCCCCAATGGCCTCCATAACCCAACTCTGCCAGCCACCACCGACAACCAGGACACCCCAAAACCCCTATGTGGGAAACCCGGACAGCCGCGCTTATCCCTCTGGAACGGTGGCACCGGAACGGGCCGGCGCGGCTTCCTTTTGCCAGGGCCAGCGCCCCGTGATTTCCAGTTCCAGGGAGAAGCTGAGGAACGTCCTGATCAGCACGATGATGGCCAACACCCCGACGCTGGTGAACGTGGGCGTGACGGCAACGGTGCGGATAATGTCGGCGGCGACGAGCAGTTCGAGGCCCAGCAGGATGGACCGGCCCAGCAACTGCCGGTATGACCGGTAGAAACTCAGCTTTTCGGCGCCCTGAGGGAGCTGCCGCGGCTGATGGCCACGGATGGCCAGCGGGAGGGAAACCACGGCTCCAATCACCATCACCGCCACTCCTGCGAAGTCAACCAGTTGCCCAACCGCCTCAATGACCTGCCGAAAATCCATGCCCCGCCTTACCTCGTGCCAGGTGTCCCGCGGCCAACCTGGCTGTGACCATTTGGACGGCGGCATTCGTCACGGATGGCGGATGCCGTTCCCCGCTATGACGTCCTTGTACCCTTCCCTGAACGTGGGAAACGTGAAGGTAAACCCGGTACTCCGGAGCAGGTCGTTGCGGCAGCGCTTGTTGCCTCCACGGGCAGGACCGGCATCACCCACCGGGGGTTCGGGCAGGCCAAGCTCGGCGGCAAGGAAGCGCAATACGGACCCCAGGTCTGCGGGCTCATTGTCCACTCCGACATAAGCAGGCGCGGGTGAATCCGCCATCGTGGCAAGATGCACGATGGCGGCCGCGGCATCGTCACGGTGAATCCGGTTGGTGTAGCGCACGTCCTCGGGGATGACTGCAGCGCCCGTTTTCACCTGGTCGATCAACCGCGTCCGGCCCGGCCCGTAAATGCCGCCGAGCCTGAGTGCGGTGGCGGCAGTGCCCGTTCCCGCAAGCCTGGCATGGAGCAACTCCTCGGCTTCCACCAGCACCTTCCCCGAGAAACCGCCGGGATCCGGCTGCGTCGATTCATCCACCCAGCCCCCACCCGCATCGCCATAGATGGCCGTCGAGGAAACAAAGATGACCCTGTGCGGCCGCACGCCATCGCGTTCCAGCGCGTCCAGGACGTTTGCCACCCCGCGTACATACGCCGCCCGGTATGCCTCCTCCGAGGGGGAATCGGCAGCGACAGCAATGACGACGGCGGTGGTGTCCGCAGGGACCGGCGGCAGGTCATGCGAGCCCAAGTCAGCCGCGGCACCTTCGATGGCTGCCGGCAGTTTCGCGGGGGACCGGCGCCATCCCACCACCCGGTGCCCCAACCCGGCGAACCTGAGCCCCGCCTCCGTGCCCAGGTCCCCGCACCCCGCCATAAGAATCCTCATGGCCTACGGTGCCTCCACCGGGAAGAAGACGCGGGGGTCCTGCAAGAGTGCGGGGTAGGCGAATGCGGAACGGTCGATAATCTCCGTGACCTCGAAATTCCTGCCGAACCGGCCGTCGTCGAGGGTAATGGGACGCCCCACCACCTGCCCCACTGCAAACCTGGCCCCGTTCTCGAACGGAACCGCAACCGGCGTCTTCCCCGGGAGGGTCCGGAAGGCCTCCTCCTGCGCCTGGCGCTTGCGGGTGGGCTTCTTCAGCTGCGGCTTGGGCGGCGCCTTCTTCGGGGCCCGGGACGGCCGGCGGGAGCCGTCGTCCACATAGACGGGGGAGTAGCCGTCATCTCCGGCGGACATGGCGGCCGCGGCAGCAGCGCTCCGGTTCACCGGCGGAAGCGCCACCGTGCTGAGCCGCTGCGGGTCGACGTCGTCATGCGGGTCCCGGAGGATCCACAGAATGTCACCTTCCGGCTCCTGCGGCAGGAATTCGTGCCGGGGCTCGGGCCAGACGTAGTCCATCTCCGGAACGGCGTCCGGGAAGAGGGCGGCGTAGAACTTCGGTTCCTTGTGCACCAGCTTGGAACGGTGGCTCAGGTGGAAGTCGGGGTCCCCGAGCCATGGCGGCAGGATGATCTTGTCCGCGTAGTCCGGATGGGCCGCCTGTGGTGCGAACTCGGCGATGTTGGCGCGGGTGTTGTCAGGGTGGCCACGCTCGATCCACTCGTCCGCCATAGCCAGTCCATACATGGTGAGGGCCGGCACGTGGCCCATCCACATGCGGATCGCGGGGTGGGTCTGCCAGCCGTAGTCCGGAATCACCAGCGCCCGGAGCGTTTGCAGTGCTTCGACCCGCTGCTTACCCAGCCGTGCGGTGTCAAGGGCTTTGGCGCTTTGGCGGAAGTCGGGGTAAGGGAGGAAGGTTTGCATTCATTCAGTTTGACGGTCCCCGCCGGAAGTGCCAATTGCTGTGCCGGCTGCCACAGCACTGGGCGCTTTCTGTCCAAATAGTGGACACATGCATACGACGTTCAGGTTGAACCACTAAGATCACCGCAAACCCAACCGCGTTTCGGAAGCTCTCTCATGACATCTATACCTGACAAAGCCGTCAACTACGCCCGCACAGCACTGCCCCGTTACGGGCAGATGCTGGGCCCGGAAGCCCAGGGAATCCTGGTCCTCGACGAGTTCACCATCGATCCCGCCGCCGCGCGCAAGGACCAGCACCGGTTCCGCGACGGCATGGCCGCCGTTGCCAGGACGGTCCGGCGGATTGCCGCGCTTCGAGTGGTCATTGCGCTCGTGGCCATCGGCAACCTGCCGCTGTTCCTGCTGTCCAGTGGCTGGTGGATCTACGGAGTTTCGCTCACCCTTGTTGTTGCAGTCCATGCGGCCGTGACACTGCTCAACCGGCACGAGCCGCGGCTCAAGCAGCGTTCTGCCCTGGAACTGCACATGCACCGCGAACGCAGCGCCAACTACCGCAAGGTTCGCGACGCCGTGAAGTACATGATCGACACCCCCACCCGCATGAACGAACACCTCTACCTGGAGTTGCTCGCCGTCAAGCGGGTCGCCCTGAACCTGGCGCACGGCACGGTTGCCCTGCTGGACACCAGCGACGACTCCGCCTGGAAGGTCCGGATCGTCCGGGAACTGCCGGCCAGCTGACCGCCTCTTCACTGACCGCTGCGGCAGCGGGCTGAGCATTAAAGAACGACGCCGGCACATCCCTCTTGAGTTCTAGTGGTCGTTGCAACACCTAAAGTTTTTGGGAGTTGCAACGACCATGTCGTCTTTAAGCAAGGGCAGGACACCTCGAAGGAGCTATACCTCCGCGGAAAAGGAAGAGTTCTTCCGGGCATTAGCAAGCGCGGGAACCGTTGCCCGTGCTGCGGCTGGACTCGGGCTCAAACCTTCGGCGTGCTATCGGTGGCTGCGTGAGGCGGGAATATCTGTCGGCAGAGTGGATAACCTAAACGCCCGGCGGCCAAGAGCGACCCCGGAAGTGAAAGAGGAGTTCTTTAAGGCGTTGAAACGGACCGGGAGTACGACGCTTGCTGCCGCGGAACTGGGGCTAAGCCGTGGCACTTGTTACCGGTGGACTCAGAAAGCAGGGCTCGCGCGGAAACGCGCGGACAGCCCCGGCCGTGAGGACTTCGGCAAGCTCCGCGACGCTGGAATGACCCGCCGTGAAGCGGCCAAACAACTGGGCATTAGCCGCTGCGCGGCTCAGGAGTGGGACAACGGCGTCAGAAGGACACGGAATGGGCGAATCTACCGTGATGGGCGCCAGATCGACTACACCAATGGTGTGATGACGTTGACTACTGCAGAAGCCACCGCCGATTCTGCCGCGCTCCCCCCACTGGCAGCCCTGGAAAAACCATTGGATGCCCGGTTCCTGACGCTGCATGACCGCGAACGGATCGCCGACCTCCGCAATACCGGCGCACCGGTCCGGGAGATCGCCAGAGAGCTCGGCCGGCCTGCCTCGACAATCAGCCGGGAGCTGGCCCGAAACGGTGTCAACGATGGGAAGTACTACGCCTATGCTGCCCAACGAGCAGCAACTGCCCGTCGCCCCCGGCCCAAGGACAGCAAGCTGGTCACGCACCACCGGCTGCGCAAATATGTGAAGCGAAAACTGCTTCGGCGCTGGTCACCGGAACAGATCAGCAACAAGCTGACCAGGAAGTTTCCCAACGACCCGGAGATGCGCGTGAGCCCAGAAACAATCTACCAAGCCCTCTACTTCCAGGCCCGCGGAGGACTCAAGCGCGAAGTCCAGGCAGCTCTGCGCACCGGCCGGACACGCCGTAAAGCCCACAAGGACCCCCAGCAACGGCAGCCCCGTTTCGCTGATCCGATGGTGATGATCTCCGAACGCCCACCCGAGATCGAAGACCGCGCCGTTCCAGGACATTGGGAAGGAGATCTAATCACCGGAGCGAGCAACCAGTCCGCGATCGCCACCCTCGTCGAACGCACCACCAGATACGTCATGCTGGTCCACCTGCCCGGTGACCACACCGCCGAAACCGTCCGCGACGGCCTCATCGCCACGATGAAAAGTCTTCCCGAACACCTCAGGGGCTCTCTGACTTGGGATCAAGGGGCGGAAATGGCAGGCCACAAATCCTTCACCATCGCCACTGACATGCAGGTCTACTTCTGCGATCCGGGCAGCCCGTGGCAACGCGGCTCCAACGAAAACACCAACGGCCTGCTACGCCAATACTTCGAAAAAGGCACAGACTTATCCATCTACGGGCCCGAAGATCTCGAACACGTCGCCCAGGAACTCAACAGCCGACCACGCAAAACGCTCGACTGGGAAACCCCAGCCGAGCGTCTCCGTGATCTACTAATGACCACATAACACCAGCAGTGTTGCAACGACCCCTAGAAACCGCCCCTTGTGGGGGTGTGCCGGCGTCGTTTTTGGTCAACGGAATTTGTCTATCGCCGACCTGTCTGTGTCGACTTCAAAGAGGCGGGGCGGCCAAGGCCGCCCGTGATGCTGCCGCGGCTTTTACGCGGGAAGCTGGATGACCTGGCCCTCGAACACGAGGTTCGGATCCGTGATGGTGTCCAGGTTGGCGTCGGCAAGGTGCTGCCAGCCGCCCTGGATGCCCAGCTTCTGGGCAACAATGCTCAAGGTGTCCCCGGCCTGCAGGGTGTAGGTCTCGCCGCTCAGGGCAACGGACGTTGCGTGCCGCGGTGCCTGCTGGACCGGAGCGCTTTGGACGGGTGCGCTCTGGACCTGGACGCTCTGCGCAGGAGCAGCCTGGACGGGGGCAGCCTGCACTGGCGCGCTCTGGACCGGAGCGCCGCCGCCACCGCTTAGGCCGAGCTGGGAGGAGCAGGACGGCCAGGCGCCCCAGCCTTGGGAGGCCTGCACCCGCTCGGCCACCGCGATCTGCTGTTCACGGCTGGCGTTCTCCGGCGAACCGGTTCCGCCGTAGGCAGCCCATGTGCTGGGGGTGAACTGCAGGCCGCCGGAGAAGCCGTTACCGGTGTTGATGGACCAGTTGCCGCCGCTCTCGCACTGCGCGAGTGCATCCCAGGTGGATGTGGGGGTGGCTGCGTTGGCCGCCGTGGCTGAAAGTGCCAAACCTGCCGCGGAGACGGCGGCCAGGGTGACTCCGCGGCGTGCGGCAGTACGGAATTTGGTGTTTTTCATGATGGTGATGCTCCTGAAGGCCACCAGCGCTGGTTCCGTCCCCGGAGATCGTCGCGCCACTGCCCGCCTCTGACGAATAGAGGTCACTGTCGGTGGCTGCCGCTGGGCAGTTCTGGTGGAGGCAGCACCGGGCAATCAAAGAGCCCGCCGAACGGGCATGTATTTCACGCTAGGACATCGTATGGGCGTTATCAAATCGAGATTCCGGCGGGCGTGGCGGATGTGGTCCCTGGCACTCGCCGGGCCAAGCAGTCCCACGGCCCGGAACGCCGGGAAGGCGCGAAACCGGGCGGGGCACTATTCTGACCGGATGGACAACTTTGCCGGCGGCAGCATCATGCCCGAAACCGAAACGGACCTTGCGGAACCCGTAGCCCCTGCCAAGCCCCTCCCGGTGGCAGAACTGCACCTCCACATCGAAGGCACGCTGCAGCCCGAGCTCATCTTCGCCTTGGCCGAACGCAACGGCATTGAGCTGCCGTACTCGGGACTGGACGAACTCCGCGAAAAGTACGAGTTCACGGACCTGCAGTCTTTCCTGGACCTCTACTACGCCAATATGGCGGTGCTGCGTACCCAGCAGGACTTCGCTGACATGACCCGGGCCTACCTGGAGCGGGCTGCCGCCGCCGGGGTCCGGCACGCGGAAATCATGATGGACCCGCAGGCGCATCTCTCCCGCGGCATTCCCCTGGAAGCGTGCGTCAACGGTGTGGCTTCGGTGCTGGCCACCTCGGAGGAGGAGTTCGGCATCTCCACCATCCTGATCGCGGCCTTCCTGCGGGATCTGCCGGAGGACTCGGCGCTGGAAGTCCTGGGCCGGCTGCTGGCCATGGACGCACCCATCGGGGCCATCGGCCTGGACTCCGCCGAAGTGGGGAATCCTCCATCCAAGTTCGAACGGCTGTACGCGAAGGCGCGTGAAGCAGGCCTGCGGTTGACGGCGCACGCGGGGGAGGAAGGCCCGGCGTCGTACATCATCGAAGCCCTGGACCTCCTGGGCGTGGAGCGGATCGACCATGGAATCCGCTGCATGGACGATCCCGATCTTGTGGAGCGCCTCGTGGACGCCCGCATTCCCCTGACGGTCTGCCCCCTCTCCAACGTCCGGCTCCGCGCGGTGGACACCCTGGCAGACCACCCGTTGCCGGCAATGCTGGCTGCGGGACTGAACGTTTCGGTCAACTCGGACGATCCTGCCTACTTTGGCGGCTATGTGGACGACAACTTCGCGCAGCTGACGTCGGTGTTTGACCTCTCCGATTTCGACAAGGCGCGCCTGGCAGCGAACTCCATCCATTCCTCCTTTGCATCCGAGGAGCGGAAGGCGGAACTGCTGGCGGAATTGAACGGCAGGGAAGTGTCCGACTGACCGCCGCTGTGTCGGGGGCAACAGCAGGGCTTTCGGCCCGGTAAACTAAGTGCCGCAGGCGTGTCTGGGGAGTGCAACGCAGCACCCATGTCAGCGCTTGAGGGTTATGCAGACGGCCCTTACCCGAGACCTCCGCCTCACTTGCGGCGCTATCCGCTTCATAGTCGGTCACGACACGCAGAGTTAACCAATTAAAGTCGCGCGATTTAATGGGCTGTTGGCAAGATGCCTAAGACCGATCGCTTTTATATAAGGGGAATCATGGCCAAGTCCACCGCAGAAAACACCAACCTTCGACTCAAGACCGTGCTGGATGTCCTGACCGAAGGCGTGTGGTCCGGCGATGCACTGAACGCAGGCCAGGTCCTGGCGGAAGCAACTGCCCGGGTGCCGTTCAACGAGCACGAGGCAGAACTCCTCAGCGGCGGCATCCCGCGCGGGCACAAGACCCTCACCTCCGCCACTGCCAAGTTGGTCAAGGCCGGCTGGCTGGTCAAGGGCCGGTCCGGCTGGACCATCACTGAGGACGGCATGCGCGCCACAGTTGCTTTCCCTGATGCTGATTCCTTCGGCGCAGCGCTCGACGCCGGCACGCCCGTCCCTGCCGACACTCCCGTTCCGACGGCTCCCGAGGGCTTTGTCCGCCCGGTTTCCGCCGCCGCGGCAACGCTTCAGGTTCCGGCGAAGGAGGAGGCTCCGAAAAAGACCGCCAAGAAGGCGCCTGCGAAGAAGGCAGCGTCGGCTGTCGGCAAGGCAGCCAAGGCGATCGAAGACGCCGTTGAGCCCGTGGTGAAGGCGGTCCGCAAGGGCAAGGCCTCAGCCAAGGACAAGTCTGCAGCGGCGCCCGCTGCAGCTGCCGCCGAAACCTCCGCCGCCACGGAGCCGTTCGAGGGCCCGGACGTCGAAACACTTCCGCAGCCCGAAGCTGTGGCCGTGGCTGGTGACTTCAACACCATCCTGGGCGCCCCGGAGAACTGGGCGCCGCAGTACGACGAAGCACAGATGGAGTTCGACTTCCTGGACCAGCTGTGGAAGAAGAGCGCTGAGCTTCCTGCCGGCTTCTACACCTTCAAGATCGCCCTGAACCGGTCCTGGACGGAGAACTACGGCGCTTTCGGCGTGTTCGATGGCCCCAACCACGAACTGCACCATGCCGGTGGCACGGTGACCATCCGCTACAACCACGCCACCCGCGACATCACCATCAACTAACGGATTGCCTCCCTCCCAACTGGGTAGCGCTAAGTGTCGTTTTGGAGGCTCAAAACGACACTTACTGCTACCCAGTTGGGAGGGGTGCCAGGTCCAGGAGGAGCATTATGGGCAGGCATGAACGCCCGGCGGGCGATGACTCAGGCCAGGAAGCGGTGCGGCTGGACGCCCGCGTGTCCGGGATGGTGCAGGCTGTGGGCTTCCGTTACTGGACTGTGGGCCAGGCTGAGGAACTTGGGTTGTCCGGTGAAGTGAGGAACCTCGACGACGGTTCGGTTTCGGTAGTGGCCGAGGGGCCGGAGTCGAAGGTGCGGCAACTTCTGGAGTGGCTCAACTCCGGCCGCACACCGGGCCGCGTGGACGACGTGGAGGCCTCGGTGTCCGAGGCATCAGGGGCATTCCGCGGCTTCCGGGCGCACTGAAACTCTGCCGGCCGTCCTGAGGCTTATTTCCCCCTCTATTCCCGCGGACTCAATCCGATAAAGGCCCCCAACTCCTCCAGGGCGGCAGGCTTGTTCGGCATGTAGCTGGTGAGTTCGGGGGAGCGGATGATGACAGCCCGCCACTGGCCGCGGGATACCGCCACGTTGATGCGGTTCCGGTTCAGCAGGAACTCCGCGCCGCGCGGTGCCTCTGACACCGCCGAACATGCCATGGAAACCAGCACCACCGGAGCTTCCTGGCCCTGGAATTTGTCCACCGTGCCCACCCGGACATCAGACAGCCCGGCCTCTGCCAGGTTCCTGCGGATCAGGTGGACCTGGGCGTTGTAGGCGGCCACCACCAGTAGATCCTGTTGCTCTAAGGGACGGGCGTCGCTGTCCGGACCGCACGTCCATTTCAAGCCCAGGTGGCGGCGGACCTGGTGAACCACTTCCCCGGCTTCTTCCTTCGATGCAGTGGTGTTGCCGCGGTGGTTGACGAACACCGTCTCCACCCCGGGTGCAAGGACCTCCAGTTCACGGAGGGACGCGGCAGGAGCTGACTTCAGCTTTCCTTCGTAGCTGAGGTTCGACACTGCCCGGCACAGCTCCGGATGCATCCGCCACGTATCGGCCAGGAAGTAGCCCAGGTTCGCGGGCAGTGTGGCGTGCCCGGCCGCGAGCCAGCCGAGGGCGGATTCATCCACTGGTTCCGGGTGCGCCCCTTGGGTGACTTGCGGGAGCTGCTGGGGGTCGCCCAGCAGGAGCAGCCGCCTGCCGGCACGGCTGACCGCCAGGGTGTTGGCCAGGCAGAACTGGCCCGCCTCGTCAATGACCAGGAGATCAAGGGACCCGGCAGGGACTTCCTTGCCGGTCATGGTCCACGCGGTGCCGCCCACCAGGCATCCGCCGGCTGATGTGAGCAGGCGGGACACGTCGCCTTCCGAAGTGAGGCTCCAGGGAACCGGATGAGGAGCGGCCAGTTTCTTGGCCACCACCTGCGGATTCACTCCGCCGGTCTCGATGGCCCGGCAAAGCAGGTTTTCCACCACGTTGTGGGACTGGGCCACCACTCCGATCTTCCAGCCTTCAGCCACCAGCCTGCCAATGATATGGGCCCCCACGTAGGTCTTGCCCGTTCCTGGCGGGCCTTGGACGGCGAGGTAGGAATGGTCCAAGTCCTGCAAGGACTCGATAATGGCCCCGGCGTAATCGGCGGCGCCATCGTCCCCATGCTGGACCTCTGCCGGCCCTGGCAACGAGCGGAACCGCGGCGGCAGCTTGCGCAGGATGTCCAGGCCCGGCTGCGAGGGAAGGGACGGCACGGAGGAACCGACTGCGGAGGCTATTTCCGCGATGGCAGCTTCAATGCTGGCAGTCCCCAGCGGCTGGTCCTCGGTCAGTGCCACCGGCAAGTGCGGATAGGCGCGGACCTTTCCGGACTCCCGCTCTGCAATCGTGAGGAAGTGCTCCGGGCCGTCCGGCGCCGCCTCCAGATCGCTGATCCTGGTGCCGAATGAGTAGGCCCTGGTCCCGGTCGCAGCCTCCGGAGCGGTCATGCCATCAGGTCCGGGGGCGTCGTACACGCGGCACCAGCTGGAGTCAGCCCGGAAATCGGAGCCTTCCGTCATGGTGCCCCGCAATCTCAGGACGCGGGTCTGCATCCGTTCCCGGGGCTTGGCCAACGCCCAGTCGGACACTACTTCCGCTGATGACACAACGAACACGTTCCGCTGGTCGGACCAGTTTTCCAGCGGTGCCTCGACCCGGTCGAAGTGCTGCCACCAGAACTGCTTGCGCTCACGCCGGTGATATCCGGTGGCGGCCGCCACCATGGCGATGGCGCGCTCGTCATCAGTCCAGGGGCGGTCGTCCGGCAGGCCGGCAAGATATCCGCGGAGCCTGCTTTCCACCGGCGTCTCCTCGGCAGGGTCTGCGTCATCCGAGCCGGTTGCTGCCGGAGCCGGAACGTGGGCTGGCTGCGGAGCAGCATGACGGGGATCGGCAGCCTCCGCTCCGCCACCTTGCCTGCCACCGGCTCCTGCTCCCAACTGGAGCAACCAGTCCCGCAGCCGAAGGGTGGAGAGGCAGTCGTACTGGTTGTAGTCGGAAATCGAGGCAAGGATGGTGTCGGCTTCGTCCCGGCGCCCCTCGTCGCGTGCGGCGCAGTAGGCGGCATAGGCCACCACGGAAGCACCAGCATCCTTGACGTCACCGGACCGGAGGTTGTCCTCCATGTACAGCGGTTCCAGCTTCTTGATGGAGTACGACGCTTCCGAGATCCGGAGGGAATGCCGCACCGTTGCGTACAGGTCCACCAGCAGCCCCTGTCGGAGCCAGTCATCAACCGTGTCCTCGCCGGCCTGGTGCACGAGGGAGAGATTCCGCAGCGCCGTCTTTTCGTATGGGGCGTAGTGGTACACGTGCATGTCCGGATACCGGGCACGCCGCTTCTCCACGTAGTCCAGGAAGTCCAGGAAGGCGCGGCGTTCCCCGGAACGGGAGTGTGCCCAGAACGGGCGGAACACCGGCTCGCTTTCCGTTCCCGCAACCGGCGCCTCGACCACGCCGAAGAGGTATTCAATGCCCCAGGCGCCTGTGGCGGGTTCCTGCCACAGCGGATCGCCCTCGAAGTCGAAGAAGATGTCCCCGGCACTGGGTGCAGGCAACGATCCGATGGTGTGGTCAGGCAGGACCGTGTAGGAGACCGTGTGCGGCAGGCCATCCTTGGTAAACGTCCGCGAGCCGGCCGGCTGCTCCAGGCCCAGCTGCATCCGTGCCTGCGCCCGGAGCCGGACCACTGAGTTCCTGGCCTCGCCGGCTGGCATGGCCGCGAGTTCATCGATGGTGGTGATGTTTGCGTCATGGAGTTTCCGCCGCTGGACCACGGACATGCCCGCAACCATCAGCAGGTCCCGGTGGAGCTGCACCTGCTCCGCACAATAGTCGCAGCGCCCGCAATGCACGATGCCGTCCTGCTGCCACTGCACAGGGACGTCAGCGGCCCTGTGGCCGGCTGTGAGTTGGCGGAAGCGCCGCCGTCGCTCGCGGAAGACGGGCAGCAGGTCCGGCAGGGAATGGCTGCTCCGCAGCCAGTCGTCGCCGAGGCGGGTGCCGAGCACCAGCGTGACGACGGGCGAGGGATCCAGCCCCATCCCGAGGAGCTGGTCGCCGTAGGCCGCAAGCTGCAGTAATGCGCCTACCTTTGCGTGCCGAGCGAGCTTGGTGTCCCAAACCCCGTAACGGCCCGCACTCCCGGTACCCGCGGCCTCGTTGACCAGGAAATCCGCGTAGCCCAGGAATTCGCCGTCGAAGAAGGTGGCCTGAAATACGACGTCCGCTCCGGATCTTAGGGCGAGTTCGGTCTCTGCGTGTTTGGCCTGCAGCTCGCCACGTAGGTTGTCGCCGCGCTCCAGCGAGTAGACGCCCGACCCGCGGCTGGCATCCCATTTGCCGTACTTGGCCACCAGGCTTGCGAGCACGGTCTGCTCGTGCCGATCGCCCAGCTCACCGGCACGCCTCTGCATCTCATCAGCGGGGAACTCTGCCTTGGGAGCGCGTCCCAGCTTTTCGTCCAGGATGCTGAGCGTACGGTATTCACACTCGGATGCAGCAACAAGGTCGCTGGCTGAGAAGACCAGGTCCGGCGGCGCAGCGGATCCGTCATGACCAACGGCAGCGTCCAGCAGAAACACGGGGCCTCCCCAACTGTTTGCGGGCCCGGAGACGATTCCCCTGGCCTGTAATCAAACCTAGCAAGAGGGACTGACAAACAGACTCCGGATCATGACATACGTCTCTTGGGCCGGGCCGGGCCGGGAACGGAGCGCGACTTCAGCTACGCGAGACGCGCAACGCTCCGCCGGGAGGGACGCTGGGCCGCGCCGTCGGAGAACAGTTCCGGGGTGGATTCCTGGATCCGCTGCACATCCTCGAAGACGGCGCGGAGGTGAAGCCGCAGGCTGCTGTCCGCATCGGAAAGGTCATTGGCTTCGAGCGCGTCCACCACCGCCGTGTGCTGCCCAATCAGCGTGGAAACAGGCCGGGTGTCCAGCAGGCTCATGCGGCGCGCCCGATCCAGGTGCGCCTTGGCCGAGTTGACCGCGCTCCAGGCGGACTCGTGTCCCGCCAGGCGCAGGAGTTCCCGGTGGAAGTCCTCGTCCAAGCGGAAAAATCCCTCCACGTCACCGGCAGCGTCAGCATCGGTCTGTGCCTGGAGGATTCCCCGCAGGCTGGCGATGCCTGCGGGATCCACGGCAAGATCGCGAAGCGACGCGCACTCGATGGCCTCGCGAACGAACTGCGCCTCGGAGACACGCGCCAGGTCCACCAACGAGACGAAGGATCCGATCTGGGGAAAAACCTGAACCAGACCTTCCTCCCGAAGCAGGATGAGGCTTTCGCGCACCGGCGTGCGGCTAACTCCCAGTTCCTGCGCCAATTCGTTCTCAGACAGGGGCTCCCCGGGTGGCAGTTGCAGCGAGATGATCCGGCTCCGAAGCGTCTCCAGCGTTTGGTCGCGCACCGAAAGCCGGGGGGAAGCACCTCTTTTGTCCATTGCCATGCCATCAGTCTAGCCCGTTGACACACTAGAATGGTAGTACTTGTATGGTAGTAGAACACAGCGTGCTGCCGGTCACTGACGCCCTCACAACCCAAGGCTTCCACCCGCCAGCCCACAGCCTTTTCACTGTTTACATTCCCCTTCATACTCCTCACTCCCGTTCGACAGCATCACCTGCAAAGGAGCAACTGATGACCGAAAGCATTGCCCCACCCACCAGCAGCCGGGCCGAGGCCCGCAACACCCGCGACCTTGCCAAGGTGGCCGTCTCCGGCTGGCTCGGCACGGCCATGGAATTCATGGACTTCCAGCTCTACTCCCTGGCAGCAGCCATCGTCTTCAACAAGATCTTCTTCCCGGATGTCAGCCCAGTCATCGGCCTGATTGCCGCCATGGCCACCTACGGCGTGGGGTATGTCGCCCGCCTCTTCGGCGCCATCTACTTTGGCCGTATGGGTGACCGGATCGGCCGCAAGAAGGTCCTGTACATCACCATCGCGTTGATGGGCGCCTCGACCACCCTGATCGGTGTTCTGCCCACCTACGCCATGGTGGGCATCTGGGCGCCCATCCTCCTGGTGGCACTGCGCCTCATCCAGGGCTTCGGAGCCGGCGCGGAAATCGCGGGCGCAACGGTCATGCTTGCGGAATTCGCATCGGCCCGCCGGCGCGGCATCATCTCCTCCCTGGTCTGCCTGGGCACCAACTCCGGAACCCTTGGCGCCTCGGCACTGTGGGCCATCCTGGTGAGCTCGCTGTCGCAAGAGGACCTGTTGAGCTGGGGCTGGCGTATTCCGTTCCTGGCCAGCTTCGTGATCATGCTGTTCGCCGTTTGGATCCGCCGCTCCATCAAGGAAAGCCCGGTCTTCGAGCAGCGCGCCGACGTGGTTGACGGCGTGGCCCTCACCAAGGAGAAGATCAAGAGCGCCGCCAAGGCCCCTGAGCTCGCCGGAACCAGCACCATCGAAGCTGCCCTGCACCAAAAGAAGGGCAAGTCCTTCCTGATCGCGTTGGGCCTGCGCTTCGGCCAGGCCGGCAACTCCGGATTGGTGCAGACCTTCCTGGTGGGCTACCTGGCTACGGTCCTGATGACGGACAAGAGCGTGGGCACCAATGCGATTATGTATGGCTCACTCCTCGGCTTCATCACCATCCCGGTGGTTGGCCTCCTCGGTGACCGCTTCGGCCGCCGTCCGCTGTACCTGGTGCTCAGCGCGCTAACTGCCCTGTACGCCATTCCGATGATGCTCATGATCACCAGCGGCGACGCCGCCCTCATTACCATCGCCATGGTCATCGGACTGAACCTCGGCGTGCTCAGCCTGTTCGCCATGGAAAGCGTCACCATGGCAGAGTTCTTCGGAGCCCGTACCCGCTTCACCCAACTGGCCCTCGCCAAGGAAATCGGCGGCATCCTGGCCACAGCCATCGGCCCGCTGCTGGCAGCCACCCTCACCGCCGTCACCGGACACTGGTGGCCGCTCGCCGCAATGCTCATCGGCTACTCACTGATCACCCTGGTCTCCGCCGCCGTTGGCCCCGAAGTCCGCGGCCGCGACATGGTCCGCCTCGAGGACGCCGTATGAAGGCCGTCGTCGTCCATGGCGCCAATGACCTGCGCATCGACGACCGGCCGGAGCCGGTAGCCGGCCCGGGAGAGGTAGTGCTCGACGTCGAATGGGGCGGCATCTGCGGAAGTGACCTTTCGTACTGGCGGCACGGAGCGTCCGGCACGGCGGCACTGAAGTCACCGCTCGTCCTGGGACACGAAGTGGCGGGCCGCATCGCCAAGCTGGGTCCCGGCGTCGAACATTTGGAAGTGGGCCAGCCCGTGACGGTGCACCCGGCCGAACTGGTGGGGGACGGCGCCCTGCCGGAGCGCCTGCGGGGGCGGACCAACCTCTACCCGCAGATCCGCTACTTCGGCTCCGCAGCATTCGATCCGCACACCGACGGCGGCTTCAGCGAACGCAAGCTGGCCAAGGCATTCCAGGTCCGTCCGCTGCCGGACGGAGTGGACACGCTCCGCGGGGCACTGGCGGAGCCCCTCGCCGTCGCCATGCACGCGGTCAGCCGGGCCGGCAGCCTGCAAGGCCGCGACGTGCTGGTCAACGGTGCCGGGCCCATCGGCTCGCTGGTCACCGCGGCCGCCAAGTACGCCGGAGCACGAAGCGTTATTGCCACCGACATCAGCGACGCGTCCCTGCGGATTGCCCAGGCGATGGGCGCGGACGAGGTGCTCAACGTTTCGGATAACCCGCTTCCGGCAGACATGGAGCTTGTCTTCGAGGCCACCGGCATCCCGGCGGTCCTGGGGGGCGTCCTACGTGCCACGGCCCGCGGCGGCACGATCGTCCAGGTGGGCAACCTGCCCGGCACGCCGGCGGCGTCTGCGCTGGGGGACCTGGTCACCCGGGAAATCACCTGGATCGGGTCCTACAGGTTCGTGGACGAGATCACCGATGCGCTGCAGGCCATGAAGGACGGCCTGGACGTGTCGCCCGTCATCACCCACACGTTTGGCATCGACGACGCGCAGCAAGCCATGCAAACCGCCGCCGACCCTGCCGCCGGCAGCAGCAAGGTCATGCTCCGGCTCAGCACGGACTGACACCCGGAACAACCCACCCACCCAACTGAGTAGCAGTAAGTGTCGTTATGGCGGCTCATAACGACACTTACTGCGACCTACTTGTATTAGCTACCACCACCAGAAGGACTCCCAGTGAAGATCACCGACGCACGGGTTGTGGTTTCGTCGCCCGGACGGAACTACGTCACGCTCGTAATTGAAACCGAGGACGGCATCACCGGCGTCGGCGACGCCACCCTGAACGGTCGCGAACTGGCTGTGGCCTCCTACCTCTCCGAGCACCTCTGCCCGCTGCTCATCGGCCGCGATGCCCGCCGCATCGAGGACGCCTGGCAGTACTTCTACAAGGGCGCCTACTGGCGCCGCGGCCCGGTGACCATGACCGCCATCGCGGCGATCGACGTCGCGCTCTGGGACATCAAGGGCAAGGCCGCCGGCATGCCCGTCTATGAACTCCTGGGCGGTGCGGCCCGCGAGGGCGTCATGGTCTACGGGCACGCCAGCGGCTCCTCCCTGGAGGACCTCAGCGCAGACTTCCACCACCACCTGGACCTTGGCTACAAGGCCATCCGTGCCCAAGCCGCCGTGCCGGGCCTGGACAAGACCTACGGCATCGCCCCCGTGGACGGAAAGCTGTACGAGCCGGCCAGCGGCAACGTGCCCCAGGAAGACACCTGGGAGACCACCGCCTACCTTGATTTTGCGCCGAAAATGATGGCCCACGTCCGGAAGGAGTTCGGCTACGGCGTGCACGTCCTGCATGACGTCCACCACCGGCTGACTCCCATCGAGGCCGGCCGGCTGGGTGCCTCGCTGGAGCAGTACCGTCCGTTCTGGATCGAGGATCCGACCCCGGCCGAGGACCAGTCCGCATTCCGGCTGATCCGCCAGCACACCACCACCCCTGTTGCCGTGGGGGAGGTGTTCAACTCGATCTGGGACTGCCAGCAGCTCATCACCGAACGCCTGATCGACTACATCCGGACCTCCGTCTCGCACGCCGGCGGCATCACGCACCTGCGCCGCATCTTCTCCCTCGCGGATCTTTACGGTGTCCGCTCGGGATCGCACGGCGCCGGCGACTTGTCCCCGGTCTCGTTCGCAGCTGCGCTGCACGTGGACATGAGCATCCCCAATTTCGGCATCCAGGAATACATGGGCCACCGCGACCCGGCCGGTGAAGTCTTCACCACCTCCTACACCTTCGCCGACGGTTACATGCACCCCGGGGACGCCCCGGGCCTGGGCGTTGAGTTCAACGAGGAAGCCGCAGCCCGGTTCCCCTTCGACCCCAAATACCTGCCGGTGAACCGGCGCCTGGACGGATCGGTGCACGACTGGTGAACACTGCAGCCCAGGAATCCTTTGACGTGGTGGTGATGGGGGAGATCCTCGTTGAAGTCGCCACCGACCTTCCCTTTGCCCACGGCGTTCCCGCGCAGCTTGGCATCTCCGGCGATGCCCTCAACGTTGCCGCGGCCGCCGCCGCCGCGGGTGCCACAGTGGGTCTGCTGTCCGTGCTGACAGACGACGAACTGGGCCAGGCGATAGCCGCCCGCGTCGCTGAGTTGGGCATCTCCACTGATCTCCTGAAATTCCGGCGCGGCCAGCAGGGCGTTTACCTGGTGCACAGCGATCCCGACGGAGAACGCGAATTTTCCTACGCCCGTACCGGCAGCGTGGGTTCATCGCTGGGGCCGGGTGACGTCGACCCGACAGTTTTCGCCGCAGCCGGGGCCGTGGTGGCGGGCGGCATCGCCTGCGCCATTTCGCCGAGGTCCCGCGCCGCCGTCGTCAAAGCTGCCGGCCTGGCCACCCGCTTTGTCTACGATCCGAACTTCCGTCCCCGCCTCACCACCAAGGAAGAGGCGACGGCGGCACTCACCTCCCTGGCGCCGCACGCCTTCCTGGTGACGCCGTCGTTCCCCGGTGAGACGGCGGCGCTGCTGGGCGTTTCCACCCCGGAGGAGGCAGCGGCCAGGCTGCACTCGCTGGGCGCCACCAATGTCGCCGTGACCTGCGGCGCGAAGGGAGTCCAGCTCGGATGGGGCGGTACCGGCGCGGACGCCGGATCTGCCTGGGTGCCGGCCATCCCGGCCCCCTCCGTAGTGGACCAGACCGGAGCAGGGGACGCCTTCGTTGGCACGCTGACCGCTCGCCTGGTGCTGGGCGAGGATCTTCCGACGGCGGCACGTTACGGGGCTGCCGCATCGTCGCTGGTGGTGGGCGGCAAGGGCGGTACGGGTTTCATCCCCACGTTCGAGCAGACCATGGCGCACGCCGCAACTGTTGCCGCCGGCACAAGCCCGGTCACCGGCACGGAAGAAGGAGCACTGCCATCGCACGCCTGAGTACTTCTGCACTGGCAAGCAGCGGCCACCAGGCCGGCATTAACCGCGACAAGCTGCAACCCGGCATCGTCCACCTGGGCCTGGGTGCCTTTGCCCGTGCCCACACTGCCGTCTACACGGAAGACGCTATGTTGGCGGCCGGCGACTTCGACTGGGGGATCGTCGGCGTCACGCAGCGTTCGGACACCGTGGCCAGGCAACTGGCGCCGCAGGACGGCCTCTTCACTGTGGGAGAGCGGGGAGAAGCTGCCGGCCCCCCGCGTGTGGTCTCCAGCATCGTCGAGGCCATCTCGGGGCGGGACAATCCGGAACTGGTGGTAGAACGCATCGCCGCCCCGGCCACAAGGATCGTCACCCTCACCATCACGGAAAAGGGATATCGGTTCGATCCGCAAATCCGCAGCCTTGACCTGGCGGACCCCGAGGTCCAGGCGGATCTCACCGGCCGGCCGCCGCACACCGCCATCGGGCAAATCGTCCGTGGCCTCCAGCAACGTGCACTGACCGGTGCTGGACCCGTCACGGTGGTTTCCTGCGACAACCTGCCCGGCAACGGTGAACTTACCGGAACCCTCGTCAGGAACTTTGCCGCGGCCCTGCCCGAACCCGAAAGCGGACCCGTGCTGGCGTGGCTGGAGGCCAACGTCACGTTCCCCTGCACCATGGTTGACCGGATGGTACCGGCCACCACTGAAGGTGACCTTGCCGCCGTCGAACGGGAACTTGGCCTGCGGGATGAAGCCGCAGTGGTGGCTGAGCCCTTCAGGCAATGGGTGATCGAGGACAATTTCGCCGCAGGCAGGCCGCGCTGGGAGGACGCCGGAGCGGTGTTCAGTTCCGACGTCGGCGGCTGGGAGGCCACGAAGCTGCGGCTGCTCAATGCCGGCCACTCCATGCTGGCCTACCTGGGCATTGCCGCCGGCAAGGAAACCATCAGCGACGCCGTGGCCGTGGACTCGTTCCGCACCGCCTGCCGGCGCATGTTGCTCGAGGAAGCGCTGCCCAGCATCACCCTCCCGGCGGGGCTGGACGGAGAGCAGTACTGCGAAGAGGTGCTCCGCCGTTTCGCCAACCCCGCCCTGGGCCACACCACCGCCAAAGTGGGCAGCGACGGTTCCCAGAAGATCGGGCTGCGCCTGCTTCCCACCATCAGGGGAACGTTCGACGCCGGCGGCGCGCCAACGTGGGCGGCGCTCGCCATCGCTGCGTGGATGCACCACGTGGCCACCACCCCGGCAACGGACCTGGACGATCCCCTCGCTGCAGAGCTGAACGCAACACTTCCGGCTGGCCGTGAAGCCGACGCCGTGGTGCCCGCGCTGCCGGGCTTCCGGCCGATCTTTGACCAGGACCTGGCGGAGCATGCCGGCTTCCGAAAGCTGCTCCTGCAGTGGTACCGCATCATCGAAACCAACGGGACTATCGACAACGGGCCGGCAGGCCCGGGAAATGAGATCAACCATGGCTGACGCATCGGGCGTCCTTCGCGTTTCACCTGTCATCCCTGTGGTCACCATCGACGACCCCCAGGATGCGGTGCCCCTGGCCCTTGCCCTCGTGGACGGCGGCGTGAAGGTCATTGAGCTGACGCTCCGGACCGCCTCCGCGCTGACCTCACTGAAGCTGATCGCGGAGGAGGTGCCTGACATCCTGGTGGGCGCCGGCACCATCCTCACGCCGGGCCAGGCCGACGCCGCCGTGCAGGCGGGCGCCCAATTCCTGGTCAGCCCCGGAGTCACCCCAGCCCTGCTCACCTCGATGCTGTCGCTGGAGGTCCCGGTGCTTCCCGGCGTCGCCACCGTGGGGGAGGTCATGGCGGTCCTGGAACAGGGCCTGGACGCCATGAAGTTCTTCCCGGCCGGCCCAGCGGGTGGTCCGTCCTACTTGGCGGCCGTCGGTGCCCCCATCCCGCATGTCCAGTTCTGCCCCACTGGAGGGATCAGCCTGGCCACCGCGCCGGATTACCTGAGGCTGTCCAATGTGGCCTGTGTCGGCGGGAGTTGGCTGACGCCTGCCGACGCGGTCGCAGCCAAGGACTGGGCGCGGATCACCAGCCTGGCCAGCGGGGCGGCCGCGCTCCCGCGGTAACGGGTCAGCCCTCGGCCGCGGCGGCTTCCTCGGCGGCGGCGGCGCGGACCTGGGCCTTGTCGTGTTCGGCATGGGCGTTGCGCAGCAGCTCCATGAACTCGGTTTCGTTGCGGACCAGCCGCTTGTATTTTTCTGGAAGCTTGCGGATCTGGGCCTCTTCGCGGCACATCCGGGCGAAGATCTTGTCGCGTTCGGCCATGTCCGTTTCGTAGTTGAGGTCCAGGTATTCGGTGGCGTGGCGCCGCGCCCCGGACACAGCGTTCTTGGCCTTGCCTTTGGGACTGAAGATGGACGCCAGGATTGTCACCACCAGGACACCAAGGATGACGCCCAGCGAGACGCCGGTGCTGACCTCCACCACGTTGACGTGCTCGCCGTCATTGATGAATGGAAGGGTGTTCTCGTGCAGGGCGTGCAGGATGAGTTTCACGCCGATGAAGCCCAGGATTACGGCCAAACCGTAGGAGAGGAAGATCAGCCGGTCCAGCAGGCCGTCGATCAGGAAGAACAGCTGGCGCAGGCCCATCAGCGAGAACGCGGTGGCGGTGAACACGATGAACACGTTCTGGGTGAGGCCGAAGATCGCCGGGATGGAGTCCAGGGCGAAGAGGATGTCCGTCCCGCCGATGGCCACCATCACCAGCAGCATCGGCGTCAGGACCCGCTTGCCGTTCTCCACCGTGAAGAGCTTGTCGCCGTCGTAGTGTTCCGACGCCGGCAGGAGCTTCTTGGCGAGCCGGACCACCAGGCCTTCGGAGTCGTCGTCGTGGCTGTCGGGTTTGAGCAGGTTGCCGGCGGTGACCAGCAGGATGAGCCCGAAGATGTAGAACACCCAGGCGAAACTGTTGATCAGCGCCGCCCCCAGGAAGATGAACGCCGTGCGGGCGATAAGGGAGAACACGATGCCGAACAGCAGCACCTTCTGCTGGTCCGCGCGGGGCACCTTGAAGCTGGCCATGATGATGAGGAAGACGAAGAGGTTGTCCACCGACAACGCCTTCTCCGTCACGTAGCCTGCGAAGTATTCCGTGCCCATCTCCGGTCCGCCGAACAGCAGTACCGCCAGCCCGAACAGCACCGCAATGCCCACGTAGATGGCGGACCAGGTGGCGGATTCCTTCAGGGAAGGCGTGTGGGCCTTCCGGACGTGGAAGAAGAAATCGAAGGCCAGCAGCCCCACGATTCCCGCGATGGTCTGGGTCCAGACATAAGCAGGTACTTCCACGCGGCGGGCCTTTCGTCGGAGGGTCCCTCCAGCCTACCTAAGCGGGCTTCAGCAGTTCGTTCTCCACGACGGCGGACCGGGAGAGCGTCTTATACCCCTCCTGTTCAAAGAGCACCGTGATGACATCGTCCTCATGCCGCATCACCAGGCCGGGGCCCCACTCCTTGTGGACCACCGCGGACTGCAGCGGGAATGGTTCGTCGGCGGCGGGAGCCGGCCCGCCGCCGTCGGACGCCTTGCCCGGCTGCTCCACGTCCCCTGCAGCGGCTGCAGCAGCGCACCCGTCACAGTTTCCGCACGGCTCCGGCAGGTCCTCGCCGAAGTAACCCAACAGGAACTGCCGCCGGCAGCCGTCCGTCTCCGCGTAGGCGCGCATCATGGTGAGCCGGGACTGGTCCACGCGCTGCCGGGCCTCGGCGAGTTCGACGGCGTCGCCCACCAGTGTGGGGAGCTTGGCTTTGGAGGTCAGCCGGATTCCGCGCTTGCCTGTGGTGACGGCGCCAATTTCCTCCAGCTGGTTGATGAGTCCGGTGATGCGGCGGGCGGGTAAGCCGGTCAGCTCTGCCAGGGACGCCTTGGGCGCCGGAGCCTTGGCGGTCTTGAGGATCTTCAGCACCGCCATCAGCGAATCTGGATCGGGGGAGTGGGTGCTGAAGAACTTCCGCAGGCCCAGGTCCTCGGAGCGGTAATGCAGCACGGCCGATGCCGGTTCGCCGTCCCTGCCTGCCCGTCCGATCTCCTGGTAGTAGGAGTCCAGGGATTCCGGGATGTCCGCGTGCACCACAAACCGGACGTTCGGCTTGTCGATGCCCATGCCGAACGCGGTGGTGGCGACCACGACGTCCAGCTTGTCGGCCAGGAACAGCTCGTGGATGTGTTCCCGGTCCTTGGCGGAACGGCCTGCATGGTATGCCTCCGCGCGGAGCCCCTCCTTCTCCAGCTTGGCCGCGTACTTCTCCGTGTCCTTCCGGGTGGCCGCATAGAGCAGGCCCTGCCCCTCCCTGGCCAGGTCCGCCACCTGCGCAAGCACCGCCTTGCGCTTGCCCTTGTCCTCATGGTGCCGGACCACGTCCAGGCTGATGTTGGGCCGGTCGAAGCCGTGGACCAGGACCAGGGGGGCCTCCATGCCCAGCCGCTCCACGATCTCGTCCCTGACCGGCGGGGAGGCAGTGGCGGTCAACGCAGCCACGGGCGGGTTCCCCAACTGCTCCCGGACATTGCCCAGCGCCAGGTAGTCGGGGCGGAAATCGTGGCCCCAGGAGGAAACGCAGTGGGCCTCGTCCACCACGAACAGAGAGATGTCCAGGGCTTTGATCCGGTCCACGGTGGCCTGCTTGGCCAGCTGTTCCGGGGCGAGGAACAGGAACACAGCCCTGCCGTCCTCAACGGCCTGCCATGCAGCCTCGACGTCGGTGTCGCTGTGCGAGGAGTTGACGGCCACCGCGGTGTCAGGTCCCAGGACCTGGACCAGCCCGTCCAGCTGGTCCTCCTGCAGGGCAATAAGCGGTGAAACCACGACGGCGGGACGTCCCGTGGTCTTGTGAAGGTGCAGGGCGGCGATTTGGTAGATGGCGGACTTGCCGTATCCGGTGGGCATGACGGCCAGGACGTCGCGCCCGTCCGCCAGGGCCGCCATACCGGCCAATTGGCCGTCCCGCAGGCGGGGCAGGGAGAAGGGAGATGCAGCAAGGGCCCGAAGGGCTGGTTCGTCGGACATGAAAAGTGGCTCCGCACAGACGAAAACTGGGGCCGCTTGCTTCAGCCGTAGGAACCACCCTACGCCAGCCCCGCCCCGCCGACGCAACCTCCGGGCGCGCGCAACTCCCCGCTGTGTGGACTTTGCCCCTCCGAATGCGGCGGGGATTTGTCCATCAGGCGGGGATAGGGCCGGTTATTGCGCCGCTGTCTGCAGCAGCCGCGGCTGCCGTAGCCGGCCGGTTGGTGCGTTTAGGTGTCGATGGTGGACATGTTGGGGTACCGGGCGCCGGCAGTTGCCCCGGCCGGTGCCAGCTGGTCCAGCAGTTGAAGCTCGTCCTGGTTGAGCTCGATATCCACGGCGCCCAGGTTCTCCCGCAGCCGTTCGCGCTTCTTGGTGCCCGGGATCGGGACAATGTGCCCGCCCTGCGCCAGCAGCCACGCGAGGGCCAGCTGGCCGGGCGTGCACTGTTTCCGGTCGGCCAGCTCCTTGACCCGGTCCACGATTTCCAGGTTCCGCGTGAAGTTTTCGCCCTGGAAGCGCGGAGAGTGCCGGCGGAAGTCGTCCTCGGCGAAGTCGTCCACGCTGCGGATCTGCCCTGTAAGGAAGCCGCGGCCCAGCGGGCTGTAGGGCACAAAACCGATGCCCAGTTCGGCGAGCACGGGGAACACCTTGGTTTCCGGCTCCCGCTCCCACAGGGAATACTCGGTCTGCAGGGCGGTGATGGGGTGCACGGCATGGGCCCTCCGGATGGTCTCCGCGGACGCTTCGGACAAGCCAAGGTGCCGGACTTTTCCGGCCTGGACCAGTTCCGCCATGGCGCCCACCGTGTCCTCGATGGGAACGGTTTTGTCCACCCGGTGCTGGTAGTACAAATCGATGTGGTCAACGCCCAGCCGCTGAAGGCTGGCGTCGCAAGCTGACCGGACGTATTCGGGGCGGCCGTTGATGCCCACCCAGGAACCGTCCCCTCGGCGTTCATTCCCGAACTTGGTGGCCAGGACAACGTCCTCGCGGCGGCCGGCGATGGCGCGGCCCACCAGCTTTTCGTTGGTGAAGGGGCCGTACATGTCTGCTGTATCCAGCAGGGACCCGCCGGCGTCCAGGAACTCATGGATGGTGGCGACCGATTCCTGCTCGTCGCCGTCGCCGTAAAACTCGCTCATGCCCATGCAGCCAAGGCCCAGGGCGGAAACTCTCAATTGTCCGATGGTGCGCGTTTTCATGCGGTTCTCCTCAACGGTAGAACTTCCGTGGGCACCGGTAGCCTGCGTGCGCAACCGGTTGGTGCAGCGTACGCCACTATAGGTATTTCCCCCATGGAGTGCGCTGGCAAACAAGGGGCTTCCTACCCCTATACCGCCCCGGTGGGCGTGCCTAGACTGAGCGGACCCCAACCCGGGAACCGGTTGCTGATCATGCCTAACGTCCATCAGAAAAGCACGACTGGATCAGGGCGGTCCTCCATACGGGGTGTCTCACCTACCCAGATCACGGCCCGTCCTACCGGGCGGACCTGACAACAGGAGCGATAGATGACAGGGAACAAAGCCATTGCCTACAAAGAAGCAGGCAAGGTCGAAGTTATTGATATTGACTACCCAACGTTCGAACTCAAGGACGGGCCAGGCGTTAACCCGGCGAACGTGGGACGCCCCGTCAACCACGGGGTAATCCTTAAGACCGTGGCCACCAATATTTGCGGATCGGACCAGCACATGGTCCGTGGCCGGACCACGGCGCCGCCGGACCTGGTGCTGGGCCACGAAATCACGGGTGAAGTGGTGGAGGTGGGCCGCGACGTTGAGTTCATCAAGGTGGGCGACCTCTGCTCGGTGCCGTTTAACATCGCCTGCGGCCGGTGCCGCAACTGCAAGGAACGCAAGACCGGCATCTGCCTGAACGTGAACCCGGCCCGTCCGGGCGCCGCCTACGGGTACGTGGACATGGGCGGCTGGGTGGGCGGCCAGGCCAACTACGTCCTGGTGCCCTATGCGGACTGGAACCTGCTGAAGTTCCCGGACAAGGACCGGGCCATGGAGAAGATCATGGACCTGGCAATGCTCTCGGACATCTTCCCCACCGGGTTCCATGGCGCTACCACGGCTGGCGTGGGAGTTGGCTCCACCGTGTACATTGCCGGCGCCGGTCCTGTGGGCCTCGCAGCGGCCACCAGCGCACATTTGCTGGGTGCCGCCGTCGTGATTGTGGGCGACATGAACGAGGGCCGGCTGGCGCAGGCGCGGAGCTTTGGGTGTGAAACGGTGGACCTGAGCCAGGGCGAGCCGAAGGATCACATTGAGCAGATCCTGGGTGTTCCGGAGGTTGACTGCGCTGTTGACGCGGTGGGCTTCGAGGCGCGCGGACACGGCAAGGGAGCGCAGGAAGCACCCGCAACCGTGCTGAACACTCTGATGGACATCACCGCGGCAGGCGGTGCGCTGGGTATCCCTGGCCTGTACGTGACGGGCGATCCGGGCGGCATCGACGAGGCCGCCAAGAAGGGTTCGCTGAGCCTGAGCCTGGGCACCGGCTGGGCAAAGTCGCTGAGCTTCACTACCGGCCAATGTCCGGTGATGAAGTACAACCGGCAGCTGATGATGGCCATCCTGAATGACAAGGTCAACATCGCCAAGAACGTCAACGCCAAGGCCATTCCCCTGGAGGATGCACCGAAGGGCTACGCGGAGTTCGACGCCGGCGCAGCCACCAAGTACGTCCTCAATCCCAACGGCTACTTGAGCTGACGGCACGGCGGGCGGGGATGCCACCAGGGACCCTTGAGTGCGGAAATAAGTGCGGCCCGGGCCGGGTTAGGCTTTGCACGGGCAGCACAAACCCGCAAACGAAGGAGTTTCCCTTGAGTGACATCACCGTCCGCCATAACCCCGGGCGCGAACGCTTCGAGATCCTCGACGCCGGCAACGTGATCGGCAAGGCGGCGTACAAGGAGTACGACGGCGGCGAGTCGCCACAGCGGATCTTCTACCACACGGTGATCAACGAGGAATACGGCGGGCAAGGCCTGGCCGGCGTCCTGGCCAAGGCTGCGCTGGACAGTACGGTGGACGCCGGGAGCGGCATCATTCCGGTGTGCCCGTTCATCAAGAAGTTCCTGGCCAAGCATCCCGAATATTCGGCCAGCGCAGTGCCCGTGGCACCGGCCCACCTGGAATTCCTGGACACCGCACTGGCCGCCCGTACCCGCGGCTAAGGGCACCCCTGAAACAGGGTTGGGGAACACTCCGCAAGCCTTCAGGAAGCTCCCAACCTCCGGTGATTTAATCAGCATCTGTCAGCGCGGTACATCGCCGCGCTGACAGTGTTTTTGATAGCCGAGGCGGGACAGGAGCCCTTGTATGTCCGTGCACCCCGTGGTGCCCAAGCCAGGCCGTGGCGCTCCCTCGCCGCCGCCGGGCGCGCCGTCCTCCGGCAGGCCATCTTCCAGCAGGAAGCGGGGCCACAGACGGCTGCTGATCCTGGCCCTTGTGGTGGTGCTGGTCATTGTCGGCACCATCACCCTGGCCGTGGTCCGGTCCGTGCCGCCGACGGGCGCTGTGGTCCCCACCCAGCCGGCCATCCCCGCGTCACCGGTGGCGGCAGCTCCGCCGTCGTTGCAGGACAGCGTGGACGACATCCTCAGTGAGGCGGACGAATACCGGATCGGGCTGGCGCTCGCGGACGTGTCCGGCGGCGCGGAACGGACCTTCGGCGACGGGGACACCTTCACTGCTGCCAGCACGGCCAAGATCCTCACTGCCGCCGCCTACTACCACCTCGTGGAAAACGGGCAGGCGAGCCTGGATGACGCGATGGGTGACTACGACGCCGCGTTCCAGCTCAAGGCCATGGTCAATGACAGCAACAACGACTCTTGGCTGCTGCTGATGGACGCCGTGGGCTACCCGGAGTTGATCGCCTACGCGGACTCCATCGGCGTCACTTATGACCCTGAACAAAATCTCCTGACCGCGGCCGATATGGCCCTGATCCTGAAGAAGCTCTATGCGGGAGAGCTCCTGGACAAGGACAACACGGCGGAGCTGCTCAGCTACATGCGGGACACGAACAACGAAGACCTCATTCCGGCCGGCTCAAGATCCGGCGTGGACGTTCACCACAAGTACGGGGAAGTGTCCGGGGAACTGCACGACGCCGCACTCCTGAGCTACCGCGGCTCGACGTTCGCGCTGGTCATCTACACGGAGAACCCTGACGGCGCGCCGGATGACGGCCAGGCCCAGGTGATCCGGGACCTGACCCGCGCCGTGGAGGACGCACTGTTCCCGGTGGTGCCGGCGGGCAAGTAGCGCGCGCCACACCAAAGCAGGAAGCCCGCCAGGTCGCCCCGGGCGGAAGCTTTAGGCCAGACTGTTACCGTGAGCAACAACCCCCGGACTGCCCTGGCCGTCGCCGGCCTCAGCCTGGGCACGGCACTGAACCCGCTGAACTCCTCCATGATCGCCGTGGCCCTGGTAGTGCTCCGCGCCGACTTCGGGCTCGACGTCGCCGCCGTCACCTGGGTGGTGACCTCCTTCTACCTTGCCTCCGCAGCCGGGCAGCCGGTAATGGGCAGGCTGGCCGACCGGTTCGGGCCGCGGCGGATGTTCATGCTGGGGATGGGGCTGGTGGCCGTCACCTGTGCCCTGGCTCCGCTGGCCCCGAACTTCGCGCTGCTCTGCGTGGCGCGGGCGGTGATGGCGCTGGGAACAGCCACCGCATATCCCAGCGCCGTGGTGATGGTGGGCGCCCTCGCGCACCAGGCCAAGGTGGATTCGGCCCGGCCGCTGGGCCGGCTGCAGATGGCCAACACGTCCGCAGCCGCAGTGGGCCCGGTGGTCGGCGGCCTGCTGGTGGGATTCGTGGGCTGGGAGTCGCTGTTCCTGATCAACGTCCCGCTGGCGCTCGCGGCATTGCTGATCGTGCGCAAGGCCGCGCCGCCGGACAAGGTCCGGGAACGGGGCAGCGTCGCGGAACTGGTGCGGGACTCCGACGTCCCGGGCATCGCCGGGTTCATCGGCGCGCTCCTGCTGGTCATGATGGCGGCCCTGAACGTGGCCCCGGACTACCGCTGGTTGATGCTGGCTGGCGGGACCGTCACCGGGGCACTGTTTGCCTGGCGGGAGCTGCGGTTCGCCAAACCCTTCCTGGACCTGCGGCTGCTGGGCCGGAACAGGCCGCTGATGCTGGTGTACCTGGCCTTCGCGGTGTTCAGCAGCGTCTACTACTTCGTCTTCTTCGGCCTCCCGCAGCTGCTGCAGGAAGCCGGCGGCTACGATCCCGGCGTAGTGGGCCTGCTGATGCTGCCCCTGGCGGGCATGTCCGTGGTGGCCACCCCGTGGGCAGTCTCCGCCATGGAAAGGTTCGGCGTCCGGCGGGTGCTGCTTGCCGGCGTCGTCATTTTGACCGTGGTGGCGGCACTCATGTGGCTGCTGACCGGCACGCTGGCCATCCCCTTCGTGGTGGTGCTGACCGCGCTGATGGGCATCCCGTACGGCACGGTCAGCATCGCCTCCAACCAGGGCATGTTCGTGTCCACCCGGCCGCAGGACCGCGGGGTGGCTGCCGGGATCTACCAGACCTGCCGCTACGTGGGCGCGATTACCGCCACTGTGATGATCGGCGTGTTCGCGTCCGGCGGGGTGCACCAGGACAGCTGGATGCGGATGGTGCTGGCCATGCTGGTGCTCTGTGCCGTGACGTTCGGAATCTCTGTGTTCTGGCGGCCGCAGAAAGTGTAGGCGTGTTCTACGCGAAGCGTCGGGGAAACCCCTATAAAGCGTGCGGCGGGCGTGCCATGCTGGCCGCATGGGAAACATGATGGCTCTGGGTAACGCCGAAACGTCCGTCCAGGCGTACGTCAGTGAACCGGCCGGACCGCCCAAGGGCGGGCTGGTGGTGGTTCATGAAGTGTGGGGCCTGGTCCGGCACACCAAGGATGTGGCAGACCGTTTCGCAGCTGAAGGCTATGTGGCGGTCGCACCGGACCTGCTTTCCGGAGCCGGTGGCGTGCCCGATCTCAGCGGGGAGCTGCAGGAGGCAGCCTTCGATCCCCAACAACGCAGCAATGCCCAGCCGCGCCTGCGGAAGCACATGGCGCCGATGCGCTCGCCGGAGTACGCCAAGCACGCCGTGGCCGCCCTGCGTGTGTGTTTCGACCATCTGGAAGGCGTGCCGGGTCTGGCGGGGCGGGTGGCCGCCACGGGATTCTGCCTGGGCGGCACCTACACCTTTTCGCTGGCCGTTGCCGAACCCAGGCTGCGGGCCGCCGTTCCGTTCTACGGCCACGCAGAGTTCAAGGATGCCGAGCTGCGAGCCATTAACTGCCCCGTCCTGGCCTTCTACGGCGAGCAGGACAGCGCGCTCATGGAGGAACTGCCCGGGCTCAAGCATCGGATGCGGGCCGCCGGTGTGGATTTCGAAGCGGTGGTGTATCCCGGAACCGGCCACGCCTTTTTCAACGACACCAACAGGTACACCTACAACGCTGAGGCCGCCGAAGACTCATGGAGGCGTACCCTCGCATTCCTCGAGCGGAGCCTCAGCGCGTAGGCTCCCGCCGCGAGGTCACGGGCAGTGGTACACCTCGTGGTTGTACCCGCGGCCGTCCCTGACTTGCTGGCTGTCCTCCCGGTCCGTGCATCCGCCGATGGTTTCCGCGTAATGCAGGCCCACTTCGATGGATACACCGTCCTGCTCGAGGCTGTGGGAGCTCATGCGCTTCCGGGTGGTGGTCCCGTCGCTCGGATCTATACCGACCCAGTTGCTGAATGTGGAGCTGGAACGGATGCCGCTCGGAGTCTGAACCGTTTGGCACACCTTTTGATTGTCCTGGCAATCGCTTGTCCTGTCGACTTCCGCGCCGCCGCTGCTGGCGGCCTGTGCGGGCGCCGCGACGGCTGCAGCAGCAAGCGCCAGGGCGGCGCCGATGAGGGTGGTGCGTTTCGTGAACATGGTGGTTTGTCCTGCCTGCCTGCCGGTGGATGGGAAGCTCCAGTGTGGCCGCTGCCCCAACCGTCCCGTAGGGCCATTGGTCCCCCAGGGGCGGCGTCAGCGCCGCATCCATACAGCGTTGTCCGGCTGCAGCCAGCCGTCGTGTTCCAGCGGAAATGCGCTGAAAAGGACGACGCCGGCTGGCAGCTTCACCGGTTCACTGCCCATGGCAAGCGCCACAAGGAAGCCGGGACTGCGTTCGCAGGTCAGCAGGTTCCCTGCCTCCACCCGCCAGATGGCGCCGTCGTCCGCCTCAGCCTCAGCCGGGCGGGCCGGCAACGGGTGTGACCCTGACCCGGGCGATCCGCAACCGGTCCATGCTGAGGACGGTCAGGACGTATCCGGGGATCTGCACCCTGTCACCTGCCTGCGGCAGCCTGCCAAGGCGGTCCATCATGAACCCCGCCACCGTTTCGTAGTGGCCCTCAGGGAGCGCGATACCGGCGGCGGCCTTGAACTCCTGCAGGATCAGGCCGCCGTCCACATCGATGGTTCCGTTGGCCACCCTGACCCGGTCCTCGTGCTCGGCGCCGGTGTCGTATTCGTCGTAGATCTCGCCCACCAGTTCCTCCACCAGGTCCTCGAGCGTGACCACGCCGTCGGTGCCGCCATATTCATCCACCACCAGGGCGATGTGCTGGTTGGTCTTGCGCATCCGGGAAAGCGACGGAAGCACACGGTTGGTCCCGGGCAGCGGCAGGATCTCCCGGGCGATATCCCTTACAGGTGCCTGGTCCTGTGCTTCGTCCCGGGGCATCAGGTCGCGGATGTGGACGAAGCCCAGGACGTCGTCAGGGCTCCGCCCGATGACCGGGAAGCGCGAATACGGGCCATCCCGCACCATCCTGCGGGCCTCGGCAATGGTCAGCGCGCCGTCGATGAACGTCACCTCCGTGCGCGGCCGCATCACCTCCTGCAGCGTCCGGTCCCCGGCGCCGAACACATCGGCCAGGATGGTGCGGCTGTTCTCTTCGAGGAGTTCGTTCTCCGCCACCAGGTCCCACAGCTCTTCGGAACTGATGCCTTCCCGCTTGATGCGCGGGTCGCCGCCAAAGAGCCTGACCGCCGCGTCTGTCGACACGGACAGGAGCCAGATGACCGGCCGCATGGCACCCGAGAGGGCAATCAGCGGCGGGGCCAGGATTCTAGTGAACGCAACGGGCCTCTGAAGCGCAAGCCTCTTGGGGGCGAGCTCGCCCAAAACCAGGGAAAGATAAGCAACCAGCAGGGTCATGCCGATGACGGACACGGGCCCGGCCGCCGCGCCCAACCCGACGGCTTCGAGGAGGGGCACGACGGCGGGCGCGATCGCCGAGGCGCCATAGGCTGCCGAGAAAAAACCGGACAGGGTCACGCCAATCTGCACGGTGGAGAGGAAGCGGTTGGGGTTGCGGGCAAGGGCGGCCGTCCGGGCGCCGGTGTCCCCGGATCTCTCGATGCGGCGCACCTGGCTCTCGCGCAGGGATACCAGTGCCATCTCCGCCGCCGCGAACACCCCGCCCAGCAGCACGAAACCGAGAACCAAAGCGATATTAACCAGGGCGCCGCTGTCCATGAGACGACCTTACCCAGCCGCGGAACCGCTGGCGCGTTCTGGGCCCGGCGTCAGGAGGCTACGGAGCGGGGCCGGAGCCGGAGCGCCTGCATGCCGCCGTCGACAGCCAGGTCCACGCCCGTGGTTGACCCGGCGAGCGGGCTGGCCAGGTAGGTGATGGCTGCAGCGACCTCCTCCGGGCATACCAGCCGGCCGTGCGGCTGGCGGGCCTCGAGCGCGGCACGCTCAGCCTGGGGGTCTGCCGCCGCGGACAGCAGCCGGCCGATCCACGGAGTGTCAGCGGTGCCCGGGTTTACGCAATTGACCCTGATCCCTTCCTGCAGGTGGTCGGCAGCCATGGCCAGGGTGAGTGACAGCACGGCGCCCTTGGTGGCACTGTACAGGGCCCGTTGCGGGAGCCCTGCCGTGGCCGCAATGGAGCAGGTGTTGACGATGGCAGCATGCTCCGATTGCCGCAGGTACGGCAGGGCGGCCCGTGAGACGCGGACCATTCCCAGCACATTGATATCGAACACACGGTGCCACTCGTCGTCGTCGTTGGATTCAATGGTGCCCTGCGCGCCCACGCCGGCGTTGTTGGCCAGGATGTCGATCCCGCCCAGGCGCTCTGCAGCCGCCTGTACCGCCCGGCGGACAGAGCCATCATCGGAGACGTCGCAGTGGAGTGCCGTGAGCCCTTCCGGCGCCTGTTCGGGGCGGAGGTCCAGAACGGCGACGGCGGCGCCGCGCTCCTGCAGCAGCTGGGCCGTTGCGGCCCCTATTCCGGAGGCTCCTCCGGTGACGATTGCCTTGAGTCCCGCAAACTCCATTGTCTGGTCCTTTCGTGGTTGGGCTGGCTAGCCCTGGAAGAATTCCTGGCGCTGGCGGCCGAGTCCGGCTACTTCAATTTCGACGACGTCCCCGGCCTTCAGATAGGGGAAGCGCCCGGACAGGGCCACGCCCTCCGGAGTGCCGGTGCAGATCAGGTCTCCCGGCTCAAGGACCAGGAACTGGCTGAGGTCGTAGATCACCTGGTTCACCCCAAAGATCAGGTCACGGGTGGAGGAGTCCTGGCGGATGTCGCCGTTGACCCAGCTCCGCAGCTGCAGGTCGCCGGCATCCACTTCGTCCGGGGTTACCAGGTACGGGCCGGTGGGGCAGAACCCGGCGCAGCTCTTTCCCTTGGACCACTGGCCGCCTGATACCTCCAGCTGGAAGGTTCGCTCGGAGAGGTCGTTGACCGTGACATAGCCGGCGATGTGGTCGCGGGCCTGCTCGGGGGATTCCAGGTAGGAAGCCCGCCGTCCAATGACCACTCCCAGCTCCACCTCCCAGTCCGTCTTGCTGGAACCGCGGGGGATCGCCACTGCATCGAACGGGCCGGCCACGGTGTTGGGGGCCTTGTGGAAGATGATGGGTACTGATGGGGGAGCGGACCCTGACTCGGCCGCGTGCGCCGCATAGTTCATGCCCACGCAGATGATCGATGACGGCCTGGCGATCGGGGCGCCGATCCGGACACCCTCAACGTCAATCTCTGCCAGTTCCCCCGCCGCAAGGGCCGCCGCTGCCCGCCCCGGCCCGTCGGACTCCCAGAAACCGGCGTCGATGTCCGCCGCCACCTGTTCAAGGGAGTAGTACTTCTTCTCATGCAGCAGGGCGGGCACTTCCTTGCCCGGGTCGCCGATGCGTGCAAATTGCATGGTTCTTCTTTCGTCAATTGGGGTGTTGTTGGTTGTCGGGAGTTAGATGATCAGGCCGCGGTGGCGCAGGTCAGCCCACAGTTGGTCCGGGACGGCCCTCGATGCCAGATCGAGGTTTTGCTTCACCTGTTCCGGCGTCCGCATGCCCAGGACCACGCTTGTTACGGCGGGGTGTTGGTACGGGTACTGGAGGGCGGCCGCGGGGAGTGTGGTTCCGTGTGATTCGCAGATGTCCGCGAGCAGGTTGGCGCGGTCCAGAAGCTCCTGCGGGGCTGGTGCATAGTTGTAGGTGGCGTCGCGGGCCGGACGGTCCTTGGACAGCAGGCCGGAGTTGAAGACCCCCACGTTCACCACCCCCACCTCGCGCTCCAGGCACGCCGGCAGCAGGTCCCGGGCCGCGCCCTGCTCAAGGAGCGTGTACCGGCCCGCCAGCATGATCACATCGATGTCTGTCTCGGTGACGAAACGGGTGAGCATTTCGGATTGGTTCATGCCTGCGCCCCAGGCACCGATGACGCCCTCATCCCTGAGGGCGGACAGGGTGGGTGCGGCGCCGTTGACGGCCTCGGTCCAGTAGTCGTCAGGGTCGTGGATGTAGACGACGTCGATCCGGTCGGTACCCAGCCGCTGCAGGCTTTCCTCGATGGAGCGCAGCACTCCGTCCCGGGAGTAATCGCGGACCCGGGCCAGGTCGTCGGGAACGTCGAACCCCTCGCTGTCCTTTCCGTTCGGGGAGGGATTGGGCCGCAGCAGGCGCCCCACCTTGGTGCTGAGCACATAGCTGCTGCGGTCCTGGCCGGCGAGGGCTTTTCCCAGGCGGTGTTCGGAAAGTCCCAGCCCGTAGTGCGGTGCTGTGTCGAAGTACCGGACGCCACCCTCCCAGGCTGCTTCGACGGCGTCGATCGCCTCCTGTTCCGGCACTGGCCGGTACAGGTTGCCGATGGGGGCGCCCCCGAACCCGAGGACGGGCAGACGCACGGCAGTGCCGGGAATGGTGCGGGTTTCTGTTTGCATGGTTAGTCTTTCTCTTCTTCCGTTTTTTCCGGACCTCGGACAGCCTCCAGCCGGTAAACGCGAACTGCGGTTCCATGTGCCACGGCCTCGCGCTCGCTTGCTGATGCGCCGGTCATCGCCTGCTCCACCGTGGTGATCCAGTCCTGGTACCCGGCCGGTTCCGTGAGGGAGACGGGGCAGTCGCTGCCGATCATGCAGCGCTCCGCACCGAAGAGATTCAGCGTCTCCTGGATGAACGGCAGTGCCTGGGGCGCCACGGCACGATTCGGAGCCGCTTCCGCGCCGGCACCGGAGATTTTGACGACGACATTGTCACACCCGGCCAGCTCCTGCATGCCGTTGCGCCAGGCCCCGAGCTCCCCGCTGGCGACGGGTGGCTTGCCCATGTGGTCCAGCACGATCTCCAACCCGGGCACGCTGCGGGCAAATTCCGCCAGGGCTCCCAGCTGCCGGGCGCGGACGCACGCGTCGAAAACCAGTCCGGCGCCGGCCACCTGACGTGCTCCCGCCAAGGTGGCCGGGTGCAGCATGAAGGAATCGTCCCGGTCATGGAACAGCTGCCGCACCCCGCGGACCAGGGGCCGTTCCAGCAGTTGCCCCAGGTCCTGCGCGACGGCGTCGCCCCGGCTGATGGGGGCGAACGCCACAATCCCGGCCAGCTGGGGCCAGTCCGTCAGAAGGCCTGCCACCCAGTCGACTTCCTTCAGCGCCTGGTCATCACGGCAGTCGGCCTGCACAAAGACGGCCGCCCGCGTGTTGAGCGGCGTGTGGGGGAGGTCCCTTGGCAGGAAAGGCTTGTTCAGCGCAGGAGCACCGCCCAGCCAGGCATAGTCCAGCACTGCCGGATCCCAGACGTGGACGTGCGAGTCAACCACCTGCATGGAAGGCTCCGCCATCACGCCGTGCCCTCGGGCCGCACCCCGATGGTCAGCAGCAGGTTGGCGTAGTGCCGGGTGTCGCCGCTGGCGATGACGACGGCGACGCTGGGCGAGCGCGCGGCGTCGTAAAAGTCGAAGCGCTGGTGGGAAGTGATGGGAACGTGTGCGCCCAGTGCCCTTTCGTAGCCTTTGACTGCTTCTGTCCAGTTTCCGTCCGGGGGTGTCATGACCGCGGCGGCTTCGAGCGGGACGGCATCGATCAGTACTTCCAGGATCTGGTCGATGGTCAGCAGGCCGGGCCTCAGGTTAAGGGCAATCCGCCGGGCAGCTTCAGGGGCGCCGGTATTGTGCGGGTAGTTGGCGTCAGCCAGGAGGATCTGCGAGCCGTGCCCGGATTCGGCGAGGGCCGCCAGCAGGCCCGGGTGCGTGAGGGTGTAGTTGATCATGCCTGTTCCCCTACCCTTTTCCCGGTCTGTGCCCTCGCGAAGGCAACACCGCGGTCAGAGTGCGCGGACCCCCAGGCCTGTTCCGTCCGGCCGGCGTCGGTGCCGGCCCAGTATCTGCCCCGGGGGAAGGAGTAGTCCTGCAGTGTCTGCTCCTTCAGCTCCGACGAATACCCCGGGTTCGTCGGCATAACGTAGGCGCCGTCCCTGATGATGCACGGGTCCACAAAGTGCTCGTGCAGATGATCCACGAATTCCGTCACCCTTCCGGTCAGGTCTCCGGAGATGGCAATGAAGTCGAAAATGGACAGATGCTGGACGAGTTCGCACAGCCCCACTCCGCCGGCATGTGGGCAGACCGGGATGCCGAACTTGGCCGCCATCAGTTGGACGGCCAGTACTTCGTTAACACTGGCGAGCCGGCAGGCGTCCAGTTGGCAATAGTCGATCGCCCCGGCCTGGAAGAGCTGCTTGAAGAGCACCCTGTTCATTCCGTGTTCTCCGGTGGCCACCCCGATCGGTTGGACCGCCCTGCGGATTTCGGCGTGGCCCAGGATGTCATCCGGGCTGGTGGGCTCCTCGATCCACAGGGGATTAAATTCAGCCAGTTGCTTTACCCAGTCAATCGCCTGGGGAACATCCCAGACCTGGTTCGCATCGATCATCAAGTTCCCTTCGTGTCCTATGACCTCGCGGGCGATGCCGAGGCGTCGGATGTCGTCCTCCAGGGAGGCGCCGACCTTGAGCTTGATGTGGCGGTACCCCTGATCCACAGCCTCCTGGCAGAGCCGGCGGAGCTTCTCGTCGGAGTACCCGAGCCAACCGGCGGATGTGGTGTAGCACGGGTATCCGTCGTGGGTTAGCTGGCGGAGCCGTTCGCCCCTGGTCGGGGCGAGGCTGGCCAAGAGGTTCAATGCTTCGTCCCGGGTGAGGGCGTCCGAGAGATAAGTGAGGTCGGCAGCATCAGTTATCTGTTCCGGGGTCATGTCGACCAGGAACCGCCACAGCGGTTTGCCTGCCCGCCGCGCCGCCATGTCCCATACGGCGTTCATCACGGCACCAAGCGCGAGGTGCTCCACGCCCTTTTCGGGTCCGAGCCAGCGGAGCTGGGAATCGCGCTTTAGGTTTCGATATGTCTCTCCGAGGTCGCCGCAGATTCCGTCGGCGTCCAGTCCCACAAGAGGGCGGGCCCGGAGCTCCATGGCGGCGGCGCAGACTTCATTGCCGCGGCCGATGGTGAAGGTAAACCCGCATCCGTACACTTGGGGGTCGTCGGTCTTCAAGACAATGTAGGCGGCGGAATAGTCGGCATCGTGGTTCATGGCGTCCGACCCGTCGGCCGAGAGCGACGTTGGAAAGCGGACGTCGAACACGTCAAATCCGGTGATATGTGGCAAGGTGAATCCTCCAGATTGAGGCTGCGAGGATGACGCTCCAGCAGCGATGCGAGCATCATCTGATGTATTTGGAAGTATTTGATGAGAATATAGGAGCAAAGCCCTTTTTCCAAGCAATACATCGGATGAAAGTGGATTGGTGAGTGGAAGCTCAGACTACGGAGCAACAAGAAAGGCGGCTGTCATGACCAACGGACCGGCCAATGGTTCGATGTCCCAGACCGACGTCGTAATCTCGGGTGTGAAGCGGATGCTGTCCTCCCGCCGCCTGCGGCCAGGGGACCGCCTGCCCATCGAGAAGGACCTTGCCGCGGAACTGCAGGTCTCCAGGGGATCGCTGCGCGAAGGCGTGCGGGCCCTGTCGGTCATGGGAATCCTGGAAACACGGCAAGGTGCGGGCACGTTTGTCACGCGCCTCGAGCCTTCGGCACTCCTTTCCGCCATGGAGTTCTGGGTGGGCCTGCAAGATGGCGAGCGCGCGAACCAAGTGCATACGGTGCGCAGGGCGCTGGAGACCGAGGCCGTTGCCGCGGCTGCCGTCCGGATCGGCAAGTATCAGCTGGACGAAGCCGAACGCATCCTTGAGCGGGCGCACTCCGCTATTCACGCAGAACCCATCCAGCATGAGGCCGCGATGCAGTGCGACGTCGAGTTTCACCGGCTGATCGCGCAGGCATCCGCCAACCATGTGCTGTCCGCACTGATCGAAACGGTGTCCACCAATACCATCAGGGGACGCATGTGGCGCTCCATCCATGACAACGAGGGTCTGCTGGCCACTCATCGGGAACATCTGGGCATCCTGGAGGCGTTGCGCCAGCATGATGCGGATCGCGCTAGGACGCGGATGGCCAACCATCTGTATGCAGTGGAGGACTACGTGACCGCCATCCTCGAACCGGCCCTTGAGGAGCAGGATGGCGGTGCGGCGTAGTCGTGGCCGATCGAAACACTTTGAGCTAGGCGATATTCGTCTGATCTTGTGATCGAAAATACTTCCAAAACACCCGTCTTTCCGCGTTGACCGTTCAATTGCGGATAAAAGATCAGATGAATCCTTGACTTCCGGAGTACGGCGGGGTCATTCTGTTGGAACAAAGGTTGCGGAAGCCCATCAGGCAAGCGACCAGGACGCCGCAGGGCAGCCTTTGTCCCCAGCTAATGAAAGGACATTCATCGTGTCGATCAACCGCGTTACCGGCAGGCTGTTGACAGCGGCCGCGGTGGCAGCCCTCGCAGCAGGCACACTGAGCGCCTGTGGTTCAAGCACAGGTTCGTCATCCGGCGGGGGCAAGGAAGCCTCCTCGATGTACACCTGGATTACCAATGAAAACGACCGGGCCCAGTGGCAGGCCTTTGTGGACGCGGCGAAGAAGAAGGACCCCGCATTCAACCTGACCCTTGAAGGCCCGAGCTTCAACGACTACTGGACCAAGGTGAAGACCCGGCTCTCCAGCTCCGGAGCACCTTGCATCATCACCACTCAGGCGGCACGTGCACAGGAGCTTAAAGACCTGACGGTGCCGCTGGACGACATGGTCAAGAGCAACAGCATTGACGTGTCCATGTACAACAAGGCAATGATCGACGGCCTGACAGTTGACGGCACACTCCGGGGGATCCCCTACGACGCCGAACCGGTGGTCCTCTACTACAACAAGGACCTCCTGGCCGCGGCAGGCGTGAAGGAGCCCACCACCAAATACACCACCAGCCAGTTTGCGGGCGACCTGAAGGCGCTGACAAAGGACGGCGTGATGGGCCTCGCAGTGCCGCCAGGTTTCGGCTCGGGTCCCGGCCTTCCCCTGGCCTTCGCCAACGGCAACGAACCGGTCAAGGACGGAAAGCTTGATCTCACCAACCAAGGCCTCGTCAATGACCAGCAGTTTGCGTTCGACCTGGTGGCGAAGGAGAAAGTCGCGAATGCACCCCAGGCTTCGGACGGAACCGATGTGCCCGAGCAGCAGTTCATGAGTGGCAAGGCAGCAATGATCATTGATGGCCCCTGGATGTACGACACCCTGACCACCAAGACCCAGGGCAAGGTGGGTATCGCCGTCGTCCCGTCCACCTCGGGAGAGAGCATTGGCATGATCCAAGGGTCCGCATTTGCCATCGCAGCGTCCTGCAAGGACAAGGACGCAGCCTTCAAGAACATCATGAAGATCACCACACCTGAGGTGATCGGGGCTGTCGGTGCCGCCCGCGGGACCGTTCCTTCTGTTGAGTCCGCAGTAAAAGACTGGGCTGGAACCAAACCTGCAGCCGACGTCGCGGTTGTCCAGGCCTTGCTCAAGAGCGGGCGGCCGCTGGTCACCACGCCGAGCTGGAACCAGGTGGAGACCAACTTCACCCAGTACTCCGGAGAAGGCTTCCGCGGCAGCAAGACTGCGCAGGAACTCCTCTCCACCATCATGAATTCAGCCAAGTAATCTCCCGGGGACGGGCTCCCGCGCCGGAGCCCGTCCCCTTCATGGAACAGGTCAACGATGACTGCTTTACCCACACTTGCTGTAAAAGACGTGAAAAGGACCCCCGCACGGGGCGGCCACGGCCGGCTCGCAGCGGTTTACCTCGCCCCCGGGATGCTCGGCTTCCTGATATTTATTGTGCTTCCGCTGGTGGCTTCGCTGGTGATCAGCCTGTTCGACTGGCCCTTGTTCGGAACGCCAAAATTCGTGGGGCTGGACAACTACGTGCGGCTGCTCACCGGTGATCCGGTGTTTTGGACGGTCCTGGGCAACACCCTCTTTTTCGCCGTCTGCTACACCGTGTTCAACCTCGTCGCGGCCCTGGCTGTTGCCACTTGGCTTCATAACCTGGGCAGTTGGGGCCCGTTCTTCCGGGTGCTGTTCTTCATTCCGGTTGTGACGCCCATGGTGGCCAACGCGTTGGTATGGCGTCTGATGCTGACGGATGACGGCGTCATCAACAGCTTCCTGGCCAACCTTGGTATCCAAGGCCCCTCCTGGCTCAGCGACAGCCACCTCGCCATGGGCTCGCTGATCGCCATGTCAGTCTGGCAGGGGATTGGATACAACATCATCGTTCTTGGGGCCGGGCTCAACGGCATCTCGCCGAATCTGCTCGAGGCAGCCCGCCTCGACGGGGCAGGAGCGTGGCAACGGTTTTTCCGGGTAGTGCTGCCAATGCTGTCGCCGTCGCTCTTCTTCTGCACGGTCATGACCATCATCGGCTCGTTCAAGGTGTTCACCCAGCCGTACCTGCTGACGCTCGGCGGTCCGGGCGATTCCACCAACACGATCGTTCTTTACCTTTACCGCAACGGTTTTTCCTTTGACAAGCTCGGCTACGCTTCCGCACTGGCCTGGGCGTTGTTCGTGATCGTCATGCTCATCACAGCACTGCAGTTCTCGCAGCAAAAGAGGCTGGTCAACTATGACAACTGAAACGCTCGCCAAGCCGGAAGCCGACAAGCGCCTCGCCCACCGCCGGCACGCCACAGCGTCCCGGACGAAGCGGAGGGTGGGCCGCTACATCAGCCGTATCGGCGTCATCGTCGCCGGCCTTGCCTTCTCCTTCCCGTTCCTATGGATGTTCGCCACTTCGCTGAAGCCAACCTCCGAAATATTCTCCACCGGTGCCAGCTTGCTCGCGTCCCGCGTGGAGTGGTCGAACTACCTGACAGCCTGGACCGCCATTCCGTTTGGGCGCGTCATCATCAACAGCTTTCTGGTGGCCGTCTCCGGAGCGGTGCTGACAACTGTCGTGTCGTTGCTGTCCGCATACGCTTTTGCCCGGCTGCAGTTCAGGCACCGGGACAAGTTGTTCCTCGTCTTCCTGGGAACACTGGTGCTGCCACAGGAAGTCCTGGTAATTCCCCTCTACATCATGATGAACAAGCTGGACATGGTGAACTCCCTGCCGTCACTCATCGTCCCGTTTGCCTTCGGCGCCTTCGGTGCCTTCCTGATCCGCCAGTTCCTGCTGTCCCTGCCGGTTGAGTACGAAGAGGCAGCCCGTATCGACGGTGCCGGTTCAATCAGGATCCTGTGGAGCGTGATCCTTCCGCTGGTCCGCGCACCGCTGGCGGTCGTGGCCGTCTTCAGCTTCATCGACTACTGGAGCAGTTTCCTGTGGCCGCTAATCGTCATCAATGACGTGTCCCAGGCGACCATTCCGCTGGGGCTTTCCATGTTTTCCGGCGAGCGGGGAACGGACTGGGGACCGCTGATGGCCGCGGCCACTTTGGCCGTGATTCCCAGCCTGCTCGTCGTCATCCTCCTGCAGCGCCAGCTCGTGAAAGGCGTGAGCATGGGCGGCTTCGGAGGGCGCTGAGCCTCTTTGCGTTACCGGGCAACCTGAACCGGCGCACCTTCCCTTTTTTCGAAAAGAAATTCCGTATCCAATGAATTGGAGTGATCTCATGACCGAGCCTTTGGCCAACCCGGAGGAATGGAAGAAGTTGTCCCGGCCCGTTCCGGAATGGTTCCAGAACGCGCCGTTCGGTATCTTCATCCACTGGGGCGCCTATTCCGTTCCCGCCTGGGCCGAACCCATCGGCGCCCTCGGCACCATCGAGGACCGCGAATGGTTCACCCACAACCCCTACGCAGAGTGGTACTACAACACCATCCGCATTGACGGCAGCCCTGCCCAGCAGCACCACCGGGATGTGTTCGGCGGCGAGGACTACGATGCCTTCCTGGACCAGTGGAAGGCAGAACAGTTCGATCCGGCGGAGTGGATGGAGCTGTTCAAATTCGCCGGGGCCGATTACGTGGTGCCCACTACCAAGCACCATGACGGCATCGCGCTCTGGGATGCTCCGGGAACAGGGGAGCGCAACACCGTCCACCGCGGACCCCGCAGGGACCTCATCGGAGAGATCGCCCAGGCCGTCAAGGATAAAGGCATGAAGCTGGGCCTGTACTATTCCGGCGGCCTGGACTGGCATGTGCGTCCCTTCCCGCCGCACATCACCAGCGAAAGCGTCCACGATACTTCCCGCCCCAAGGACGCCGGCTACGCCGAATACGCCTACAACCACGTGGCCGACCTGGTGGATAAATACCGGCCGCATGTCCTGTGGAACGACATTGAATGGCCCGACGCCGGCAAGCATTTCGGCCAGCACGGACTTGGAGCCCTCTTCGAACAGTTCTACGCAGCGGTTCCGGACGGCGTGGTGAACGACCGGTGGGGCGCCACCCATAAGGACTACGCCACCAGCGAGTATGAAGCGGCCAGGGAGAACGAGGCCGAATCCGAGTGGGAGAACTGCAGGGGCATCGGATTCTCCTTCGGCTACAACCAGGTGGAAGGTCCGGAGCAGTCGCTCACCGGCCCGGAGCTGGCCCGGCACCTGACCGACGTCGTTTCCTGTGGCGGCCACTTCCTGCTGAATGTTGGGCCACGTGCGGACGGAACCATCCCCGAGATCCAGCGCCAGGCCCTGACCGACCTCGGCCAGTGGATGGCAACCGCTAAGCAGTACCTCGTGGGCGCACGCCCGCTGGAGAACGCTCCAGTGAATGACCAGGGGGACGCCTGGGTTCGCTGGGTGGACCGTGATTCTGAGGTGGTTGCCTTTGTTGATTCGCCCAGCGAGAAGCATGACGCCGTGCTGCGGCTCAGCGGGGAAGGGCTATCAGCAGCCGAAGCGTCTGTCGAGGGTCCCGGGGGCACCTTGAACTTTAACGGCCAGGAACTGAAGGTGGCCCTGGAGCCGGACCGCCCGGGACCGGTCATCGTGCGCATTCCACGCCGGTAATCAGCAAAGGTTCGACGGCGGCGGGCAGCACGCGCCGCCGTCGAACCTTTGGTGGAGGACCTTTACGTGTACATCAGCGAGCCGGGTGTGGTGAGCTTTTCGCCGGTTTCCAGCCAGGTCTTCAGGCCGGAGAGGATCATCGGCCAGCCGCCGTAGAGCTGTTCGTTGGCGCCCTCGCGCAGGTCGCTGTGGGTGACGGTCAGGTGGCAGGAATCGCCCACTGGTTCGATCTCCCAGGTGACCCTGGACGTGCCTTCGGCCTTGACGTCCTCGCCCCACAGTGCCCGCATTGTCTGGACGAGCCGTCGCGGCGGGTCCACTTCAAGGTTTTCGCCCTCGCCCAGGGGTGCGCCCGCCTTCGGGTTGCCCATCACGAACCGGCCGCCGGGGGACCAGTCGGCCTCGATGGTGTTCCCGAACTGGTACTTGCTGCGGATGTCGCTGTCCGTGATGGCTTTCCAGAGCCGTTCGGGCGTGGTCTTGATGTAAATCTCGAAGATCTTTTCCATGGGACTTTCCAATCTGGATTTGAGGTCGCTGAGGGCAGCGGCCCATGGTTCTGCGTATTTGCTGACCCAGCGATCGTGGACCAGGCGGATGGGGACCGGATTCAGGAAGTGCAGCTTTTCCCGTCCCCGACGGCGGGTCACCACCAGGCCTGCGTCCTCCAGGATGCGGAGGTGCTTGGCGATCCCAAAGCGGGTCATGTCGAACCGTGCTTCAAGGGCGCTCAGGGTTTGGCCGTCCTCCCGGAACAGCTCATCGAGCAGGTCCCGGCGGGTGGGGTCGGAGAGTGCCTTGAACACGTCGTCCATGTCTCAATAATAGGTGACCAAAAGGTCACATATCAAGGGTTTGCCACCGCAGGATCAGTTGCGTGACGCGAGGTTCCTGTCCCGCTCCTCGAAGACCTCGTCGCCCGGCCCGGTGAACGCCCGCGACCGCTCCACTGCCTCGATGGAGCCGGTGAACAACTGGGATTCGTGTGGATCTGCGGGCGGATGCGCGCCGCCGGCAGGGGGCGAACCCAGCCCGCGCAATGGTGCCCTGCGCCCCTTGGCGGTGCCGGCGTCGTCCGTTGCCTGCTCCCAGCGCTGGTGGGGCAGAGCCTCCGGATGGTGCTGCTGCAGGAACGTGACCATGGTTTCGCGGACCAGGCAGCGCAGGTCAAAGAGCGCGGCACTGTCCGCCGCGCTGACCAGGATCCGGACCCGGACAAAACCTCCCGTGGCGTCGGTGATCTGCAGGACGCCAACCCGTTCGTCCCATAGTTCGGTACCGGCCAGGACACGGCGCAGTTCGGTCCGCATGTCCTCCACCGGGGCACGCCAGTCGAGGTCGAACTCCACGGTGCCCATCACCTCGGACTGGCGGCGGGTCCAGTTTTCGAAGGGCGTGGTGGTGAAGTAGGTGGACGGCAGGATCAGGCGGCGGTCATCCCAGAGATGCACCACCACGTAGGTGAGGGTGATCTCCTCGATCCGGCCCCACTCCTTCTGTACCACCACCACGTCATCCACACGAATGGCATCGGTGAACGCCAGCTGCATGCCGGCGAAGACGTTTACCAGGGACGTCTGCGCGGCGAGGCCGGCAACGATAGAGATCACGCCCGCTGACGCCAGCAGTCCGGCGCCCAGTGCCTGGATGGCCGGGAAGGTCAGCATCGCGGTGCCGGCGGCGAGCACCACCACCAGCGCCACGGCGATCCGCCGTGCCAGGATCATCTGCGTGCGAAGCCGCCGTGCCCGCCGGTTGTCCGCCACGTCCACGCTGTGCCGGTTCAGCACCACGGCTTCCACGATGAGCAGCACCGCGATGGCCAGCCAGGCAAGCGCAGCTATGAGCGCAATCAACAGGAAATGGTCGACGCCGGGGTGCCAGCTTTCGCTGCCGGCCGTCAGCCCCAGCGCGGTACGGACACCCGCCAGGCACAGTGCCAGGCGCAGGGGCCGGCGCGCCACCCGGGAGGTGGCCTGCAGCTCGGGCCGATTTCGGTTGAGCCGCAGGACCACCTTGCGGAGCAGCCAGGACAGCGCTAGTCCGGCCACGATGGCAAGGGCTGTGGCGATGAAGGGCAGGGCTGGGTTCAGGACGTCTAGCATCCTTTAACGTTTACCAAGCCTGTTGCCGGCCTTCGAAATCGACGGGGCTGTGGCGTGTCAGCTCATGGTGTTGGCGCAGCAGTAGCCGAACCCGGATGCCGCGCTCATTTTTGCGCCGTCCAAGACTGGTCGCCAAGGCTGCCGCCGGTGGGTAGCCTTGGGCCCATGCAGAAGATATCGATCGATGCCTTGGCCCGGCAGCAGCTCGAGGCCGCCATCGGCTCCACCAACGGCAGGGCTGCGGACACTGTCTACGGCGGCCACGAGAAGATCCTCCGGCAGACGGTGATGGCTATGACAGCCGGAACCCAACTGAGCGAACACCAGAATCCGGGCGACGCGACCGTTTTCGTGATCCAAGGCTGCGTCAGCCTTCGCGCCGGCGGGGAGTCCTGGCAGGGCAAGTCCGGCGATCTGCTGATCGTCCCGCCCGGCCTTCACAGCCTTCACGCGGAGGAGGACTCCACTTTCCTGTTCACGGTGGCAAAGTACCGCGGCTGAGTCCCATCGATTGCTCCGCATTGGTCGTTTTGGACCCTGAAAACGACAGTTATGGAGCACTCGACGGTGTTTTGCGCATAAAGTTCGACGGCGGCTGCCGGCTTTCGGTCCTTAGTCCCGCAAGTGTCCGGGATGGCCGATCAACGGGCCGGGCCGGCCTGGGGCATGGGAGGCGTCGCGGGCGAATCCGGCCGGTCTGCCACCCCTTTGCCGCTGGCCTTGGGTTCGGTGGCATCGTTGCCGGGGATGGCAGGCCCGCCCGCCTCCGGAGGGGCGATACCGCCGCGTTGTCCGGCGGCCTTGGCGCCAGGGTCAGTCCCGTGGCCAACATCTGCCGGCATGCCAGTCATGCCATCCGAGGGAACTTCAGGTGCATCAGCGGCCGGCTCGTGTGTCTCCGGTGGTTCGGCAGCAATCCGGTCGGTGGACTTAGGGGGTTCCGAAGGAAGAACAGGCGACGGCTCGCGGGGCGGCGCAGCAGTGGGTACGTCCGATGCAGGAGCGGAAACGACAGCGGGCCCGGGCGTTGGTGCGCCGGTGGAAAGCGTGGGGGCAGGAGTCGTAGGTGCCGGAGGCGAGAACCAGTCCATGACGGCGCTGATGCTTTCCCCAGCTTCACGGCGGACGTTCTCGTTTCCTGCCGCGGCGCCGCCGGCAACACTGAAGGAAGCGGCCACTGCGAGCGTAGTGAAGACGACGTGCTTCTTCTTCCGGGGCTTGCCCGGTTCCAAACGGATCACATCCGCCGTTTCGGACCCTCCCAAAAGCGCCGCAAGCTCTGCTGACGGAGCGGGGGCTTCGGAAACCCGGAGCGCCCGCAACTGCAGCAACGCATTCCGAAGTTCAGGATCGTCCGGGAAGCCTGCCTCTGCCAGCAGGGCCTCGACGGATTGTTCGTCGCTGAGCCTGCGCTTCTGCCGGGCCTTGTCTTCAGTCGTCATTAGCGTCCTCCCGTAATGGGGTACAGAGCTTGCGGAGGCGGCAGAGGGCCCGGCGCTGCAGTTGTTTGATGGCGCCCGGGGTCTTGCCCATGATCTCCGCCGTCGTCTCAACCGAAAGGTCCGCCACGATCCTCAGCGTGATCACATCCTGTTGATCCTGCTGCAAATCACTCAGCAGGGCTTTGACGTTGCCCGAGCTTTCCACCGCCAGCAGATCGTCCTCGGCCGAACTGCTGCAGCGGGGGTCCTGATCGGGGTCGTAGTCCGTGGTTTGTGGCGTCTTCAGCCTTCGCCGGTGCTCGTCAACGTAGCGTGCATGGGCGATGGAGAAGACCAGGGACTTGACGCCCTTCATCCCGCCGCGCACGTCCCCAAGCTGCGGAACGAGGGCCAGGAAGACCTCCTGGGTCAGGCCCTCGGGGTCCTCAACGCCACGTGAGCGCAGGTAGCTGAGCACCCCGGGCGAGAATTCGCGGTAGGCAGCACAAAAGATGCTGTCGTCCGTCTCTCCGGACGGCCCTGCCTCGTGCTCAATCCTTTGCATCCGCCCCCCTGCGGCAGACTTCCCTGCAACACTCTCCAGATTGGCTGCTGCGCCGGGACGGTGAGCCCGCCCCGGCGCAGCGGAGCCATACGACAGCTACCGCTGGCCGCTGTTGGAGTGCTTGGCGCCGTTACCGGCCTGGTGCCCGGCGCCGTCGGAGGAGGTTGCACCCCGACGCTGCTCCTTCACCGGCTGCTGTTGCTGGTCCTGCTCTGCCGTGACAGGGGAGTCGCCGCCCTCGGCGTCCTCGTCTCCGGGAGCCGCAACAGTGGCGCAGTAAGCGCCGACGCCATCCTCCCCGCCGGCAGCCTGGACCAGGGCGGCGTAGGCCGTGGACGTGGTGCCCAAGCCGCCGTTGGTGAAGGCATTGCAAAGACCGAAGGCTGCAGGGCCGCTGGCGTCAGGTCCCACCGCCGTTGACGTGGGCGAAGGCTCGGGGCCAGCCGTTTCCGTGGGGACCGGCTCTGGTGACTCCGTTTCCGTTTCTGTTGGTGTGGGTTCCGGAACCTTCGTCTCCGTTTCTGTTGGCACGGGTTCCGGAGCCTCGGTTTCGGTTTCCGTAGGAGTTGGCTCGGGGGATTCGGTTTCCGTTGCCGTGGGGCTTGGCGACGGGGATTCCGTTTCCGCGAGGACGGACGGTGTGTCCGGCAGCGACTCGGCCATGGCGGCTACGCCCGTGCCGCCAGCCGCCAAAGCTCCTGCTGCAAGCACAGTCATGGCGAGTTTGTTACCCGAGAAAGTGAAGAAAGACATGAGACCCTCCGTTGACGAATTTTATGGATTGCGATCAACTGCGCGGGTTGCCCCGCACTTAGTGGATCGAAATTCAGGTCACAAAGGTTACGGGTGTACGACAAACTTTTGACTAACTTGTCATCCCAAGGCTCATCGACTGCTCCGTAGATGCCGGTTTGGGGCGTGAAAACGGCATCTACGGAGCAATCGATGCAGGAGGTTAGGCGCGGTCCTTGACGCTTTCCTTGACCGGCCGCGGCTCCAGCCAGATGCGTTCGCGGGGGCCCGGCGGGTAGGCGTACCGCTTCCCGGCGAGCGTAATCACAAACGCGGCAACCACGGGTACCGCGGCCGCGGCCGGGACCAGCAACGGGCCGCCCACCACCAGCGCCGTAGAACCGTACAGCGCGCCAATGGTGATGCCCAGCTGGATGGTCAGGACGGTCAGCCCGTTGGCAGCCTCGCTGTACTCACCGCCGGCCCGGAGGATCGCCGACTGGTTGTAAATCCCGATCGCACCCAGGCCGGCTCCCCAAATGGTCATCAGGACCAGGGCCAGGGCCAGGTTCCCCACCGCGAAGGGCAGGATGAACATCGATGCGGCGATGGCCGCCGTCGTGATCAGCAACGAACGGCGCGGCCGGGAATCCACGGTGAGTCCCGCGATCCAAATGCCCAGCAATCCTGACCCGCCCAACACCGTGAGGGAGAGGCTGATGGCGTAGTCCGGCAATGCGGCCTCGCGGATGAACGGCGCGATATAGGTAAACAGCGCGAAGTGGGCCAGGACCAGCAGCGGCCAGGCGATGGCCACTGGTTTCACGCCGGGCTGGCCGATGGCCTTGCGCAGGGACGGCCGGGCTGCATCCGAAATACGCCGGACGCGGGGGAGCAGCCAGAACGCAAGCACGGTCAGGACCACCCCGAACCCGGCGAGCACCAGGAACGCTGCGCGCCAGCCGAGGAATCCGCCCAAAGCCGTACCAACGGGGGCGCCGATGGCCAGGCCCAGGCTGTTGCCGCTGAACACGATCGCCAGGGCCTTGCCCACCTTGTCCGCCGGGACCACTCGGGATACGAACGGCGCCATGGTGGTCCATAGCAGCCCATGTGCCAGGCCGCCCACCAGGCGCGCGATCATCGCCGCGGTGAAATCCGGTGCCAGTCCCACCATCGCATTGCTAAGCGCGAAGGTCAGGACCAGCCCCACCAGCAGGGCGTGCCGGGGAATCTTTCCCAATAGGCGGGCAGCAGGAACCACCGTGACAACGATGACGGCGGCGTAGGCGGCGGCAAGGTAGCCGGCCACCGGCTCGGAGACCCCCAACCCGGTGCTGATCTGGGGCAGCAGGCCGGACGGCAGGAGTTCGGTGGTGATGGCAGTAAAAGCGATGGTGGCAAGGACCGCCATCGCGGCATACGGAAAACGGGCAGGCACGGGCGCGGAAGTCGCGGAGGACATGGGGGTGTGGATCCATTCAAGGGGGAGGGGTGGAATGCGGCGCTGCTCACCTGACAATTCCTCCCTTAAATTTACCGGATCGAAGGGTCTGTCACAGACATGACACGTTGTGCTTCTACTGCTCCTGCTTATGCCATGCGTGGCCTGCTGACAGGCCACGCACCCGACTGGTTACCTGGCCTGCAGGGTTTGGTTAAGGCGCGCGTCCAGCAGTCCGGCTGCGACTGCTGGTGCCAGGCCGGGCGCCAGCGGAAGGCGCGGGACCACCAGGCAGTGCCAGAGGTGGTAGATGTCGGCCTTGCCTGACCATACGGTCGAGCTGACATTGCCGTTCTCGTCGAGTTCCTGCTTCCAGGAACCATGCTCGTAGTCGATGAACCAATCGCGCGCGTGGTCCCAGATCCGCTCGTACCAGTCCGCATACTTCTTGTCGCCGGTGGCGATATACAGGGCTGCCGCACCGCCGATCGCCTCTGCAGGCACCCACCGGATCCGGGTGGTGACAACGGGCTTTCCTTCCCAGTCCACCGTGTACACAAAACCGGGATGGCCGTCCGGCTGCCAGGCGTCGCGGATGGCGGCGTCGAACAGACCCCGCGCGTCGTCGAGGAGCCAGGCGGGGACGTCCAGGCCGCGGGCTTCGAGTCCGGCCCGGACGTGGAGGAGCAGGCGCGCCCACTCCACCCAGTGCCCTGGGGTCCCGCCGTAGGCACGGAACTGGCTGGCCCGGTCATCGGTGTTGTACTCAGGCATCGGGTTCCACTCCGGGTCGAAGTGCTCGAACACCCGGTAGTTGTTGTTGCGCGCGAAATTGTGGATGAGTACTTCGGCGATGTGCAGGGCCCGATCGAGCCAGCGATTCTCCCCGGTTACGTCGGCGACGATGAGGTACGCCTCCACCGAATGCATGCTCGCGTTCCCGCCACGATAAGCCTCGGTGTCGGTGAACTCCCGGTTCCACGAGTCGAAGCACATGTTCGCCTTGTGGTCCCAGAATTTCGTGTCGGCTACCCGCAGCGCCTCGTCGAGAAGTTCGCGGGCTCCAGGCCGCCCGGCTGCGACCGCACTGGCAGCGGCGAGGAGCACGAAGGAGTGCTGGTAGCCGGACTTCGTATCGTTCACGGGACCGTTCCCGTCCACCTCGGCGTACCAGCCGCCGAACTCATCGTCGTGGAGGACCCCGTTGAGGGCCGCGATGCCATGGTCCACCAGCGTCGCCGCACCGGGACGTCCCATCAGGGCGGCAACAGCGAAGCTGTGGGTCATCCGCGCGGTGATCCAGAGGTGTGTGGGTTTGTCGGCGAACACCTTGCCGTAGTTGTCCAGCCAGCCGAATCCGGTGGGGACCTTGGAAGCCTCGGCGAAACGGATCAGCCGGTCGGTTTCCGCCTCGAGCCATCGTGCGTGGGCGGGGCTGTCGAGCCACGTCATGTCGTGTCCTCTTTCTGGTAAGTAGGTGGGGAATTCAGGTCAGCCGACGGCATCGGATACACCGCGGATGATGGTGGCGGCCGCTCCCAGGTAGGCCAGGACGATCAGGAGGATCTGTGCGGCGCGGGCCGGGATGTGTTTGGCGGCGAGGTCTCCGAGCACCAGCCCTGCCAGGCAAGCGACGGCGACGGCGAGCCACATGGCCAACGGCAGCACGGGGAACGAGGCGGGGGCCGTGATCGCCTTTGAAATCAGCGAGAACGTGCCGATGGTGAAGAAGTACGGCTGCATGGTGGCGGCAAAGGACTTATGCTGCCAACGGGTGGCGATGGAGTACATGCTGACGGCAGGTCCGCCAACACCGGCCGCGGTATTCATGAAGCCGCTGAGGCCGCCGGCAGTGAAGAGGTAGCGCCGGCGCTCCGGAAGGGTGGCGGATTTCAGGACCAGCAGGACGGTCAGGCCGACGGCGAGGATCACCCCGATCGAGATTTCCAGGACGGCCGGGGGGATGAAGCGGATCAGGATGGCGGCCGGGATGATGCCCGCGAGGGCCGAGGCTGCGAGCAGCAAGTACCGCTTCCAGTCGATGTCCCGGACCACCCGGAAGATGATGGCCCCCGCCGTCACGGCTCCGCAGACATTCACCAGCACCACTCCCTCCACCGGCCCCAGGAGCAGGACCAGGAAGGGAGCGGCCACCAGCGCGAAGCCCATGCCGGTGACACGCTGCATCCCGGCACCCATGACGACGGCGCCCAGCACCAGCCCGGTGGTCAGCACTTACGGCCTCCAGGCCACGTATTGGACCTCCTCGAACTCCTCCAGGCCCAGGCTCGCACCCTCCCGGCCGAGGCCGGACTGCTTGGCGCCGCCCATGGGCGCGAAGGCAACGGAGGGCAGGGGATCGTTCACGCCCACGATGCCGGCCTCGAGCCGCTCGGGGATGTCCCAGCCGCGCTGCGGGCTGCCGCTCCACACATACGCAGCAAGGCCCATCTCGGTGGCGTTCGCCTTCCGGATTGCCTCTTCCTCCGAAGCGAAGGTGACGATGCCGGCCGCCGGGCCGAACACTTCCTCGGTCACCAGGCGTGCGTCGTCCGGGACGTCCGTAAGGAGCATGGGCGCCAGGAAGGACCCCTGCGCAGGCACTGAAGTCCGCTGGGTGACCCGGCGGGCGCCCCGGCTGAGAGCGTCGTCCACCAACGCCTGTACCGCGGACACCCTTTCGTCGTCGATGACGGGACCGAGGTCCGGTACCGCGGCGCCGTCGTCGGGGACTCCATGGCCGATGCTCATGGCATCAAAGCGCGCGCCCAACTTCTGCGCAAACTCCTCCGCGATGCCCTCCTGGACCAGGAACCTGTTGGCAGCCACGCAGGACTGGCCGGTGTTGCGGAGCCGGCCCAGGACAGCGCCTTCGACGGCGGCATCCAGGTCTGCGTCTTCGAAGACGATGAAAGGGGCGTTTCCGCCCAGCTCCAGCAGCGGCCGGACCACACGATCCGAGGCGGATGCCATGATCTGCCGTCCCACTCCTGTGGAACCGGTGAAGCTGACGGCCCTGACGGCGGGATGGGACATGAGTGCAGCGGTGATCTCCCGGGAGGGGCCGTGGACCAGATTGACCACGCCCGCAGGGAACCCGGCATCGTGCAGGACCTCGAACAGTCCGGTGGCGGCCAGCGGAGCCTTCTCGGACACCCTGCCCACTACCGTGCAGCCGGCAGCAAGTATCGCGGCGAGCTTCCGGGCCTGGATGGAGACCGGAAAGTTCCAGGGCGTCAGGCTGAGGGCCACGCCGATGGGCTTGCGGGTGCTGAGGTGGCGGCGGCCGGGCAGCTCGGGCGGGCTGACGGTGCCGGTGGCGCGCCGCGCCTCCTCGGCGAACCAGCGGAAGTACTCCACGGAGAAGTCCACTTCGCCCTGCGCCTCGGGGAGCCGCTTGCCCGCTTCGAGCGCCAGGGTGTGCGCGAGTTCGTCGCGGCGTTCCGCCAAGAGGTCGGCGGCGTTCCGGAGCAGGTCCGCCCGGTGGCGCGCGGTGCTGCGGGACCAGGAACCGAAGGCCTCCGCCGCTGCATCGGCGGCCTTCGTGGCATCCTCGGCGGTGCCCCAGGCCACCTCGCCCACGGTGCTGCCGTTGCCGGGGTCTGTCACATCCTTGGCGTTTCCGGCGGTGTGCCAGGTGCCGTTGACAAGGTGCCGGGCTGACTTGAGGTTCATGAATAGTGCCTTTCGTTGGCTGGGAGGGGACTGGCGCCGCAGGTGCTGCCCGCCGTCGTCGCGCTCATCCCTTGCTCGCGCCCGCGGTAATGCCAGCCACGAAGTAGCGCTGCAGGAAGACGTACGCCACCACGACGGGCAGGGAGGCCAGGATGACGCCGGCGAACAGCAGCGGGTAATTGGTCTGGAACTCGCCCTGGAAGCTGAGCAGCGCCAGCGGCAGCGTCCGGTTCCCGGGTGTCTGGATGAACAGCAGCGGGTACAGCAGTTCGTTCCAGTGGATGACGAACAGGAAGATGGCGGCTGCAGCGATGGAGGGTGCTGACAGCGGCAGGGCAATGGAGGAGTAGGTCTTCCACGGCCCGCTGCCGTCGATGGAGGAGGCTTCGTAGAGTTCCTTGGGCAGTGTCCGCATGAACCCGCCCAGGATAAACACGGCGATGGGGAGGGTGGACACCACGTTGGCCAGGATCAGGCCGCCCAGGTTGTCCAGCAGGCCCAGCCGGCCGAAGAGCACGTACAGCGGCACCATGTTGGCCTGCGCCGGGATGGCCATGCCCAGCACCAGGAACCCGAAGATGGCCCAGGACATGAACCCCTTTAGCCGGGACACCGCGTATCCGGCCAGGCTGGCCAGGAACAGGGTGAGCGGCACGGAGATGCCGGTGACGATCACGCTGTTCATGAAGGACGAGCCAAGGTTCTGGCCGCCCACCACTTCGGTGAAGTTGTCGGTGGAGAGCGAGTGCGGCAGGCTGAAGGGCCCGGCGAAGAGTTCCTGAGTGGTCTTGAAACTGCCGAACGCGACCACAGTCAGCGGAACGATGATGATGACCGCGTAGATGGCCAGGATGGCGCGGCGGCTAAGTGAGGCGAGCATGCTGCTAGTCCCCCTTCGGGGTCAGCCGGAGCAGGCGGCGCTGCAGCCAGGTGACCAGCGCGATCATCGCCATGAAGATGATCGACTGGGCGGCGGCGTAGCCGAATTCCGAGTTGGCAAAGGTGCTGTAAATGCGGGTGGACAGGATGTCCAGGGAGCTCTTGGGCGGATTTCCCGCAATGCCCAGGATCAGGTCGAACGCCTTGAAGGACTGCACGGTGGTGTAGGCCACCACAATGGACGTGGCCGGGGCCACGAAAGGCCAGGTGATGGATTTGAACTGCTGCCATTTGTTGGCACCGTCCATCTCCGCCGCTTCGTAGAGTTCCCGGGGGATTGCCTGCAGCCCGGCAATGTAGACCACCATCATCTGGCCCGAGTGGAACCACACCTGGGTGACGGCCACCCAGTACAGGGCCTGGGCGTCGTTGCCGAGGTAGGCGCCGCCGTCCACTCCCACGGTCCTGAGGACCGAGTTCGCCAGCCCGAAGTTGGGGTCGTAGATGAACTTCCAGATGAAGGCCACCGACACCGAGGACAGGATAGTGGGGAAGAAGAACAGTGCCCGGAGCAGGATGCTGCCCCGGGAGTTCCTGGTGAGGAGCAGGGCGAGGATCAGTGAGAAGAGGGTCTGCGCGATGACCACCAGCAGCACGAACTTCAGGTTGTTGGTCAGGGCATTGGTGAACAGCGAGTCCTTGGTGAACGCGCGGATGAAGTTGTCCAGGCCAACATAGTTGAATGCCGCCGAGAAGCCGTTCCAGTCCGTGATGGCGTACTGGAAGGCCTGCAGCGTGGGCATCACCAGGAAGAAGGCGACGACGGCGACGGCCGGCAGCGGGAAGAGGTACAGTGCCGGGTTCACGCGGGTGGGGGAGCGGCGGCGCGCCTTGGCAGGGTTTGCAGGCGTATGGCTGCCCGGTGCTTTCCGTTCGGCAGCCGTTCCGGGATGGATGCTCATAGCCGTTCGTCAACAATCTTCTGGGCCGCAGCGGCTGCCTGCTCCGGGCTGGTGCCGGAGATGACGGCCGTGGCGCTGGCCTCCACCGCATTTCGGACGTCGAGGTTGTTGAACTGGAAGCGGGCGGCGAGCGCGGTTTTCTTCTGCAGCCAGGGGCTCAGCCGCTTCAGGTCCGGGTTGGTGTATTCCACCTTGTCCACGGAAACGTGTTGGGCAGTCTGGTTGGCGTAGTAGCCGGCGTTCTCGGGTTCGGAGAGGAAATCGATCCATGCTGCCGCGGCGGCCTGGTTCTTGCTGGCCGAGTTGACGCCCAGGATGAAGGTGGCGTTGTAGACGCCCTCGTACTTGCCGTTGCCGTCGGAGGTGGTGTTGGGGAACACCAGGTCGATGGGGAACTTGGCGCCCAGTCCGCGGACCGCGGCGATGTGGTACGAGCCCGTGGCGAGCATGGCGGCCTTGCCCTGCGAGAACAGGTTCTGGGCCGGCTCCACCGCGGTTCCGGTGGCGTTGGGCTGCACGAAGGGCTTCAGGTCCTTGTACTGGTTCAGCATCTTGATGAACCAGTCGTCGGTGCACTTGAGCTTGCCCTGTTCGATCTGGGCGCACATATCGTCCACCGGGGCGTTGTTGGCAATCATGCAGTTGAAGAGCTGGCCGCCGTTGCCCACGTCGCCGCCCGGCCAGGAGATGGGGATGACTCCGGCGGAGGCGAGCTTTTCACACATCGCCAGGAACGCATCCCAGTTCTTGGGGGCGATTTCCGCTCCGGCCTTGTCGAAGAGGTCCACGTTGGCCATGGGCATGGGGAACACCACCTGGTATGGCAGGCCCAGCTGGCTGTCGCCGTTCTGGCCGGCTGACAGCAGCCCTTTCTGGTAGTTCTTCACCGCCTGGCTGTCCTTGAGCTCGGTGTAGATCCCGGCCTCGGTGAAGTTCTTGAACTGTGCGCCGCGGAAGGTGGCAAACGCGTCACCGATGGAGCCGCCGCGCAGCTTCTGCAGGGCCTGGGCGTTGTAGTCGTTGGAGGTGGAGATGTCCTGGGCCACCTCCACGCCGTCATGCTTTGCAGCGAAGCGCTTGATGAGTTCGTCGAAGACGGCCTTGTCCTCGCCGCGCCAGTGGGCGAAGGACACCTTGCCGGTTACTGCGCCGGTGGACGGTGCAGCCGGTCCGGAGGCGCCGCCCGGCGCGGTGGAACCGCCGGGGCCGGCGCACGCCGCCGCCGTGGCGCCGAAGCCCAGGGCTCCGAGAATGGCCATAGCCTGCCTGCGTGAAATCTGACTCACAATAATCTCCTCGTTGAGTGTTTGCTGTGCCTTGTGTGCTGCTGCGGAAACGGGTTGCCCCGGGAAGGACGCTCTGGAGCTTGTACCGCGCCTAAGCGCTGGTTTTCTGGGCCGAGACCACGTCGTCCACCACGGCGCAGAGGCGCTGCAGCCGGCGGACGGCATCGGTGGACAGGGATTCGACGACGTCGGGGGCACCGATGCAGGACGCCCAGACGGCGCGTCCGGAGAGGAAGCCGCTGGCGCCTTCCAGGCAGGCCCACCGGACGGCGTCGGGGAAGACGTCCTCCGGAACCCCGGACGAGAGGACCACCCAGGGGCCGTCGATGGCTTTGGTCAGTTCTGCGCAGGCGGCGCGGACCTGTTCCTCGGGCGCTTGGCCCTTGAAGGGGACCTCGGCCTTGTAGAGGTCGGCGCCAAGGCTGCCCAGCTCCTTGGCGGCGGCCAGGATGCCGGCGTTCCAGTCGAAGTCACCGTCGGCGAGGGGCTTGCGGGAGACGGGTTCGATGATGCTGATCAGCCCCGCGGACCGGCAGCTGTCCACGAATTCGCGGACCATGGCCACCCGGCCCTCGGCGGGCTCGTCCGGGCGGTAGAGCACCAGCAGCTTGAGGGCCTTTACGCCCAGGGCCTTGTACTTGTGCGGGTCCACCAGCCGGTCGATGGTCACCTCGCCCACCAGTTCGCCGTGCGCGGATTCGAAGTGGTCCGCGGAGGCGATGAGCCCGCAGCTGGAATCCACCACACCGGCGTCGATGGCTTGGTCCAGCGCGAACTGGCGGTCGATGAGGATTCCGGAGGCGTAGGGCGTGAGGATCCTGGCCGCTTCGAGCTTGAAGTCGCGCAGGTCATCGTCGGTGACGGGCTGGTCGGTGTGCTCCGCGAACATGTTCCGCATGGCTTCGCGCTGGTCAACGGCAAGCATCGCGAAGGCGCCTGACGGGCGCTGCAGGGGGGAAAGGTCTGTGTGGCTCATGGGCTGCTTCTTTCAGTATCAGTTCGAGGCTGGGACAAGATTGATGGTCTGGCGCGGGATGGCCGAGCGGCCGTCCAGTCCGCCGCAGGACGCCGAAGCGGTGCGGCCCGCGAATGCGGCGGCTTCCACGAGCGGAAGCCCGGCGGCCACGGCGGCGAGGAGGGCGCCGTGGTACACGTCGCCCGCACCGAGGGTGGACACGATGGTGGCGGGGGTGGCCGGGACGTGCACGGGTTCGCCGCCGCGTTCCAAAACCCAGGCACCTTCGGAGCCGGCGGTGGCGACGACGGCGGAGGCGCCGTCGTCGAGTGCTTTCCGCAGGAGCACCTCCGGTGGGAGGTCGGCTCCATACTCTGCGTTGAGCCTTTCGATCGTGGGGACATAGAGCGCGACGCCGCGTGGGCTGAAGGCATGAATGGGATTGCCGGCGTCGACGCTGATGCTGAGGCCGGCAGGACGGCCGGGGGCGCTGGCCACGGCGTTCCAGCCCAGGTGGTCTGTGTGGACCCAGGCCGCGGATTGCAGCAGTTCAGAGAAGCGGCTGTTTCCGGGGAAGCTGACGGGCGGGACCGGGCGGGTGACAATCGCCCGGCTTTCGGTGGCACTGCTGACCACGATGACGCTGGCACCGGTTTTGACACCCGCGTCCCTGATCACCGCGGAGGTGTCCACACCTTCCGCCTCGAGTCCGGCAATGATGCGGTCACCTTCTTCATCGTTGCCGAGGACACCGGCGAAAGCGGTGTTTGCGCCCGCCCGGGCTGCAGCGACGGCCGCCGTCGCCGCAGGGCCCCCACCCGCCGTCGCAAAGTCCGTGGCAATCGTGCGGCTGTCCGCCGCAGGATAATCCTGCACCAGGGCAATGGAGTCAAGAGTGGCGCAACCTACGAAGAGCAGGGTTCCAGTTGACGGTTGGGGCACGTTCCACCTCGTTGTAGTTCCGGCTGGTACTGAAGAAATATACACATATCATGTTGGAAAAACAACACTTTCTGTATAGTTGTGTTTGGGATGCAACGCCCACGTCCCGCCCCTCAACGTAGAGAAACGGAGCAGCTCATGTCATTGCCTACTGCGGAACCGGTCCAGACCATCAGGTACGGCCTCATCGGGGCCGGACACATGGCCCGCGAACACGTCCGGAACCTTGCCCTGATCCCGGGAAGCCGCATCACCGCAGTCTCGGATCCCACGCCGGCATCGCTCGAAGAGACGGTGAAGGAGATCGGCTATGAGGCGCAGACCTTCCCTTCCCACCAGGAACTGCTGGCCTCAGGCCTGGTGGACGCACTGCTCATCGCAAGCCCGAACGACACGCACCTGGGCATTTTGAAGGACATCTTCGCCAGCGGAACCAACCTGCCTGTACTCGTGGAGAAACCCGTATGCACCAGTGCAGCCCAGGCAGACGAACTGGAAGTACTCGCAGCGGGCTATTCCGCGCCGGTGTGGGTGGCCATGGAGTACCGTTACATGCCGCCGGTCCAGGAAGTCATTCAGGCGGCGCACGGCGGCAGACTTGGCAACATCTACATGCTCTCCATCGTGGAACACCGCTTCCCGTTCCTGCACAAGGTGGACGCCTGGAACCGCTTTGCGGAACGGACCGGCGGCACATTGGTTGAAAAGTGCTGCCACTTCTTCGACCTTATGCGGCTAATCCTCCAGGACGAGCCGGTACGGGTCTACGCCAGCGGCGGCCACGATGTGAACCATATGGACGAGGTCTACGAAGGCCGGGTTTCGGACATGGTGGACAACGCTTACGTGATCGTCGACTTCAAGGGCGGGCGCAGGGCCATGCTGGAGCTGTCCATGTTTGCTGAAGGATCCAAGTTCCAGGAACGGATCTCCGTCGTGGGCGACACTGCCAAGATTGAAACCCTCATCCCGGTAGCCGCCAACCACTGGATTCCCGGTGACGAGGCCGAAGCCACTGTTGAATTCAGCCCACGTTCTCCCCTTGGCCCGGAAAAGCATGAGGTTCCGGTGGATGAGGCCGTCCTGGCCGCCGGTGCGCACCACGGCTCCACCTACTACGAGCACTTGGGCTTCCGGAAGGCCATCCTGGGGGAAGGCCCGGTGGAGGTCACCATTGCAGATGGACTGCAGTCCGTGCGGATGGGCCTGGCTGCCGAACGTTCTATTACGGAGGGCCGTCCCATTGAGCTTGGTAATACCGCCGTCGGGGTAGGTTCGTAAGAAGTTACGTGTTGGAATTGCAACATCCCGCCAGGCTCCTGCCCGGCGCATTGGGGAGGGAGAACGGCCGATGAGCACCGCATATGAAGAGGCGCCGCTGACACCCCGCCAGCGCACCATCCTGGATGAACTGGGTCGCAGGGGGTTCATTTCCACCAATGACCTGGCGGAGACGTTTGCCGTTTCCGACATGACCGTGCGGCGGGACACCCGCGTCTTGTCCAAGCGTGGGCTGGCGCGGGTGGTCCACGGTGGCGTCAGCGCGGTGGACGGGCATGGCCAGAACGCAAACTTCGCGGCGCGCGTCCGCGAGGACTCGGACGCGAAGCTCCGGGTGGCCCGCGCCTGCCTATCGCTGGTCGGTGAGCGGGATGCCATCATCCTCGATGCCGGTACCACCACCTACCAGATCGCGCAGGAACTGCCCACGTCCTTCACCGGGACCATCATCACGCACTCAGCGCCCGCCATCCAGCGCTGCCTGCAGCTGACGGCGGCACGCACCATCTGCCTGGGCGGGGAGCTGCTGCTGGACAGCCAGGCGTTCAATGGCCCCATGACAATCAGCGCTGCCGCCGGGCTGCGTGCCAAGACAGCCTTCATCGGAGTCAGCGGCATCCATGACGAGGCCTTCTACATTGAGCGCGACGTGGAGCGCGCCACTAAGATCGCCCTTATGAATGCAGCGGAACAGGTCGTGGTGGTGGCAACGCACCAGAAGATGCTGCGCTATGCGCTGGCACGGTTGGCGGCTTTCGACGCGGTGGACATCCTGGTGACGGATGTGCCGCCGCCGAGGGAAATCGAGAATGCCTTGAGTGCCGCCAACGTCAAGCTGATGGTGGCGGCCGCATGACCGCCCGCCTGCGCGTCTGCCTGCCCGCCCAAGACCTGCTGGACGCACTGGCGCCGATGGACGGCGTCGACTTTGTCCTCTGGGACCTGACCGGGCCGGCGCCGGAAGGCCGGCTGGACCTGCTGGTCCCCGGGTACATGGGGAAACCGACGGCGCTCGCCGCGCTGGAGGGAGTCGACGTCGGGCTGGTGCAGAGCCAGTCCATCGGGTACGACGGCGTCGCCTCGGTGTTGCCGCAAGGGGTCACCTTCGCCAACGCGGCGGGAGTCCATGAGACGTCGACGGCGGAACTCGCCGTGGGCATGATGATTGCCGCCCAGCGTGGCATTCCGGACTTTGTCCGGAACCAGGAAACCGGTGCATGGGACAACAGCCAGCGGCCCAGCCTGGCCGACCGGCGCGTGCTGTTGGTGGGTTACGGCGGAGTGGGCAAGGCCATCGAGGCCCGGCTCCTGCCGTTCGAAACCGAGGTCACCCGGATGGCCAGCCGCGCCCGGGACGATGAGCGCGGCACCATCCTCGGGATTGATTCGCTCTACGAGCAGCTGCCGCTGCACGAGATCGTGGTGGTCAGCGTCCCCCTAAGCGAAGACACCCAGCAGTTGGTGGACGCGAAGTTCCTGGCTGCCATGCCGGACGGCGCCCTGCTGGTCAACGTGGCCCGCGGTCCGGTGGCGGACACCGGCGCGTTGCTGGCCGAAACCTCCAGCGGACGCCTCCGGGCCGCGCTGGACGTCACCGATCCGGAACCGCTGCCCGCTGACCACCCCTTGTGGACCACCCCCGGCGTGCTCATCACCCCGCACGTGGGCGGTGCCAGCTCGGCCATGTTCCCCAGGATGGTCCGGCTGCTTCGGAAGCAGATCGGCCTGCTGCTGGAGGGCAAGGACCCGGTGAACGTGGTCCTTCCTTAACGGCTGCGGCTCCGGCCCCTATGCTTGGCCCATGTCCACCTTTGAAGTCCGCCGCAGTACGGTCATCCCTGCCGCCGCCGAGGAAATCTTTCCGCTGGTCAACAACTTCCACGAGTGGACCGCATGGTCCCCGTGGGAGACCATCGACCCAGGCATGAGCCGCCGCTACTTCGGCAGTGAGTCCGGCGCGGGGGCCGGGTACGAATGGAGCGGCAACCGCAAGGCGGGCAGCGGCACCATGGAGATCGAGGAGTCCATACCTTCAAGCCTGGTCCGCATCCGGCTTCAGTTCACCAGGCCCTTCAAGGCACTGAACCCCACCACGTTCAGCTTCACCCCTGTCCAGGGCAGCACGGAGGTGACTTGGCGGATGACCGGGGAGAACAAGGGCCTGGCCAGGGTGTTCGCGCTGTTCATGAACATGGACAAGATGGTGGGTGGCGACTTCGAGCGGGGACTCGCAGCGTTGGCTTCCACCGTTGCGGCACGGAAGAGCTGAGGCGTCCAGGTGGGCGCTGTGGACCAGGCGCTGGCCCAGGTTGAGGAACCGGACCGCAGCTGCCTGCAGCACGTGGTGGAGCTTGCGCGGTCCCTGGCTCCCGGCGCCACGGAGGGCATGAGCTACGGCATGCCCGCCCTCAAGCTCGACGGCAAACCACTGCTGGCCGCCATAGCTACGGCAAAGCACCTCTCGATCTTTCCGTTCTCCTCCGCCGTGGTGGAGGCGGTGGCGGACAGGCTCGAGGGGTACTCGCTGTCCAAGGGAACCATCCGCTTCACCGCGGACCACCCCGTGCCCGACGACGTGCTGGCGGACCTCATCCGGCGGCGGATCGCCGAAATCCGGAAGTAGGCCGCAATACGACGGCGGCACGCACCAGGCGGGTGCGGGTCCCGTCTGCAGCGGAGTGCTGCAGGCAGGACCTATGGTCCTTCCCGCGCGGTGCCCGCGTGCCTAGCCTGTTGCCATGGCTGACACTCTCGCGTCCCTTGCAGACTCCTTCAAGAACATGGGCGTTGCCCGCGCATACGGCCCGCCCGTGAACCTGGGCGGGGAGGAAATAGTGCCTGTGGCGCTGGTGTCCTTCGGCTTCGGTGGCGGTACGGAGTCGGACCAGGGCGCATCAGGTGGAGGGGGCGGCGGCTTTGTTGTGCCGCTGGGGGTGTACCGGACGGTTAATGGCCACGCGGTTTTCCGCCCCAACACCATCGCCACGCTGGTGTGCCTCGTCCCCTTGGTCTCTGTCGCCGGCGCGGCGATGCGCAAAGCGGTGCGGGCGGCCCGGAAATAGGGCGCCGGCAGGTGCCCGTCAACGTTCAAATTTTCCCCTATTTCGCGCCGGCGCATTCGGTTCCATAATGGCCTCGTAAGACTTCGGGAACCTCCCGCCGCTGTCCTGTGCCACGGCGGAAGCAGGGGTTCCAGGCGGCCGCCCCGGCAATCGGCGGGAAGGACGGCCACGAGGCCCGGCAGGGCGCAGCCGGACTGTTTCAGGGGGAGAGCAACGCCATTAATGCACAAGGAGAGCCGTCATGCTCAAGGATCTGCAAGTCATGCCCGTACTGCCCGCAAAGGACATTGACAGGGCAAGGGAGTTCTACCGCGACAAGCTGGGCCTCGAACCCAGCCAGACCATTGATAACGACAACCTGGTTTACCAGTGCGGCAACGGTACCGGGTTCCTTCTCTACCGGACGGACAATGCCGGTTCGGCGAAGAACACGCAGATGGGCTGGGGAGCCGAAGACGTGGAACGGGAAGTGGAAGAGCTGCGGAGCCGCGGCGTCGTCTTTGAGGAGTACGACATGCCGGGGCTCAAAACCGAGAACGGCATCGCGACGATGGAAGGCATGGGGAAGGGTGCGTGGTTCCTCGACAGCGAGGGCAACATCCTGAACATTTCCTCCATCCCCGTCACGTAGCCAACCACCGCCAACAGGCGCATACTCGAACACCTGGCAGCACAGCCAGAAGGACGACGCCGGCACTTGCCGCCTAAAGCACCCGCACCCGGGTGCCTGGCAGCGGCAGGCCGGCGCCGCCGTCGTAAGCGGCCTTACAGGAAGGCACGAGCATGAGTGTGGAAGAGGTGGCGCCGGAGACTAAAGGCGTCTCGGTGGAGTTGCTGGCGACCGTTGACCTTGACGGCGAAATCGAAGGAATGGAAGGCCGGCAATTGCGGATGCGGATGGTGACGATCGAGCCCGGCGGGGTCTTCGGTCCCCGCCACGATCATGCGGGCCGCCCCGGCACTGTCTATATCCTGCAGGGGACCATCACCGACCACCGTGATGGCGGGACCCGGGAATACGGGCCCGGAGTGGGCTGGCCGGAGGACCGGAACACCAACCACTGGTTGGAGAACAGGGGAACGGTTCCGGCGGTGGAAATCTCCGTGGACATCGTCAGGAAGCTTCCGTCATAAATCCACGGGTTGTAGAAACCCGTGGCCTAACGGCTTTGTTCTGGGTATCTTGGCCATACCCGTGGTTGAGCAGTCAGCTGGCAAGTTACTCATGGGAGCTGATGATGGACGCCGCTGCTGACCGACCGCCTGCCGGGACCATTCGTCCCGGCGCCCCCGCACAGGGCAGGGTGTTCCATGCCTTCCGCCGCTGGCCTCTCGTTCCGGCCGCCGATCTGCTCCTGCTGCGGCACGCACTCGAAGACTGCAATATCGCCCTGGAACCGGACCAGTCCTACGCCCTCCGATGCCTCGTCGAGGACGATCTTATGCGCCGCTCGGCGCTTCCGCCCGCCTCAGGCGACTAGACCGCCGTGGGCCGGCGACGCGTGATGTTGGGGGACCGGCCCACGGCCAAAACGGGGGACCATCCCTGCCCGCCGCACATCAGACGGCCGGCTCCCGGCGTCCCAGCGCCATCCGCAACGCGCCGAGGAGGGTGAGCCGGTTCCGCCTGGTGACCGCAATAACCGCCGCCATGCCGGCCAGCAGCACCACGATCCCACCGCAGGCCACGGACCAGCGGGCGCCGAACTGGCTTCCGATCCAACCGACCAGCGGCGATCCCAGGGCGGTGCCGCCCTGCAGGATGGCCAGGTACAGGGCCAGTACGCGCCCGCGGAACTGTGGTTCCACGGACAGTTGGATGCTGGTGTTGCAGCTGTTCAGGAACGTGATGGATGCCAGCCCTACGGGAATGAGGATGACGGCGTAGACCCAGAAGGACGGGGCCACGCTGCCCAGGATCGTGAAAATACCCAGCCCCAGCGCCCCGCCCAGCAGGAACCTCAGCCGCGGACGGGACCGGCGTGCCGCCAGGAGGGCGCCTGCCAGGGTGCCCACCGCCATGATTGATCCCAGAAGCCCGAATTCGCTGGGGCCCATGCGGAACTCGGTGGTGGCCATCAGCGAGTTGATGACGGGAAAGTTCATGCCGAACGCGCCCAGGATGCCCACCAGGACCATGATCAGCATCAGGTCCGGCCGGCGGCGTACATACCGGACACCCTCGGCCACCTGGTGCTTGTTCCGCTCGCCCTTTTCCGGCGGGGCGGGCTGGCTGATGCGGATCCTGAACAGCGAGACCAGGACGGCCGCGAAGCTGGCCGCGTTAAGCAGGAACACCGGGCCCGTACCCACCCAGGCGATAAGCACCCCGGCAATGGCGGGGCCGGTGAGCCGGGCGGTGTTGAATGATGCGGAGTTCAATGCCACCGCGTTGGAGATGTTCTCCTGCCCCACCAGCTCCGAGACAAAGGCTTGGCGTGCGGGCGCGTCCACCGCGCTGGCGACGCCCAGGCAGAAGGCCGCCACGTACGCGTGCCACAGTTGGGCGGTCCCGGTGACCACCAGGAGGCCGATGGCGAGGCCGGTGAACGCCATGGCCAGCTGCGTCCACATGAGGATGATGCGCTTCCGGTACCGGTCGGCGAGCACACCGCCGTAGGGGCCGAACAGCAGCATGGGCAGGAACTGCAAGCCGGTCGTGAGGCCCACGGCCGCACCCGAGTGGTCGGTGAGGACGGTCAGGACCAGCCAGTCCTGGGCCACGCGCTGCATCCAGGTGCCGATGTTGGAGACGATTGCGCCGCCGGCCCAGATGCGGTAATCGGGGTTCTCAAGCGCACGGAACATCGCACTCATTTGCCGCTCATTTCCTGCATGATGCGGGCCGCCCGGCTGAGGATGAGCCGGTCTTCCTCGCTGAGCCCGGCCACGCGTTGGGCCAGCCAGGCCGTCCGCTGGTTGCGTGCTTCCGCGAGGACGGCCCGTCCCGCATCGGTGATGTCCACGCGGACCTGGCGGCCGTCGTCGGGGTCCGCGCTCCTGGTGACAAAGCCCTGGTCGGCCAGCGCGTTGACGATCCTTGTCATGGACGGCGCCTGGACGTGCTCACTTTCCGCGAGTGCGCGCAAGGTGCTGGGACCGCTGCCGTTCAGCAAAGCGAGGACGGTGTACTGGCCGGGGGTGATGATGTCGCCGGTTGCCTCGACGCGGAGCCTGCGGGACGTGCGCATCACGGCGGTGCGGAGATCGATGGCGAGGGTGTCCGGGGCGGTGGGGTCTGCAGCTGTCTTGTTCTTCGTTTGGGTAGGGGACATGTATACGGGTGCGCCTCCTGCTGACGTTCCTTAGCAGTGCTAATTAGTTCTGCTAACTATTATGGTCCGCCTGCTTATCATTGGGCAACAGTTGGAAGAGTGGGTTTGGCAACATGTTCCGGCAGAATGGGGCCGTGACTGGGCGCAGAATTGGAACCCGTAAACCCTGGCTGACCTGGAAGGGGAGACTGAACCTTGCGGTGACCGTTGTGGTCCTTTGCCTGGGCCCGATCCTGATCGGCCTAGGCAGTTTCATAATTAATGCCGATGAGGAGCTTGCCCGGACGGGAGTCCAGGCCGCCGGAACGATCGTCCACTTCGACGATGTCACCAAGGCTTCCAAGCGCAGGATACAGGTCGAATTTTCGACGGCGGACGGGTTGCCGCACAAGGCCTTCGCGGCAGTGGACCATGACCAGCATCCCGAAGTGGGCGGCGGGGAGACGGTGGTCCATGCCGAAAACGATCCCGGCCGGGCCATTGTTCTTGGCTATGAGAGCGACGGCGTGTGGTTCCGCGGTGTTGGCGTTGTGCTGACCGTCATTTTCGGTGTGATCGGCCTCGTGTTCACGTTTGTGATTGGCAGTGCCGTCCTCCGCGCCAGGTTCCGGAAACCCGCATTGGAGCAAATGGCCTGAGTCCGTCCTGGCCTGTGGGTCTGGCCGCTCAGGCTTTGCGGGCGTAGGCTCTGTCCACTATGACCGAGCAGCAGCCCTATGAGTTGATCCGGCGCTATCCGCATTTCGAACTGCGGTGGTATCCGGAGTATGCCGTGGCCGAAGTGACGGTCACGGCCGACTTTGACCGCGCCGGCAATGCCGCCTTCCGGCATCTTTTCAACTACATCAGCGGCAGCAATGCTGCCCGGCAGAAGCTTGCCATGACTGCCCCGGTGCTTCAGGAACCGGGACCGCAGAAGCTGGCCATGACCGCCCCGGTGATCCAGAGCGGCCCGCTGCCCGGATCTTCGGCCCCCGCCGAATTTTCGGTGGCCTTCGTCCTTCCGGCTGGAGTGACCGCTGATACTGCTCCAGTGCCCACTGATCCCAGTATTAAGGTACGTGCGGTGCCGGGTTCTCTTGCCGCAGTGCTGGGTTTCTCCGGCAGCGGGTCCGCAGCGGCCTTCCAGAAGCGCAACGACGGCCTGCAGGCGGCGCTCACCTTGGCCGGGCTGACTCCCGTGGGTGCGCCCAGGTTCGCCCGTTTCGACCCGCCGTTCAAGCCGTGGTTCCTGCGGCGCAACGAGGTCATCCAGGACGTGGCGGACCCGGGCTCAGCAGAAGGAACGTCCCGCTCCTGACAAGCCGGCGCCGGATGGTGCTGCTTGCCGCCGTACAGTCGCTGCCGAATGCGGGGCGCACCCAAGTGCTGAAAGTTCTCCGATAGTTTCTTCAGTTTCGGAAAAGACATGCACAAAAGCCCATGGCCTTTCGGGCCATGGGCTTTTGTGCGCCTTCCGGCCACCGATGCGGGCGCAGGCATAGATAGTCCTGCCGTCTTGGGAAGTCGGCTCCCAATTCTCTGCGACCTGTTGTTATTGCTGAAACTTTACGATAGTTTCTTGGATGTGATGCAGGTCGCACCGGTGGGGACCCCGCGGCCAGCATGCCCAACTAAAGGACAATGATGACCAGCGAGCAAAGCACCAGGACCGCCGAGCACCGGCTCAAGCGCCTGCACGAACGCCTTGGCGGGGTTGCCTACGGCGGCGACTACAACCCGGAACAGTGGCCCCGCGAAGTGTGGGCGGAGGACGTCCGCCTGATGAAGGAGGCCGGCGTAAATCTGGTCACCCTGGCAGTGTTCTCCTGGAGCAGGCTGGAGACGGCCGACGGGGTCTACGACTTTGGCTGGCTGGACGAGATCATGGACCTGCTGCACGCGAACGGCATTGGCGTGGACCTGGCCACTCCGGACGCCGTCCCGCCGGCCTGGCTCATCGCACAGTACCCGGATATCCTCCCGGTCCTGGCGGACGGCTCCACTTTCGGTTTCGGGTCCCGCCAGCACTTTGACGTCTCCCACCCTGCCTACCGGGAAAAGTCCCTGGCCATGGCCGAGAAAATGGGGGAACGCTACGCTGGCCATCCGGCCCTGTGCATGTGGCACGTCAACAACGAATATGGCCCGGTCTCCTACGGCCCCCATGCCGACCGCGCCTTCCGCGAATGGCTGCAGAAAAAGTACAGCACCATGGAGGACCTCAACTCAGCGTGGAGCACGGACGTCTGGGGCCAGGTCTTTTCCGATTGGTCCCAAGTCAGCGCCCCCGCACAGCCCCGCACCTGGTCCAACCCCTCCCGGCGCCTGGACTTCCACCGGTTCACCTCGGACAGCATGCTGGCGCACTACAAGGCGGAGCGGGACATCCTGCGCCGGCACACCCCGGACCTGCCCATCGTCACCAACTTCATGCGCTTCTACAAGAACAACGACTACTGGGCCTGGGCAGCCGAGGAAGACGCCGCCGCCCTGGATATCTACCCGGACCCGCGCGAGGAGGACGCCCATGTGGCCGCCGCCCTCAACTTCGACCTGATGCGCTCCCTGCGGAAAGGCCAGCCCTGGCTGGTGATGGAACAGGCCACCGCGGCGGTCAGCCAGTGGTCAGTCAACGTCTCCAAACTTCCCGGCAAAATGCGGCTCGGCTCCTACCAGGCCATCGCCCAGGGTGCCGACTCCATCCTCTTCTTCCAATGGCGCCAGGCCAGAGGCGGCACCGAACGCTTCCACTCGGGCATGGTCAACCACGCCGGCCCCAACACCCGCGTGTTCCGTGAGGTCTGTGAACTGGGCCAGGAACTGAAGGGCCTGGGCGGCATCACCGGCACCCGTTCCAGCGCCAAGGCGGCCCTGGTCTTCGACTGGGACTGCTGGTGGGCCCTGGAACTCGGCAATTCCCCGCGTTCTGACCTTAACTATCCGCAGGAAGTCCTCCGCCTCTACCGGCCGTTCTTCGACGCCAATATTCCCGTGGACTTCGTGGACACCAAGACCGACCTGGGCCAGTACAGCCTGGTGGTCCTGCCTGCCACCTACCTCCTTTCCGACGACGCCGCGCAGCGGATCGAAGAGTACGTCTCCGGCGGCGGACGCCTGGTGGCCAGCTACCTCTCCGGCATCGTGGACCCTGACAACACCATCCGCCTGGGCGGCTACCCCGGTGCGCTCCGCAAGGTCTTGGGCGCCTGGAGCGAGGAGATGCATCCGCTCGCCGGTGAAGGCGAGGCAGTGAAGCTTTCAATGGCCGACGGCGGCACTGCCTCCGCGGAATACTGGACCGAGCACCTGCACACCACCACGGCGGACGTGCTGGCCAGCTACGCGTCGGGACGGCTGGAAGGCTCGCCCGCCGTCACCCGCAACAGCTTCGGCGGCGGCACCGCCGTTTACCTTTCCGCCCGGGTGGACAGCACCTTCCTGGCAGAACTGCTCGGGGACGAACACGCGGCTGCCGGAATCCGCCCGGAACTGGACGCGCCGCCGGGAGTGCAGGTCCGCCGTCGTACCGGCAACGGACGCAGCTATCTGCTGGTCCTCAACCACAACGACGCACCCGCCCGGGTAGACGTGAAGGCCGGCGGCATGGACCTGCTTACCGAAACAGCCGTACAAGGCACGGTGGAGCTCCCCGCCAACGGCGTCCTGGTCATCGATCAAACCACAACAGCAGAAACCGGCCGATAGGAGGCAACCATGGCCATGCGATTGGAAGTACCTCCCGAGGCGGTGAACGCAGACCCCTCAACGCGGACCGGGAAACCGCGGAACAAACCCGGCGGCTGGAAACTGGCACTCAAACGCGACTGGCGGCTCTACACGCTGGTGCTGCTGCCGCTGGCCTACTTCGCGGTGTTCCGGTACCTGCCCATGGCCGGCAACGTGATCGCGTTCCGGCAGTTCCAGCCCGGCGGCAACATTTTCGGTGAGAAATGGGTGGGCCTGAAATACGTCACCCTGTTCATCAACGATCCCAGCTTCTGGCAGGCGTTCCAGAACACCATCATCCTGGGCGTGCTGACGCTGCTGTTCAGCTTCCCCATGCCCATCATCTTCGCGCTGATGCTCAACGAACTGCGCTCACAAAAGTTCAAGAAGTTCGTCCAGACCGTGGCCTACCTGCCGCACTTCATGTCCGTGGTGATCATCGCCGGCATGATCCTGCAGAACTTCTCCATGACAGGCACGGTCAACCAGATCGCCAACACACTGTTCGGCACCACGGTGAACTTCACCCAGGACGCCAACTGGTTCCGGCCCATGTACATCAGCTCCGAGGTCTGGCAGACCATGGGCTGGGGCGCCATCCTGTACCTGGCCGCCCTGACCCGGGTGGACGAATCCCTGTACGAGGCAGCCCGGATCGACGGCGCCAACCGCTGGCAGCAGACCTGGCACGTGACGCTGCCGGCCATCCGGCCCACCATCATCACGCTGCTGATCCTGAACATCGGCACCTTCATGGCCGTGGGCTTCGAGAAAATCCTGCTGATCTACAACCCGCTCAACTACGCAACCTCAGACGTCATCTCCACCTACCTGTACCGGGTGGGCCTGGAATCCAGCAACTTCAGCTACGCCGCGGCAATCGGAATGTTCGAATCCGTCATCGGCCTCACGCTGATCCTCTCCGCGAACGCCATCTCCAAGCGGCTCGCAGGAACGAGCCTGTGGTGATAGGGGCAAGGGTGAAAGGAACAGCAATGAAAGAAACCGGAGTCCTCCTCAAGGACATGAAGGTATCCCGCGGGATGCGGGTCTTCCGGGTGGTGAACCTGGTGTTCCTGCTGGTGGTGGTGTTCCTGACCATGTACCCGTTCCTGAACATCATTGCCCAGAGCTTCTCCAGCGAAGGTTTCATCAACGCAGGCCAAGTCAATCTGTTCCCCCTGGGCTTCAACACCGAGACCTACCAGTTGATCCTGGCGGACACGGTGTTCTGGCGGAGCTACGGCAACACCATCCTGTACACCGTGGTGGCCACGGCCATCTCCATGGTGCTCACCACATCCTTCGCGTACGCCATCGCGAAAAAAGACCTCAAGGGCCGCAGCGTCTTCATCGGCATCGCGGTGTTCACCATGTTCTTCAACGGCGGCCTGATCCCCAACTACGTGCTCATCACGTCCCTGGGCATGCGGGACACCCTGTGGGCAGTGGTGCTGCCCAACGCCATCAGCGTGTTCAACCTGCTGATCATGAAGTCGTTCTTCGAGAACATGCCGCGCGAGCTGGAGGAGGCGGCCGCCATTGACGGCCTCACCCAGTACGGCGTCCTCTTCAAGGTCGTCCTGCCACTGAGCAAGGCCATCGTGGCCACCATGGTGCTGTTCTATGCCGTGGCCAACTGGAACTCCTGGTTCCAGGCGTTCCTCTACCTGGACAACCCCGACCTGTTCCCGGTGACCATCTACCTCCGCAACATGATTGCCGGCGTCACCACCGCAGGCTCGGCCGGCGGCACCGCGGAGAACGTGGGACAGATCGCCGCGAACATCCAGTCGGTCACCATCGTCCTGACCGTCATCCCCATCCTTTGCGTCTACCCGTTTGTCCAGAAGTACTTCTTTTCGGGCGTCATGCTCGGCTCCGTCAAGGAATAACCCGTTATGAAAGGAAAACCAATGATCCGCAGACGAGACTTCCTCGGCCTGTCCGCGCTCGCAGCCTTCGGCCTGGTAATGGCCGGGTGTGACTCAGATTCCGGCAGCAAGGCCGATACCTCCAAGGCCCGCAATGGTGCGATGGACAGCTTTGGGGTGGGGGATACGTTCAAGGCGACGGCGCCGCTGAGCTTCACCTTCCTGTTCAGCGACCAGCCCACCTATCCATACAAGAAGGACTGGCTGCTGTTCACTAAGATGGCCGGCGACAACAACGTCACACTGGAACCGACCATCGTTCCGCAAAGCGATTACGAACAGAAGCGCAGCCTGTTGATCAGCTCCGGCAAGGCTCCGGAGATCATCGCCAAGACCTACCCCGGGCAGGAGAGCGCCTACGTCTCCTCCGGCGCCGTCCTTCCGGTCAGCGACTACGTAGACCTCATGCCGCACTACCAGGACAAGATCAAGAAGTGGAAGCTGGAACCGGAAATCGCGGGCCTCACCCAGGAGGACGGCAAGTACTACGTGCTGCCCGGCCTGCACGAGGAACTCTGGCCGGACTACACCCTGGCTTTCCGCACGGACGTGCTGGAAAAGGACGGCATTGCCGAGCCCAAGACCTGGGACGAGTTCCGCGAGGTGCTGCGCAAGCTTAAGAAGAACCACCCCGACGTTGTCCCGTTCTCCGACCGGTTCAACGGCAACAGCGTGCTGAACATCGCCGGTACAGCCTTCGGCACGGTGGCGGGCTGGGGGTTGGTGGATGGCCTGATCTTCGATGAAGGCAAGAAGGAGTTCACGTTCGGTGCCGCGGGCAACAAGTTCAAGGACCTGGTGACCTACTTCAACTCGTTGGTCTCCGAGGGCCTGATGGACCCGGAAAGCTTCACCCAGACCGATGATGCGGCGATCCAAAAGTTCACGTCCGGCAAGTCGTTCGTGATCAGCGCCAACTCGCAGAACATCATCACGTACCGCACCTCCATGGAGCAGTCCCTGGGCAAGGGCAACTTCGCCGTCCGCAAAATTACCGTTCCGGGCGGCCCCGCAGGCGACGTCATCGGCGGCTCGCGGCTGGAAAACGGCATCATGCTGAATTCGTCCGTGAAGGACAAGGACAGCTTCGTGGCGCTGATGCAGTACATCGACTGGCTGTTCTACAGCGACCAGGGCCAGGAGTTCGCAAAGTGGGGCGTGCAGGGCACCACCTACACCAAGGAAGGCAGCAAGCGCGTCCTGGCCAAGGACATCAACTTCCAGGGCCTGAATCCGGCGGGAACCAAGGACCTGCGCGTGGATTACGGCTTCTCCGGCGGCAACTTCGCCTACGGCGGCACCACGGACCTGCTGCAATCCACCTTCAACGAGGAGGAGCTGGCGTTCCAAAAAGCCATGAAGAGCAAGAAGCCCAGGCCGGTTGCCCCTCCCGTGCCCTTCAGCGACACGGACCGGGAACAGGCCACCCTGACCCTCACGCCCCTGAAGGACCACGTCAAGCAGAACACCCTAAAGTTCATCACCGGCCAGCGCAGCCTCTCCGAGTTCGATGCCTACCTCAAGGAGCTGGACGCCAAGGGCATGGGCAAGTACGTAGAGTTGGCCAACAAGGCCTACAAGGCGTACGCAGACAAGAAATAAGGCGTACGACGGCGGCAGCAGGCTTTCCGCGGTGACCGAAAGGCAGTTGGTGGTTCAGAAGAAGGCGGAGTACGGTGCCGGCCCCCTGTTCAAGGCGGCCGGCACCGTGGCCGGCGTAATGATGGGCTCGGCCCTGCTGGTGCTGGCCAACGCACTGCTGCTGGTGGCACTGCTGGCGGGGCCGGTCGCGGGAGGCTGGCCCGCCGTCGTCGCGCTGGTCCCGGCGGGCCCGGCCCTGGCCGCGTCCATGTACGCATTCAACCGGCTGCTCGCCGGGTATGACACGGGCGTCTACCGGGACTTCGTGCGCGGCTACCGGATGAACTTTGTACAGGCCATCAAAGTCTGGACGCCGTACCTGCTCATCCTTTGCGTGATCGGCGTAAACCTGGCGGGGCTGCCGGCCTCGCTGGGTCCGGGCAATGCCGTCGAGCCCGCGCTCCGTCTGGCGCTGCTGGTCCTCGGACTGCTCGTGGCCACCGCGGCCCTGAACGCGCTGCTCCTGTTGTCGCGTTTTTCATTCCGTATCCGGGACCTCTACCGCCTGTCCCTGTACAGCTTCAGTGGGCGGAAGCGGGTCTCCCTGGGCAACGCCGGGATACTGTTCGTCACCACAACCCTGCTGCTGATGTCCACCGCATTCCTGCTGCCGGTCATCGCCGGGGCCGTTGTCTATCTGGCCTGCCTGAACTCCCGGCCGCTGCTGCGCCTGGTGGAGGAGAAGTTCACCGTCCAGGAATAGTTTAGCCCTGCGGCGTCACTGTCACGGGCGTCAGCATCTCGCGTTCATAACCCACCACCCGGCGCTCGCCCTGGAGGACGAGTGCGTGGGTATGGACATCGGCGGTGCTGGAGGTCGCAACGTGCAGTTTCACCACGCCGGGCGTGACCACCCTCTTCAGGTCCAGTCCTGTGAATGAGGTGCGGTCGGCGTGCACCGTGAACTCCACCCTGGCCGACGCGCCGGCGGCGAGTTCCACCCGCGCGTAGCCAATCAACTCCCGAACCGGGCGGACCACCTCGCCCACCGGGTCCGCCAGGTACAGCTGCACCACTTCGGCGCCGTCAACACCGCCCGTGTTGGTGACCGCGCACGAAATGGTGACCAGGTCCGCCGTCGACATGGTGGGCACACTGGCCGCGTGGGCGGAGAATTCAAACGAGGTGTAGGACAGGCCGTGGCCAAAGCCGAACAGTGGTGACGGGTCCAGGGCGCTGACGCCGGACGGGCCGGCCAGCTTGCTGTGAAGGTACGTTCCCGGCTGGCCCCCGGACGTGCGCGGCACGGAGACCGGCAGTTTGCCGGAGGGGTTCACGGCGCCCGTCAGCACATCCCACAGCGCCTCCGCTCCCTCTTCCCCTGGGAAGAAGCCCTGGACGATGGCCGCGGCGCGGTCGGCGAAGTCGCCCAGGGCGTAGGGCCGCCCGCTGAGGACCACGACGACGGCCCGTGTCCCGGCAGCCTCGGCTGCGGCCAGCACCCGGTCCAGCATCTGGTGCTGGTCACCGGGCAGCTGCAGGTCCGGCGCATCATTGCCTTCACCGGAGGTGCCGCGGCCGAAGAGGCCGGCGTTGTCACCCACCACGATGACGCAGGTGTCCACGGAGGAGGCAATGGCGCAGGCTTCCGCGATCTGTTCGCCGGTGATGGCCTCGCAGGTTCCCGTGGCGGCGGCCTGGACCGAACCGAAACGTTGGGCGGCGGCAGAGGCGACGGTGGGAACCCGGATGCCCATGGGCACATCGGGATGGGACGCGCCAACGTGGGCGTCGAAGGAGTAGCAGCCCAGCATCGCGAACGGATCCTGTGCCAATGGCCCCACCACGCCAAGGGACGCCAACGCCGCCGCGGGCAGCGGCAGGCTTGGCCCGCCGTCGTACGTCCTGTTGGTCAGCAGCACCAGGGACTGGGCGGCCAGCTCGCGGGCCAACGCCCGGTTGTCCGCTGGATCCAGATCGATTGTGCCGGCGGCGAGAACCGGGGGAGCGGGATCAAAGCCGGGGGCTAGCAGCCCGGCTTCCTGTTTCTGCCGCAGGACACGGCGGAGCGCGGTGTCCACCAGGGACTCGGATACATCGCCGGACCGGACGCGCTCCAGCAGCGGCTTGCCGTAGCAGTTCACCGTGGGCAGCTCCACGTCCACGCCTGCCGTGAGGGCCAGGGCAGCTGCGTCACCGGAGTCCGCGGCAACGCCGTGGGTCATGTTCAGGAACGCGACGCCGAAGTAGTCCGCCACCACGGTCCCGGCAAAGCCCCATTCGTCCCGAAGCAGCGAAGTCAGCAGGGCGCGGTTGGCAGCCGCGGGAACGCCGTCGATGTCCGTGTACGCGTGCATCACGGAGCGGGCGCCGCCGTGCTTTAGAGCCATCTCGAAGGGGGGCAGCATCACGTCCGCCAATTCCCGCGGGCCCATGGACACAGGCGCGTGGTTGCGGCCGGCACGGGATGCCGAGTAGCCCACGAAGTGCTTGAGGGTGGCCACAATCCCTGACTCTTCGAGTCCTGAAACATAGGCGCCGGCTACCGTGCCCACCAGGTAGGGGTCCTCGCCGATGGTTTCCTCCACGCGGCCCCAGCGCAGGTCGCGCACCACATCCAGCACCGGTGCCAGGCCCTGGTGGACGCCGAGGGAGCGCATCTGGTCCCCGATCAACCCGGCCATCCGCCTGACCAGGACGGGGTTGAACGTGGCACCCCAGGCCAGCGGCACGGGAAAGGCGGTGGCTTTCCAGGCCGCCAGCCCGGCCAGGCATTCCTCGTGCACCTGCGCCGGGATCCGGAATCGGGACGCGGCCATGATCTGCTCCTGGGCGGCGGCCAGCCGGCGGGCCCCCTCCAGGGGTTCCAGCGGGACCGTGCCGTACATCCGTGTGATCTGACCCAGGCCGGACGAGATCATGTCATCCCAGGAGCGCGCGTCGCCGGCCATCTCGTTTTGCAGCGGCGCCACGGAGTCACCGTCCGTGGAGGCGTTCACCCACACCCCCGCGAGTTGGGCCAGCTTCTCCTCCAGCGTCATCTCCCGGATCAGGCGTTCGACGGCGTCGCGTGCGTCCGTGCCGGATGGGCGGCCCGCAGTGGCGGTGGGGAGGGCTTGCTGTTCGGCGGCACCGCTGGTCACGGGGCGTCTCCTAGGGTTGAAAAGGCGTTTGAAAGAAACTATCAGAAACTTCCGTTTAGTTTCTAGATCAAAAGCCTTGACTCACGGATCAAAAACTTCCTACGGTTGAAGCGGGGCCCGCTGACCCGCAGAGGAAATTGCGCACCGGAAACTTCCTCCGATGTTTTCGAAAGTTTCCGTGGGTCCATCTAACTGCCGGGGTCCAGCTGCCGATCCGGACACCCGGAACACCTGCTGGCGGCACCCGAATCTACTGCAACGACGGAGAGAACATGCGGACGTACAGAGTGGCCATTGTGGGAACAGGCGGAATCGCCGCGGTTCATGCGGACAATCTGGCCCGGACAGGCGGACGGGGGGAGCTGGTGGCCGCCTGCGACGTTGACCAGGACCGGCTGGACGCCTTCGCCCAAAAGCACGGCATCCCCGGCACCTATCTCACCCTGGGCCAGCTGCTCGCAAAGGCCAAGCCGGACATCGTCCACCTTTGCACCCCGCCCATGCTGCACATCGACCAGGCCATCGAATGCCTGGAAGCCGGCGTCCACGTGCTCTCCGAGAAGCCGCCGGCGCTGAGCCTGGCCGACTTTGACCGGCTGGAGACCGCACAGGCCAAGGGCAACGCGCAGTTCTCCTGCGTGTTCCAGCACCGCTTCGGCGATGCCTCCGCAGCCGCGCAGCAGCTGATCGGCGGCACCGGGTTCGGCCGCCCGCTGGTTGCCCGGTGCGACACCCTCTGGTACCGGCCGGACAGTTACTGGGACCTGCCCTGGCGCGGAACCTGGAACGCCGAGGGCGGCGGACCCACCATGGGCCACGGCATCCACCAGTTCGATCTGCTCCTGCACCTGCTGGGCCCGTGGGAGGAAGTGACTGCCATTGCGGGCCGGCAGGCGCGTGCCACCTCCACCGAGGACGTGTCCGCTGCGCTGGTCCGGTTTCGCAACGGCGCCGTGGCCACCATCATCAACTCGCTGCTCTCACCGCGGGAAACCTCGGACATCCGGATCGACTGCGAGTTCGCCACCGTGGAACTGAGGCACCTCTACGGCTACAGCACCGATGACTGGACCATCACCGCCGCCCCGGGCCACGAGGACCAGGTCAGCAGCGCGTGGACCGGCCAGCCGCTGGAACGCGGCAGCGGACACTCCGCCCAGTTCCTGGCCATGTACGACGCGCTCGACGCCGGCCGCCCCCTTCCGGCCGGAGCAGACTCCGCGCGGCAGACCCTGGAACTGGCTGCCGCAATCTACGCCTCCGCCTTCACCGGCCAGGCGGTGCGCCGGGGCGCGATCGTCCCCGGCCATCCCTTCTATGGCGGCATGGACGGCGACGGTTTGGGCACTGCGGTCCTGGACTCGACCGCCTTCGATGCACCCGCCGCATCATCGCTCCGCGCCCACGCCTGACACCACGTCCAAGGAGACACCGTCCCATGACAACCCCCGCAGCCACCGCCCGCCCAGCCGCGTCCTCAGCCCGCTTGAGTTTCGCCGACGACGGCGCCGCCCTGACCTTCACGGCCAACGACAGGCCGATTGCCACCTACACCTACAGGCCCACTGACAGCCAGTATGAGAGTCCCCGTCCGTTCTTCCATCCGCTCTCCACCCTTGGGGGCGATGAGGTCACCATCTCCCGGCCCTGGGACCACGTCTGGCACAAGGGGCTGTCCTGGGCACTGCCCAACGTGGGCCGCCACAACTTCTGGGGCGGCGCCACCTACACGCGCCAAACCGAGTACGCCAACCTGGACAACAACGGCGCCATGACCCATGGATCCTTCACGGGGATCGACCAGTCCGGAGCCGGGATTACGGTGTCGGAATCGCTGACCTGGACCTCACAGGAAGGCGAACCGGTCATCGCGGAGAGCCGCCGCTTCAGCATCCAACTGCTGGACGGCGATGCCCCTGATGGCGCTTACGCCATCCTCTTCGAGACCCGGATGAGCAACATCTCCGGTGAGGAGATCCTCATCGGCAGCCCCACCACCGAGGGGCGCCACAACGCGGGTTATGGCGGCCTGTTCTGGCGCGGCCCGAGATCCTTCACCGGCGGGGAGTTCCGCAGCCCGGACGGGACCGGGACGGACGGGTTCATGGGTACCCGATCGCCGTGGATCGCTTTTACAGGCAAGCACGACGTCACCTGCAGGTCTTCCACCATCGCCTTCGTGGAGGACAGCACCAACCCGGGTGCGCCCAACCAGTGGTTCGCCAGGTCCTCCATCTTCGGCTGCCTGGGCTCGGCCCCGTTCTTCAGCGAGGAAGTGCCGCTGCGGGAGGGCTCGCCGCTGACGTACCGCTACGCCGTGGTAATTGCCGACGGCGGCGTGGACGCCGAACGCGCCGGGAAGCTGGCGGGTGCCGCGCAGGCAGCCCTTGGCGGCTGGGCGTAAAGCATGGGCTCAACCTTTCCGGGTGCCACGGGGCTGTCCGAGATCAGCATCTACGACTGGCCCGGCACGGACGGCGCCGCGGGAGGATCCCCGCACGTGCATACCGCCTCCACCGAGGCATACGTGGTGCTGGAAGGTGCCGGGCGGCTGGAGACGCTGGATTCACGTGGCTTCACGTCCATCCCCTTGCTTCCGGGCGTGGTCCTTTGGTTCACTCCGGGGACCGTGCACCGTGCCATTAATGATTCGGGCGACCTGAGGGTCCTGGTGGTCATGCAGAACGCGGGGCTGCCCGAGCACGGCGACGCCGTGATGACCTTTCCGCCTGAGCACCTCGCGGACGCGGAAACCTACCGTCGTGCGGCGGCTTTGGAGCACAAGGATGCCGACGCAGGACTCGCCGCAGGGGAGGAAGCCGCGCGCCGCCGTCGTGATTTGGCGCTGGAGGGCTACTTTGCGCTGAAGCACGCCGTCCTGGTTTCGGGGCCGGCAGCCTTGGCGGACTTCCACGCAGCGGCTGCCCGCCTGGTGGCTGACAGGACCGGGACCTGGGGCGAACTGCTCGCCGGGGGAGCAGCCCGTCAGGCGGAGGTCACCCGTCAGCAACTGGCTTTCCTCGGCACGGCGGAAAGTATCTATCTTGGGGAAGCGCGAACTACGATGGGAAAACGGGAAAACCGCAGAATTTACGGCATGTGTGGCCGAATCCAGACGTGGGAACTTTCCGATAACCAGCACCGGGCGTGACCCGGGTGAAAGGGCGGTTTCCGTGGTAAGCAAGCAGGACACCAGGCGCGCGACGATCAGCGAGATCGCCCGCGAGGCAGGCGTTTCGGTCCCCACCGTGTCCAAAGTGCTGAACGGGCATGCGCATGTGGCAGCGGAGACGCGGGCCCGGGTGGAGGAAATCATCGCCCGCCGCGACTACGCGCGCCGTCCCGCCAAGCGCCGGCAAAAGGCAGGCCTGGTGGACCTGGTGTTTCCAGGACTGGGCTCCGAGTGGGCGCTGGAGATCATTGAGGGCGTGGAACGCGTTGCACAGGATGCCGGCTACGGCACCGTGGTAAGCAGCCTGAGCCTGGACGGCTCGCGCATCCGGCCCTGGCTGGCCAACCTTGCGGAGCGCAAATCGGATGGACTGCTCATGGCCGTGTACCAACTCGACGCCAAGCAGATCCAGCGGGTCAAGTCCCTGGGGATTCCTGTGGTGCTGATCGATCCGGTGGGCCAGCCAGGTCCGGACCTGATGACCGTGGGGGCGGCCAACTGGGAGGGCGGCTACTCGGCCACTGAGCACTTGCTGCAACTGGGGCACAAGCGGATCGCCATGATCGGCGGCCGAGAGGACCTGCAATGCAGCAGTGCCCGCGAGGACGGCTACATCTCAGCGTTGCGCCGGGCAGGCATAGCGGCGGATCCGGCGCTGATGGTTCCGGGAGACTTCTCCATCGAAGCGGGTGAGGCCGCCACCCGCAAACTGCTGGAACTGCCGGAGCGGCCAACCGCGATCTTCACCGGCAACGACGGCCAGGCGATGGGTGCCTACAGGGCTGCGCGCGCTGCCGGGCTGCGGATTCCAGAGGACCTGTCCATCATCGGGTTCGACGACATCCCGGCGGCCGAGTGGATCGAGCCCGGGCTGACCACCATCAGGCAACCAGTAGTCCAGATGGCCGAAACCGCCATGCGGGCCCTGCTCCGGCACCTGGATGGGGACGAGGAACTGCCGCAGCGGATCGAACTAGGCACGGAGCTGGTGGTCCGGGGCTCCACAGCGCCGCCGGCCAAAAAGTAGTCCGCGCCTCCCGACGCCCGCTCACTATTGCCATTAGCTTCTATGGTTTGTGTGCGTCCCGGATATCCGGCGGTGTCTGGCCCTGCATGACCCAGCGGTTGCCGTCCGGATCGCTGAAGTAGGCGAAGAGGACGCCGCCGAGGTCCTGGATCTCGCTGATGTCCGCGCCCCGCCGGACCAGTTCGGTCCGGACATCGGTGATGTCCGGGACCACCAGCTGCAGTCCTTCCAGGCTGCCCGGCGCCATGGTGGTCATCCCGGTGCCGATCACCACCGAGGTGGCCGAACCCGGAGGAGTCAACTGGACCACCCTCATGCCCGGGATGTGCTCCACGTCGTGGTCCAGCACGAAGCCCAGTTTTTCGGTATAGAACGCTTTCGACCTGTCGACATCGGAAACCGGGACCTGGACAACCTCGAGCCGCATCTGCATCTGGCCACTTTATCTTTGCGCCCCCATGAAGGGAACGGATGCACCTTTTACGGCTTGGGGCCTGAAATTGCCGGTCAATTATTAAGGGCAAAAGGAGCTTTGCGTCGGTGTTCCTCAAGGTCCCATCAAGAGTGGCTGAATGTTGGCCCAAGATCCGGCAAATGACCCTTGTCGGGCGAAAACGCGGCATAGGCTCAGCGGCGACGACTTTGTCGGGCTAAGCAGAAGCCTCGGCACTTGCAGGGCCGGATATTCGGGCCCTCATCAATGGGGAAAACTTGTCCGACTACGAAACCCTTCTCGGGTCTGTTCCGTCTGCGCCGGCGCCGAAGCCGCCGCGGAAACCTCGCGCCTCAACGTTCATCGTTGGCATTCTCACCGCACTGTTCATGCTCTTTGGGGCACTGACCGGCGGATTAGGCGGTGCCCTGGTGTTCCTGGGCATTTCGGCTGCGCTCACCGGCCTGTACGTCCTGCTTACAGGGCGGCGTTCCTGGGCCTGGCTCCCGGCGAAACGCAAGGCCGGCGCCGTTGCGCTCGCCGCGTCCTTCGCCCTCTTCATTGGCGGGGCTGTCGCCTTGCCGCACGTCGCCAGTGCGGACTTGAAGGCGGCGTCCTCGGAGAGCACTGCCAAGGCGGCGCCCACCAATGCCAGCCCAACCGCAACAGCCAAGGTGACGCCGTCGTCCACGCCAACTCCCACCGCTGACAGCGATGGTGAGCCCCTGGACCCGGAGAACCCCTACCTTCTCGCGGCCGGCGTCACCGCCACCGCGCCTCACACGCAGCCCGCTTACGCCACTCGGGCGCTGGATTTGCTGGCCACCCTTCCCATCAAGGGCCGGGCGCCGAAGACCGGCTACGACCGGGGGCAGTTCGGCCAGGCGTGGGCGGACGTGGACCGGAACGGCTGCGATACCCGCAACGACATTCTCAAGCGCGACCTTACCGGTATCACCTATACGAACAGTGTTCCCTGCAAGGTGCAGACGGGGACCCTGGCGGATCCCTACACGGGCAAGACCATCAGCTTTGTCCGGGGCTCGGGCACCAGCACTGCCGTGCAGATCGACCACGTAGTAGCGCTCAGTGATGCCTGGCAGAAGGGCGCGCAACAGCTGACCGCGGAGCAGCGGACGGCGTTCGCGAACGATCCGCTGAACCTGCAGGCCACCGATGGTCCCACCAACCAGCAAAAGGGCGACGGCGACGCGGCCACCTGGCTGCCAGCGAACAAGGCCTTCCGGTGTGAGTACGTGGCCCGGCAAATCTCCGTGAAGGCAACATACGGGCTGTGGGTCACGCAGGCGGAGCACGACGCGATGGCGCGCATCCTGGGTGACTGCTCCGGCCAGCTGGCCCCGACGAACCAGCAGGCTCCGGCTCCCGCACCGGCAGTGGTTGAACCGGCACCCGCGGTTGCTCCTGCTCCCGCACCGGTCGCTCCAGCTCCGGTCGCACCCGCTCCTGCTCCCGCACCGGTCGCGCCGGCTCCCGTGGCACCTGCTCCGGTTGCACCCGCGCCTGCCGCCGTTTACTACGCCAACTGCACCGCGGCGAGAGCCGCCGGAGCTGCACCGCTCTACGCCGGCCAGGCAGGCTACCGCCCTGCCCTGGACCGGGATTCCGACGGCATCGCCTGCGAATAGGCCCCACTCTTGTCCGGATTCTCCGGACGCACCTTTATCACCAGAACGCATTCCTAGGGGGAATCATGAAAGTTAATCCCAGTCCTGCACTCACCAGGATGAACAAGACGCTGGCTCTGGCTGTGCTGGCCGGCCTGATGCTGACGGGTTGCGGCGGCAAGGAAGCGGCAACTCAGACCACAGCAACGGCAACCGCTGTGGCTGCGGTTGCCGAGAACGTCACCGTTCCCGCCGTAACTGGCCTGACCTTGGACAAGGCTACCGAGCAGCTGAAAAAGCTCGGCTTCAAGGTTGAGGCTGTGGACACCGTCAAGGGCAAGTCGATCATCGTTGAGAAAAACTGGCAGGTGATTTCCCAAGATCCTGCCAACGGTGCACAGGCTGCGAAGGGCTCCACCGTGCATCTCGGCGTCAAGAACCTCGACGACGTGGCCGCTGAGAAGGCTGCTGCCGAAAAGGCGGCAACTGCCAAGATTGCGGCCGAGAAGGCTGCAGCCGATCAGGCGGCCGCAGCGAAGGCAGCGGCTGACAAGGCCGCGGCGGATAAAGCCGCTGCGGACCAGGCCGCCGCAAAGGCTGCAGCCGACCAGGCCGCGCGGGACGCTGCTGCGAAGCTTGCTGCTGATCAAGCGGCTGCCCAGCAGGCAGCGCAGGCACCAGCACAAGCGCCGGCAGCTGCGGGAGGCGCAACGCCCGGGGCCTTTTGTTCACCCACGGGCTCTGTGGCGCTGAGCAGCAAGGGAGTTACTTACACCTGCAAGCCGTCCGCTACGGATTCGCGTTCACGGTGGCGGCAGTAGCTGAACCAGGTCCGTCGAGCCGCGGTGCCTCCTTTTTGGGAGGTGTCCGCGGCTTGTCAGGTTTAAGAGCTACTGCGGGACAGCAGGCCTCGGAGGGTGAGGAGCGGGGGCCAGGCTCTCTGTGCTGCAGCACACATAGGGGAATTACGACGGCGGGAGGCGGCTTGGATGCCCAAGCGGCCGTTCCTAGCCCGGAATTCCGCGGATCTTTAGTCCCCAAAGGTCGATTTGCGGTTGGGTGTGGGGGCGGGTATTGTTTTCTGAGTCGCCGCCGCTGAAGCGGAAAGATAGCGACCAAACCCCTTACGAAACAGCCTGAAAATGGTTCGCCTCTTGGCGTGCCGGACGTGGGTGGGGCTGGTTTCAGAGCTATGAAGATCGCGGAAACGCTGATTTGCGAAGCTCTTTGAAACCGGGTAAGTTTGGAAAGTTGCTCCGGAGCGATCCTGAACGAAAGTTTGGGTGGTGCCGGGTGTGTCTGTTGTTTGAGAACTCAATAGTGTGCCAAGTTTGTTGATACCGATTTTTTATAAATTGGTTGATTGTGCTGTGCCGCCACCCCGTGGTTGGCATGGTGTTTTTAGCTGGTTTCAAATTTTGCAGCTGTTTCTGCCGTTATTTCCGGTGGTTGTGGTTGTGTCTGTTTTTGTTTTACTTCAACGGAGAGTTTGATCCTGGCTCAGGATGAACGCTGGCGGCGTGCTTAACACATGCAAGTCGAACGATGAAGCCCACTTGTGGGTGGATTAGTGGCGAACGGGTGAGTAACACGTGAGTAACCTGCCCTTGACTCTGGGATAAGCCTGGGAAACTGGGTCTAATACCGGATATGACCTTCCATCGCATGGTGGTTGGTGGAAAGCTTTTGTGGTTTTGGATGGACTCGCGGCCTATCAGCTTGTTGGTGGGGTAATGGCCTACCAAGGCGACGACGGGTAGCCGGCCTGAGAGGGTGACCGGCCACACTGGGACTGAGACACGGCCCAGACTCCTACGGGAGGCAGCAGTGGGGAATATTGCACAATGGGCGCAAGCCTGATGCAGCGACGCCGCGTGAGGGATGACGGCCTTCGGGTTGTAAACCTCTTTCAGTAGGGAAGAAGCGAAAGTGACGGTACCTGCAGAAGAAGCGCCGGCTAACTACGTGCCAGCAGCCGCGGTAATACGTAGGGCGCAAGCGTTATCCGGAATTATTGGGCGTAAAGAGCTCGTAGGCGGTTTGTCGCGTCTGCCGTGAAAGTCCGGGGCTCAACTCCGGATCTGCGGTGGGTACGGGCAGACTAGAGTGATGTAGGGGAGACTGGAATTCCTGGTGTAGCGGTGAAATGCGCAGATATCAGGAGGAACACCGATGGCGAAGGCAGGTCTCTGGGCATTAACTGACGCTGAGGAGCGAAAGCATGGGGAGCGAACAGGATTAGATACCCTGGTAGTCCATGCCGTAAACGTTGGGCACTAGGTGTGGGGGACATTCCACGTTTTCCGCGCCGTAGCTAACGCATTAAGTGCCCCGCCTGGGGAGTACGGCCGCAAGGCTAAAACTCAAAGGAATTGACGGGGGCCCGCACAAGCGGCGGAGCATGCGGATTAATTCGATGCAACGCGAAGAACCTTACCAAGGCTTGACATGAACCGGTAACGCCTGGAAACAGGTGCCCCGCTTGCGGTCGGTTTACAGGTGGTGCATGGTTGTCGTCAGCTCGTGTCGTGAGATGTTGGGTTAAGTCCCGCAACGAGCGCAACCCTCGTTCTATGTTGCCAGCACGTGATGGTGGGGACTCATAGGAGACTGCCGGGGTCAACTCGGAGGAAGGTGGGGACGACGTCAAATCATCATGCCCCTTATGTCTTGGGCTTCACGCATGCTACAATGGCCGGTACAAAGGGTTGCGATACTGTGAGGTGGAGCTAATCCCAAAAAGCCGGTCTCAGTTCGGATTGGGGTCTGCAACTCGACCCCATGAAGTCGGAGTCGCTAGTAATCGCAGATCAGCAACGCTGCGGTGAATACGTTCCCGGGCCTTGTACACACCGCCCGTCAAGTCACGAAAGTTGGTAACACCCGAAGCCGGTGGCCTAACCCCTTGTGGGAGGGAGCTGTCGAAGGTGGGACTGGCGATTGGGACTAAGTCGTAACAAGGTAGCCGTACCGGAAGGTGCGGCTGGATCACCTCCTTTCTAAGGAGCACCTCCAACCTTTTCCTGTCCTGGTGGATGCCGGGGTGGGGGGTTGTCAGGAAGCAAGCCCGCAGCATGGACGTTTGTTCCGTGGCGGGTGCTCATGGGTGGAATATCAACGAATAGGTGCCTGGTGGCACGAATCATTTGTGCTAGTACGGGCCGGCTCCTTTGTGGGTTGGTTCAGGAACGTTGTGTGGTTTGTTCTGCTGGGTAGTGTTTGGCACACTGTTGGGTCCTGAGGCAACAGGACCGTTTGGGGGCCTTCGGCTTTCCTGGACGGGAGTGTTTGTTTCTGGTTTCCCTGCCATGACGTCCCGTGCATGCTAACCCTTTTGGGGGTTGTGTGCGGGGGTGTGTGGTGTGGGGTTGTTGTTTGAGAACTACATAGTGGACGCGAGCATCTTGTATAAGAAGCAATTTCCAAGATTAATGAACCTGGATCTGGCTGCGCTGTTGATGCCCTTTTTTGGGGTGTTGGGGTGTGGTTGGTTTTCGTGGTTCTCTCGAAAATGTTTTTGATCTTTGTGGTCAAGTTTTTAAGAGCACACGGTGGATGCCTTGGCATTAGGAGCCGAAGAAGGACGTAGGAATCTGCGATAAGCCTGGGGGAGTCGATAACCGGACTGTGATCCCAGGGTGTCCGAATGGGGAAACCCCGCCAAGCGCGCGAGTGACTTGGTGACCCGTACCTGAACACATAGGGTGCGTGGGGGGAACGCGGGGAAGTGAAACATCTCAGTACCCGCAGGAAGAGAAAACAATAGTGATTCCGTTAGTAGTGGCGAGCGAACGCGGATCAGGCTAAACCGTTCCATGTGTGATAGCCGGCGGGCGTTGCATGGTCGGGGTTGTGGGACTTTCCATACCAGTTCTGCCGGGCTGGTGGGGTGTGATGTGCGCGCATAGGTGAACGGTTTTGAAAGGCCGGCCAGAGAGGGTGTTAGTCCCGTAACCGTAATGTGTTTGTACCGCCTGTGAGAGTATCCCAAGTAGTACGGGGCCCGAGAAATCCCGTGCGAATCTGTCAGGACCACCTGATAAGCCTAAATACTCCCTAATGACCGATAGCGGACCAGTACCGTGAGGGAAAGGTGAAAAGTACCCCGGGAGGGGAGTGAAACAGTACCTGAAACCGTGTGCTTACAATCCGTCGGAGCCAGTCTGATTCTGGTGACGGCGTGCCTTTTGAAGAATGAGCCTGCGAGTTAGTGTTACGTCGCGAGGTTAACCCGTGTGGGGCAGCCGTAGCGAAAGCGAGTCTGAATAGGGCGTTGCAGTGGCGTGATCTAGACCCGAAGCGAAGTGATCTACCCATGGCCAGGTTGAAGCGACGGTAAGACGTCGTGGAGGACCGAACCCACTTCAGTTGAAAATGGAGGGGATGAGCTGTGGGTAGGGGTGAAAGGCCAATCAAACTTCGTGATAGCTGGTTCTCCCCGAAATGCATTTAGGTGCAGCGTTGCGTGTTTCTTGCTGGAGGTAGAGCTACTGGATGGCTAATGGGCCCTACAAGGTTACTGACGTCAGCCAAACTCCGAATGCCGGTAAGTGAGAGCGCAGCAGTGAGACTGTGGGGGATAAGCTTCATAGTCGAGAGGGAAACAGCCCAGACCACCAACTAAGGCCCCTAAGCGTGTGCTAAGTGGGAAAGGATGTGGAGTTGCGAAGACAACCAGGAGGTTGGCTTAGAAGCAGCCACCCTTAAAAGAGTGCGTAATAGCTCACTGGTCAAGTGATTCCGCGCCGACAATGTAGCGGGGCTCAAGTACACCGCCGAAGTTGTGGATTTCGGATTTTAGCTAAGCCGCCCCTTGTGGGTTGGTTCAGGCGTCCGGAGTGGTAGGGGAGCGTCGTGTGGGCGGTGAAGTCGCGGTGTAAACCAGCGGTGGAGCCTACACGAGTGAGAATGCAGGCATGAGTAGCGAAAGACGGGTGAGAAACCCGTCCGCCGAATGATCAAGGGTTCCAGGGTCAAGCTAATCTGCCCTGGGTAAGTCGGGACCTAAGGCGAGGCCGACAGGCGTAGTCGATGGACAACGGGTTGATATTCCCGTACCGGCGAAAAACCGCCCATGCTGAGCGGGGGATACTAACTGCCCGAAACCTGCCCGACCGTCCTTTGGATGGAAGGGTTTTGGTGGAGCGCAGGACCTGATCCCGGGAGGCAAGCGTATTAACAGGTGTGACGCAGGAAGGTAGCCGAGCCGGGCGATGGTTGTCCCGGTCTAAGGATGTAGGGCGAGTGGTAGGCAAATCCGCCACTCACGTGCCTGAGATCTGATGGGACCCCCGTTTGGGGGGATTTGGTGATCCTATGCTGCCGAGAAAAGCATCGACGCGAGGTTTTAGCCGCCCGTACCCCAAACCGACACAGGTGATCAGGTAGAGAATACCAAGGCGATCGAGAGAATTATGGTTAAGGAACTCGGCAAAATGCCCCCGTAACTTCGGGAGAAGGGGGGCCCCAACCTTGATGGACACTTGCTGTCCGGAGGGGATCGGGGCCGCAGAGACCAGGGGGAAGCGACTGTTTACTAAAAACACAGGTCCGTGCGAAGTCGCAAGACGATGTATACGGACTGACTCCTGCCCGGTGCTGGAAGGTTAAGAGGACCGGTTAGCCGCAAGGCGAAGCTGAGAATTTAAGCCCCAGTAAACGGCGGTGGTAACTATAACCATCCTAAGGTAGCGAAATTCCTTGTCGGGTAAGTTCCGACCTGCACGAATGGAGTAACGACTTCCCCGCTGTCTCAACCATAAACTCGGCGAAATTGCAGTACGAGTAAAGATGCTCGTTACGCGCAGCAGGACGGAAAGACCCCGAGACCTTTACTATAGTTTGGTATTGGTGTTCGGAGTGGCTTGTGTAGGATAGGTGGGAGACGTTGAAGCCCGGACGCCAGTTCGGGTGGAGTCATCGTTGAAATACCACTCTGGTCACTTTGGACATCTAACTTCGGCCCGTAATCCGGGTCAGGGACAGTGCCTGATGGGTAGTTTAACTGGGGCGGTTGCCTCCTAAAAAGTAACGGAGGCGCCCAAAGGTTCCCTCAGCCTGGTTGGCAATCAGGTGTCGAGTGTAAGTGCACAAGGGAGCTTGACTGTGAGAGAGACATCTCGAGCAGGGACGAAAGTCGGGACTAGTGATCCGGCGGTACATTGTGGAATGGCCGTCGCTCAACGGATAAAAGGTACCTCGGGGATAACAGGCTGATCTTGCCCAAGAGTCCATATCGACGGCATGGTTTGGCACCTCGATGTCGGCTCGTCGCATCCTGGGGCTGGAGTAGGTCCCAAGGGTTGGGCTGTTCGCCCATTAAAGCGGTACGCGAGCTGGGTTTAGAACGTCGTGAGACAGTTCGGTCCCTATCCGCTGCGCGCGCAGGAAATTTGAGAAGGGCTGTCCTTAGTACGAGAGGACCGGGACGGACGAACCTCTGGTGTGTCAGTTGTACTGCCAAGTGCACCGCTGATTAGCTACGTTCGGATGGGATAACCGCTGAAAGCATCTAAGCGGGAAGCTCGCTTCGAGATGAGATTTCCATACACCCTCGGGTGTGAGAGGCCCCCAGCCAGACCACTGGGTTGATAGGCCGGATGTGGAAGCGAGGACTAACGACTCGTGAAGCTGACCGGTACTAATAGGCCAACAACTTACACCACACAGATATATACAAAACTCTGCTTGCGTCCACTATGTGGTTCCCAACCAACAACCCGCCACGGGAAACGTGTTGAACGGAACCAACAACTAAATACACAACACCACAATGTTGTAACCACAAGATTTCCCACACCCACCAAAACACCGGGGGTGACGGGTAAAAGGGTTACGGCGGTCATAGCGTGGGGGAAACGCCCGGTCCCATTCCGAACCCGGAAGCTAAGACCCACAGCGCCGATGGTACTGCACCCGGGAGGGTGTGGGAGAGTAGGTCACCGCCGGACACACATTAATGGTCGAGGCTCCAACCACACGGTTGGGGCCTCCCACATTTAACCCAGCTCCCACCCAACAAAACCCCACACCGCAACCCAGGAAACCAGCAGGAACTGATGGGGCACCCCATGAAGACCAACAGGAACTGATGGGGCGTTGCGGGGGAGTACGGTAATGGGACCGTAGGATTGTTGAACAATCTGAGTTTTTAGGGCATTCTTGGATGAACAGCAATCCGAGACGGAGATCACAATGCCCAGCATCGACCTGAACAGCGACGTCGGCGAGTCCTTTGGGAACTGGTCCTTCGGCGATGACGCCGCCATTTTCGAGAGCGTATCCAGCGCCAACGTGGCCTGCGGCTTCCACGCTGGCGACCCTATAGGCATCCTGGCCACCTGCCAGGCCGCCGCGAAGGCCGGCGTTACGGTGGGCGCACACCCCGGCTACCGTGACCTGGCCGGCTTTGGCCGCCGCTTCATGGACATGGGCCCGGCTGAGCTCACCGCAGACGTGGTGTACCAGATCGGTGCAGTGCAGGCTATGGCCCTCGCCGCCGGAACCGCTGTCCGCTATGTCAAACCGCACGGCGCGCTGTACAACACCATCGTGAACCACCCCCAGCAGGCCGGTGCCGTCGTGGCTGCCATCCTGGCGGTGGACCCCAGCCTCCCCCTCATGGTGCTCCCCAACTCCGAGATCCAGCGCCAGGCCCAGGCGGCAGGGCTGCGGACCGTGGCAGAGGCCTTTGCTGACCGTGCCTACAATCCGGACGGTACCCTGGTCTCCCGCCGCGAACCCGGAGCTGTGCTGCATGCGGTGGAGGACGTCGTCGAACATGTCCTGCGCCTGGCAGGGGACGGTGTGGTCCGGGCCATCGACGGATCGCTGGTCCCCGTCAAGGCCGAAAGCATCTGCCTGCACGGTGACACCCCCGGCGCCGTGGCAATGGCCGCCGCCGTCCGCTCCGCGCTGGTGGACGCCGGCATCCGGATCGAGAGCTTCGCCTAACATGGCCGCCATGCAACTGCAGCGTACAAGCACTGCCCCCCACGCGGAGCTGACCGGCATCCGTCCCGCCGGCGACCGTGCCATCCTGGTGGAGCTGCCCTCCCTGGAAGCGGTCCTCAGCCTTCAGGCGCAACTCACTGCGCATCCGCAACCGGGCCAGATCGACGTCATCGCCGCCGCAACCACCATCCTCATCACGGCGGACTCGCCCCAGTCGGCGCAGGCGCTGGCCGCGCATGTCCGCAGCCTGGACCTGGACGCACCCGCGGACACCGAGAGCGCGCTGGTCACCATCGACGTGGTGTACGACGGCGAGGACCTGGACGAGGTTGCGTCGCTCACCGGCCTGGGCCGCGAGGCAGTGGTGGCCGCCCACACAGGTCAGCTCTGGACCGCCGCCTTTGCCGGATTCGCACCCGGCTTTGCCTACCTCACCGGCGAGAACCCCAGCCTGGAGGTGCCGCGGCGACGGTCACCGCGGACGGCCGTCCCCGCCGGAGCCGTTGCCCTGGGCGGGGCGTACTCCGCCGTCTATCCGCGGCAATCGCCGGGCGGCTGGCAGCTGATCGGCCGGACCGATGCAGTCATGTGGGACCTGGACCGGGAAAATCCCGCACTTATCCGCCCCGGTGATACCGTCCGCTTCCAAGCCGTCCGCGCCCACGCCGTCGTGACGGAGGTGCCGGAAGCATCAGCCAGCAGGACGCCTGCAGAACAACAAGGTTCCCCAGGCCTGGCCGTCCGCAAACCCGGACTGCAGGCCACCGTGCAGGACCTGGGGCGGCCTGGCTTCGCTTCGCTGGGCGTCAGCAGCGCCGGCGCCATGGACCGGGGAGCGCTGCGCCGCGCCAACCGCATGGTGGGCAACGCCGAGGGCGCCGCCGGAATCGAACTCCTCTTCGGCGGGCTTGAACTCGAGGCCCTCACCGACCAGGTCCTGGCCGTCACGGGGGCAGCTGTCCCGCTGGAGGTCACGCCGGGGACAGATTCCGCACAGGCATCACAGCGGACGACGGCGGTACGGCACCCCGCGTGCGACGCCCCCTTCGCGCTGCTGGCAGGGGAGAGGCTGACCGTGGGCAACCCCAGCGCAGGGCTCCGCTCCTACATCGGGGTCCGTGGGGGAATCGGTGGCGCCGTTGCCCTGGGCAGCCGCTCCACGGACAGCATGTCAGGGATCGGCCCCAAACCGCTCGAAGCCGGAACCATCCTGCCCGTTCAGGCCGCCAAACCTGGCAGCATCGTTGGCCACCCGGAAATATCGCCCCTCCCGGACCAGGACGGGGCCACCGTGCTGCGGGTGGTTCCAGGACCCCGGCAGGACTGGTTCAGCCCCGAAACCCTGCAGGACTTCCTGGCCCGGGAATGGACCGTCACGCCACAGTCCAACCGCATCGGCCTGCGCCTCAACGGCCAGCCGCTTACCCGCAGCCGGGACGGTGAACTGGCCAGCGAAGGAACTGTCCGCGGCGCCGTGCAGGTGCCGCCGGAAGGCCAGCCCGTCCTGTTCCTCTCCGACCACCCGGTGACCGGCGGGTACCCGGTGATTGCCGTCGTCGTCCATGCCGACCTGGACAAGGGCGCCCAGCTTCCCCCGGGCACTACCGTGCGTTTCACCGCCGCAGCATCACCGGCAGAACTGCCCGAAACACCTAAGGAATCCCATGCATAAAGTCCTCATTGCCAACCGCGGCGAAATCGCCGTGCGGATTGCCCGCGCCTGCGACGATGCCGGCCTGGACAGCGTGGCCGTCTACGCCGACCCCGACGCCGAAGCGCTCCACGTCTCCGCCGCCACCGAGGCGTACTCGCTGTCCGGCTCCCGTCCGCAGGAAACCTACCTGGACATCAAAAAAATTCTCGCGGTTGCGGCCAAAAGCGGTGCGGACGCCGTCCACCCCGGCTACGGCTTCCTGTCCGAAAACGCCGGATTCGCCCAGGCAGTGCTCGACGCCGGGCTGACCTGGATCGGCCCCTCCCCGGAAACCATCCGGCTGCTGGGTGACAAAGTCAGCGCCCGCGAAGTGGCGGTCCGCGCCGGTGCGCCGCTGGCACCCGGCAGCGACGGGCCGGTGGCCAGCGCCGAGGAAGTCCGCGCCTTCGCCGAACAGGTGGGCCTTCCGGTGGCCATCAAAGCTGCCTTCGGCGGCGGCGGCCGCGGCCTCAAGGTGGTCCGGAACATGGCGGACATCGAGGAAAGCTTCGACTCCGCGGTCCGCGAATCCCTCGCAGCCTTCGGCCGGAGCGAATGCTACGTGGAGAAGTTCCTGGACCGGCCGCGCCACGTGGAGGCCCAGGTCATCGCCGACACACACGGCAACGTGGTGGTGGTGGGCACGCGCGACTGCTCCCTGCAGCGCCGCCACCAGAAGCTCGTGGAGGAGGCCCCGGCCCCCTTCCTCACCCCTGAACAGCGGGCGGCCATCCACGCCTCGGCCAAGGCCATTTGCCGCGAGGCCGGCTATGTGGGCGCCGGCACGGTGGAGTACCTGCTGGACGGAACCGGCTTCCTGAGCTTCCTGGAGGTCAACACGCGATTGCAGGTGGAGCACCCCATCACCGAGGAGACCTCCGGCGTGGACCTGGTGGCCGCCCAACTGTCCATCGCGGCGGGGGAAATACTTCCCATCCTGGCGGACCCCGAGCCCCGCGGCCACGCCTTTGAGTTCCGCATCAACGCCGAGGATCCGGGCCGCGGCTTCCTGCCGTCACCCGGCCGTGTGGAATCGTTCGAGGTGCCCACCGGGCCGGGGATCCGTGTGGACACCGGCGTCCGGTCCGGCTCCGTGGTCCCCGGGCAGTTCGACTCCCTGCTGGCCAAACTCGTGGTGACCGGCGCGGACCGGCAGCAGGCCCTCCGCCGCGCCCGGCGTGCCCTGCGTCAGTTCCGCATCGGAGGCCTGGCCACCGTCCTGCCGTTCCACCGGGCGGTAGTGGAGGCGCCGGACTTCACCCGCACGGACACGCTTGGCGTCTACACCACCTGGATCGAGAACGAGTTCGCCACCGCCCTCGAGGCGGACCCTGCCTTCAGCCCTGCCGCGCCGGAAGAGCCGCGCCGGACCATCGGCATCGAGGTGGACGGCAAACGGATGGAGCTGGGACTGCCCAGGGCGCTGCTGGATTCCCTGCTGGACGGCGGTGGCCGGGCACGCACAGAGGCTCCGGAGAGCAGCGGCGAGGCCGCGGCGGAGAAGAACGACGGCGACCTGCTGGCCACCATGGCCGGCACCGTAGTCAAGTGGCTGGCTGAGCCGGGGGCAACAGTCGAGGAAGGGGAGGCGGTGCTGGTGCTCGAGGCCATGAAGATGGAAACGGCCGTTGCCGCTCACCGTGCCGGCACCCTGGGCGAGCAACTCGCTGCGGCGGGGGACGCCGTCGCGCCCGGACAGGTGCTCGCCACTATCGGGTGAGCGAGCCTCACGAGGACATACGTGCGAAGACGCGGCAGACTGCCAGGCTGAACCAGAGCTGGAGGTCGTGGAACCTGTCCCGGAGCAGATGGCCAGTGAAGAGCCCGGACGGTTCCTGGTGTGCGGCCAGCCAGTCGCGCGCCTGGTCGGTTTTTTCCGATCTGAGGCCGGGGCTGATGATGCTGATGGCGTCGAGGGCGGAAACGAGGTCCGTCATCCAGAAGGGAAAGCTGAATTCGGTCCAGTCGGCCACACGGCCCTTATCCGGGTAGGCGTCCGGCTCGAACAAGCGGCCCGCCAGCAATTCCGCAGCCTTCTGTGCGGAGGCGCTTTTGCGGTGCCGGGTATGGGACGCATACGCCCTGAGCACCACCCCGGTGATCAGATGCGAGAACGGCTGCGCCGGATCGCCGGGGATGGTCTGCGGCTCCTCGAGCGCGTCCAGATTCCTCCCCCGGGTGCGGAACGGAAGGGCCCAGCCACCGTCGTCCTGCCGCGACGCCTCAAGCCAGCTGAACGCGCGTTCCACGCGGGGGTCGTCGCCGTACCCCGCTTTGCTCAGGAGCCCGATGAGGGCCGCCGTGTAGTTGGGAGACACCTGGTTGCCGTAAATCCCTCGAAGATCACCCTCGGCGGACTGGTGCGAGAGCACATAGCCGGCGGCTGCGGCGAGGGCCGGATGCCGGCACGTCAGCCCGAACATCTCCACGAGAAACCCGAGCTGCCGGTAGGTCTCCAGCAGGTCGTAATCCATCCTGGCCCGGGGCCGTCTTCCCGGATAGGCCCACGACCCGTCGGCCGCCTGGCGCCGCAGGATCCGGCGCGGGATCGGCAGGTCCCACAGCGCTTCATCCGGTGCCCCCGCCGGGGCGGATGGCAGCCCCGCCGTCCCGGGGAGCAGCTCCCGAGAGGCCCAGGAGCGTACGGCAGGATGTGCGCTCGACAGCAGCGGGGCGAGGGGGTCGAACCGTAGGCAGTCAAGCCACGTCATGCTCACCATGATGGCGGAATACGTCCGGTGCGGACAGGGTGGCGGTGTCCGGCCGGATATCGTGGTGCCATGACGTTTGACGAGGTGCTGGCCGATCTCCAAGCCCAGGCCAGGACCACCAAGCACGCCGAAACAGGTCTCTGGGTGGCGGCCCAGCTCCGCAGCCGGATCGCCGCCGGCCAGCTCGCGCCCGGATCCAAGCTCGCGGAGGAAGCCCTCCGCGAAGCCCTGGGCGTGTCCCGCAACACCCTGCGGGAGGCCTTCACGGCGCTGCATGCGGAGCACATCGTTACCCGCATCCCCAATCGCGGTGTTTTCGTGGCCCACCCTACGGCGGACGACATCCGCGAGATCTACCGCGTGCGCCGGTTCCTGGAGCCGGCCGCAGTCCTGTGGTCCGTCGATGCTCCCGTTGAGCCCCTGGCCGGAATCGTCAAAGCCGCCAGGGCAGCCGCCGCGGAAGGCGACATCCCCGGGATGGCCAGTGCCAACCAGGATTTCCACCGCGCCATCGTTGACCGCAGCGGCAGCGAGCGGCTGAACAGCCTCATGGACCAGGTCCTGGCCGAGATGCGCCTGGTGTTCCACTCCATGGCTGCCAATCCGGCCTTCCACGAGCCCTATGTGGAGGACAACGCGCGGATCGTGGAGCTCCTGGAGGCCGGCGACCTGGCCGCGGCAGCGGACTTCCTGGCCGCCTACCTGGACCGCGCCGAAGCCCAGCTGCTCGCCGCCGTCGGCCGCTAACGCGCCCAGCCGCAGCATTCCAGCCCAGTTAGGCGGGCCGGCAGAAAGGGGGTTGCAGGATTGTTGAACAAAAAGCTATGCTTTAGATCACATCGTTGTCCTGCAGCCCACTAAACCCTGCAGCCCTAACGTGACCGGGGCTCCCGCCCCCCGGCGCCGTCACCCCCAATGACCAACCCCATGGACGCGCCGGCCCCCACTTTCGCAGACCCGTCACGGGTCCCCTGGGAAGGGATAATCATGCTTGTACTCATCGGGGTGCTGCTGGTGATCATTGGCTTCGCCATCCGCCTGAACCCCCTGATTGTCGTCACTGTCGCCGGCATCGTCACCGCACTGCTGGGCGGCATGAACCCCGCGCAGATCCTTGACTCGTTCGGCACCGGCTTCGCCAGCAGCCGCTCGGTCACCATCTTCGTGGCGGTGCTGCCGGTGGTGGGCATCATCGAGTTCTTTGGGCTGCAGGAGCAGGCCAAGATCCTCATCGGAAAGCTCGCCAAGCTCACGGCAGGCCGGGTCCTCCTGGGCTACCTGGCCGTCCGCCAGCTGACCGCAGCCGTGGGCCTGAACAGCATCGGCGGCCACGCCCAGACCGTCCGTCCGCTGGTGTTCCCCATGGCAGAGGGCGCGGCACTGCGCCGCTACGGCCACGTGCCGGAGCACATCAGCGAGCGGATCAAGGGCCACTCGGCCGGCGCGGACAACGTGGGCGTGTTCTTCGGCGAGGACGTGTTCGTGGCGGTCGGCTCAATCCTGCTGATCACCACGTTCGTGGACACCACGTACCACCTGCACCTGGAACCGCTCCAGCTGGCCCTTTGGGCCATCCCCACCGCCATCGCGGCCTTCCTGATCCACGGCTTCCGGCTCCTGCGCCTGGACAAGCAGCTGGACAAGGAATACCGCGAGTACGAGCTCACCGCCCAGAAGGAAACCGCAGGAGAAGCCAAATGATCAACGTTGAAGCCGTCTACTGGCTGATCGGCATTCTGTTCGTCGCCTGGGCAGCACTGATTGCCGCCGACACCCACCACCCCCGCCGCTGGGGCAGCTCCTCCTTCTGGGGCCTGCTCGGCCTGTGCTTCTTCTACAGCACCTGGGTCCAGGCGGGCACCGCACCGGGCTGGATCCTGGGCATCGCCGTCCTGGTCCTGGTGGTGCTGGCCTCCACCGGCCTGCTCGGTCACGGCAAGCACCGCACCTCCACGGGCCCGGAGCGCGAGGCCTTCGCCAAGCGCTTCGGCAACAAGCTCTTCCTCCCCGCGCTCACGCTGCCGCTGGTCACCGTAATCCTGGTGCTCGTGGCGCCAATGCTGTCCATCGGCGGCACCCCGCTGCTTGATCCCAAGAACACTACGCTGGTAGCCCTGGCCATCGGGGCAGTAGCCGCCGTCGTCGTCGCCCTGGTGATCCTCAAGCCCAAGAACCCTGCCACGCCCATCTTCGAAAGCCGCCGGATCCTCGAATCCATCGGCTGGGCCGCGCTGCTGCCGCAGATGCTCACCACCCTGGGCATCCTCTTCACCAAGGCCGGCGTGGGCACCGCGGTGGGCACCCTCGCGTCCGGGCTGCTGCCCAAGGGCTCACTGATCGCCGGCGTGGTGGTCTACTGCGTGGGCATGTTCCTGTTCACCGTGCTCATGGGCAACGGCTTCGCCGCGTTCCCCATCATGACCGCGGCCATCGGCTGGCCCGTGCTGGTGGAAGGGTTCCACGGCGACCCCGCCATCGTCTTCGCCATCGGCATGCTGGCCGGCTTCTGCGGCACACTGTGCACACCCATGGCCGCCAACTTCAACCTGGTGCCATCCGCGCTGCTGGAAATGAACAACAAGTACGGCGTCATCACGGCCCAGGTAGGAACGGCCATCCCGCTGCTGGCCGTCAACATCGCCCTGATGTACTTCCTGGCCTTCCACTAACCCTGCCTTTCGAAGGAGCATGATGGACAACGATCTTCGCGCACAGGCGGCACCGGACTACGCGGCCGTGGTGCTGGGCAACCTCAGCGAGCCCTTCCCGCACTCGGCCCACCACACCCAGGTCTCCGCCGCCGACCGGCCCACCCCCGAACAGATCCACCCCGCGTTCTACACCTCCTTCGACTGGCACTCCTGCGTGCACATGCACTGGCTGGGGGTCAGCTTGCTGGATGCTTCATCCTCGCCTAAGGAAGCAGCGCCCGACGGCGGCACGGCGGCTTGGGTGGACAGCTCCACCGCAGCGTCGCTCCGGGAAGCGCTGGGCGCCAACCTGACTCCGGCCAAGCTGGCGGTGGAGCGGGACTACCTGCTGGCCAACCCGTCCTGGGAGCGGCCGTATGGCTGGGCCTGGCTGATGCGGCTGGCTGCCACGTCCTCCGCGTCATCGGACGCCCAGATCCGCGAGTGGGGCGCTGCCTTGGAGCCGCTGGTGGATGCGGTGGCGGAGCTCAGCGTCGCGTGGATGGCGAAGGCGCAGTACCCGGTCCGGCACGGACTGCACACCAATGCCGCGTTCGGGGTGGGCTACATGCTGGATGCGTTCCGCTCGCTCGGCCGCACCGATGCTGCCGAGGCCTGCGAGGCCGCGGCCCGGGACTGGTTCGGCAACGACCGCGGCTGGCCGGGGGACTGGGAAATCAGCGGCCAGGACTTCCTCTCCGCCGGCTTCAGCGAGGCCGACCTGATGCGCCGCGTCCTTCCCGCAGATGAGTTCGCCGCCTGGTTTGCCGGGTTCCTGCCCGGGCTGTCCACAGAGTCGCGTATCCTGCAGCCGGTGAGCGTGACGGATGAGACCGACGGTTACCTGGTACACCTGCACGGGCTGAACCTGACCCGCGCGGGGCAGGTGGCACGGATCATCGCCACGCTTAGTGGGTCGGAAAGCCCCGAGGCGTCCGCCGCCGCGGCTGTGCTGTCCGAGGCGCTGGATCCGCTCCTGAAAGCTGGACTCTCCGGGCTGGAAAGCGGCGACTTCATGTCCACGCACTGGTTGGCCAGTTTCGCCTGGGACGCACTGGGATCAGTCGCGGCACTGGACTGAATATCCTTGCGGTGCCCACCGGCGCCCACGGCACGGACCAGTCATACTCCGTCCCGTGGGCGCCTGGTGTGTATCCGGGAGTTCCGTCGCGTTAGTCTTGCTGCACCACGTGCACCGAGCGCGTGACCTGGGAGCAGCGGGCAGGGTCGTAATGAGCTGACCGTCCGTCCGCGAGACCTAAGGAAGCCGATGCGCCATCACGTCACAACCTGCCTTTCAGACCCTGCAGTGGCAGGGGACGCCGCCACCCTCAAGTCCCGGAGGAAGCGGACCAGGCACCCACGGCTGGCGGTGGGGGACCGCGTACGCTTTGCCGAGGGAACCCTTGCCGGCACCGGCGTGGTGGACGCCGTCACGTCCGACTACTCCATCATCTGGGTCTGGACGGACGAGGGCCAAGGCCGGCGCATGTTCCTGCAGGGCTACGGGAGCATCGTGTCCGCCGTGGGGCAGGAATCGCAGCAGGAAGAGAACCGGTCCGCAGACTGAACGGTCACCCGCCTACCGGCCAGCGGCGTCGGACTCTTCCTCGACGCGCCGCCTGCGCCGCTCGTCTGCCTGGCCGATGCCGTCGCGGACGGCGGCGCGGACTACGCCGTAGAGGATGTAGAAGAAGATCGCTCCGAAGAGGACGAACAGGACCGGGCCCGTGAAATTAGCCAACGTTGTTGTCCTCCTCAGGCCAGTACTGCTGAACGCCGGCAGCGGCGTCCCGCAACCGCCCGCCGTCGAGCATCACCGAGGTTTCCGACAGGCCGAAGTCCGTCCACTGGGCAACCAGTCGGAGGTCGCCGGCCGGGGGAAGGGGCCAGAGCCAGAGCGTGCCGGTTCCCGAGAACTCGTCCTCGCCGCCGCTGCCCCCGCCATTGTTCAGCGCCAGGACGGGAGGGTCGGGCTGCTGACCACGTTCCATGAAGACATGCGGCCCCATGGCTCCGGTGGTGGCTTTGGAACCATCCGGGAATTCGACGCCGAACATCAGGCCCGTCTGTTGTCCGCTGCCGCGGCGGATGCCCATCCGCGGCTGGAAGAACAGGTGCTGCAGATCGTCCCAGTCCTCGTCCGATTGATGGCCGCGGCGGAAAAGCCAGGACAAGCTGAATACGCAGCCGGTAGAGAAGACGTCGGCGCTCTTGACCGCCACCACCATCGCCGGAGTCCGGCTCACAAACGTGCCCACATGGACAACGGCCGGCAGCTCATAGGGCGGGGCGGCGGCCCACGGCGGCGGGACGTATCGCTGTGAGCGCGGCCGGGGTGGCAGGGGAGGGACGGGAAAGTCCTGGAAGAACGTCATGGTGGTCCTTGGGTCCGCTGGCTGCGACTGACCAGCGGAATGGCGGCAGTGCCGCCCTGGATCCCCCAATCCGTCCTTACCCGGCCAGTCTAGCCCTCCGGTGTGCCGCCCTTGCCGCTTGGGTGGTGACCAGCCCAGGGCTCTCTCCCACCTTTTGGTGGGACAATAAGGGCAGGGCACCTGTCACGGCGCCGGCCCGGCGACGGCACGTCCCGCCACTAACAGGAGGGGATCCTGATGGACCCCACCACCGTTGTTGTCATCGTCCTCGTCGTCCTACTGCTCATCGTCGCGAAGATGTCCATCCGGATCGTGCGCCAATACGAGAAGGGCGTGCTCTTCCGGCTTGGCAGGGTGGTGGGCGTCAGGGACCCGGGCCTGCAGCTGATCGTGCCCATCATCGACCGGCTGCCGCTGGTCAGCCTGCGGATCGTGACCATGCCCATCCAGTCCCAGGGCATCATCACCCAGGACAACGTAAGCGTCGACGTCTCGGCGGTTGCCTACTACCGCGTGGTGGACGCCGTGAAGTCCGTCATCGCCATCGAGAACGTGGCCGCGGCCATCGACCAGATAGCCCAGACCACGTTGCGGAAGGTCGTCGGCCGCCACACGCTGGACCAGACCCTGTCCGAGACTGAACGGATCAACGTCGACATCCGCGAAATCCTGGACGTGCTCACCGTCGAATGGGGCGTCGAAGTTACCTTGGTGGAACTGAAGGACATCCAGCTTCCCGAAAGCATGAAGCGCGCCATGGCCCGCCAGGCTGAAGCCGAACGCGAAAAGAGGGCGAAGATCATTGCCGCCGAGGGCGAAGCCATCGCGGCAGCTGCACTCGGGGACGCCTCCGACACGATGATGGCCCACCCGCTGGCACTGCAGCTTCGGAACCTGCAGTCGCTGGTGGAAATCGGCGTCGACAAGAACACCACCGTGGTCTTCCCCGCCCCGCTCATGAGCACCATCGGCGAACTCTCCGCATTCCTGGCCCGCGAAAGCCAGGCGGCGTCCTCCGGCGGCAAGTCACCGGTGAAGGCGGCCTGACCCGTACAAGTCCAGCACCAGGAGGACGCTAAAGTCGTGCCATGACCACTGCTGCTCTACGTCCTGTCTACTTCCTGTCGGACAGTACCGGCATCACCGCGGAAACACTGGGGAATACGCTTCTGACGCAGTTCCCCGTGGACAACTTTGACCGCGTCACCATTCCGTTCATCACCACCCCCGAACAGGCCCGGTCGGTGGTGCGCACCATCGACGGCCTGGCCGCGGCCGGACCCCGGCCGCTGGTGTTTTCCACCGCGGTCAACGGCGAGATCCGGCAGATCCTGGCCGGCTGCAACGCTGTCATCGTGGACCTGATCGGCACCCACGTGGGCGTCCTGGAAGCGGCGCTGGGCACGCCCGCCAGCGGAGAGCCCGGCCGGGCGCACGGGCTGGGGAACGCCGCACGCTACCAGTCCAGGATGGCGGCGGTGGAGTATGCGATGGAGCACGACGACGGCCAGAGTCTGCGTGCGCTGGAAAAGGCCCAGGTGATCCTGGTGGCCCCGTCCCGCTGCGGCAAGACGCCCACCACCATGTACCTGGCGCTGCAGCACGGGATCTTCGCGGCAAACTTTCCCTTGGTGGATGAGGACTTCCAGCGGGACGGGCTGCCCAAACCGCTGAAGCCTTTCGTGTCGAAGTGTTTCGGCCTGTCCTCCAACCCGCTGCGCCTGAGCCAGATCCGCACCGAACGCCGCCCCAGCTCGCCCTATGCGTCCCTGCGGCAGTGCGGCTTTGAGCTGCGCAGCGCCGAGCAACTGTACGTCTCGCACCGGATTCCGTACCTGAACTCCGCCACCGTCTCGGTTGAGGAAATGGCGGCCACCATCCTGCAGCGGATGAACCTCAAGCACTAGCGGTTGTTTCACAAACGTGGCGTGGCACACATCAGGTGGAAAGTCCGCTGCAGACCTGAAACTCTTAGCAGGGTTTTTCTTCCGGCCGGCACCACCGTGAGCGGCCGGCAACGCCTATGCCACCCGACTGCAAAGGAGCAGCAATCATGACGACAGACGTTCTGTGGTTCTCTGAACTTGGACTCAAGGACCTGGACAAGGTGGGCGGCAAGAACGCCTCCCTGGGCGAGATGGTGCAGAACCTCACCTCGGCCGGCGTCCAGGTCCCGGACGGCTTCGCCACCACGGCCGACGCCTACCGCCGGTTCCTGGCCGACTCGGGCCTGGACCAGAAGATCGCCGACCGGCTCGTCGGACTGGACACCGATGACGTGACGGCCCTGGCCTCGGCGGGCCAGGAAATCCGCGCCCTGGTCCGGGACACCCCCTTCCTGCCCGACTTCGAGGCACAGGTCCGCGAGGCGTACCAGCAGCTGGTGGACAAGCACGCCGGCTCCGCGGACCTGTCCTGGGCGGTCCGGTCCAGCGCCACGGCCGAGGACCTTCCCGACGCCTCCTTCGCCGGGCAGCAGGAAACCTTCCTGAACGTCCGCGGGATCGACAACATCCTGCACGCCATCAAGGACGTCTTCGCCTCGCTCTACAACGACCGCGCCATCGCCTACCGGGTGCACCACAAGTTCGAACACGCCGACGTGGCACTTTCGGCGGGCATCCAGCGCATGGTGCGTTCCGACGTCGGCGCGTCCGGCGTCATGTTCACAATGGACACCGAGTCCGGCTTCCAGGACGCCGTCTTCGTCACGTCCTCCTACGGGCTGGGCGAAGCCGTGGTGCAGGGCGCTGTGAACCCGGATGAGTTCTACGTGTACAAGCCCGCCCTGGAGGCCGGCCGTCCCGCGATCCTCAAGCGCGGCCTGGGCGAGAAGGCCCTGCAGATGACGTACACCAACAACAGCGAGATCGGCCGCACCATCGACTTCGTGCCGGTGGAGGCTTCCCTGCGCTCGCGCTTCAGCCTGACGGACGACGACGTGGAGCAGCTTGCACGCCACGCCATCGCCATTGAGAAGCATTACGGCCGTCCGATGGACATTGAGTGGGGCAAGGACGGCACTGACGGGGGCCTGTACATCCTGCAGGCACGCCCGGAAACCGTGCAGTCCCGCCGCGCCCCCGGCAGCCAGAGCCGCTTCCGCCTGAACGCCACCGGCCCCGTGCTGGTGGAAGGGCGCGCAATCGGCCAGCGGATCGGCGCCGGCAAGGTCCGGATCCTCACGGCGATCGACCAGATGGCCTCCTTCCAGACCGGCGATGTGCTGGTGGCGGACATGACTGACCCCGACTGGGAACCGATCATGAAGCGTGCCTCCGCCATCGTCACCAACCGCGGCGGACGCACCTGCCACGCGGCCATCATCGCCCGCGAACTGGGGATCCCCGCCGTCGTCGGCACCGGCAGCGCAACCGACGCGCTGACTGACGGCCAGGAGGTGACCGTGTCCTGCGCCGATGGCGAGACCGGAAGCATCTACGAAGGCCTGCTGGACTTCAGTGTGGAGGAAACCGGCATCACCGAGCTGCCCGAGGCGCCGGTGAAGGTCATGATGAACGTGGGCACCCCGGAGCAGGCCTTTACCTTCGCGCAGCTGCCCAACCACGGTGTGGGCCTGGCCCGGCTGGAATTCATCATCAACCGGCAGATCGGCATCCACCCCAAGGCCCTGCTGAACCTGGACAGCCAGCCGGAGGATGTGGCCGCCGAAATCCGGGATCGCATCGCCGCCTACGAAAACCCCCGCGACTACTACATCAAGCGGCTGGCCGAGGGCGTGGCCACCATCGCCGCGGCCTTTGCGCCGGAACCGGTGATTGTCCGCATGTCCGATTTCAAATCCAACGAGTACGCCAACCTGATCGGCGGCCCGGCGTACGAGCCGCACGAAGAGAACCCCATGATCGGCTTCCGTGGCGCGTCCCGGTACCTGGAGCCGTCGTTCCGGGACTGCTTCGACCTTGAGTGTGAGGCCCTGTCCTTCGTGCGCAACGAGATGGGCCTGACCAACGTCAAGCTCATGATCCCGTTCGTAAGGACGCTGGACGAGGCACAGGGCGTCATCGAACTGCTCGCAGAGAACGGGCTGCGCCGCGGCGAGAACGGCCTTGAGGTGATCATGATGTGCGAGCTGCCGTCCAACGCGCTCCTGGCCGACGAGTTCCTGGAATTCTTTGACGGCTTCTCCATCGGCTCCAACGACATGACCCAGCTGACCCTTGGCCTGGACCGGGACTCGGCCATCGTGGCCAACAGCTTTGACGAGCGGGACGCGGCCGTGAAGAAGCTGCTCAGCATGGCCATCAAGGCCTGCCGGGCGCGCGAAAAGTACGTTGGAATCTGTGGCCAGGGCCCCAGCGACCACCCGGACTTCGCCGAGTGGCTGGTGAAGGAAGGCGTCAACTCCATCTCCCTGAACCCGGACACCGTGGTGGATACCTGGCTCCGGCTTGCCGGGGTATCAGAGGATGCGTCGGACGGCGTGGAGGTTGCCGCTGCCGTCTGACCGGTAACGCTGCTGCTTTAGGGGGCGGCTCCGCCACGGCCGAAACGCCGTGGCGGAGCTGCCCCTCACTGCTTGGACAGTTCAGGAAGCAGCCCCAGCTGGCCAAGAAGTTCCAGCTGGTCGAAATAGGCGTGGTGGGTGCTGATGAGGCCCGCCTCCACCTTGGCAACGTCGCAGCTTCGCACCCGGACCCGCCTGCCGGTGGGCGGCAGGGTCCCGCCCGTGGGCAGGCTCAACGGCCCGGTGTTTGTGCCCACCACGAAGCCCTCGACGATCACTACGTTCCCCGCCTCGTGAGTGGCCAACTGTTCGTATCTGACGTCCGGCATGGCCTCCCAGAAGTGGAAGAAGTAGTTGGCGATCGCCTCACGCCCGGAGACCTCGCCCTGGTCCGGAGTCTGGATCACGGCGCCAGCGGCGTAGCAGCCTGCCAAGGCCTCCCGGTCCTTTGTATCCATGGCCGTCATCAGCCGGTCCATGACATCGCGTGCCTGTCCCATTGCAGCCTCCTTGGTTCTGTGGTTTTTGTTGTGGATGCCCGGTTTGGTGCGGCGCCCATGCAGGAAAAGTACGACGGCGGCAGCCACCGGCGCGATCCCCGCGCCAGGGGTTTCGAGGTGCTTGGGAAACCCCCAAAATGGGGGATTGCCGCACTGCCTCCCGGGACGATACTGGAGGTATGTGGGAGGAGCGCGCGGAGCGTGCCCGGCGGGACATCGCCGCCATGGCCACCGGCGGGATGGACCTGCCAGGCCTCTATGCCTCGGCGCTTGCCGTGGTGCAGCGGGAGGTGCCGTTCGAGCAGGGGTGCTGGGCCGCCGTCGACCCCGCCTCCATGGTGATGACCTCGATTACCAACTGGCAGCCGTGGCCCGTGGGCGGGCACCAGTTTGAGGAGTACTTCCTCCGTTTTGCCCAGTCCGAGTACACCGGCCGGGAACCCAACACCTTCGTGGAGCTGCTGCGGCGGCCGCAACCCATCGCCAGGATTTCGGATGCGCCGCACCGGGAGGTGGTGCGCAGCGTGCGGATCAATGACCTGCTCAAGCCGCTGGGCCTTGACCATGAGTTGCGTGCCGCGTTCCGGGTGGATGACCTGTGCTGGGGCGTGGGCAGCATTTTCCGCGAAGGCGGCCGCGACTTCACCGACCGGGAGGTGGAATTCCTGGGCGCGGTCACGGCCACGCTGGCTTCGGCGACCAGGGCCGCTGTCCGCGTGGCGCACCCGACGGGACCCGCCGCCGTCGGGCCTGTCATTGTCCTGGCCGGGCTGCACGGCGACCTGCGCGCCGCCACGCCCGCCGCCGCCTCCTGGCTTGCCGGGGTGGAGGACGCCGCGCCCGGCCGGTTCAGCCAGACCCTCTATTCGGTGGTGGCCCAGGCGCACGCTGCCGCATCGGGGACGGCGCGGGCCAGGATGCGCGACGCATCGAACAATTGGGTGGTGCTGCAGGCCAGCCGCCTGATCACCGGCGATGACCCCGACCAGATGGTGGTCACCGTGGAACCGGCGACCACCCACGACCTCGCGGCCCTGCTGCTGATGGCGTTCGGCGTCACCGCGCGGGAACGGGACGTCTGCCTGGAGGTACTGGCTGGAAGTTCAACGGCGGAGATCGCTGGGCACCTGTTCATCTCCCCGCACACTGTGCACGACCACTTGAAGTCCCTCTTCGAGAAGGTGGGCGTCGGCAGCCGGGGCGAGCTGGTGGCCCGGCTCACGGCCTGAAGCGCGGGGAGGTTCCCATGCATGCCTTGGCGAGATCGGTGCGCGAACACCCGCTGCCGTGGTACTTCGCCGTGACCTTCTTCCTGTCCTGGGGCGCCATCGTGTGGGCAGTGTGGGCGGTCACGGGCGGCCTCTCGCCCACGCCGGAACAGTTCCAGCTCACCATCCCCGCCACCGTGCCGGCCATGCTGCTGGGGCCCGCGGTGGCCGGCCTCGTCCTGACGGGCATCATGTCGGGACGGGCGGGATACCGGGACCTTTGGGCCCGGCTGCTCACATGGCGCGTCGACGGGCGTTGGTACCTCTTCGCCCTGCTGGTCGCACCGGTGACGCTGGCCGTCCCCGTGCTGGTGCTGTGGATGTCTTCCCTGAACTATGCGCCGCGGATTGCCACGGAACCGGACAGGACCGGGACCCTCGTCATGGGAGTGGTGCTGGGGCTGGTGGTTGGGCTTCTCGAGGAGATCGGCTGGACCGGGTTCGCCATTCCCAAGGCCAGGCAGCACTACAGCATTCTTTGGACAGGGGTCCTGGTAGGGGTGCTGTGGGGCGCCTGGCACTTCTTTGTGAACTACTGGGGCGGTGGCGGGACGAACGGCGGCGTGCCGCTGGTGATCTTCATGTCGCTGTGGGCCGCCGCCGTGCTCGTCGGCCAGTTGACGGCTTACCGGGTGCTCATGGTCTGGGTGTATGAGCATACGGGGAGCGTGCTTGTGGCGGCGCTGATGCACGCGAGCCTGACGGCATTCCAGTTCGTCCTCAACCCGTTGACACCGGGGGTTCCCCAGCAGGTCTACCCATGGGGGCAGGCCGCCACAATGTGGCTGGTGGTTGCCGCGGTGGCACTGACAAGCCGGGACGAGATGACCGGACCGCGGCGTTTCCTGCCCATTCACGTCCGGATACCGCACAGGCGGAGGTAGCCTACGTGGTCTTGCGGGCGGTGGCCGAAATATGCTGCGCGGGGTCGAACCGGTCGAAGGCCGAAGAGCCGATCACGAAGATGCCCCGCTGGGGGATCCAGAAGTCGCCCAGCCGGGTCTGGGACGTCAACGGCTGGGGAATCCCGAAGTCCTCGCCTGCGATCGTGGCGGAGCTTCGGGAGATGAACCACATGCGCCGGGGTTTGGCCCGGAAACCCTGCCGGTTGGGCACGCTGCCCGTCAGCCCCAGCCGGCCCGCGCTGAGCATTGGTCCGGCGGCTGAGCCCATGGCCTTCAGGAACGCCTTGTTGGACAGGAGCATGTTGGGCAGCGCGGTCATGACCGCGCTCATGGCACCGGTCACGGGCGTGGACTCCAGTTCCACCTTCCATGCCAGGTCCACGTCCCCGCCGATGGCCACGGTGAAGGCATTGTCCGCGGTCCAATCAACGCTGACCTGGCACTGGATGGCGCCCTCCAGGGCAGACCCGAAGTAGCGGGCGCAGGACACCTCCGGCGCTGCGTCCGCGTAGATGGTCCAGGAACCGGCAGGCCGGCGCAGCCACACGGAGGTGTAGCCGGGGCCGACGCTGGTGACGGGGAAGCGGCGCATGGCCAGGACGTAGCCGGAGCTGAAGGGCAGGCCCATGACGCCGTACCCGGAAAACTGCTCATCACCTCCCGGCCCGAGTGCGGCATTCTGTTCAGCGTCAATGACCTGCGCCCGGATGCTCTTCATGGCTTTCCGCCTCCGCCTGGATGGTGGGCCGAGTCTACGCCGGGGCTATCGGAGCTACAACGGACTGCGCGGCGGCAAAGCGCATTCATGTCGCGCGGCGTCGCCTGCCTCGGCTGGGGCAGGCTTACTTCATCGCCCCCGTGAGCATGCCTCCCACGTAGTACTTCTGGAGCAGGACGTAGATGACGATGCAGGGGATGATGGTCACCGCGACGCCTGCCTGCAGCGCCCCCCAGTCAAGGGTCCCAAAGGTTCCGCTGGAGAGCACGTTCAGGGCAACGGGGAGGGTGTACTTGGATTGGTCTGTCATCAGGATCAGCGCGGCGAAGAACTCGTTCCACGAAGCGAAGAACGTGAACAGTGCGGTGCTGATCACCCCAGGGACGGCAACCGGGAGCAGCACCCGAACCATGGCACGCAACACGCTGCACCCATCCACCAGGGCAGCTTCCTCGATGCTCGCCGGCAGAGCTGCGAAGGAATTCCTCATCAGGAAGATGCCGAAGGGCAGGTTGAACGTGGTGTAGCCAAGCATGAGTCCCAGTAGGTTGTTGGTCAGGCCGATCTGATGCAGCACCAGGTACAGCGGGGTGATGACCGCTTGGAAAGGAATCATGAAGGTGGCGAGCGTGGCGAAGAACAGCAGGTTGCTGCCCCGGAAGCGAAGCTTGGCGAAGCCGTAGCCAGCCAGCGTGCTCAGCACGATGGTAAGGAGCGTTGCGCCTACCGAGACGAGGACGCTGTTGCCCAACTGCTGGACGAAGCCGGCCCCGCCGTTCTCATTGCCGAAAAGCTTCGCGAAGTTCCCTAACGAGAAGGAAGCCGGGAAGAGCGTCGGCGGCGCGGCGGCGGCCTCGGCGGGGGACTTGATCGATTGCGAGACGACGACCCAGAACGGATAGAGGAACAGCGCCGCGAGGCTGAGGTTGATGATCCACCAGGCGGTGCGCGGCACCGGGCGGAGACTGGACTGCAGTGAAGTCATGGAGGGGTCCGTTTCCGGTGATGTGGACTAATTGTGGTCCGAGTTGCGGAGGATGAGCATCTGGATGGCGCTGACGACCGCGAGCACGATCATCAGCAGGGCCGAGAGCGCGGCGCCGTAGCCGAGCTGGAACCCTTGGAAGGAAACGCGGTAGATGTGGTAGACCGCGGTGATGGTCTGGTTCGCTGGACCGCCGTTGGTCATGATGTAGAACTGGTCGAAGGCGAGCAAGGAGCCGGCCACCGAGAAGACAAGCACCAGCGCGAGGGTGGGCCTCAGCAGCGGCAGGATGATGTAGCGGAACACCTGCGTTCGGCTCGCGCCGTCGATTTTGGCCGCTTCCTCGAGCTCCACGGGGATGGACTGAAGACCCGAGTTCAGCAGCAGCATCTGCATGCCTGCAACCTTCCAGACAACCATTGCGCACACGACGCCCAGTGCACCTGCGAAGCTGCCGAACCAGTTGTCCGTGCGCGAGGCCAGCCCGCTGCGGGTGAGCAGGTCTAGGAGGGGGCCGATGTTCGGCTGGGCCATGAAGAGCCACAGGTATCCGGCGGCGGCGAATCCGACGACGACTGGCAGGAAATAGATGGATTGGAAGACTCGTGAGGCTCGCCCGGGGCGTCGGATCAGCAGCGCCAGGGCGATGCCGATGACCAGCAGCAGGGGAGTCATGATCAGTGTGTAGAGCAGGGTGAACCCGGCCGCCCGCAGGAAGTCCTGGTCCTGGAGCGCGGAAATGTAGTTGCCCAGGCCGATGAAGCTGATCTTGCCCAGCAACGGCCAGCGGTTCAGGGACATCCATAGCATGAGGACCACGGGCAGGAAGAAGAAAACAGTCAGGAGGATCAGCGCGGGGGCGACGACCAACGCGCCGAGCCTGCTGCGCGAGGTGGAAAGGGTCCGCCGACTCCGTTGCGGGCGTGGGGGCACCGACGGGTGTCGGGGCTGGCCGGGCCGCGTTGTCAGGGTGGTGTTGTGTGCCAAAGTAGGTCTCCTTGAGGACAAGACGGGTGCTGCCGCAGGTTGAGCGGCAGCACCCCCGGAACGTCAGGGTCCGGTCTGGATGATCTGCTGGGCGGCCTGCTGCGCCTTCTGCTGCGCTGCCTGGATGTCGCCGCCGAAGACGGCCTCGTTGATCATGGTGGCCCAGGGCCCGTTGTTGTCATTGAACAGTTTGTTTTCCACGACGCTGTATGGTGTCTTGCCGGTTTCCAGCGCCTTGCTGAAGATCTCGTTGCGCGGGTCCGCCGAGGCATAGACGCTCTTCACGAGGTCAGTCCTGACTGGGACGATGGAGTTCTTCGCCAGCAAGGTCTGGGCCTCGTCGCCGGTGGCCCACTTCACGAAGTCCCAGGCAGCAGGCTTGTTCTTCGATCCGGTGGTGACTGCGATGTTGTCACCGCCTGCGAAGGAGGCCGACCCGCCGTTCTCGCCGGGGATGGGGGCAATGCCGTAGTCGACCTTCTTGTCCGTGTTCAGCGTCTGGGTGAAGAAGGCGCCGAGCACTACCATGCCCGCTTTTCCGCCCTGGAATAGGGCTGGCTGGGCCGTGCCGGAGTCGGTCTTCGCCGCCTCAGGCATCACGCCGGCGTCGTGCATCTGCTTGTAGAACGTCAACGCCTTGGTTACCTCAGGAGAGTCCAGTTTCGCGGTCTTTCCGTCATCGGAGAGCACGTCGCCGCCGCTGGCCCAGACGCTGGGGGTGAATTCGAAGATATTGCAGCCGCCGCACTGTCCGGCCATGGTGAAGCCGTAGGTGTCCGGGCCCAGGGCGCGGATCTTCTTGGCTGCGGTGAGGATCTCCTCGTAGTTTGCGGGCGGCTTGGCAGGATCAAGGCCGGCCTTCTGGAAGAGGTCCTTATTGTAGAACAGCACGGATGCTTCGGCCGTGAAGGGCAGGGCATAGGTCTTGTCCTCCCACGTGGAGAGGCGAGCGTGGGACGGACTGAGCTTGTCCTTGTACGGCAGCTTCGAGGCCTCGCCGGTGATGTCCTGCAGGACCCCGGTGGAGGCGAAGTAGGGCAAATAGACCAGGTCGATGGAGGCCACGTCCGGTCCCGACCCGCCAGCGGTTGCCGTGCCGAATTTCTGCACGAAGTTTCCGCTGGGCACGATGGTGACCTGGACCTGCGCCTTGTGCGACTTGTTGTAGGCATCCGCAAGGAGGTCCATGAACCCCTTTTGGGAATCGCGGGCCCAGAGCGTGATGGTCCCGCTCGGTTCCCCGGAGGAGGCCTGCAGCGAGTCTGAACTGGAGGAGCTGCCGCAGCCGGTGGCTGCGAGGGTGATGGATGCCGCCAGCGCCAGTGCTGCAGCGAATCTAGTACGTTTCATATGCCGTTCCTCTTCATAGATGGGTGGGAGGTAAAACTAAGCGACCGGGATCCAGACCCGCATGGCGGCCGGGCCACGGTTGGCCCAGCGGAAGTAGGGAATGGCAGTCAGCTCGATGGGCCGGTGTTCCCCCTCACCCGTTCCGGCAGTGCGGTAGAGCGCCTGCTCCGCCGGGGGACTGGCGATGCCTGCGGCCTTGAGCACGGTGCGCACCCCGGGGATGCCCTCTGCTGCCCCGATCTCCACCGGAGCCGCCGCATCGATTGCGAGGTCTTCAAGCACCACGCCGTCCGCCTGGTCATGCTGTTCGAGGCAGTAGACCACGGGCCCGCGGACCAAGGCGACCGTGCCGCGCACGGCGTCCACATGTGGATGAGCGCTAACAATTCGCACAGGCATCGGCAACGTCAGCAGGACGGTGGTGATCCCTTCCCAGTCGCGGCGCAACCGCATGTAGCCGGACGCGTCCGGCGTTGCCTCGATGTGCTCCCCCTCAATGCTTACCTTCGGGTCTTTGCACCAGGTGGGGATGCGCACGGAAAGCGTCCATTCGCCGGCAGGGGCCGTGACTTCGATGCTGGCGTTTTCGTCCCACGGATATTCCGTAGTCGTGGAGACCGTTACTTCACCGCCGAAGGGTTCGCCCGATGCGCGCACTTCGCCGTCGTGCAGCAGCTGAAGCTGCAGTCCGGACTCATCCTGCGTGGCCACGTAATGGTGCAGGGATGCCACCAGGCGTGCCAGGTTCGGCGGGCAGCAGGCGCATGCGTACCAGGACAGGCGTTCCGACGGCGCATCCTCGGTAGATCCGTCATGGCCCGTGCGCAGCTGCAGGGGGTTGGAGTAGAAGAAGCTGGTGCCCTCAACAGAAGTCGATGCGGCGATGCCGTTGTAGAGCGCACGCTCCATCTCATCGGCATATTTGCCATTGCCTGTGGCGAGCAGGAGTCGCCAGCTGAAGTGCAGGCTTGCGATGGACGCGCACGTCTCGGCATAGGCGCGGTCCGGCGGCAGCTCGTAGGCGTCGCCGAACGCCTCGTCCCGGTGGCGTGATCCGAGGGCTCCGGTCAGGTAGGCCTTTTGGGAGAAGATGTTCTCCCACAGCGCTTCGGCGGCCTCCAGCAGGGACGGGTCGCCGTTTTCGAGGTAGGCATCGGCTACTCCGGTGGAGAGGTAGACCTGTCGCACCGCATGCCCTGTAGCCTCGTGGGCGGCCTTGCGGATAGGAAGGTGGTCCTGGAAGTACTGGCGGCCGAATCTGTCATCGGGAAGGATGCCGTGGCCGCGCAGGTCCAACTGCCGCACGGCAGTGTCGAGGTAGCGCTTGTCTCCGGTCAGGCGGTAGAGCTCCACCAATGCGGTTTCCACTTCAGGGTGGCCGTCAATCTTTTCGACGCCGCCGGGGCCGAAGGTCTCCACGATGCAGTCAGCCACCCTGCGGGCGACCTCCACGACCGTTCCGTTTCCGGTCGTGCGGGCCACTGCCACGGCCGCCTGCAGCAGGTGGCCGGCGGTGTACAGCTCGTGGCTCCACTGCAGCTTGTCCCAGCGCTTCCCGGGCTCAACACCCTGGACCCAGCTGTTCAGGTAGCCGTCCGGTTCCTGCACCTTTGCCAGCAGTTCGCCCATGGATGCCAGGTACTCTTCCCAACGCGGGTCGGCGTGGCGGCCAGCCTCCCATCCCACAGCTTCCAGCGTCTTGTATAGGTCGGTGTCCTGGAACCAGAAACCCCGGAACTCGGCATCGCTTTCCCCGATGAGCCGCCGGAAGTTCTCGAGGGCACCGCTGGATTCCACATTCGCGATGCAGTGGGGAATGGTGGAGGTCCGGTTGAGCTCCTGCCAGCTGCCCAGGTGTCCCTCGGGGCGTAACCGTACGGAATCGAAGGACAGCGGGCGCAAAGCGTAATGTCCGTGCGCCGTGGCCCCGACGGGCCCCGCTGTGGTTCCGCTGTCGGCGCCCGGTCGAGCGGACGCTGCCGGGATGTCGTGAACAGATGTCATCAATGACCTCTTCCATAGTGTGATTCGAAGGGTGAAGCGACAGAATCCGGAAAGCCGGAACAGGAAAATTAGGAAAACGTCTTCCGAGCGTCGACTCTAAGTGACCTGCGTCTCATCTGTCAACGGTTTCTGCTACGCTTCAAAGGGACTGGCGGTCGTGAACCGGGCATTGAGAGCCCGCGGACCGGCGGTAGGAAAGGGAGGCATGTCGGAAAATAATTTCCGTAGTTCCGGCATAGCGGCAGTGGCCGCACGGGCGGGAGTTTCGACCGGAACGGTGTCAAAGGCGCTGAACGGTACGGGCCAGCTACGTGAGTCGACCCGGCTGCGGGTCCGCGCTGCCGCGGAGGAGGTTGGCTGGCTTCCCAACGGCGCGGCGCGGAGCATCCGCAGTGGCAGGACCTACACCGTGGGGGTGATCACCACCGACAGTTACGGACGCTTCAGCATTCCTATTCTGCGGGGCGTCGAGGATGCCCTCGGGCTGGGGGAGATGCTCTGCTTCCTTTGCGACAGCCGGGACGACCCCATCCGGGAGCAGCACTACGTGCGAACACTGCTGGCACGGCAGGTGGATGGAATCATCGCAGTCGGGCGCAAAGCCGATCCGCGGACGCCGCTCGGGGAGAACCTTCCCGTGCCGGTCATCTACGCCTTCGCGCCGTCGACCGGTCCGCGGGACTGCTCCGTCACCGGGGACGAGCGCGGCGGCGCACGGCGTGCCGTCGACCACCTGGTGAAGACCGGGAGGCGTCGGATCGCGCACATCACCGGCCTGGAAAACCATGCGTCCGCGGCACTGCGTGCGGACGGCTTCCTTTCCGCTATGGCCGCTCAGGGGCTGGAGCCGGTAGGGGATGTCTGGTATGGAAGCTGGACCGAGGAATGGGGCCACAACGGGGTCCGCGCGCTGCTGGCGAACTACCCGGACGTGGACGCCATCTTCTGCGGCAGCGACCAGATTGCCCGGGGCGCCGCGTACGAACTTGAGCGGCACGGCCGGTCGATCCCGGGGGACGTGGCCCTGATAGGCGTAGACAACTGGTCCCCGTTCACCGACGGGTACCGGCCGCATCTTTCCAGCGTGGACCTGAACCTTTCCACCATCGGCCGGCGCGCGGGTGAGGCGCTGCTGTCAGCCCTGGACGGATTACCCCGGCCGGGAATTCATATCGTTGACTGCGACCTCATCGTGCGGGAGTCCTCCGGTCCACGGGGGTAGCGTCACCTTCGCGGTTCCGGGGGCCGCCGGTGCCGGTGGTGGAGCTCGTAGTGGTCGAATACGTCCGAGGAGGTGCTTCCCACGTGGCCGAACTTCCCGCGCAGGACTTCGGCGAGGTCATCCAGCGCCGCGTAGAGCATCCGCCCGGCGAACCGAAGCTCAGGGTTGTCGCTGCCCTGGGCGTCCGAGGCCAGCTGGTGGGCGTACGCGATGGTGGCGGGAAGCGAGCCCCTCTGCTCCACTTCATGGAAGTAATAGGTCTCGTGGAAGGAAAGAAGATCAATGCTCACCGATGCCACGTTTTCCGCCATCGACTCCAGCAGCCGGGCCGCATGCCGCGCCTCCAGCGACGCGATCCCGGATGGTCCTGCCGCTTCCCGGAACAGATTCAACTGGTGGGCAAGCGCGCGCCGGCGGCTCAGCGCCGGGTACGTCTGCAGGATCCATGAGACCGTGGCGGTCAGCAGGCCAAAACCGGCCACGGCCTGGAACGCCATCACCAGCCGCAGCAGCGGGTGGGTGGGCACGATCTCGCCAAATCCCGCGGTGGAGAGGGCCACAAGCGAAATGTACAGCGCCTCAGCAAAGTCAGCCTGCCGGGGCACGTCCGCCGAGTAGGAGAACCCGTTCGACAAATGGGGGAGGTACAGTAGAGCCCAGCCCACGGCAGCCAGGGCGGCCCACGCGGCGATGACTGCCGCCATGGCCAGCGGGGCGGCCACCGAGGAGGCCCCGCCCCTGAGCTTCCTGGACAGCAGCCAGAACCCGCGCATGATGGTCCGGCCCACCGGACCCGAGCCGTGGGGGTACAGCAGGGTATGGAAGACGTCGGAGACCATCAGCAGAATCAGCACGGCGCCAACCGCCGTCAGGAGCGCGTCCTCAAAGGTCATGCCTCATCTTAAGTGCCCGCGAGTTAAGTGCCCGCGAGCGCGGGCTAAGTGCGCGGTGCCGCCGGCCGGTGGGTGGGGCATGGCGGAGGGTACGACGGCGGCGCGCGGCCTGGGAGCGGACTGGCTAGGCTGGCGCCATGGACTATCAGCTTCGCCAGGCCACCCCGGAGGACGCGGAGGCGGTGGTGCTCATGCAGACGCAGGCGCACGAGGAGTGCTACCCGCACCTGCTCTCAACGGAATTCTTCCGCCGCCGGAGGGCCAGCATCCCGGAACGGGTGGAGCGTCGGTGGCCATTCCTGGCCACCGACCAGCCGCGGATCCTCGCCCTGGACGCCAACAACCAGGTGGTGGGCTACGCGGACCCGGGGCCGGGATGACGACGCTCCTGAAGCGCTCGAACTCTACTCGATCTATACCCTCCGGCGGACCTACGGGACGGGCGTCGGGGCAGCGCTGGTGAGTGCCGCCGTCGGCTCCGGCCCCGCCTACCTCTGGGTGGTGGAGAACAATCCCCGTGCCCTGGCCTTTTACCTGAAGCAGGGGTTCCGGCCCGACGGCAAGCGCAACACCCTTCCGCCCGAGTGGGAGGCCCTGCCGGAATTCCGGCTGGTCCGGCGCGGCCAGCACTAGCGTTGGCTCCGGTTCCGTGTGTCTTACAGTGCGCGGGCCAGGGCCCGGCCCACCGTCAGGCCGGTGAAGAGGCAGCCGCCCAGGAAGGTGCCCTCCAACGCGTTGTAGCCGTGGGCGCCGCCGCCGCCGAATCCGGCAGCTTCACCGGCGGCGTACAGGCCGGGAATGGGAACGCCGTCATGACTGAGGGCCTGTCCGTCGAGGTTCGTCTGGATTCCGCCCAGTGTTTTGCGCATGACCACATGCAGCCGGACGGCAATGAGCGGACCGGCGGCGGGGTCCAGGATCCGGTGCGGTTTGACCGTGCGGAAGAGCCTGTCGCCCAGGTAACGGCGGCTGTTGCGGATGCCGGCGACCTGGATGTCCTTGGAGTAGGGGTTCCGGATCTCGGCGTCGCGCTCCTCGATCTGCCGCCGGACCAGTGCATGGTCCAGCAGCGGCTCGTCGGTCAGCCCGTTCATCCCGCGGACCAGGTCCGCCAGGTTGTCCGCCACCACGAAGTCCGCCCCGTGCTCCTTGAACGCTTCGATGGGGGCGCCGGCGCCCCGGCCCAGCCGGCTCCGGAGCAGCAGCCTGAGGTCGCGGTTGGTGATGTCCGGGTTTTGCTCCGAGCCGGACAGGGCGAATTCCTTTTCGATGATGCGCTGGTTGAGGATGAACCAGGAATGGCTGTACTGCTGAAGCTCGGGGGTGGTCCGGAGGAGGCGGAGGGTGCCCAGGGTGTCGTAGCCCGGCAGGCCGGGGGAGGGGAGCCGCCGGCCCAGCGCGTCGAACCAGAGCGACGACGGGCCAGGCAGGATCCGGATGGCATGGTCCGGCCAGACCGGGTTCCAGTTCTGGATGCCCTCGGTGTAGTGCCACATGCGGTCGCGGTTCACCAGGCGGACGCCCGACTCATCAGCGATGTCCAGCATCCGCCCGTCCACGTGCCGCGGCACCCCGGTGACCATCTTCCGCGGCGGCGTCCCCAGCCGGTCAGGCCACCAGCGCCGCACCTGCTCATGGCTGCCGCCGATCCCGCCGGACGCCACCACCACGGCCTGCGCCCGCAGCTCGAAGCCGCCCACAACATCCCGGTTGGAGGACAACCCGCGCGGGGAGCCATCAGGAGCCAGCACCGCCCCCCGCACTCCGGTGACCGTGCCGCCGTCGTACGTCAAAGCGTCCACCCGGTGCCGGAAGAAAAACTGGAGGCTGCCCGCCCGGGAAGCCTCCCGGGCCTTGTTTGCGAATGGTTCCGAAACCCCGGTGCCGGTGCCCCACGGGACGTGGAAGCGGGGGACCGAGTTGCCGTGGCCGCCGGCCCGGCCGTCGCCCCGCTCTGCCCAGCCCACCAGCGGCGTGAAGCGGATGCCCTGTTCCCGCAGCCACCCACGCTTCTCGCCTGCGGCAAACTCCACATAGGCGCGGCCCCACTGCTGCGCCCACTCGTCCTCGGGGTGCGCCCCGGACAGCCGGTCCCACTGTGCGGACCCCTGCCAGTCCTGCCACGCCAGATCGAAGGAATCCTTCACGCCCAGGCGCCGCTGCATGGGGGTGTCCACCAGGAAGAGCCCGCCCAGGGACCAGAAGGCCTGCCCGCCCAGGTTCGCTGCGTTTTCCTGGTCCACAATGGCCACGCGCTTCCCGGCACGGACCAGTTCATTGCCGGCCACCAGCCCGGCCAGCCCGCCGCCGATGATGATGACGTCCGCGTCCATGCCGATACCTGCCCATGGTTCGAAAGCTGCTGTGGATACTGGCCCAAGGTATCGCACGGCTGGACTTGCCTGTGGCCGCCGGGCCGCCGCCTGTTTGTCGCGCTGGGGTGACGGCCGTGTGTCAGACTGGCCCAGCTTTCGGCGACAAACCGCGGCGGGGCCCCCGGATTCTGGGGTTCTGGCCGTGAAAACTGGGCCAGTCTGTGCGCCTGGCGTCACGCCGGGCATGCTTTCATGACAGTGCACGACGGCGGGCCCCGGGTTTCCGGGGTTTCCTCCCGGCTGCCGGGTCTAAAGTCTGCCCTGCGTGACGCGGGTGGGTCCGGGAGGACGGCATCCGCGTCCATGCCGAGCCGTCCGGGCGGGTGGTTTCCTAAGCTGCGCCCCGGGCGGCGAGAACCAGCTTCTCGAACGAGTCCCTCCACCCGTCCCGGTGCAGGGCCAGCCGCTCCTCCGTCAGGAACGGTCCCTGTGAGAGCGCCACCCGTGTGCCGGTTCCGGTGCTGGCGAGGGAGAGGTCCACGACGGTTTCCCGGTCGTCCGGCGCCGGTTCCTCCCATGCGAAGGTGTAGACCAGCCGCCAGGGTGGATCGATCTCCAGGAACTCCCCGGAAAGGTGGAAGGGCTCGCCCTCCGGCGGGGCCATGCGGAACCGGTAGCGGCCGCCCACCACCAGGTTGACGTCCACTTGGGGGATGCTGAATCCGTGCGGGCCCCACCAATTGGCAAGCCGGGCCGGGTCCGTCAGCAGCCGGAACGTTGCGTCCGGCGGAGATGCCACGGTGCACTCCAGGTTCAGGACCAGGGCGGCTGGTTGCTCACTCATCGTCCCACTCTGCCACCCGCCCCGGCCGGCGGAAAGCAGGGCCGGGAATGGCCGTGGGAGTTACGGGTCAACGAAAGCTGGACCCTTGTGGCGGCGCTATTCGGCTGGCCTCCGGGCGGTCCCACGTCACGCCGAGCATGCTTTCACGGCAACGGACGACGCCGGCCCCCGGCTTTCCGGGGTTTCCTCCCCGCGGGAGGGTCCAAAGTCTGCCCTGCGTGACGCCGGTGCATGTGCAAAGCGGGTTTAGGCCGCGGCAGCCCCCGCCAGCCGGCCGCGCAGTACGGTGGCTGTCGCCCAGGTGACCACGCTGCAGGCCGCGGCTCCCCAGAGTATGTCCGTCACGGCCACCAGGGCGGTGAAATCCTTCAGCACGGCGAACCCGGTCAGTGCCCAGGTGGCGTAGGTGAAGAATCCGAACAGGGCGGCGCCCGTGACCCGCTGCCGCAGCGTGAGGCGAGGGCTGTTGGGCCGGACGCCGTAGTGCACCATCCCCGCCACGAAGATGACATAGAAGAGGACCGCGCCGGGCAGGTTGGCCTTGGCTGCGAGGAGGTGGCCGATCTGGCCCTGGTACAGCGGGTTGGCCACCAGCAGGATCCACGCCACGTCCAGCACCGCGAAAATCAGGGCGCTGACAACGTAGGTGGTCAGCCAGTTCTTGGTGCGGGCGCTCATGCATGGCTCCTTGCGTCGGTATCGGTTCCAGAAGCTGTTCGCTGCCGTTGTACCGGGCGGATTGCTTGACCCATACAAACTCATCCCCGCTCCGAAGACTAAGCGGACCACGCCATGCGTAGTTGAATGTGAATGTGCCCCCGGGGGGCGATGGGACCGGCCGTGCAGCAGAGCGCGGCAGGCCAGGGAAAGGAACCTGTCCGTGAACGAAAAGAGCCGCAAGGCCCTCATCAGTACCGCCATTGCCGTGGTGGTGGCAGTACTCATTGCGCTGGCCGGCAGCCAGGGCGGGGCACGGATTGGCGGGTTCCCGGTGTTCGCGATGGGGGTTGCCGTCGCGTTCGTGATTCAGTGGGTGGTGTTCATCCCGTCCTACAAGGGGCAGACGGAAAAGTTCTACGACCTCACCGGCGCCCTGACCTACATCTCCATCACGGTGTTCCTGGTGCTCGCCAGCCCGGGCGTGGATGCGCGCGGCATGCTGCTGGCAGCCATGGTGGTGCTGTGGGCCGCGCGGCTGGGCAGCTTCCTGTTCCTGCGGATCAGCAAGCACGGCAAGGACGACCGCTTCGATGAACTCAAGCCGGACTTTTTCCGCTTCCTGAACACGTGGACCATCCAGGGCCTGTGGGTGGTCCTCACGGCGGCGTTGGCATGGGTGGCCATCACGTCTGACAAGAAGGTGGGCCTGGACGGATTCTTCTGGGTGGGCCTGCTGGTGTGGGCCGCGGGCATCACCATCGAGACCCTTGCGGACCTGCAGAAGAATCGCTTCAAGGACAACCCCGCCAACAAGGGCCGTTTCATCAGCACCGGCCTCTGGTCCAGGTCCCGCCACCCCAACTACTTCGGCGAAATCACCCTCTGGGTGGGCATGGCCATCATCGCCCTGCCCGTCCTGCAGGGCTGGCAGTGGGCCGCCCTGGTCTCCCCGGTGTTCGTGGCCCTGCTCCTGATCAAGGGCAGCGGCGTGCCGCCCCTGGAGAAGAAGGCGGACAAGAAATGGGGCGGCCAGGCGGACTACGAAGAGTACAAGAGGAACACGCCCGTGCTGGTGCCGAGGCTCAAATAGGACCTTCCCGGCAGGACGGACGACGGCGGCCCCCGGGCTGGGTGCCGCCGCCCGCCGATGATTTACCGCCGTTCGGCGCATGGATAGTATGCATACTGATGATCTTGCCGGAAGATTGCCGCAGGCAACGGGAGGACCGTCGCCTCCGGATCGATCAGACATCGACGTCGTCGAACATGCAAGGAAGCAACTATGGGCTGGCTTGACCGTAACCACAGCATCGCCCCACCGGGATTCAACCGCTGGCTCGTTCCACCGGCCGCGCTGGCGGTCCATCTCTGTATTGGCCAGGCCTACGCCACGAGCGTGTACAAAACGGCGCTGGTCAAGCATTTCGGTGCCAGCCTGACCGAAATCGGAGTTATCTTCTCCATCGCCATCGTGATGCTGGGCCTCTCCGCCGCGGTCATGGGTACATGGGTGGACCGGAACGGGCCACGCAAGGCCATGTTCACCTCCGCCATGTTCTGGGCCGGCGGCTTCCTGGTCGGCTCGCTGGGCATCTTCACGCACCAGCTCTGGCTCGTGTACCTGGGCTACGGCATTATCGGCGGCATCGGCCTGGGCATCGGCTATATCTCGCCGGTGTCCACCCTGATCAAGTGGTTCCCGGACCGGCCGGGCCTGGCCACCGGCATGGCCATCATGGGCTTCGGCGGCGGCGCGCTGATCGCCAGTCCCGTTTCCACCGCCCTGCTCAAACTGTACGATCCCAACTCCGGCGCCAAGGGCTGGGTGGCAAGCGGCGATGCTGTGGGAAAGCTCTTCCTGACCCTCGCCGTCGTCTACCTCGCGTACATGCTCTTCGGGGCCTTCACCATCAGGGTCCCCGCCGAGGGGTGGCGCCCGGCGGGATTCGACCCCGCCAAGGTCAAAGCCGCCAAGCTCGTCACCACGGAGAACGTCTCGGCCAAGAACGCCATAAAGACCCGGCAGTTCTGGCTGCTGTGGGTTGCGCTGTTCTGCAATGTCACCGCCGGCATTGGCATCCTTGAACAGGCTGCCCCCATGATCCAGGACTTCTTCCGGCAGCCCGACGGCGGATCGCTGGTGAGTGCCGGCGTCGCCGCCGGCTTCGTGGGACTGCTGTCGATCGGCAACATGACGGGGCGGTTCGCCTGGTCCGCCACGTCCGACGTCACGGGCCGCAAGCGCATCTACATGGTCTACCTCGGCGTCGGCGCCGTCCTCTACACGGTGCTGGCCCTGGCCGGGTCCACCGCGACGGCCCTCTACGTGCTGCTGGCGTTCGTCATCATTTCCTTCTATGGCGGCGGCTTTTCCACGGTTCCGGCGTACCTGCGGGACCTCTTCGGAACGTACCAGGTGGGCGCCATCCACGGCCGCCTGCTGACCGCGTGGTCCGCCGCCGGGGTGGCCGGCCCGCTGATCGTCAACGCCATCCTGGACGCACAGGGAAAGCCCGGCCAGCTGAACGCGGCGTCCTACCAGCCGGCGCTGCTGACCATGGTGGGGCTGCTGGTGGTGGGCTTCCTGGCCAACCTGCTGATCAAGCCCGTCGACGCGCGATTCCACGAACCCCGCTCCCAGCGGCACGAACCTTCCTTGGAGAAATGACATGAGCAACGCACGCACCCCCGAAGCGCAGACGCCCGTCAAAAAGTCCACGGGCAGGCTGACCTTGGCGTGGGTCCTGGTGGGTATCCCGCTGGCCTTCGGCATCTTCCAGACCCTGACCCAGGTGGCGGCCCTGTTCGGCTAGGTCCCGACGGCTAGCGCATCATGCCTGGCGCGCTTTCAAGAAGTGGGCGACGGCGGCGCCCGGGCTGGGTGCCGCCGTTGCGGTTTTGCAGAAATGGCTGCTTGAGTAAGTACCCCCTAACCGGCGAAGCAAGTACCTGTTACTCGTGACTGCCGCTTGGCCGAAACCTAGGCTCGAAAGACAGTGCGGCTAAGCAAAGGCCGATTGCGCTGCAGCAGGTGCTGCTGGGACATGGGGTTTTACTCCGGGGAGCAAAAGTGTCAGAGCCAAAGTTTTTCGCCAAGGATTCGTCCGGCAGGAGAGGCAGGCCTCCCTGGCCCCGCCGGTCCAGGGACATGCGGCCCGGTGCGCTGCTGACGGCACTCGTGCTCGCGGCTGAGGGCGGCATGGTGATGTTGCCGGTTGCTGCCACCGCGGCCGGTCCTGATCTACCTGCGGCCACCAACTGCACCCCGCAACTCCTTCCCGGACTCGGCGGCCGTGGCAGCAACGCGGTCGCCTCAAGCAGCAACGGCCTGGTAGTCGGCCTCGCCGACACCGCGGCAGGCGAGTCGGCACCGGTGCTCTGGCGGAATGGTCAACCCACGCAGCTTGCTATCCCACTCCAGGCCGCGGCCCCGGCGTCGGTGAACGCGGCAGGAGTCGTCGTCGGCACAGGGTACGACGCCGCAAACGAAATGCTCGTGGGCTGGTGGTGGCAGGACGGGCAGTACCATCCTCTCCCGGTCAAGCCCGGAGACATAGCGATACCCTCGGCGGTGTCTGACAACGGCGTCGTTGCCGGGGCGCTGGTCGCCGACGAGGAGCATTCAGACGGGCCGGGCGCCGACGAAGATGAGCACCCCGCCGTCTGGCCCTCCGTGACCACGGCACCCCGCGAGCTCACCCTGCCCCCCGGAACACGGGGCGGACATGCCTTCGCGGTCGGCCCGGACGGAACGGCCGGCGGGGTGGCTATTGGCGATGACGCCACTCCGGTCCTCTGGGGGCCGGACGGCTCTCCGAAGGCACTGCCCACCCTTAGCGGTAAAGGCGGTGTAGTACTCGGGATCGATTCAACCGGGCAGGCAGTGGGCCAGAGTGGCGTGGCCGACGGAACGCATGCCGTGGCCTGGGCTGCGGCCGGTGCCGTCACCGACGTCGGGGCAGCCGCTGCCGGCGCCACCTCCAGTGCCGCATCAGGAATTGCGGGCGTGACCGTGGGTGCAGGCAGCTCGCCCTCCTTCCGCGCATCGCGGCCGCAAGCGGTGATCTGGATCGGCAAGAGCGCACGGATCCTGCCGCCGGGAACTGATGCCCAGTTCACCGGCGTGTCCGGGTCCGCGAGCTCGGTCTCCGGGCAGGGTGCAAACGCCGTTGTCATTGGCTTCTCCGCAGCAGACAACGGGCTGCGCCGCGCAACCGAATGGAGCTGCAAGTGAAAGGCCAAGGGCGCATGCGCCATCCAGTGAGTGCCGTGCTGGCCGTCCTGTTAGGCACCGCCCTCGTGCTCGCCAACGTCTCGTTCCTCGGCACGTCACGCCCGCAGGCCTCGGCCGCAACGTCGGTGAGCCTGGGCTTCGCCGGTGACACCGGCGGCAACACCGTGACCGGCAAGGTGATCGATGCAGCACGCAACGCGGGAACCTCGGCATTTTTCAATCTTGGCGACCTGTCCTACTCCCAGATCACCCCGGAATCGGCCTGGTGCTCGTTCGTCAAGCAGCACGCCGGGTCCATGCCGTACGAATTCATCACGGGGAACCACGAGGATGACGGACCCGACGGGGTGTGGTCCAAATTCGCCTCGTGCCTGCCGGACCAACTTGGGTCGGTAGGAGACTATGCCCAACAGTTCTATACCGACTACCCGGCCAGCAGCCCGCTGGTACGGCTGATCATGGTCTCCCCGAAGCTGACATACAGCGGCAGCGGCCTTGACTGGTCCTACAAGTCCGGCACCCAGGGCTACAAGTTCGTGACGTCGGCAATAGACTCGGCGCGCGCTGCGGGGATTCCGTTTGTCGTGGTGGGCATGCACATGTACTGCCTGTCGATGGTCAACTACCCCTGCGCCGCGAGCCCGGACCTGATGAACATGCTGGTCTCCAAGAAGGTGGACCTGTACCTGCAGGCACACGACCATGCGTACGCACGCAGCTACCCGCTGGCGCTCAAGGGCAGCTGCACGGCCATCCCGGTCAGCAGCTTCAATCCGGACTGCGTGGCCGACACGGACCCCAACGGGCAGTTTGCCGCCGGGACCGGGACCATCCTGGCCACTGTGGGTTCAGGCGGCAGGTCGATCAACAGTGAGAGCAATACGACGACGGCACCTTACTTCCAGAGCTTCATGGGCAGCAACAACAACCCGACCTACGGCTTCCTGAATGTGTCGGTGACAAGCACCACTTTGACCGGTTCATTCGTCCGCGCTTCCGGCGGAACCTATACGGACAAGTTCACCATTACCCGGGCGGCGGCACCGTCGCCGAGCCCCACGCCGACACCCACAACGACGGCCACGCCAACTCCAACACCCACTCCGACCCCGACGCCCACCCCGACCCCGACAACAACGACGCCTCCGCCGACAACATCGGCAATCTCCGTCCGGTCGTCCGCCACGGGGTCCGGCGAGCTGACGGCGGCGGGTTCGTACACCGCGGCCCTGCCGGCCGGTTGGCAACCCGGCGACACGGTCTTCCTGTTCTCGCAGGTCACGGTCTCCGGTTCTGCCAACGTCACGGCCCCGGCTGGCTGGACGCGGGCGGTTGGTGACTTCACCAGCGCAAGCTCTGCATCGGCGCACCAGGCGGTCTGGTACCGCGTGATGCAGGCCGGCGACACCGCGCCGGGCGTGCCTGAACCAGCTTCCCGGTACGCCTGGTCAACCGTTGCGGTGCAGGGGGCAAACACCACCACACCGCTGGACGTCACGCCCGCCACGGACAACAACAGCGGGGTGGCTTACCCGGATGTCCGGGCTCCGTCCATCACCCCGGTAACGGCTGGAGCCCTGCTGTTGACCGCGCACGGCGTCAGGAACGGCACCAACTCGGCCACCACGTCCTTCACCCCACCGGCAGGGACAACTGAGCTGGGCGACGCAACATCCAACATCGCGGCCAAGTCGAACGCGGCCATCGAGGTCAACGCCCTCACCCTGACCGATACGTCAGCCACTGGAACGAAGACCGCCACCGCAGCCTCGAGCCTGGGTACGCTCGTCAACCAGTGCGGCTCGGCCATCGTGGTGCGGCCTGCGGGTCCGTGAGCGGACTCAGCTGAATGAAGCACGACGGCGGCACCCGGCTGGCGGTTTCTAGGGGTCGTTGCAACACTGCTGGTGTTATGTGGTCATTAGTAGATCACGGAGACGCTCGGCTGGGGTTTCCCAGTCGAGCGTTTTGCGTGGTCGGCTGTTGAGTTCCTGGGCGACGTGTTCGAGATCTTCGGGCCCGTAGATGGATAAGTCTGTGCCTTTTTCGAAGTATTGGCGTAGCAGGCCGTTGGTGTTTTCGTTGGAGCCGCGTTGCCACGGGCTGCCCGGATCGCAGAAGTAGACCTGCATGTCAGTGGCGATGGTGAAGGATTTGTGGGCTGCCATTTCCGCCCCTTGATCCCAAGTCAGAGAGCCCCTGAGGTGTTCGGGAAGACTTTTCATCGTGGCGATGAGGCCGTCGCGGACGGTTTCGGCGGTGTGGTCACCGGGCAGGTGGACCAGCATGACGTATCTGGTGGTGCGTTCGACGAGGGTGGCGATCGCGGACTGGTTGCTCGCTCCGGTGATTAGATCTCCTTCCCAATGTCCTGGAACGGCGCGGTCTTCGATCTCGGGTGGGCGTTCGGAGATCATCACCATCGGATCAGCGAAACGGGGCTGCCGTTGCTGGGGGTCCTTGTGGGCTTTACGGCGTGTCCGGCCGGTGCGCAGAGCTGCCTGGACTTCGCGCTTGAGTCCTCCGCGGGCCTGGAAGTAGAGGGCTTGGTAGATTGTTTCTGGGCTCACGCGCATCTCCGGGTCGTTGGGAAACTTCCTGGTCAGCTTGTTGCTGATCTGTTCCGGTGACCAGCGCCGAAGCAGTTTTCGCTTCACATATTTGCGCAGCCGGTGGTGCGTGACCAGCTTGCTGTCCTTGGGCCGGGGGCGACGGGCAGTTGCTGCTCGTTGGGCAGCATAGGCGTAGTACTTCCCATCGTTGACACCGTTTCGGGCCAGCTCCCGGCTGATTGTCGAGGCAGGCCGACCGAGCTCTCTGGCGATCTCCCGGACCGGTGCGCCGGTATTGCGGAGGTCGGCGATCCGTTCGCGGTCATGCAGCGTCAGGAACCGGGCATCCAATGGTTTTTCCAGGGCTGCCAGTGGGGGGAGCGCGGCAGAATCGGCGGTGGCTTCTGCAGTAGTCAACGTCATCACACCATTGGTGTAGTCGATCTGGCGCCCATCACGGTAGATTCGCCCATTCCGTGTCCTTCTGACGCCGTTGTCCCACTCCTGAGCCGCGCAGCGGCTAATGCCCAGTTGTTTGGCCGCTTCACGGCGGGTCATTCCAGCGTCGCGGAGCTTGCCGAAGTCCTCACGGCCGGGGCTGTCCGCGCGTTTCCGCGCGAGCCCTGCTTTCTGAGTCCACCGGTAACAAGTGCCACGGCTTAGCCCCAGTTCCGCGGCAGCAAGCGTCGTACTCCCGGTCCGTTTCAACGCCTTAAAGAACTCCTCTTTCACTTCCGGGGTCGCTCTTGGCCGCCGGGCGTTTAGGTTATCCACTCTGCCGACAGATATTCCCGCCTCACGCAGCCACCGATAGCACGCCGAAGGTTTGAGCCCGAGTCCAGCCGCAGCACGGGCAACGGTTCCCGCGCTTGCTAATGCCCGGAAGAACTCTTCCTTTTCCGCGGAGGTATAGCTCCTTCGAGGTGTCCTGCCCTTGCTTAAAGACGACATGGTCGTTGCAACTCCCAAAAACTTTAGGTGTTGCAACGACCACTAGAACTCAAGGCTTGGGTGCCGTCGTCGTTCTTGCCATCCACGGCCCATGCTGCTGCCTGAGGGCAGACACGAAAAGCCCCGCAGTACTTGTGAACTGGTCACTGAAGTACGCGGGGCCTTCCTGGCAACCACTCCGCCTGAGGGGGCCAGGCGGAGAAGCTGATCCCAACCCTAATAGCAAGCATGCTTACTTTTCAAGTTGCGACCTCGCCGTCCCGTAAGCTGTGTACACAGCGGGAACTCATTGGGGGAGAGTATGGACCGGTTGATCGACACTGACCAGAAACAGCAATTGGCAGCCTGGAACAAACGCTGCGCCACACTGTGGCTCAAATACTTCGCCATCGTGTTCTTGCCGCTGACGCTGCTGACGATGCCGTTCTTCCAGCTGTTCTACTACTTCCTGGATGTGACCGGCCCCCTGGTTTCCGGGGAACTGGTCTACGGCCAGCCGGGGTACTACGAGTACCAGGCTGCGAAGGACTGGTCGCTGGTTGTCCTGGCCGTTTTCCTCGTCCTGATCGGGGCGGTCTTCTACCTCAGCAACCGTTGGTGGAAGAAGGCGGTCCGCGAACTGGGGCTGCCGCCGGGCGGGGACCCCAGCAAATGGAACCGCTGGGTTTTTGGAAAGGCCCGGAACCCTTAGGGACCAGCAAGCGGGAAACCATCTGATGGCTGAAGCGCGAGCCGCCGTCGCAGGTTAGGCGCAGGAACCGGGAAGGATTCGCCCAGTCCGGCCGGAACGGGCATTTTCGGCAGGTGCAGGACGCTAGGCTCGTCCGTGGCGTCAGCGGCAATGGGGGCTGACGCCCCAAACCCTTCCTGCCCACAACCTGGGGACCTGCATGTCCGGCTACACGTCCATGTCCGCACCAACGCCGGCGTCCGACATGCGCTGGCCGGCCGCCGTCGTGCTTTCCGCCCTGCTGGCGCTCTTCACGCCAAGCCTGCCGGCGGCCGCCGCCGACGCCCTGGACGGCACCTCCAGCACTGCGGCCGCGCCGGATGCTGCCGTTGAGGCCGCGGACCTGCTGGCCACCCTTCCGGTGAAGGGCCGGGCGCCCAAGACGGGGTACGAGCGGTCGCTGTTCGGGCCGACGTGGGCGGACGTGGACCGGAACGGCTGCGACACCCGCAATGACATCCTCCAGCGGGACCTGACCGAGGTCACCTTCACCAGCAGCGTCCCCTGCACCGTCAAGACCGGAGTGCTCGCCGATCCCTACACCGGCACGGTCATCAACTTCCTCCGCGGCACCACCACCAGCAGCGCCGTGCAGATCGACCACGTGGTGGCCCTCAGCGACGCCTGGCAAAAGGGCGCCCAGCAGCTGACGGTTGAGCAGCGGACGGCGTTCGCCAACGATCCGCTGAACCTGCAGGCCACCGATGGCCCCACCAACCAGCAAAAGGGCGACGGCGACGCCGCCACCTGGCTGCCGCCCGCCAAGGGGTTCCGGTGCGGGTACGTCGCCCGGCAGGTCTCCGTGAAGGCCCGGTACGGCCTGTGGGTGACGCAGGCGGAGCATGATGCGATTGCGGACATCCTGGCCGGCTGCCCGGGTGAACCGGCGCCGGCGTCCGTCACGCCCGCCGCGGGGACAACAGTGGTCTACTACGCCAACTGCACCGAGGTGGTCACCGCCGGGGCGGCGCCGCTGTATGCGGATACTCCCGGCTACCGGTCCGGGCTGGACGGCGACGGCGACGGGGTGGCCTGCGAGGGCTGAGCACCCCGCCCGACGCCGCGCTCCTCCCGGGGTGTGCCATGCCGGAGGCAAGGTTAACGTGGCCTGTCCGGTTGCGTCTCTGGGGGGAAGTCTTTGTTCAGCGCGAGACCTGCGATGATTGCGCCGGCTAGGAAGAGTACAAACGGTGTTTGAAGAATCGGGCCCAGAAGCGCGAACCCCGAGTCCGCAATGGGTCTTGCCGCCGCGATGAGGCAGGCAATGTCCATCGCCAGGGCCACCAGGTAGCCGGCGATGAACACGACGATCACGGCGGGCGGCGTGTAGCCCTTGGTGAAGGCCCGCACTGCGGAGTCGTAAGCCAGGAACTTGAGTCCGATGAAAACCGGTGTGAAGGTCAGAAGATCCAGGACGTCCACGTTTTCCGGGAATTTCCGCAGCGGGACGTTCGCGCCGCCTTGGTAAACGCCCTCCGAAAAGTACCACCGGGTGCCCAGGTGGATCCCGATCAGCAGGGCTGAGAGCAGCCCGTACCGCAGCCATGTTCCACGCCGTGTCATCCCCATGGCCCAGTATGGCACCGGCAGGTCCGGCATCCTGCGGGATTTGAGGCAAACTTGAGGCTGCTCCCACCAACGAAAGCGGATTCCCATGATCACTCTCCAGCAGGACGCCGACGGCTTCATCCGGATGAACCGGCACTACCCGGCCGGCGTCCGGATCCGGATCGCCTTCAACGACGGCAGCGCCGGTGAGTTCTCGGGCCGGACGCTCAACAACGCCTATGACGCGGCGCTCGCGGAATTCCGCGGCAGGAACGGGCTGGACGCGCGGGGCTACAACCGGACCCCTGCCGGCCGCACCAACTCCGGCAACAAGATCGACTTCGTTCCTGTGCACCCGGGGATGGGGGAGTAGCTGGCCAGGCAGACCTCCAGGCGGTTGCGGTTAGCTTCCCCCACGGGACGTGGGGGACGGGACGGCCCGGAGTTGCGGGAAATCCGCTTCGCCTTCAGCGGCACGCGCAGAAGGATCCGGACCGCCGAATGATGGGCGCCGGCCGGACCGGTAGGCAGAATCGATGACGGGTTCGAGTTCGTCAAGCACAGTGTGGTTTCCGGGGAGGACCACATGGGCCAGGAATTCCGATTCAAGGGTGGCAATGCCCGCCGCCGCCGCTCCGAGCTTGGCGTCGATGGCCAGGGCCAGGGCATGCCAGGATTTGCGGTTGGCGCGTTCCAGGATTCTTGCGTTCGCTTCGTGGAGCCGGCTGTCCGCGATGTCCCCGCGGATCGCCAGGGCGCCTTCGGACTGCAGTATGGGCATGACAATCCGGAACTGCCTCCCGTCACCCTTGAAGGCGACGGCACTCAGGTTTCCCCGTTGAGTGAACGCAACCTCCGTTGCACCGTAGTTGGCGAGCGCCTGCCTGATGTGTTTCCGGGAAGCCTCGCTGCTGAAGGAGTCGCCCCGGGTGTAAGGACTGGTCATCTTCCAACTATGCTCCTCCCGGCCCCTCTTTCCTAACGTTGCCCGCTGGTGGCCGGATGCCTGATGGTGACCGTACCGGCGTCGCCATCAACCGTGACCTGCTGAACGGCGGCCAGCCGCTGCGTCGCCACCCCGGTGCCCAGGACGGCCGGGATGCCGTATTCGCGGGCCACGATGGAGCTATGGCTGAGCGGTCCGCCCACGTCCGTCACCACCGCTGACGCCATCGCAAACAGCGGCGTCCACGCGGGAGTGGTGATGCGGGCCACCAGCACCTCACCGGGCTGCAGCAGCCCGAAATCCCCGGGGCCCCGCAGCACGCGGGCCTGCGCGGTGACCTTTCCGGAGCTCGCGCCGGCGCCCTTGATCACATCCCCGGCCTGATGCTGGGAACCCGCGGGCATCCACGACCCGAACGACCGCTCCATCCATTTGCTCTCGGGCAGCATCTGCGGTGCCGCGGCCTTCGCCTGGCCCCGCCACAGCATCTTCCGCTCCTCCACGACGGCGGCCCGGACGGGACGGTCGGCCCCGGCAATGGCAGCGCCCCCATGGGAACCGGCTTCGGCGAGGCCGAAGTCGACGGCGGCCTGCAGCTCCTGGTGCCGCAGCCAGAACACGTCCTCCGTCGCGGCAAGCACGCCCGAGGACACCAGCCGCCGCCCGAGTTCCAGCAGCATGCGCCGCAGCAGCGGCCAGGCCAGTCCGACGTCGGCCAGCGCGTCTTCGCGGATCGGCGCCGCCTCCTGCGCCCAGCGGAGCAGTCGGAAGAACAGGGCACGGCGGTGGCGCCCCAGCCGGGCGGCCATCTCCCGGGTGAGTTCCTCCCGGCGTTCGGTCAGCTGTCGCTGCCGCTCATGCGGATCGATGCCCTGCCCCCGGAGGTAAAACCTCACCGTTTCGAGCTGTGCGGACGGGTCATCGGCCGGAACGGGCGTGGCGAAATCCAGGTTGTAGACGGCGTGGCCGTAGAGGTCCAGGTGCTCCTGGAAGGTGAAGCGCCATTCCTGCCACAGGACGTCCTCCACCCCTCCCGGCGCGGAACCGGTCCGCTGGCACTCGGCGAGTTCCGCCGTCGGCCGTTCCAGCAACGCCGCAGCCAGCGCGGGATCGCTGCGCGCCCACCCTGCCAGGTCGTAGAGGGACTTTTCCCCCCGGATGGGTTCGCTGTCGAAGCCCAGCAGGAACGCCTGGGCCGGGGGATCGCCGTCACGCCGCACTGCCTTGTCATAAAAGGCCCGGAAGGAGAGCTCGCTCATGGCGGCGAGCGGGATGATGGACTGCACGGCGGTGTAGTAGACGGTTCCGGCGTCCAGGAGCGCCTGCACCCCGGTGAGCAGCCGATCGCCGGAGAGTTCCAACGGCGGGGTCACGGACCAGTCCCTGACCACCCGTTCGTAGCGTGGGTGCGAATAGTCGCGCCAGCCGGTGATGCCCATGTGCGCCTTGCCGCTGAACAGCGCGCCCAGCGCCGGGACCGTCTTCCCCGTCATCCGCAGCATGGCCAGGTTGCGGTAGTAGTAATAGGCGTAGCCGTTGATGGTGGGAAACCGCACCTCGCCGTCGCGCACGGATTTAGGGCCCAGCATCTGGTTCATCAGGGCAGACAGCGAGCGGGTCACGGAGCCGTCGATGAGGTCGGCGAAGAGCGGGGTGAGCGGGTCCGGCATCTGCTCCACGATGCTCGCCCGGAAATACATCCCCTTGGGATAGGGCACCGGCCAGGTATCGGGGACGTCGGCCGCGGGTTCGGGCAGCGCGGTGATGGGCCGGGACTGCAACAGGAAGAACCGGCGGCCGGCCCGCGCCCATTCGATGTCCTGCGGCGCGCCAAAGTGGTCTGCGCTCCGCTGGCCGTAGCGGGCGAGGTCGGCTGCCGCGGCATCGTCCAGGACGGGCGCACGACGGCGGGCTTCCGCCACCGGCTGCTCGGCCGTTCCATTCTCCGCGGGCACGGTCATGACCTCCTTGTCGGCTGTTTGCCGAGAGAGGACCCGGCCCGTGGCGGACTCGACCACCAGGTCGTCCGTGGTGACCGTGCCGCTGACCACGGCCTCGCCCAGGCCCCACGCGGCGCTGATCACCGTCTGGTCGCGGCGGCCGTTCGCGGGATTGGCGGTAAACATGACCCCGGCCGCGTCCGCCTCCACCATCTGCTGGACCACGACGGCGAGCCGCACCTGGTCAGGACGCACGCCTGCGCGGGCACGGTAGGCCATGGCGCGTGCCGTCCAGAGCGACGCCCAGCAGCTGATGACGGCCTGGGTCAGTGCCTTCGTGCCGTTGACGTTCAGGTAGGTTTCCTGCTGGCCGGCGAAACTGGCGGATGCGAGGTCCTCGGCGGTGGCGGAGGAGCGTACCGACACTGCCGTTTCCCGGCCGAGCTGTGCATAGGCTGCTTCGAGTTCTGCGGCGATTCCGGCCGGCATGGTGCCGCCCCTGAACAGCGAACTGATCCGCGCGGAGGCTTCCTCGTAGTCCTGCGGCGACGCGCTCGGATTCAGCGTGGCGAGCTCCTGGATCGCCGCCTCGAGCTGGTTGTGCGTGACGAAGTCCTGATAGGCGGCCGTGGTCAGGACAAACCCCGGCGGGACGGGCAGGCCGGCCTGGATCAGGCCGCCCAGGCCCACCGCCTTTCCGCCGGCCAGGGCCACATCCTCCTGCCGGACATCGCCCAATTCCTTGACGTACGTCATGAAGATGCGTCCTTGGTGCCCGTTCCCGGACGGATGAAGAAAGATGGTGCGCAACATTCTGGCACCGTGCACGTCGCGCGGCTATAGGGGGTTTAGATGATGGCGGGCTGGTCAGGGCCGGCGGCGCCGCCGCGGAGTAGCTCTCCTCCAGGAGCGGGTCCACGGGCGCGGCGATGGATAAAGAACTCGGCGACGGCCAGGCTGAGCACCCAGGAGGCTCCGATCAGCAGAGCCCGGCTGAGCTCAGTGACCGGCCCCACCAGCGCGATCCAGGGGAGGGTGACCACCACGATGGTTCCCTGGGCAATGCCGATGGCGTACGCCCGGGACATCCACTCGCTGTGCCGGACGTAGTTCCGACCCCGCACCGCGATGAACCCCAGGATGATGAACGCCACCATCGCAGACCCGAACACCAGCCGAAGGACCAGCAGCAGTGGCCCGTCCAGTGGTGGCAGGTCATAGAAGACGGCCATCCACAAGCCGGACAGCGCGGCGAGCAGGCCGGTTGGGGCGAGAATGCGGCCGGCAACCTTGTGCCAGCTGGCCCTGCCGCGCTTGCCCCGGCGGAGCGGGGGAACGAACTGGAAGGCGCCCAGCACCAGATACAGAGTGACTGTGGGGATATGGATCAGCACCGGAAGGGGTGAATCAAAGAACCTGGCGTTTTCCGGTGTTACCTGGCCGCCCGCCAGCTGGGTCAGGCGTAGCGTGCCGGCCAGGATCGGGACGAGGCTGAGGAGGATCAGGGCGGTTGGAATGAACCAGCGGGCCCTGGGGGCGGGGCGGGAACGGGGAATAGCTGCGGTGTTCATGAGTTGGCTTCTCCGGTCCTGCCGGTGGCGCCCGCCGGGCTTTGACCTTGGGTTCGATTGGTCATGCAATGGGTTGAGGGCTGGATTCCAGCAAAGATGGCCGGAACAACAGCGCCCAGCAGCGCCTATTCATACCGCCTACGCTCAACGTACTGCACTTGGTTGCGGTAAGCGATAGGCGGCGGCCTGTGCCGGAAGGATGTTCCGGCACAAAGGGGCTATCACCCCCCTTATTGACTGGCAGCAGCAGGAGGAATAGCTTCAGCCTTAGCGGGGCCATTCACCCCGTTTCCACGGATAGGGGCCGGATCTGGGCCGCTCCTGCACGCACACCGTAGTGAAACCGCAGTGAGGATCCAGGGAAGGACGAACCATGCCGAAGTATCTGTTTGAGGCCACCTACATGGGCCAGGGCATCAAGGGGCTCATGCAGGAGGGCGGCACCAGGCGACGCGATGCGCTGACCGAGGCCTTGAAATCCGTGGGCGGGACGCTGGACAGCTTCTACTACGCCTTTGGCTACTACGACGTCCTGGGCGTTTTCGACGTGCCGGATGACGCAAGTGCCGCGGCGTTGTCGCTGCTGATCAATTCCAGCGGTAGCGTCAACGTCCGCTTGAAGCCGCTGCTGAGCGTGGAGGACCTGGACGAGGCCGCCAAGAAGACGCCGTCCTACCGCGCGCCGGGACAGTAGGGCTTGGGACGGTAGGAAAGTTAGGCACCTTTTGCCAGCGGGTCGCCGTCGTGAATTACGACGCCGGCCCGCTGGCTTGGCGCGTCACGACCAGCCAAGAGTATCGCTGCATCTGCTGTGTTAGGTGGAACCATCTCCTGCCAGCCCTTCCGGGTAAGCAGGGGGAAGAACGATCGGAGCAGAACGCCGCCCGTAATGGGACGTTTCCTCAAGCGGCGGGATCTTCAGACCGGATGAGCGTATAAGGGTATTCGTATAGTCAATGTTTCTGACCCAGGAACCACCCGTCCGCCCTGCCCCCGAGCTGTTCTTGAAGACCTCACGCCCAGGAAATAACCAATTGCGCTTACCGTCGAGGATTTCGTCCACGACCCGCATGAGCGGCAACCGCGTTGCCCGCAAAGTTCCCGATGACTCATCCAGTCTGGCAATAGTTCCTGAGACTTCCATGACCGGCACAGAACGGGGCGCTCCTGGTTCCCATGGCGTCAGGGTTCCGTATGGCTTCTCAAAAGTCCTCACCCTGATGAATGCGCCGCGTCCCAAGTAGACCTGTCGCAGCATTTCAGGCGATAACTGGGCCGAGTCGGTTATTAACCATATGACCTCGTGGCCGAGGGATAATCTATGCTCAGTGCGCTTAAAGATGTTCGTGTCCCAGCGCTGGATCTCGACAGCCAGAGATCGATTTGTGTCGTGATTGAATATGAGAACATCTGCATTGGACTCGTAATCCTCGACGATTGCCTGCATATGAGGTCGTTTCGAGACCTGCTTGGCTATTTCCTGCTGGTACCAAAGATGTTCGTCCGACATAGGTCCACCCCCGCGAGTGGAGTGGTCTGCTGAACGGGCCGTGAAATGTCGACAGTCAATAGACCCTGCTGCATTACGAAAATGGCGCGTGCCTTGCCGGTCTACAGCGACAAGCTTCACGCCGCAACGCTTTACCGGGCATTTAAGCAGCGGTTTGCGATTCCGGATATAGGCCCAGTCACCCTCGACATGGACGTTGTAAATCTTTCCGTTTGGTTCATCCCATAAAACAGCATCCTGTTTGGATCCTGGAACTTGAACTTCCACATGCTTCTGGCCCATGATCCCCCCGGAACATCAATGAAAAGGAAATCCGATTGCGTCGTTAGCATAAGTTCCACCGCTGACAATCTCGGCTGCCGCCTTCCCTTCAGCTGAGTTAGTTAATGCCAGTCAACCCGCGCAAGCAGGCAACGTCAGCCAGCTCACCGACTGGGTGCTGGATCTTCCGAACCCACCCGCCTCACACCAGCTGCAGCCCGTCGGCCACCACCCGTCCCCGATGGATCACGGTGCGGCCGGGGAGCCTATCCATGACGGCCGCGGTCACGGAGTCGCCCTCCAGGAGCACCAGTTCAGCCGGATCACCAACAGCAAGCCCCGGCCGGTCCGCGACGGAGCCAAGCCGCTGCGCCCTTGGGTCGATGACACTGGCGCCGCCGATGGTGGCCACGGCCGCGCAGTGCTCGATCAGGTCGTCCGCCCGGAATTTGTTGGTGAACGCCAGCTGCCAGGTCCGGTCCAGCATGTCCGCGTTCCCATAGGGGGACCAGTAGTCGCGCTGGCCGTCCTCGCCAAGGCCCACCCGGACACCGGCGGCCACCAGCTGCTGCAGCGGCAGCGGCCACCCGGCCGGGGCCACGGTGGCAACGGAAACGTCCAGGGCGCCCATCTGGCCGATGAGCTCCTGGAGCTCGCCGGCGGGCAGTTCCGCCAGGCAGAAGGCGTGCGAGATGGTCACCAGCCCCTGCATGCCCAGCGCCTTGGTGCGGTCCAGGATCAGCTGGGTGCTGAACAAGCCCAGCTGGCCGGGTTCGTGCAGGTGGATGTCCACCGGCAGGCCGTACTTTTCCGCCAGGCCGAACACGATGTCCAGGTGCCGCACGGGATCGCGGTCCAGGGCACAGGGGTCAATCCCGCCCACAACATCGGCACCCAGTTTCAGTGCCTCCTCCAGCACCTCGGCGCTGCCCGGCTCCCGGAGCAGCCCGGCCTGCGGGAACGCGATCACCGCCACGTCCGCACGGTCCCGGTGCGTTTCCCGGGCGGCGAGGACGGCCTCGAAACGCTCCAGCCCGGCATCGGGGTCCACCTGGGCGTAGCTGCGCACGCGCGTGGTGCCGCGCTCGATCATCGCGCCGAGGGTGTGCGTGGCCCGTTCGGTGATGGAGGCTTCGGCATCACGCCAGTTCCGGCGGTCGTTGAGCATCATGTTCCACAGGCCGGGCGATCCCGTGTGCGGGCGGAAGGGCAGGCCCAGCCGGGTGGAGTCGAGGTGGACGTGGACGTCGGAGAAGGACGGCAGCAGGATCCGGCCGCGGCCGTCCACTGCGTCAGCGCCGGGTGAAGCAGCCCCGTCCAAGGCGGAGGGCCCGACGGCGGTGACCGCCCCGCCGTCGAGCGTTACGTCAGTGGCGTCCCCGCCCCAGGGACGGACGTTGGTGAGAACCAGGGTCATGCGGTTCAGTCTAGGGCTGGGAGGCCCGGGCGTTGCTGGGAGCGGCAGGTAGGATCGGAGGACTGCCGAGGGGGTCGGCAGCATTTTTTGGGGGAACTTTTCATGAAATCCACGCCGTCACGCCCGTTTGCCAATCCGCTCCCGGCTGCCCGGAGAGCGCTGGGTGCGGCCGCCGCGCTTTTACTGGCGTCCGCCGTCGTGGCCGCTCCTGCATATGCAGACGAATCGAAGGCCCTTGACGCCGTCGGCCAGCCGGTGGGTGTTGCCACCGGGCCGGACGGCACCCTGTACGTCAGCGACGAAACTTACCCCGGCGGCGTCAGCGTCTACAAGCCGGGGGAGACCGCGCCGTCGCGCACCATCACCACAGGTAATGGTCCTTCGTCGCTGGCTGTGACGCCCGACGGGACGCTGTACGTGGCGCAGAGCGAGGGCGCCCAGTCGGAAATCGGCATGGTGGCGCCCGGCGCGGACCAGGTCTCGCTGGTCATGAAGGTGTCCTTCGGCAGGCACCGGCTGGTGGTGGGGCCGGACGGATCGCTGTACGTGGTCAATCCGGAGGAGAACTCCCTGTCCGTGGTGAAGCCGGGCGATGCGTGGGTGCACCGGACCATCCAGGCCGGCCGGTATCCCGTGGAGGTGGCCCTGGCCATGGACGGGACGGCGTATGCCGCCAACCAGCTCGCGGGCACCGTGACCGTGATTCCCGCCGGTGCGCCGTCGCCGTCGCACACCATCGACGTGGGCGCGGGGACCCACCCGCACGGGATTGCGGCGGCGCCGAACGGAACCGTCTACGTGGCCAACATCATGACCAACGAGGTGGCGGTGATCGAGTCCGGCGGCACCGCGGTGGCGCGGCGGATTCCCGTGGGCAAGGCGCCGCAGGAGGTGCTGGCTGCTGCCGACGGAACCGTGTACGTGACCAACAGCCTGGACGACTCCGTCTCCGTCATTCCCGCCGGCGCGGCGGCTGCCACGCGCACCATCGCCGTCGGCGATGACCCCGGCCGGATGGTTGAGCGCGGCGACGGATCCGTGGTGGTGGTGAACAGGCGTGGCAAGTCCCTGACGGTGCTCGACGGCGGACCGGCCGGCACTGCTGCGCCGGTCACCCCGGGCGGGGGAGAGGCGGCGGTGGACGACGGCGGCGGCATTCCCGGCGACGCCGTGATCGCCCAGGGTTCCTTTGATGTGGCTCTTCCGGCCGTTGCCGCCGGTTCGGGCCTATTGTCCCTGGCCGGTGCTGCTGCGCTGGTTGTGGTGCTGCGGCGCCGCCGGAAGGTCAGCGGCGCTGTCCACCCTGGGTAAGGGGGGTGCGGGATGGGTGCCGTAGACGGAGCAGATTCCTCGGGTAGTCCTGGCGAAGCAGCAGGACCAGACCGGCCGCAAAAATGGGATTGGGCAATGTCCAGATGCCCAGCGGGGTGATGAGGATCAGGAAGATGATGGCGCCGAGCAGGCCAAGCCTGGTCCGGCTGCCTCCGCTTAATATCAGCAGCCCGATGGCCGTCTCTCCTGCCGCTGCCAGGACCCCAACGGCCTGTGGCGCGGGAGCCACGAAAGTCTGGAAAACCCACGCATAAAAGGGGAGCAATGCACCATCCGTGCCGAGCTTCACGAACTGGTCCGGGGCGGCCATACTCAGGACGACGTTGACGCCTATGGCCATGATGATGAAGAAGATCCCGACAAAGACCCGGGCCGCCCGCGGCCTCATTAGGCAAAGTACCAAAACCGCCGTGCAAAATATCGCCCAGGGAATCAGCTGCTCCATCGAATCCGTCTCCTGGCTTCCGTGCAGTGGAACATTCTAAGAATCAGGAATTCAAAGATTTCCTGGTTAGAAGAATGGCCGCCGCTGCCCCCCGAAGTAAGAGCCGAAGGTCCTCGACGCGCCCATGAGTTTTGGCGGTCATTCAGCCTAAGGCGAGGAGGGAAGGTGGGCGCTGAGGAAGAATCCTTTATCTCTCGGTCCCCATTCAATGCTTCCTCCCGCGACCTCCACTCTCTCCTTAAGCCCCAGGAGCCCGTAGCCTGACGTACCGTCAAGATGATTCTCGGGCCTGCCGCCCCCGTCGTCGGAAATGTTGAGGGTCAGCGTCCGGGGTTCCCACCGGAGATCGACGAGTGCATTCGTTCCCGATCCGGCGTGCTTGGAAATGTTCGTCAGCGACTCCTGCACCACCCGGTAAGCGGCATGGCCTACGCTGGGGTCCAGCTTCCCAGCTTCTCCGGAGGCTTTCACGTCCACCTGCACTCCTGCTGAACGGACCGGCTCTATCAGCCCATGAATGTCACTCAGCGTCGGCAGCGGGCTTTGCTGTTGTTCGTCCGCCGTCGCGTCGTGCGGCTTCAACAGCCTCAGCAGCCGTGCCAGTTCCTGTGTGGCCTCTGTACCGACGGATTCGATCACTTCCAGGGCCTGGGCGGCACGTTGGGGATCGGTGTCAATAACCCTGCGTCCACCGGCGGCGTGCAGCATCATCACCGTGACGGCGTGGGAGACGATGTCGTGCAGTTCCGCGGCGATGTGCGCGCGTTCCTGGGCGATGGCGGCTTCAGCCCTGCGCCGTTCTTCCTCCAGAGAGTTGATGCGGAGACGGTTTCGTGCCACAAAACGGCCAAAGGCCCACGCCCCTCCCAGCCAGACGGCCCCGGTACCGATGAACCACAGATCCTCATCAAACGGCCTGCCGCGTGAAGTGATCAGGACAGGGAAGGCAACTGCGGTAATGAGGGCTGTCAGGGACTGCCGAAGTGGGCGATCGGATGCCACTGCGGCCAGCGCAACCAGGACAGTGGTTATCGGCATGTACGGGACCCGGTAGACCTCTGAGAAGTTGAAGTACGCCGGAGTGAGGAAGACTACGAAGATCGCCTGATGCAGCAAGAGCCCGGCGAAAACCTTCACCGGGGCGCGGTGCCTCCAAAAGAGTGGGATGAATCCGATCGCCACGTAAACAAAAGCCGCAACGGCCAGGACTCCGGAGAGCGAGCCGGAGGTGGCCGGAAAAAAGCTGGCGAGCTCGAGGGCAAAGGCCAGCAGCACGACCGCGAAGTCTGCCCTGGTGAAGCCAGGTGACCGGTTCACCCCCGCCGGACCGGAGCGTGCCACCTTGGACATCGACAATTTTTGGACCACTGTCCACCTCACAACGGGTTCTCAATCAAGGCTGTGCCTCTGCCCCCAGTGTGCGCCCGGGCCGGACTTTCTTCATCCACCCTGCGTATGAGTGATGGCATACACCTCCGGGTGGACTACGGCGGTAATCGGGAATACCGCCATAGGCTGGAATGCTCAGCTGCGCCCGTCCGGTTTGACCAGGCCCAACCGGTATGCCGCCGCCACAGCCTGGGCCCGGTCTGCCACACCAAGTTTCATCAGGATGCGGTGCACGTGCGTTTTCACCGTGGCTTCGCTCAGGAACAGCTTCGTGGCGACCTCAGCGTTATTCATCCCGCGGGCAATCGCGGCGAGCACCTCCCGTTCACGGCGCGTCAGCTCAGCCAGTTCCGCCGTTGTGGGAAGAAAAGGTTCCGGTCCGTTGGAAAATTCCTCGAGGAGTTTGCGGGTGACATTCGGGTCAAGCCATCCCGCTCCCTCGGCAAGTGCACGGATGGCGGACGCCAGAATGCGCGGCGCCGAGTTTTTCAGGATGAATCCGGAGGCGCCGGCGCGGAGGGCGGCGTGAACGGCTTCATCTTCGTTGAAGGTGGTCAGAATGAGCACCGGTATCGCTTCTGTGCGGCCCGTATTGAACTCTTCGGAGGTGAGGATCCGGGTGGCTGCGACGCCGTCCATGACCGGCATTCGAATATCCATCACCACGACGTCGGGCTGCAGCCCCGCGACCACTTCGACGCCGGCGCGGCCGTCACCGGCCTCCCCGACCACTACCATGTCGGGCTCCGACTCGAGCAGCAGGGCCAGTCCTGCCCGGATCAGGGCTTCGTCGTCAACAAGGACCACACGGAGGCGTCCGTCGGCGGCATCGGCCGGGACGGGCGCACCGCTTCGTGTGCCATCCATGAGTGGACACTATCCATCCCCGCGCTGAAAAGCCACGGCCAAAAATGAACCCAGGTGAGGGGCTTCCCTACACCGTGGGGTGTAGCTGATGACCGCGCAACATCCCCGTCTGATGTACGTCGGAATGGCTACCGGAGGTCGACGCGCCACACCCTGCCGCAATCGACACTTGTCTCTATCAACCCCGTGGATAAGAAGGCCAGGGAGTTTAGAACAAGGAGCCTTCGATGGCTTGGAATTCCAGAGAACGAACAGCATGGCTGACCATAACCACCGCCCTCAGCCTCGGACTTATTGGGACTGGGCCCTTCGATAGGGCGCCGGAAAGCCCAGTGCCTCCTGCATCAACTGGCTGGCAGGGCATCCCGTGTCAGCAGGATCATGCGGCCACGCCGCTGGAAGGCTCACCGGAACTGTGGAAGTTCCGTCGCCTCACCCAAAGATGAGGCAGAAAAGCACCACAAGTGAAAGGAATCATCATGAAAACCCGTCCAGACGCAGCAAACGAAATCCAATCCGGGGGTCATAGAGGCTCGATAAGGCCAGCGCCAGGAGGAGCCGTCACCGCCACGGACAGGGTCGGAGCTTTCAGCGGCGCCGCATATTTCATCTTGGCTAACGCTGCAATTGCCATCGGCGCAGACCCAGCAACGCCTGATGCGCCAACAGGGCAGCAGAGCCTCGACGGTCTAGCACGCATGGCGGCCAACCCAGCCGCCCAAGCGGCGATGGGCATGGAATTTCTGGCGTTCACGTTTTGGATGGCGTTCGTTGGATACGTTTGCTGGCGCCTGCGCGCTGCCGGCTGGGTGGCTGCAGTGGCCATGGTCGGTGGTGTTGTCGAGATTGCTGTGAAGTTGGGTTCAGCGGCCCCTCTCATTTCTGGTTACACGCTGCGTGACCAGATTTCGCCGGAGATGGCCGCCACTCTCACCCAGATGAACAAGGCAGACTTCATGGTCGGACTCCTGCCGGCCGGCTTGTTTGTGCTCTGCGCCGCCATTGCTGCCCTCAGGACGAAGGAGTTGGGCCGCGTTCTGGCCTGGTCCGGCATTGCCATCGGGGCGGGAAATATCGTCACCGCGGCGGTCATTGGTGTCAATCTTCCGGAGTCCGGTTTCGCGCCGTCGTTCCTGCTGATCCTCGTATGGGAACTGGTAATCAGCCTGCGCTGGGGCTTTGCCCGCCGCCACCCCCGGGTTCGGGCAGCCACCAGCCCGGTAGACCCGGTGATCAGCTAAGGCAGTGACATGTCCAGGGGAGCCATAAGCGGGATGCCGTGGCTTCCCGCAGCATGTTTCGTCATTTTTCTGCCTTGCACCATGGTCGTGTGCCTGGATCTATATCCAGGCAAACCCTTCAGCGGCCACTTGTCCTCGGCGGCGGTCCTTCTCGCTGCGGGGATCGTTCTGGTACTAGAGCCATCATCGGCCCTGACTCTGCCGGTCTCCATACCGAAAGAACACCAGGACCAGCTGAAATACGCCATCCGATCCGGAATCCTGCCACTGGCCAGCCTGTTCAGTGACTGGCGCGATGAACTCGCGCAGTATGAGAGGACGTACTCGTTGGCCCTCCGCGCCTTGCCGGCAGTGACAGCGGCGGTCACCCTTGTCGACGTCTATGGTGTTCTCCACGATCCCGCAGGAGGTCTCTTCTTCCTCTGCTGTGCCGTGGCCACCGCAATATTGGGGGTTGCGGTGCTTGCGTTTTCAGCGGTTCGCCTGAGGAACATTTACGTGGTGGAGGGCAAGCTGCGTGAACAGATCCTGCTACTGGACACGCACCCCTAAACCTCGGTGCTGAATACACCCGTGGCCCCCGGCCTCCACGGACGGGGCCGAGACAGCAGGAAGTGAGGCACATGGCAAGCGGCGCGCCGTCGTAATGTACGGCGGCGCGCTGGCTTACCCCCGCGGCACTTCGGAAGTGCAATGCCTGTCGTTATTGCCACCGTGCGGCAGTGGCAGGATGATCGAAAGTGTTGGGCTCCTGCCGGCCAGGCGGGCCGGAAGAACGACGGCGTGTGCCCAACGTGTTGAGCGAGGCGGCGGTGGGCGTGGCCAGGACAGAGCAGAACGGGCAGCAGCGGCGGCTGAAGGTGTCCGACGTCAACGTGGTGAACCACCGGACGCTGCGGAAGGCGCTGGGCGGGACCATAGTCGGCAACACGATGGAGTGGTACGACGTCGGCGTGTTCGGCTACCTGATCACCACCATGGGGCCGGTGTTCCTGCCCGAGGCGGACAAAGCGGTGCAGAACCTGTTCCTGCTGGGAACGTTCGCCGCCACGTTCATCGCCCGGCCGCTGGGCGGCATCTTCTTCGGCTGGCTGGGGGACAAGATCGGCCGTCAGAAGGTGCTTGCCATGACGCTGATGCTTATGGCCGCCGCAACGTTCGCCGTCGGCCTGCTCCCGGGATACGAGGTGCTGGGCCTCTGGGCGGCGGTGCTGCTGGTAGCCACCAAGCTGGTGCAGGGGTTTTCCACCGGCGGCGAGTACTCGGGGGCCACCACTTTTGTGTGCGAGCACGCCCCGGACCGGCGCCGGGGCTTCTACGTCAGCTTCCTGGACATGGGCAGCTACCTCGGTTTCGCGGCCGGCGGGGCGGTGGTGTCCGCCCTTCAGCTGGCCCTGGGTCAGGAGCAGATGGAGGCGTGGGGCTGGCGGATCCCGTTCCTGGTGGCCGGGCCGCTGGGTATCGTCGCGGTCTACTTCCGGATGAAGATCGAGGAGTCGTCCGCGTTCAAGGCCACGCTGGAAGCCGAAGCCGTGGCGGCCAAGCATCCGGAGACGGGAGAGGAGCTCCGGCCGGTGGGGCCGGTGGGCATTGTGAAGGCGCACTGGCGGCCCCTCGTGCTGGCCATGGTCCTGGCGGCGGCCGCCAATACGGTGGCCTACGCCCTGACGTCCTACATGCCCACGTACCTGACCAGCAACAAGGGGTACGACGAGGTCCAGGGGACGCTGCTGACCCTCCCGGTCCTGGTGGTCATGGCGTTGTGCATCCCCTTCACCGGGCTACTCTCTGACCGGATCGGGCGCCGCCGGGTGCTGTGGATCGGGGCGTTGAGCACCATGGTGTTCGCGGTTCCCGCGTTCCTGGCGATAGCGGTGGGCAGCGTCCCGGCAACGCTCCTGGGCCTGGCCCTCATCGCCTTCCCGGTGGCGTTTTCGGTGCCGAACCTCGCCTCGGCGCTCCCGGCGCTGTTTCCCACCGAGCACCGCTACTCCGCCATGGGCATCGCCTACAACCTGGCGGTAGCCATCTTCGGCGGGACGGCCCCGTTCATCATCGCGTCCCTCATCGAGCTGACCGGCAATGACATGATGCCGGCCTACTACCTCATGGGAGTGGCCGTGGTTGCCGCCGTTGCCATCCGGTTCCTGCCCGAATCAGCCGGCCGGCACCTGCCTGGCTCCATGCCCAGCGTGGACTCGGAGGAGGCGGCCCGGAAGTTGGTGGAGACCCAGGACAACAACCCGCTGCTGGACCTGGACTCGCTGCCGTTCGAAAGCAGTTTTGAGACCGCGCGGAAGGAGCACAAGGGGGGCCCGGGAAACCGACCGTGATGTGACGCAGGAACGTCCCGCGGGATGTTCCAGTCCTCCCTCTAATCGGTCAGGCCGTTCCGTACCGCGAACAGTGTGGCACCCACCCGGTTGGTTGCACCGATCTTGGTGTAGATGTGCTCCACGTGGTTGCGGACGGTCTTTCGGGCGAGAAACAGGCTGGCGGCAATCTCGGTCGGAGTCATTCCGTGGCACAGCATGCCGAGGATTTCCACTTCCCTGGGCGTGAGCCCGGCCGGAGCGGCAGGCCGGCGGTGGGGCTGCTGGCCTGCCGCTGCAAGCACTGCATCAGCAGCCTCGCGGCTGATCCGGCCGGCTGAAACTTCCTGCCGCAGCCTGGCAGCTGCATCGGCCGGCGTGAGTGCGGCCCGGTGCGGACGCGGCTCCAGGGAGGAATGGTAGGAATCGGCGGCCGCCAGGATCCGCTGCTTGATGCCCAGCTCCGTTCCGCCAATCCCTCGCGGGTAGCCGGACCCGTCCAGCCGTTCATGATGCAGGCCGGTCAGGGCCGCCTCGCCCTTCAGCCCGGGGACGCGGCTGAGGATCCGTTCGCCCAGGTACGGATGCATATGGATACGTTCCAGGTCCGCCCGGGACAGGGGCTCCTTCTTGTCCCAGACCTGGTTGGATACTCCCAGCCGGCCAATGTCATGAACCCATCCTGCGCGGCGGAGCTGCGTGACGTCTTCGGCTGGGAGTCCGTGCTCCTCGCCCGCAGCCGCGCCGAGGGCAGCCACGGCGCGGGAATGACCGGCCGTATAAGGGGATTTGAGGTCTGCGAAGTCACCGACCGCGCGGAGGACCGCGTCCAGCTGCGGGCCGGACAGGGGAGCGTCGGCGGGAGCCAGGTCCAGGGCCGCCTGCCAGCAGTCGACCTCGAGAAGTCCTTCGGTGAGCGCCCCGGCCTGGTCGATGAACAGCCCGGCCAGGGCTGGATCGAACTGGCTCCCGCGGCGCGCCCGCACCATCGCCACCGCACCAGCCACGCCCTCCTGGCGCAGGAACACCTCTGCCGTATCCGCGAGATGCATGATCCGCATTTCCAGCGGGATGTCCGGCCCCGCTACTCCCTCCGGCAGGCCCTTGCCGTCCCAGCGCTCAAAGGTGTGGGCAAGCAGTCCTGCCACGTCGCCGTCGAGCCCCACATTGGTGGCCAGCACACCGGCGGAGCTGCAGTGCGAGGCAATCATGTTTCGCACCGCGGCGCTGCCCGTCGCCGCGAAACGCGTCCAGTATGCAAAGCGGGCCAGTGGCGGGAGGCCCGCGCCGGCATGGCTGAACATGCCGGCGTACATGGGCAGTCCGCGCTGGTCGCGGTTGTAGTAGTCGGCGCGGAAAGCGATGTCGTCCGTGAACAGCGCTGCCAGTTCGAAGGAATCCGCGTGGCACCCGATCCATGCCACCTGGTTGGCGTAGTAGAGCCTGCCCTGGCCGGCGGCGTCAACTCCCGCTGCCTTGGCGATCCGCAACGCCAGCAGGCATGAGCGCAGCATGTGCTCCATCGGTTGCCCCAGGCCCAGGTCGATGGCGAGGGACAGTGCGGCCAGGACTTCACTGCGGCGGGGTCCTGCCGGTGACGGCTTCACACGTGCCATTCTAGGGAAGCCATCACCTCGGGTAGTAGGGACGGACGGACCAGCCCGCCGCCGTCAGGCCGCCTGGTTCTTCCCGGCACGTTCGCTGGCGGGTTCCGGCTCCCCGGCATGGGCGGTGGACGGGAACCGCACGCCCACCTGCGCTCCGAACAGTCCACGTTGCGGAAGCCAGAAGTCCGCCAGGTGGTCCTGCACCTCCAGTGCCCCGGGCTGCCCCGCGTCCTCACCCAGGATGGTGGCCTGGGAATCCGTGACCAGCCACAGCTGCCGGGGCTGGGCCTGGAACGTCTGGCCGTTGGGCACCACGCCGGAGACCAACATCTTGCCGGCGTTCAGCAGCGGCCCGGCGAAGGCTCCCATGGCGCGGAGCACCAACTCGTTGCGCCACAGCGTTTCAGGCATCCGGACGGCCATGGCGGTCAGCATTGAGGTGGCCGCGGAGGTGCCCAGTTGCAGGCGCCAGTCAACGACGCCCGGGACAGTGATGACGGCGGTGAACGGCCCGCTCCACTGGATGTCGACGTCGGTCTCCACCGTTTGGTGCACGGCCGCACCGAAGTAGCGTGCGCAGCTGAACTCCGGCGCCGTGTTGGCGTAGATGGTCCACTCGCCGCCGGGCGTACGGTGCCAGACGGAGCGGTAGCCGGGGCCAACGGAGCTCACGGGAAAATCCCGGAAGGCCAGGTAGTGGCCGCTGGTGAAAGGTAATCCCAGGACGGCGTAGCCGGCGAAATGCTCCGCCGGGTCTTCCGGAAGGTCGGCAAGTGTCGGTGTTGCCCCTACTGATGACTGCGGCTGGTAGGTGGTCATGGCCGCCTCCTTTTCTCTATGCCCTGAGACTAGGACCGGGCCGCAGCAAGGGCATGGGGCAACTGCCCCATTTGGCATCGGCTTTTACGCGGCGTCGTTGGCTTCCAGCCACTCCAGGAACGTCTGGCGTCCGACGGCGGAGCCCGGCGCCGGGATCAGCCCGCCGTTGCGCATTGCCCTGCCCATGGGGCCGGGAAGGTGCAGCGGAACAGGCCGTTTTTTCTGCTGCGTCTTGGCCAGGTAGGCCGCGACCAGGCCTTTCAGCTGTTCGGTCCGCGGGCCGCCGAGGTCCGGGATGCGTCCCTTCGGGCCGGCCTCGGCCGCGTCCACCAGGGCTGCGGCCACCTCCTTTGCCGCCACCGGCTGGGTGACCATGGTGGGCACGAACACCAGCGGGCCCACTGAGGCGGCCTTGATGGACATCGGTACGAACTCGTGGAACTGGGTGGACCGGAGGAGGGTCCAGGGAACGCCGCCGTGCCTCACTTCGTCCTCCTGCACCAGCTTCCCGGCGTACAGTCCCGAATTGGCCTTATCGATGCCCACAATGGACAGCGCCACATGGTGCTTTACGCCAGCCTTTTTCTCCGCCCCCAGCAGGTTCTGGGTGGCATTGGTGAAGAAATCCACGGCCTTCTTGGTGGACACGGTTTGGATGCCGGCGACGTCGATCACGGTTTCGACGTCCTGGAGTGCCTGGTCGAGGCCGCGCCCGTTAACCAGGTCCGCCCCTTCGGTGCGGCTGAGGCTGACCACATCGTGCCCGCGCTCCTTGGCGATGACCACAACGTAGCGGCCCACTGTACCGGTTCCCCCGGCAACGGCAATTCTCATGGAAGAAATCCTAAGCCGCTGCTACGACAAAAGGTGGTGCTTTGCGGCGCCCTGCCGTGCCGCAGCGGCTGCGTACCTTTCTACCCCAAGGATCCGCCTTTTCGACGGGCAGGGGTTTGGGGAATCCAAGTCATAAAGCTGGGCCTTTCCACCTTTGACGCCGTTAGTAGCCACTAAGACGACGAGGGAAGGCGCGCCGTCAGTACAAATCCCCCGTCTTCCCGCCCCCATTCGATGCTTCCGCCAGCAACTTCCACCCGCTCTTTCAGCCCCAGGAGCCCATAACCCGACATCGAGTCATTGCGCTTGCCGGGACTTCCGGCTCCGTCGTCGGAAATCTTTAGAGTCAGGTTGTGGGGTTCCCAGCGAAGATCGATGAGTGCGTTTGTTCCGGATCCGGCGTGCTTGGAGATGTTCGTCAGTGACTCCTGCACCACGCGGTACGCGGCGTGGGCCACGCTGGGGTCCAGCTTTCCGGCCTCCCCGGTGGCCCTTACGTCCACCCTTACTCCGGCCGACCGCACAGGTTCGATGAGCCCGTGGATATCGCCCAGGGTGGGCAGCGGGGTTTGCTGTTCTTTGTCTGCCCTTTCGCCGGCCGGTTTCAGCAGTCGCAGAAGGCGGGCAAGTTCCTGCGTAGCCTCAGTGCCAACAGACTCGATCACCTCCAGGGCTTGGGCCGCACGTTCGGGATCGGTATCTATGACCCTGCGTCCGCCCGCCGCGTGCAGCATCATCACGGTGACGGCATGCGAGACGATGTCGTGCAGGTCTGCGGCGATGTGCGCACGTTCCTGCGCTACGGCGGCTTCAACTTTGCGGCGTTCTTCTTCCAACGCGGTGATGCGGAGACGGTTTCGGGCCACAAATCGGCCGAATGCCCAGGCTCCCCCCAACCACACGCCTCCGGTACCGATGAACCAGAGATCTTCATCAAAGGGCCTGCCGCGCGCACTAATCAGGACCGGAAGGGCGACGGCGGTGATGTAGGCGGCAAGGGACTGCCGCAGCGACCGATCGGATGCCACTGCGGCCAGTGCGACGAGGACAGTGGTTATTGGCATGTAAGGGATCCGGTAAATCTCAGAAAAGTCTAAGTAGTTCGGAGTTGTGAAGAACACGAAGATTGCCTGATGCAACAGGAGCCCGGAAAAAACCGTCACCGGGGCGCGGTGTCTCCAAAGGAGCGGGACGAACCCGGCCGCCACGTACGCAAGAGCTGCCATCGCGACAACTCCCGACAGCGAGTCAGCGGTGGCCGGGAAAAAGCTGGCCAGCTCGATGACGAATGCCAGCAGCACGACAGTGACGTTGGCCTTGATGAGGCCAAACCAACGATTCACGTGGGCCGTACGTTGAAAAGCGCTCTCGACAAGCGAATTTTCCTGGGCCATCGTAGCCACCTCACAATCGTGCTGCCGGACAGGACCTTTTCCGGTGTCCTCAGTCTGCGCCGGGCGGTTCCTGCCCTTCATCCATCCTCTGAAAGCAATTGGTATACATCTGGGGGTGTAGCCGCATTCCGCAACCACCGTCATAGCTTCCCTTGCAGGCGGGTTCAGCCGCCTCCGCCAGGCTTGACCAGGCCCGAGCGGTAGGCCAGCGCCACTGCCTGCGCCCGGTCTGCCACTCCAAGTTTCATGAGGATGCGGTGCACGTGGGTTTTCACTGTCGCTTCACTCAGGAACAGCCTTTCGGCGATCTGGCCATTGTTCATCCCGGTGGCGATCGCGGCGAGCACTTCCCGTTCACGGCGGGTCAGTTGGTCCAGGTCTGCATGGCTCGGGAGATAGGGCTCCGGTCTGTGGGAGAATTCCTCGAGAAGCCTGCGGGTGACGTTGGGGTCGAGCCAGCCGGCTCCCGCGGCGAGAGCGCGGATGGCAGACGCCAGGATGCGTGGCGCCGAGTTTTTGAGGATGAAACCGGAGGCGCCGGCGCGGAGTGCGGCATGGACAGCTTCGTCTTCATTGAAAGTGGTCAGAATGAGGACCGGTATCGCTTCCTTGCGACCGGCGTTGAACTCCTCTGATGTAAGGATGCGGGTTGCGGTGACGCCGTCCATCACGGGCATGCGGATATCCATCACCACGACATCGGGCTGCAGCCCCGCCACCACTTCCACGCCGGCCCGCCCGTCACCGGCCTCTCCAACCACCACCATGTCCGGCTCAGATTCCAGCAGCAGCGTCAGCCCTGCCCTGATCAGTGTTTCGTCGTCGATCAGGACCACGCGGAGACGGCCGTCCGTTTCACCGGCCGCCACGGGAGCACTGCCTACCGGATTGTGTGGCTTCCATGAGTGGACACTATCCATCCCCACGGTCAAAAGCCACGGTCAATATGAACCCGGGACCAGCCGCCGCTACGCCTTGGGATGTAGTTGGTGACCGCGCGGAGCCTCTTCCTGGTGTAAGCCGAATGGCGACCGTGAATCGACGCGCCACAGGTGCTCCAAGGTCAACACTGGTGCCCATCAACTCCATGAAGTATGGACGAGAAAGACCTAAGGAACCCCGATGGACCGGAACCATGAACAACGAACCGCATGGCTCATCATCACCATGGTCATCAGCCTCGGCCTCATTGGGGGCGAACCCTCCCGAAGCGAACGGGAAAGCACGGCACCGCAAACATCAACGGACTCGCATGACGTCCCAAGTCAACAAAATCCTGCCCCCGAGCCGCTGAAAGGCTCACCAGAGCTCTGGAAGTTCCGCTTCATCATCGGCAGATGAACCAGCGTCGTCCGGCCACCCAAAGCTGCCATTCCGTCCGACCGGTTCGGACGTCCACACAAAACCGCCCGCCGCGGTAGCGCCAGCACCAAAGGCAAGGAATCACCATGAAAATCCAACCCGTCCCAGCCAAAAAAATACCGTCCAGGGGACGTAAAGGCCCGGGACAGCCGACACCAGGGAGAGCCATGACCGCCATGGACAGGATCGGAGCTTTCAGCGGCGCCGGGTATTTCATCCTGGCCAACGCTGCCATTGCCGTCGAAAATGATCCCGCGTTGCCCGATGCACCTACCGGGCAAGAGATCCTCGATTCCTGGGGGCGGTGGGCCAGTAGTCCGCTGGTTCAGGCGGCAATCAGCCTCGAACTGTTTGCCTTCGTGGCATGGATGGTCTTTGTCGGTTACGTTTGCTGGCGCGTGCGGGACGCGGGATGGTTGGCTGCCGCCGCTCTGGTTGGGGGAATCGTTGAGATTGCAGTGAAGATCGGATCTGATGCGCCGCTAGTCACGGGTTTTCTGTTGCGTGCTGAGATTTCACCCGAGCAGGCACTTGTACTCTCGCAAATAGGCCTAGTCGCCTTTATGTTGGACCTGCTGCCGGCCGGATTGTTCGTCCTCTGCGCCGCGGCAGCGGCCCTTAAGACACAGGAGTTGGGCCGCCTCATGGCTTGGACTGGCGTGGCAATCGGTGCGGGCAATGTCACTGTCGCCGTCGTGACTGGAATAAACATCGGTCAATCCGGCTTCTCGCCATCGTTCCTACTTGTGCTGTTGTGGGAATTGGTGCTCAGCGTGTACTGGGGCTTCTTCCGTAGCCCCGCCGAGAAGCTTGCGGCCGCCGCGACGCCTAGGACGAGCTGACCTCACATGAGTTCCCTTCAGCTGCAAGTGCAACCTGCAGACGGTTCGCCCAGCGTCCCGGTTCCGCTTCGAGTGTCCGCCGTTTCGATGGCAGTCAGTGGCCTGCTCGTGGCGGCCACCACACCGCTGCATCCGGATATACTCACCAATCCTCTGAGCGAATCGGTTGGGGAAACTCCGCTGTGGACTGCCATCCACATCTGCATGCTGGTGTCGGTAGCGCTGGCATTCGTGGGAGCCTGCGGCATATCGGCCTCCTACGGCAGGCGGCTGGGTCGCTGGGGCCAGGCTGCGCTGGCGGTCAGCTTTATCGGAACCTTGGGTGGCTCCGCGGTCATGGGACTGGAAGCGGTAGTTTTTCCCATCCTTGCCGTCAATGCTCCGGAGTTGCTATCACTGAACGGGCCGCTGCTCACCTCCCCGGCCATGATTGTCGTAGGCGCACTTATTTTGGGGTGGCCCCTGGGGTTGAGCATTCTTGGCGTGACGGCTGCGGGTGCCCGTGTCTTTCCTCGCGCCGCCGGCATCCTGCTGGCCATCGCAGCACCGGCCTTCGTCGCCCTGGCGGGCCCCTTCCTGCCTGTCCTCGGGGTGCTGTCCGGGCTGACGTTAGGGGCAGCTCAACTCTGGTGGGCCTGGCTCTTGTGGCGTGCAGGATCCACGCCCGCACCTACTACAGCTTCAGCGCTTCCGCGGCGGCAGCGCTAGTAAGTTGTCACCGTGGTCCTGCTGAAACCGCAACTCGGTCAGCCAGGGGGCGCGGACGGAGGAGGTGATCCGGCAGTCCGCCACGAAGGTGCCCTGGGCGCCGGCCACGATCCAGTGCTGCAGCGCGGACAGGTCACCAATGGACCGGATCACCGCGGACTCGGCCCCCAACGCCCGCGCAACACCGCTAAAGTCCACCTCGGGAATCAGCATCGGCTTCTCGGTCAGCCCCTGCGAGCCGTACTGATGGATCTCGGCCCCGTACGCGGCGTCGTTGTAGATCACGACAATCGCGCTGCGGGCGGCACCGATCAGCGGTTCGAGGTCGGACAAGCCCATGAGGAAACCGCCGTCGCCGGCGGCCAGGACCAGCGTGCGGCCGTCCTCCACCGCGCGGGCTGCCCCGACGGCGCTCGCAAGCGAGTTCGCGGAGTTCCGGGCCGGCGCCGGCGAGGTGCGCACCCCGGCCGGCGAGGATCAGCGGCCGCCGTGCCCCCGGCGAGAAGGCGGGCCACGCGCGCAAGGTCCGCGCCGCCGTCGTCCGCCACGTCCAAAATGGTTGGCTCCGGAAGGTCCTGGTCCTCAGCCTCGAGCGCCGCGAGGTCGTACGGGATGGCAAGCACGACGGCGGTGCGCCGGGTGAGTGCGTACTCCACCGCCTGCCTGGTGATGGCGCCCGCGGCGTCGCAGCCTGCCCGGTGCTGTGGCCGTTGCTTCATTGACAGCCCCACGGGGCGGTGGGACGCTCGACTCATGCCCCGCGGGAGAACGGCACGGTTCCTGAACATCCAGCCTTTCGGCATCGAGAAGGCCGCGGCAGCCGCAGGCCATGATCCCGATGTCCTGCGGATGGAGAACCTGGACACGGACACCGCCCCGCCGCCTTCGGCAGTGGCCGTGACCAGGGAGGCTGTCGGCCGCCGGGATGCGAACAGCTGGCTGCCCTTCACCGGTCTTGGGCAGCTGCGCGAACTAGTTGCCGAACAGCTCAGCGCGCAAACGGGCCGCGCCTATAACCCCGCTACCGAAGTGGCCATCACCGGCGGCGCGCTCGCCGGCCTTCTCAGCACCCTTCTGGCCACGGTGGATCACGGCGACGAAGTGGTAGTCACCGATCCCACGTACGCGGGGTTCATCAACCGGATCAGGCTTGCCGGCGCGTCGCCCGTCTTCCTGCCCCTGATGGTGGTCGACGGCCATTGGCGGCTGGATCTGGACAGGCTGGCATCGGCCGTGACCCAAAAGACGCGGGCACTGCTTCTGATGAGTCCGTCCATGCCGTCCGGGCATGTGTTCACGGATGCGGAATGGAACGCCGTCGCGGAAGCATGTTGCGCGGCAGATTGCTGGTTGCTGTACGACGCGGCCATGGACAGGATTCTCTTCGACGGCCTGCAGTCCCGCCACCCGGCGTCATTGGAGCAATTGGCGGAGCGCACCATCACACTGGGCGGGGTATCCAAGAACTACAGGATGATCGGCTGGCGCGTCGGGTGGGCTGTTGGGCCGGCTGAGGTCATGCGGGACGTGGCGCTGGCGGCAACGTACAACACCGCTGTGGCCAGCGGCTTCGGACAACTTGGCGCGGCAGCAGCGCTCTCGGCTTCCAAGAACGGCGTCCCCGGTGACGGCGTTGCTGCCGCCGTGGCGGACTGGCAGGCGCGCCGGGACCTGATTCTGCGTGAACTGGACGGGTTGCCGGTGGTCAAGCCCGACGGCGGGTGGTCGCTTTTGGTTAACGCGAGCGCGCTCGGCATGAAGGCGCCCGAGCTCACGCAACGGCTGCTCCTGCACGGACGCATTGCCGCGACGCCGATGACGGAGTGGGGACAACACGTGGCGCCGGACTACGTCCGCCTGGTCTTCGCCACCGAGCCGCTGGAGCGCCTGACCGGAATCGGAGAACGGTTCGGCGCAGCGCTGCGATGAGCCTGCGGCGGCCCGCACGGATTCACGCTCCAGTACTTGAGCCACGGCCCCTCATCTGCTCGATCTCGCGCGTCTGGGCAGCTTTGATGTTGGGCGCCAGTGCAGTGACCTCGCCAGCGGACAATCCGCAGTCTTGGATGGAAGCCGCTCACCTGGCCGAGGCTTCTATCGGGAGCCCTGCCGCCTTCCATTCGGGGAAGCCTTCCTCGAGCCTCACGGCGACGCGCCCTTCATCCGCGAGCAGCCGCACGGCCTCGTCCGCATACAGGCAGTATGGTCCGCGGCAGTAGGCGACGATTTCGCTCCCCTTGGGAATCTCGCGCAGTCGAGACTTGACCTCCGGCAAGGGCACGGAAATCGCATTTGGGATATGTCCGGCCTCGTATTCCGGCAGCGGCCGCACGTCCAGCACTACGACGTCGCCCTGCCGCAGCCGCAGAAGCAGTTCGTCGCGCGTGATCATGCTGAGCTCGGCACGATCGCCGACGTAGGCACGCACGAGCTCGCCCAGCTCCCCGGTGTGGGATTCGGCTGTTTCGCGAAGTGCCCTCCATAGCCGCTCGACTGCCGGGCTGGCAAGCGAATAATAGATTCGCGTCCCCGAACGCCGGGAGGAGGCGAGGCCGGCCCGCAGCAAGCGCTGCAGGTGCTGGGATGTGTTGGCGGTACTCTGGTGGATCTCTCCGGAGAGCTCCTCAACCGACCGTTCGCCCTGGCCAAGGACCTCGATCAGCTGTGCCCGCCTGCCGTTCCCCAGGGCCTTGGCGGCTTCTACGAGGACGTCGTAGAGCGCATTCTTAGCCTGCTGGTCGCCCACTCGCACCCCCTATTCAAGAGATCTCTTGACAAGCCTACCCGGATAGGTTTCATATTCAAGTATCTACTTGAATAAGAAAGGAAGTGGTGGCCGTGCCCACCATGCAAACTCCCCAACGGCAACAGTCCCGCCTCCGGACAGGAGCCGCTCTCATGGCGCTGGCCGGGCTGGCATTTGTCGGGTACGGTGTGATCTTCCTGGTCATGAACTTCACGGACGCCTTCCTCGAGCTGGGCATCGGACCAGATCAAGTGGACAAGGGCAAGTCGGCGATCGAGGCGTTCAGCCCGCAGCTGTATCACTACGTCAGCCATCTTCAAATCGCGCTCAGCGGCTTCATTGCTGCAACCGGGCTGGCTGTTGCGGGCCTGTCCTGGTATGGGGTGCGCCGCGGAGAACGGTGGGCTTTCGTTACTGCCGTTATCGTCCCGGTCGTCGCACTCGCGGTGGCTCTTCCCGCGCACTACCCGTGGGGTCTGGCTACGCTTGGGCACCTCGGCCTGATCTACCTCGCCGTCCTCATTTTCCTGGTAGGGGCCGTGGCAGCCTACAGCGGAATCCGAAGCCCCGCGATGACAGACCACTGACACTCACGCGCCTGACTGAATCCCATCATCCAGTCAGGCGCTCTGTCATGCACCGGGCTAATCAGGTCATCGTCCCAGTTCTGTGGAAAAGCCTTCTAGAGAATGTCGGCTCAGTCCTTACTGCATACTTTTGTCCAAAAAATCTGCGTCAGTTGAAGACGCGACCCCGTCGCTGCGCTGGCCGCAGTGACCGAGCACTCCGCCGTCGCCGTACCGGCTGGAAAGAACTTGGCTTTACGCTGTGTATCAATGTGCCGGCTGTTTGTGTGGGATGCGATTTTTTGTCGGTGCCCTCGCGAAGGATAGGCCGGAGCGACGTCAAGGGGGAGCATTGTGGGTCGAAGATCTCAGCCGAATGGATGGGCCCAGCCAGGGTGGGCCGGAATCGCCGTCGCCTGCGAATGATGGCCCAGGCTGTCCGACATTAGCTGCCTGGGCGGGGCCGGGGATCGCAACAGTGACGGCCGCCGCGAGTAGCAGAGCGATGAAAAGGCGTAGCAGGCGGATGATGGTGTCCTCGGGGTCATGTGGGTGGCACACGGGCCATTTCATCACCTCCCGGCGGGAACGCTGTACGTCTGGCCGCCACACCTTGGGCAGCAGCGGAGCCTAATAGGGGAGGCCAGAGGGAAGGTATTAGGTAGGCGTGGGCCCCAACCCCGAAGGCGTCACACGGGTTATGGGAAGTACCACGATACCGATGACCGCGGGTAGCGGGAGCAACTTCGCTCAGGCGGCTCTCACCCGGCCACCGCCGCCTTCGCCGCCCGCGTCGCGTTCATCCACTCGGTCAACCACGGTGCCCGGACGCTGGAGGTGATTCGGCAGTCGGCCACGAAGGTGCCCTTGGCGCCGGCGTCGATCCAGTCCTGAAGCGCGGACAGGTCACCAAGCGACCGGATGACCGCGGACTCGGCCCCCAAAGCCCGCGCCACTCCGCTGAAGTCCACCTCAGGGATCAGCATCGGCTTCTCGGTCAGGCCCTGCGATCCGTACTGGTGGATCTCTGCCCCATACGCGGCGTCGTTGTAGATCACCACGATGGCGCTGCGGGCCGCGCCGATCAGCGATTCGAGGTCGGACAGGCCCATCAGGAAACCGCCGTCGCCCGAGGCCAGCACCAGGGTGCGGCCGTCCTCCAGCGCACGGGCTGCCCCGACGGCGCTCGCCAGTCCCAGCCCGATCGACTGAAAGGCGGTGCCCACCATCACCAGGTCCTGCGGCCGTGGGATGTTCCAGTACATGGGTGCCCAGCCGATGAAGTGTCCGCCGTCCTGCACTACCGTGCGGCGCTCCGGCAGCACGGCGTCCAGCGCGGTGGCCAGGGAACGCGGGTCTAGCCGGCCGTCCGGGGTTTCAGCGGATCCGGCATCATGCCCCGGTCCCGCATCCAGACGCTTAGAAGCTTCCGCGCGCCAAGCAACAGCCGCAGCCTCTCCTTCAACCAAAGAGAGAAGCTGAGAAGCAGCAGCCTTCGCATCTGCCTGAACGAACAGGTCCACCCGCGGGTGCGTGGGCTGCAGGGCGGCGTCGATCTGGATGACGGTGCTGTCCGCGCCAAGCAGGTGCCCGAACCGCATGGTGAACGGGCTCAGGCTGGCCCCGGCCACCAGGACCACGTCCGCCTCGCCCATGAGGCCCGCCGCGGTGTCGGTGCCGAAACCGCCGGCGACGCCCAGGTACCCCTCGCCGTTGAGGAGGTTGAGCGCCAGGGCGGTTCCGGCGGTCAGTGCGCCGAGCCGGTCGGCGAGTTCGCGGAGTTCCGGTCCGGCGCCGGCGAGGTGCGCGCCGCGGCCGGCCAGGATCAGCGGGCGCTTGGCCCCGGCGAGCAGGCGGGCCACCTGCCCAAGGTCCGTGCCGCCGTCGTGCGTCACCTTTGCTTCCAACGGCGCGGGGAGGCCTTCTTCCTCAGCCTCGAGTGCCGCGAGGTCGTAGGGGATGGCAAGCACGACGGCGGTGCGCCGGGTGAGTGCGTACTCCACCGCCTGCCGGGTGATGGCGCCCGCGGCGTCGCGGGTGACGGTGAAGGTGGCCGCGCCGAGGCCCGCAGCGATGGCCGTCTGGTCCACGTCCCAGGGCCGGGCTCCGCTGGTGGGGGCGTCCCCGGTGACCAGCACCACCGGGATCTGTGCCTGGACCGCCTCGGCCAGGGCGGTGAGGGCGTTGGTGTACCCGGGGCCGTAGGTAGTGGTGCCCGCGGCCAGGCGTCCCGACGTCCGGTAGTAGGCATCGGCGGCGGCGATGGCGGCGCCCTCGTGCCGGACGGGGGAGAAGCGCAGGCCCAGCTGCTCCGCGGCGTCCAGGAAGTAGACGTTGCCGTTGCCCATGACGCCGAAGACATCGCTGACATAGCTGCTGAGAACCTGCGCCACGCGGCCGGAGACGGTAAGTGAAGTCATGCAGGAATCCTGCGCTTCGGCCATCAGATCGGCAACACCCAAACATTCAACTGGGATTATTGGCAGCAGAAGCGGGAGAAAGTGAGAATCTGCCCAGTTGTGCTGTGGATCACCCGGATTTAGTCGGCGGCGCGGGATTCCTGCTCGGACAGCCGGGCCAGGAGGCCGTCGAAGCGGGGCGGCATGAGTTCCAGGACCGAGATGGCCGTGCTGGTGCGCTGGATGCCGTCGATCTCCAGGATCTGGTTGGTGATGCGGTAGAGGTCGCTGGTGCCGCGCGCCACCACCTTGGCCATGAGGTCGGCGTCGCCGGCAGTGGCGTGCACCTCGATGACTTCGGGGATCGCGGCCAGTCCGTTTTCCACCGAGCCGGCGCGCGTCTGGCTGATGTGCAGGGAGAGGAAGGCCGTGAGTTCGTAGCCCAGTGCTGCGGGGTCCAGCCTGCGGCTGAAGGTGCGGAGCGCGCCGCTGCGCTCCAGTCGCGCTAGCCGGGCGTGGACGGTGTTGCGTGCGACGCCGAGTGTCCGGGAGAGTGCCAGGGCGCTGGCTTCGGGGTCCTTGTCCAGGGCAAGGATGATCCTGCCGTCGAGGGAATCGATGGTGCGGGAGGTTGCGATGGTCATATTTTCACCGGAGGTACTAGAAGTTGAGCAGAAGTCCCAATGGGTTGAGGGTATCTTGCATTGTGGCTGGGGTCACAATCATGATCGGTCCTCATGACCCTTGACCAGATCGCGGCCGCCCCGGCCGCTGGCCTTCCGGAGACCGCGCTCCCCACCCTTCGGGACGCCGTGGCCGGACTTCCGGCCTACATCCCGGGCCGCCGCGGCGCCGGCGCGGACATCGCGGCCCTCGCCAGCAACGAAAGCCACTACGACCCCCTGCCCGCAGCCGTGGCTGCGGTGGCCCACGCGGCCGGCACCATGAACCGCTACCCGGACAGCGCCGCCGTCGAACTCCGCGAACGGCTGGCCCGGCACCTGGGCGTCACCGCCGGGGAGGTGGCGGTGGGACCCGGCAGCGTGGGCGTCCTCCAGCAGATCATCACCGGGCTGTGCGACACCGGGGACGAGGTGGTCTTCGCGTGGCGCTCCTTCGAGGCGTACCCCATCCTGGTGGAGCTGGCCGGCGCCCGGCCGGTCCGCGTCCCGCTGGACCACCTTGAAGGCCACGACCTCGACGCCATGGCCGCCGCCGTCACCGACCGCACCAAGGTGGTCCTGCTCTGCACGCCAAACAATCCCACCGGCGTGCCGATCGGCCACGAACGCGTCGAGGCCTTCCTGCAGGCCGTGCCGTCCAGCGTCCTGGTGGTGATCGACGAGGCCTACGTGGAGTACGCCGAGGCGTGCAGTGGCCCGGATTCCCTGGCCCTCTACCGCCGGTTCCCGAACGTCTGCATCCTGCGCACCTTCTCCAAGGCCTACGGCCTCGCCGGCCTGCGGGTGGGCTATGCCGTCGCGGCGCCCGCCATCGCGGAAGGACTGCGCCGCACCGCCCTGCCCTTCGCCGTGAGCGCGCTGGCCCAGAAGGCGGCCATCGCGTCGCTGGAGGCGGGGGAGGAGATGGAGGCGCGGGTTTCGTTGGTGAGGCGGGAGCGGGGCCGGATGGCCGCTGAGCTGGAGGCGCAGGGCTGGAAACTGCAGCCGAGCCAGGGCAACTTCCTGTGGATCCGCGCCGATGAGGACCTCCGGGACCGGCTGGTGGAGGCGTTTGACGCCGCCGGCATCCTGGTCCGCGCGTACCAGGGCGACGGCGTGCGGATCACCGTTGCCGATCCCGCCTCCAACGACCGCGTGCTCCGGCTCCTGGCAGCCCACGCCGCCTGACAACTTACTGACCCCAACCCCTAACTCCGTTCCACCTACAACCAGAGGAATCTCCATGGAACAACAGACAAAGACGTCTGCCCGCGCCCTCGGCGCGGCCCTCAAGCCCAGGCAGCTCACCATGATGGGCCTGGGCAGCGCCATCGGCGCGGGCCTGTTCATCGGCTCCGGCGCCGGCATCCAGGCCGCTGGCCCGGCGGTGCTGATCTCCTATCTCGTGGCCGGCACGCTCATCATCCTGGTGATGTGGGCGCTCGGCGAGATGGCTGCCGCCAACCCGGACAGCGGTGCCTTCTCCGTCTACACCGCCAAGGCCTACGGCCCAGTGGCCGGCGCAACCGTGGGCTGGCTGTGGTGGCTGCAGCTGGTGGTGGTCATCGCGGCCGAGGCGCTGGGTGCGGCGGGCCTGCTGGCCACGATCTTCCCGGCCCTGCCGGTGTGGCTGATGGCCTTCGTGTTCATCGTGGTGCTCACCGCCGTGAACCTGACCAGTGTGAAGAACTTCGGCGAGTTCGAGTTCTGGTTCGCGCTGCTCAAGGTGGCGGCGATCGTCGGGTTCCTCCTGGTGGGCGCTGCGCTGCTGTTCGGTTGGCTGCCGGGCGTGCAGTCGCCGGGTCTGTCGAACTTCATGGGTGACGGGTTCGCGCCCAGCGGTTTTGCCGGGATTGCGACGGCGCTGTTCGTGGTGGCGTTCGCATTCGGCGGCACTGAGATTGTGTCCGTTGCTGCAGCCGAGACCGCTGAGCCGGCCCGCAGCGTCAAGAAGGCTGTCCGGACGGTGCTGTGGCGGATTTTGGTGTTCTACATCGGCGCGATCTTCGTCATCGCCGCGGTGGTACCCGTAGGTTCGGCGGGGCTGAAGAGCCCGTTCGCCGCGGTGCTGGACGCCGCCGGCATGCCGGGCGCTGCCACCGCCATCACCCTGGTGGCCGTCGCGGCACTGCTGTCCGCCCTCAACGCCAACCTCTACGGTGCTTCCCGGATGGCATTCTCCCTCGCCGAGCGCGGCGAGGCGCCGCGTTGGCTCGCTTCCGTGTCCAGGGCCCGGGTTCCGGTGGTCGCGGTGCTGGCCAGCGTCGCCTTCGGCGTGATCACTGTGGTGCTGGAGCTGGCGTTCCCTGAAAAGGTCCTTCCCGTCCTGCTGAATATCGTCGGGTCGACGTGCCTGCTGGTGTGGACCTCCGCGCTCCTGGCCCAGCTCGCGCTGCGCCTCCGCGCCGACCGTGACGGAACCGCGCTTCCGCTGCGGATGCCCGGGTTCCCGTGGCTCACGTCCCTTGGTCTGGTCATCCTCGCGGCGATCTTCACGGTGGGCTTCATCGGCGAGTATTCCCGGCCGCAGCTTCTGAGCACCTTCGGGCTCGTGGCACTGCTGGCCGTGGCCAATTGGTTGAACCACCGGAACCGGAAAAACGCGGTCGCTGTTGACGCAACTGCTGAGGTCAAGTCGCCGGCGCTCGTCGACTAAATCCAGCGCTTTGAATCCGTTCTGGGTTCGCGTGAACAGAGGGCGCGTCCGGCTTCGGCCGGGCGCGCCCTTCGCAATGCCTGGTCGGTTGGCGGTGCAGCGTGAAATACAAATAATCACTTGCTCAGGCCCAGACAGGCCCGCTGGCAGGGATGTTACGGGCAGGCGTCAACCCCGGCCGAGCGAGTTCAGGAACGCCCCGGCATCCGCCAGGACCCGGTCCGGGCACTCCCACAGGACTAAATGCCCGGCGTCGGGATAGACCTTGAGCTTGGCGCCCGAAATCCGCGCCGCCAGCAGCTCCCGGTCCCGCTGTGGCAGCAGGTTGTCGTTGCCGCCGCAGATAATCAGCGTGGGCGTCCGGATTGTGCCCGCATCGGTGGGTGGGGCGGCGGAGGTCAACCCGGCCAGGAGCTTCTTCCAGGCGTGGGCAGGCATGCGGGCGCCGTCGCGCACGCGGTCCTCCAGGTACCAGCCGGGAACGGGCTGGTACCTGGGAAACCAGGAGACCGACGCCCGTACCCATTCCTCGTCGATCGGGTCGGCCAGCTGTTCCACCTCGTCGGCCACGGCCGGCCGGCCCTGCAGGCTCAGCGGTGACCCGACGAGGACCAGCGCGGCCACCCGCCCGGGATGCATCACGGCCAGCTGCTGGGCAACGTAGCCGCCGCTCGATGAGCCGAGGACGAAAGCCCTCTGCGCCCCTACCGCGTCCAGGATCGCGGCGGCGTCCCCGGCCTGTTCCGCCAGGGAATAGCCCTCTCCCGGTTTGTCCGCCTGGCCTTGGCCGCGAAGGTCCGGAGCGTAGACCCGGAAGCCGGTCAGCCCCGGCAGCAGGCGGTCGAAGCTGTGGCGGGATTCGCCCCACGCATGCAGCAGGAGCAGCGGCTTCGCTTCCTGGTCCCCCTGGACGAGGCACGGCACGGTGATGCCGGTCCGCAGGGACAGGGTCCGGACTTCGGGGTCCATGGCTTCAGGGTACGCCGGAGCGGTTGGCGCGGCACCGGCCGCCGTTGGCACGGGCACAGGGGAAGTACGACGGCGGCGCGCAGCGTTCCGGGCAGCCTCACCACGAGACAGTTCCGGCGGCCCCGTCCACCGTGACGCCCTGGCCATCGCTCAGCCGCGTGGTGGCATCCGCAACCCCCACTACTGCAGGCCAGCTGGCGGAGATCAACAACCATGCCCGTACCGGCATCGTCGTGCTCCGGATCTTCCGTGGCCATGGCCTGCTCCTAGCCGTTGACCGCACCGTCTCCGGTGTCCTCCCACAGAACATCCAGATTGTGGAAGATCACGGGTCCGTCGCAGAGTGCCGCCATCCTGGCAGCGAACTCCGACGTTTCGGGCCGGCCGGAATTCTCCATCGCCGAATCGAAGGAATCGAAGTCGACGATGGTGAAGTAGTGTCCCGGGTGGTCCCTGTCCGAGGTGGCAAGAATGCGGCGGAACGTGGGAGCGGTGCTGCCCTCGGTTCTGGAGGGTTGGCCCAGCTCCTCGATCTCCTTAATGCGGGAAGACTTGAATTCGATGATCTGCACAAACCCGGCCATGACGGCTCCTCGACGGCGGTGGACGCTGATGCGGATCAGGCTAGTGCAGGTGCCGGGCGGCGCACAGGGGAGAACTGCCCTACTCGTGCGGCTGTACGTCCGCAACCACGCTGCCATGTGCTGGATGTCCTGGTCCTCGGAATCTCCTTACGACCCTCGCTTCAGCGCCTCTCAAAAGTTGTGTTCAAGGATTTGATCAATGTTTCGTTCATTTCATTCTTCAACAGCGGCCGGTTCCCGGTAGTACTGTTCCTACTTTATTGGGCAAATCCTATGCCGGTCTTGAGGCAACATTGGATAACGACTTAGCCGAACGCGCCTCATAAGTTTCCTGTAATCTTTTGGAGTTGTCCCCTCATAAGGAGTTGTTTTGGAATTTAAGCGATCTGCTGGCATCTTTGGACTCGGGTTCGCCCTGTCGTTGATCGGGTATGTACTCGGTACCATTTTTGCCTTTTCTGCGGCTTCTCAGACGTCAAGGTACTACTCCAGTTCTGCAGGTGCACTGGCCGTAGTGGCGGCCATTTTCTTTCTGGCCGCTCTCATCGGATCGATCATGATGGTGGTCGGGTTACACCGCGCCATGGTAAAGATTGACGCTCTGGCCGTCTCGTCCGTTGTTTCCGCTACCGTGGCTCCGGCTGCTGCGCCGGTTGGAACCAGCCAACCGTCCTAGTCCAACACCATGGCCAGGGTGTCCAGGGCGCGGGCGTTGGATCGTTCGGGGAATGCGGCAACGGTGGGGGCGGCGCCGTGACCTTGGAGTCTTGCTTGTTCCCGCTCAGTCCACAGTGCTGCTCGTTCAAACGACTACGAAAACAATCGACCGTTGCCGCGAAAAGCGAAGAAGGGTCCGAATATGTTCCGCGTGACGCTTCTGGGAAAACTGCGCAAATCTTGAGCAAACACTAGCGCTTTACTGCGTAATAAATGTTGGAGAAGTATTGAACTTGCAATTCTTAGACACCCCGGTGCCTTCGGCTTCCTTTTACGGTTATAGTTCTTCTTGGGGGGACGCTGTCACCTGTTTGACGCAGGGCTATATCTGAGTGATACCGCGAGAAGACAAGCCACCCAGGGTAATTAGCCAACAATTTAGACGGGGAACTGCAGTGACAGATAAAACAACATTGACCGAGGCCAAGCGCGATGGCAAAGCCCAAGCTGCAGCCGATAAGGCGTACCGTAAGGCGACTCGCCCCTGGTTCAAGAAAAAGCGCTTCATAATCCCGCTGATCATTGTGGTGATAGCGATCGTTTCGTCGATGGCGAATGGCGGCAAGAGCAATTCTTCAGCTACTGCCACACCTGCTACCGACGCATCAGCCACATCTGCTGCGGCGCCCGCAGCAGCACCTGCGGCGGCGGCCGCTCCTGCTAAACCGGCTGCTGAAGTAGTGCAGGTCGAAGCTGGTCAGCTGCTGGCGGATTTTAAGGGCAATGAGGCCGCCGCCGACGCGAAGTACAAGGGAAAAGTTCTGCAGGTCACTGGCTTCGTCAATAAAGTCGACACCGAGTTCCTTGATAAGGATCAGTACATCGTGCGGGTAGACAACGGCGACAAGTACAACTTCCTGCACGTCAACTGCAATGACCTTGCAGCAGCACGGGCAGCAACCATTGTGCCCGGAAGTGCGATCACGGTGCGGGGCAGCTTCCAGGACGGCGGGGACCTTGGCGTCGAGCTGAAAGCTTGCGAAGTTCTCTAACCAGACTCATCGATTCTCGGCGGTCCAACTCTGTGCCTCAGTAAGGCACAGAGTTGGACCGTTCTAGTTAATGGCATTGGCAATAGCCTTCCGTGAAATCGCACATGGGTTCGTCACGGTCACACTGGCAATCAGCATTAGCAATGGTGGGACGAGTCTTGCGTTCGCGGGCATGGCCGTCCTGGCGGCGGCCAATTGGCTGTATCACGGGGGTGGAAAGGTTTCGAGCCGGGTTGAAGCAGGCGACGAGGCGAAGCCCCTCGTGTTTGTCGACTGAACCAGGTGCTGCGAACTCCTCTTCTGGTCTGCAGCGAAAGCGTCCGGTCAGCAGTGGGAAAAACGACAACGTCGGCCCATGTTGCGGCCATATTCGGATGACCATACGCTGAGCAGACCCCAGTGTAGGGGAGCGGAGTGACCAATTCCGAGGGCTGCCCCCGCTGCCCATCTGTAGCGTATAACCACAGGCTGCCGATAAGCACTCGCAAGGATCGGTGCAATGTGGATGTTGACGTCCTGAAAGCTATTGAGGTTTCCCACCTCCACGGGGTCGCGCCCGATAGTCTGCGCAAGCTGCTCTCGGAGGCCCAGCGCAAAGATCTCCCGGCCCGAACGGTAATGCACCGCGAAGCCGATGCGAATCCGCACCTGGAAATGATCGTGTCTGGTGTAGTCAGAGTCTTTGTCAGAGCTCCGGACGGACGCACCATGACCATCCGCTACTGCCGGTCAGGATCCCTCCTCGGCGCAGCATCGCTGTTTGCCTCGGATTTCTCCTTACCTGCTTCCCTCCAGACGCTGACAGCGACGAAGTTGTTGAGCCTGTCGCCGGGCAGCGTACGCCGAATGGTAAATGAGGATCCGAAGGTCGCGGTTGCGCTTCTTGAAGAACTCAGCGAACGGGTCCTGACTTTCATCTACGAGATTCCCGACAGCGCCTTCGCCAGCGTCCGGCAACGGATGGCCCGGCATTTGCTCGATTTGGCCTCGGAAGTGGCCCATGAGCAAGTCCGGGAGGGCCCGGAGCTTGATACCGAGCTCGTGGTCAAGGCATCGCAGAGTGAACTCGCGGAGGCGGTGGGGACTGCACGGGAAGTTGTGGTGAGGATTCTGCGTGAGCTGCGGCAGGAAGGCATTGTTCACACCGGCCGGGCCGGCATGGTCATTTTGGACCCGGCGCGGCTGGTCCAGGAGACGCGGTGGAATATAGGTTCCTGACAGGCCCACCCATCCCGGCTCACACTGGAGCTCCCAGAGGATCGATTAAGGCAGGCGCGTCATGGTCATTGATTGTGTGGTGGTTGGAGCTGGCCCCGCAGGGCTCGCCGCTAGCTCCTCGCTATCGGGACTCGGCATCGAGCATGTCGTTCTGGAGCGGGCTCGGCCAGGCGAAACGTGGCGGACCCAGCGCTGGGATTCGCTTCATATCAACAACCCAGCATTCATGAACACGATGCTGGGGGCCCAGGACCCGGACACGTACCTGACCCGGCAGGAAGTGGTTCAGCGTCTGGAAGAGCTGGCTTCGAGAGCGCCGATGCTGACGGGCATCGACGTCGTCGGGCTGGCCCGGCTTGACGATCGATGGCTCCTGCGGACAAGTGAGGGCCAACTTCAAGCCCGCAGCATCGTGGTTGCAACCGGCGGTGAGAACGTACCACGTGTGCCTGCCCTGGCAGGACGGCTGCCAGATCGAATCATGCAACGCCATGCCGCAACATATAGGAAGCCCAGCGATCTGCCCGAAGGGGCGGTACTGGTTGTCGGCAGCGCACAGTCCGGGACCCAGATCACTGAAGACTTGCTGGCGGCAGGCAGGCGTGTCTGGCTGGCAACCTGCCCGGTCGGTCGCGCATCGGCAAGGTATCGCGGAAGAGACACTCTTCGGTGGTTGGACGAGACGGGCTTCTTTGAGGACCGCCCCGAGGACCTGCCAGACCCTGGATTGGTCCGGGCCGTACCGGCTTTGCGGGCGCCGCACGGACACGACATCAGCCTGCAGCTGCTGGCCAAGGCTGGAGCAACACTCACCGGCCGACTCGTAGCAGTCCAAGGTGACACCCTCGCTTTCGACGACAGCACCGCAGCCAACATTGCCTATGGAGACCGTTCCGCAGCGAACATTCGAAGCATGATCGATGCACATATTCAAGCTCACGGGCTTGAAGCACCAGCGGCCGAACCGGACCCAGGGGAACCGGCGATTGAGATGGATCCGCCCCGACAACTTCGCCTTCAAAGCGCGGGGATAGGCAGTGTCATTTGGTGCACTGGCTACACGGGAGCATTCCAGTGGCTTGGGGAAGGTTTTACAGATGCCGCGGGGGCGCCGTTGCGTCAAGGAGCAGCTTCGCCTGCACCGGGTATCTGGTTTATCGGCCTACGGTGGCTTATACGCCGCAGCTCAGGGAACTTTGTAGGTTTCCCCAGAGACGCCGAAGTCATCGCCAACTCTATTCGAAGCTTTCTGGCGGCCAAGGTTCCCTGAGCGGGGATGGCCGCCACGGTGGCGGCTTAAGTTTTATCAGCCTGCGTCAGTCCCATGAACATCGTCCGGTGCAGGGTATCGACGTGCTTCCGGGCGACCTCCACCGCTTCCTCAACGTCACAGCTGCTCCAGCTGGCCGCCATCAAGGCGGCAGGGCTGAAGGTGGTGGAACGGCCGGACACCAAGCCAACGCATCCGAAGGCATGTGACCCCGACGGTCCTCTGTTCGAGGCGCGCGCGGCCGAGGTCACGTCCCTGTGGCGGCTTGTTCCCGATGGTCGTATGTCCTCACGGTCTGCTAGCCGGGCCGTCCTCGGGTTTTCGGAGCCGGTCGGGTCGACTCCTGAGGAGTGTAAGTACAGAGATCGGTCTTCCGTTGCGGCCCAGGCTGCAGCAGACAAGTAAGCCGGAGCGGGACATAACCTGGACACCTTTGAAGGTGAATCCACGGCATTCCCCGTTTAGAGTTCGTTGTTGTGTTCTTCCTGCAGTAGCTTGGCGAAGTCGGAGGCGTGGGTTGCGGGCCACCAGTGGCCGGCTTCCACTTTCGTCACAGTGAGCCTGGACACCCAATTGCCCAGACCGTCTGTCAGGCTCGGGGAGACGAACCGGTCCATTACCGGGACAATCACCCGGACAGGAATCGATACCTGAAGCGGTGGCTGGCGTTTGGCTTGGAAGTTTGCCCGGTAGAGAGCAAGCCCGCGGATGGCGTTGTCGCCTACCGTGCGTCTGGTGGCCCGCTCATAGGAGCCGGTGAGGAAGAAACGCCAAAGCGCTTCGGGCAGCATGGGTATCTGGAAGACTGCTACGTACCAGCTGCGCAAGAGTTGTCCCAACAGCTGTGCCCAGCCGCGCGGGTGCCGCAGCCGTTGCCGCATCCACCAGGAAAAGTGTCCAAGGTCCGGCCCGGAGACGCTCGTGAAGCGGTTGATCCTTCCGTCGGCACGAGGGTCCTGGACTGCTGCCCATGCCTGGATGGACCCCCAGTCGTGGCCCACGAGGTGAACGGGCGAGGCATGCGTGGCCGCCAGCACGGCATACAGATCATCCACCAGGGCCGGCAGCACAAAGCTCCCCGGCTTGTCGGTGACAGATGATGATCCGGCGTTGCGGGTGTCATAAGCGATGATGTGGAATGTTTCCGCGAGTTCGCGGATGAGCTGAAGGTATACACGGTGGTCGTCCGGGTAGCCGTGAACCAGGAGCAGCGTAGGGGTATCGGCTGCCGGGTCCTGGCCGTATTCAAAGACCGCTAGTTCCGCACCCTCGGAGGCGACTATCCGCTGCCTTTCGTTCCAGCTGCTCATCGGCAAAGCCTATAGCTTCAACCGCCCGGCTGGGCTTCCTGGTGGGCTGGGCCATCCTGCTGGACTACCTGTTCCTGCCCATGGTCATCCGGCTGATCGGCGGTTCGTACCTGAGCGCGCAGTCCCCAGCGGGCTCTGGATCGTGGGCTTCATCGTCATCACCACGCTGCTGAACATCCTGGGCATCAAGGTGGCGGACAAGGCCAATTACGTGCTCACGGCGTTCCAGCGGCTGGTCATCGTGTTCTTCGTGGCGCTGTCCATCGGCAACTTGGTGTCCACCTCCGGCGCCGGGGGACTGGTGAGCAGCCAGCCGTTCGTCAACGACACCGCCAGCTTCGCCACATCTCCGCCGGCGCGGCCATCGCCGCCTACTCGTTCCTGGGGTTCGACGCCGTCACCACCCTCACCGAAGAGACCGTCAACCCGCGCAAGACCATGCCGCGGGCCATCATGCTGGTGGCCCTGATCGGCGGCGGCATCTTCGTGGCGGTGTCCTACGTGACCCAGCTGGTGCACCCCGGTGGCGTGTTCGAGGACTCGGCGTCCGCTGCCAGTTCCATCGCCCTGCAGATCGGCGGGCAGCTTTTCGGCGCCGTCTTCCTGGCCGGCCTGGTGGTGGCGCAGTTCGCCTCCGGCCTCGCCGCCCAGGCCAGCGCGTCCCGCCTGCTGTACGCGATGGGCCGCGACTCCGTCCTGCCCAAGGCGGTCTTCGGCCGGCTTAGCGAGAAGTTCCACACCCCCACTGGTGAACCTGGTGATCACCGGCATCATCGGCCTGATCGCCATCTTCCTGGACGTGGCCACCTCGACGTCGTTCATCAACTTTGGTGCCTTCACCGCCTTCACGCTGGTGAACGCCCCGGTGGTGTTCCACTATGTGCGCCAGCGCCGGGCCGGGCCGGGCACCAGCTGAACCCAGTGGCCTACGTGGTGGTCCCGGTGATCGGCGCGATCATCTGCGCCTACCTGCTCTCCCAGCTGGACAGCAACGCCACTACGCTGGGTGTGTCCTGGCTGGTGCTGGGCGTGGTGGTACTGGCCCTGATAACCCGCGGGTTCAAGGCCTCGCCGCCGGAGATGACGGCCACGGAGAAGGCAACGGTCGAGGCAGCCGCCTGACGCTTGTCGGGGTTGTAGTGCGGCCGTTCGGCCGCGGGAAGGAACAGCCGTGAGGATAGCGCTGGGGCAGCTGGAGTCAGGTGCCGACATCCGGGCCAACCTCGCTGCGATGGACCGGTTCGCCGCCGAGGCAGCGCGCGGCGGCGCCGCGCTGGCCGCCTTCTCGGAATACGCCACCTACGAGAAGAAGAAGGTGGACGCGACGTTCCCCGAGGTGGCCTAGCCGCTGGACGGCCCCGTCTGCACGGAGCTCGCCGGTATTGCCCGCCGTCACCGCATCGCGCTGGTGGCGGGCGTGGTGGAAACCTCGGACGAGCCGGGCAGGGCGTACAACACGCTGGTGGCGTTCGGGCCCGACGGCGGCCGGCTGGCTTCCTACCGGAAGATCCACCTCTTCGACGCACAGGGTTTCGGGGAGTCCGAGTTCATCAAGCCGGGGCCGTCCACTGACCCTGTGGTGTTCGAGCACGGGGGAGTGCGGTTCGGCCTGATGACCTGTTACGACCTGCGGTTCCCGGAACTGGCGAGGGCACTGGCGGACGCCGGCGCGCAGGTTTTGCTGGTCTGCTCGTCCTGGGTGCCGGGCGAGCACAAGACGGAGCAGTGGCTCGCGTTGAACGCAGCGCGGGCGATCGAGAACAGTGTGTATGTGGCGGGGGTGTGCCAGGCGCCGCCCGTGTCCATGGGGCGGAGCGTGCTGGTGGATCCGATGGGGGTTGTGGAAGCGGACCTTGGGCTTGCCGCTGGTGTTGGAGCGGTGGAGGTGTCGCTGGAGACGGTGGACCGGGTACGGGAGTCGTTCCCTATGTTCCGGCAACGGCGGCTGTAGGGAGCGAGCTCAATTCTGGTTGCCGATGACTGGAGGAGCTTGACCAGGAACGTCTGCCTGTTCTAGTTATCCGTTCTGGTTTGACCGGTCCATGCGTGTCCGTCCCAGTATGCCAACACCCCTTGGGTAGGCGTCGGGTACCAACCGGCCGGGGAAGCCACCTGTGCTGTCGACGGAGGTGGCGCCGCTACAGGCGGGACCTGCTGCCTTGCCAGTGCCTCCTGGACGGAACATACGTGAACCGTCCACCTTGCCCCATTCCACCAGCGCACGGTACCGCGGCCTTCGTGGTACCAGCCAGGAGCAGGATCGCGACCAAGAATATTGTCTAAAGACTTCCATAAAGATGAAGTGACTAGCGACGAGCTTTTTGGCGGGGGAGTCATCAGGTTATGCCACTGTTCGGCGACAAATACTTCGGCTTGCTCTTTGGTCATACGGCCTGCATGAAATTCATTGTCTGCCCACTGACATAGATTCGCATAGTCATTTGCCAATTGCTGACGCCGAAGCTGGTCAAGCTGGGCAGCTGCAAGTTGCGCCTGAATCGCTCCCTGCATGGCCAGCTGTCTCTGGATATCGAGCTGCTGTCGAGACGTGACGAAGCTGCCTACATTGGCTGCCGTGTTCAGGCGGTTGCCTTTCATCTTCCCCACGACACTGTCCTTCTTTCAAAAGGCGACCTACGAAGGTTGCCCCAGCTCTTGGCGGAAGATTATCGGAGATGGCCTCGCGTGACTAGATCTCATTCAGTCACACCTCGAGTCGCCTTGGCTAGGCATGTCACGAGAAGCTTTAATCCCAGTACAAAAACCTGGTGGTCATCGGTGTCTTGTAGGCCCTGATCGCAATCGTCCAGAACCTGTCTAGTCGGAGTCGCTTTACAACCTCCATGCCATCACCGCGCTCCAGCTGGTTAATGCCTAGGTTACGTCCCGATTATGAATTGCCCTGCTCCAGTCGTCCCCATTGTTGTGTGGTTGGTCCATCGCCGCACCTGGTGGCAGAGGTTCCAGATCAGGAACCTCTGCGCATATGTCCGTGACACCAGAATGCAGCGATTCTCGCAGCTCCATGAGCTTAGCCTGGTAGCTTCCCGGATCATGGTCGGAGTCGCTCAGATGGCGGTTACACGCCACCAGCATTCCAGAGAGCGTTGAGCTGGCATGGGAGCGTGGGGGAAGACTGTGACGAGCTATGCGAATCCATTCGCGCATCTCTAGCACGCTTTTCGTGGTGCGATCGAAGTCGGATGACTCTCGAGCATCCGGAACCCATGTGGGGATGATGTCTCGAAGGGCCCGTTTGTGATACAGGTCGTGAATCAAGTTCGTCAAGACCTGCTTCTCCGTGTGCCTTTGTTGTGCCCTGAAAGTGCAATATGCAATACCAACGGTCAGGATTGCGCCCACGAACGCCCCGATGACAGTTGCAACGACGTCAGACCAAAAGGTGTCCCACATGGTCAAAGTATCCGGTAATCTTCCCGGATGGCGGTAACGACAGGCCGCCCTTATCCATTGAGCCTCCCTACTCGTTCCTGGGGTTCGATGCCGTCACCACCTTCAGCGAGGAGACCATCAACCCGCGCCGAACCGTGCCGCGCGCCATCATGCTGGTGGCCCTGATCGGCGGCGGCATCTTCGTGGCCGTGTCCTACGTGACCCAGCTGGTCCATCCCGGCGACGTGTTCGAGGACTCGACGTCCGTGGCCAGTCCCATCGCCCTGCAGATCGGCGGGCAGCTGTTCGGCGCCGTGTTCCTGGCCGGCCTGGTGGTGGCGCAGTTCGCCTCCGGCCTCGCCGCGCAGGCCAGCGCCTCCCGCCTGCTGTACGCGATGGGCCGCGACTCCGTCCTGCCCAAGGCGGTCTTCGGCCGGCTCAGCGAAAAATTCCACACCCCGGTGGCGAACCTGGTGATCACCGGCATCGTGGGCCTGATCGCGACCTTCCTGGACGTGGCCACGTCGACGTCGTTCATCAACTTTGGTGCCTTCACCGCCTTCACGCTGGTGAACGCCCCGGTGGTGTTCCACTATGTGCGCCAGCGCCGCGCCGGGCAGCAGCTGAACCCGGCGTCCTACCCTGTTGAAGGTGGCGGCGATCGTCAGGTTCCTCGTGGTCGCTGCTCTTCGGATGGCTGCCGGGCGTGGTTACTGGCTCGCGACCCGGCGGCGTTCTTCCGCAGTGGAGCTCTGTGACCATTGAGCAATGACCAACGAAGAGATCAAGGCCCAGCGGAAGATCGACATGGAGACCACGAGGGAGTGGGGAAGGGAAGCCCCGGCGAGGCAGCGGGGTGACTTTAGTCCTGAGGAGCAAGCTCGAAAAGCTGTCGCGTACCATGCTGCCCAGGAGCGCCTGCGTGCTACGGCCAAGGATTTCCAGCCGGGCGGTTAGACCGAGCCTCGACACGAGATCTCTGACCGAGTGAACAACGAACAACGGCCCCACCCACAAAAATAGGTGGGGCGTTGTTCGGTTATCGGAACTATCCCGGCCCTACTGGATGTAACGGTTGCCGACTCGTATGAGTTCGGTTTGGAGAACTCTCTCAGCTAAATGCTGCACTTCGGACATCCAGGAATCGAAGGGCTGCCTCTGGGGCGGAACCGTAAGGTGCGCGTCGATGTACCAAGGCTTGGTCCTTTGAATTTCATCAAGTGGCAGGAACCGTCCGTAGTGGGCTGTGGCGTTGCGTCTGGCGTACCATGCCCGCACAAGTTCGTAGAGGCTAGATGCTGGTTGCACCATTGACTCTTCGTTGTAGTGATCAGGTGCGGAAAACAGCCTGTCTACTATCAGCTGGTACACGCGGGGCGCGGCGCGGTCGGTCCGCTGTCCATGCGGCCAAACGCTTCCATCCAGAAGCGTAACTACTTGATCTGGGGCAACTCGCGCAATTGCGAGGGTCTCCATGGCAGACCAGAGCCTGAAGTACCTGGCATCCTTCGATTGCTCCGCCACAGCTTCACCGAACAGGTCAACACATAACTTCAGGACTGGGTCGTTTTGCACGGCGGCGTGCTGACTTAGAAGGTTGGCCTGATTCTCTCCCGCTACGAACCCTCCCGCTAGGTTCCCGCGGTAACCCGGGTGATCGAATCTGAACTTTGTCGTCACGGTGCCATCAGACTGGCGTTGAGCGATCCATGTGACTGTGGGCCGGCCTCTAGCGCCTCTGTTTATTGCCATGACAGAGAGAAGGTCATCCCGTGCGCGAGAGCTTATGGCGTCGGCTTCTTCAACGTCAGCCGCATAGACAGATGGGCAGACGACCACCGCTACCGGGTGATCATGGGCAAAACGCTGCGTCCATACGTCCTCGGGCGCCGTGTCAGGCCAGCCAAGCGCGTCAAGCGTTTCGTGCATCAGGTTGCGCGCATCTAGGCCGCCAGGTCGGTTCTTCGTGCCATAAATCCTGACGCCAGGAAGCTTCATCTCATCCGTAATCAGGAGGCCTTCCACGAGATGCACTATCTTGTGTTCCTTCACGCTAGGAGCTTCCGAGTCACCCAGCGATACCTCGTATCGCCGCCGGATCTTTTCCGTGACCTCGTCGTACCGGGCCTCGACCTCGGCATGTGACGTCGGGATGGGGTGCTCAGGGTTCACGATGCTGATCTCAACTTGCTCTAGAACTTCTCTTTTACCCGAATGCTGCACGGCTCCGACGTAAATCAGGGTCTCGGCCAAGATTGTTCCCATCGGAAAAGTTCCCCGTGCGGTGCCGTCCGCGTGCATGACGAGCGGATAGCTCCCCATCCAACGCTCTTCCACAGCGTCAAGGGCATACACCTCTGCCACAATATCCGACGCCGAAGGGGGAAGGTTCGTGACGGTGAGCGTGAGTTCATTACCCACAGAAAATATTAGGGGGTGAATGGTGCCGAGTGCAGTTGCCATCACCAGATCCTATATAGGCAGTGAACGAGGAGACCATCAACCCGCGCCGGACCGTGCCGCGCGCCATCATGCTGGTGGCCCTGATCGGCGGCGGCATCTTCGTGGCGGTGTCCTATGTAACCCAGCTGGTATACCCGGGCGGTGTGTTCGAGGACTCGGCCTCCGCGGCGAGCTCCATCGCCCTGCAGATCGGCGGGCAGCTGTTCGGCGCCGTGTTCCTGGCCGGCCTGGTGGTGGCGCAGTTCGCCTCCGGCCTCGCCGCCCAGGCCAGCGCGTCCCGCCTGCTGTACGCGATGGGCCGCGATTCCGTCCTGCCCAAGGCGGTCTTCGGCCGGCTTAGCGAGAAGTTCCACACCCCCACTGGTGAACCTGGTGATCACCGGCATCATCGGCCTGATCGCCATCTTCCTGGACGTGGCCACGTCGACGTCGTTCAGCAACTTTGGTGCCTTCACCGCCTTCACGCTGGTGAACGCCTCGGTGGTGTTCCACTATCTGCGCTTACCTGCTCTCCCAGCTGGACAGCAACGCGATTACGCTGGGGGTGTCCTGGCTGGTGCTGGGCGTGGTGGTCCTGGCCCTGATCACGCGCGGTTTCAAGGCCATGCCACCGGAGATGACAACCACGGAGAAGGCGACGGTCGAGGCAGCCGCCTGAACCTGCCGGATTGTAGTGGTGGGGCCGAGGGAAGGAACTCTTGTGAGGATAGCGCTGGGGCAGCTGGAGTCGGGCACCGGCATCCGGGCCAACCTCGCCGTGATCGACCGCTTCGCCGCCGAGGCAGCGCGCGACGGCGCCGCGTTGGTCGCCTTCCCGGAGTACGCCACCTACGAGAAAAAGAAGGTTGACGCGGCCTTCCCCGCGGTCGCCGAGCCGCTGGACGGCGCCGTCTGCAATGAGCTCGCCGCCATTGCCCGCCGCCACCGCATCGCCCTGGTGGCGGGCGTGGTGGAAACTTCGGACGAGCCGGGTAGGGCGTAAACACGCTGGTGGCTTACGGGCCCGACGGCGGCCGGCTGGCTTTCTACCGGAAGATCCACCTGTTCGACGCGCAGGGCTTCGGGGAGTCGGAGTTCATCAAGCCGGGTCCGTCCCCTGACCCGGTGGTGTTTGAGTGCAGGGGAGTGTGGTTCGGGCTGATGACCTGTTACGACCTGCGGTTCCCTGAGTCGGCCAGGTCACTGGCCGACGCCGACGCGCAGGTCCTGCTGGTCTGCTCGTCCTGGATGCCGGGGGAGCACAAGACGGAGCAGTGGCTGGCGCTGAATGCGGCGCGGGCGATCGAGAACAGCGTGTATGTGGCGGGCGTATGCCAGGCGCCACCTGTGTCAGTGGGGCGGAGTGTGCTGGTGGACCCGATGGGGGTTGTGGAAACGGACCTCGGGGTGGAGCCTCGTGTGAGGGTGGTGGAGGTTTCGCTGGAGACGGTGGGCCGGGTGCGGGAGTCGTTCCCAATGTTCCGGCAGCGGCGGCTGTAGGTCGCCAGGTCAGCCACAGCGCCGGAATCGGAGACTCTCTTCAAGTACGCTCCTGCTGGACCGAGGCTGTGTTCCAGGCACGCAGAGCTTTGGACCGCCACCGCTTCAAAACGTCGGAATGTCGACATTGGTTGACCGGCGTATCCGAGGACATGGAGTTTCAGTATGAGCTGCAACTGATTGCCTTCACGCGGTCACATTCGCATGGTGACATGTTGTTTTTCCGAATTTCTGGCGGAAAGTGATGTACGTACCACGTAGCTTTGATGAACTGCGGATGAACCGATGAAAATGCGCGGGGCACCTTCATCCAGTCGCTCAGCCAAGGTGCCCAATTGACTCGGTCCCTTATAAATTTTTGACGTATATGCGCAGTTGCGGAACAACCTTCACGAATGTGCCGACAGGAAGCTGCATGGGCAACCCAGGGGGACACGAAGATTGAACTACTCACTTGCGGGAGCATACCGGATAGAGTTCGACTAGCTTAGATAGGAGCAATCGTGGGAAAACTCACTGTGGAATCGATTGGTATTTCAGAATTACTGGATCGACTTCGGTCTAATGCCTGGCTGGTGCCTGCTTTCCAGCGTGATTTCGTCTGGTCAGAAGCCGATGTCACCAGTCTGGCCCTCTCAGTTATCGAGGCGCGGCCAATTGGAATGGCCACCCTGTGGGAGCAACCAGACGATAGCGACCTCACACTCGTACCGGCCTCGATACCGGATACGCAGAACGGCCAATCAGTTGATGCCTCCTTGTCGGCACCTGAGGACCGGCCCAAGAATTTTTACGCGGTCCTAGACGGACGTCAACGCGCTACCGCACTTGCCATGGTTTTCGGGGGTTTGCGAGCAACAGATGCGAGGCGGCGGTTTTCGGGACGATATTTCCTCGACGTTTCCCACGACGACCCAAGTGGCCGCGTTCGTTACGTACGTGAGGCGCAAGTCAAAGCTAGCAAGTACGACCAACTAGCTGTCTGCATCGGAGCTGGCCTATTTCCACTCTCGCCCGAAGCCGACAAGGACTTAATGGGGCAGTGGTACACGTATATTCAAGCGATTAATGATCCGTCCAACTATCCGGATCAAGCACTACCTGAAGCGGCGGAGCTCGAGCGGCGAAACGAGATACTTAAGCAAGCTTTTAAGGGAATCACGGAGACTGTGTTGGCGGTCTACATCGTTCCGGCTGAGTACACGCTTGGCGAAATATGTGAAATATTTGAAACCCTAAACACCACAGGGACAAAGGTGTCCACCGTGGACTTGCTCCACAGTTGGCTATATAACGACACGAGTTCTGAGTCCGAGCCGATTCTTCTCCGTGACTGGATTGACAACCTAGGAGAACTTGAAGGCGCTGTCGGCTGGGCCTCGAAGTCCAATCGACCCGAAATTATTGCTCAGGCTGTGACGGCTTGCTATGTCGCCTTAGACTCCGAGAAACCGGCTCCCCGCGCGGTCGGCGGAAAGTCAAAGCCAACCGCAGTGACGTCCATCAAGGCAGGAGACCTTCTTGCTACGCCTGCCGCCTTCTGGAAGCAAGCAATCGAGAATGAGCGGGATCTCGCAAACTACATCGGGGACTTCCAGACTTGTGTGGCAGGCGGCAACTTCCCGCTGTCCGATTCCCCCTACCCGGTTACGATGGCGATGTACTCCGCGCTTCGTTGGTATATGGGACACGACAGTCGATATGCGAACCAATGGAATGTGGAAGAACTGAATGGACTCTTCAGAGCATTCTTCTGGCGAAACGCTCTTGCCACACGATACGACCAAGGGTTCCTCAGCCAGAGCAGCACGGACATGCGGGTTCTGAAGGAAATCTTGTTTCGCCGAGCCAAAGCAGGAAACGCAAATACTTGGGCTGCTGAGGCTAACGACGAATTGCAGTCGTCGCTCGATCTGCCGGTTCCAGATGCAGCGTCTCTAAAGCAGCAGCTCTTACAGGCCAAGCCTGCCGGTGCCCTGGGACGCGCACTGACTCTTGTTGTCCGGACACAACCAACCCAAGACCTCGTTAACCCCAACGTCTCAATTGCATATCCCAGCTCTAAGCCTGTGGAACTGCACCATCTTTATCCTTTGAACTGGTGCGCAAACAATAAGCACGGAAAGCTCGGCGAGATTCTGGACCCCAATAGGGCGGAGTTCGATTACGCCAGATCTGTAGCCAACCTCACGCCTCTTACCCGCGAAAGTAACAACACTTGGCGCGCCAAGACGCCCGGACTTGCGCTCACCGAGAAAGGGGTCACCTTTAACTCCTCAAAGTCGCGATTGGAAAGTCATTTCATTTCAGCCGAAGCCTTCGCTGCTCTAACGGCCGATGAGCCGGATCCCCTGAGCTTCTGGGAATCGAGGGCAGTGGAGATTGAGAAGGACTTGCGCTCTAGGTGCAACGTCCAACTCTGACGGAAGCATGAACAACGATATCCCCTCCGCCATGGCACCACTTTTGGCGAAAGCGTTCACCACCGGCATTGAAACCACCATTGCTCAAATTGCGGAATTACTTGGCCTTCCTGAGGGGGACCCCCTTACTGCCGTGCAGGCGGTTGTACAAACAATTGAAGTCTGGGGATTGGAGCTCAACCCCGACCAAGGTCGGGGCACTTTTAGGTCCTCGCGAGTCCTCCGTATCCCCGAGATCAGCAGTTCAAGCGCGGAGATTGGCAAGTTGATAGCACTAGGTGAGGGACCAGGCATCGAGTTCAAAAGTTCGCTCTTATGTTCAATCCGTGATTGGCGTCAGCATGGCAGCCTTACTGAACTTCCTGCTCTACCCGGGGAAGTCCTCAAAACCCTTTGCGCTTTCCTGAACAGTGACGGGGGCGAGCTACTGATTGGAGTAGACGATGACGGAGAGCTATGTCACGGTATTGAACGCGACCTGGATCTCAAAGCCTGGGACTTCGACAAGTGGCAGCTGCACTTAGTCTCGCTCATCGAGGGGCGCTTCCTCGACGGTGCAATGGTGATGCCCTACATCAGGATTCAGCCACACTGGCTTGACAACTCACCAATTGTGCATTTGACGGTGATGCAGCGTACTGCCCGCTCTTTCGTGCGACGGGAAAAAGCCCGACCCTACGAATTTTTTGTCCGGAATGGTTCGCGAACCGATTCGCTGGATCTTCCGTCGTTCTATGCTCACCTACAGTCGCGCAGCGACCTCTAGCTGTACTGCCCAGGCAGGTTGGTTAAGCCGCTGATGGGTAGATGGCCTCCGATTGCGGTGCGGGGCCTCACAGTGATTGTAGTGGTGCAGCCATGCCCGGAGGGCGTTTCTGAGGGCTGATTCCGTGGCGTAGAAGCGTTTGAAGGCCCACCCGTCGGCGAGGTTCGGGTGGAAGGGTTCGATCTTGCCGTTGGTCTGCGGCTGGTAGGGGCGTCTTCTTGGGCTTGATGGTCGTGTCCCTGCAGGTGTCGCGCCAGAGGTGCGATTTATAGGCCGATCCGTTGTCGGAGAGGATCCGCTCAACTGTGACGCAACGAGCGGCAAACCACGACACGGCACGCCGGAGCACTCCGACTGCGGTGGCCGCTGTTTCATCGCCGTGGATCTCTGCATAGGCGACCCTGGAGTGGTCGTCGATGACCGTGTAGACATAGGCGGTTCCGATCAGGGGCTGGCGGTTTCTGCCCCGCGCCTTGTCCGGTGTTCCGGCCCGGTTCCGGCCTCCTTGCTGACGCCCAACGTAGCGCCAGCCGCCGCCGTCGAGGATGTTTCCGAGCTTCTTCACGTCGACGTGGATCATGGCTTCGGGCCTGTCGTGCTCGTACCGTCGAATGACCTCCCCGGTGCGCGTGTCCACGTGGTGCAGGCTATTCAACCGGCACCGGACCAGGACCGCGTGCACGGTCGAGGCCGGCATGGACAGCTTCCCCCGATTGCGACCGGCCCCAGTCGGACCAGCCTGCGGCCGCGATCTCCCAGTAGATGAGTGCCCAGCCGAGGTTCCTACCTGCCAAGCCGCCTGCCGAGATTTTCCACCTGGATTATTGTACGGAGCAATATGGACTGCACCCGGTTACCGGAGGGAGTCCGCCAGGGACGTCCCTCCATGTCCACCCCCCGGGCATCGCAACGGATGGCGGCCGCAATCGCCTCGTTCATCTTGTATGCCAACCTCTGGCCATACGTGATTTCTATCCACTCGGGCTCTAGTCCTGTCTCCCCAACGGCAATGCATTTCCCATCCAGCCATTTGGGCAGATTTTCTGGGTCTAAATCGACGTCACTACAGAAGAGATCCGATTGCGCCAGGATAGGGGCATCCAAATCGGCCTGTCCCGTAGCATCTTCGGCAACAGGTAGAGCGAAGACGGTCACCAGGAGGTCGCCATCTTCGTCTGGCTCTGCCACTTTCATCACATGAAGTTCGTAAGTCCCTACCTGCCAGCAACTTTTCACTCAGCCCACCTTTTTGTCCAGCCTTGGATAAAGATTCACAATGGGGTGAGCATATGGATTCGGCGACAATACATGCACGAGTAGTCACTACTCACTTTTTGTCGAGTGACTGAGTAGAAGTCTGCCCCTCTACGCTATCCCGGAGGTGCATATATCGGCCCCACAGAATCCGGATCTTGCGGGGCTGGCTGCGGTTAGACTGGTACCACTGACCGCTCTTGATGCTGACTTGGCCCCTTTGACCTCGATCGCCGTGATCTCACGTGAGGCCTTTGACCAACAGATCGAGCTCATGCTAGTTCCTACCAACAGGGCCTTGAACGGAATGGGCTAGGACAACGTCTTTGGGGCTGTTTCTGTGAGCACTGCATTCGCAGTCCCCAAGCGGGCGAGGCGGCTCGCCGACCGCCAACGACGGTCTGTCTTGTATGACCAATGCAAAGGGGTGAAACGGGCAAACCGTGGACCGACGAGGAAATCGCGGCGGTCGTGGAAAAGTACGTTGAGATGCTGACTATGGATACTGAAGGCCGCTCCTTTGTTAAGGCAGCTACTATAGGGACATAGCAGTCAAGATTGGCAGTCGCAACACGAAATCCATCGAGCGCAAGATGTCGAACATCAGTGCCGTGTTGGTCTCCCTGGGGTTCCCTTATCTTCGCGGGTTGGCTCCTTCCAGCAATTATCAGCGCAGCCTTCCGGTATTTGTGCAAGTTGAACTCAAGCGAAGCCGGATTCGAGTAGCCAGTTCCCTCCGCGGCATTTGGAGAGGTGCCCGAGTTGCAAGGGGTTGGTGCCAACTGATCAGCGAACTCTGATCTGCTTCAGGCGGGAGGAGATGCACGATTCCTCCCCGTAGTGCCCTAGCAGCCCCTGTCCGTTTAAGCTCTGTATTCATCTCTGCTGTGCACTCTCGGCAAAGTCACTAGGGCTCCTGAACAAGCATTAGAATTCTTGTCCAGGAGCCCCAATGAATCGCATGACGAAAGGGTTTCTACTGAAAAATGGGATAAAGCCCGGACATCAGCATTCTTGATTTCACCATGACTTGGGCAGACGTAGTTCAGCCATTGGTTCTAAGGCTACGGAATAGGTTGATGACATGGCTGGGGTTGCGGTCAAGCATGAACGTATCCACATAGACAACTCCATCCAAGCCGACCTGTTCTGCGTTAATCTGTGCTGTTGCCTTTGCCAGTCTGTCCGACAAAAGGGCAGCCTCTCCTGATTCGAGGGGGTGGCGCAGGATCACCGCGATGCGTCCCTCGGCTGGTTTGTCCCAGATGGCGCAGGCGGCGAAGTCATTCTGGAGTGTGGAGACGTTGTAGACCGACGCCCAGTTCTTCATGGCTTGCCGTTGTTTGTCGAGCTCAACGGTCAGGCTATGGCCGTCTAGAACTGCTTTCAGGTCTCTGGCCAGGCGCCAGTCAAGGAGTGCGTGGTATGCCATATTCGAATAATCGCGCAGACAACGGTAGCAGGAAGACGAGCACTCGAGTGAGTGCTCACCCGCCAACTCGTCCAGGTATGTGTCAACTTCGGCGAGATATTCCTGGAGGATTTCGGGGCTTCCCAGGTGGCTGCTAAAGCCCGCGCCGTTCTCCAATGTGTCAGCAAGGAAAGCAAACGTGGTCGGCTGACCGTCCTTGAGTCCGGTGTAGATTCCCGCGTTGAATTCCTGGGATTGTATGTCGAGCTTTTTGGCAGCCACTGTCCTCATTAAGAAGCTCAGGGAGTACCAAGCGGCTCGGCGGCCTTGAATAGAGTCATACGATCCGTGTTGTTGAGGTATTCCGCTGCTCAAATCCAGCCGCAGCCCCTGTGATTTGATCACTGCTGAACGAGGTCCGTAAAACAGGAAGTCTGTCGGTTGAATGGTTCCCAACGCAGCAGCGATGGAAGATTCGGACTGATCGGTGTGCACCGCGCTGGTCCCATCAGGAGCTATGGCTACATAGCCGCCCCAGTAATCATTCGGGAGGGCTTGCTTGAACTGGAAGGATTTGCCGGAGTTGTCATTGATTACGTACCTCTTCCCACGGCCCGAATATGCGACTGAACCGGGGAGGGAAACGGAGAGCAGTCTTTGGAGGTCGGCGACAGCCCGAGTTGAGGTTGACTTGGGTGACCAAGAGAAATTGCCGTCGAAATCTCGGGGGGTACCAGCGCGATATCCTTTGGGCTCCCGGAGATCGATGGTGCTGAAGATTCCGGAGTCAGCGCCACACTGGGGGCAAGGGCCTCCTGCGTATTCTGAGCCTGATGGTTTTTCTTCCACGTATGCACACTGCCTGCAGACGTCGATTAGTCGTTGGTCTCCCAATGCATTGTCCTCAGCGGCGACTGTGCGACCAGCGGGGTAGAACGAGGCCGCTCCGATGACAGGATAAATTTTCCCGTCGCGTACAAGCTCACTGCCCGGAGCGAACTGGTTAACTGCCATCGCTGCATCGCGGTCAATTACATTGTCGGGCGGCCAGGGGAAAGCGGAGCTTGGTTTCTTAAGGTAGAGGTCCCGAACTTTCGAAGGGAAACCGAACATAGGCAGGAGACCGCTTTCGGCTAACCGCTGACTGAGGTCGGAGTGACCGGGGACGTCACTGAAGGCAACCACGGAAATATCCTCGACCAGGGACGCGATACTGGCACGTGCGGCGTCCAAGTCATCTTGGCCAAGGTTCGTGTATGTGGCTAAGCCGTTCACCGCCTTCTCAACTGTTGACCCGTTGTTTTCAAGCCATCGACTTAGCAGTGGCTTGACTTTGGCCCAGCCCGATACCAACCCGAATTGGCCGTGTGTGTTGTTACCTAGTCCGGAGAATTCGTCATCCATGACAAGGACGTCGGCAAAGTCGATGAATGCACGCCGAAGGGTTTCACTTCTCAAAGCACGCGTATATATTTCTGGACGGTTGAGTGCGAGGTAAGGCTTTGGTGTTGGCTCGTTGGTGATGAGTTCGGGCCGTCCAAAGTAATACTCATCGTGGCTGCGGCCCCGGCACACCGTAAGTGACACCGCCATGGGCGTCAGACGTCGGCCGGCACGCCCTACACGCTGCTGGTAGTTGAAGCGGCTAGGTGGCATGTTGGCCAAGATGACGGAATCGAGGGCACCGATGTCGACACCAGCTTCCATCGTTGTGGTGACGGAGAGTAGCTCAATCCCATCGGACTTCTTGTTCTCCGTCTGGTTGAGGAAAACATTCTGGAACCGGGCTTGTCGGGATTGGGCGGCGAGCCTGTCGGTTTGGCCGGTAAGTTCGGCCGCTGTGAGTCGGAACTGGCCCTGTTCATGCGTGGCCTTATGACCGTAATAATCAAGATCTGTCCCGTGAGCAGTTGCTTCTGGGAGGTCCTTACCGCAGTACGTGCACAGCCCGCATCCGTACACCAGGTGCCGACGACGGCAGTTCTGACATGTCCATTCACTGCTGGAGGGCTGGTAAATAGTTGCTTTATCGGCGTGGATTAGGAAGTCGGATACTGCGTCGCCCCATACCTTCTGAACCGACGTTTGAACGTCATCAATGTCCATGTCGAACTTCAACGTGACTGCCTGCCAGAAGGTCTTCAGCTTTCTAGGTGGCGTGTTGGATCCATTCCTCATGCCGGCGAATCGGCGCATTCCTGCAAGAATGCGCAGGCTGGACTGTGCCATGGCAGCAGGTGAGGACGGGATATTCTCAGCGGGGGTGACAGATCCTACAAGTCCAACCCAACCTAGGCCAAGAGACTCATAGTCGCGTCCTACCCCGGAAAACAGCCCGTCAATGATCTCCTTCTGCAGGTTTTTGTCTATGGCATCCTCAAGTTTCTTTTGAGCAGTGGATAAATCTGTTTTCCGCGCTGGCGAAGGATCCCAGCGGTAGATAAGCGACCAGGATGAGGGGGACTTCTCGTCCGTTTGCTGGAGGGAGGCCGATGGGCCGCCGGGATTTATGCCCATTTCCACCAGCCGCTGACTAACACGGTCAGTGAGTACGGGAAGTGAAGGGGACTGAGCAAGCTGGCGGATGGCTTCGTCTTCTGGCACTTCACTCTCAAGGTCCCACACGTCCTGCAGGAGGGTGAATGCGTTCAGATCCTTGGAGCGCAGGCGTTTGATTGCGTCCTTTGACTCTGCGGTCTTCTTTCCGTCGACTATATGTTCCTTGGCTACCGGAATATCGGCCAATACCTGATCTGCTGCCGCAAGTTCTGTACGGAGGAGCAACCGCAAAAGATCCTGGTAGTGCCTGAGGCTGATTCCGGACGATAACTTGGCGGCGTCCTGTCGGCTGTCAGTGAAGACGATGGTTTTCCGGTTCGCGGGCTCGAGGTCTTGGAGCAGTTCTGTAATGAGCACCTGATTTATTTTTTCGAAACCAGTGCGCATGGCCCGAATGGGTGATCTCTGACGTTTTATGTCTGCAGCCGCCACGGGCCCATCAGCAGTGTGGGTTATCTCCCAGTCATCAGCGCAATTAGGACACCTCGTCGGGAATGGCGACAACTGCTCGGGGTTACGTTTGAACTCGCCAGAATTCTGGCCACGCTTGCTTGCCGGTGTTGCCACCTGAAACGTCCAGCCTGTGTGGTCATTACTTGCCGTCGGACGGAGCTCGCCTGTTTCAGGCCTGAGGATTGAGCGTCGGAATGCGTACTCTACTTTTTTGCCGTCTGCAGTCCATTCCCGGTCCTCCAGATCCGGGTTCTGCTTTTGTGGCCAGTACAGAAGGTAGTTATTGGCTGTCCGCTCGAGACCCACCTGATCGGGTAGATGTTCAATGTCGGACAGGTCTGCCAACAGGGTTACTGGCTTTCCCGGAGGCTGGGTCGAACCGGTGGGTACGTATCCTCCCAGGAAGACGTCTCCACAATTTTGGCAGTACAGGAATTCAAGTACCCTGGAGCCGCACAGGCACCGGCTCACCGGGTCAGAGTACAGACGCCCTACAGGACGCGTTTGACTGGCTCCTTCCTGAACTTCAGGGCAGGCCGGGTCCGTGCAGGCCCACATACCCGGCACGTTACGGAAAAAAAGATGGCTTCGCAGGAGAGGCCATTTGACCCCGCTTGTTTTCCCCGAAGACGCTGCAGCGGCTTTCAAGAGCTTCTGCAGCGCCTGGCGGCGCGATCTTTCAGGCAGCGAGGGGAATAGATGAATCTCCATCTGCTTTAGGGACTTCGCCTGCGGTTTCGATTGGGGCTCCCCGTTTTCGCCAAGGAAAAAGATGTTACTGAGGGCACTGGCTGCCGTGAGCTCGTCCGTGTGCCCGGGGGTTCTCTCCGGGCTTGCGAATGCCGTTTTAGACAGGTCAAGGGCCGCATCCTGTGAGCGGATGAGCTGTCCGGAAAGGAAGTCGAATGATTCGCGCGGCACACCAAAGAATTCCTCGACGAAGGCTTCGTCCCGATTGGATTCCAGGGAGGCGGAAGCTGCAATGACTTGGAACTGGCTGGAGTTCTCGGCCAGTCCGAGCCTCATTTTCAGGTTGCGAATAAGCAGCGCAACTTCTGTGCCGGCGGTACCTCGGTAGGAGTGCAGCTCGTCGACGATGAATGTGAATCGATGGTCGGAGCTGGCTTCAAGCCACTCACGAGTTGAGTCGAAGTACCGACTGTCACGCTCGCGCAGGAGCAGGACGTTGAGCATCGAATAATTGGTAATGAGGATGTCAGGGGCGGCATGGGCCATGTCCCATCGGGAGACCATTTCCGCTCCGCCCAAATTGGGCATGAAGTACTTAGACTCGTCATCGAGTTGCTGCATTTGGGTGCTGCGGTGATCGATATCTTGAAGATAGGAGCGCAGATTTCCCACGGCAACTTTGTTGTCCAGCGCTCCTGTGACGGGCGTTGCCCCCGTGTACCGACCGAAGTAAAAGCGGTGTCCGCGTCTGTTCTTATCTAACCAGGTCCGGGCCGCGTCACTGTCCAGTGCTTTCCTCAGCCGGATAAGTTGATCGTCAACCAGCGCGTTCATGGGATACAAAATGATGGAGCGAACGGCTTTGGCACGTCCTGTTTCTGTCTCCCGGTGTGGAACAAATGGACCATTGGATCGTCTCCACCAGGGGGCGAAATGTGATCCGCGACCAGTCCAGGAGCTTGATTCGGTTAAAAGATTAGAAAGTAGGGGCAAGAGGAAGGCTTCCGTCTTGCCCGCACCGGTGCCCGCGGTCACCACCACGTTGCGTTTGTCCTTTACGACCGAGATCAGGGCTGACTCTTGGTGTGTGTACAGCTCCCGATCTGCAGGGATGAGGCCGGTCCGCGCGAACTCAGCAAGCTCCTTCGAGGCGTTGGCTTGTCTTGCTGAATCCTCGAAGGACCGGCTGGATGCCTTGTATTCGGGGCGCAGTTCGATGAAGGGTTCCCTGTAGACGCCGTTGTCTTTGTCCAGGATCCGACGTCGTTCTGCCTCAAGGTTTTCATCAGCGAGTCCGAACGGTGTGTCGTAATAACGAAAGTATGACTCCCGTAAGTGATTAAACGTTTCGACTATGTCCAAAGGCATGATGTCGACTTTCTGTAGATCGGGCGGAAACGCTGCATGTTCTCTAGCGCACTTGCAGGTGTTGGTGAATGGATCGGGCGACGGCTAGAGCAACGGAGTTGGGCACGTTGTCGTATGTCCGCGTTCCGTCCGGAGCCCTGACGGCGCTGACCCCACTACAGAGGGCAAGTGCTCGCTGGTGTTGAACCGGTAGCGGGAGGGAGCCGTTGACATGGAGTGTCCCGATGGGATCTTCGTCGACATCTTCGACAATCTTCAGCTGGAGACACTTGCTGTCCACCTCGGACATCGTCAGGCACATACCTTCCGCATAGCCGATAGAGGACCAGTGCCCAGATCTGAGCAACCAGTATTGCCACCGTCCGTTCACTTTCTGTTTGTACAGTCCATCCCTGCGGAAAGTTTCAACTTGAATGAACTCCCGCTCGAAGACGTTGAACATCCCAACCGCTGAACCGTAAGCGTTGGGGCCGGCTGCTCGAGGCCCGAGAGCGAGCAGAGGAAGATTCGCGGCAACGTGCGAGGCAGCACAGGGGATGAACGTTGCTTCTGCGTTTGCGGAAACGTCCCTGAGCCCTGCTTCGCTGTCGTATTCAAGGAGAAGGATTCCTGGATCGCCGAGCGACGCTGTCCTGGATTTCGGGGGTACCACTCTGTGAAGCACGGCCTCCGACTCAAGCCGGCCCTCTAGTTCCGCCGTTCGTTTGCCGATGACCAATGCAAGCGCTGAAGAGCCTGGAAGTTGCGTCAATACCGTTGGTCGAATTCGCCATTTGCTTTCTGACCACTGCAAGTCCAAATGGCCCAATACCTCAAGACGCCGAAGATAGGCTCGAGCCGCATGCGCTCTGGCATGCGGTGGACTGTCCATCACTGCGGCGACTGATGACGTCACGTCGGAAAGGCGGCCATGACCACGAAAACTCAACCACTCTAGGACGAGATCACCGTCCATAGATGCTGTCCTCCATCGACTGTGACAAATACGATCTCCACAAGCGGTCTTCGTTATTGATGGTTTCCCTAGCTGCACGGCGCCAAAATTCCTGGGAATGGCGCTCCAGTGATCCGAAGTTCGGTGGATCACTAGATATCCGTTGGGGCCGCGACAACTTTCCTGCCCGTTCAGTTAAGACCCAAGTTGTACCCCCCGGGACAGAAACTTTCCACTGGTAGGACTGGGGGAATCCGAACCTGGTAATGAAAAGCGGAATACGAGGTTCACCACGCCTTCGTACCAGTCCCGAGGGAGATACGAACCATACAGCGGCATTCCGTCCCCTTCTGCAGAGCACGTACTCGGGAGCTCCCGCTTCAAGCGCCGGACCCGGAGGCACGACATCGTCTTGACCTTTGGTGTGCGCTGCTTCCCACTGAGCGGCAGAACCGGTGGTGTGGACGAAAAAATCCAAGGCTACACCAGCGACGGAAACTGTGTGCTTTCCCTCGGTGAAGGGCCCAGCGACACGAAGGGGAAAGAGGGAACCGTTGGCCTTCAGTCGTGTTCCGGGCAGTCTGTTGTCAAGGACAACGTGTACGGACTCGTTAGACGATTCCTCTGGAAGCTGCACGTCCGGCTCACCCCCTTGAAGGTAATGGCGGCCGCCGACATCCGTCCGTAATTCAAGACCGTTCACAAGCTTGGGCCGTGAGTTGGGAGGTGCCTTTAGGAGCTGGCCCAAGCTATTGAATGCCCCTGCCGCTGAGAGGTCAATCGGCTCCACCAAGGACACGTCTACATAAACGGTCCATCCTGGGAAGAGCTTGCCGCGAAGCTTCCAGTAACCTGGCGCGGCACTTCTCGTGAGAAGTTCCTCCATTTCCGCTACATCGGTGTCCCGCACTACGAACAAGTGTGTTTCATCTGGAGTGGCCTCTGGCACTGACTGCCACTGCCCCGATGAGGGATCGATGCGCAAGATCCACATCTCACGCACATTCTTGGTCAGGAAAGCTCTCGTTCCTACCGCGCGGAAACGGTGATTAATCAGAGGAGCGCCTTGGGGGAGGCTGCCTCTTACGACGTCGTAGACAGATCCGTAATCGGGTTTTTGGATCGAGAAGAGGGAACCGTTGTCCTGCCTGAGCTCGTCCATTTCCAGCCGCGGATCAACAGGGATCGTCCAGCTCATCGACCAGTCCTCTGGGTCGATACACATGCGTAGGTCCAATCGCACGCGGCCCTTGACCACAGGTGGTCCGGAACTCTGCTCGACAGCCAATTTGCTAATCACAGCCAAGAGCAACGGATTTCCCTGGCCCTTCTGAACCAAATCGACGAATGCCGTGGAGAATCCTCGTGGCTTGTCCATCCACAAGCGGAGTAAGTCCAATAACTGATTCGGTGACGATCTGGAGCTTCTATCAACCCGAAGCCGGTCAAAAAAACCGGACAAGCGTTCCCGGTCGGACGCTTTCAACACGGTTTGAGAAAGTGGATAGCCGATTCTGTTGAAGGTCTGATGAGTGCGGATCGTGCTCGGGCCTAGGAGATGGTCGTTCCTCTCTATCCAGTCGTCGAGTGTCTGCCACATGTCTGCAACTAAATCGAAGTGTTTTTGTATCCCGGTGGCGGTGAGTCTGTTTGTACCTGACGTCATCAAGCTGACCAGTCGAGGATAGTAAGCAGCAGAGGAAAATGCCCCGTCGTTGCGCATTCTGGATCCTGCGATTACGGTGACGGCCAGAAGAGGCAGGCATGGTGGGGGTTGATCCTGCGGCCCCTTCCGCCAGGCTGCCATCCGTCGGTCAAGAGGCTCGAAAATTGCCGATGTGTCAGTTTGCCGGAGCTCCGCGAGAACAGCCGAGCGCAGTGACGCTACGGGATCAGGTAGGTCGGGACAAATCCGCGCCATTTCATCATCATCGAGAAACATGATGACGGGCTCATCCGGTTGGTCCATCGGAAAGAATTCTTCGGACAGCTTGGCCTGCCACCTGTCGTAGTCCATATGACTCCCCAAAACTTCCCTGTCCCCCACATCATGATTGTATTCGCTGGTACTGACACGCATTGCTGGCCCCACAGCTACGAGGATCGATAATCGAAATCAACGGAGGTTGGAACTGGTGAGGTCAGTGTAAGTAGGACTAGATGTACTACCGGGTCATGACGCTGGTGACATGCCGGTGATGGGACTTCGACCTGCTCAGTGTGGGAGGCCGTGAAGGTAAGAACTGTGTTGTTGCACATGTCGGTCGGCGAGCGTCCCTTACGGAGCCGGCGGGTCTGAAAGAATGGACGCATCATGGATGAAATGAAACGCGCTAGTGAGCTGACAGTGGTCGAGATCTGCGCTGGGGCAGGTGGTCAGAGCCTCGGGTTGCACCTTGCGGGGTTCCGGCACACACTGGCAGTTGAGCTTGACCGCGACGCGGCCCAAACCCTCGAGCGTAATCTTTCTCGCCTTGCAGCCGCTGAGGGGCAGCCGGAGCCGAAAGTTGCGGTGGGGGACGTCGCTGACGAGTCAGTGTGGAACCCCGCCGAACATGCGCGAGTCTCGCTGCTCGCGGGTGGAGTGCCCTGCCCCCCGTTCTCGATTGCCGGTAAGCAACTCGGCTCGTCGGATGAGCGCGATTTGTTCGCCTGGGCCGTCGAGGCTGCTGGTCGCATGCAGCCTGACGCGGTGCTGCTGGAGAACGTCCGCGGGCTATCGATGCCGCGTTTTGCCGGGTATCGACAGGCCGTCCTCGACCGGTTGGCCGAGCTGGGTTACCACGCCGACTGGCGGCTGCTTGAGGCGAAGGATTACGGTGTCCCGCAATTACGGCCTCGCTTCATCCTCGTGGCTCTGCGCGAAGAATTCGCGCCCTACTTCAACTGGCCTGAACCGACCCCTGCGGTACAGACGGTGGGCTCTGCACTCTATGACCTGATGGCAGCGAACGGGTGGCCGGGCGCCGAGATCTGGGCGAAGAGGGCCGACCGGATTGCCCCGACCATTGTGGGCGGCTCCAAAAAGCATGGCGGGCCTGACCTCGGCCCGACACGGGCGAAGCGCGATTGGCGCGCCCTCGGAGTCGACGGCCTTGGGATCGCAGACGCAGCGCCGGGCCCCGATGTCCCAGTGGACTTCGTCCCCAAGCTGACGAATCAGATGGTTGCCCGCATTCAGGGCTGGTCGGGCCAGGCGTACGAGTGGGACTTTGCCGAGCGCAAAGGGCGAAAAACTACAACCTACAGGCAGATCGGTAACGCGTTTCCCCCACCGGTAGCCCGTGCTGTCGGGGTCGCTATCGCATCCGCATTACGTAAAGACGGAACTCCGACCGGTCGCCACGGCGCGGGCAGCCATGACGAGGTCTACCGCGCGCTACGTGAGCATGCTGGTTTTGTCTCGTTCGCAGGGTTGCGGAAGGCGCTCGGAGGGAGTCTCGCCGACAGTGAGATCGAGCGCAGGATTGACTTTATCAGCCGTGACTTTGAGGTTGAGCTGCGCGTTCGCCGCGGGGTGCCAATGTACAAGCTGGGGGAGTGGCGGGCGTTCCGCGGGCAGGCGAACCACGCCCGCCACGAAGTGTTTGCGGTCGATCGCTTGCGCGCCAAGGTTAGCTAGCCGCCTCATCTATGGCGCTCTTTGTGAATGATCTTGTTGGTACAGCGCTATGTGGGCTTCGCCGACATCGTGTCGCGAATTGACGTCAGACGGTCAAGGCTCAATTTTGGAACACTGATTTTGATCTAGTTTTAGGAGTTTTCCATGCCAGACTTCGGCATTCCTCCCAAGGGGGAGGAGATCAAGGCGGTCATCGACCAGCGCCTCAAACTGGCGATGACTGAAAACGGTGCGAAGGTCACGATTGACTGGCGTGGTGAGCCCCGCCACCTGTATGTGATTTCCGTGCCGGTCGAGATGCTCTACTTCAACCCGGATACCCACCGAATTCGTGCTCAGCGGACCCTCGACCCAGAACGCGATAGGGCCATTGAGGAGAACCCCTGGGGTCAAGTAGCCCAGGACTACCTCCACGACCTGCTTAGGCAGCGGCCGTCCAACCCGGACCAAACGGACCCCGATTTCACCGCACTGATGGACGAGCTGGACGACGTCGGCCAGCGCGAACCAGGGATCGTTACCCCTCACGGGATCCTGGTCGACGGCAACACTCGAGCCGCCGCGCTGATCGATCTCGGCGAGCAGAACATCAGGGTCGGCGTTCTGCCGGAAGACACTTCGCGTAAAGACATCAACGCCGTGGAGTTGTCTCTCCAGCTGCGGAAGGACCGCCGGCGAGACTACTCCTACATCAATCGACTCATCGCGATCGACGAAGAACTTGGGCGCGGGCGCACGGAAGCCGATGTTGCGAAGGATTTCAATATCAAGCTTGCGACGCTGCAGCGAGACCGCTGGGTCTACGCGCTAATACTCGACGCGATTGACCGCAGTAAGACCGCGGACGGGGCGGCCCTGCGTCTGATTGATTTCGAACAGCACCAGGAAAAGCTACGTGAGCTCCACCGCGACTTTTCGAAGCTGGCTATGACCGACTCTGATGCTGCCAAAACCCTGATGCAGTCGCGCCTGGCAATGGTCCTCCTGGACTACCCGAAGACCTCCTTGCGTCTCGCTGAGGCAGACTTCCACACGCGATATCTCGAGAGCCGTCTCCCGGAGGACCTGAAACCGAACTTGTCCATTTTGGAAGAGGTTTTAGTCCCGGGTATTCCCGGGGCGGTCCTACCAAGGCAGAGTAGTGCTTCTGCCGCAGCCGAAGCTCTCACAAACCGGCTTCTCCGTGCCAAGGCGACGGCGACTGATGGCAAGAGCGCGAATCCCGCGGATGTCGCATGGGCTGCCAGTGTCATGAAGCAGGCGCGAGATACGTTCGACACCGCCGTGAAGCTTGCTGGGCAGAACGCAGAACTCGTAAAGCGGCAGACCGCGGTACCAGAGCGGCTGACTGATGCAGCGGACTACGTCACTCAATGTGCAAGCGAGTTCGCTGAGGCGAAGGCAAAGCGAGCCCTCGACGACGAGGCTTTTGACGACGCACTGATCGTGCTCCGCGATAGCCTCCAAAGCCTCGCCCGCCAGGCTGGACGCACCTTCTCCGCGCCCGGGGAAGGTGTTGCCTGGCTCCTCAACGCCGTCCGGTCCACGTGATGATGCCCGACCAGCCAAGCCTCAGCATCGGCCTCGCGTTGGAGGTTACGCGCGCCCGGCTCGTCGCTCGGCCAGGGCTGGAGGATGACCTCCGTAGGCTGGCAGTCGGCTTCCGCACTAGCGTGCAACGGTCGCCCGGTAGTGTCGAGATTGAGCTCGACGACCTCCTAACAAACCTTGAGGTACTCAGCAGATGGCCGCATACGGCAGATGGTGATGTGCTTTGGGACGGACAGCTACAGGCGCTCGTAGTCGACTCGCTGCATGATGCTCAGACACTGTCTGGTCAGTTGCATGACCGCAGAGCGGAGGCGGCAGTGGGTTCCGAAGCTGTCCACGGCCTTCTCGGGCCTGAATGGACAGGAGACCTCACATCCTTTCAGCTGCGCGACATCGCCAAGCTGCTGTCGCTTCGGCACGGAGCCAACTTCTCCGTCCCGGGTGCTGGTAAGACGAGAGTCGGACTTGCTGTATTTCACGCGCTGAGACGCCAAGAGAATCTCGAGCGACTACTCATCGTCGGACCCAAGTCCAGCTATGACGCGTGGTGCTATGAGAACAGGGAATGCCTGCAGCCGCCGCTGTCTATGGAGGTGGCCGATGGCGTCCCAGCTAGCACTGTGGAAGCAATCATCGTCAACTATGAGCGCCTCCCCAACATGGTCAGCTCGCTTGGTCGCTGGCTCACAGAGCGGCCCTCTATGATCATCCTCGATGAGGCCCATCGCATGAAGCTCGGGGCGGACGGTGCATACGGCGCAGCCTGCCTCGCTCTCGGCCCTCGCGGGCGGCGCCGGCTTATCCTTACGGGGACACCAGCCCCGAACGGGGTCAGGGACCTCGAAAACCTCTTCGGATTCGTGTGGCCCGGTACTGGTCGCCAAAGCGTACTCCGGGCGGTGAACGGTGGCGACCTTGCCGATGCCAGCCGCACGCTCAGACCTCTCTTCACACGAACGACCAAACATGAGCTCGATCTGCCGCCAGTGGAGACCAGCCTGCGAGTTGTACCGCTGCCTCCTTTGCACGCTGAAATTTATGAGGCCCTCGTTGGGCAGTTCTCCGCGCGCGCGACCGGACACGAGGGCGACTTCCAGGCGCTTGGCCGAATTTTGGTATACATGCTCATGGCTGCGACCAGCCCTGCCCTACTCGCAGTCGGGACCACGCAGTATGAGCCGCTTGCATACCAAGTGCCGCCGCTGCCGGTTCCCGAGCGATCATCGCTCTACCAGCTGATGCAGGACCTTCCAACCTACGAGATGTCGCCGAAATACCAGGAAGTGCTTGCGATAGTCAGCGAGAATGCTGCCCAGGGTCGAAAGACGCTCGTATGGTCAACGTTTATCCGCAGCCTCAACACGCTGCAGAGAATTCTGGCGAGGTTTGGCCCTGCCGTGGTCCACGGGGGCACCCCCGATCGCGAAGAGCAGATCAAACGGTTTCGGAGTGACCCTGGCTGTATGGTGCTGCTGTCCAATCCTGCAACGCTCGGCGAGGGGATCAGCCTGCATCACGAGTGCCACGACGCGATTTACGTTGACCGAGACTTCGCCGCCGGGCGCTTCCTGCAGAGCCTAGACCGTATTCACCGTCTTGGGCTCAGGCCGGACACCACGACACGAATCACCGTTCTCGCCGCAGAAGGCACCATCGATGAGGTGGTCGCGGCACGGCTCGCGAGCAAGCTGAAGTTTATGGGAGGCATCCTCGACGATCCAGCGGTTCAGCAGCTGGCTGATCTGGACGAGGAGCCTCCGGTCGGTGGAGGTTTGGACCAGGCGGACCTTCAGTCGCTGATGGGCCACTTGCGTGCGTCTACCACCTGAGCCGATCCTGCTCGCCGCCCGGCGCTGGTTGGAAATTCTCCCATTGAGTGGTGGCATCCCACGTGCCCAGGCACTACTGGCGACCCACAAACAGTACAGCGACTTGTCACCCACTCAGTATGCGACAGCACTCGGTTGGCTGCGTGACATGGAGCTACTTGAAAAGATCGGATCGCCGATTCCGTTGGCCAACTTGGTACTCGGCGCGATCTTCGAGAATGCAGCACCCCCGTGGGTGCAGGACGCCGACGAGCTTGTTCAGTCACCGGACGAGTTGCCCTCGGACGTTGTTTCGGCCGGTGAAGTGCTGGGCCTCGATGTGGACGGGGTATACGAGCAGCTCGTCACCAGTTGGGGCAAGGTCGACACCGCTGTTCGCGAGCGGGTTGGTTTTGCGGGCGAAGCAGCGCTTGTCTCCATTCTCAACGAGCGCGCTGACAGCCGTGTCGACCATGTGTCGACGTGGTCCGATGGGTTCGGATACGATATCGCCTTCGCTCAGGGCGCTGCATCCGCCCACTTGGAGGTGAAAAGTACAACGAGGACTGGACGATTCACTGCCTACTTATCGCGGCACGAGTACAAGGTGATGCTACGAGACCCTCGCTGGGTGCTCGTCGTCGTGCGGCTTACCGCCGACCTCGACATCGCCGCAGTGGGCTCGGTGCCCCGAGAGTGGATTGCTGCTGCCGTGCCACGTGACGCGGGGTCTTTCGGAAGCTGGGCGTCATGCAAGCTCGAGGTGCCTGGCGAGGTTATCGAGGATCGTGTCGCGCAGCTTGGAGCGGATGTGGCCAGCAGACTTCCGCAGTGGCGTAGGGTGCAGCCGTGAGCGACGGCTCGGCGAGCCTGAACCCAGGTTTTCGGCGCAGGATCGTATGATCACGGGGAACCAAATGACCACGCCTTGGTAGGCAAGATCAGAAGGACCAACGTGATACAACCGGCATGGGATGACCCGGAGTCCAAAGCGGGGACCATGATTCGTGGGGCGCTATGGCTCCTGCAGGTGGTCGGTGAGGGGGGTACCTTTACCAAGAACGAACTGCGAACGGCTTTTCCCGGTATTTCACAGATCGACAGACGGATCCGGGATCTCCGGGACTATGGGTGGATACTGCACTCCAGCACGGAGGACGCATCTCTACTTGCTGAAGATCAGCGGTTCGTGAAGGCTGGAGTGCCGGTGTGGGACCCGCACGAGCGCAGGCAGGCTGCGCCCCGCAAGGCGATTTCGAGCAAGGACCGGCAGACAGTACTTATTCGAGACGGGTACATGTGTACCCTCTGTGGGATCGCGGGCGCTGAGCCGTATCCGGACGACCCCATAATGACAGCTGTCGTCGCCGTCTCGCGACGCTCCATCCGAACTCTTGACGGGCGCGAAACCGAAACGTTTGTGACCGAGTGCAAGCGATGTACGTCAGGACGAGGGGCATCGCCGATTGAAGAGCGCGACGTTCTTTTGGCTGCAAGGGATCTCAGCCCCGGAGATCGGCGCCGCTTGATCCGGTGGATGGAGCGTGGTCGACGGGGCGGCACAGAGCTCGACCGCGCTTGGGCTGCATACCTGCGAGTGCCCAGTGATAGACGAGACCAGATTGCAGATGAGCTTCGCCACGAGCAGTAACAAGCATCGATAACAAGTTGTGCAAGGAATTTTGTCCGACGGCAGGCCAAAAGCTTCAACCGAACTTGATAAGGCTGGCAACTTGCATCAAAGCGATTGCGCCAGCGAGTTTACGAGATTTGCCCGAGCTACAACTTGGAGAACTTTTCCGCCCATCGTATGCTTCACGTAGAGAGCCCTAGACATAGGATTCTGTTCCTAACTAGAAGGAAATACTTGTCCGAGCAACAGGCTGAACTCCCACTGTTTCCTCCGGCCGAAGATCGAGAAAACAGCTCGGGGCCGGACTTAATATTCGAAGGAGGGGCGGAACTGGCCGGGGGCTCTCTTCCCCTGATGGCTCGGGCTCGTCAGGCTTACCATGTTCAGCTATCCAACGTCCTTATCACGAGTGAAGCTGGCATACCCAGCAACTCAGATGGGAGTAAACAACCTAGTTTACGGTTTGCTCAGGGCATTGCTGATCGACTTGGTACAGCAGGTAGCGGGCCCAAGCCATCGGGACAGACTCTTGGAGCCCGCTTTGAGCAGGCGACAGCGGATTTTCTAGCTGCCACTTTTCCTCGGCTCACTTCCATACGCCCGGGAGATTGGACAGTCCGGAGAATCGGAGACAAGAGCCACCCTGGATTTATGACTAAAAAGCAAAAAATTGAGGGTTCAATTTACGAACAATACGAACACTTGAATGACCTTGAGTCCATTGTCAAAGAAAGGCGTCAGCTGCAGGCAGCATTGGGCAACGCATATGCGATTGCGCCCGACGTTGTGATCACTAGAAAGCCCGTATCTGACGAAATCATCAACCGGGATGAGTATCTCGTGGGACATCCTTTCTCGAAGTATGCGGCCATTCGTGATGCGGTTCAGACTCGCTCCCTACTGCATGCAGTCATTTCATGCAAATGGACTCTCAGGTCTGATCGTGCTCAAAATGCGCGGTCGGAGGCATTGAATCTCATTCGAAATCGTAAGGGCCGAACGCCCCACATCGCCGTTGTGACGGCCGAACCGCTTCCTCGTCGACTCGCGTCCTTGGCCCTGGGCACTGGTGACATCGACTGTGTTTATCACTTCGCCTTGCCAGAACTTTTTGACACGTTGGAGTCAGACCCAGACGTTGATGCGCGGGAGATGTTACACATCATGATCCGAGGTAAGCGCCTCAAAGATATCTCTGATCTCCCGCTGGACCTCGCTGTCTAAAACATCACCCGTGGCAGTCGATACCCCTAGGAAAGGAAGTTGCTAGGGTGCAGGTCCGCCGCGTGCAGGTTGCTGGTAGGTAATGAGCCCCAGACGTGGCAGCATCCAAGGCCAGCAAGCCCTCTCTTCAGTTCAGCACCCGGCCGCCATCGACATGCGGAAGCTGGTGCTCAAGGAGATCGACCTGCGCGGCACCATCGCCTACGTCCGCGACCACTCCGCCGTCATCAAAATGGTGCAGGAGGGCAAGGTCGACCTCAAGCCGTTCATCACCGGCCGGATCGCGCTGGAGGACCTGGTGGAGCAGGGCTTCGACACGCTCATCAACCACAAGGACACGGTGGTGAAGGTGCTGGTGCATCCGTATGGGCTGGAGGCCAGCCGCACGTCAGGGGAGCGGCTGCCGTTCCCAACGCTGACGGACGACGATGGCGGGAGGCAAGTTCCGCCGTCGTCGTTCCAGCCTTTCCTGCTGGCCCGGAGGAGGAAACCTGGGGAAACTTAGCCCTCGCGGCCGATCTGCAGGTAGCTGAGTCCGCTGACGTCGAGCCAGAACTGGGTGGGAGTCTCCACCAGGCGCAACAGGACGCCCTCGCAGGAACTGCAGCGCACCACAATGCCCGGGGCGTCAGCGTAGACCTTTGCCTCCGCGAAGGCCCGAACGGCGCCGCAGTGCTTGCACCGTCCGATCGCCGCGATGATATCGATGCGGAACACTTCCCACAGGGGTCCTGCCACCGCGTTTCCATCGAGGTGAGGGATCGGGTTGCGCTCACTACCGGCGATGTCCCGGTCCTCAGGGCCCGGGTTCTCAGCTCCCGGGAAAGCGCGTTTGCCGGTCACTGGGTTCCTCCCGTTCCGCCGAAGCGTTCAGTCTTGATCGAGGCGGCGGGATAGCCCGCCTGGACCAGCCATTCTGCGACCGTTTCGACGAATACAGTCTGGCCACAAATGAAGGTGTCGGGTGCAGGGTCCACCGGCAGGATGCTCGCCAGCAGGACCTCCGCCGTCAGCCGTTTCGGAGGAGCCTGCCAGCCTGCTGGCGCTTCGCGTGTATAGACGTAGTCGACGGTCAGTTTGGGGGATTCCCGGCTGAGGGTGAGCAGCTCCTCGCGGTAGAACCCCGCCACGGGTGACTTGAGCGAATACAGCAGCCGGAACTGGGACGGGTTTTCCGAAGCCTCATGCGCGCGGATCATGGACATCAGCGGCACGATGCCGGATCCGCCGGCAATCAGCTGCACCGGGTTAGTGTCCGTCGGCCGCCAGACGAACCAGCCGCCCACAGGGCCACGGATCTCCAGCTGGTCGCCGATGGCAACATCCCTGACCAGATAGGGGGAGACTTCACCGTCAGGCAACTCGTCAACAGTGATCTCCAAGAGCTCATCCATGCCGGCCGTCGCCACGGAGTAGGAGCGGACCGCCGAATAACCGTCGTCTGCCGTAAGGCGGATATCGATGTGCTGTCCGGCGAGGTTGCCCATCAACCCGTCAACCCGGAGGCCGATTGTTCTGGACGTTTCCGATTCGGGCACGCGGCTGACCACTTCGGCGACGCGCCACAGCCCGCTCACGGGTCCCGCCTCATGAATAGCGCTCTTCTCGCCACGGGTCGCCGTGGAGGTGGTAGCCGTTGGATTCCCAGAAGCCCGGGATGTCGTCCGGCGTCAGTTCCAGGCCGTTGACCCACTTTGCGCTCTTCCAGAAGTACAAGTGCGGCACCAGCAGCCGGGCGGGTCCGCCGTGGGCGCGCCCCAACGGCTCACCGTCGAATTCCCAAACCACCCAGGACCGGCCGCCCAAGAGATCCGCCAGCGGGACGTTGGTGGTGTAGCCGCCGTAGGAGTGGGCCGTGGTGTACCGGCAGCTCGTTTCCACGTCCTCGAACAACGTGTCCAGGGATACTCCCCGCCACGTGGTGCCCAGCTTGGACCAGCTGGTCACGCAGTGGATGTCTGTGGGGATATCGACCTGCGGAAGGTCCATGAATGCCTCCCACGACCAGGCATGGCGCCGGCCGGTTTCAGTGGTGATGAAGAGTTCCCAGTCCTCCATGGGGATGTGGGGTGCAGGTCCGGCACTCAGAACCGGAAAACTCCCCGTTTCGTATTGGCCTGGAGGTACGGCTCGATTGCTGCCGTGGCGTTTTCCATGAAAACCGGACGAAATGATGCCCATCATGCACCTCCAGTGCGGAGCTTCCGGTCGACTCTGATCGGTTCCCCAACGATAGGGCAAGTGCCCGGCAGGGTCTAGGGACGGGCCGATTGCATCTCGCGGCGATAAAATTGCTGTAGGGGCACGATCGAACCGTTCAAGGAAGAACAATGAAACCGATCCGTCAGAGCATTGAGGTAGCCCGCCGGCCTGAGGACGTGTTCTCCTACGCGACCGACTTTGCCAGGTTCCCCGAATGGCAGGTCGGTGCAGTCACTGCAAGCCCCATCGGTGATTCTCCGGCCGGACCTGGTGCGCGGGCTGCCGTCACCCGGAAAGTTGGCCCAAGACGGTTCGCGAGGACCGAAGTGATCAGCCGGTACCATCCGCCGCGCACCTGGACGGTCGAGGGCGTCGGCGGCCCACTCACAGCTCATGCCCACGGAACCATCGAACCCCTACGGGATGGCGCCGGGTCGCGGGTCACCATCGATATGGACTTTGAAGGCCGCGGCTTAGGCCGGTTCTTCATCCCCGGCATCGCCCGGTTCGCGGCCCGTAGGCAGATCCCGAAGAATCTTCAGAACCTGAAAAGGGTTCTCGAGCAGAGCCGATGAGTGCGGCCCTGGCCCTCATGGGCGCGTCGCGCCGGACGGCGACGGGAGCCCGGTGAAGACGCCGGCGGCCATTAAAGCGGAGCGGGTCACGAAGGCCCTGGGCGGAGTCCCCGTCCTGCAGGACGTGACCCTGGACGTGGCGCCGTCGGAAATCCACGCCCTGGTCGGGCTGAACGGTGCCGGAAAGACGACGCTGATGCGGATCCTGCTGGGCATGCTCACACCGGACCGGGGCTCGGCTCACCTGACGGGGTTCCCGGTCTCCGGTGCGGGGACACAGGTATGGTCGCGGCTCGGCCAGATGCTGGAGACCCCGTTCGCCTACCCCGAGCTGACCGCCCGGGAGAACGTCTATTCCTCCGCCCGGCTGCACGGCATGGACCGTGCCGCCGCCAGCTCCGCCACGGAACGGGCATTGTCGGATCTGGGGCTGGAACAATATGCGTCCCGGCGTGCCGGGACGCTGTCGCTGGGAAACCGGCAGCGTGTAGGCCTGGCCGCCGCCTTGGTCCATGGACCGGACGTCCTGGTCCTGGACGAGCCCACCAACGCGCTGGACCCCCGCGGGGTCATCGTTCTCCGCCGGCTGCTCCAGCAGGCAGCCCGGGACAGGGGCGCCGCCATCCTGGTCTCCAGCCACCACCTTGATGAAGTCGCACGGATGGCCGACAGGATCAGCGTGCTCCACCAGGGAAGAATCATCGGTACCCTGCAGCCCGGGACCGTGGACCTTGAACGCCGGTTCTTTGACCTGGTGCTGCAGTCCGACATCCAAGAACAGGAGCAGCCATGAGCGCCTCCGGGCCGACCGTGGAATTCGAGGCCTTGAAATTCCGACGGGCGCCGGTGGTAGGGACGGTGTCAGTCCTGATCGGCGTCGCCCTGCCGGTGCTCGCAGCCGCCTTCATGGTCGCCGCGACCTCCGACGGGTCCAGCCAGATCGGCCTCAAAGCCGCAGCCATGCTGACCGCCACCGGCTGGGCCGGGTACCTGGCGATGGTGGGAATGCTTCTGTCCGTCGGGGCGCTGATGGGCATCGGATTCGTGGTCTGTTGGTGTTTCGGGCGCGAGTTCACCGAAAAAACCGAGGCCTGCCTGTTTGCCCTGCCGGTCAGCCGGCTGCGGCTTGCCTCCGCGAAGTTTACGGTGATCCTTCTCTGGGCCCTGCTGCTGTGCCTGGTCAGCCTGGCGGTTGCCTTTCTGGCCGGCGCCCTCATCGGTCTGGGCGTGCCCGGTCCGGAGGATCTGGCAGTCGCGGGCAAGGCATGGTGTGCCGGCGCCCTGGCAGCCCTGCTGGCTTGTCCTCTCGCCGTCGTGGCCAGCGTCGCCCGCGGCTATCTTCCCGGCGTCGGCGCGCTGGTTCTGCTGGTGGTCATCACCCAGGTGGTGACGGCGTTCGGAGCCGGAGCCTGGTTTCCCTACGCAGCGCCCGGGCTGTGGATGGGCATGGGCGGCGCGGCGGCCGCCGAAACGGTCAGCCCGCTGCAGCTATTCCTCTGCGTCCCGGTCTCCGCGCTCGGCATTGCCATCACCGCCCAATGGTGGAAGAACATGCAGATCAGCTCCGGCTGATAGGCCTGTCCCGGCTCGGCGGTGAAGGTGCTGGTGCACCCGTAGGGCGTGGCGGGCAGGCGCCCGGCATCGAAGGAAGGACGACGGCGGGACGCCCGTGCCGCCGTCGTGCTGCCTACCCTGCCTGCTGGCCACTGCCCGGGTAACCGGAAAAATAGCACGGGATATTTCCCCCTACCTAGCCCGGCCTCGTCTGCGGAAGATTGCCCCCATGAAGAAACTCGTGCTCGCCAGTCTCGCCGCACTTTACAACAGGTAGTACCGGTCCAAAAGACAGGTACGGGCCTACGGTGACCATGGTTTTACCTGTTTTATAGACTCCGCTCACGCCGTATTTTCGGCCAGCCTTCAGAGGGTGGCGTCCCAAGTCCGCGCGCTCCACAACAGAATTCGCTCTTCAAGCAGGGGGAAACGTGATGCAGCTACTCAATACAGGATCCCGGCACTACCAAGGTCCACGTTCGTCAGCTGCCCGCCTTCGCTACCGGCGTGGGGGCATCCTCGGTACGATCCTTGCGGCCCTCGTGCTGGTGGGCCCTGTCCCTGCAAACGCTGCAGCCGCAGTGACCTCCACCATCCCGGTCGGTTCAAGCCCCAGGAACGTTGCGTTCACCCCGGACGGGTCGAAAGCCTACGTCACCAACTGGGAGTCCAACACGGTGTCGGTCATCGACGTAGCCTCGGGCACGGTGGCGTCCACGATCCCGGTCGGGGCGGGTCCGCACGGTGTTGCATTCGCCCCGGATGGGTTGATTGCCTACGTAGCCAGCCCGGGTTCCGACACAGTGTCGGTCATCGACGTCGCGTCGGGCACGGTGACCTCCTCGATTCAGGTCGGAGCGGGCCCGATCGCCGTCGCATTCGCCCCGAACGGGTCGGTCGCCTACGTCACCAGCGGCGGCAGCGGTTCTGGCACAGTGTCGGTCGTCGACGTGGCGTCGGGCACGGTGACTTCCACGATCCCGGTGGGGCCGCTTCCGAACGCCGTTGCGTTCGCGCCGGACGGCTCGACGGCCTATGTCACCAACGGGCAGGATTCCAACATGGTGTCGGTCATCGATGTCGCCTCGGGCGCGTGGACCTCCACGATCCCGGTCGGGTCGTCTCCGACCGGCGTTGCGTTCACCCCGGACGGGTCGAGAGCCTACGTCGCCAACAACGAGGGCGACACGGCGTCGGTGATCGATGTGGCATCCGGTGCTGTAACCTCCACCATCCCGGTCGGGTGGGCCCCGGACAGCGTGGCGATCGCCCCGGACGGGTCAACAGCGTACGTCACCAACTCCGGTGCCGACACGGTGTCGGTCATCAATGTGGCGTCGGGCGCCGTGACCTCCACCATCCCGGTCGGGACGCCTCCGACCGGTGTTGCGGTCTCCCCGGACGGGTCGGCGGTCTACGTCGTCAACACCTTTTCCAACACGGTATCGGTCATCACCGTGGACGCGGCACCGCTGGTGTTCACAGCGGCCACACCGCCCACCAAGGCGAACACGCGGGCCGTCTACACCTACACGTTTGCCGCTACAGGTTCCCCCTCCCCGACGTTCCATGTGTCCTCCGGTGCACTGCCTGCAGGCCTCAGCCTGGACACCGCCACAGGAGTCCTGTCCGGCACCCCCACCAAGGCCGGCAAATTCACGTTCAGGGTGACCGCCACCAACGGGGTCAGCCCCCACGCGGTCACGGACCGCATCACGGTCACCGTGACCAAGGCGAAGGCTCGCTGAGCGTGATTGTCACCTATATATCCCAGAACGCCGTGGCGGTGGCGGATCACTACGACGAGCTCGATCCCATCTACCGGCGGGTGTGGGGCGAGCATGTCCATCACGGGCTGTGGGAGACGGGCCGCGAGACACCCGGCGAGGCCGTTGAAGCGCTGGTGGACACGGTCGGCGACAGGCTGGGCCTGATGCCCGGGCAGGCGTGCGTCGATATCGGCTGCGGCTACGGCTCCACCGCAAGGCGGCTCGCGGTCACGCGCGGGGTCCGTGTCACCGGCTTCACGCTGTCCGCCGAGCAGGCCCGCTACGCCGCCGCGCATCCCGTACCGGGCGTGGACATCCAGGTCCGCGACTGGCTCGATAACGGGCTGGCGGAAGCATCGGCCGATGCGGCGTGGGCGATTGAGTCGAGCGAACACATGGTGGATAAGCCCAGGTTCTTCGCCGAGGCGCACCGCGTGCTGGCTCCTGGCGGCCGCTTCGTCATCTGCGCGTGGCTGGCCGGGACCGATGCCAGCGGCTGGAAGGTCCGCCACCTGCTCGAGCCGATCTGCCGCGAAGGGCGCCTGCCCTCGATGGGCACGCGCGAGGAGTATGAGGCCATGGCAACGGCGGCGGGCTTTACGGTCACTGGCTATGAGGATGTCAGCCGCCGAGTGGCCCGCACATGGCCGATCTGCGCCGTCCGGCTCGTGAAGGCCATGCTCGTCGATCCGGAGACACGCCGCCTTGCATTTGGAACACGCAATCGCGGCGCCATTCTGACTATTCCCCGCCTGATCCTGGCCTACCGCACCGGTGCCATGCGCTACGGGATATTTACGCTGTCGAAGGCTGGGGAGAACGGCCGGTAACCCGAACCCGGCAAATGTGTCTCAGGGCAGCGGCTGCCGTTCGCCCACGCTGAAGGAGGACGACGGCGGCAGGTAGTCACGCCGTCGTCGTTCCATCCGCTGCTGCTGGCCGGGAGACGGGATCCTGGCACGCTTGGCGCGGTTGCACCTGGCGCAGGCAGCGACGAAGTTCTGCAAACTGGTGGAACCGCCTTTGGACCACGGGTAGAAGTGGTCTCCGTGCTCGGCCGGGCGGCCACAGCGCCGCCCGAAGCCCGCCTCCAGCTCGCACAAGCCGCCGGCGCGGGCCATCCCTTCGCGGCGCTGCTGGCGGGTGAAACGTCACACCGGATCCCGGCGCCGGACATCCCGGCTGCTGATGACAGCACCGATAACGCCCAGCACGACGGCGGCGAGACCGGGGAGCGTCACCGCGGCGACGACGCCATCGAACAGGTTGCGCAACACCCCGGCGGCCGCGGATGGCCCCGCTCCGCCGGCCGGTGTTACCTTCGCTGTCAGGGCGTACATCACCGCGGCAGCCAGCCAAACCAACACCGTCGCGTAGGCCAGGCGAAGGCCTTGTCGCGTCCAATAAATGCGGCCGAGTTCGGTCATCGATTCCCCCAATTACCTTGCGCCGGAAGCCCTCGGTCCCGGATGTCCAGGGAGATCGTATAAGGCGGCCGCAGCCCACTGTCCCAGGTTTAGCTCAGTTTTGGTCAGGTTCCGAAGCCAACGATTGGCCGAGCGTAGCCGGGCTCAGAACCTCTCCTCACCACCAGCTATTCAGTATTGCTATCTACCGGTACTCGTGCTTACTATGTACCGGTAGTCAGTATCACCGAATAGCTGGGGAGGTATCGCCATGGGTAAGCAGATGACAGAGATGCTTAAGGGCACGCTCGAGGGCGTTGTTCTTGCCATCCTGGCCGTGCGGCCGGCGTACGGCTATGAGATTACGGCCCGGCTGCGCGACCAGGGCTTCGCCGACATCGTGGAGGGAACCGTTTACGCCCTGCTGGTCAGGATCGAGCAGCGCGGCCTGGTCGACGTCGAGAAGGTCCCGTCGGAGAAGGGTCCGCCGCGGAAGGTGTATTCGCTGAATGCACTGGGCCGTGAGTACCTCGAAGAGTTCTGGAGGACGTGGAGTTTCCTTGCGGAACGGATCGAGAAGCTTCACCACAAGACACAAACCCCGCAGGAAGAAGGAGTCTGACCATGGCTGCAAAATGGATCGAGTCACTCACCGGCTCGCTTGAGCAGAAGAAGCAGTACAAGGAGGACAAGGCCCGCATCGAGGCCCTCCCCGAACCGTACGCAACGGCCGCAATGGCAATGCACCGGTACGTCATCTACTACGGCGGCGTCACTGACGGCGGCACGCTGACCACAATGTTCGGCGACCTTGCCGACCTGTGGGAGCGCGCGGCCATCGATGGGACGCCGGTGCGGGCGATCGCCGGCGAAGATCCGGTGGAGTTCGCGGAGACTTTCGCGCAGGCTTACTCCGGCAAGCAGTGGATCGATAAGGAACGCGAGCGTCTGCGCCAGGCCTTCGAAGCAGCGGCCGGTGACAGCAGGAAAGGGAGCTGACCCATGGCCCCCGGCCAGGCCCTCGACCCCGCAATTCGGGTGCAGGGCATCGAGAAATCGTTCAAGGACGTGCAGGTCCTCAAAGGGGTCGATTTCGAGGTCGCCGCGGGGAGTATCTTCGCGCTGCTTGGCTCAAACGGCGCAGGCAAGACCACCTTGGTGAGGATCCTTTCAACACTGCTGAAACCCGATGCCGGCACCGCAGCGGTGCACGGTTACGACGTCACCGCCAACCCCAGTGAAGTGCGTGAATCGATCAGCCTCACCGGCCAGTTCGCAGCCGTCGATGAAGTGCTTACCGGCCGGGAGAACCTGGTGCTGATCGCGAAACTCCGCCACCTGAAAGACCCGGCTACGATCGCCGAGGGCCTGCTCGCCCGCTTCTCGCTCACCGGGGCAGGGGACCGCAGGGCTTCAACGTACTCGGGCGGCATGCGCCGCAGGCTGGACATCGCCATGAGCCTGATCGGCAAACCCCCGGTCATCTTCCTGGATGAACCAACCACCGGGCTGGACCCGCAGGCTCGCATCGAGGTGTGGCAGACCGTCAAACAACTTGCCAACAGCGGAACGACGGTCCTGCTGACCACGCAGTACCTCGACGAGGCGGAGCAGCTCGCCGACCGGATCGCGATCCTCCATCAGGGCACGATCATCCAGAACGGCACCCTCGCCGAACTCAAGCAACTCCTCCCGCCGGCCAAGGTCGAGTACATCGAGAAACAACCCTCCCTTGAGGACGTGTTCCTGGCCCTTGTCGGAAAGGAATCCCGATGACCACCCATGCACTCGGCGACACCGGCGTACTGACTGTCCGCTCGCTTCGCCACATCCTCCGCAGCCCCGACACGATCATCACCACTGCGGTCACCCCGATCGCACTGATGATGCTGTTCGTATACGTGCTCGGCGGCGCAATTAACACCGGATCCGGCGAGTCCTACGTCAACTACATGCTCCCCGGGATCCTGCTCATCACGATTGCGTCCGGCATCGCCTACACCGCGTACAGGTTGTTCCTGGACCTGCAGGGCGGCATCTTGGAGCGCTTCCAGTCCATGCCGATCGCGAGGTCCAGCGTGCTCTGGGCGCATGTGCTCACCAGCCTGGCCGCGAACATAGTCTCCGTGGTGGTGGTCACCGGCGTCGCGCTGATCATGGGGTTTCGTACCGGAGCGTCAGTGGCAGCGTGGCTGGGGGTTGCGGGGCTCCTGATCCTGTTCACTCTCGCGCTCACCTGGATCGCCGTGATCGCCGGGCTCTCCGCGAAGACCGTGGACGGGGCCAGCGCGTTCAGCTACCCGCTCATCTTCCTGCCCTTCATCAGCTCGGCCTTCGTCCCCACCGACTCGATGCCCGGCCCGGTCGCCTGGTTCGCCCGGAACCAGCCCGTCACCTCCATCGTGAACACCATGCGGGCCCTGTTCACGCAGCAACCGGTCGGCGGCGACATCTGGACGGCCCTGGCCTGGCTGCTTGGCATCCTCGTCCTCGGGTACGCCTTCGCCATTGCCATCTACCGCCGCAAAATCAGCTGACGTTTCGTGCGACTCAGGGGCGGACGGGTGCGGCTGCGTCATTTCCCAGCACCGTTGTCCAGGGGCTGGCAGCCCAGGATGTCACAACGCCGTTGATGACGTAGGGATCTGCGGCGGCAAAAGTTTTTGCGGCCTCGAGCGCGTTCTCGCCGGTGAAGATCAGCAACCCCTTGAAGGGGCCTTCCCCGACAGCCCCGCCCAGGAGAAGCTCGCCGCGTTCGACTGCCTCCCACCCTGCGCGGAGGTGGTCTGGGCGGTATTGTTCGCGACTTTCAAGGTAGTTGTCTGCGTAGGTGTATTCGAGCACGGCGTGCATGGGTGTCTCCATATCGTTCAGGGATTCGATCGTTGTAGGAGCAGCGTACCCACCGGGACTCAGCCGGAAACCGCAGCCACCTCAACCTGAACCCCCGCGTCCCGGAACTTCTGCACCTGGGCCGGGTCCGCGCCGTCGTCCGTCACCAGGGTCCAGGGCAACGCGAGTCGGGCCCAGGCGTGGAACGGCCGCAGGCCGAGCTTCGACGAGTCGGCCAAAACGTAAACTGAACGCCCGCGGCGGGCCATGAGCTCCTTGAGACGGGTCTGGGCGTGGTCGGCTTCGCAGATGCCGTCCTCGGCGGTGACGGCGTCGGCGCCCAGAAACACACGGTCAAAGCTCATCCGCTCCAACGCCGCCTCGGCCAGTGGCCCCACGAAGCTCTGCGACAGGCTGCGCAGCCGGCCGCCCAGGCAGTCCACCTCGATGCCGTCCGAATCGGCAAGTTCCTGCATGGTGTTGATGCCCGGCGTGGTCACGGACAGCTTCTCAAACCCGCGCAGTTCATGCGCGAGGGCACCCACGGTGGAACCGGCGTCGAGCAGGATGTTCTCCCCGGGCCGGATCACCGACGCCGCCCAGCGCGCGATAGCGTGCTTCTGCTCGAATGCCTCCCCGGTGCGCTGCCGCAGCGACGCCTCGGGGTGCGCGCCCAGGGCCATGGCCCCGCCGTAGGTGCGGGCCAGCCGGCCCTGCCCGTTCAGCAAAGCCAGGTCCCGGCGGATGGTGGACGCGGTCACCTCGAACCGGGCGGAGAGCTCCTCCACGGAGGCCAGGCCGGTGGTCACGGCGAGGTGGTAGATCTCCTCGCGCCGCGCGTTTGCGCTCAGCATTCCCGGTCTCCTTCCGTGGGCATGGCGGTGGCAGTGGTACCCATGCTAGTTCCGAGCCGGCAAGTCCCGCCGCCAGGCACCAGCAAAACGGCCGGTCAGCAATCCTACGCTGACCGGCCGCCCCGTCCGGATTGACTAGGCAGTCTCGTCGCGGGCCGGCGCCAGGTCCACTGCCTGCCGCAGCGCCTCCAGCAGCGACTCGTGGTCCGCGATGTTCTTGCCGGCGATGTCGAATGCGGTGCCGTGGTCCACGGACGTGCGCACCACGGGCAGGCCCACGGTGATGTTCACGCCGTTCTCCAGGCCCAGGACCTTCACCGGGCCGTGGCCCTGGTCGTGGTATTGGGCCACCACCAGGTCGAAGTCGCCGCGGCCGGCCAGGAAGAACAGGGTGTCCGCCGGGAGCGGGCCGAAGGCGTCGATGCCGTCCGCCTGGGCCTTTTCGATGCCCGGCTGGATCTTCTCCGCTTCCTCGCCGTAGCCGAACAGGCCGTTCTCGCCCGCGTGCGGGTTGATGGCGCACACGGCGATCCGGGGGTTCTCGATACCGGAGGCGCGCAGCAATTCATAGCCGCGCTTGATGGTCCGGTACACCAAGTCCCCGTTGATCTTGGCGATCGCATCGATAAGGCCGATGTGGGTGGTGACGTGGATGACGCGCATCTTGGGCGCGGTCAGCATCATGGAGACTTCCTCGGTGCCGGTCAGTTCGGCCAGGAGCTCCGTGTGGCCCGGGAACTTGTGGCCGGCTGCGTGCAGGGCTGCCTTGTTCAGCGGCCCGGTGCAGATGGCGTCCACCTGGCGGTCCATGGCCAGCTGGACGGCCTTTTCGATAAAGAGGTAGGAGCCGTGTCCGGCTGCGGCGGAGAGCTCGCCCCACGCGAGGTCCTCCGGGATGCAGTCGATGTCCAGCACGTCGATGGTGCCCTCGTCGAACAGGGCCTCCGACGGTTCGGCGACCTTACGCAGGGTCAGCGGACTGGCGACGACGTCCGCGGCGAGCTGCAGCCGGCGAAGATCGCCGATGACCAGCATGCGCGCCTTCGACCGGAGCTCCGCGTCGGCAAGGGCCTTGACGATGATTTCCGGGCCAATGCCGGCCGCATCGCCCATAGTGATGGCAACAATCGGGCGTCCCATTATTTGATACTCATTTCAGTCGTGGTTCCAGTAAGAAATCGTGTGGTCCGGGCCAGCGTTCCGGCGTCTCCGAACGCGCCGGCCTTGGTGACCAGCAGGGGGAGTGGCTCGGGCAGCAGGCTCATCACGACGCCGGGCTCAATCTCCCCGAGGACCGTGAAGCTGCCTGCGCCGAGGGCTTTCAGGACAGCGGTCGCCGTTTCCCCGCCGGTGAGGACCAGGGCGTCGCAGTGCCCGATGCCCGCAGCGGTGGCCCGGGCCAAAGCCTCTGCCACAACGAGTGCCTGGGACTTGTCCACGGCGCCCATGGGGTCCGGCGTCAGCACGACGTCCGTCCGCGCCATCGCCTGGACAACCAGGTCCGGAACGGCCGTGCCGTCGAGGGTGGCGTGGTCCAGGGTGATGTGTTCGGCGCCGGCCGCCACCAGCGCATCGGTCTGCTGCCGCGCGAGGCCGGAGTAGCTGCCGATCACGGTCAGGGTCCGGCTGACGGGCCGCACTTGCGCATTCCGCGCAGCTGCAGCTTCTTGGCGGGGCGCGATGTGCCCTGCCAGGCCGCCGGAACCGACCAGGAGCACCGGAAAGTCCAGCAGGTCCGCAGCGGCGGCGATGGCCGTGAGGTCAGCATCGGAGACGGCGTCCAGTACGACGGCGTCAATCCCGCGGTCCTGCACGTCCCGCAGGTGCGCCGCCAGTTCGTCCGGCGTGCGTCCGCTGGTTTCCGCCACTTCAGCGGTGAGGCCGCCGGCGGCAAGTGCCGCCGCGACGCCGCCGTCGTAATTTCCTGCCGTGTGGGGGACGCCGTTGACGTGGACGATGCCGCCGAGGGTGGTCCGTCCCGTGCCCGGGAACGCCGGAGCCACCACCGCCAGGCCCTTGCCGCGGCCCTGCGTCAGCCGCGCCAAGATTGCCGCGACTTCCACGCCCACGTTGCCTCGCAGCAGCGAATCAATCTTCTTGAAGACCCGCCGGTGCTGACGCAGAGACTGGTCTACCGCCGTCGTCACCGCCGTGGCTGCTTCCGCCGGCGCCAGGTAGCGGCTCTCGGTGTTGATCGACAGGATCTGGGCGTCGGGCCACGTGCTGCGGACGTCGAGGACGACGGAACTGCTGTGCGTGGGCCCGTATGCTGCGGCCGCATCCGCCGCTCCCGTCAGGTCGTCGGCGATGATCGCCCAGCGCATGGCTGCGGTGGTGTTCATACTGCTCGGGACACCTCAGGAGTTTGCACGGTCTGCTTGGCTTTCAGGCGCCTAGCGTACCAAGCGACCATGAGGGGGCAGCCGATGGCGGTGACCACCACGGAGGCGGCAACCAGCACGGTGGCTGGACCGGCCGCGGGAGCATATGCCGGGTTGGCTGCGGCCACCAGCATGGGAACGGTGGCTGCGTTGCCGGCGGTGGTGGCTGCGGCAAGGCCGGCAATGCCGGAGCCTCCGGTCAGCTTGTCTGCGAAGAAGAGCACGGCGCCGCCGGCGATCAGCACGAACAGGCCGAGCGCCACTCCGAGCAGGCCTGCGTTGACTACCTGTCCCAGGTTCAGGCCGAAGCCAAGGGCGAGGGCGAAGAACGGGATCAGGACGGGGGCTGCGGAGGAGAGGAACTTGCGCATGGCCGGATCCAGGGCTCCGAGGATGGCACCGAGGAGCAGGGGGATGATGGCGCCCACCAGGGCCTGCCACGGGAAGGCGGACAAACCGGCGACGCCGAGGGTCACCATGGTCAGGAAGGGGCCGGATTCCAGCGTCATGACGGAGTAGGCCGCCACGTCCTTGGGCTTGCCGTACTGGCCCATGAGGGCCATGTACATGCCGCCGTTGGTGTCATTCAGCGCCGCCAAAATAGCCAGGACGGAAAGTCCCGAGAGGATCCCGCCGTCGATGGGAAGTTCGCCCATGAACCTGCCGGCGATGACGCCGATGATGATGGCGAACAGAACCTTGCTGCCGAAGAGGACGCCACCCTTTTTCAGGATGTACGGGGTGGCCTTGATATCAATGCTGGCGCCCATGCAGACGTAGAACACCGCAAGGATCGTGGTGCCGCCGGTGAAGAGCGCGCCGGTAAAGGAGCCGAAGAATTTTGCGGAATCCGGTGCGAAGGTGCCAAGGATGGCGCCGATGAGCAGGGGGATCAGCATCATGCCGCCGGGAACTTTTTCCATGGTGGCCTTGATGGGGACAGACATGTTGCAACCTCATTGTTGTTGGGGGAGAGGGGCCGAGCGCTTGGCTCGAAGCATGATGTAGATCATATCTGGGAGTGCGCATTTAGCGCAAGTGGCTTTGCGTGAAACGCGCAGGTGGCATTGTTAGGAAAGCCGCCCTCCCGCCGTCGTCCGTCGAATCCCGCAGACCGGACCCGCAGAGGAAGCCGCTACGTCGTGGGCCGTCCGAATAGACGCGCGTCACGGCCCCGGTGTAAAGGTGGATGGGTAGATGCCGACATCAACTTCTATTTCGACCCCGTCTGCCCGTTCGCCTGGATGACCAGCAAATGGGTCCGCCAGGTGCAGGCGCGGCGCGAGTACACCGTGGACTGGCGGTTCATTTCGTTGCGCCAGATCAATGCCAACGTGGACTACGACGCGCAATTCCCGCCGGAGTACGAGGCCGGACACACCGCAGGGCTCCGGCTTCTGCGGGTCGCGGCGCGGGCACGGGCGGAGCACGGCCGCGAGTCGATCGCCAGGTTGTACGAGGCGTTCGGGACCTACATCTTCGAAGCAGCCCCGGACCCTGCAGAGCCGCGCACCGAGGGCGAGGTGCGTGAGCGGCGGGGGACCCGTGAATTCGTGGAACCGATCCTCGCCCAGGCCGGGCTGCCCCTGGCGCTGGCGGACGCCCTCGACGACGACTCCCGGGACCGTGAGATCCGGCAGGAGACGGATGAGGCGCTGGCGCTGACGGGAAAGGACGTAGGCACGCCCATCATCCACTTCGAGCCGCCGGCCGGAGTGGCCTTCTTCGGGCCGGTGATCAGCCGGCTGCCGGACGAACAGGAGGCCGGAGAGCTGTGGGACCACGTGGTGGGGCTGGCGCGGTTCCCTGGTTTCGCGGAGCTCAAGCGAAGCCTGCGTGAGCGGCCGCAACTGCCTGCCCTCGGGGTCACCTCCGGTGCGGTGGGTCAGCAGGAGGACTGGCACGGTGGCAGCCGGCGGCAGAAGAAGTGACCGTCTGTAAGGATGGACCCATGAACCAGGGCAGCATCCGCCAACACCAGGAATCCGTCACGGTCGAAGCACCGGCCGAGACGCTCTACGACTTGGTCTCCGACATCACCCGGACCGGTGAGTGGAGTCCGGTGTGTACATCGTGTTGGTGGGACGACGAGGACACCGCCGGCCAAGTCGGCGCCTGGTTCACCGGGCGCAACGAGCTCCCGCACCGGACCTGGGAAACCCGATCCCAGGTGGTGGCGGCCGAGCGCGGCCGCGAGTTCGCCTGGGTGGTGGGCGGCAAGTTTGTCCGCTGGGGCTTCACCCTCACGCCGTCAGACTCAGGCACCATCCTCAGCGAGTCCTGGGAATTCCTGCCGGACGGGATATCGATGTTCGGGGAGAAGTACGGTGCTGAGGCTGATGCGCAGATCGCCGACCGCACCCGGCAGGCGCTGGACGGCATTCCGAAAACGCTCGCCGCGATCAAGCGGATCGCTGAGGGACAAGAGCAGACCCGCAAAGGGTGATGCCGCAGGCGGGATGAGGGTGGCCGTTACTTCAGCTGTGTTCGCAATGTCGATGGTTTCGCCGTGCTTCACCCGCTCGAGAGTGTTGCTGCCCTGGTGCCCGCCACCGTCACTTCCGGCCCCACCCCCAATCCCCCCTTCTTCAGGATTCACAGCGTCCCGCCCTTGACAGCCGGTCCGGCCCGTTAGGAGGATCAAGGTGCCGGCGTGCGTGACTGTTCCACGTACGCCGACCTGCGGTTCTGCTGCTGAAAGGGGAAATGGGATGCGGCCGGCACTCCCTGGTGAAAAACCCTTCCGGCGCGTGGCCGCAGTTTCCGCTGCCTTGCTGGTGCTCCTTGCCACGGCCTGCACGCCAAAACCGCCGGAGCCGCCTCCCGCTCCTGAAGTCCATATCGCCGCAGTGGGCGACATGAACCCCGCCGACAACGTTGACCCCGAAACCCCGGCCGGCAGGAACGCCACGGTGATCGCCAAACTCGTGGAGGACAACGAGATTGACGCGTTCCTGGGGCTGGGGGACTTCCAGTACGAGACCGGCTACTGCGACGGCTACGTGAACACGTGGACCAAGTTGTGGGGCGGCACCATGCCCAAGCTGTACTGGGTGTCCGGGCCCAACCACGACTGGGAGCCCGGCCGCAACGAAGACCTGGCGAAGTTCATGAACGGCCAATGCAAAGGGTCCACGGAGAAAGCTGCCATCAACCAGGAGCGCGGCTTCATCCCGAACGGGGAGCCGTACTCCAAGGACTTCGGGAACTGGCACTTCGCGTTCCTGTCGTCCGCGTTGTGGCGGTACGACGAAAAGAAGGCTTCGGATGCCACCAAGTGGCTGGACAAGGACCTTGCCGCCGCCCAAAAGGCGGGCAAGAACCTGGCGGTGGTCTACCACGAGCCGTACTTCACCTCCGATACCGAGGAGCATGGGCGCGCTGATTACCAGAAGCCGTGGATCGACGTGATGTGGAAGTACCGGGTCCGGCTGACCCTGTCCGGGTCGCAGCACAACTACGAACGGTCCTGCCCGGTAAACAACGCGGACAAGTGCGTCGATGACGGGATGACGGCGTTCCAGGTTTCCACCGGAGGCATCGATCTGCGCCCGTTCACCAGCAAGCCGAAGTACATCGCCAAGCGGTTCAGCGACACCCGCGGCTTCCTCCGGCTGACACTGCACGGCGACGGGTCCTTCGACTGGAACTTCGTGCCCACCACCGGGTCCAACACTGACTCGGGCAAACGCTCCGCGCCATAGGGCCCGCGCGTAAACGACCAGTCAGTAGGCCCTCAAAGCTCCAGCCGGAACACCCACAGCAGCACATCCTCGCCCGGCACGTACCAGTCCCGCTCCGGCGCGCGGCGGAATCCCAGCGACCGGTACAGCGCGTGCGCCCGCTCCATGAACGTGGCGCTGGTGATGCTGATCGCCCCGATGCCCGGCAACTGGCGGGCGTGCTCCACGATCCCGCGGACCACGGCCCGGCCCACCCCGCCGCCCTGGTGCCGCGGATCCACCGCCAGCATCCGGAACTCCATCTCCCCGTCCTGCGCGATCTCGCTGTACGGCTGCCCGGCGAACGTCAGCGTCACCGCCGCCACCACCTTCCCGGCGGCCTCCGCCACCCACAACTGCGCATGGGCGGCGCGGTGCTCCACGTCCGCCAGCACGCCCATGTAGGGATGGTCGGCGGCGAAGTGCCCGGCGCGCAGGTACGCGTCGCGGGTGATGCGCCGGACCTCGGGAAAGTCCGACGGCGCCGCCCGCCGCAGTGCCACGCTCACCGGGCGTCCAGGGCCGGGGCAGTCCGCTCCACGTAGTGGCCCAGGCGTGCCAAATCGGGCTGGGAGGAAGGATCGCCGACGGCAGCGGCACCCACCGCGTTGGCAACAGCAAGCGCCGACGGGAGGTCCATCCCCGTCCGCAGGGCCAGGACCAGGGCCGCGCAGAACGCATCCCCGGCGCCGATGGTGTTCACCACGTTGACGGCCGGCGCGGGCGCCTCCGCCACCTTCCGGCCATGCTCAAAGATGGCGGAGCCCTCGCCTCCGTAGGTCACCGCCACCAACTTGGCCGAGGCCAGGGCCGGGATCAGCGCGTACTCGCTCTCGTTCACGATCACCAGGTCGCAGCGCTCAAGCAGTTCCGTCGGCAGATCCATGGCCGGCGCGGCGTTCAGCACAAAGAAGCCCTTCGCCTTCCGGGCGGCCTCCAGCACCACGGGTAGCCCGACCTCCAGCTGGCACAGCACGGTCTCGTCCGGGCCGAGCTCCACGCCGTCGAGCGAGAGGTGGGAGTTGGCGCCCGGGCACACCACAATCTGGTTCTCGCCCTCGGCATCCACCACGATCAGGGCCGTCCCGGTGGCCGCCGGCAGGACAGCAACGTCGGCGGTATCCACACCGGCCGAAGCCAGCGCGTCCAGCATGCCCTGGCCGTGTGCGTCGTCGCCCACCGCTCCGATCATTCGGACACGGCCGCCCAGCCGCGCCGCGGCCGCCGCCTGGTTCGCGCCTTTCCCGCCCGGCTGCCGGGACAGCAGGGCCCCGCCAATGGTTTCGCCGGCCGTGGGAAGCCGCCCTGCGGTGGCGATCAGGTCCAGGTTGATGCTGCCGACCACGGTGACGGCAGGAAGTCGATTGCTCATGGGAAGACTCTCTGAAGGGGGAGGGCCGGAAGCGGCCGGATTGAAAAATAGTGTAGCGCACGGTTGTACTTGTGAGTCATACATGGTTGTATAACAACTCGAATCGCCGCTCCTAAGACCGGGATTCGCTCCCACCCCGTTCGAACAAAGGAGTTTGATGTGAACGCCCCAACCCCCGCCTCGGCCGCACCTCCCGCCCAGGCCGCTGCCGCCGTCGTCCTCCCTGACGACGCCGCCAAGCTCTCCGGCCGCCGCGCCGCCCTACTGATCTCCACGCTGCTGCTGGGCGTGTTGTCCTTCCAGCTCAACGCGAGCATGGTCACCCCGGCCCTGCCGCAGATCGCCGCCGACTTCGGCCGCGGCGCCGAAAGCACCGCCCCCGTCCAGTCCATGTTCTTCCTGGCCGGCGCCATTGCCGGCCCCGTGATCGGCCGGTGGAGCGACTTCATTGGCCGCCGCGCCGCGCTGCTGCTGGTCCTGGGCATCATGGGCGCCGGCACCATCATCTGCATCACCGCACCCACGCTGGAACTGCTCATCGCCGGCCGGTTCCTGCAGGGCGTCTCCAGCGCCGTCTTCGCGCTCGCCTACATCGTCCTCAGCGAGAACCTGCAGGCCAAGGTGTTCGGCACCTCCGTGGGCATCATCGCCGCCATCAACGGCGGCATCGGGGGAGTGGACGGCTGGGTGGGCGGGCTCCTGGCCGAGACCCTGGGCTTCCGGTCCATCTTCGTCGTCGTCCTGGTCCTGACCGTGATTGCCGCAGCCTGCATCCTCCGCACCGTGCCGGCCGGACGCCCGCAGGGGGTCCGCGGCGCCATGGACTGGTGGGGCGCCGGCTCCCTCTCGCTGTTCCTGGTGTTCATCACCTACTTCGTCTCCGACGGGTCCGCTGCCGGCTGGACCTCGCCCACCGCCCTGGCACTGCTGGCCGGCACCATCGCCTCCTTCACCGCGTTCTGGTTGATCGAGAAGCGGCGCAGCCACCCGCTCATCGCCGTGCACCACCTCCGCTCCCGCCAGGTGTGGCCGGTCATCACCACCACTGTCCTCACCCTCGCCGGCATCTTTGCCATCATCAACTTCACCGTGGTGCTGCTCAGCCAGGACCACGACGGCGGCTTCGGCCTTTCCGCCTCCGTCTCGGCGCTGCTGTTCCTCACCCCCGCCGCGCTGATCGGCGTCTTCGCGGCACCGCTGGCCGGTTGGCTGGCCGACCGGCGCGGCTGGATCAAGACGCTCCGCATCGGCACCGGCATGAGTCTGGCCTGCGCCATCGCCGCCGCCATGTTCTCCACCAGCCAGCTTGCGGTACTGATCGCCGTCGCGGCCCTGGGCATCTTCTACAACGGCCTGTTCCTCACCGCCATCAACGGCCTCTCGGTGCTGCTCTCACCCAAGGAAGCCCCGGCCGCCCTGCCCGGCATCAACGGTGCCTCGTTCGGCATCGGGGCGAGCCTCGGCGTCGTCCTCGTGGCACCTTTCGCCGCCCAGGCCACCGCGGCCGGGTACGCCACCGCCCTCTGGATCTCCGTGGGCATCACGGCCGCCGCGTTCATCGTCAGCCTCTTCGTCGCCGCCCCCAAGGGCGAGACCCTCTAACCCCTTTTACTGTAGGAGAACCACCATGACCACGCCCTTCCCGATCTACCTGGACTGCGATACAGGGATCGACGACGCCCTCGCCCTGGCCTACCTGCTGGCCTCTCCTTTTGCCTGCGTGAAGGGCATCGGGACCGTCAGCGGCAATGTCAGTGCCGCCGTCGGGGCCCGCAACACCCTGGACCTGCTGGAACTGGCCGGCTCCGCGCACATCCCTGTGGCGCTGGGGGCGCACCATCCGGTGGCCGGTTCGTTTGGCGGCGGGGCGCCGTGGGTGCACGGGGAAAACGGGATCGGGGAGGTTGCGTTGGCCCCTGCCGCCGCATCTCTGGCGGGGGAGTCCGCGGCGGAGATGCTGGTGCGGCTGGCCCGGCTCTACCGGGGGACGCTGCGCGTGGTGGCCATCGGGCCGCTGACCAACCTCGCCGAGGCCTTGCGGCTGGAACCGGCACTGCCGTCGCTGGTGGACACCGTCACCGTGATGGGCGGGGCCGCGCTGGCGCCGGGAAACATCACGCCGGTGGCGGAGGCCAACATCCACAACGACCCCGAGGCCGCCGCCCTGGTGCTGGCAGCGGACTGGGACGTGACCCTGGTGCCGCTGGACGTGACCATGGCGTCGGTGCTGGAGGAGGGCCACCGGCAGGCGTTGCTGGCCTCTTCTTCGCCTGTAGCGCAGGTGCTGGGGGAGATGCTGGGCTACTACTTCCGCTTCTACGAGGGCATCTACGGCCGGCCCTGCTCCGCCATGCACGACCCCCTGGCGGCGGCGCTCGCCGTGGGTGCCGTGACACCGGCTCTGGCACCCGTGGTGCGGGCCGCCGTCGACACCTCCGACGGGCTGGGCCGCGGCCAGACCGTCTGCGACATGCGCGGACTCTATGCGGGCTACCCGCCCGTGAAGGGCGCCCGCTGCCGGGTGGTGCTCTCGCTGGAAGAGGACTTCGCCCCGCACCTGGTGGAGACGCTGCTCGCCTTCTTTGAAGGCGCCGGTTCCACGGAAGGCACGACGCCGGCACTCGCCTCAGCAGGTTCGCCCGCGTGACTTGCGGATACCTGCCGTTGGGCCCTATGCAGGTGTTACGCATGGGGCGGAAGATAACGGAATGAAAAGAACAGTTCTGGCAGGTCTCGCAGCGGTCGTGATGGCACTCGGCGCCGTCACGGCCGCTGTGCCAGGCAACGCTGCCGCTCCTTCCTCGCCCGCTCCTTCCTCGCCCGCATCTTCGTCTCCCGTACCCGGACAGATCATGGTCAAGTTCCATGACAACGCCGCGGCCTCGGGTGTCCTCGGCCGGCACGGCCTCAACGATGGCCCGGCCATCGGCAGCACCGGCGCGCACCTGATCACGGTGCCGGCCGGCAAGGAGCTCCAACTCATTGAGGCGTTGAGCCACAGTCCGGCGGTGGAGTACGCCGAACCGGATGAACTCGTCACGGCTACCTCAAATGACGAGTACTTCCCCCGCCAATACGCCCTGCAAAACGTGGGCCAGGACTTTACGAACACGGCCGGCACCAAAACCGTGGCCGCGGGCACTGATAACGCTGACGTGGACGCCGTCGAAGCCTGGACCGTGACCACCGGCGACCGGACACGGGTTGCCATCATCGATTCCGGCGTCGCCATCAACCACCCGGACATCTCGTCGAAGGTTGTTGAACGGGCCAACTTCAGCGGCAAAACCATCGTTGTGGATGAGGACTACGACAGGTACGGCCACGGCACCCACGTGGCCGGCATCGTTGCCGCCGCCCGGGACAACGCCATTGGCGTTGCCGGTGTGTGCCCGGACTGCACCATCCTGGACGCCAAGGTACTCAACGACAGCGGGTCCGGCTCCAGCTCCGGCATTGCCAACGGCATCAACTGGGCCGTTGAGAGGGGCGCGAAGGTGATCAACATGAGCCTCGGGCTGCGCGTTTCCTCACGGACCCTCGAAGCCGCGGTCAACAACGCCTGGAATGCGGGGGTGGTGATTGTTGCCGCTGCCGGCAACGGCGGTACGCAGGCCCAGGTCTATCCGGGCGCGTACGCCAACGTCATCGCGGTCGCCGCCACGGACAACAATGATGTGAAGGCATCGTTCTCCACCTACGGAAAATGGGTGGATGTCGCCGCGCCGGGCGTGGGCGTTTACTCGACTTTCCCCACCTACCCGTTCACCCTGGGAGGCCAGAACGGCCGGTCCACGGGCTATGACATAGAGACCGGGACGTCCATGGCTTCACCGATCGTCGCCGCGACTGCCGCGCTTGTGTGGAGCACAGCGGCCGGGACGTCCAACATAGACGTTCGCAAAAAGATCGAATCTACGGCCAACCCGATCAAGGGCACGGGCAGCTATTGGGCACATGGCCGGGTGGACGCCTGCAGGGCGGTGGGCTGCACAAAGTAACGCGGCCTTCGCCTAGGACTGCAGGGACTGCATCACCGACAGGTGCCCGGCGCGCGCCGAGACCAGGCACTTGGCCAGGTAGAACGGCCGGTTGGCGTGCCGGACGAACTGCGTCAGCACCAGGACCGGGTCCGACGGGCGCAGGTCCAGCAGCTTCGCGCGGCTGGGGCCCACCTGGCTGAGGCTGATCTGGCACTCGCCCGGCCCGGCCAGCCTGCCCAGCTGGTTGTTGAGGGTGGCAAGCAAGGTGGCGCCGCCGTCGTCGTTAATCTCAAGCGGCGCGGCGGCACCCTTGCCGATGCTGACCGGCTGGGCGGTGACGTTTTCCTGCAGGTGCGCAATGGCCTCGCCGTCGCGGATCAGGACGGATTCCCACAGCCAGCAGTCCGTGCCGGGGTCGATGCCGATGCCAGGGGCGACGAACTCGGAGGCGGCCTGCCGCACCACCTGGGTGCGCTTGACCTCCAGCGTCTGCCCGGGGCCGCCCAGGACCTCTTCGAAGGGGCGGATCCGTTCGATGCCGATGCGGGGGAGCGTGTCCGAGACGAACCGGCCCACGCCGCGGCGCGCGCGGATGAGTCCGTCCTCCTCGAGGAGCATGAGGGCTTCGCGGACCACGGTGCGGCTGACCTTCATGTCGGCGCCGAGTTCGGTCTCCGTGGGGATCATGGACCCGGGCGTCAGGAGGCCGTTGCGGATGGCCTCCGCGATCCGGGAGTACACGGCGACGCGCAATGGCGAGCCGGGCTGGGCGGCCACCGGCTGGGACAGGAACCGGGCGGCGTCCTGGTGCACGTTATGCCTCGCTTGTTTGTAATAGGCCTCGGGGGATTCCAGCCTAATGCAGGGTCTGATGTGTTTGTTGGACAAGGAGTACTGGCTGGCACGGGAAGTGCTACGGCTGGTGCAGGCCGGCCGTCATCGCAGCCAAATCCGCCATGGCATGAACAGCGTCCGGATTTGAAAGCCCGTTGTCATGGCAGAGGGAACGCCAGGTCCAGAACGAAACCGCGTGCGCTACGACGGCGCGCAGGCGTGCGCTGCCTGGGTCCGGGAAGGCCTCAAGGAGCTGGTCGCGGAAGAACCTATCGCGCTTTTGGAGGTCCGTGCGGTGCCTCTCGGGAAGGGCGGCCCAATCCCCGTAGATGCGCCTGAGCATAGGCTCGCCGTCACGATAGAACCGGTACAGGTCCGTCAGTCCGGCGTGAAGCCGTTCCAGGGGGTCCGTCAGTTCGGACCATGTGGCAGGGTCCGGCAGCTGCTGTTGGGAAAGCCAATGCGAGGAGCAGGCGGAGAACAGCGCCTCGTCGTCGGCGAAATGGCGGTAGACCGTCAGGCGCGTGACGCCGGCCTGTTCGGCAACGCCGGAAATGGTGGTCCGGGCGGGACCGACTGATCCATGCAGGGCTACTGCCGCGTCCACGATCCGCTGACGCGTTGTGTCCACCTGCTCGGCACGCTTGTTCATCTGGTACTTGCGGGCTTTGGTTGAACGCCCCTGTTCACTCAACTATTGACACTGGTCCTCAGTCGGCGGAATAATTCGATATACACCATTGTATATCGAATTGGAAAGGATGAATGCCATGAGCGCTGAGGAGGCTCCACGGCTTACGGTCGTGCAGCCTGGGGAAGGACGCCAGGGCAGTCTCGGAAGCATCGGGGTTGTCTTCAAACTGTTCGGCGAACACACCAATGAGCAGATCTCCATCGTGGAACACCCGTTTCCCGTGGGAGCCCTGGTTCCGCCGCACATGCACAGCCGTGAGGATGAGTATTCGATCATCCTGGAAGGCGAGATCGGCTTCCGTTCCGGTGAACGTGAGGCAGTACTGGGCGCCGGGGGCTACATCACCAAGCCGCGCGGCGAACTGCACACCATGTGGAACGCGGGCAAAGTGCCGGCACGCATGATTGAAATAATCAGCCCGGCCGGATTCGAGCATTTCTTTTGGGGGCTGGCCGACCAGCTGGAAGCCGGGGGACCGCCGGATCCTGAGGCCATCGGCAAACTGGCAGCCGGGTATGGCCTCCAGTTCGGCGAGGCGCCCTGGCTGCCCGGCATCATCGCCCGGTACGGGCTGACGCCCCCAATGGGCTGACGGGAAGCGTCATGGGCCTCCAGGCTCCACCTCAGCGAAGCCGGCTGCCGTTTGCAGGAACCGCCCGGAGGCCGGGGGCGCCGTTGGCCGGCATGGCCGCCGTCGTACTTCTGCTGCATCTCGTGGGCTGGGGCGTGCTGGTACTGGGTGTTGTGCCGCAGAACCTCACGCTCGGCTCGAATGGAGCCTTCGGGCTGGGGATCGGATTAGGTGCTTACCTGCTCGGCATGCGCCACGCCTTCGACGTGGACCATATCGCCGCCATCGACTGCACCACCCGCAAGCTCATGGGTGAAGGCCTTCGGCCAGTCTCCGTCGGCTTCTGGTTCTCGCTGGGCCACTCCAGCATCGTATTTGGCCTGTGCCTGCTGCTGGCGGCGGGAGCCCGCCTCCTGGGAGGCCAACTGGGCGACGACGCCTCCAGTTGGCGCGACCTTCTGGGAACAGTAGGCGCTACTATCTCGGGATTGTTCCTGTATCTCCTGGCGTTCCTCAATCTTGTGCTGCTGATCCGCGCCGGTTCAGGCTTCCGCCGCCTTGGGGGAGGCGAGCCTGAAGCAAGGGTGCCCGCCGTGGCCTCCAGCCTCCTGGTCCGCTTGCTGCAGCCGGTCATGCGGAGCATCAGTCGGCCCTGGCAGACCTATGTGGTGGGGCTCCTGTTCGGCCTGGGATTCGATACCGCCGCCGAGGTGGCGCTGCTTGTTGTGGCGGGCGGAGCCGCAGCGGTGGAGCTTCCCTGGTACGCCGTCCTCACGTTGCCCGTCCTCTTCGCCGCGGGGATGAGCCTGCTGGACAGCCTGGACGGATGGTTCATGAATGCCGCCTACGGCTGGGCCTTTTCGCACCCGCGGCGGAGACTGCTGTACAACCTCGTCCTGACCGGGTTCTCAGCCGCAGTGGCCCTGGGCGTCGGCACAGTGGAACTGCTGTCCGTCGTCAGACCGGATAGGGGCGCAGCTTCCGGCGCGTTGGGGGCCATCGGCAGCATTGATCTGGCGGGCGTTGGCTATGCCTTGGTTGGCGTGTTTGTTCTCGCCTGGCTGGCCGCGGTCTGCATCGCGAGGGTGCGGCGCGGGGCCAGCCTGCTGCCCGGCCGGAGGTCAGCGGTCAGGGCGCCCCTCACTGGTTCTACAGCGTCTGGGGAATCGGGCGTCCCGGGAAGAGCGTTGCGTACTGTTTCCGGTACATGCGCCGCCCCACCAGCCGGTAGGCGAGCCGGACCGGGGGAGGGATCTCGTTGAACAGCTCCTTGCGGTCCGCCGGCGGGTTCGAGGCCAGCACCATGCCGAGGTAGCCCACCAGGAATTTCTTGTCGAGCTCCTGGATCCCGTGCTGTCCGGCTTCCTTCATTTCCTGTTCGGACATGACCCGGTCCGCGACGGGCATCATCTCGGTGACCTCCCGGCGCAGATGCGTGTTGAGGACCCGGGCCAGGTCCTCGTAGCGGGCGGCAAGATCGGCCGCCGACTCTTCGTCCGCCGTCCGCATCCAGCGCAGCCGCACCGGTTCGATTGCCCCAAGCCTGAGGGTGACCTGCCGGTGCTGTTCGAGCATCTGCCCTATGTGCAGGGCGCAAGCCGGTGCCCGTTCCTTCAGCTGCGGGTACATCAGCAGGTCCTCGCCGTCGTGGTGGATGTGCAGCACCTTGTCGAAGTTCCCCAGCACTTCCCCCACGTACGCGGCGCGCGCGGTGTCACCCGCCGCGGCGGAACGCACCAGTCCCGGCGCTTCCCCGTAAGCCCAGAGGAAGAAGCGGTGGATGCGCCGCATACCAGCCGTGCCGCCGCACAGGATAGGCCCTGCCGGCAGGGGAGGGGCAGTCTCACCGGGCTGCATGGTGAAGAAGTCGGTCATGTCCTGGCCCCTGTCGTCGAGCAGTGAGACGAAGGACCTCTCCCCGGCAGCATCGTAGCCCCGGGCCCGGAGGCGCACAATGGCCGGGAGAAAGGTCGACGGCGGGACCCGCCGTCGACCTTCATCCCGGAAGTATCACGCCCGCGCCTGCAGCCCCGGCACGCCGTCGCGGATCTCGAAGGAAGCCTTCGTGGCCACCGGTGCGCCCGGCGTCGTGACGTGGTCCAGCACCCGGAAGTCGGCTGTCAGCGCGTCCCTGGTGATCCGGGTGTTCACATAGCCGCGGTTGTCGTTGTAGAACTTCAGGTGCGGGTTCCAGGCCATGGTGGTGTCCGTGGTGGATCCCGTGCCGTCGCCGGTGGAGGTGATGGACGTGCACACCAGTTCCGAGCCCACCACGGGGGAGGCAGGGTCCTTGTAGTCCACCTTCACGTCGTTGGCCCAGTGCCGGTGCACATCCCCGGTGAGGACGACGGCGTTGCGCACCTTCGCGTCGACCCAGCCCTGGGTGATGCGGCGGCGGGAGGCCGCATAGCCGTCCCAGCCGTCCATGGAGACGTCGTCGATCTCCGGGGCCTTGTCCCGGTCACGCTCCGCGAAGAAGACCTGCTGGCCCAGGATGTCCCACCGCTGGGTGGAGTTCCGGAACCCGTCCAGCAGCCACTTCTCCTGCTCCGCGCCCGTGATGGTCCGGTCCTCCGCGAGCCGCTCCGCCACGTTCTTCTTCCAGCCGTCCCCGGCCAGCTGGTCATCGCGGTACTGGCGCGTATCCATCATGTGGAAGTTGGCCAGCTGGCCCCACTGGATCCGCCGGTAGATCTTCATGTCCGGCCCGGCAGGCAGCGACGACGGGCGCAGCGGCATGTTCTCGTAGTACGCCTGGAACGCGGCGGCCCGGCGCTGCCGGAAGTGCTCCACGCTGTCGTTCAGCTGCCCGGCGTCGTTGTTCTCCGGGACGTCGTCCGCCCAGTTGTTGTCCACCTCGTGGTCGTCCCAGACCACCGCCCAGGGTGCGGACGCGTGCGCGGCCTGCAGGTCGGCGTCGGCCTTGTACTGCGCGTGCCGCTGCCGGTAGGTCTGCAGCGTGACGGTCTCCGGGCCCTCGTGGTCGCGCGGGTTGCCGCCGCCGATCACGTAGCTGTCCTTCTTGTACTCGTAGAGGTAGTCACCCAGGTGCAGCACCAGGTCCGGGTGGTCCTCCGCCAGGCGCCGGTAGGCGGTGAAGTAGCCGTGCTCGTACTGCGCGCAGCTGGCGAACGCCATGGCCAGCGCGGCCGGCGTCTCGTGCGGCGCCGGGCTGGTCAGCGTGCGGCCCACCGGGCTGACATGCTTTCCAGTGCGGAACCGGTAGAAGTACTCGCGTCCGGGCCTCAGGCCGCGCAGCTCCACGTGCACCGAGTGCGCGGTTTCAATCCGGGCATGCTCCACGCCGCGGGCTACTACGGTGCGCATGGTGGCGTCCTCGGCCACCTCCCACTGCACGGCTACCGGGCGCGACGGCATGCCGCCCAGTCCGTCCTCCGCTACCGGGTTCAGGGCCAGGCGGGTCCAGAGGACGAAGCCGTCCGGCCACGGCTCGCCCGACGCGATGCCGAGCATGAAGGGATCGGTGCGGAGACCGGCGTCGTCAGCAGTGGAAACGGCAACGGCGGCAGCTGGCAGTGCGGCGACGAGGCCGGCTCCGAGGCCGGCGGAGATGAGGGTCCTGCGGGAGATGTTGTCCATGACGCCCACGCTAGGTCCGGCTGTTGGACAGGTGCCGAGGGGGATGTGAATGGCCGGTTAACGGCGTGACAAGGATTGTCGATTGCGCCCGAAGGTGCGTCAGCTTCACAGCGCAGGCCTTTGGCCTCTGGCCCGCCCCCGGACTGGCGCGCAGAGTGAATCCAAGCCCATCCAGCCAGGGAAAGAAGACGCCATGCCCCGCATCTCAGTCATCACCGGATCGGCCTCCGGCATTGGCAAGGCTACGAAGGAACTGCTCGAGCAGCGTGGCGAGCGTGTCATCGGCGTCGATGTCCACGACGCCGAAGTGGTGGCGGATCTCTCCGCGGCTGAAGGACGCAGCGCCTTGGTGGATGCGGTGCGGAAGGTCAGCGGCGGTAGGATCGACGCCATCTACGCCGTGGCCGGCCTTGCCGTCCCGGGTCCCCCCACCGTTTCGGTGAACTTCTTCGGGGCGCTCGCAACGCTCGAAGGGCTTCGCCCCCTGCTCGCCGGCTCGGACGCGCCGCGGGCCGTCGTGGTCTCATCGATGGCAGCTCTTATGGCCAGCGATGAGGAACTCGTTGCGCTGCTGACCGCCGGGGACGAACAGCCGGCAATGGCCCGCGCCGAAGTGCTGGCGAAGGAGCCGGCCACCGGCGGGCTCATCTACTGTTCCACGAAGCTTGCACTGTCCCGGTGGGTCCGCCGCCACGCCGCTGCAGCAGAATGGGCAGGAGCCGGGATCCCATTGAATGCGGTGTCGCCCGGCGTCATTGCCACCCCCATGACGGCCGACCTGATCGTCACAGAGGAAGCACGGAAGTCACTGCTGGAAGTGGTTCCGATGCCGCTGAACGGCATCGCCGAACCCATTGTTGTGGCCCGCTTGCTGGCGTGGCTGAACAGCGTGGAGAACACGCACTTGTGCGGCCAGATCGTTTATGTCGACGGCGGCAGCGACGTTGTGCTGCGCGGCGATTCGGTCTGGTGAGGGGCCAGTTCTGACGGGGCTGGCTGGATCAACGGCTGGGTCGGGCTCAGGCGCCGGAGGACGCCCGGAAGGCCAGGTACCGCGGATCGGTCCGCCCAACCAGCCGGCCCAATGCCTCCACAGCCTGCGAATCAAAGGCGCCCATATCGGTGGAGAGCCACCGGACCAGCAGCCCGGCATCCCCGCTGGCCCGCACGGCCGATCCCACGGCCAGATCCAGCTGGTCCCGCAGCAGCTGAACGGCCAGTGCACCGGACCTGCTGAGCAGGGGAGCGGTGTACGCTTCCAGCGCGTCCGCCACCAGGCCGTCGCGCAGCAGCCGCAGCACCCGCCCCGAATCGGAAGCACCGGCCAGCCCCGCGGCGAGCCGGTACGGATTCGATTCCACGGCCCCGCCCAGCATCGACCGAACCCGGAACATCTCGGTTCGGATGGCCTGCGGCGTGCCCGCGTCGCCGTGCAGCTCATAGGCCAGCTCCTCCGCGGACCAACCCTGGGACCGGGAACCCAGCAGCGCCAGGATCTCGGCCCGGCGCAGCGTCAGCGGTGCGCGGCTGCCATCGGCAAACACCGCCGCAGGCTTGTCGCCCAGCAGTTCCAGTGACTCCACAGCAGCAGCCTGCCCGGCAACAGTCTGTGCAGGACGCCGGGACGCACGCACTGAAGCCGAGGCACCCAAGGAAGTGCCGGCGTCGGACGTTCCCAGCAAAGCCTCCGCCACACGGACGGCGCAGCGCACCATCCTCAGGGTGTCCGCGCTGAGCGTATCCAGCGGCCCGGACACGTCCAGCACGCCCAGCACCCGTCCCGTGGCCGGATCCGTGATGGGCGCCGCGGTGCAGGCCCACTCGTGGTGGGTCCGGACCAGGTGCTCGGCGGAGAACAGTTGTACGGCGCCGCCGGTGACCAGGGCCTCGCTGATGGCGTTGGTGCCGATTCCGGCCTCGGACCAGTCCGCGCCCTCCAGGAATTCCAGCTGGTCGGCCCGCCGCAGGACCGCCGGGCTGCCCACCCGCCACAGGATCTCGCCGCTGGCATCGGTGAGCACCAGCAGGTGGCGGCCGGAACGGGAATCGTCGGCCAGGAGATCGTGCAGGGCCGGCATCACGTGCTGCAGCCGGTGGTCCCGCCGCAGCTGCAGCACCTCGGACGGCTCGTGCAGGTGCCGCGGGCTGTGCTGGTCCGGGCTGATGCCCAGCGCCATGGACCGGTGCCACGAATCCACCAGGCTGGTGGGGATTTCGGGCCGCGGCACACCGGAAATGACCAGCTCATGCGCCCGCCGCAGCGTCCGCGCATACCGTGCGGGGTCCGAAAACCGCAGGCCCTGGTCCACTGTTCCTCCTCAGGCCCGGCACCTTTGCCGATCCGTGTAACGCCGTTGTTACCCCCGCAGGGTTCCACTAGTGATGCAGCTCACGCCCGCCCCAGCATATCGCAGGGCCGTGGCGGAGCCCATGAAAAGGCACCACATGGAACAGCACAAAGGAGTGGAGATGACCCAAACACCCACCGCCGCCGCCCAGGCCTGGCTGGCCGGGCTGGATGATGCACTGCAGCGGCGTGACGTGGAGGCAGCGCTGGAGCTCTTCGAGGACGAAAGCTACTGGCGCGACTTCGTGGCGTTTACCTGGAACCTCAAAACCCTCGAGGGCAAGGCGGACATCCGGCGCATGCTCGAGGCCACCCTGGACCGCGTGCAGCCGGCCAACTGGGCGCTCGCGGAGGACGCCACCGGGGACGCGGCGGCGGTGGAAGCGTGGATCACGTTCGAGACCGGAGCCGCCCGCGGCTACGGCCACCTGCGGCTGCGGAACGGCAAATGCTGGACGCTGCTGACCACCATGCAGGAACTCAAGGGCTTCGAGGAGAAGAAGGGCCCGCGCCGCGAACAGGGTGTGGCGCACGAGATTGTCCGCGGGCGCCGCTCCTGGAAGGAGCTCAAGGAGGAGCAGGAGGCCCGGCTGGGGTACGAGGAACAGCCCTACTGCGTGATCATCGGCGGCGGGCAGGGCGGCATCGGCCTGGCCGCCAGGCTGAAGAGGCTGGGCGTGCCCACCATCATCATCGAGAAGAACCAGAACCCGGGCGACTCCTGGCGCAACCGCTACAAGTCCCTGCACCTGCACGACCCCGTCTGGTACGACCACCTGCCCTACCTGAAGTTCCCGGACGACTGGCCCGTCTTCGCCGCCAAGGACAAGATCGGCGACTGGCTGGAGCACTACACCCGGATCATGGAGCTGAACTACTGGTCCGGCACCGAGTGCGTGGGAGCAGAGTACGACGACGGCACGCAGGAATGGGCGGTCAACGTCCTCCGCAACGGCGAACCGGTGACCCTCCGGCCCAAGCAGCTCGTCTTCGCCCTGGGCGTCTCCGGCTACCCGAACATCCCTAAGTTCGACGGCGCCGAGAGTTTCCTGGGCGAGCAGCGACACTCCTCCCAGCATCCCGGCGGCGGGGACTGGACCGGGAAGAAGGCCGTGGTGATCGGCTCCAACAACTCCGCGCACGATATCTGCGCGGACCTCTGGGAGCACGGCGCCGACGTCACCATGATCCAGCGCTCCTCCACCCACATCGCCCGCAGCGAATCCCTGATGGACCTGGCACTGGGGGACCTGTACTCCGAGCGGGCGCTCGCGAACGGCGTCACCACCGAGAAGGCCGACCTGCTGTTCGCCTCGCTGCCCATGCGCGTCCTGCCGGAGGCGCAGGTGCCGGTGTACCAGCAGATGGCCCAGCGGGATGCCGAGTTCTACTCCCAGCTGGAGGCCGCCGGGTTCGACCTGGACTTCGGTGTGGACGGGTCCGGGCTGTTCGTGAAGTACCTGCGGCGCGGCTCCGGCTACTACATCGACGTCGGCGCCTCCCAGCTGATCATCGACGGACGGGTGAAGCTGAAGTCAGGCCAGGTCGCCAAGATCACCGGCAACGCCGTGGTGATGGACGACGGCACCGAGCTGGAGGCGGATCTCATTGTCTATGCCACCGGCTACGGTTCCATGAACGGCTGGCTGGCGGACCTGGTCTCGCCCGAAATCGCGGACAGGGTGGGCAAGTGCTGGGGATACGGTTCGGACACGCCAAAAGACCCTGGTCCCTGGGAGGGGGAGCTGCGCAATATGTGGAAGCCAACCAACGTGCCGCAGCTCTGGATCCACGGCGGCAACCTGCACCAGAGCCGGCACTACTCGGCGTACCTGGCGCTGCAGCTGAAGGCGCGGATGGAAGGACTCGAAACACCCGTCTACGAATTGCAGCCCAGCCACCACACCCGCTAGTCGCGTTTCACAGCATGGAGGAATCATGAAGGCAGCACGTTTCCACGCCCGCAAGGACATCCGGATCGAGGACATCCCGGAGCCGGAGCTGCGGGCGGGGGCGGTGAAGATCGACGTGGCGTGGTGCGGCATCTGCGGCACGGACCTGCACGAGTACCTGGAAGGGCCCATCTTCTGCCCCGCACCGGGCCATCCGCACCCGCTCTCCCACGAGGAATCCCCGGTGACCCTGGGGCACGAATTCTCCGGGACTGTCTCCGAAGTCGGCGAAGGCGTGGACGGGCTGGCAGTGGGTGACAACGTCGTCGTCGAACCCTATTTTGTGGACGGGAGCTGCGACATGTGCCAGGCGGGCAGTTACCACCTGTGCCGGCAGATGGGCTTCATCGGGCTCTCCGGCGGCGGGGGAGGGCTGAGCGAGAAGATCGTGGTGGACGCCCGCTGGGTGCACCCCATCGGGGACATCCCGCTGGATGAGGCGGCGCTGATCGAACCGCTCTCCGTGGCGCACCACGCGGTGGCGCGCAGCGGCGTGAAGGCCGGCGACACGGCGCTGGTGGGCGGGTCCGGTCCTATCGGGCTGCTCACCGCCGCGGTCCTCAAGGGCATGGGGGTGACCACGATCATCAGTGAGCTCACCCAGGCGCGCAAGGAGAAGGCCACCTCCAGCGGCGTGGCGGACCACGTGCTGGACCCCAGCAAGGAGGACGTCCCGGCGCGGGTGCGCGAGCTCACGGGCGGGGCGGGGGCCGACGTCGCGTTCGAATGCGCCGGCGTGAACGCGGTGCTGGACACCATGCTCGACGCCGTCCGGCCCGGCGCCGTGGTGGTCAACGTGTCCATCTGGGGTGCGCCGGCCACCGTGGACATGCAGAAGCTGGTGCTCAAGGAGATCGACCTGCGCGGCACCATCGCCTACGTCCGCGACCACCCGGCCGTGATCAAGATGGTGCAGGAGGGCAAGGTGGACCTCAAGCCGTTCATCACCGGCCGCATCGCGCTGGAGGACCTGGTGGAGCAGGGCTTCGACACCCTCATCAACCACAAGGACACGGCGGTGAAGGTGCTGGTGCACCCGTAGGGCGTGGCGGGCGGTGTTCCGACGCGGGGCCCGGACTTTAGTCCCTGTTCTGGACTAACCCTCAGGCGTAGCTTGAATGCGGGTCCTGCAACCGCAGGACCCGCATTCAAGGGGGCATCATGACCAGGCCCAGGCTTTCGGCACTCAGCGTTCTCGGGCTCAGCGGACTGCTGGTCCTCACGGCATGCTTCGGCCCGCCCGCACCGGCCCCTTCCACCAGTTCCGCGGCCCCGAGCCCCACTGTCAACAGCACGTCCCCAAGCGCCAGCCCAAGCACGACGGCGACTCCCACCACCTCGGGGAACCCCACCACGACGCCGGGCAGCTCAGTCGCGCCCACCACCTCAGCCGCCCCGCCGCCGTCGTCCACTCCTGCCAGCCCGCCGCCCACGCAGGAACCCACGCCCACCGGCCTGCCCGAGCAGGTGGCCCCGCTGACCATCTACTACGTGGCCGTCGGTGACAACGGCGTCTCCGGACCCGCGATCGGCTGCGGCGACAGCCTGGTGGCCACCACCACAGCCCCCGTCCAGTTCACGGACCAGGTGGGCCCCAGCATCGGGACCCTGCTGGCCAACAAGAGCCGTGATATAGGGCAGTCCGGGCTCATCAACGTCCTTTACCAGTCGAGCCTGACGTACCTGGGTGGCGAGCTGAACGGCAGCACCATCACCATCTGGCTCTCCGGGCAGTTCATGCTCGGCGGGGTCTGCGACGTTCCGCGGGCCAAGGCGCAGCTGGAATACACGGCCATGACGGCGTCCGGCGCCACGAGCGCGCAGGTGTTCGTCAACGGCCGCCCCATCGACGAGGTGCTGAGCCTTAAGTAGACCCCGATGAACCCACCCAGGATGTGGCGGCGGGCAGCCGCTGCCGTGATGCCCGCGGCGGTGCCCGCCCTGATGGTCCCCGTCTTCAGGTTCACCGTCCGCCGGTTCGGAAAGCGCCGCGGCTACCAGGCGGGGTTCGCCGCCTACTGGGCACTGTGCTGGAGCCTGGCACTCGTGCTGGCGGGCCGACGTCGGCTGGTGGACCTGTGGCGTGCACCCGCCACCGAACCCCGAAGCGGGGCGCTGATGTGGAGCGTCCTGCTCGTCCCGCCGGCCGGCGCCATCGCCACGGAACTGATCCCCAACGCCAGGAAGGCGGGCCCCGCGGCGGCGATCGCCGCCATGGGCATCGGCGCCACCAACGCCCTGGCCGAGGAAGCCCTGTGGCGCGGCGTGCCGCTGGCCGTCTTCCCGGACCGTAAGGTCCTGGGCTGGCTCTGGCCCTCCCTCGGTTTCACCGCGTGGCACCTGGTCCCGCTCGCAGTCCGTCCCCATGCGCGCGGCCGGTGGCCCGTGCTGCTGGGCGCGGGCCTGATCGGGGTTGGGTACGGGTGGGCGGCCCAGCGCAGCGGCTCACTCCTGGCGGTGTCCATCGCCCATGCCGCCACCGACTCCTGCGGCGTCCGCGCGGCCCGCAACGCCTGGCTGCCGCAACCGCCCGGGCGGCAAGATGAGGGGACTTTGCCCCTATCCGATTCCGGGCACCATGCCGCACCATAACCTCATGAAGAAAGTCGTCATCGCCGGTCTCACGGCGGCAGTCCTCTCGTTTGGGTCACTCACCATGGCACCCGCTGCCGGTGCGGCGCCGTCCACGTCGCCCGCCGGAGCGGGACGCATCCTGATCAAAACGTACGACGGCGGCGCGGCCCCCGGCGTGCTCCACCAGTACGGTCTTCCGGCCGGCTCCGCCGTGGGCGGCACAGGCGCCCGGCTGGTCCCGGTGCCCGCCGGCCAGGAAGCCCGGCTGATCGACGCGCTCAGCCGGAACCTGTCCGTTGAGTACGCCGAGCCGGACGAACCTGCCACAGTGGCAACCAGCGACACGTACTTCCCCCGCCAGTACGCGCTGCAGAACACCGGCCAGTCCTTCACCAACACCCGCGGCGACATCACCGTGCCCGCGGGCACGGCGGACGCCGACGTCGACGCCGTCGAAGCCTGGAACACCACCACCGGCTCCGGCATCAAGGTGGCCGTCCTGGACTCGGGCGTGGCCAGCGACAACCCTGACATCGCCCCCAAAGTGGTGGCACGCGCCAACTTCAGTGACGCCGCCACCAAGACCGGTGACCCTGTGGCGGAGGACTATTACGGCCACGGCACCCATGTGGCCGGCATCGTCGCCGCCGCCTCCAGCAACTCGGCAGGCGTGGCAGGGGTGTGCCCGGGCTGCACCATCCTGGCCGGGAAAGTCCTGAACGACAGCGGGGTGGGGTCCAGCTCCAGCGTTGCCAACGGCATCAACTGGGCCGTCAGCAATGGCGCCAAGGTGATCAACATGAGCATCGGGGTCCGTGCGTCGCGCACGCTCGAGGCCGCCGTCAACAACGCCTGGACCAAGGGTGTGGTGCTGGTGGCAGCAGCCGGAAACGGTGGAAACCAGACCAAGATCTACCCCGGTTCCTACCCGAACGTCATCGCGGTCGGGGCTACTGACAACAAGGACCTCAAGGCATCCTTCTCCACTTACGGAGCCAGCTGGGTGGACGTGGCGGCGCCCGGCGTCAACGTCTACTCCACTTTCCCGAACCACGCCTTTGCCCTTGAAGTTCCCAACAACCGCTCCAGAGGCTACGACGTGGGCAACGGCAGTTCCATGTCCTCGGCCATCGTGGCCGCCACCGCCGCGCTCGCCTGGAGCTCCCACCCCGATGCCACCAATGCCTCGGTACGGGCCAACGTGGAATTTACCGCGGACAGGGTCTCCGGGACCGGCACTTACTGGGCGTACGGCCGGGTGAACGCCGCCAACGCCGTCAACGCCGTGAAGTAAACCGGCCTCAGATAAGGCCGGTTAGGGAGGTGGAGCCAGGTCGGGGCGCTGTGCACATCTGTGCAGCGCGCCCTGCACTCCCCGCACGCTGCCGGTTCCGGCAGCCGCAGCACTGCGCCGGTTCGAACTGGCTACTCACCAGTAACAATAATCTGGGCGGCGTCCCGTGCCGGGTCGGTAGGCGCGGGCCGGAGCGGATTTCGTTCCACGCACGTTCGTGCAGGCGGGCTTACCTGATGCTCCTTGCTGCCTAGCATTTTAGGACCGCAGCACGGCACCTGCCTGGTACAAACCGCGACACCGCCACCAGCAGACCCGGCCGCGACACCATTGCTGACACGCGAACAAAGAGGTTTATATGTCACTGCTTAAACGCGCCCTGTCCGTCGCCGCAGCCGCCGTCCTGGCCGGCTCCCTCTCCACGGTTCCCGCCCAGGCCGACACCCTGGACATCGCCCCGCCGGGCGCCAACGACTGGTCCTGCAAGCCTTCCGCCGAGCACCCGTACCCGGTGGTCCTGGTACCCGGAACCTTCGAAAGCATGGCGAAGAACTGGTCCACCCTGTCGCCCTACCTCAAGAGCGCCGGGTACTGCGTCTTTGCCCTCAACTACGGCGAGACCAACGGCGTCTACGCAACCGCCCCGGTGGCAGACTCCGCAAAGGAACTGGCCCCGTTCGTTGACGCCGTCCGCGCCGCCACCGGTGCCGCCAAAGTGGACCTGGTGGGCCACAGCCAGGGCGGCATGATGCCCCGCTACTACATGCACCTGCTGGGCGGCGCCAAGTACGTCCACCACCTGGTGGGCATTGCGCCTTCCAACCACGGCACCCAGGGCCTGATCGTGCCGCCGCCGGACGCCGTCCCCGATCCCGCCTACACCACCCTGGGCTGCGCCGCATGCGCTGACCAGCAGGCCGGGTCCGCCTTCATGCAGGAAGTCAACGCCAAGGGCGACACCGTGGCCGGACCGTCCTACACCGTGATCTCCACCGTCTACGACGAAGTGGTGATCCCCTACAACAGCCAGTTCCTGGTGGGACCATCCAGGCAGGTCACCAACATCACCATCCAGGACAAGTGCCCGGCCGATGTCTTCGAACATGACCAGACCCCCAACGATCCCGTGGTGCACCAGTTCGTGGCGAACGCACTAAGCCAGCCCTCCGGCCCCGCAGACCCCGCGTACCAGCCGAGCTGCCTGTAGCGCCCACGCCCCCGCACTCCGTGCCATGATGAGAGCCAGACCAGTCCCAAGGAGGTATCCGGATGGACAGCACACCTGGCGGCACGGAGGGCGGGGCGGGCCCGGGTCCGCTGCAGCACCCGTTTTTCGCCCGGGCGTTTGCCCGGGCCGTGGGCGGAATGGACCGCCGCGGGGCCGCCGACCACCGGCGCCGTATCCTGGCCGGACTGCACGGCTCCGTCATCGAAATCGGGGCCGGCGCCGGCTCCTCCTTCCCGCTGTACCCTCCCGCCGTGACCCAGGTCCTGGCACTGGAGCCTGATGACTACCTCCGGGGCGTGGCAGAAAAACAGGTGGCCGCCGCCAGCGTTCCGGTCACCGTGGCGGCCGCTGCCGCAGAGAACTTACCGGCGGAATCTGGCAGCGCCGATGCCGTAGTGGCCAGCCTTGTCCTCTGCAGCGTGAAGGACCAGTCCGCCGTGCTCGCGGAGATCCGCCGCGTCCTGCGCCCCGGCGGCACCCTTGCCTATTACGAGCACGTCCGGTCCCGGCACCCGGTGCTGGCCCGGGCGGAAGATGTACTGACCCCCGTGTGGGGGCGGTTCATGGGCGGATGCCACCTCAACCGGGACACACTCGCCACCATCACGGCAGCAGGATTCACGGTCCAGGACAACCAGCGCTTCGGTTTCGCCGTGCAGCGGTTGAATCCTCCGCTCGCGCACATCCTGGGCACGGCCACCAGCCCCGGTCCGCCCGGCTGACGAGGACTCCCCGCCATGAAGTGAGGGCGGGACCCTGCAAGCGGCGTAGACACACACCTGACGCCTCGGCGTCGTACCCTTGCCCTAAGGTAGCGCCACAAATCAACGTGTCCGATCGGATCCGGCATGACAGACCCGAACGTCCGGGAGCACAGCTCACTCCAGCTGCCCATCACTGATGCCGCGGCCCTGACGGCGGAGCAGACGCTGGAGCGGCTGGGATCGGCCCCGGACGGACTGAGCGCGGAAGAAGCGGCAGCGCGGCTTGAAAGCCTGGGCCCCAACGCCGTCCGCACGCACCGCGCCAACGCCTGGGCAGTGCTGGGCCGGCAGTTGGGCAGCCCCATCCTCATCCTGCTGCTGGTCACCGCCGCGCTGTCCCTGTTCCTGGGCGACGCCACCAACTCCATCGTCATTGGCGTGATCCTGCTGGTCAGCGTGGGCCTCGGCTTCACCAACGAGTACCGCGCGGAGCGGGCGTCCGAGGCGCTGCATGACCGTGTCACCCACCGGGCCGTGGTGCTTCGCGGTGGAACCACCAAAGAAGTGGACGTCACCGCCCTGGTGCCGGGCGACGTCGTCCATCTCTCCCTGGGTGCCATCATCCCCGCCGACATCCGGCTCCTCACCACCAGCAACCTCCTCTGCGATGAAAGCATCCTCACGGGCGAGTCCCAGCCGGCTGCCAAGGACACCGCGCCGGTGCCGGGGGGCGCAGCATTGGGCGACCTCGCCTCCTGCGGGTTCATGGGCACAGTGATCCAGTCCGGCAGCTGCATCGGGGTGGTGGTGGCCACCGGCGGCCGGGCCGAATTCGGACGCATCGCGCTGGGCCTGGGGGAGAGGCAGCCGCAGACGGAGTTCCAGCTGGGACTCAAACGTTTCTCGTTCCTGCTGCTTCAGGTGGCCATGGTCCTCACCACACTGATCTTCGTGGCCAACCTGTTGCTGCAACGCCCGCTTATTGAATCACTGCTTTTCTCGCTGGCCATCGCCGTCGGCATCACCCCGCAGTTGCTGCCCGCCGTCGTCAGCACCAGCCTGGCCACCGGAACCCGGCAGTTGGCCAAGAGGAAGGTGCTGGTCAAGCGCCTGGTGTGCATCGAGGACCTGGGGGACATGGACATCCTGGTCACGGACAAGACCGGCACCCTCACCGAAGGGAAAATCAGTTTCACCGCTGCCCTCCCGGCAACAACGGATGTGTCCGACGGCGGCTTGCTCACCCTGGGTTTGCTGGCCACCGAGGCGGACTATGCGGGAGCGAAGGGTTCCTTCGCGGGCCAGAACCCGCTGGATGCGGCCCTATGGGAGAGCGCCGGCGCAGCGGCTTTCGAACCGGGGCGCTTTGACCGGCTGGACCTGATCCGCTTTGACCACCAGCGCCGCCGCACCACGGCGCTGGTCCGTGACCGGGGAGGTCCGGCACAGCTTGTGACCAAGGGTGCGCCGGAGGACGTCCTGGCCCTGTGCGGTCCCGTCCCGCCCGCCGTGCGGGCCATGCTGGAGGAACAGTTCGGCGCCGGCGCCCGGGTGGTAGCCGTGGCCACCCGCCCGGCTGTGGGGCTGGCCAGGCTGACGCCGGCCGAGGAGCGCGGCCTCACCCTGGCCGGTTTCCTCGTCTTCCTGGACCGGCCCAAGGCCAACGCCCGCCAGTCCCTGGACCGGCTGGAGGCGCTGGGGATCTCGGTGAAGATCGCCACCGGGGACAACGCCAAGGTGGCCGAAAAAGTCTGCGCCGACCTTGATGTGCTCTCCGGCGGCACCTTGACCGGCACGCAGGTTGAGCAGATGTCCGACGCCGACCTTGCCGCCGCCGCGCGGACGGCCACCATCTTCGCCCGCGTCTCGCCGGAACAAAAGGCGCGGATCATCCGCCTCCTGCGCCAGAGCGGTGGCGCGGTGGGCTTCATGGGCGACGGCGTCAACGACGCCCTGGCACTGCACAAGGCGGACATCGGCATCTCCGTCGATACGGCGACGGACGTGGCCAAGGACGCGGCCGACGTCGTCCTCCTGGACAAGGACCTGGGCGTGCTGGCCGACGGCGTGATGGAGGGGCGGCGGATCTTCGCCAACACCATCAAGTACGTGCTGATGGGAACGTCCAGCAACTTCGGCAACATGTTCAGCGCGGCGGCAGCCTCCGTAGTACTGAGTTTCCTGCCCATGCTGCCGGGCCAGATCCTGCTGAACAACCTCCTTTATGACTCCGGGCAGCTGGCCATCCCGGGGGACCGGGTGGACAAGGAGCAGCTGCGCGCGCCGTCGCACTGGAACATCGCCTTCATTCGGCGGTTCATGCTGCTCTTCGGCCCCATCAGCTCATTGTTCGACTTCGCCACGTTCGCCCTGATGCTGTTCGTGTTCAACGCCGTTCCGGGGGAGTTCCGCGCCGGCTGGTTCATCGAATCCATCGCCACCCAAACGCTGATCATCTTCGCCATCCGCACCCGGCGCGTGCCGTTCCTCCGCAGCCGGCCCTCAGCAGGGCTGATTGCCGCATCCCTTGGCGTGGTGGCCGTGGGGATCTTCCTGCCGCTCTCGCCCCTTGCCGGGGTGCTGGGCTTCGACCCGCTGCCGGTCCCGTTCTTCCTCGCCCTGCTGGGCATGGTGGTGGTGTACCTGGTGCTGGTGGAGCTGGCCAAGCAGTGGTTCTTCGCCCGCGATGCCCAGCAGCTGCCGGCCCCGCCACCGCCCGTCCGGCCCCGGCACGCCACGCACCACATCGCCCGAAGGGCCTTCAGGTTCAGCGCCCCGGTCAAGGTGCCCCGGCCTCCGATGCAGCCGCGGAGCCGGCGCCGCGCACGGCTGCGGGGACGGAAGGCAGCCCGGACGTAACTTATAAGCCGCTGGGCCGCCGGGGTTGTTAGCATGGTGGTGAGAGACACTGGGGGCTGTCACAAATCGGATCCAGGGCGATGCAGCCCGCCGTGGGTGATGCTCTACGACTGAGGTGTTTTCTTTATGTGGCGTGAACCAATCCGGCGACGAACCAGGGAGCTTCTGCGTGAGTTCGTGGACCGGGCAGATGAGCTGGTCCGGACCCAGGAACACGTGGAGGGCCTGCTCGGCGCCGTCGTCTCCCTGACAGAAGACCTCAGCCTCGAAGTGGTACTGGACCGGGTGGTGCAGTCCGCCTGCGAGCTCGTGGGCGCGCGCTATGGGGCCCTGGGCGTCATCGGTGATGACCAGCAGCTCAGCCACTTCATTACTGTCGGCATCGACGAAGAAGGTGCCCGGCTCATCGGCGACCTTCCAACCGGCCACGGCGTGCTGGGGCACCTGATCCGCGAGCCCAGCCCGGTGCGCCTCCATGACCTCGGCGAACACCCCATCGCCGTGGGCTTCCCGCCCGAACATCCGCCAATGAAGACCTTCCTGGGCGTCCCCGTCCGGGTGCGGGACGAAGTTTTCGGGAACCTGTACCTGACGGAAAAGACCGACGGCCAGGACTTCACGGCCGAGGACGAAGACCTTGCCGTTGCCCTCGCATCCGCCGCCGGTGTAGCCATCCAGAATGCACGGTTGTTCGAGGACAGCAGGAGCCGCCAGCGGTGGCTGGAAGCGGGCATGGACGTCAGCGACAGGCTCAAGGCCAACCCGCGGTCCGATACGAACAACATGGACATGATCGCCGAGCGTGCGCTGCACGCCTCGGCCTCGGCACTGTCCATCATCGCGTCAGTTGCCGGGGACGGGAGTCTGCGGTGCCGGACCTCCCTGGGAGTCCAGTCCATACCCGCCGGGCAGGAGCTTCCGGTGGGCGACGCCGTAGCCGAGGTGCTCGCCACGGGGGAGTCCAGGATCGTGAAGGACCCTGCCCAGGTGTTTGACGGAGCCTCCGCCGAAAAGCTCGGACCGGTCCTCCTCGCTGCGCTGGGCAACAACATTGACGGACACCGGGACACTGTGTTGATCTTGGCGCGCCCGTCCAGCGGAAGCCGCTACACGGATGTTGATCTTGAACAAAGCGCGGTCTTCGCGTCCAGGATCGGCCTGACGCTGGACCTGCTGCGGGCCAACCAGCTGCGGGAAGAACATGCGCTGTTCATCGACCGGGAACGCATCGCCAGGGACCTGCACGACCTGGTGATCCAGCGGTTGTTCGCGGCCGGGCTAAGCATCCAGGGGCTGCGCCGCTACACCGGGGACCCTCTCGCGCACGAGCGGCGGATTGCCGGCATCACCACGGAACTGGACGACTGCATCCACCAGCTCCGCGACACCATCTACGCCCTGCAGGCCCGGGAACAGGACGGGGAGCTCCTGAGCGGCCGCGTCCTGCGCGCCGTCCAGGAAGCTGCCAACGCGGCCGGGGTCCTTCCGAGGATCCAGCTCTCGGGCCCCGTCGATGACGTCGTCGGAGACGAGGTGGCCGAACAGTTGCTGCCGGTGCTGTCCGAAAGCGTCAGCAACGCCGTCAGGCATTCGGGCTGCGAGGAGATCTACGTGCACCTCTCCGTGCAGGAGGGCCACGTGGTGCTCACCGTCCGCGACCATGGGCGGGGCTTCACGGATCCCGGCCGGATCAGCGGCCTGAACAACATGAAGACCCGGGCCTCCCGCGTGGGCGGGACCTGCATTATTGACAGCGCCCCCGGCAAGGGCACCAGCGTGACCTGGACGGCGCCCCTCCCTGAATGAGGGTGAGGGCTCCGTCCCGTGGTGTATCAGTGCAGCAGTTCCCACGCGGGCGGGATTGGCACCGGGATCAGCTGGCTGCGGCGCCGGAAGCCCAGCTTCTGCAGCACTGAGGATACGCAGGCACTCACCTGCTCGTCGGGCAGCATCAGTTCCTGCCCGATCTGCCGGTTGGTCAGGCCGCGGGCCATGAAAGCAAGGACGTTCCGCTCCTTCTCCGTCAGGCTGTCCAGCCAGGAGGCGGAGGAAGCTGCGTAAAGGCTTTCCGCGATCCTTTCCCTGACCCCCGGCCGTAACAGTGAACTGCCAGCGGCAGCGCTGCGGATGGCGTTCACCAGTTGGGTGTTGTCCCCCACCTGCTTCAGCACGTATCCGGACGCGCCTGCCAGAACCGCTGCCCGCACGGCATGCGGTTCATCCCAGCTTGTCAGGATCAGGCACCGGACCCCGGGGGCGGTGGCGCGGAGGTCGCGGCAGACCTCGATCCCGGTCCCGTCCGGGAGCCTGTCGTCCAACACGGCGAGGTCCGGTTCCAGGAGGGGGATAAGGTGCCTGGCTTCGGCGGCCGATCCGCTTTCACCGGCTATCGCGAACCCGTCATTTTCAAGCAGATCGCTCAGTCCCCGCCGCACCGGCTCATGGTCGTTGAGGATGAAGATCCGGGGAGTCCAGGCCGGAGACCGAAGTGAATCGCGGGGTGCTGCAGGTGTATCCATGAAGACGCTCTCATCGGGTCGATGGCCTCCCCGGCCGCCTTGTCAGCGCGCCCGCCCCGTTCGGAAGGATCCTCAGTCAATCATTTCGTGTCCGGCTACTTTAGCAGCAGGGCCAAAGGTCCGGTCCTGCAGTTTACCGGCGGAGGAAAACCTCCACTGAATGAAGGATGACGGCTGCGTCCTTGAAGGCCGGGCTGCCATGCGGGTGCAGCCGGTCCAGCAGACCGCCGTTGTGCTGGAGGCGGCGGAGGGCCGTGGACACCGCACGGCTGGCATAGGCCAGGTCTCCCTGGTGGCGGAGCAGTGCCAGGGGCGTGCCCTGGAGCGAGGTCAGCGCGACAGCAAGGACGTTTGCGTCCATCTGCCGGCCCGCGGCCCGGTGCCTGCGCAGCTGTAGTGCAAACCCGTCCCACACCTCCCGCGCCGCAATGCGTGCCACTTCCGTGCGGGCTTCATTGTCCGGGAAACCGCGGCATACCAGGTCCTCGTGAAGGCATTCGAACCTGCTGCTGAGTTCCTCCGCCATGCCATCGGCGTCCGTGCCGGGGGATGTCGAAGGCTTGAAGTTGGAAGGATGGAGGAGCATCGCGCGTCGGCGCGCGGCTTCCTACAAGGATGCCAAGCGTCCCGGCCCGGTTATAGGGCTGAAAGTCCCAACCTCGGAGCGGGCAGGGGGAGGGACAGCGGTTCAGGCTGAAGCCGGGGGGCTTTGGGCCCTGTTTCCCCTTTGTTCCCGCCCGTAGCGTGGGGTTAAGCAGCCCGCGCACGTTGGCTGCCGGAACCGGGAGGCCCACGGTGAAATCAGCGAACGCAAGCATCATTGCAGGCATTGTCCTCATTGGGCTGGGTGGGCTTTTGCTGCTGGACCGGTTCGGTGTCATGGACAGTGCGGCCATTGTGGCCCCGCTGATCTTCGCGGCCGTGGGGGTTCTGTTCCTTTCCCTGTTCGTCCGGCGGCGGGAAAACTGGTGGGCGGCCATCCCGGGATCTGTGTTCCTGGGCCTGGCAGCCGTCATCACCGCAACCGAGCTCACGGGCGGAGCCTGGGGCGCGGCCTTCCTGTTCCTCTTCATGGGGGCCGGCTTCGCCGCGGTGTTCGTGCGGGAACGCACCAACTGGTGGGCCCTGATCCCGTCAGGTGTCATGCTCACGCTGGCGGTCATTGTGGCCCTTCCGCAGGAGTTGCAGGGTATGCCCACCGCCGCGGTCCTCTTCCTGGGCCTGGCGGCCACCTTTGGTGTGCTTTCCCTGGTCCCGATCAACAGCACCGGGCACGCCGGCGATCACCCCGCGGAAAGGATGAAGTGGCCGCTGATCCCGGCCGCGGTCCTCACGGTCATGGGGTTGATTTTTGCCCTTCAGGCAACGGTGGTGTTCATTTCCCTGGACTTCGCTTTCCCGGCCATCATGATCCTGGCCGGCATCACCCTGATGGTCTACGCCTACATCGCCCACCGGGACGGACGGCAGAAGTCACACCGCCCCGGCCCACGGGCCGGCTGAGCCTCCGGGCTACCGTCCTTGGCGGGAGGGGCGCAGCAACGTGGCCCACAAATGCAGGAACATTCCGGCGAGGGTAGCCAGGAATGCCGCAAGCGCCAGCCACAGCTCCGCCCGGCCGATGGCTGCCACCAACGGCAGTTGGTCGGCGCGGCCCAGATAAATCCCGGCCACCGCGTACATGCCGAGGGGGAAGATCACGCTCCACAGGCCCGGCTCGTAGGACAACGGCACCCGGTGGACCATGTGCCGCCACCAGCCGGCGGCGATGAGTACCGGCAACAGCCACGAGGCGAAGGACCAGAACACCACGGAGGCACCTGCCACCAGCCCGCGGGTGGCATCCACCATGGGGGCTCCGGCCATCTCCACGATCCGCGCTCCCGCCAGGACGCTGATGGCCATGGCGCCCATAGCCACGAAGTACTGCGGGCGCAGATCCTCCGGCCGGATGGGATAGGTCATGAGCCGGAGCGAGACGAAGATCCCCACGGCGGCATACAGGATGAGCCCCACCGACCAGGCAACGACGGCGACGAGCGCCAGGGCGGCGCGCCAGTCCGGCGCGGCGAGCGGCTCGATGGAGGCCGCCGCGACAGCCACGGACTGGCTGGCCACGCACCAGATGAACCATGAGCCGTTGGCATCTTTAACCACAGGGCGCTCAGACCGGCCGAGCACGGCGGTCCATGGCACGACGTAGCCAAGCACCACCCAGGCGAGGACCGCGACTGACAGAAGGACCGCCGTCGTGCCCTGCCATCCCGCCATCCCAACCCGCGTCCCCAGCACATTTGTTCCGGCGATGAAGGTGAAGAATCCGAACGCCCGGCCGGGGTCCAGGAAGTCGCCGCGCATATCGTCGGCGAATTTGGCCAGGCGGAGCAGGCTGAGCGCAAGAATCACCACGTAGGAGAGCGCGCACACCACCAGCAGCGCCACTGACATGGAGTGGAACCCTTCGAGCTCAAGCCCCACGGAGATGATCCCGCTGGCCATGGTGAGGGCGAAGTAGCCGGGCGTCAGCGTCCGCACCGCCTGGTTCGCGCGGGAAGCGAAGGAGTGCCGGGCGTCAGTGGCCGTGTCCATGCCCCCAGCTTAGGCTGGAGGATCCTGCAGGCCAGCGTCCGCGAGATGGCACTTCGCCGCAGTCCCGGGCAGGATCATTGCCGTCATATGCCATCTCGCGGGGGAATTGCTTACGGTTCTCCGCGGCCAGCTTCGGCCCTTGCCCAATGCTCCCGGAGCAGCGCGGCAACCCGTTGCGGCTCGATCCGGTGCGGCGGATCAAAATGGTGGCGGTCGGGAAACACCTCAAGCCGGAAGTCAGGGAAGACCTGGCCCAGGCGCCTGGCGTTGTCGGCATAGTCATCAGGGTTGCTTTTGCCGCCCAGGATGAACAGCACCGGCCGGTCGAAGGAGGCGAGGCGGTCCCGGTCCAGGTTGTACGACTTGAACGTCCTGATGAACGCGCCGATCCCCGCCGGCCGCTTGGCCATCCATGGCGGTGGCGGGCCGGGCGGCGGTGGCGGCAGGAAGACGTCGTCCCTCACTCCGAGCCGCATGAAGGCGGTGATGAACTCCTCCGGCGGAAGTCCGTCCAACCGGTCATATTTTTTCCACAGTTCCCTGTGCCCGGGGCTCCAGTCCCAGGTGCCTGCCCATGCCGGCTCGAGCAGTGCCAGGCTGCGGAGCCTTTCGGGATGCGATGCGGTCAGGGCCAGGGTGGCTGAGCCGCCGCCGGAGTACCCCACCAGGTGGAACGTATCCCAGCCGCGCCGGTCGGCCTCGCGGAGCACGCCGTCCGCCTCGGTATCCAGGCTCCAGCCCGGCGGCGGTGCATCCCCGGCGTAAAGCTCCAGGTCCTTGGCAACCGCCTCCACGCCAGGTCCCAGCGCCTCCAGCAGGCCACCGTAGGCAGGGCCGGCGGGAAGGACGCTCCCGGGCAGCAGGATCACGCGAACCGGTTCCATGGTTATTCACTTCCGCTGGCTGTTCCGTCCGTTCTTGTCGCGCTTAGTGCCGCGCTGCCAAATGTTCCGTCACGTAGTCGGCGTCCGGGCCTACGCCCACCAGGGTGGCGGAGATGTGCCGGGTGAGCCAGGGGAGCCCGACGGCGTACAGGCCCGGGTGCTCCGTCACGCCTTTCACATGGCGGGGGTAGTTCCACTCATCCAGGAGGGGCAGGTCCAGGATGCTGAAGTCCAGTGCGTAGCCCGTGCACCAGATGACGGAGGTGATCCCTTCCGCGGCAAGGTCCAGGCGGGCGCCGGACTCTGGCGGCAGCCAGTGGTCCGCCTCCGGCTCCTCAGCTTCCGGGGCGTCGATCCCGGCTGCCCTGATGTACGCGTCGGCCAGCCGCTTGAGCCGCTGCCCGAACCCCGCCTCCACCAGCCCGAGGCGCTGGGGGAGGTCATCCGTGAAAACGAGGTCGTCGTCGTGCAGGCCCTCAAACCGGCCATGCAGCCGGACGCCGCGCCGGCCCAGCCCACGCAGGTGCACGCTGTGGCCGCCGCCGTTGCCGGACAGCAGCGGGTTGCACATGAAGCGTCCGGCGGGGGAGGGCAACTGGTCCACCAGCAGCGCATTGATCCCGTACCCGGGGCCGTGGACGTTTACTTCCATGATCCAGTGGAAGATGTCCTGGCCCCGGTACCGCCGCGGCGCTTCGGGGCAGCTGGACACTGACAGGTGCACGGTGCGCCCGGCGTCGAGCAGGTCCTCGGTGATCTGGCCGCCGGATTGTCCGGTGCCCACCACCAGCACCGCGCCCTCCGGAAGCTGCCCGGGGTTGCGGTACTCATGGCTGTGCACCTGCAGCACGTCCGGGGAGAGGCCGACGGCGGCAAGCGGGATCCGCGGTCGCTGGAAGGCGCCGCTGGCCAGCACCACGTTCCGGGCGGCCCAGGTACCCCGGCCCGTTTCGAGTGTGAACCCGGTCCCGGCCGCGGTGATCCGGGTGACCTCCGTGTCCAGTTCCACCGGGGCGTGGATGTCCTCCGCGTAACTGCGGAAGAAGTCGATGGTGGCGTCGCGGGGAATGAATCCGTCCGGGTCCGACCCGTCATAGTCCGTACCCGGCAGGGCCAGCGAAAAGTTGGGGGTGTTCAGGTAGAAGGAGTCCCACCGGTCCTGCCAGGCGCCGCCCACAGCAGGCCGCCGCTCCAGGAGCCGGTGCTCAACGCCGCGCTGCGCCAGCCAGTAGCTGGTGGCCAGGCCGGCCTGCCCGGCACCTACCACCACGGTGTTGGTCTCGTCACGGGAAACCGCGGGGGCGGACATGGCTACTTCGCCGCCGCCCGGGAACTCCTGGTGGGTCTTGCTCGGGGTTCCTTCGGCTCTTTGGGCGGCAGGGACGCGATGTAAGCCAGCGCCTTTTCGGCCCATGCCCGCGCCCGGGTGTCGTCGCCGTCGCCCTCTTCATTCCAGACCTCCGGCAGCCCGGTGTATCCGCCCATGGGCCGCTCCGCCGGCCCGAACGGCACGGTCCGCTCGGATGACTCCAGCATCTCCTTGTCCTCCGGGGAGAGCTTCACGCCGATGGTGGGGCCGAACAGTCCGGCGAACATGTTGCCGTTGATGAACGCGCCCAGGTTGCCGAACATCGGCTTCACCACCACCCCCGGATGGTCAGGGACCACGCGCCGGAACCGCTCTTTGTCTTCCTCGCTTGCCTTGGGCATCTCCATGGCTTCATCTCCCGGTGGCAGGGTATTTCCGCAGGATCTGGATGCAGGATATGCCTATTCGCAGGCGCGGTCGAGGGTCCGTGGACCTGATAGCGCAAGCGGCAAAAATCCCGGCCTGAGCAGGTCAAACTTCCCTGCGGAGTGCTATATATAGCTCAAGGCAACTATTTCTTTGGCTGCCCCGCCAGGTCACATGGATCCGGGAGTTTCCGGGGGCTGGAGGCAACGGTGCTGGACACGCCGGACTCCGCCCCGGCCGCAAAAATTACCGTGCGGCCCGCCACCTTCGGCGCCCGCCCCACCGCCAGGCCCGCGCTCGTGGCCCTCGCCGCGCTCGCCTTCCTCACGGGCTGCAGCGGCGGCGTTGGCGCGTCGGTGTCCACCGCCGTGCAGGACAGTTCCTCCGCCGTGGCCACCGCACGGATCGCCCTCCGCCAGGACATGGACGGCAAGCTCACCCAAGCCGCCACCGACACCAGCCTGGAGGACGCCCTCAAGGAGGTCGAGGCCAGCAGGAGCAGTGTCCTGAAGCTCTCGCCGGCCACGCAGGAGGAGCGTGTTGCGCAGAAGCAGGCACTGGACGTGCTGGACCAGTGCGCCGCGGGTTTCGCCACCGCGCGCGCCGCACTGGCAGGCAACGACGGCGGCAGCCCTTCCCTCTCCGACGGTGACAAGGCGCTCGCGGACGCGCAGGATGCCCTGAAGCAGCTCGAAGGCACGGTGGGGCCCCAATGAAGCGGCTCCTCGGCGTCGCGCTCGGGGTCCTCACCGCCATCGGCGGGTTCGTGGACATCGGGGACCTGGTGACCAACGCCGTGGTCGGTTCCCGGTTCGGCCTGTCAATGGTGTGGGTCGTGGTGGTCGGCGTGGTGGGCATCTGCCTGTTCGCCAACATGTCCGGCCGGGTGGCGGCGGCATCGGGGCGGGCCACGTTCGAAGTGATCCGCGAACGCCTCGGCGCGCGGGCAGGCCTGGCCAACCTTTCGGCGTCCTTCCTGATCAACCTGATGACCGTCACCGCGGAAATCGGCGGTATTGCCCTGGCGCTGCAGCTGGCCAGCAGCGTGTACTACCTGCTGTGGATTCCCGTGGCGGCGGTGGCCGTGTGGCTGGTCATCTGGCGCGTCAGGTTCACCATCATGGAAAACGTCACGGGCCTGCTGGGGCTGACGCTGATTGTCTTTGCGGTGGCGCTGTTCCTCCTCAAACCGGACTGGGGAGCACTGGCCGGGCAGTTGGCGCCCGCCGTGCCGGAGCAGGAAACGGTGTGGACGTACAGCTACTACGCCATTGCCCTGTTCGGTGCGGCCATGACCCCCTACGAGGTCTTCTTCTTCTCCTCCGGTGCCGTGGAGGAAGGCTGGACCGTGAAGGACCTGCTGCAGGAGCGCATCAACGTCATGGTCGGTTTTCCGCTGGGCGGCCTGCTGTCCGTGGCCATCGCCGCGTGCGCCGCCGTCGTGCTCCTGCCGGCCGGTATTTCCGTGACGTCGCTGTCACAGGTGATCCTGCCCGTGGCCGAAGGCGCCGGGAAGCTGGGGCTGGCGTTCGTTCTGGTGGGCATCGTGGCCGCAACATTCGGCGCCGCCCTGGAAACCACCCTCTCGTCCGGCTACACCCTGGCCCAGTTCTTCGGCTGGTCCTGGGGGAAGTTCCGCCGCCCGGCGGAGGCAGCCCGGTTCCACCTGGCCATGATTGTCTGCCTGCTGATCGGCATCGCGGTCCTGGCCACCGGCGTGGACCCCGTGCAGGTGACCGAATACTCGGTAGTGTTCTCCGCCATCGCCCTGCCGCTGACGTACCTGCCCGTCCTCATCGTGGCCAACGATCCCCAGTACATGCACGAGCACGTGAACGGCCGTGTGGTGAACGTGCTGGGGATGGTTTACCTGGTGATTATCCTGGTGGCCTCCCTTGCCGCCATCCCGCTCATGATCGTGACAGGAGCCGGCTCATGACCTCCCCGTCCGGTCCGCTGCCGCCGGTCCCGCACGTGGCCGGCCGCATCCTGGACGCGCAGCTGCACCTCATGGACCGGCAGGTCCTGGACCACGACGGCGTCCCGGTCACCACCGTGGACGACCTCGAGGTGAGCGGGCCTGCTTTGGACGTGGAGATCCCGCCGGGGACGGCACCACCGGTCATTACGGCCCTGCTGACCGGGGCGGTGCTGGGCACGCGCATCTTTGGCGGCAGGGCGCCGTCGTCCAGGCTGATCCGCGTCCCGTGGAAGGACGTGGCGGAGGTGGAAGTGGTGGTGCGGCTCGGTGTGAGCGGCGAACCGCTGGATGCCAGCTGGGTGGAACGGTGGGTGCGGGACAAGATCATCGCGCGGATACCGGGAGGCCGCCATGATCCTCGGTGACCTGCTGGGCACCCCGGTCCATGACGCCGACGGCGGCCGGTTGGGCCGCGTAGCCGACGCCCGGTTCGTCCTGGACGGGCCCCCGCACCAGTTGATGGCGGACGCGCGGCTGCTGGGGCTGGTGGTCAGCCCGCACAGCGTTGCGTCGTTCCTGGGGTATGAGCGGAATGGCCTCACCCACCCATGGCTGCTGGCCCGGATACTGCGGTGGCGGCACCGCGGCTCGTTCCTGGTGCTGTGGGAGGACATCGCCATGGTGGGCCCGCGCTCGGTCCGGCTCCGGCCCGGGTTCACCCGGTACAGCACGGCGCTGGAGGATCGCCGGCAGGTTTAGTGGCGCTGAACAGGTGCGGAATTAGGTGTGGGGCGAATCTCCTGTAGTGTTGATCCTGTTGTTGTGTTTATGCAGTTGGTAGTTCAGGCAGTACGCACGGTCGAAAGCCCGTGTTCTTCTGAAGTAGCGGTTTTTGAACACCCCACGCCGGAGGGCCCGAAAGTCGGGATTTTCCCCTCCACCTTCACGAAGGACAAAAATAATGGCTACTGGTACCGTCAAATGGTTTAACGCTGAAAAGGGCTTCGGCTTCATCTCCCCGGACGACTCCTCGCAGGACGTTTTCGCGCACTACTCCGCGATCAACTCCTCCGGCTTCCGCTCCCTCGAAGAGAACCAGAAGGTTTCCTTCGACACCGAGCAGGGCCCCAAGGGTCCCCAGGCCACCAACATCCAGGCTCTCTAATTTCCTAGAGTTCCGGGACCGTTAGGTTTCCAAGCAGGGCTTGCCGTTCATCGGCAGGCCCTGCTTTTGTTTAACCCACGTGTGCCAGCTCCTTTGATCGAGGCTGCACCTGCCAGAATTGTCAGCATGCCAACAGTGGGAACAGCGCCGGGTCTCAACCTTCGTATCAGCATTGAGGACAGCGAGCCGCTGATTTGGCGCCGACTATTCCTCCCTGAAACTCTGACCATCGGCCAATTCCACCTGGCCGTGCAGGCAGCCTTTGGATGGGAGAACCGCCATCTCTATGGCGTGCGCGGGACAGACTGTGCGGGCCGTGAGCGCAGGATCATTGGGCCCGACGATGAAGCGGAAGACCTGCAGGCAGAGTCCGCGTCCGCCGTCGTCCTCTCCGAACTTCTCGATCCACAGAAGCCAGGGATGGCCTTCGACTACGACTACGACTTCGGGGATTCGTGGACCCATCGTGTGGAACTCGTGGGAGCTGCAGAGCTTCAACCGGGTGAGATGTTGTGTGTCGAGGGCGCCCGGCGCGGGGCGATCGAGGACTCAGGCGGCCCACACGGTTATAGGCAACTAATCGAAGCGATTCAGGACCCATCGCACCCGGACCACCAGGAGGCCACATCCTGGGCTTACGGCATGACTGGTTTGTATGGCCACCGATTCGATCCCGCTGCCTTCGATCTGCACGCCGCCAACAGGAAGCTGCGGATGCTCAGCCTGCAGTGGTGGCCACAGCCGTTAGGGGATCCGGAGCGGGACAGCGTCCTCCGGCCGGTCCGGTGGCTCCTGCATGAAGCGTCCGGCGATGGAGTGGAGCTCACCAAGGACGGTTACCTCAAGCCGGCCCTGGTGAAGCGGGCCATGGAGGAGCTTGGCTGGGCGCACCCGGCCATGGGCAAGGGCAACCGTGAGACGCATGCCCGCCAGGTCGCTGAATTGCGCCAGCACCTGATGGACTGGAAACTCCTGTCCAAACGAAAGGGCCGGCTGGTCCTGTCCCCGCGTGGACGGCGGGGACTCGAGCGGCCCGAGGACCTGTGGGACTACGTGGTGGACGAGATCGCCCGCCCGCAACATCCGGGTGTTTACCTGGTGACGCTGCTGCAGGTGCACTGGCACCTTACCGGCATCGAGCCGCCGTACGCGTTCCAAGCCGGGATCATCCACGAGGACCTGCGGATGGCAGGCATGGTCACCCGTTCAGGCGACCCGATACCGGAGGAGTGGGGCGCCGACATTAACCGCACTGTCCGCTGGAGCCTTGAATGCCTGCACCTGACGGAGCCCGCACGGGACTCCATGGGCCCTCCGCTGCTCACCGACGGCGGGGTAAAATTCCTTCTGGACGTCGTGGACCGGGCCAGGACTTTTCCGCCCGCAGGCCTGCGCCTCGAGCGGCATTTTCCTTAGCCGCGCCGTCTCGACAAGTTCCAGCAGCAGGAGCACTCTTGAAGTGCGCACGCCTTGAGCATGCCAAACCGACGCCGTGGGCGGCGTCTGGAGAATTCCATATGTACCTGCGCGGCACCGGTTGGGGTGGTGCATGTCCGGTCCGAAAATCGGCCGGCACTGGCTGCCCGCGCTCCCCGGCATCGGCAGCCGGAACCTCACTCCGAAAAACAGTGGCCGGTTGGGCCAGTTACGCAATGGGTTGAATCGGCTACAGCTGCACATCGGCATTTATCAGATCGCCGTTTAAGAAAGCACTGCTATGAAGCACTATCGGGGAACCACACCGAGATCCAACAAACTGGCATTCATTGTCGCATTCGCTGTTGCACTACTCGCCTCATTGGCTGCAGCCGGCCCCGCATCGGCCGACGAAGGGAGCCACCGGACCTGGCAGGTGCAGGTGGGCTCTGAATCCCGCGACCAGGAGATTCAGGGGATGGCGTTCCTTCCCTCGGAAATCTTTATCAACAAGCGGGACACGATCACGTGGCACGCTAACTCCGCGGAAATTCACACGGTGACGTTCCTGGCATCGGGACAGTCGCTGCAACCATTCAATCCGTTCAGCAACGACGAGTTGCTGAAGCGCGGAGGGGACAGCTACGACGGGCATTCGTACTACAACTCCGGCCTCCTGGCCAACGTGGACGTCCCTGGCTTCCCCGATGCGAGGAGCTACAGCCTGTCGTTCCCGCGGGAAGGCGACTTTACGTACTACTGCCTCGTCCACGGCATGGTGATGAAGGGAACCGTCCACGTGCGCGATCGGGGCACGGACTACCCCTACAGCCAGGCGGACTACGACAAGGCATCGAGGGCCCAGGAGAGGTCCATCCTCCGGGACGGGCAGCAACTCGACGCATCCCTGGCGCAGCAGGCAAGCAACCACAAGGTAATAGCCGGCGGTGACGACGGCGTGGCGATGGTCATGCGCTTTGTCCGGCCAACCGTCACGGTGCACGTCGGCGATACCGTCGTGTTCGCCAACACAGGCATGGACGCTCCCCATACCGTCACGTTTGGCACCGAACCGGCGAACATTTTCGCCCCGTCCGGCGACCGCTCGCATTTCAACGGCGGCGATCTCAATTCGGGAATCATGTGGCCCGGGGATGAGTTCGCTGTGACGTTCCAGGCGAAGGGAACCTTTGAGTACATCTGCGCACTCCATGACTACATGGGCATGGTGGGCAAGGTGAGGGTCGTCGACTGACGCCATAGACACCGGCGGGATACGCGGTCCGGTCGGGCGCCTGCCCGGCCGGACCGTTTGCGTTCGGGGTCAGCGCAGCCCCATCGCCTCCCGCACCTCATCGAGGATGTGGTGCATGGCCCGTTCTGCCTCCGCGGTATCGCCGCCGGCCACGGCCGATGCAACGTCATCGTGCGCCTGCAGTGCCTCGCTCCGCGGCTTGAACGGCATGAGCCCCTGCCGGGTCCGGCTGGTCAGGACCTCCGCGATCATCCCTTCCAGGGCCCGGAACATTTCATTGCCGCAGCTTCGCAGCAGCAGCTGATGGAACGCGATATCGGCGGCCAGGAAGGCCTGGAGGTCACCGGCCTCGCCCAGGCGGCGGAGGTCGGCGGCCAGGGACACCAGTTGTGTACGCTCCGCGGCGCTGGCCCGGCGTGCCGCGCCCGCGGCGGCGATCGGCTCGACGGCGATGCGCAGCTCGGTGAGGCTGCTGTACTGCAGGTCCCGCCGGTCCGAGGCCAGCCGCCAGCGCACCAGGTTCGGGTCGAAGACGTTCCATAGTGAGGGTTCCTGCACCACGATGCCCACACGCCGGCGTGAGTAGACCAGGTTCATCGATTCCAGGACCTTCATGGTGTCCCGGGCAACGGTCCGCGAGATCCCGTATTCGTGCTGCAGCCCTTCCAGCGTGAGCCGGGTACCCGGGGCGAGTTCCCCTGAAGCTATGGCAACCCCCACCGCCTCAATGACCCGGCCCTGCGCCGCCGGGGCGGGAGCGCCGTCGTGCACTTCATCGCCGTCCTGGACTGTCGCCGTCGACATTCTTTTTCCCCGTTCCGTTACGCGCCGCTGCGCCTCTCCAGAATAGCGGTGAAACCGGTAAAGGTATGACTTATGACACGATTAGATAGTATCTTTGGGCAAGAAAGGTGATACCTTATCGCTGGGCCGATGAACACCGCGCCCGCAGCGAGCTTCTTCGAAAGCCAAAGACGTCTTCTCCGGAGGTATGACATGCAGTATCCAGCCACGCACCTGGTGGTCATGGGCGTTGCCGGTTCCGGCAAATCCACCCTGGCGGCCGCCCTGTCCCAGCAACTGGGGTGGGCCTGCGCAGAAGCCGATGAGTTCCACCCCCAAGCAAACATCACCAAGATGAGCCAGGGGATTCCGCTCCAGGACGAGGACCGCTGGCCCTGGCTCGAGGAGATCCGCAGCTGGATGACCGCGCAGGCCGCCGCCGGCAAGAGCACCGTCCTCACCTGCTCCGCGCTTAAGCGCGGCTACCGTGAGCTGCTCTCCGGCTCAGAAGGCCGCGTCATTTTCCTCCACCTCGACGGCGGCGCGGACTTGATCAGCCAGAGGATGCAGGGGCGGGTGGGCCACTTCATGCCGCCCACCCTGCTGCCCAGCCAGCTGGCAACCCTTGAGCCGCTCAGCCAGGAAGAGCTGGACGCAGGCAGCCTCCGGCTCGACATCTCGTGCTCACCCGAAGAGCTGGTCGCCGCCGTCGTCCATGCCCTCAACCTCCCCTCCGGCCAGGCGCCCGCGGCGTCCTGACCCCCTAGTCCCCAACCCTGTTTCAAAGGAGAACCATGACCATCGAAGGATGGACCCAGACGATGGGCGCAGGCCCCCTGCTGCTCATCGCCGCCGCGGCAATTCTTGTGCTGCTGTTCCTGATCATCCGGCTCCGGATGCACGCCCTGATCGCCCTGATCCTCATCAGCCTGGCCACCGCCTTTGCCACCGGCATCCCCGCCAACCAGGTGGTCCCGGTCCTGGTCAACGGCTTCGGCACAACCCTGGGGACGGTGGCACTGCTGGTGGGCCTGGGCGCGATGCTCGGCCGGATCGTGGAAACCAGCGGCGGCGCCAAGGTGCTGGCCGACTACCTGATCGGCGTCTTCGGTGAAAAGCGTGCCCCCTTCGCGCTGGGCCTGGCCTCACTGATCTTCGGCTTCCCCATCTTCTTCGACGCCGGCCTGGTGGTCATGCTGCCGGTGGTCTTCGCCGTCGCGCACCGCCTCGGCGGGGGAGTGCTCCGCTACGGCCTGCCCGCTGCCGGTGCCTTCTCGGTGATGCACATCTTCCTGCCGCCGCACCCGGGGCCGGTGTCCGCCGCCACCTTCTTCGACGCCAACATTGGCCTGGTCCTGATCGCAGGCCTGATTACCGCCATCCCCACCTGGTACGTCACCGCATACCTCTACGGCCTGTACACGGGCCGGAAGCTGGTGCTTCCGGTTCCCGAAATCCTGGGCCACGCCAGTGCCGAAGCGGAATCCCACCCGCCGCGCTTCCGCACCATCCTGGGCCTGCTCTTGCTGCCGCTGGTACTGATCTTCCTCAACACCGGGCTGAACACCCTGGCCTCCTCCGGCGCCCTGGACGCGTCCGTCAAGAAGGAGCAATGGTTCCAGGTCCTGCGGACCATCGGTGAAACCCCCGTGGCGCTGCTGATCGCCGTGCTCGTTGCCATGTTCGTCCTCGGCACCCGCCGCGGCCGCGACGCCGGAGCCCTCGAGAAGCTGCTCGAATCCTCCCTTGGGCCGGTCTGCTCGGTCATCCTGATCACCGGTGCCGGCGGCATGTTCGGTGGTGTCCTGCGCACCTCCGGCATCGGCAAGGCACTGGCCGACGTCCTGGGCGGCGTGGGTATTCCCCTGATTCTCGCCGGTTTCCTCATTTCCGCCATCCTGCGCATCGCCCAGGGTTCGGCAACCGTGGCCCTGACCACCACCGCGGGCCTCATTGCCCCGGCCGTTGCCGCCGCCGGGATGAACGGCATGCAGGTGGCCGCCCTGGTCATCGCCGTGGCTGCAGGCTCCGTGGTGGTCTCCCACGTCAATGACTCGGGCTTCTGGCTGGTGGGCCGCTTCTTCGGTATGGACGTCAAGACCACCCTGAAGACCTGGACCGTGATGGAAACCCTGATCGGCGTCATGGGCTTCGCCATCGCAGCGGTCATCTTCCTGGTGGCCGGCGCCGTGGGCTGACGCCCGAAGGCGACTGCGGCGGGGCGGCTGGTGGGAACACCGGCCGTCCCGCCGTCGTTGTTTCCCTTGGCATGCTTTCCACGTACGCCACCCGCCGACCAAAGGACACCCCTTGACTCCTCGCACCATCGTGATCACCGGCGCCAGTGACGGCATTGGAGCGGCAGCCGCACGGACGCTGGCCAAGGCAGGGGAGCAGGTGGTCGTCGTCGGCCGTTCTGCCGAAAAGACCCGCACCCTGGCGGGGGATATCGGCGCGGACCACTATCTGGCTGACTTCGCTGATCTGGCCCAGGTGCGCGAACTCGCCGCCAAACTCGAGGAAAAGTACCCCCGCATCGATGTGCTGGCCAACAACGCCGGCGGAATCATGGGCAAACGCACGCTCACGGTGGACGGCAACGAGGCCACCTTCCAGATCAACCACCTGGCGCCGTTCCTGCTGACCACCCTGCTCATGGACACGCTGACCAGCAGCAATGCCAAGGTGATCAACACCTCCAGCGCCGCCAACAACTTCGGCAAGCTGGACCTGTTCGACCTCACCGCCGAGCACGGGTACCGCACCAACCGCGCCTACGGCACCGGCAAGCTCGCCAACATCCTCTTCACCTCGGAGCTGCACCGCCGCTTCCATGACGAGGGCATCACGACGGCGGCATTCCACCCGGGTGTGGTCCGCACCAACTTCGCGGCGGACTCCACCAGCCCGTTCCGGCACGCGTACACCACCTTGCTGAACCGCTTCATGCTCAGCCCGGACCAGGGCGCCGACACCATGCTCTGGCTCATCAACGGCACCCCCGGCACCGACTGGATTTCCGGCGCCTACTACGCCAAGCGCGCCCTGGCCAAGGCCAACCCGCAGGCGTACGACGCCGAGCTGGCGCGCGGCCTGTGGGAAAAGAGCGAAGAGCTGGTCAAGGCCTTCGTCTAGGGCTACCTCTCGCAGGCCAGCCCATCGTGGTCCGCGTCCAGGCCGTAGATGTCCCGGCCAATGACCTGGATGGGACCGCTGACGTACGCCGGGCCGTTTCCGCTTCCGCCGGCGCAGTCCACGTCGGAGGCGATGGGAACGCGGCCTGAATAGTTCGGGTCGCAGCCCGGATTGGTTCCCGGCACTGCAGGCGCAACGGGGGCGGGAGGTGCAGCCGCCTTTGCGGCCGCTTCGGCCGCTGCCTTGGCCGCGGCTGCCTGTGCCGCCGCCGCTTCCTGGGCGGCCTTCGCGTCGGCGGCTTGCCGGGCAGCGGCCTCTGCCGCGGCTGCGTCAGCGGCAGCTTTGTCGGCCGCGGCCTTGTCGGCTGCCGCCTTATCTGCGGCTGCCTTGTCAGCTGCGGCCTTTTCCGCGGCCGCCTTCGCTGCAGCTGCGGCTGCCAGCTTCTCGGTGACCCGCTTGGATTGCGCGGCGTCCAGCCACACCAGCCTGCCGGATTCGTCTTTGGTGCAGACATAGGTGGTGCCGGCGGAAACCTGCTGCCCGTTCACTGCGGTGCAGGGCATATCGGCAATGGGTTTTGGCGTGGGTGTTGCGGTGGCAGTTTCGCTGGCGGGGCCGGCAGCGGCGGTCAGTGAGGCCTGGGGTCCGCCGCAACCTGCAAGCAAGAGCACGACGGCGGCAGCGGCCCCGGCGGTCAGCGCTTTGTTGGAGCCCTTCCGCCAGGCAGATCCGGCGGCCGGGGTGTCTTGCTGACGATAGCTACGGGGCGCGGAAGGACTGTGAATTTCAGGCATGGTTCCCCCAAGTGCATGTGCTGGATGCGGAGTGCACGGCCAGCGTAGCTACGCCCGCTGGGCCGGAACGGTTTAAGCGCAAATCTTGACGCATTCCTGAGCCAACCCTGCAGAATTCCGGCCGTGCCGCGGTCAACCCTGACGCGCCAGCACCTCGCCGATCACCCGCGCACCCTCCGGGTAGGCGCCCGGATTCGGGCCCGAGTAATTAAGCCGGATGAAGGCGCCGGCGGGTTCGGCCGGGAACCACTCCGTACCGGCGGCGATGATCACCCCCGCGTCCTCGCAGTCACGGACCAGACGCGGCAGGTCCGTGGCGTCCGGCAGGCGCAGCCACAGGTTCAGTCCGCCCTTGGGGAGGTTGTCGATGTGCGCCTGGGGAATGTGGTCACGGACGCTGGTGGCCAGCAGGTCGCGGCGTGACTGGAGCTGCTGGCGGAGGCTTCGCAGGTGCGTCTGCCACCCCGGCTGCGTCACCACGTCCAGCGCGGCGGCCTGCAGGAGCCCGCTCACGTACATCGACTCGGCGGCCCGCTGGCCCAGGATGCGTTCCCGCGCCGGTCCGCGGACAACCACCGCGGCAATCCGGATGGCGGTGGAAACGCTCTTGGTGAGGGACCTGATGTACACCACGTGCCCGGAGTCGTCGCGGGTTGCCAGCGGAACAGGATCCGAGGTGATGCCGAAATCGTGGGCCCAGTCGTCCTCCACCAGGAACGCGCCATGCCGGCGGGCCACGTCCAGGATCTCGCCGCCACGGCCTGCTGCCCACTGCGCCCCGGTGGGATTGGAATAGTTGGGCTGCACGTAGAACGCCCGGGCCCCGGTCTCGGCAAAGGCGCGGTCCACGTCCGCGGGGTCAGGCCCGTCCGGACCGGTGGGCACCGGAACCACCCGTACCCCGGTCTGCGCAGCGGCAAGGATGGCGCCCCAGTACGACGGCGATTCCATGAGCAGCGGCTGTCCCGCACCCACCAGCGCACGGAAGATGGAGCTGAGGCCGCTCTGGCTTCCCGGCAGCACCACCACATCGTTCGGGGTGGGAGGCGTGATGCCCACCGGAGTGGCCAGTCCCAGTTCCTGCGCGAACCATTGCTGCAGCTCGGGCATCCCGGCGGCCGGCGGCCGCGACAGGGCGGCGTCACCGCGGGCAGCACGCGTCAGCGCGCCGCGGACCAGCCGCTCCGGCAGCAGTTCCCGGTCCGGGTAGCCGGAATGGAACCAGATGGCATCACCGGGAACGTTCCGCATGGTGCCAGACGACGACGGCAGCGGAGACGACGGCGACCTCAGCGCAGCCGTTTGCCAGCCATAGTCCGAGGGCCGTGCCGTGCGCACGGCACGGACGAACGTCCCAACGCCGGGCCGGCTTTCGACCAGCCCCTGGGCAGTCAACGCCTGCAGCGCCTTCTGCACGGTGACCGGGCTGGCCTGGTGCTCGGCCACGAGTTGCCGGGTGGACGGCAGTTGGGCCCCCGGAGCCGCACCGGCGATCCATTGCCGGAGCGCCGCAACAATCCGCGCACTGCTATCGTTATTCATGAAGGAACATAGTAGCGCTACTGTCCTAAACCGCCCAGTGATACTGCCGCGAAAAGCCACCGGAATCTGGTGGGGCCTGCTGGGCGTGGCAGCCTTCTCCTTCACCGTTCCCTTCACCCGCGTGGCCGTCGCCGGCATCCCCCCGCTGTTCATCGGCTCCGGCCGGGCCGTGGTGGCCGCTGTTCTTGCGGTTGCAGCACTTGCCATCACCCGCCAGCGGCTGCCGCAACCGCGCACCTGGCTGCGCCTGGCGCTCGTGGCCGTGGGCGTCGTCGTCGGCTTTCCGCTGCTGACGTCCTACGCCCTCACCGCCGTGGCGGCAGGGCACGGGGCCGTGGTGATCGCCCTCCTGCCGGCGGCCACGGCCTCGGTGGCGATGCTGCGCTCCGGCGAGCGGCCGCCGGCCGTCTTCTGGGGAGTGACGGCGCTCGGCTCGCTGGCGGCGGTCTCCTTCGCCTTCCTGCAGTCCGGCGGTGTGGGGCACCTGCACTGGGCCGACCTCCTGCTGCTCGGCGCCGTGGCCTGCGCCGCGGTGGGGTACGCCGAAGGTGGCCTCCTGGCGCGCCAGCTTGGCTCCTGGCAGACCATCGCCTGGGCCTTGGTCCTTGCCGCGCCGGCCATGCTGGTCCTGGCCGTGCTCTCCGTGCTGGAACAGCCGCCGTCGGCCACGCCCGTCCAGTGGGCGGCCTTCGCCTACCTCGCCGTGGTCAGCATGTTCCTGGGCTTCTTCGCCTGGTACCGCGGCCTGGCCATCGGGCCCATGGCGCAGGTCAGCCAGATCCAGCTGCTCCAGCCGGTCCTCAGTCTCGGCTGGGCCGCGCTCCTGCTGGGCGAAGCGCTCACCTGGACCACCCTCATTGGTGCCCTTGCCGTCATCCTCTGCGCCGCCGCGGCCGTCCGCGTCCGGCTCAACCGTCCCGCCCCTTAACCCCGAAAGGACTTTCCCATGTACATTCCCGCCCACTTCGCCGCCGATCCCCAGGCCGTCCAGAACCTCCTCGCGGCTCCCGGCGCGGCCAACCTGGTCACCATGACGGACCAGGGCCTGCTGGCAACGCTGCTGCCTTTCGCCTTCAACCCGGGGGTGGGGGAGCACGGCGCGCTGCAGGCCCACATGGCAAGGAACAACCCGCAGTGGTCCGCCCCGCCAACCGGCGAGGCGCTGGCCATCATCCAGGGCCCCGACAACTACATCTCGCCGTCGTGGTACGCGTCCAAGGCCGAGCACGGCCGCGTGGTCCCCACCTGGAACTACAGCACCGCGCACGTGTACGGGGAGTTGGTGGTCCATGACGACGCCGGCTGGCTGGCCAGGCACGTCCGGCACCTGACCGGCCTGCACGAGGAGGGCCGGGAGGACCCCTGGACCGTGGACGATGCGCCGGAGAAATTCATTGCCGGGCAGCTGCGGGCGATCGTCGGCATGGAACTGGTGATCACCCGGATCGAGGCGAAGGAAAAACTGAGCCAAAACCGCTCCGACGCCGACGCCTGGGGAGTGGCGGCGGGCCTCCGGGCCAGCGGGCGCGAAGCCGGCGCGGCCGCCGTCGAACGCGTGCGCGGCAGGTGAGCGGGCCTAGGCTGCCCGTTCCAGCAGGACCATCACCTCGTAGTGCGTGGTCTGCGGGAACATGTCCAGGACCCGGGCGCGCCGGGCGGTGAACGACGGGAGTGCGGCCAGGTCCCGGGCCAGGGACTGCGCATTGCAGCTGGAGTACACCGCGTGCTGCACGTCCGACGATTCCAGCCAGCCGCACAGCTCCTTCCCGATGCCGCGCCGAGGCGGGTTCACGATCACCAGGTCCGGCGACTGCCTGCTGGCCAGGGCAAAGGCGGTGGCGTCGCAGGCCTGGAAGTCCATCCCCTCCAGGCCGGCTTCGCCACTGCTGATGCGGGCGGACACGATCGCCTCGCTGCTGGTTTCAATGCCGGTTACGGTGCGGGACGGGGCGGCGCTGTGCAGGGCGAAGCCGCCCACGCCGCAGTACAGGTCCCACACCGAGGCCGGGGCCAGTTCGTTGACCCACTCGCGCCCCTGCCGGTACAGGGCCGCGGCCATGTCGGTGTTGGTCTGGAAGAAGCTTTGCGGGCGCAGGTGCAGGTTGATGTCGTTGACCCGCATGTTCAGGGTGGACTGCCCGGTCAGCAGGATCTCCCGGTCGCCTTCCAGCACGGCTTTGTGTTCCGGGTGCAGGTTGACCGAGACCACCTTCACCTGCGGCAGGGCGGCCAGCAGTTCCGGGAGGTGCTTCCGGATGCGCGGCACCGTTTGTTCCGAGCGCAGGACCAGCCGGAGCATGACCTCGCCGTCAGGAGATTCCGTAACGATGATGTGCTTGAGCTCGCCGGTCCGGCGGGGAACGTCATAGGGCGTCAGGCGGACCCGCCGGATGAAGTTCGCCAGCACGGGGAAGCAGGCCAGCAGCCCGGGGGAGCAGACGCCGCACTTGCGCAGGTCCACGCCGTGGCCATCGGCGTCGAGGATCCCGATGGTGGGGTTCTGCGCGGTTCCGCCAACCACCATTTTGGCCTTGTTGCGGAAGCCCGACTCCTGGCTCGCCACCGGCGGCAGCCATTCGAGTTTGGTGTGACCTGACAGGAGGGTCTGGCAGTGCAGCTGTTTGCCGGCCAGCTGCTCACCGTAGGGCCTGCCCATGTGGGTGCAGGAGCGGCAGGTGCCGGCATCAAAGTAGGAACAGCGCATGACCGGACAAGTTTACCCGGTGCACCATCCCGGCCACGACGTGAGGGGGACGACGCCGGCACCCGGCCAGGTGCCGGCGTCGCGCTTCTTTCATGGCTGGCCCCTTTTCATTCCGGGTCAGGGGACCGGCCGGTTGCGGGCCGAAGTATCATCTCTTTGTGCTTCCGTTCTGGAGCCGGGCCGACTCTCGTCTGCTGTTGGATTTCTTGCGGTGAAGGGTGGACATGGAGCGGGCGAGTCTGGACCGGATCGATCAGAGCATCCTTGCGGAGCTGACGCGCAACGCCCGGGTCAGCCATGCGGAGCTGGCAGCGAAGGTGCTTCTGTCCCGGAACGCCGTGCGGCAGCGGATCGACCGCATGGAACGGCAGGGCTATATCCAGGGCTACACGGTGGTCACCGGTGCGCCGGGACAGGGGCCTGTCTCGGCGTTCCTGATGGTCTACCGGAAGGACAGGGTGCGCGGATCCGATGTGATTTCCCTGCTGCAATCGATCCCCGAAGTGGTCCTGTGTGATGTTGTCAGCGGCGACTTCGACCTGCTGGTCCGGGTGGAAGCCCGTTCCCTCGAGCGCATCCAGGAAATCTGGGAGCAGATTGCTGCCGCTCCCGGAGTGACGGACACGGTGACGGCCATGACGCTGTCCAACTACGTCCGGCGGGGCACGGCAGTCCAGCCCACCTAGGTCCTGCCGCCCTGGTGCTTGATGCAGACAACCTTCGGCTGGGTCATCTCCTCGTAGGCGAACCGGACACCTTCACGGCCCATGCTGCCGTACTTGGATCCACCGAACGGCATCCCGTCGAAGCGGTAATCCGAGGAATCATTGATCATCACGCCACCTGCATCGATGCGGCCGGCAGCCTCCAGCGCAGTGCCAAGAGAGCGCGTGAAGATTCCCGCATGCAGGCTGAAGTCCACCGCATTCGCCAGGTCCACAGCCTCGTCAAAGGTTGTGAACGGCTGCAGCAGCACCACTGGCCCAAAAACTTCTTCGTTCCAGAGTCTGCTCCCCATGGGGACGTTCTCCAGCACCGTGGGCTGCAGGACATTGCCGTTCCGGGTATTGCCGGCCAGGACTACGGCACCTGCGCTGACGGCCGCATCAATTTTGGTTTGGAGGTGTTCCACCGCTGCGGAGGAGATCATTGGACCCACATCGGTGTTCTCCCCTGCAGGATCGCCCGCCACGAGCCGTGACGTTTCCTGCAGGAAGCGCCGCCGGAATTCGGTGTACACGGGCTCGGCCACGAGAATACGCTGTGCTCCCACGCAGTTCTGGCCGGCGGCCCAAAAGGCACCGGAGACGCATGCTTCCACGGCGGCAGCAATGTCAGCGTCGTCCATCACGATCACCGGGGCGTTGCCGCCCAGATCCATGGACAGCTTCTTCAGCCCCGCTGTCCGGGCGATCGCCTCCCCGGTGGAAAACCCGCCGGTGAAGGACACCATCCGTACGTCCCGGTTCCTGACGATCGCCTCCGCAACGTCCCTGCCCCCGTGGACAACCGTGAGCACTCCGTGGGGCAGGCCCGCTTCGGTGAGGACGTCCGCCAGCATTTGCGCGGACAGCGGAGTCAAGGCGGACGGCTTGAGAATCACGGCGTTCCCTCCCGCGATGGCCGGGCCCACCTTGTGCGCCACCAGGTTCAACGGGTCGTTGTACGGCGTGATGGCCGCGATGATGCCCAGCGGTTCCCGGGAGTACCAGCCCATGCGGTCTTCCGAGCCCTCATAGGAGTCAAAAGGGATGGTTTCTCCTCCATTCCGGCGTGCTTCTGCCGCCGACAAGCGAAGGGTGTTGACCGCCCGCAGTACTTCCTTGCGTGCCTGCCGGATGGTCTTCCCGCTCTCAGCGGTGATGGTCCGGGCAAAATCCTCCGCCCGCCCGTCCATCAGCATGGCAGCAGCGTCCAGGAGCTTCCCGCGGGTGTGACGGGACATTCCCCGGGCCCGCACGGCCCCGGCCCGGGCCGTCTCGAAGATCGTTTCCATGGCGTCCGGTGGGGTCAGGACGACCGCTCCCACAATCCGGCCATCGTAGGGGCTCTGCACGTCGCCGAACGCAGGCAGTGCCTTCTCCGATGGGGCCAGTGTCGATTCACGCATGTGCAGTCACCTGGTTCCTCGCACCGTGCATCGCGATGATGTCCGAGAGCAGGGCATACGCCGTCTCCACCCGTCCGGCCCCGGGACCGGAAACCGTTACCGGCCCAAGAAGGTCGGTGTGGAACGACACCGCGTTGTTCGCTCCGGAAACTCCCGCGAGCCCGTGGTCAAGGGGGAGTGCTGCGGGGGCAACGCCGGCGGTTACTGTCCCGTCCGGGTTTCCCCGCGCAGACCCCACCAATTTCCACCGCCGGCCCTCACCCCTTGCCCTGGTGAGGTCTTCGCGGGTCAGCGCGGATATCCCTTGGCGCTGGACATCAGCGAGCGTAAGGTCCGCGCCCAGCAGTTCATTCGCCAAAATCAGGACTTTGAGCTGGACGTCGTAGCCTTCGATATCAGCGGAGGGATCCGCCTCGGCGTAACCCCGCTGCTGGGCTTCGCGCACTGCCTCGTCAAAGCTGAGGCCGTCCTCCATCCGGCCCAGAACGTAGTTGCTGGTGCCGTTGAGGATGCCCTCAAAGCCAGTGAGTATCAGGCCTGGAAGCAGTTGCTTCGCAAAACGGAGCACAGGGGTTCCGCTCATCACCGCGCCCTCGAATTCGAAACCCAGGCCATTTCCTTGTGCCAGTTGCGCCAGTTCCGCTCCCCACAGCGCAACGGGGCCCTTGTTGGTGGTGCAGACGCTCTTACCGGATTCCAGGGCCCAGCGTACGTGCGAGGCCGCGGGCTCACCGTCCGTGGGGTTGGTGAAGGTTGCTTCACAAATGATGTCGGCAGGGCACGTCCGGATGACACGCTCGTTGTCCGGCTCCGCGGACCCCCCGCATGCTGCGAAGGTCTCCACACCTGGCTCGAGCCGGAAGGCTGCGTCCAGGTCAATCCCCCCGGCCTGCACCAGTGAGCCGAGGCGAAGGTCCGTAATGGCCACCACCCGCAGGCCAAAACCCAGTTTGCGGCTGAGCTCATCCCCACGGGTGGCGATCAATTCAGCAAGTGTCCTGTTTACGCCGCCGAAACCGATCAGCGCGATGTCGTACGTGGTCATGGTGCTCCTTCAATCTGGCCAGTTGGTGCTCCCATCGTGGTCCCACCCGCTGTCCGTCGGGATATGTCCAAATGCCCAAACGGGGAGGCAGAACGACCATTGACCTGACGAATCGACATACTGCCCGCGCGTAGTAAACGTGCAACATTTGCATCTCCATATGCTTTTCATGACTAGAAAGGCGTTTTTGTGTTACTTTCGTCACTGTCGACGCACTCATAGCCCCTTTCGGACAGGCAAGCGAAATGCGGCCGCCCTTCCGACCCTTCCCCCAACTGGAGGCATCCCTTGGAATCTTCGACCCCCCTAACCCTCAAGCCAGAGCCTGGCGCTCCCCCCTCCGGAGAACCCGGACTCCACCGCTCCATGGGCCCCAGGCATCTGGTCATGATCGCCATGGGCGGAGTGATAGGTTCCGGCTTGTTCCTCAGCTCGGGCTACACCATTTCGCAGGCAGGGCCACTCGGCGCCGTTCTTGCCTACCTCGTTGGCGCCTTTGTGGTTTACCTGGTGATGGCATGCCTGGGTGAACTCGCCATCGCGTACCCCGTCTCCGGGGCATTCCACATTTACGCTGCCCGGTCCATCGGACCGGCCACCGGCTTCGCAACCGCTTGGCTGTACTGGCTGTGCTGGGCAGTGGCTATCGGGTCGGAGTTCACCGCCTCGGGCCTGCTGATGCAACGGTGGTTCCCCGGCGTTGACGTGTGGGTGTGGTGCCTCGTATTTGCCGCCACGCTGTTCGGTTTGAACGCCGTTTCGTCGAGGTTCTTTGGCGAGTCGGAGTTCTGGTTTGCCATCATCAAGGTCGCGGCGATCATTGCGCTCATCGTTCTTGGCGGTGCAGCCCTGCTGGGCTTCCATCCGCTCAGCGAAGGCGGCAGCCATCCCTTCCTGTTCGAGAATTTCAATACCGAGGGAGGCCTGTTTCCCAACGGATTTACCGGCGTTCTGATCACCGCGCTCGCCGTCTTCTACGCCTTTTCCGGGTCCGAACTGATTGGTGTGGCCGCCGGGGAAACAAAGGATCCCGCCACCAGCATTCCCAAAGCGATGCGAAGCACCGTCATCCGCCTGCTGGTGTTTTTCGTGGGGGCCATCGCTGTCATTGCCGCCACTATTCCGTACCAGGAAGTAGGGCTTGACGAGAGCCCGTTTGTGACCGTGTTTACGGCTACCGGTGTTCCTTTTGCCGCTGACCTGATGAACTTTGTCATCATCACGGCGTTGCTGTCCGCCGGCAACAGTGGATTGTTTTCGTGCGCGAGGATGCTCTACTCCCTTGCCAATGAAGGCCACGCACCGCAGGCGCTCAAGAAGCTGACCCGCCGGGGCATCCCCATGACCGCACTCTCGGTGAGCATGCTCGGCGGGCTGGCATCCCTCATCAGCAGCGTGGTCGCTCCTGAAACTGTCTACCTGGCACTGGTGTCGGTGGCGGGCTTCGCAGTGGTGGGCGTCTGGATGTCCATCACCGCTTCGCACTTCTTCCACCGTCGGTCCTTTGTCAGGAACGGCGGGAACGTCGCTGCACTGGGCTACAAGGCCCCGTTCTTTCCGCTGGTGCCGATCCTGGCATTTACCCTCTGCGTCATCTCACTCGTCGGCATAGCCTTTGATCCCAACCAGGTCGCGGCCCTCTACTTTGGTATTCCTTTCGTTGCGGCCTGCTACGGCTACTTCCACTTCAGGTACGGGCGGAAGGGCCCTGCCGGCGTGCCTGCTTAGGCATGGACCTCTGCTGAGGCCCGGCTCAGACGCGCCAAGCGTCTGTGCCGGGCCGTGGCTGCCTTCGGGGCGCGGGGAAAGGTGTGGCATCAGGGGAACCCTCCCCGTGTGAAGATAGACCGGTTGACGGTGGGAAGGAGCAGCAAGGGTGGACGATACTGCCCCGGAGGCGTCGTCGCTGGCGCAGGGACTGCGGATTGTGCGTCTGGTGGTTGAGCGGGAAAAGACCGGCAAGCAGCTCCTGGGTGTTTCCCAGCTGGCCGTTGAACTGGACATGGACCAGAGCCGGGTGTCCCGCCTTACCCAGGAGCTGTGCGACCTTGGCCTTCTGGAACGGCCGGAACGCGGTCCGTTCCGGGTAGGGAGGGGCTTCTTTGGCCTTGCAGCCACGCTCAATACGGGCTGGATACGGCACGCCGGGGCCGAGCTGGAGAGCCTGGTGGCCGCTACCGGTCTCCGCGCCCGTGTGTCCGTCCGGGACGGTTACCGCGTCATTTTGCTGCTGGCATCGAGCAACGATTCACGTGCAGGGAGCTTTGTCCAGCCTGGCATGGTGACGCCGGTTTGGTGCACGGGAGCCGGGCGGGCTTTGCTGTGGGACCATAAGCAGCGCGCTTTCGAGGCCTTGCTTTCGGACGTGGATTTCATCGGCGTCGGTGGTCCCGGTGCTGCCCACTCCATCCCGGAGGCCTGGGAGTTGATGGCCCGGGATAAAGCCGAGGGCTGTGTTGTTGCCGTGGAGGAATTCGAACACGGCATTGTCGAAGTTGCTGTCCCCATCCGCGATCCCCAGGGTGGAATCCTTGCTTCGCTCAGTGTTCTTGGCAGCCGGGCGGAGATTGGTATCCCGGCCCGGGAACTGGCCGATGTCCTCGCCGAGGCCGCGGCAAGGCTGGGGGCTGCACCGCCCACGCCTGAAGGGTAGCGGGCCGGCGCCTAGGGCTGCTTGTTGGGGGACGGGCACCCCAGAATGGCTTCAAGCCACGTTCCCTGCGCTGCCAACGCCTTGGCGTGGTCAGCCTGGCGGTGCTCAAGCCGGCTCTTCGGGCCCACGATCTGCAGGGCGGCCACCACCTCGCCCCTGAAGTCCCGCACGGGAACGGCCAGCGAGTACAGGCCGGGTTCAGCTTCCTCATCAACAATGGAATAGCCGCGCCGCCTCGCCACCTTAAGCCGCGACAGAAAGTCCTCTACGTCGGCCGGCGTGTTGGGGCCGTGCTTCACGAAAGGGACCCGCGCAAAGACTTTGCGTACCTGCGCCTCTGAGGCCTCCCAAAAAAGTGCCTGGCCGGCGTCGCTGCAGTAGGCAGGGTAGGGCCGGCCCAGCCATGAGCCCACCATTTTGCTGGTTGCGGGGATACTTTCGCCCACCGTAACGGTGCTGTCCCCGCTGAGGACACCCAGGAAGCATCCTTCGTCAGTCTCGCTTGAGAGCCGCTCCAACGCTGCCGTACCGTCGGTGTGCAGGCGGCGCCGGGTCAACAGGTGGGCATCGGTCAGCACGCTCCAGTCCAGGGCAAAAGTGCGTTGCGGCGTTCGCCGCAGGAACCCTTCCTGCTCTGCCGTCCGCAGGCTCCGGGACACCTGGCTGCGGTCCTTGCCCAGGTCGGCGGCAATTTCGGCCACAGTGCCGCCGGGGAGGCCATGGGCGTGGCGCTCCCCGGCCGCCAGCACCGCCGTGATTCCCCGTCCCATGCTTGTAGTCCTCGACATGGTCCGAGTCTAAATGACTGTTGCCTGCCGTCAGGAGATGGCGAAGACGCGGGCGGGAAAGCCGCTTCCTTGCAGTGGCTTGGCCCAGCTGGCAACGATTACGGCTCCCGCCTCCGGAAGGCCGGTGAGATCCGCCAGCAGTTCAATCTGCCAGCGGTCCTGGGCGAGGATGTAGGTTTCGAGGCCGAAATCCCCGTTGGAGGTTGCCAGTCCGAGATCTGTATCCGTCTGCTCGTGCCCGATGGCGGCAATTGAGCGTTCCTCCACGAGGAAGGACAGTACTTCGCGGGACCAGCCGGGAGTGTGGCTGACGCCGTAAGCATCCCGGTTGGCCATGGCCTCGCTGTCCGGCCAGCGCCGGCTCCAACCGGTCCTCAGTGCTACGAAAGAAGCGGCCGGAATCCTGCCATTCCGTTCCTCCCAGTCCCGGACATGGTCCAGGCCGGGTGTGGCGTCCGGGTTGCGGGCAACGTCCTTGGTGATGTCCAGAACCACCAGCGGCAGGATCATGTCCTCCACAGGAATGCAGTCCAGGGTCCGGCCGCCGCGGATGAAATGGGATGGCGGGTCAACGTGTGTTCCCCATTGGCCAACGATGGAATACCTGTGCGCCGTGAATCCGTCGCCTTTGTCGAGATCGAAAAGCGCTTCCCGGGTTTCGTTCGGAAAGGCGGGAAAGTGCGGCTGGCCGGGATGAAAGGCGTGGGTGAGGTCGGTGAACCGCCGTCCCTCCAATGCGGACTGCAGCGAGGGCCAGAGGCCGGTAGCGGTGTCAATCATGAGGCAGCCGCTCCGGAACGGTCTTTGGCGCGCAGGCCGCCGGCCACGCTCACGGGCCCGGTTACCTCGATGACCGGCAACTCCCATGGGTGGATGTCCACTAATTCCCCAATGAACTGCTCCACCACGTGGTCCTCAAGGGCGGCGTCAAAGTACGTGGTGAAAACGAAGGTGGGCGAGACCATCTGTTCCCCCACCGTGCCCAGTGTGGGTACGGCGCCCTCACCGCAGGTGAACCCTTCCAGGCCAATGCCCGCCTCAAAAACGTGCTTGTAGTTCCCAAAGTCGCCGAGCTCGCGGAACTGCTCCACGGCATGCAGGAGCGCGGCCAGGCCCGGGTCCTGCTTGAGAGCGGAGACCTCCCCGGCCGCTATCCGCGCGAACGTTTCTGTGCTGATGGGCCAGTGCACCCGAAGCTTGCGGACTGTATTCAGCTGCACACTCACGTCTGGTCCTCCTAACTGGTTCGTAGATGCCTGTCATCGTGGCACACAGTGATGTTCATTACAAGCATGAGAAATTGTTTATAATGATTATTGTCAGCACAGCTACCCAGTTCGGAGACGGCATGTCCAGCCCCATACCTCTGTCCAAGCTCCTTTCGCAGGAAAGGTCGCTGGTCTCCGATGGCGCCCTTGCCACCGAGCTGGAGGCCCGCGGGTGCAACCTGGCAGACCCCCTGTGGTCTGCCAAAGTGCTGCTGGAACAGCCAGGCCTCATCCGGGACGTTCACCGCGACTACTTCGCGGCGGGCGCCAACATTGCCACCACCGCCAGCTACCAGGCCACGCCCCAGGGTTTTGCCGCGCGGGGGATTGGCGGGCAGGACGCCCTGGAACTCGTCGCCCTGTCCGTCCAGCTCGCGGCTGAAGCGCGCCAGGAGCACCTGGCCCAGCATCCTGGTGCCGGTCCGCTGCTGGTTGCCGGTTCCGTGGGACCCTATGGCGCCTACCTCGCTGACGGTTCTGAATACCGCGGAGACTACGTGCTCAACCCGGCGGAGTTCAGGGACTTCCATGCCCCCCGGATCGCCGCCCTGGTCAACGCCGGCGTTGACCTCCTGGCCTTTGAAACGCTGCCTTCCTTCGCCGAAGCCGAAGCCCTGCTGGCACTCAGCCGGGAACACGGCGTCGACACCTGGTTCTCCTTTTCACTGCGCGACGGCGGGCACATCAGCGACGGAACTCCGCTCGCCGATGTGGCCCGGCTCCTTGACGGCCAGCCCCACGTCGCCGCAGTGGGCGTGAATTGCGTCCCGCTCAACCTGGTCACCCCGGCGCTCGCAGCGCTGCGGGAGCACACGGACCAACCGCTGGTGGCCTACCCCAACTCGGGGGAGACCTACGATCCGGCGACAAAGACGTGGAGCCAGGACCGGACCGCCGCAGCCGGCGCCCCCGCCAGCCTTGGCTCAGCCGCCCCTGGGTGGAGGAAGCTTGGTGCCCGGATCGTGGGTGGCTGCTGCCGCACCACGCCGCGTGACATCGCCGTGTTGGCCGGGCCGTCGGGCAACGCCTAGCTTCACGTCATCGCGCCGGTCCAGGGAACACTGGCGGATCCACAGGTGTTAAAACCTATGGAGCAACGAACAATGGACAACAGAACTTACACAGCACTTGTAGTACCGGCCGGCAATTCCGAACCGATCCGCCTCGAGCAGGTCCCGGCGGACCTGCAGGCCTTGGAAGCCCTGGTGGATGGCCCGCTGGAGTCGGTGATCCGCGGCGACTGGCATGTCTACCTGAACGCCGAGAGCGTCACCATGCTCCTGCCGGTCAACGTCCGCGCCGGGCAGCTCATGCACGAATGCGGCCTGGACCTTGACGGGATCCGAGGCACCGCCGTCTTCCTTGGCCGCGGCGAACATGGAGCCGAAGCGGACATCCCGGACCATCTGGCCCGGCTCGCGGAGGAGCTTTTCGGGGCGCCGCTGGCCGCGTAGGTCCGCCGACCCCGTTGGCACCTGCCGTCGTGGGGCACATTGAGCGGGAAACGGGCCGTGCAGGCCCTGATCCCCGGCGCGTCCGTGTCAATGTGCCCCATTTCGGAGCGGCTCCCGCAGCAGTTTGGGCTAAACCTAGTCCCCGCGGACCCCATACGTGCTCAGCACGTTGCCCTTGCTGGTGGTTGACTGGTCCTGCAGCACCAGCCGGGTCAACGGGTCGCCGTCCTCAAACAACCTGCGGCCACTGCCGGCAATGACCGGATGCGTCATCAACTGCAGCGAGTCCAGCAGTCCGGCGAAGAGCAGCTGCCGCACCACGGAGATGCTTCCGCACACGGCGATCTCGCCGCCGTCGCGCTCCTTCAAACCGGCCACGAACTCCTCCAGCGGCGCGTCCATCAGCTGCGAGTTCTGCCATTCCAGCGGCCCGGCGAGGGTGCGGGAGGCAACGAACTTCTCCACCGGGTTGATGAACGCGGCGAAGTCCTGGTCAGTCGAAGCGTTCGGCCAGTAACCGGCCCACTCCTGGTAGCTGACGCGGCCCAGGACCACCGTGTCCACCGTGTTGATCATCCTGGTCAGGCCCGCGCCAAGTTCCTCGTCGAAGCTGTCGAACTGGAACTTGAAAGGTTCGGACACCACCCCGTCCACGGAGTGGAACAGGCCGGCAGTGACTTTGCGCATGGGAACCTCCAGTTTTTGGGGCGGACAGGCATTACGGTATTCGCACAAGGCCGTTCCGGGAAGGGCACGGGAGGGGCATTTTTGGCCAGGGAATCCGTACGACGGCGGGTGGTTGCGTTAGCTTCATCACTCGCCGTGTCGTCTTGCGCAGTTTCGTGCCGGCCGGGCCCCATACTTGTGTTTGAGCGGCTTTTGCCGTCCCCCGGCCAGGCAGGAGGAAGTGCATGGAAACCCTGAAAAAAGTCGTGACCAACCAGTATTTTCCTGCCGGCGCCGTACTGACGGCCGTGGTGCTGTTCTGGGTCGTGGGCATGCTCGGCGGACTGTCCCTGCTCAACAACAACCAGCCGCCGCTGACCACCCTGACCTGGATGCTGTTCGTCTACGCGGCCGCTGTCCTGACCCCCCTCGCAGGGCTGCTGGCCGGCGTCGACCTCGTCCGCCGCTGGCGCCGCAACCGCGCCGCCGCACCTGCCCTGGAGGCCAACCTTTCGGTAGGGGCTGGAGAAGCGTTGGAGCCTGAAGCTTCCCCTGCACAACCCGCCGTTTCCCAGCAGGCACCGGCCAAGCCGCAGCGTCCCGGCCGGCAGGAAGCAGCCTAGGCGACTCAGCCCAGGTTGCGGGCGCCGTGCTTAGCGCCCCTGCAGAGCGTTGAGGGCCTCCTCCGCGTGGTGAAGTGCCTGGCCAAGCCGGTCACCGGGCTCCGGCAGTGAGAACAGATAGCCCTGCAGCGAATCGCACTCCAGTGCAGCCAGGTAATCAGCCTGTGCCACCGTCTCAATCCCTTCCGCAGTGACGGTCAGTCCCAGGCTGTGGGCCATGTTGATGATGGAGCTGAGAATGGGCAGGCGTTCGTTGCCGGTCCGCACCATGGACACGAACGACTTGTCGATCTTCACCGTGTCCACTGGCAGGTCCTGCAGCCGGCCCAGGGAGGAGTAGCCGGTGCCGAAGTCATCCAGCGCCACCCGGGCCCCGGCGTCCCGGAGCGTGCTGAGCTGCCGGATCAGGCTGCAGTCTGGGTCGAAAAACACGCTCTCGGTGACTTCCATGACCAGCTGGTAGGGGGCAACGCCGCTGGCTTTCGCCAACTTCAAGACAATCTCGGCGAAGTCCGGGTCCTGCAGTTGGACGCCGGAGACGTTGACGGCCAGGGACCGCGAGGGGTCCTCGCTGAGCCAACGTGCCAGCTGCACCATTCCGGAAGCCATCACCTCGGCGCCGATTTCGTTGATCAGCCCGGTGCGCTCGGCCAGCGGGATGAAGATCGACGGCGGCACCCGCTCGCCGTCGCGGTCCCACCTGGCCAGTGCCTCCAGCTGGACCACCTGTCCCATGCGGTGCGACACGATGGGCTGGAAGTCCACGGTAATTTCGCCGCGCGGAACGGCCAGCCGCAGTCCGCTCTCCATGTGCGTGCGCTGCACCAGGGCCTGCATCATGTCCGGGTGGAAGCGCAGGAGCCGGTTCTTGCCTGCCGCCTTGGCTGCGTACATCGCGATGTCCGCGTGCCGCAGCAGCTCGGACGGCCCAACGCTGTCCTGCCCCACGGAGGCGAGGCCCAGGCTCAGGCTCGGCCGCAGGACGGTGCCGTTGATGGTCACCGGAACGTGCAGGCAGCGCACGATGCACGCGGCGATGGCGTCGGCGTCCGGACGCGCCGTCAACAGCACCACGAACTCGTCCCCGCCCAAGCGAGCAACAACGTCGGCCGTCGGGACGCAGCCGCGGAGGCGACGTGCCACTTCGATTAGCATGTCGTCTCCGGCCTGGTGCCCAAGGATGTCATTGACCTCCTTGAAGTCGTCCAGGTCGAGGAGCAGGACGTCCACCGTCTTCAGCCGGGGTTCCTGCAGTGCCCCGGCCAGCGCGTCGTTGAATACGGCCCTGTTCGCGAGCCCGGTGAGCGGGTCCTGGAATGCCATGGCCCGCAGCTTTTCAGCCTGCACGGCCAGGTCCATCATGGCCCGGTGCGCCTGCTCCTGCGCTTTCCGCCGGGGCGTGACATCGCGGAAGCTCCATACCCGGCCGACGATTTTTTCCCCCACCCGCTGGGGCCGGGAATACCGTTCATAGGTACGGCCGTCCCTGAACTCGACCACGTCATGGCTTTCGGCGGCCGGGTCCTCCTGGAGTTCGCCGAGTCGGGCAGTGAAGGCCACAGGATCTGCCACCTGCTCCACGATGAGCTGCATGACCGGTTCTTCGCTCTCCGCTTCCATCAGTTCGGGCCGGATACCCCACATGGTGAGGAATTGTTCGTTTAAACCTGCAACCCTGCCGTCAGTGCCCATCACCAGGATGCCGTCGGCAGTGGATTCAAGGGTGGCCGTCAGCAAGGACATCGCCTCCCGCAAACCCTGGTCCGCCGCCTTGCGGTGTGCCGTGCCGCGGGCGGAAAGCAGCAGGCGCGCTTTGGAGTGTGCAGCCTGTTCTCCCGATTGCCCCGCCGGTTCAAGCTCCCCGTGAACGGTGGCCGCGGTTGGCTGGGGAAGGAGTGCGGCCGCCACCTCGATGGGGATCTCGGCGCCGTCGTGACGCAGTCCCATGATCTCGCACGGCCGCGGAAACTCTTCCGGCGCTGCAAGGAGTTGGTGGAACAACCGGCCCACCTCGTCACGGAAGCCCTCCGCGATCAGTTCGCGGTGGTCCCTGCCGGTAAGAGCCTCCTCCGCCAAGTCAAAGAGCCTGGCTGCTGCCGGATTGGCCGCAAGAATGATGCCCTCTGTGGTCAATGCCAGCAGCGCGTCCGGACTCGCGTCCATGACCACGCCAAAAGTTTGTAATGCCACATTGTTGGCACGGCCCATAAAACTGGTCATTACACCACCCCTTCGCCATCATAAATGCCATCCACGGGAAATGCGCGGGTACCGGGGGCCACAAAAATGGCGCAGGTTGGACGTCAAAAGCGCCGTCCTCCTTTGCGGAGTCCGGCGCTTTTGCTGAATTATTTATGTGCTGCGGCTACACCCGGCGGCCGCTGCGGTTGGTGACTGCTCCGTAGATCAGGAGAACGATGATGGAGCCGAGGATGGCCAGCAGCCAGGTCCTGAGATCGAAGAATTCGGCCAGCCCACCGCCAAAGATGAGCGATCCGATCCAGCCGCCCAGGATGGCCCCGACGACGCCGAGGACCAAGGTCACTACCCAGCCGCCGCCTTGGCGACCCGGCAGGATGGCCTTTGCAATGGCTCCAGCAATCAGGCCCAAAATGAGAAATCCGATAATGCCCATGTTGCCACTCCTTGTCAGTAAGTTGTGCCGGGCCCCCATTTCCGGTTCCATCATTCAATCAGCAGGCTTACTACTGTGCAAGACTTTGAATATCACAGGATGACTATCAGTTTCGCGGCAGGAATGCGGATCTTTTATCCAGGAGACCCAATAGAACGGTGTCTGCCAATAGAAGAGTGGCCGCTCATGGAGCAGTGCCCGCCGATAGGATGGCAAGTCCCGGATCAGACCAAGGAGCGCAGGCATGCCCCGCCAGACCGCCAGGCCACGTGCCATCTTTCTCGACATCGACGGAACCTACGCCGACCACGGGCTCGCTCCTGCAGCGCATGTGGACGCGGTGCGGACTGCCCGGAAACTCGGACACTTGGTCTTTGTCTGTACCGGCCGCCCGCTGTCCATGGTCCCCGCGCACATCCTGGAGGCGGGGTTTGACGGCACCATTACGGGGGCCGGTGCCCGCGTGGAGGTCAACGGGGAGATCCTGAAGGACGCCCGTTTTGAACCGGACCTGGCGGCACGCATTGTGGAGGTCCTGGATGCGCACCACGCTGCCTACATCCTGGAAGCCCCGGAGGCCCTGCACGGCCGGATCGGGGTGGACCGGCGGCTGAGGGAGGTGCTGGGCCCCGTCTTCGCCGGCCGTCCACAGCACGACGGAGTCCTCAGTACAGACGTGGATCCGCTCGAGGACATCCTGGGACCGATGCAGTACAGCGATGACCTCCGAGGCACCTCCTACGCCAAGGTCTCCTGCTTCGATTCACCCGTACCGTTGACCCACCTGATGGAATCCTTCGGCCCGGACGTGGGACTGATCCCCAGCTCCCTCTCGGCGCTGGGTGACCGCGCGGGCGAGATCTTCATGGCCGGCACCCACAAGGCGGTGGGCATCCGGGCGGTGGAAGCCCGGCTTGGCCTGGACAGGGCGGACATCATTGCCATCGGCGACAGCGCCAACGATATTGAAATGCTTGAGTACGCTGCTGTCGGCATCGCCGTGGAGGGCGGCCATCCCGCCGTTCTTGCCGTGGCGGACAGGATCACCGCCCCGCCTGCGGGTAACGGCGTCGCGCTGGCCTTCGCCGAACTCGGGCTCCTGGGCTGAACCAGGCTGGATTGGAGCGCCGGGTGGGCCTCAGCCCACCGCCGGAACCGTGACCGGGGCCCGGGCGGGGGTGCCAAGGCCCCGCACGGCCCAGCCTTCTTCCTGCCACGCCGCTGCATCCAGCACGTTCCGCGCATCCAGGACCACCCGCCGTCGTACCTGCTGGCCGGCGACCGCAGGACAGAGCTGCCGGTACTCGTCCCATTCGGTGAGGAGCAACACCAGTTCGGCTCCCTGGAGCGCCTTCCCTGTGGACACCTCGAAGCGGAGGCGCGGGTAGCGGCGCCAGGCAAGGTTCACCGCTTTGGGGTCCGTGACCGTGATGTGGGCCCCGGCAGCTGCCAGCCGGTCCGCCACGTCCAGTGCAGGGGAATCCCTGATGTCATCCGTATCGGGCTTGAAGGAGGCGCCCAGTACGGTGATCGAGCGCCCGGCCAACGACCCGCCGCACAACTCCGTGGCGAGGCTGACCGTGCGCTCACGCTGGCCGAGGTTGACCCCATCAACCAGGCGCATCCAGTCCTGCACCGCGGGCAGGCCGAGTGTGGCCGCCTGGGCGCGGAAGCTGCGGATGTCCTTTGGCAGGCAGCCGCCGCCAAAGCCCAGGCCCGCGTGCAGATACCGGCCGCCGATCCTCGGGTCCAGCCCCATTGCCTCGCTGAGCTCCGTCACGTCCGCGCCCGCAGCATCGCACAGCCCGGCCACGGCATTGATGAAGCTGATCTTGGTGGCCAGGTACGCATTCGCGGCCGACTTGATGAGCTCTGCCGTGGCAAAGCTGCAGACCAGGCGGGGGATCCCGGCTGCCAGCAGGGGTTCATAGACCGCATCCAGCGCTGCCGCCACCCCCAGCGGCGCACCTGTTGCCGTGTTGAAGGCAGAAGGCCGGCCGCCCTCCACGCCATAGACCAGCCGGTCCGGCACCAGCGAGTCCTTGACGGCGGTGCCCTGCCGCAGGAACTCGGGGTTCCAGCCCAGCAGCACGTCGGGGCGCGGCGCCAGGATGCCTCGGAGCATGTCCACCGTTCCAACGGGCACGGTGGATTTGCCCACGACGACGGCGCCCGCAGCCAGGTGCGGCAGCAGGGTTTCGAGGGCGGAGACCAGGAACGTGAGGTCGGCGGCGTCGGACGTTTTGTCCTGCGGCGTCCCAACGCAGAGGAAATGCACCTGGGCGTCCCTGGCATCCGCTGGATCGCTGGCGAACCTCAGTCTCCCGGTGCCGTGGCCGTCCCGGAGGAGTTCGTCCAGCCCGGGTTCATGGAATGGCGCTACCCCCTGGGCCAGGTGCTGTACCTTCCCGGGATCAACATCGATGCCCACCACCTCGTGGCCCATTGATGCAAGGGTTGCCGCGTGGACGGCGCCCAGGTAGCCGCACCCGATTACTGAAATCCTCATGACGCTGCTCCTGCTCTGGACGTCTTCCGCGGGAACGTCGGAACCGCCGCGATGGCGTCCCGGTAGTGCTGCACCAGTTCGGTGCACAGCGCAGGCCAGGTCCGGTCCTGTACCGAGGCGTGGGCGGCGGCCGCGAACGCCCGGCGCTTGGCGTCGTCGCCCAGCAAGTCCTGCACCCTTGCGTGCATGGCGGACAGGTCGCCCGGTTCGTAAAGCCATCCGGTCCGCGAATTCTCCACCAGGTCCAACGGCCCGCCACGCCCCGTCGCCACCACCGGAACACCCGATGCCATGGCCTCCTGGATGGTCTGGCAGAAAGTCTCGAGCTCGCCGGGATGGACGAACAGGTCAAAGGAAGCCACCGCCCGCGCCAGCTCCTCGCCACCGAGGAACCCGGTGAAGACCGCGCGGGGGAGTGCTGCCTCCAGGGCTATGCGCTGCGGTCCGTCGCCCACGATCACCAGCCGGGTATTGGGCATCCCGGCCAGTGTGGCCAGGTCCTCCACCTGCTTTTCCACCGCCAGCCTGCCCACGTAGCCGATGATCCGTTCGCCGTTGGCGGCCACCCCGGCCCGCCACCCGTCGTCGCGCTTTTCCGGCGAAAACCGGGCGGTGTCCACACCGCGCCGCCACATCCGTACCCGAGGGATACCCCGGCCGCGCAACTGGTTCAGCGCGAACGTGGAGGGCGCCAGGGTGCGCGTTGCCAGTAAGTGGATGTTCTCCACCCGGTTCCAGGCCCAGTTTTCCAGGAAGGGCACACCGTACCGGGCGGCGTAGCTGGGGACCTCGGTCTGGTAGACCGCCACGGTGGGAATCCCCAGTTGGCTGGCCGCTTGGGCCGCGCGCCAGCCCAGCACGAACGGCGAGGCCAGATGCACCACGTCGGGCGCGTACTCGGCAAGGATTCGCTTGACCCGGTACACCCCTCCCAACGCCACCCGCACGTTCGCATAGCCCGCCAGCGGAACCGCCGGGAGCCTGTGGACCGCGGCGCCTTTGACCTGGGCTGCCTCCCCGTCGTGGGCGGAAGGTGCTATGACCAGGACCTCGTCGCCCCGGTCCTGGAGATGGTCCAGGACCCGCAGGATGGAGTGGGTGACACCGTTCATCAACGGCAAAAAAGATTCGGCAACAATTGCGATCCGCACCCCTCAACCGTGGGCGCCTTCCTTGAAATGGCGGGGGAGAAAGCGTTACCCGAAGGAAAAGGCCGGATGAACAACTGCCCCTGAGTTTCCAATTATTTAGTAAGTAGGCTTGGCATCTGATGCTAAGCATGCTTACGGTAGTAGGGCAGTCAGCGCAAAGCCTCAAGCAGCCGGGGCGGAAGCCAGGTGTCGGGGACAACCCGCGCCAGGACATCCATTGCTGGCAGACCCAGTGCAAAGACACATCCAAGGAGAGTCATGCTCAACAGGGAAAATCTTGAAAACCTGCTCACCAAGGGCGGCAACGTCGTCGGTTCCGATGGCACCAAGATCGGTTCGATCGGACAGCTGTACGCAGACGACGACACGGGTGAGCCCACATGGGTCACGGTCAAGACCGGCCTTTTCGGAACTTCGGAGTCATTCATTCCGGTTGAGGGCGCCCACCACCAGGGCGACGACCTGGTGGTCCCGTACACCAAGGAACACGTCAAGGATGCCCCCCGCGTGGACGCAGACGGTCACCTCACCCCCGAGGAAGAGGACCGGCTTTACACGTACTACGACCGTGGCGCACGGACCTACACCGAGGCCCGCACCGGCACCGACACCGACAGGGATGTTGACCTGCAGGGTGACGCCGACCTGAACGCCGGCACCCCCACGGCAGGCATCACATCCGATCGCGACACGTATGACCGGGACACCTCAGCCCGGGGAGCGGTTGGCCACGACACCTCCGGCCCCACCACGGACGACGCCATGACCCGGTCCGAGGAAAAGCTGCACGTGGGCAAGGAGCGCGAGGCCACCGGCCGCGCACGTTTGCGCAAGTACGTCACCACCGAGAACGTCACCAAGACCATCCCGGTGGAGCGCGAAGAAGTCCGGATCGAGCGCGAACCCATCACCGACGCAAACCGCGGTGCCGCGTTCGACGGACCTGACATCAGCGAGGAAGAGCACGAAGTGGTCCTCCACGAGGAGCGCCCCGTCGTTGAGAAGGAAGCTGTTCCGGTGGAGCGGGTCCGGCTGGACAAGGACGTTGTTCGCGACGACGTCACGGTCAACGAGGAAGTCCGCAAGGAGAACATCGAAACAGACGGCGATCACCGCCGCTAACCGGCGTGGGGCTTCGGCCCCCGTTCCGCGGGCAGGCTGGTTGGACCAGCAGCCCTGACACGGTAAACGGCGCCGGGAGCCACCTTGGGGGCTCCCGGCGCCGCAGTCGTTTAAAATGCTGGTGCAGCCACGCCGAGGGCGGTGACTGCACCAGCCAGTAGGACGAATATCTTCAGAACTTACGGTTCATCTTTCATTCGCGGCTCCTGTTTTCCCGGTTTACGGAATCCGGGTTTTTGGCTGGCCCTGGGTCAGAGGCGGCGGCCAGCAGAAATCGCAGTACGCCCTCGGTGGGGCCTCTGGTGTTGGTTGCTACCAATTTTACGGCGGGGCTTGGGAAAAAGCGCCGGCCTGCGGGCCATTTGATTGTTCATCCATGGCCACGTGGAGCCTGTCGTTCGCGGGCAGAGCGGACCCGGCGTGACACCATGGAACACGATGAAACTGCGCGCTGACCAGACCGGAGACCGTGGCCTTCCTATGCCGTTGTGGCTGCAGGGTGCCCTTGAAACGGCGCAGGCAGCCATCATTTCGGCCCTGGTGGTGGTGGCGCCCATCGTGGCTGTCTGGGCCACTGCCGGTTTCCAGAACGGGCAATTCGATGTCCTGGCGCGGCTGGCCGGCCAGTCCTGGCTCCTGGTCCACGGCGTGCCCCTGGAGTTGGCAGGAGCGGGACCCGATGCGGCCTCGCACGGGGGAACCGGTGTCCTGAGCCTGATTCCGCTGGGCCTGACCCTGATTCCGTTCCTCCTGGCTTGGCGTGCAGGCCGCCGGTTGGCCCGGGCCTCCTACACAGACCAGCTGTGGCAGGCGCTTTTGGGGTCATGGGTGGTTTACGGGGCGTTCGGTGCTGCCACCGGTTTCGTCTGCCGCAATGCCGACGTCGTCATCAACCTTTGGTACGCCCTGCTGGTTCCGCTGGTTCCGTACGGGCTCGGCATGGTGATCGGGGCCCGCAGGGAGGCAGGCTCCTGGAGCCGGCTCATCGGCGTCGATGCCGTGGACTGGATTTCGCGCGCCAGCCAGCATTCCCGTTGGGCGGGTTCGTACTTTGCATCCGCGGCCAAGGCAGGGTTCGTGGCCGTGATGTCCGCGCTTGCCCTGGCCGCCTCGCTGCTGGCAGTTGACCTGTTCATCCACTGGAACCTTGTGGTGTCCGTCTACGAAGCGCTCGACGCCGGCCCGGTAGGAGGTGCCGCCCTCACCATCGCGCAGCTCGGCTTCCTGCCCAACCTTGTGGTCTTCGCCCTCGCATGGACGTCCGGCGCCGGCTTCGCCATGGGTGCCGGTTCCCAGGTGGGTCCACTCGGCACCGCCGTTGGGCCGCTTCCGTCCGTCCCCGTCCTGGCGGCCATCCCGTCGGGGCCGCTGGACTACGCCTTGGTGGCCATGATCGTCCCGGTGCTGGCTGGCGTCATGGCGGGCTGGTGGTTCCTGCGGGAGGGGGAAAACCATTTTGACGAGTGGCTGGCCATCAAGATCCACGCCCGCTGGTTCACCGCATCTGTCTCCACCCTGGTGCTTGGCGTGCTGGCCGGCCTGGCCGCGGGGCTGCTGACCTTGTGCCTGGCCTGGCTTGCCGGGGGATCAGCCGGCGTGGGCCGCCTGACCGCCATCGGACCCGACCCGCTGTGGACGGGATTGTGGGTGGCCGCCGAGGTGGCTGCCGGCGTCGTGATTGGCTATGCGGCCGGACCATGGCTTGAACGCGAGAAGACCGCGCCGGTGGAACAGGACGCCGAACTGGTGCACTAGGGTTGGGCCGGATCAGCGCACCTTGGTGGGCAGGACATCCTGGAACTGCACCATGCAAGCGTGGGTGGCCCGGTCCGTCAGGGCGCGGCCAAGGCAGGCCTGGTACTCCCGCACCTGGTCAAAGAGGACCATGGTGGTGACAATCAGCAGCACCATGACGGCCGCAACCACCAGGCCCGAGATGGTGCCGAAGAGAACCAGTTTGGATTCCTTCAGCCGGAATGCCCGCACCAGCAGGACAATTCCCAGGACCAGGCTCGCGGCCGTGAGCACCGTGGTCAGCCACAGGTAGCCCACATCCAGCTGGTACACGAAGAACGCGCCGAGCACCGAAACCACGAACATCCGGAACAGGGTATGGGTCTTGGCGAGGGACGCTTTTGCCGCCTCGCTGAGCGGGGGCCTGACCCGCTGCTGCCCGCTCCGGCCCGGTTCGCTGTTCATGTTTTCCAGCGTACGCGAGCCTGCACCTAAGCTGGACCAATGCGTATCGTCGTCCTCGTTTCCGGCACCGGGTCCAATCTCCAGGCAGTTATCGACGCCGTCAAAGCGGGCGAACTCCCGGTGGAGATCGCGGCGGTGGGCGCGGACCGCGAAGGAACGTACGGCGTCGAACGGTCAGCTGCGGCCGGCATCCCCACGTTCGTGGTGGACTTCAAGGCCTACCCGGACCGCGCCGACTGGAATGCCGCGCTGACCGAGGCCGTGGCCGCCTATAAACCGGACGTGGTGGTGTCCTCCGGATTCATGCGGATCGTCAGCCCAAGTTTCATCGACGCGTTCAACGGCAGGTACCTGAACACGCACCCTGCGCTGCTGCCGGCATTCCCCGGTGCCCACGGCGTACGGGACGCGATGGCATACGGGGTGAAGGTCACGGGCTGCACCGTCCACTGGGCAGACGCAGGCGTGGACACGGGGCCCATCATCGCCCAGGAAGCCGTGGCCATCCAGGACGCGGACACCGAGGAGTCCCTGCACGAGCGCATCAAGGTGGTGGAGCGCCGGCTCCTGGTCTCCACCCTGGCCGCCCTCGCCGCCGACCCCTCGTTCTCCGCCGCCTAGCTCCCACTCCGCCACCCTCCCCTCCCTTCCCTTCCCCCAACTAGGTAGCAGCAGATGTCGGAATAGAGGCGCAAACGGACATCTGCTGCTACCCAGTTGGGGGCGGAGGACGCTCCTGTGGATAACTTCAGCAGCTCCGCCAGGAAATTTGCCACCATGGGCCATGAGAACTCCGCGGCCTATGCCGGACGTACTTCCTTCCGGCGCCTTCACCTTCCAGGAAGCGGCCGACGCCGGGATTACAGTCGGACGGCTGCGGCACCATTCGCTGGCCACACCGAGCAGGGGGATAAGGCAGCCGCTGCACCCTCCGCTTCCTGAGCTGGAGTCGGTGGTCCGGCCGTTGACACTGGTCACCGAGTTCAGTGCTGCCTCTCATGCGACAGCCTTCACCTTGTGGTCCTTCCCGGGGTTCCTGCCGGGGAAAGGCGACCCAGTCACCCACATCTCCAGGCCGGACACCATGGCGATCCCGCGCCGCGGCGGAGTCCGGGGGCACCGCGGCCAGTTCTTTGCGGATGAGGTCGTGACTCATAACGGACTCCTGATCACTTCGCGGGTAAGGACGTGGTTGGACTGTTCTCGCAAGATGAGCATCGAAGAATTGACGGTTGTGGCCGACCACCTCCTGCGGATCCCGCGGCCGGAGTTCGAGGGCAGGTCCGAGCCGTACGCCACGATGGAGGACCTGGAGGAAATGCTGGACCGGCACAAGGGGACACCCGGAATCAGGAAGGCACGGGTTGCCCTGGAGCGGGCGCGGGTGGGCTCGGATTCCGCGCAGGAAACCAAACTGCGGCTTGCCTTGGAGGACGCGAGCCTGCCCGAACCCCTACTGAACGTGCGCACGCTCCTGGGGGCCGGCGTCGTACGCCAGCCCGACCTGAGCTATCCGGAACGGAAAGTGGCGGTGGAGTATGACGGCGAGGGACACTCGGAGGCAGGACAGGTTGTTCGTGATATTGCCCGCGATGAGGATTTTTCCCGGGCAGGCTGGCTCCTTGTAAGGATTTCGAAGCGGCATATGGAGCGCGACGCACGGCCCGCTGTCGGAAAAGTCCATTCGGCACTGCTCAGCCGCGGCTGGTCGCCCAACTGGGTAGCAGCAGATGTCGGAATACGGGCCTAAAACGACATCTGCTGCTACCCAGTTGGGAGGGGCGGGTCAGTCGAGGCGCCGCTGGCGGGTTTCGGGGGAGAAGAACGCCATCCACAGAACAGATGCCAGCACCAGGGCTCCCGCCAGCGCAAACGACGTGGCCAGCCCGAGCTCGGGCCAGAAGTAGTTCGCGAAGATCAACGGGCCAAAGCCTGCGCCGAGGCGCGAGAACGTGGACGCCCAGCCGAACCCGGTGCCCCGCAGTTCCGTGGGATACAGCTCGGACACGTAGGCGTAGAGCACGGGGATGGCCACCTGCACCACGAACCCGAACACCAGCAGCCAGAACACGGCGGCCGTGGGGATGTCCACCACGAACGCCACGATCACCAGGGTCAGCGCGGACAGCGGACCGGTGATGGCGAGAATCCACTTCCTGCCAACGCGCTCCACCAGGAGTGCTGCCACCACCACGCCAAGGAATCCGACGGCGGCCATGGAGGCTGTGGTGACGAAGGCCTTGTACTCCGCGAAGCCCGCGCCGATCAGGATGCGGGGCATCCAGGTCAGGGACAGGTAGTACACCAGCAGGATGCTGAAGAACAGCGACCAGGCCGCGGCGGTGATCTTCCAGTTGAACTGCCATACTGAGCGCAGTTGGGTCCAGGCGCTGCCGGCGGAGAGCCTCGGGACGTCCCTGGCGTCGGGAAGGCTGTACGCCCGTGGTTCCGCACCGGTTGCCTCCACCAGTCCGTCGATGATCCGGGCTGCTTCCTCGCGCCGGCCTTTTCGGATGAGGAACAGCGGGGATTCGGGCACGCTGCGCCGGACCCAGAAGACCAGCAGGGCGGGCAGGACCATCACCAGCATGGTCAGGCGCCAGTCACCGTAGAGGGCCACCAGCCCGGCGGAGACAAAACCTGCCAGGGCAGCGCCGATGGGCCACCAGCCATCCATGGCCGTCAGCACTCTGCCGCGCTGCTTCCGGGGGGTGAACTCACCCACCAGGGCGTAGTCCACCGGAATGCAGCCGCCCAGGCCGAATCCTGCCATGAGCCGGAAGACGCAGAACCAGGCAAAGTCGGGGGCGAACGCGCCGAACACCGTGAACACGGAGAACAGCAGGAGAGTGGCTGTGAAGGCCTTCTTGCGTCCCACCGTGTCCGCGATGGTTCCCCAGATGAAGGCGCCCAGCGCCATGCCGATAAGGTTGGCCGTGCCCACCCAGGCCGCCTCCCCTGCGGAGAGCGACCAGTGTTTGGACAGCAGTGGAATCAGGATGCCGTTCAGGGTCACATCCCAGGCATCGAACATGAAGCCGAGGCCCCCGATCAGGAAGATCCTGCCCTGGACTTTCCATCGCCAGGGCAGTTCCTGGACCACCTGTTCGCCGCTTGGCACAGTGGTGTAAGTATTCATCGCCGCCTCCTGTCCAAAACTTTAGCCCGGCCCCACCCCGTTCACACTCCGGGGGCCACGCCGGGCAACCGCGGCCTTCGCGATAAACTGGCCCTATCCCCACCAACCGCGGCCCTGTACCGCGAGATAAGACGGAGACATTTGTGAGCTTCACGCAGCATGAGCGCGTATCCATTGACCGTGTACCCATCCGCCGGGCCCTGATCTCGGTTTACGACAAAACCGGTCTGGAGGAGCTCGCCCAGGGCCTGCACGCAGCGGGCGTGAAGCTCGTCTCCACCGGGTCCACGGCCAAGAAGATCGCCGCAGCGGGCATCCCCGTGCAGGAGGTGGAAGAGGTCACCGGTTCGCCCGAGATGCTGGACGGCCGCGTTAAGACACTGCACCCGCGCGTGCACGGCGGCATCCTGGCGGACCGGCGCGTCCCTGCCCACATGGAAACCCTTGCCAGCATGGACATCGAGGCCTTCGACCTGGTTGTGGTGAACCTTTACCCGTTCGTGGAGACCGTCAAGTCCGGTGCCGCGCAGGACGACGTTGTGGAACAGATCGACATTGGAGGCCCTGCCATGGTGCGGTCGGCCGCCAAGAACCACGCCGCCGTCGCCATCGTGATGGACCCGTCCTTCTACGGCCAGGTGGTGGAAGCTGCCGCCGCCGGCGGCTTCGACCTGAAGACCCGCCGGCGCCTTGCCGCCAGGGCCTTCGCGCACACCGCTGCCTACGACAACGCTGTGGCCACCTGGACTGCCAGCCAGTTCCTGGATGAGGACGGCGACGGCGTCATCGACTGGCCCGCCTACGCCGGCCTGTCCCTCGAACGTTCGGAAGTCCTGCGCTACGGCGAGAACCCGCACCAGCAGGCTGCGCTGTATGTGGACAAGGCCGCGCCAATGGGCATCGCCCAGGCGGACCAGCTGCACGGCAAGGCCATGAGCTACAACAACTTCGTGGACGCCGATGCAGCCCTGCGGGCTGCCTATGACTTCAGCGAACCCGCCGTCGCCATCATCAAGCACGCCAACCCCTGCGGTGTGGCGGTGGGCTCCAAGGATGCCGCGGACCCCATCGCCGACGCCCACGCCAAGGCGCACGCCTGCGATCCCGTCTCCGCGTTCGGTGGCGTCATCGCCGCAAACCGTACCGTCACCGCCGGCATGGCCAACACGGTCAAGGACATCTTCACCGAAGTTGTCATCGCCCCCGGCTTTGAACCTGAAGCCGTGGAGATCCTCTCCAAGAAGAAGAACATCCGCCTGCTCTCCCTCCCCGAGGGCTACGGTCGCTACCCCACGGAGTTCCGCCAGGTTTCCGGCGGGATGCTGGTCCAGGTTGCGGACAAGGTCGACGCCGACGGCGACAACCCGGCCAACTGGACCCTTGCCGCCGGCGAGGCCGCGGACGATAAGACCCTCGCGGACCTCGCTTTCGCCTGGACCGCCTGCCGGGCCGCCAAGTCCAACGCCATCCTCCTCGCCCAGGACGGCGCGGCGGTGGGTATTGGCATGGGCCAGGTCAACCGCCTTGATTCCTGCCGGCTGGCCGTGGAGCGGGCCAACACGCTGGGCGTCACGGTGGAGTCCGACGTCGAAGGTGCCGGCGGTGCCTCGAACGCCAGCGGTGCCGGCGCACCGCAGCGGGCCCGCGGTGCCGTGGCAGCCTCCGACGCGTTCTTCCCGTTCGCCGACGGCCTGCAGATCCTGATCGACGCCGGCGTCCGCGCCGTCGTGCAGCCCGGCGGATCCGTCCGCGACGAAGAGGTGATCGCGGCAGCGAACGCGGCCGGCATCACCATGTACTTCACCGGAGCGCGGCACTTCTTCCACTAAGCCCCACCCTTTGCTCCCCACCGGTTCCCTAGCCTCCAAGCTCGGCCAGGGAACCCTGCCGGTGGTGGGCCCACGTAACTGCCGTTTTCGCACCTGAAAAGGGCAGTTACGGAGCAATCGATGAAGTAGAACCAACGACGGCGCCCGCCCCCTTCCAAAGGGGACGGGCGCCGTCGTCGTTGTGCCGGCTTAGTCCTGGTCACCTGGAGGCGGGCCGGGCTCCGGAAGTTGAATCTCCCGGGGCTTGGCCTCTGCCATCCGCTGTTTGGTCCAGTACTCGAGGACTTCCTCGTGGGTCTGGGTCAGGTCCACGTGGCTGACAGGGTCCTCGTCGTGGTCGGGTTCCTTAGGACTTGGCTGCACTGGCGTAGGTGGACTGGATGACGGAGCCCCAGTACGGGCCGTACATCACGGCGGAACGGTTGTAGCCGTAGCTGTTGATGGAGTTCTGCACGCCGGCAGCCCCGGTGGAGGAGCTCGTCTGGATGAACCACGGGCCGCCTGAGGAGCCGCCCGTCATGTCGCAGGGGATGCCTTGGGTGTTGAACTGCGGGTTGTTGGGATCGTTGGTTGCCTTGCCGGTGCAGCTCTTCAGGGTCTCGCCGTTGAAGGGTGCAGCGGCGGGGTAGCCATAGGACTTGTAGGTCAGGCCGCGGGCCTGGTTGAAGGCGACGCCGGACCCGCCCACGACGGACGTCAGGGTCTGGTTCTGTGCGTTCCTGTTCAGCACGGCAAAGCCGGTGTCGTAGGTCATGTCGCCATTGGAGACCCACTGGTTCGGCGCGTACAGGGCCCGTGCAGACCACTTGCCGTAGGGCGCCGCGCCATTCTCGTAGGCAGGAACGAAGATGAAGTTGGTGGCGTACGCGCCGGGGCCTTCGTTCACGCAGTGTCCTGCGGTGGCCACGGTACTGCCGTTGGTGGAGGAGACGGCGTTGCCTGAGCAGACGTAGTTTGAGCCACCCAGGGTGAAGAACACCTTGCCGATGTGGCTGACCGGCTGCTCGCTCTGGGCCGTGGCGGTGGTGGCCTTGGTGCCCTTGGTGGAGGACGGCTTGCCTTTCTCCACGACGGCGGCGCTGGAGCGGTTGCCGCGTTCCAGTGCCTTTCCGGCCAGGGTGTCGCCGGGGAGGGCGCTCTGCATCCGCTCCAGGGTCCAGTAGTCAGCCGCGCCGGCGGCGTTCAGGACAGCACTGGTGACGGACGGGTTTGTGTCGTCGCCGGCCGCTGCGGGTGCAGCCGTGGCAGCACCTGCGCCGGTGAGAGCCAGAACGGTGGCGGCGGAGAGGCTCAGGAGGGCGGAAGCCAGAGACCTGGTGCTTGTCATTGTTGTCCTGTCTGAACGGGGAAAAGGCCTGGAAAAGCCAAGTGTGACCCTGTGAATTTATCCCCTTCGTGACAGGTTTGTAAATAGTAGTGACGTATCATGTATGGCTGCTCGGCTGGGAAATGCCGCCCGGCCAGATGGACGCCCGGGTGCCTTGTGCACGCCGGTTCCTGCCGCCGTCGTGCGTTCTCCATCGCTGTAATCCTGCCCATCGCAGGGGTAACGCTGGGACTCCGGTACGGTTCAAACCGGCCTCCTCGGGTAAGTTGTACATGGTGAAATAGACCGAATTTTTCACAACCAAGCCGACCCACAGGGAGACGCCCGCGCATGTCCAAGATTATCTACACCCACACCGACGAAGCGCCGATGCTGGCTACCTATTCGTTCCTGCCAATCATCGAGGCGTTCGCTTCGACAGCAGGTGTGGAGGTGGAGACCCGCGACATTTCGCTCGCCGGCCGCATCATTGCCCAGTTCGGTGATTACCTGGCCCCCGAGCAGCAGATCGGTGACGCCCTTGCTGAACTCGGTGAGCTGGCGAAGACGCCGGAAGCCAACATCATCAAGCTGCCCAACATCAGTGCCTCCATCCCGCAGCTGAAGGCCGCCATCGCCGAGCTGCAGGGCCAGGGCTACGCGCTGCCGGATTACCCAGACAACCCCTCGTCGGATGAGGAAACCGCCGTCCGCTCCCGCTACGACAAGATCAAGGGATCGGCCGTGAACCCGGTCCTGCGCGAAGGCAACTCGGACCGCCGTGCGCCGCTGTCCGTCAAGAACTACGCCCGCCAGAACCCGCACTCCATGGGCGCCTGGACCCCTGACTCCAAGACCAACGTGGCCACCATGGGCCAGGACGACTTCCGCTCCAATGAGAAGTCCGTCATCATCGAGTCCGAGGGCACCATCGCCATCCAGCTGGTGCGCGAAGACGGCTCCGTGAAGGTCCTGAAGAAGGCCTTCCCGGTCCTGGCCGGCGAGGTCATTGACGGCACCGTGATGCGCGCCGCCGCCCTGGACGAATTCCTGAAAGCACAGGTTGCCCGCGCCAAGGAAGAAGGCGTGCTGTTCTCCGCGCACCTGAAGGCCACCATGATGAAGGTGTCGGACCCCATCATCTTCGGCCACGTGGTCAAGGCCTACTTCACCGAACTCTTCGACACCTATGGCAAGCAGCTCTCGGCAGCCGGCATCAGCCCCAACAACGGCCTCGCCGCCATCCTCAGCAGCCTTGAGGACCTGCCCGAGGACGTGCGCGATGGCGTCCAGAACCTCATCAAGAAGGGCCTGGACGACGGCCCCGCCCTGGCCATGGTGGACTCGGACAAGGGCATCACCACCCTGAACGTCCCCAGCGACGTCATCGTGGACGCCTCCATGCCTGCCATGATCCGCAGCTCCGGCCACATGTGGGGCCCGGACGGCAAGGAAGCGGACACCCTGGCAGTCCTGCCGGACAGCTCCTACGCCGGCATTTACCAGGTGGTCATCGATGACTGCCGCGCCAACGGCGCCTACGACCCCACCACCATGGGCACCGTGCCGAACGTTGGCCTCATGGCGCAGGCAGCCGAGGAATACGGCAGCCACGACAAGACCTTCGAGATCCAGGAAGCCGGCAGGGTCCAGATCGTTGACGGCGCAGGCAACGTCCTGATCGAACACGAGGTGGCCGAAGGCGACATCTGGCGCGCCTGCCAGACCAAGGACGCCCCCATCCGTGACTGGGTCAAGCTGGCCGTCACCCGCGCCCGCGCCTCGCAGACCCCCGCCGTGTTCTGGCTGGACGAGGAGCGCGCCCACGACGCCAACCTCATCGCCAAGGTCAACGAGTACCTGAAGGACCACGACACCGAGGGCCTGGACCTCCAGATCATGTCCCCGGTCAAGGCCACCGCCTTCACCCTCGAGCGCATCCGCAAGGGCGAGGACACCATCTCCGTCACCGGCAACGTGCTCCGCGACTACCTCACCGACCTGTTCCCCATCCTGGAACTGGGCACCAGCGCCAAGATGCTCTCGGTTGTGCCGCTGATGAACGGCGGTGGACTCTTCGAGACCGGCGCCGGCGGTTCCGCCCCGAAGCACGTCCAGCAGCTGCTCAAGGAAAACCACCTCCGCTGGGACAGCCTGGGCGAGTTCCTCGCACTGGCCGTCAGCTTCGAGCACCTGGCCACCACCACGGGCAACGCCCGCGCACAGGTCCTGGCCGATACCCTGGACCGCGCCACCGGCACCTTCCTGCTGGAGAACAAGTCCCCGAGCCGCCGCGCCGGCGAGCTGGACAACCGTGGCAGCCACTACTTCCTGGCCCGCTACTGGGCTGAGGAGCTGGCCAAGCAGACGGACGACGCCGACCTGGCCGCCGCCTTCAGCTCCGTCGCCAACGAGCTTTCCGCCAAGGAGGCAACGATTGTTGGCGAGCTGGCTGAGGTCCAGGGTTCGCCGGTGGACATCGGGGGCTACTACCGCCCGAACGACGCCAAGGCATCCGCCGTGATGCGTCCGTCGGCCACCCTTAACCAGGTCATCGCCACCCTCGCGTAAGGCCGGCCGCTGCTGCGGCAGCTGCGAAAAAGAGGCGGTGCTCCGGATTACTCCGGGGCACCGCCTCTTTTAATGCCCTCTGTGCCGGGGCTAGTCCTTGCCCTTGCCCTTGTCGCCGTTGCTGTTCTTGCCGGCGTCGGCACCGGTTCCCCCCGCATTGCCTTGGGCCGGTGCGGGCCCAGGCGCCGGCGCCGACTGGGGAGCCGGCTGCTGTGCCGGCTCCTCGGCGGTGGGGGAGGGGCTTTGAGCTGCCTGGCCGGCGGCGATCCGGGCATCCTCGGCTGCTTTGGCTACCGCCTGCTGTGCGTCGATGGCTTCCTTGAGGTCTGCGCGGACAGCGGTGGCTACGGTGGTGATGCTCCGGCTCCGCTCCTCGGACACCTGGCCCTTTACCTGAAGCGCCGAGAGGTCCGCTTCAAGACCCTCCAGCGCCTTCAGTGCCGTTGCCGGATCATCCTGGGACGACGCCTGGGTCACTTCCAGCACCCGCGCCTGGAGTTGTGCCGCGGCCTCGCGCTTAAGCCCGCTCCCTGGTCCGGCGCATGCGCTGAGCAAACCTGCCGCGAGGAGGGCCGCCCAGCAGGCCAGGACCATCCGGCCGGGGATGGCCTGCCGCAGCGTCACGGCTCAACACTTTTCTGGAGTTCCTGAAGATGGTCGCCCAGCACGCCGGTCACCGTGGGGTAAGGGACGACGCCGGCTGGCGGGGCGGAGAGGCTCATCATCACCGCAGCGGCGGCTGCAGTGAGGAGCAGGACACCGAGCACGACGGCCAGCCAGATCCGTTGGGACCGGGACAGGCGGGATTTGCGGGGAGCCTTGCCGACGGACGGGCTGGTAGCCACTCCGGAAGGTGCCACTTCAGAACCAGATGCGGGGGCGGCAGGCTGGGCGCCGGATACAGGCGTTTCAGCCTCCGTCGCTGCCGCGGCCTCGCGCATCTCTTCCACCGATTCTTCGGCAGTGATGGAGGGCGGGTGAAAGGGCATGGCCGGCAGGACGCGGGTGGTTTCCGGTGCCAGTTCTCCGGGAGTTGAGGCCGGCGAAACAAGTGCCTGGCGCAGCGCCGTCTCGATGTCAGCGGCCGTCGGCCGTTCCAGTGGCTCGATGGCAGTCATGGAACGAATGAGGTCGGCCCATTCCGCGGGAACGTCGTCGGGGATCTCCGGGGCGCGGTGCAGCCGGGCAACAGCGGATTCCACCGCACTGCCGGGATACTCCACGGTGCCCTTGATGCACTCCAGCAGCACCAGACCCAGGGAGTAGATGTCCGTGGCTGAAGACAGGGGTTTGCCAAGGGCCTGCTCGGGGCTGAGATAGGCAGCTGTTCCCACCATCGTGCCGGTGGCCGTGAGCCGGGTGGAATCCACGATCCTGGCGATGCCGAAGTCCGTGAGCTTGGGACGCAGCGGTTCGCCCGGGCGGATCTGGACCAGGAGGATGTTCCCCGGTTTGATATCGCGGTGGATGATGCCCAGGCCGTGCACGTATGCCAGTGCGTCGGCGATGCCGGCACCGATGACGGACAGCTCCTCCAGTGGCACCCTGCTGTGCCGGATGCGGCTGCGCAGGTCCTGGCCCTCCACGAGTTCCATGGTCAGGAAGGGGCGCGGCTCGTCCGGAATACGGTCATCGATTCCGGCATCGAAGAGCGTCACGAGGCCGGGATGGTTCAGGGTGGCAAGGAGCTGAATTTCGGCTTCCTGCCGCTTGAGCTCTTCCGCGTCCGGAGCCTGGGGGGCGAAGAGTTTCAACGCCACGTCACGGCCCAGTTTTTCGTCGTGGGCGCAGTACACCGATGACATTCCACCGCGGCCTATGACTTCGCCCAAACGGTAGCGACCGCCGACAACTTCATTCTTGATGGAGCTAGGCGATTCCGCCACCATGACCGTTCCTCCCGGTGCGCTGCGGCACTGTCGTACCTCAAATTATACGGGCGGTCCGATGAAACCAGTGATTGACCTAGGCTTTCGCCCTGCGGCACGCCGACGGCCCGGCGGCGATTTCAAACACCTTCGCCGCCGGACCACCGGCTACAAGGACATGTGTGCTGAAGACATGTTTTGTACTGTTGCTTGGTTGTTTGGGTTATGTCCTCCTTTCGTCAGCCCACTGAATGCTGCCGCTTCAGGCGCGTGTGCGGGCGGTTTCCGTTGCTGCCTTGATGTTTCTAGGACACCTTGCGCTTGCGGAGCATCAGGAGTCCGCCGGCCAGGAGCAGCAGGGCCAGGGGAACCAGCGATCCATCCCAGCCGGTTTTGGCCAGGCCCGTGTGGGCAGAACCCGTGTTGGCAAGGGCGGAGCTTCCGCTGGCCGGGGTGCTGTGGGGCGCCGTAACCGTGGCGATGCCTCCGCTTACCGCGATGGAGCCTGCCGGGGCCGCCGTGAAATTGCCGCTGCCTGCAGTACCGGTGCCGCCGGTGCCGCTTGCGGAATCATCGCCGGCAGTGGTGCCGCCGTTGCCGGCAGGGGCGCCTGAACCCGGAGTACCGGTACCTGGAGCACTGGTTCCCGGATCAAGGGTGCCCGTGTCTCCGCTGGTGCCGTCTCCCGGGCTGGTGGTTCCCGGATCAGTGGTGCCGGGTTCGTTCGTGCCCGGGGTGCCGGTGCTGCTGTCACCACCGAGTCCGATACCCAGGTCCGCAACAGCATCCAGTCCGCCGGTGCCTGCAGTTCCGGTGCCCACACCAGCTCCAAGGTCAATCACTGCATCGACTCCACCTGCCGTACCACCGTTGGTGACACCGCCAATGGCGAGGTCCAGGGCTGCATCAACCGTGGTGCCAAGCCCGTTGGTATCACCGGTGATGCCGCCGAGGCCGAGGTCTACGGCTGCGTCGGCGGTGAGGTCTGCCGTGGTGCCGTCCGTGGTCCCCGTGCCGGTGCTTCCCAGGCCGAGGTTGACGTCCACTGCGGCTGCCAGGTCGGTGGTGCCGGTGGTTGCGGGGTCGGTGGTGATGCCGCCGAGGTCGAGGTCTACGGCTGCGTCGGCGGTGAGGTCTGCCGTGGTGCCGTCCGTGGTCCCGGTGCTTCCCAGGCCGAGGTTGACGTCCACTGCGGCTGCCAGGTCGGTGGTGCCAAGCCCGTTGGTATCACCGGTGATGCCGCCGAGGCCGAGGTCTACGGCTGCGTCGGCGGTGAGGTCTGCCGTGGTGGCGTCCGTGGTCCCCGTGCCGGTGCTTCCCAGGCCGAGGTTGACGTCCACTGCGGCTGCCAAGTCGGTGATGCCGCCGAGGCCGAGGTCTACGGCTGCGTCGGCGGTGAAGTCTGCCGTGGTGGCGTCCGTGGTCCCCGTGCCGGTGCTTCCCAGGCCGAGGTTGACGTCCACTGCGGCTGCCAAGTCGGTGGTGTTGGTGGTTGCGGGGTCGGTGGTGATGCCGCCGAGGCCGAGGTCTACAGCTGCGTCAACGGCGAGATCTGCTGTGGTGGCGTCCGTGGTCCCGGTGCTTCCGAGGCCGAGGTTGACGTCCACTGCGGCGGCGACACCCGTAGAAGCGGCCGGCGTTGGGTCACCCAGCAGGCCCAACGACGTCGAGTCGGCGGGTGCCGCCGCCGAGATAAGGGCGGAGGCGGAAAGGTCCGTCCCGCTGGTGGTGTCCGCTGCGCTTGCGGCAGCGCAACCGAAAGCCAAAAGGCCGCCGGCAAAGAGGGTGCTAAGCAGCCCCCTGCGAAGGGTGCAGTTCATGATGGATACTCCTGAAAAGTTGAGGTTGTTCGGGCGCAGATCAGCTGCCCGTAAGTCCACGTGCTGCCCGATGCAGGGCAGGTGGCCTCAACTAGTCAGGGGAAGAACCGGGGTCGAATGACACCGGCGCAGGAGCGTGCTCAGACGCCCCGATGGCGGGAACAACGCCCGGACGTTCAAAACCAAAACCGAAAGGGGTAAGCCATGCCACGGCACCTGACGTGCCGCTGGAAGACCCACCGCTCCCCGCACCCGACGCCGGGGCAGGAACCTGGGCAGGCAGCGGGGCCGGGCCAACGGGTAGGGGATGCTCATAAGCCGGGTCAGCGGGCACAGATACTGCAGTCCGCGGGCCGGAAGTGCCCGCCAGGACTGTAACGCCTGACGCTTCCGACCCCGGGTTGCCGCCCGTATCCTGCCCGGCAGCTGCGGACCCGGCAACATCAGGTTCCGGTGCCGTCTCGGGTACATCTGGAAGTGTTTCCACGGCTGCGCTCTGAGCTGCCGCGGAATCAGGGATTACCCCTGCAGGAAGATCCACGGGCACCGCGCCAACAGGCGGATCCGGAAGCGGGAGGGGCAGCGGGGCAGCACCGGTTAGAAGGTCAGATACCGGTTGGAGCACCGGCTCGAGTGCCGGAACGGCCTCGGCTGCGGGGGCTACAACAACCTGCGCCACGCCGGCCGTCACGATGTCGGCAAGCCCAACAACGGGGGCGGAGACCGTGGCAACAGTGCCAGCCGGGATCACCTGGTCCACGACGGGAACGGCGGCAATCAAATTGTCTGCCAGCCCGGAAACTGGGGTTACCACAGGCACCAACAAGCCGGGCCCTGTGGCAGGTCCGGCCGGGGAGGTTGGCGCAGCCGGTGAAACCGTAGGCGCAACATCCTGGGCCAGCGATGAAACCGAGCTGGTGAGGCTGCCGAGCAGGGATGAGGAATCAGACCCGGAGTCGGCGGATGCTGCCGTTGACGAAAGCGTCAGCCAGGAAACTGCGGCTGCTCCGGCAAGGATCACCGGGCGCAGGGCACGCCATGGCGAACTCGTTCGAGCCATGCGTACCACCCCCCAGTGATCAGTGCAATCGATGTTGCCTAAAGCCTATGACCGGATGTCGCTGCAAGTCCAGACTTCGCTAAAGGGATTTTACAAATGGCGGGAACAGGCACACAAGGTGTCAAGGGCGAAAGCAGGAGGTCACATGCTTGACCGTCCTGGGAAAGCCGGGCTTGGCGCCGTCGTTCTTCCTTGCGTGCCCGCCCCTAATGGCTGTCGTTCGGGTAGCTCACGCCCAGCTGGGCGCGAACACCGTCGAACAGGCGCATGGTGTTCAGCGTGTCCTCAAGCGGCATCACCGGACTTTCGGTCAGCCCCTGCTGGACACACCGCATGACTTCGCGCAGTTCGTAAGCGTAGCCCTTGCCTACCACGTCAAAGGTCTCAGTTCGGCTCTCTTCCCACCCCTTGGTGATGATGAGTTCGCCGGGGTTGTTGATGGAACCCACGCTCTGCAGGAAGCCCTGGCTCCCCGCGACGGTTGCCGTGCGGGGACCGTGGGCCAGGAGCGAGGAGGTGAGCTGCACCTGGGCCGCGTTGCCGTAGCCAAGGGTCATAGCGTTCTGCGCGTCCACGCCGTCATCGTTGACAAAGCCGGTGGCGCTGACTGTCTGGGGAAAGCCAAGGGTGCCCAGCGCCCACAGGAGCGGGTAGACGGACAAATCCAGCAAGGCACCTCCGCCGTCCTTCCGGGCCCACAGCCTGGCTGTGGGGGAGTACGGCGCCGGGAATCCCAGGTCCGCGGTGATCCAGTGGATGTCGCCCAGTTCACCCGAAGCTGCGATCTGGAACGCCCGCTGCATCGAGGGCAGGAAGCGGCTCCACACCGCCTCCATGAGGAAGAGCCCGCGACTGCGGGCAAGGTCGATGAGTTCCGATGCTTCACGGGCGTTGATGGTGAAAGCCTTCTCGCAGAGAACATGCTTGCCGGCGTTGAGGGCGGCAAGGACTATCTCGTGGTGCTGTGCGTGGGGCGTGGCGACGTAGACAACGTCCACGGCGTCATCGGCGAGCAGCCGATGGTAGCCGGGTACACCGTCGTCGTCCCCGTAGGCCTTTGCAAAGTCATAGGCCACGGCAAAAGCGTCGGCAGTGTCCTGTGTCCGGGAGCTGACCGCATACAGCTCGGCGTCTTCAAGCAGCGCGAGGTCCTGCGAGACGGCGCGGGCGATGCTGCCCGTCGCGATGATCCCCCAGCGAAGGCGAGCACCGGTAGCAGAACGGGGATCCTGGTCGGGCTGGCTGGAAAGCCATGGCGTGGCGATGGGAGCAGTCATAGCTGCAATCCTGTCACAGCGGCGGGGAAGGACAGGGAACTTCCGGCGGGATGACGCAGGAGACCAGGAAGGGCCAACGATGGGACGGGATGTCCTCACCTTTGGCCCTCGTGGACTGTTGTCAGGCGTTGGCGGCCGCCGCCCTGCCGCGGACCGGCTCCTCCGTCAGCTTGCCCTGCTGCAGGCGGAACCGGCGGTCCGTTTTGTTGGCCAAGGCCCGGTCGTGCGTGACCACCAGGATGGTGGTGTCGTGATCCCGGCTGAGCGAGCTGAGGAGCTCGATGATGTGGTCGCCGGTCTGCTCGTCGAGGTTGCCCGTGGGCTCATCGGCGAGGATCAGCTTGGGCTCGTTGGCCAGTGCCCGGGCAATGGCCACGCGCTGCTGCTCGCCGCCGGAGAGCCGGTTGATGCGCCGCCCGTGCTTGGAGGGATCCAGCTGGACCTGCTCCAGCAGCTCCCTGGCGCGCTGCGCCCTGGCCGCGTTGCGCACTCCGGCGAATTCCATGGGGAGCATGACGTTGTCGATGGCGGACAGGTTGGGGATCAGGTTGAACTGCTGGAACACGAAGCCGATGTCCCGGCGGCGGTATTCCGTCAGCTTTGCATCCGGCATGCCGGCAAGGCTGACACCATTGACGACGACGTCTCCGCTGGTGGGTTTGTCCAGTGCACCAAGGAGGGACAACAGCGTGCTCTTGCCGCTGCCGCTCTTGCCCACGATCGAGGCCAGCGCGCCCTGTTCGAGGACGAAGCTGACGTCGTTGACCGGTTTGATGGTGCGGTCACCGGAGTTGAAGGTGCGGACCAGGTTCTTGACTTCAATCATGGCTATTCTCCTCGCAGGACTTCGATGGGACGGATGCGTGCCGTGAGCAGCGCGGGAACCAGGGCACCGATAATGGCGACGCCGAACACGGCGGCGATGCCACCGGCAATAACTCCGGGCGATGCGCCGGCGGTGACGGAGGTCAACAGCTGGGAAGCGCCGCCAAAGGGTCCACCCTGGCCGCCCGGGAAGCCCGCGCCACCGCCGGCCCCGCCCGGAAAGCCCCGGCCCGTGGTGGCAGTGGTTGTGGTGGTGTTGCTGCTGATCAGGGCGGAGGCAATGCCGCCGCTGGCGAACGAAGCGATGGCGGTCCCCACGGCGCTGCCCAGGGCTGCCAGGACCAGCGCTTCGAGGACGAACTGCAGGCCGATGGTGCGGTTGGGCGCGCCAATGGCCTTCAGCACGCCGATTTCGCGGCGGCGCTCGCGGACCAGCATCACCATGATGAGCAGGATGATGAGTCCGGCAGTGCCCAGGGCGGCGACGAACGCGATGAAGGAGATGTTCTTGACGCTGTCCAGGGAGCTGACCGCGCTCTGCAGGTTCTGGCCCTGGGTCACGTCAGCCTTGTCCGCGCCAAGGGCTGTCTGCAAAGCCGTCTTGGCAGCGGCGACATTGTCCATGGAATTGACCGTCACGATCATGCTGGACAGTTCACCGGGTGTGCCGGCGAGGGTCTGGGCGGTGGGGAGGGTGACATAGACAGCGTTGTTGCCGAAGGTGGTGCCGGCGTCGAACAGGCCGGAGACCGTGTAGGTCTGGTCATTGATGGTGAAGGTGGATCCGACGGTGAGGCTGTTCTTCTCCGCCAAAGTGGTGCCCAACAATGCGGCCGTGGACGCCGCCGAGTAGTCGCCGAGGCCGGAGCCCTGGGTAATGTTCAGTGCCTTGCCCGTGGTGTCCACCTCGGCGCCGATGCCGGTGGCGGTGATGGGCAGGGACCGGGTGGGCTGCTGGGTGGTTCCGGTGGCCCCCGTGGTGCCGTTGGCCTGCTGGTTGCGGTTGCCAAGGGTGCCCGCATCCACCGCCGCCGTCAGGCTGGTGGTCAGCGTGGCAGCCGCCTGGCCGCCGGGGCCGCCCTGCCCGGCTTGGCCTCCGGGGCCGGCCTGGCCGGTTTGTCCAGTTTGTGCAGCGGCCTGTGCGGCGGCTTCCGCAGCGTTGCGCAGCCGCAGTGAGGAGGTCCCGACGACGGCACTGACGTTGGGCACGCCGGCGGCCGTGGCTGCCTGGTCGGTGGTGAGCGGCTCGCCGCCGCCTTCGAAGCCCTGCCCGCCGGCGGGGTTGACGGTCAGGACGGTGCCGACGGAGGCGTTGAGCTCCTGGACTTTCGCCCCGACCGCCTGGTTGGCCACCAGCATGGCCAGGGCAAGGCCTATGGCGACGGCCAGCACCGCGACAACAGCTGCGGTGCGGACCTTGTTTCTGAAGGCATTGCCTACGCTTCGGGCAAGGACGCTCACTCTACTCCTATGACTCAGGTGCCGGCGCGGAAGGCCGGCTTCGCATCAACCCTCGCCGGGCATCCTGTGCAGGAATCCGGCCAGACCTGTGCCTGGGCTGTGAAGTGTTTGCGGCTGTGCCAAGACGCAGGAATGCCCGGCCCCTCGGAGGGACCGGGCATTCCGGTTGCCGGTGTACCGGCTGGTTCTAAAGGGTGTTACTTGGTGATCGGGCCGAGTACGGGATCGTCCTTGTAGGCCGTCTTCACGTTGGCGGCGGTCACGATGACCGGCTCCAGCAGGTAGGCCGGAACGGTCTTGACCTTGTTGTTGTAGGACTTGTCGTCGTTGACCTCAGGCTTCTTGCCTGCCTGGAGGTCCTTGACCATGGTGATCGCGTGCTCAACGAGCTTGCGGGTGTCCTTGTTGATGGTGGAGTACTGCTCACCCGCGAGGATGGACTTGACGGACTCAACTTCCGAGTCCTGGCCGGTGATGACGGGGGTCGGCTTCCCGGCTGCCTTGACCGAGGTCAGGACGGCGCGGGCCAGGGTGTCGTTGGGGGAGAGGACGCCGTCCAGGCTTGCGCTGCCGTAGCTGCCGGTGAGCAGCGTGTCGGCACGGCGCTGGGCGTTCTCTGCCTTCCAGCCCTGGGTCACAGCCTGCTCAAAGTTGGTCTGGCCGGACAGGACCTTGAGCGTGCCGTCGTCGATCTTCGGCTTCAGGACGCTCATGGCGCCGTCGAAGAAGACCTTTGCGTTGGCGTCATCGGGGGAGCCGGCGAAGAGTTCGATGTTGTAGGGGCCGCTTGGCTTCTTGGCCTTCATGCCCTCCAGCAGGGCCTGGCCCTGGAGGACACCGACCTTGAAGTTGTCGTAGGCCACGTAGTAGTCCACGTTCTCGGTGTTCAGCAGCAGGCGGTCGTAAGCGATGATGGTGGCGCCGCTGTCCTTGGCCTGCTTCAGCTGGGTTCCCAGCTGGGAGCCGTCGATGGCACCCACGATGATGACCTTGGCACCCTTGGTGACCATGGCGCTGATCTGGTTCTGCTGCTCCGACACGCCGCCGTTGGCGAACTGGACGTCAGCCTTGAACCCTGCACCGTTGAGGCCGTCGTTGAAGAGCTTTTCGGCCAGAACCCAGTTTTCACTGGTTTTCTGCGGGAGTGCCACGCCGATGGAGGAGTCCTGCGGGAATCCGCCTGCTCCTCCGCTGGCTCCGCCCGAGGGGGATTCCGAGCGTCCACAGCCCGTCAGCGCCAGTGCTGCGATGGCAGCAACCGCTGCGGCCTTTCCTGCTTTACCAAACATTCGCATTGTTGGTTCTCTTTCTTTGTTGTGTATAACTCGGTCAGGTCGCGGGAGCTCAGGCTTCCCTGGCGATCGCTTCCTTGGTGGAGGTGGTTTCGTCGGGCTGGAGCGGGTTGCTCGGGCCGCCGCCGGAGGGGCGGTTGAAGTTCCTGGTCAGCATGCCGATGATGGACGTCTTGCCCTGGCTCTTGTTGTAGACGTCGAAGGCGACAGCGATCAGGAGCACCAGGCCCTTGATGATCTGGGTCAGGTCTGCACCGACGCCGAGGAGCTGGAGGCCGTTGTTCAGGACTGCCATGACCAGGCCACCGATGATGGACCCGATGACGGTGCCCACGCCGCCGGTCACTGCCGCGCCGCCGATGAATACTGCGGCGATGGCGTCCAGTTCCCAGCCGACGCCGTCGAACGGACCTGAGGCGGTGGACCGGCCGACGAAGATCATGCCGGCCAGGCCCGCCAGGATGGACATGTTCATCATCACCAGGAAGTTGACCTTCTTGGACTGGACGCCGGACAGCTCTGCTGCATGCCGGTTGCCACCCACGGCGTAGACGTGGCGGCCGATGACGGTGCGGGAGGAGATGAAGCCGTAGATCAGGACAAGGACGGCCAGGATGAGGCCGGGGACAGGGAAGGAGGTGCCCGGACGGCCCGTGGCGAACAGGTACGTGGCGTAGAGGACGGCTGCGCAGACGAGGACCAGCTTCAGGACGGTGACCCACATTTCGGGAACTTCGGCACCGAGTGCCTTGGCCCTGGCGCGGGAGCGCAGCTCGCTGACGACCACGAACGCGGCGGCGGCAAGGCCGAGCAGCAGGGTCAAGTTGTTGTAACCGATGTTGGGTCCTACTTCGGGCAGGTACCCGGAGCCCAGGTACTGGAAGTCCGAGGGGACGGGGATGGTGTTGGACTTGCCCACGAACTGGTTGAAGCCGCGGAACAGGAGCATGCCTGCCAGGGTCACGATGAACGCCGGGATCCCGACGTACGCGGTCCACCAGCCCTGCCAGGCGCCGATCAGGGCGCCCAGGAGCAGGCCGAGGAGGACCCCGGCGTACCAGGGGATGCCCCAGTCGCGGATGGCCAGGGCCACGGTGACGCCAACGAAGGCGGCGACGGAGCCGACGGAAAGGTCGATGTGTCCGGCGATTATCACCAGCACCATGCCGATTGCCAGGATGAGGATGTAGGAGTTGCCGTTGAAGAGGTTGATGACGTTGCCGGAGGTAAGCGTCCGGCCTTGGGTGGCAATCTGGAAGAAGATGATCAGCGCCACCAGGGCGAAGATCATGCCGAATTGGCGGGTATTGCCGCCAAAAAGCTTCTTGAGGGCGTTCATGGTTTCAGTCCTTGTGTCCGGAAGGTTCTGGAATGGGCCAGAGGGTCAGGCGGCTTTTCGGGTGGCGGAGGTCATCAGCTTCATCAGGCTTTCCTGAGTGGCCTCGTCCTTGTTCAGGACGCCGGTGATGGCGCCTTCGAAGATCGTGTAGATACGGTCGGACAGGCCCAGGAGCTCGGGGAGCTCCGAGGAGATGACGATGACTCCCTTGCCCTGGTTGGCCAGCTGCTGAATGATGCCGTAGATCTCGTACTTGGCGCCGACGTCAATGCCGCGCGTGGGCTCGTCCAGGATCAGCAGGTCGGGATCGGTGAACATCCACTTGGCCAGAACCACCTTTTGCTGGTTGCCGCCCGAGAGCTTGGCGACGCCTTCTTCCACGGAAGGTGTTTTGGTGCGGAGGGACTTGCGGTACTCCTCGGCCACCGTGAACTCCTGGTTGGCGTCCACCACATAGTTGTGGCTGATCTTCCGCAGGTTCGCTGCCACCGTGGTGGTTTTGATGTCGTCCAGGAGGTTCAGTCCCAGCGACTTGCGGTCCTCCGTGACATAGCCCAGCCCCGCGTCGATGGCCTGGCGGACATTCTTGAGTGTGACCTCGCGGCCGTCCTTGTAGATGTGGCCGCTGATGAACCTGCCGTAAGAGCGTCCGAACACCGAGCGGGCCAGCTCGGTTCGCCCTGCGCCCATGAGGCCGGCAAATCCCACGATCTCGCCACGGCGGACAAAGAAGTTGGAACCTTTGCACACGAGGCGGTCCTGGATGGCGGGGTGGCCCACGGTCCAGTCCTTGACCTCGAAAAAGACTTCGCCGATCTTGGGGGTGTGGTCCGGGAAGCGGGACTCGAGGGTCCGCCCCACCATGCCCTTGATGATCCGGTCCTCGTCCACGCCGTCGGCCTTCACGTCAAGGGTCTCGATGGATTTGCCGTCACGGATGATGGTGATGGAGTCGGCGATCTGCTCAATTTCGTTGAGCTTGTGGGAAATGATGATGGACGTGATGCCCTTGGCCTTCAGCCCGAGCATCAGGTCCAGCAGGTGCTGGGAGTCGGACTCGTTGAGGGCGGCAGTGGGTTCGTCGAGGATCAGGATCTTCACGGACTTGTTCAGCGCCTTGGCGATCTCCACCAGCTGCTGCTTGCCGACACCGATCTCCTTGATGGGCGTGTCCGGATCATCCCGCAGGCCCACCCTCGCCAGCAGGTCCAGTGACCGCAGCCTGGCTTCGGCCCAGTCGATCACGCCCCGCTTTGTGGGTTCGTTGCCAAGGAAGATGTTCTCCATGATGGACAGCTCCGGGATCAGCGCCAGTTCCTGGTGGATGATCACGATGCCGGCGTGTTCGCTGGCCCGGATATCCCTGAACTGCTGGACCTGCCCCTGGTAGACGATGTCGCCGTCGTAGCTGCCGTACGGGTACACCCCGGAGAGGACTTTCATCAGGGTGGACTTGCCGGCGCCGTTCTCGCCGCAAATGGCGTGGATCTCACCGGCCTTGACCCGGAGGCTCACGTTATCCAACGCTTTAACGCCCGGGAATTCTTTGGTGATGGACCGCATCTCGAGGATGATCGGGTCCGTCTGCGTGGTCTGGGACGTCATGTTGCCCTAACCCTCCAATGCAATGACTTCTTTGTCCGGCCGGCAAAGCGCAGGGCCGTCTGAACCAAAAGTAAACTGGATCACAGCTGTTGTCGTCAAGTCTTTAACGCAATTGCCGGGTAACGATGTGGTCTAGGACTTCCGAATCCCGGCGTGCTGGAACACCAGGGCGGCTGCCCCGAGGGCCTCTGCGCGGTCTCCCAGGGAGGACATGGTGAGGGTTGTGGTCTCACCAATAACCGGCACCGCATGGCGGATTAATCCCCTCCGGATAGGGTCCAGCAGGATGTCCCCAAGGCCTGCCAGCGGCCCGCCTACAACGATCACCTCAGGATTGATCAGGTTGGCCACATTGCCCAGCGCGCGGCCTACCGCCAATCCTGCGTCGTCCACCACGCGGAGGGTGGCAGAGTCCCTGTTGAGGGCCTTGCGGACAATGTCCGCGGGTGTCAGGGGAGGGTCCTCGCCCCGGCTGAGGAGCTCAATCATGGTGGTGGTGGACGCTATGGTTTCAAGGCATCCGCGGTTGCCGCAGCGGCACACCAGCCCCTGCTCGTGGATGGTGGCATGGCCGATTTCGCCGGTGATCCCCACGTTGCCGTAGTAGGGCGAACCGTTGAGGATCAAGCCGGCGCCGATGCCGGATCCAATTTTCAGGAACAGCAAGTTGCTGACCCCCGAATGCTGCCCCCAAGTCACTTCTGACCAGGCCCCGAGATTGGCGTCGTTGTCAACAAAGACGGGGATTCTCAAGGTTTCCTCAAGATGCTGAAGGATGTTGATGCCTACCCATTCGGGAAGGATCGCGCCCTGGGCCACCGTCCCGGTCCGGCGGTCAATGGGGCCGGGAATGCCGACGCCGGCGCCCACCACCGAGGTGCGTTCCACCCCGCTTTCCCGGAGCAGTTTCTCCAATAGGTCCACCGCCGCCTGGATACCTTCCTCCGCTTGGTGGCCCAAGGGGAGGAGAACCGATTCTTCGGCAATGACGTGGTAGCTGAGCGACGCCAGCACCACCCGCAGGTGCCGCCGCCCGAAGTCGATTCCCACTGCTACCGCGCCGTTGCTGTTCAGCCGTACGTTCAGTGCCCGGCGGCCGGAGCTGGTAATGGGTTCGGTGGACGCCAGGCCCGAATCCAGCATGATCTTGACGATGTTCGAGACAGTGGCCGTGGAGAGCCCTGTCTGCCGGGCGAGCTCCGCCTGCGTGGACGGGCCGCCCATAAGTGCCTCAATGATCCGCTGCTGGTTCAGCTGCCGCAGGGCGGATTGTGAACCGGGGTTCTTGGGCTTGCTCCTCGTTGAGCGCGTGGTTGCGGACATGCTAAGAAGATTGCCCTATCGCTGCTCTTGTAGTCAAGAAGTTAACGCAAGGCCTCGCGGATGTGCGGCGAACCGTCGGCCAAATCGCCGCTCCACCGTTTCCGTGCATTACGTCCCGGGTCGGTCCCGGCCGGGTCCAAACGACCCGTCGTCCTTTCCATGCGGCTGGCTAGGCTGGACCATGAGATCAGTCCGGCCCTTCCACCTTTTGTGTGGACGGGGATACAGAAGGTGGTAACGATGCTGCTGTCCGTCCTGCAGGCGAACGCTGTGGTCCTGGACGTCGAGGCCAATCTTCGGACCATTGAGGACGCAGCCATAGGGGCCGCGGATGCGGGCGCCCACCTGCTCCTGACACCGGAACTGTTCCCCGTGGGCTACGCCCCGCTGCGGGTACGGGACGAGCTGGACCCTGCAAGCCTTCCCGCCATCCGCGAACGGCTGGCCGACATTGCGCGCCGGAACCGCATTGCACTTGTCTATAGCCTGCCCGCCGAAGCGGCTGGTGACGGCCGCGTTGACGTGGAGGCCGCCGGCACCCGAAGGTGGCACATATCAGCAACCCTGGTGGATGCCACCGGCACCGAGCTGCTGAGGTACGCCAAGGTGCACCTCTTCGGCGATGAGGAACGCAAGGCGTTCGTGGCAGCCTCGCAACCTCCCGCCGTCGTGGATTTCAACGGCGTCCGCACCTCATTGCTGATCTGCTACGACATCGAGTTCCCCGAGGCCGCCCGGGCAGCAGCCGGCCGCGGCGCGGAACTGCTCCTGGTCCCCACGGCACTGTCCGCCGGTTACGAGGCCGTACCCCAGGTGCTCATCCGCGCCCGGGCCCTGGAAAGCCAGCTGAATGTGGCATATGCCAACCACTGTGGCTCCGAGGACGCCTACACCTTCGGCGGCGGCAGTGTGGTGGCAGGGCCCGACGGCGGACTCCTCGCCGAAGCAGGCGACGCTCCGGCACTGCTTTTCGCCGAGGTGGGACCGGACGCCGTCCGCGCAGCCAGAAACGACGTGCCGTACCTGCGGGAGCGGCGGCCGGAACTGTACCGAGAATGGGAGGCCGGCCTGGCCCGGGAAACAGGCCAGCCCGGGGATAGTACCCCCTAGCCGCCGCTGCCCACCGTCCCGCCCGGTTAGCCCGCCCCGCCGGTCAACCCATCGGTGTACTGCAGCGCGATCCATAACTCCGCCCGGACCTGTGCCTGATTCAGGTCCATCTGGAGCAGCTCGGCAAGGACCCCGATTTGCCGCCGCACGCTGTTGCGGTGGAGCCCCAGCAGCTTGGCCGAACCATCCCAGCTGCCGTTTTCGCCAAGCCAGCCGCGGAGGACGGCCAGCAGCGGATCGCGCCGGTCCGGTTCAAGTGCCAGGACCGGATGCAGGAGCCGTTCGGCCAGCAGGGTCCCGGCCTCTCGGCCAAGCAGGCCGGTGACCGACCAGGAGACCTCGCCGGCCCGGATGCTTTGTCCGCTTCTCTGCACCCGGCTTCGCAGGGAGGTGGCGCGCTGGTATGCGGCGGGAAGGCCGGCCAACTCGGTGGGTTCGCCAATCACCAGGCGCCACCCGAGCTTCTCGACGTCGGCAAGCAGCGCATCGTCCACCTTGAGCCGGGTCACTGCCGCGAACCCGTAGTCCGTGATCTCCACCAGCTTCGTATCGAACATCCGCCGCCACTGCAGCAGTTCCCTCACGGGACTCTCTCCCGCCGGCCACTCCGGCGCCTCCACCTTGACGCCCTGGAGCACGCGGACGGGCGCGGACCGGGTGGAGGACAGGCTTTGGGCGAGCAGGTCCTTGAGTCCGTTGAGGTGCTTGGTGTCACCGCCCGTGAGGCTTTCGGGATGCAGCAGGACCGCGGTGGCCAGCTGGCTGGGAGCCAGGGAGCCGCTGGTCCGCTGCCGGACCAGCAGTTCCAGCAACCCGACGGCGGACTGGACCATGTTGTTCTGTGCCGGGGTCAGCGGAACGTCGGAGCCCAGGATCAGGGCACCGAGGTTGGCGTCCCTGGTGCTCCGCAGCGGGTGGCCCACCACCAGCGCGGAACCGGGCTGGTCAAAGCCGTCCATTTCCACGCGGGGGCCGCGGCCGGACAGAAGCCGTTCCAGCATGGGTTCCAGCAGGGAAAGTTCGACGGCGGTGCTGCCGCCGGCACTGGTGCCGCGCGCCCGCACCCGGCCGTCCGCTCCCACCATCACGGCCCAAACGGGCACGCGCTGGACCAGTGCTGCGAGCAGTTCGTGTTCCGGTTTGGGGGAGAGGACGGCGCGCATGAGTTGCCTGTTGGTCTCTGCCAGCTGCCGGAAGACTTTGGCGTTGTCGGTCTCCAGGAGTTGGGAGAACTGCAGGCCGATCGCCGCGAAGGGGAGCGACTCCGGCACCTCGAACAAGGTGAGGTTGTGCCGCCGGCATGCGTCGAGGACCACATCCGGGACGGCGTCGAAGTAGGGCCTGATCCCGAAGCCCAGGGCGGCGACCTTGGCGTCGACCAGCCGCCGGACATAGGCGTCAACGCTCCCGGCTGATCCGCCGTCGCCAAGGAAGGGAAGGCCGGCGGTGAGCAGGAATTCGCCCTCCGGAAGGTAGGGCGTGGGGTCCTCCAGCTCGCTGGGCTCCACCCACCGCAGCAGCCGGCCGCCGCTGCCGCCGTCGTGAAGCATTTTCAACACCGGCGGCAGCTGGTCAAGGAACTGCTGGAGGGTGACGAAGCTCAGCCGTCCGGACGTGGCGGGCTCAGCCGGCATGGTTTGATATATCCGCCCGGCCGCGTCTTTTGCGCGCTCCGGCCTCATGGAAGCCCTGTGCATTAAGTCTCATGGTGGATCACTATAAGTCATTTTGCACCGCCCTGAGAGTTGGCTCACATGCCAACCTTGGGGAGGGGAAACCGACAACTACTCTGAAGGGACGTCAACGGTGACCGTGCCTGTGACCACCGAAAAAACCATTGCGCCCAGTGTCGGGCGGCCCGGCCTCCGGGCCCAGCTGCTGCGCCGCAAACCGATCGGCCAGATGGTCAGCGAAACCGGAAGCAGCGAGGGCGGGACCGGGCTGGTGCGCAGCTTCGGCGTCCTCCACCTGACCATGATCAGCGTCGGCGCCACCTTGGGAACCGGCATCCTGGTGATCCTTGGCGAGTCGGTTCCGCTGGCCGGCCCGGCCATCTGGATCTCGTTCGTCATTGCCGGCCTGGCCGCGCTGCTCTCCGCAGTGTCGTACGCCGAAATGGCAGGCCTTGTTCCCGTCGCGGGCTCGAGCTACTCCTACTCCTACGCGACGATGGGGGAGGGCATGGCATGGATCTGCGGGTGGTGCCTTGTCCTGGAGTACGCCGTCTCGGTCGCCGCGGTTGCCGTGGGCGCCGGCCAGTATGTCAACGAGACGCTGGCGGTGTTCGGCCAGGTGCTCCCTGATGCCATGTCGCAGCCTCCCGGGGACGGGGGAATGGTGAACCTTCCAGCGATGGCCATCGTGGTGCTGGCCACGATCCTGCTGGTCCGCGGTGCCCGTGAAAGCGCCTGGATCAACACGGCAATCGTCATCGTAAAAATAGGCATCCTGCTGTTCTTCTGCGCCGTTGCCTTTACCGCCTTCGACGCCGGAAACTTCGAACCGCTCCTGCCCATGGGCGCCGCAGGGGTCTCCGCCGCCGCCTCCCGGGTGTTCTTCTCCTACATCGGCTTTGACGCTGCATCCACCGCGGGTGAAGAGGCCAAAAACCCCAAGCGCGATCTTCCCCGCGCCATCCTGCTGTCCATGGTGATTGTCACCAGCATCTACGTCCTCGTGGCCGTCGCCGCCATTGGCGCCCGGCCCTGGGGCTGGTTCGACGGCACCGAGGCCGCCCTGGTCCAGATCCTGGAGGAAACAACCCACCAGCCATGGATCGCACTGGTCTTTTCCGTCGGGGCTGTCCTGGCCATCGCCAGCATCGTGCTCACGGTCCTGTATGGCCAGACCCGCATCCTGCTCTCGATGTCCAGGGACGGCCTGGTGCCCAGGGTCTTCGGCCGCGTCTCCGCCCGGACCGGCACCCCGGCAGCAGGAACCCTGATCGTTGGCACCGCCGTCGCACTTACCGCGGGGCTGGTCCCGCTCGGTGCCCTCGCCGACGCCACCAGCATTGGAACCCTGTTTGCCTTTGCGCTGGTCAACGTCGCCGTCATCTACCTGCGGCGCAACCGCCCGGACCTGAAGCGCAGCTTCCGGGTGCCGCTGTACCCCATGACTCCCGTGCTGGGCACGCTGATGTGCGCCTACCTGATGGCGAACCTTGGCGCCGATACCTGGGTTGTCTTTGGCGCCTGGATGCTCGTGGGAATCGCCGTCTACTTCGGCTATGGACGCCGGAACTCGAAGGTAGCGGCTCTCAGCGAGTCCGACTACCGTGAACTGACCGCAAAGGCCCCGAGCCAGGAACCTGTGAAAGCAGAACTATCATGACCACCGCTACCGAACTGCCGGCCTTCGACCCCTCCAGCACTTCCGCGGCTCCTACCGATGCCGCCGGACGGGTCATCGACCGGCACCCGGCCCCCATCACCATGCTGAACCCCGACTTCCCGTTCAGCTACGACCACTACCTGGCCCACCCGGCTGGCCTGGGCTCCGTCCCGCCGGAGCTCTACGGTACGGAAGTGGCCGTTATCGGCGCCGGCGTCTCCGGCCTGGTGACCGCCTATGAATTGATGAAGCTCGGGCTGCGGCCCGTGGTCTACGAAGCGGACCAAATCGGCGGCCGGCTCCGCACCGCCGCCTTCCCCGCGGCCCCCGGAGTGGTGGCGGACCTGGGCGGCATGCGCTTCCCGGTGTCGGGCAAGGCCTTCTACCACTATGTGGACCTGCTGGGCCTGGAGACCCAGGACTTCCCCAACCCGCTTGCCGAGGCCACCTCCAGCACCGTGATCGAGCTAGCCGGCAGGAAGCACTACGCGGAGAAGCCGGGGGACCTGCCGCCGTTCTTCCGGGAGGTGGCCGACGCCTGGAAGGCCGCGGTCAATGACGGTGCCAAATTCGTGGAAATGCAGGAGGCCATCCGCGCCCGGGACATGGCCCGCATCAAGGACCTCTGGAACGAACTGCTCCCGCTCATGGACGAGCAGACCTTCTACGGCTTCATCGCCGCCAGCGAGTCCTTTAAGAAGGCAGGGTTCGCCCACCGGGAGGCCTTTGGCCAGGTGGGGTTCGGCACCGGCGGCTGGGACACCGACTTTCCCAACTCCATCCTGGAAATCCTGCGCGTGGTCTACACCGACGCGGACGACCAGCACCGCTTCATCCGGGGTGGAGCGCAGCGGCTGCCCGAGGCACTCTGGCAGCACGCGCCGTCGGACATGGTGCACTGGCCGGCCGGCACGTCCCTTTCCTCGCTGCACTCCGGCTCGCCCCGCGGAGCCGTGGGAAGAATCAACCGCGACCCGGACGGGAACCTGCGGATCCGCGAACGCTGGGGCCGTGAGGCCAGCTACCCGGCCGTGGTGGCCACCTGCCAGTCCTGGCTGCTGTCCACCCGGATCCACACGGAGGAGGCACTGTTCCCGGCAGAGCTGTGGACCGCGATGGAGAAATCGCACTATATGCAGTCCTCCAAGACGTTCGTCATGGTGGACCGGCCGTTCTGGAAGGACATCGACCCGGACACCGGCAATGAGGTCCTGTCCATGACGCTGACGGACAGGCTGAACCGGGCCACGTACCTGCTGGACAACGGCCCGGACCAGCCCGCCGTCATCCTGCTCTCCTACACCTGGAACGACGACGCGCTGAAGTGGCTGGCGCTGGACGCGGACGAACGCGTGGAACTGATGCTGCACTCGCTGGAGCAGATCTACCCCGGTGTGGACATCGCCGGCCACATCGTGGGTCAGCCCATCACCGTGTCCTGGGAGGCGGACCCCAACTTCATGGGTGCCTTCAAGGCCAACCTGCCCGGGCACTACCGCTACCAGCAGCGGCTGTTCACGCACTTCAAGCAGGACAGGCTTCCGGACTCCCAGCGCGGCATCTTCCTGGCCGGCGACGACGTCTCCTTCACCGCCGGCTGGGCCGAAGGTGCGGTCACCACGGGGCTGAATGCCGTGTGGGGCGTCGTGAAGCACCTGGGCGGGTCGGCCGCGCCGGGCAACCCGGGCCCGGGCGACCTGCTGGACGAGTTCGGCCCGGTCAGCCTGGACTAACTGTGCATATCGCGGTGCTTCGCCGCGAGCTCCACGTACCGGGTGGCGTTGGCGCGGACGCCGTCGAACTCTTCATCCGTGAGTTCTCGGCGCACCTTGGCGGGCACGCCCGCCACGAGTGACCGGGGCGGAACCACCGTTCCTTCGAGCACGACGGCGCCGGCCGCCACCAGCGAGCCGGCGCCGATCACCGCGCCGTTGAGGACCGTGGCGCCCATGCCGATCAGGCAGTCGTCCTCCACAGTGCAGCCGTGCACGACGGCGGCGTGCCCCACACTGACCCGTTCGCCCACCGTGCAGGGGAAGCCAGGGTCGGCATGCAGCACCACGTTGTCCTGCAGGTTACTGCCGGCACCCACGGTGATGGCCGCGGTATCGGCGCGGACGGAGACGCCGTAGAAGGCGCTGGAATCCGGGCCCAGGGTGGCATTGCCGATGATCGACGCCGACGGAGCGACGAACGCTGAGTCATGGACAGCCGGGGAGTTTCCGGCAAAAGGGTACAGAGGAGCCATGGGTTCACCCTAAGCCACCCCTGCACCCAACTAAGTAGCAGCAGATGCCGTTTTGGGGCCCCAAAACGGCATCTACTGCTACCTAGTTGAAGACCACGGTCCGGTTGCCGTCCAGGAGTACCCGGTGCTCGGCGTGCCACTGCACGGCCTGGACCAGGGTGCGGCCCTCGACATCGCGGCCCATCTGCACGAACTGCTCAGGGGTGCGGGCGTGGTCCACCCGAATGACTTCCTGCTCGATGATGGGCCCCTCATCCAGGGCGGCCGTCACGTAGTGTGCCGTGGCACCGATCAGCTTGACGCCACGGGCGTGGGCCTGGTGGTACGGCTTGGCGCCCTTGAAGGACGGCAGGAATGAGTGGTGGATGTTGATGGCCTTGCCGGTCAGCTCGGTGCAGAGTTCGTCGGAGAGGATCTGCATGTAGCGGGCCAGGACGGTCAGTTCGATGTCGTGCTCGGCGATGATGGCCCGCAGCTTGTCCTCCGCCTGGACCTTGGTGTCCCTGGTCACCGGGATGTAGTGGAACGGGATGCCGTAGAACTCGGCCAGACCGGCGAGGTCCTGGTGGTTGGACACGATGGCGGGAATCTCGATGGGAAGCGTGCCGGAGCGCTGCTGGAACAACAGGTCGTTCAGGCAGTGGGCCGAGGTGCTGGCCATCACCAGGGTGCGGACCTTGTCGCCGACAGTATTAAGGTTCCACTGCATCGAGAAGGCCTCCGCCACCGGCTCCAGCGCGGCACGCAGTTCGGACTTGGCAGCCGCCGTGGTTACCTCAACCCGCATGAAGAAGTTTCCGGTTGAAGGGCTGCCGTACTGCTGCGAATCCGTGATGTTGCAGCCTGCCGCCAGCAGTGCCCCGGCCACCGCGTGGACGATTCCGGGACGGTCCGGGCAGGACAGGGTTACAACGTACGCTTGGTTCAGCTGCTCTTCATTCACGCGTAATAGCCTACCCGCGCTGCGGGCGCTGGTTTTGGTAGGCTGGGATGGTCGCAACTGGCGTTGGGTGGCTAACCACCAGGGAGCGGCAATCACGAAGACCACGGATCGTACGCCTGGGCCGAGGGTCATGTCTTGCCGGAATTGGGGCTGCACCTGCGCCAGCAGATCAGAGCCCTGGCCGCACTTTCACGTCTCGTCATATGGGGGTGTGAAGTTGCGTAAGCCGGTAGCCTGACCTAAGCAGTGCCCGTATCCCTAGCCAGGAGTTCTTCGTGACTACTACAGCCACCTCAACAACCGCCGTCAGCAATCAGCCGCTGGCTGAGCTTGACCCCGAAATCGCCGCCGTCCTGGACCAGGAGCTCGGCCGCCAGCGGGGCACGCTGGAAATGATCGCCTCCGAGAACTTTGCACCCCGCGCCGTGATGGAGGCCCAGGGCTCCGTCCTCACCAACAAGTACGCCGAGGGCTACCCGGGCCGCCGCTACTACGGCGGCTGCGAATATGTTGACGTTGCCGAGCAGTTGGCCATCGACAGGGTCAAGGCCCTTTTTGGCGCCGAATACGCCAACGTCCAGCCGCACTCGGGCGCACAGGCCAACGCTGCAGCGCTTTCCGCGATGATCACCCCGGGCGACAAGATCCTGGGCCTGTCCCTGGCCCACGGCGGGCACCTCACCCACGGCATGAAGCTGAACTTCTCGGGCAAGCTGTACCAGGTCGCCGCGTACCAGGTCGAGGAAGGCAACTTCCGCATCGACATGGACAAGCTCCGCGAGCAGGCCATTGCCGAGAAGCCTCAGGTGATCATCGCCGGCTGGTCCGCCTACCCGCGCCACCTGGACTTCGCGGCCTTCCGCTCCATCGCCGATGAAGTGGGCGCCCTGCTCTGGACCGACATGGCACACTTCGCCGGCCTGGTGGCCGCCGGACTGCACCCGAGCCCGGTGCCGCACTCCGACGTCGTTACCTCCACCGTGCACAAGACCCTGGCCGGTCCCCGCTCGGGTGTGATCCTGGCCAAGGAGCAGTGGGCCAAGAAGCTGAACTCCAACGTCTTCCCGGGCCAGCAGGGCGGGCCGCTGATGCACGTCATCGCCGCCAAGGCCGTGGCCTTCAAGATCGCCGGCACCCAGGAATTCAAGGAGCGCCAGGAGCGCGTCCTCGAAGGTGCCCGGATCATCGCCGACCGCCTCAACCAGGCCGACGTATCAGAAGCCGGCGTCTCCGTCCTCACGGGCGGCACGGACGTCCACCTGGTGCTGGTGGACCTGCGGAACTCGCAGCTGGACGGCCAGCAGGCAGAAGACCTGCTGCACTCGGTGGGCATCACGGTCAACCGCAACGCCGTCCCGTTCGACCCCCGCCCGCCGATGGTCACCTCCGGCCTGCGCATCGGCACCCCGGCCCTGGCCACCCGCGGTTTCGGTGCTGCCGAATTCACCGAGGTTGCCGAGATCATCGCCACCGCCCTCAAGGCCGGCAACAGCACCGACGTCGAGGCCCTGCAGGCACGCGTGGACAAGCTGGCAGCCGACTTCCCGCTCTACCCGCAGCACGAGCAGTGGTGATCCCATGACTGAAACCACCACCGCACAGATCCTTGACGGCAAGGCTACCGCCGCCGCCATCAAGGCGGAGCTGAGCGAACGCGTCGCTGCACTCAAAGCCCGGGGCGTCACTCCCGGCATCGCCACCGTACTGGTGGGCGCGGACCCTGCCTCGCAGCTGTACGTTTCCATGAAGCACAAGCAGTCTGAGCAGATCGGGATGAACTCCATCCAGCGCGAGCTCCCGGCTGATGCCACCCAGGAGCAGGTGGAGGCCCTCATTGATGAACTCAATGCGGACCCGGCCTGCCACGGCTACATCGTGCAGTTGCCGCTGCCCAAGCACCTGGACCAGGACGCCATCCTGGAGCGCATCGATCCCGCGAAGGATGCCGACGGCCTGCACCCGACCAACCTTGGCCGGCTCGTGTTGAACGTCAACAACAAGATCGACACGCCGCTGCCGTGCACGCCCCGCGGGGTCATCGAGCTCCTGGAGCGGAACGGCTACAGCCTGGCAGGCAAGCACGTTGTGGTGGTGGGGCGCGGCGTCACCATCGGCCGCTCGATCGGCCTGCTGCTCACGCGGCGGGACGTGAACGCCACCGTGACCCTGACGCACACCGGCACGAAGAACCTGTCGGAGCTGTTGCGGCAGGCGGACGTCATTGTGGGTGCCGCCGGTGTGAAGCACATCGTCAAGGCCTCGGACGTGAAGCCCGGCGCGGCGTTGCTGGATGTCGGGGTTACCCGCGAGACCGATCCGGAGACGGGCAAGAGCCGCGTCTACGGCGACATCGATCCCGCCGCGGCCGACGTCGCCGGCTGGATTTCGCCGAACCCCGGCGGCGTGGGTCCCATGACCGTGGCGCTGCTGATGACCAACGTCGTGGAGGCCGCGGAACGCGCGGCAGCCCACGCGGGCTAGTCCCGGCATTTAGCGCCCGACGGCGGTACGGCACCTTTCGCATGGAAGGCGCCGTGCCGCCGTCGTCCGTTTAAAAAGGAAACTGCAAGCACACTTCCAGATGCGTCCCGCCTCCACTAGTCTGCTCAGGTGCACAACCACGCCCTGACCCCCTCCGGGACGCTGACCGCAGGCCCGCAGTCCGGCCCCGTCATCTCCGCCGAGAACCTGACCAAGACCTATGGTGACGCGGCGGCTGTGGACGGGATCTCCTTCACCGTGCCCGCAGGGGAGTCCTTCGGGCTGCTGGGACCCAACGGAGCGGGCAAATCCACCACCATGAAGATGATCGGCGGCGTGACCCGCCGGACCGCCGGGCGGCTCAGCATCATGGGACTGGACCCGGACACGCACGGGCCCGAGGTGCGCGCCCACCTGGGCGTGGTGCCGCAGCAGGACAACCTGGATGAGGAACTGCGCGTCCGCGACAACCTCCTGGTTTACGGCCGCTACTTCGGCCTGCCCATGAGCTACCTGAGGCCGAAAGCGGACGAACTGCTGGAGTTCGCCCAGCTGACGGACAAAGCCAAGTCCAAAGTGGACGCACTCTCCGGCGGCATGAAGCGCCGGCTCACCATCGCCCGCTCCCTGATCAACGAGCCGCGGATCCTGCTCCTGGACGAGCCCACCACCGGACTGGATCCGCAGGCCAGGCACATCCTGTGGGACCGCCTGTTCCGGCTCAAGGAGCAGGGCGTCACCCTGATCCTCACCACCCACTACATGGATGAGGCCGAGCAGCTCTGTGACCGGCTGGTCGTGGTGGACAAGGGCCGGATCATGGCGGAGGGTTCGCCCGCGCAGCTGATCCGGCAACATTCCACCCGGGAGGTGGTGGAGCTGCGTTTCGGTTCGGAGCGGAACGCCACCATCGGGGCCCAGCTGGAAGGGATCGGGGAGCGTCTTGAGGTGCTGCCGGACCGGGTGCTTGTCTACGCGCACGACGGCGAGTCAGCCCTTGAGCAGGTAGCGGCCCGCGGCCTGAGGCCGCTGACATCACTGGTCCGCAGGTCGTCGCTGGAGGACGTGTTCCTTCGGCTCACCGGCAGGAGCCTCGTTGACTGAGGACACGTTGGCGGCCGGGGCCACCCGTGCCCACAGCCCTGCCGTCGCGGCTGCGAAGGCGCGGCGCTGGGGCGCCTTCTACTATGCCGAGCAGGTGCTGCGGGTGATGAAGGGCTATACCTGGTCCATCCTCATGTACAGCGTGGGCCAGCCGGTGGCCTACCTCTTCGCCATGGGCGTGGGCCTGGCCACCCTGGTGGATACCGGCAACACGGCGTTCGGCGGGGTGTCCTACCTGGTCTTCATCGCCCCTGCGCTGCTGGTGTCGGCCGCCGTGATGACTGCAGCCAACGAGTTCACGTTTCCGGTGATGGCCGGATTCAAGTGGCGCCGGACGTACTTCGGGCCGCACGCCTCGCCGCTCACCCCGGGACAGATCGCCGCCGGGCACATCATGGCCGTGACTCTGCGCCTGGTCCTGCAGTCAGCCCTGTACTTTGCCGCGGTGGCACTGTTTGGGGCCTCGCCCTCAGGCTGGGGCTGGGCCGGGATCCTGGTGGCCACCCTGACGGGACTGGCCTTCGGGCTGCCCCTGATGGCGTACTCCGCCTCGATCACGGAGGACAAGGGCCAGTTCGCGCTGGTGATGCGGTTCATCGTGATGCCGCTCTTCCTGTTTTCCGGGACATTCTTTCCGCTGGACAACCTGCCGCCGGCCGTCCGCTGGGTGGGGTGGGTCTCGCCCATCTGGCATGGCACGGAACTGGGCCGGGTGCTCAGCTTCGGATACGGGGAACCGGGCCTGCTCATGGTCCTGCACGTTGCCGTCCTGACGGGGATGGCAGCCATTGGCTGGGTCCTGACGCGGCGCCGGTTTGCCTTGAGGATGGGCCAGTGAGCGCCGCCACCGAACAGGCCCGCAACCGCACGTTCGGGCCCCTGTATTCGCACAATGCCAGGGCGGTCATTGCCCGCGGCCTGATGGCCACACGGAGCAGCAACTGGCTGGTGATGGTGTCCGGGTTCTTCGAACCGGTGCTCTTCCTCATTTCCATGGGGGTGGGACTGGGCGGCATCGTGGGGGACATCCAGGGGCCGGACGGAACCACCATCAGCTATGCGGCCTACATCGCACCGGCACTGCTGGCCGTCTCCGCGATGAACGGCGCAGTCTATGACTCCACTTGGAACGTGTTCTTCAAGATGAACTTCGCCAAGCTCTACCAGGGGATGCTGTACACGTCGCTGGGTCCGCTGGATGTGGCGCTGGGCGAGATCTTCCTGGCCCTGCTGCGGGGGATGCTCTACGCCACCGGCTTCACGGCGGTCATGGGCGTCATGGGACTGATCACCACGCCGTGGGCGGTGTTGATGATTCCTGCGTCGGTATTGATCGCTTTTGGTTTCGCCAGCCTGGGCATGGGCATCACCAGTTTCCTCAAGACCTTCCAGCAGATGGACTGGATCAACTTCATCCTGCTGCCCATGTTCCTCTTCAGCGCCACGTTCTACCCGCTCAGCGTCTACCCGCAGCCCATCCAGTGGTTCATCCAGGCCATGCCGCTCTGGCACGGCGTGGAACTGCTGCGGCAGATCAGCGTCGGCAGCTTTACGGCGGCCACCCCGGTGCATGTTGGCTACTACCTGGTGATGACCGCCGCCGGCATGCTGCTGACCACCCTGCGCCTGCGGAGCCTGTTCCTGAAGTAGCCCTGTTCGCCCGGGGTGGAAGGCGGCGGGAGCAGGGTCCGTCGTTTGAGACAATAGCTGCATGCGAACTTTGGGCAGCTCCTCGTCATCCGCCAAACCCGTCCGGGGCGGCTTTTCGATGTTCCGGATCAGCGGGCCGGGCCTGATGGTCCTGGTGACGGCATTCATCGTTGCCGTCATCTTCGCGGCGAACCAGAACGACGTCGTAGGCTGGGTTGTCGCCATCATCGCCGCCTTCTGGTTGGCGCTGGCTGCGTTCGTGGTCTTCAGCATCCAGCGTGCCGCCAAGAAGGCGGGCGCCAAGCTGTCCGAGGCCCAGAGCGCCTTCAACACGGCGACCGGCCGGGCGCCGGCGCGCCAATCCGCCGACCACGGCGGCACCCGGGTGGTGTACGAGCGTTCCGAGGCCGACGAGGTGCGGGACCTGAAGCTGGACCACTCCTTCAAGATCGTCCAGGTGCAGGTCCGCGTGGTGGAGGAGGAGCGCGCCAAGGGCGCCGCCGCCAACCAGGACACCATCAACCGAGCCCTTGAGACCATCGAGATCACAGCCACCAACGCCAGGGACATGATCAAGTCCGCCGGCGGCAGCGGGGAGCCGGTGACCGGAACCATCATCGACTAGAGTGGAGCGGGTGAGCTCGGCATTGAAGAAGGACCACCTTCGCATCGCATCCGTTAACGTAAACGGCCTCCGGGCTGCCTACAAGAACGGCATGGCGGCCTGGCTGGAGCCGCGCGAAGTGGACATCCTCTGCCTGCAGGAAGTCCGCGCACCTGATGCCATCGTCCGGCAGCTGCTGGGGGAGGGCTGGCATATCCTGCACGCCGAGGCCGAAGCGAAAGGCCGTTCCGGCGTTGCCATAGCCTCCCGGGAAGAGCCGCTGGACACCAGGAACGGCATCGGGGACGACTACTTCTCCACCGCCGGACGCTGGGTCGAAGCAGATTTCCGCGTCCGCGACACCGCAGGAAATCCGGTGCAGCTCACGGTTGCCAGCGCCTACGTGCACTCCGGTGAAGTAGGGACTCCCAAGCAGGACGACAAATTCCGTTTCCTGGACGTGATGAGCACCCGCCTGCCCGAGCTGACCAAGCACAGCGACCATGCATTGGTGGTGGGAGACCTGAATGTTGCCCACACGCCACGGGACATCAGGAACTCCAAGGGCAACCTGAAGAAGGCCGGGCACCTGCCGGAAGAACGTGCCTACTTCGACCGGTTCTTTGGCGAGGAGATCGGCTGGCACGACGTCCACCGGAACCTTGCCGGCGATATCGACGGGCCGTACACGTGGTGGTCCTGGCGCGGCAAGGCATTCGACAATGACACAGGCTGGCGCATCGACTACCACCTCGCCACTCCCGAACTGGCGGCATCCGCCATTTCGGCAGTCGTGGACCGTGCAGCCTCCTGGGATACCCGCTTCTCCGATCACGCCCCGCTGGTAGTGGACTACCAGCTCTAAGCCCGAAAGTTTTTCCATGACCAGCCAGACTTCCCCCACTGCCAAGAAGCGCATTCTTTCCGGCGCCAAGCCCACCGCCGATTCCCTGCACCTGGGCAACTACATCGGTGCCGTGCGCAACTGGGTGGACATGCAGGCGGAGTACGACGCCGTCTTCTTCATCCCGGACCTGCACGCCATCACGGTGGACTTCGACCCCGCCGAACTGGCCAAGCGGACCCGCATCGTGGCTGCACAGTACATCGCTGCAGGCATCGACCCGGACAAGAGCATCTTCTTCGTCCAGTCCCATGTCCCCGAGCACGCGCAGCTGGCCTGGGCGCTGAACTGCATCACCGGGTTTGGCGAGGCCTCCCGGATGACCCAGTTCAAGGACAAGACCCAGAAATCCGGCGCGGACTCCGCCACGCTGGGTCTTTTCGCCTATCCCACGCTCATGGCCGCGGACATCCTCCTCTACCAGAGCGATCTCGTGCCTGTTGGCGAGGACCAGCGGCAGCACCTGGAACTCACGCGGAACCTGGCGCAGCGTTTCAACACCCGGTTTGGCCACACGTTCACGGTTCCTGAGGCCACGATCGTCAAGGAAAGCGCCAAGATCTACGACCTCCAGAACCCCAGCGCCAAGATGTCCAAGACGGGGGAGTCCCCCAACGGTGCCATCCAGCTGCTGGAGGATCCCAAGATCGCGGCCAAGCGGATCAAATCGGCAGTGACCGACGCCGGCACGGACATCCGCTTCGACCCCGAGGAAAAGCCCGGGGTGTCCAACCTGCTGACCATCTACTCGTCCCTCACCGGCAAGTCGGTGGCGGATCTTGAAGCTGAGTACCAAGGCAAGATGTACGGCCACCTCAAGGTCGACCTCGCCGAAGTGGTGGTGGACTTCGTTACCCCGCTCCGCAACCGGACCAATGAGCTGATGGCCGATCCCGCCGAGCTTGACCGGTTGTTGGCCCTGGGCGCGGAACGGGCCCGCGAGATTGCCTCCGTAACCCTTGGCCAGGTGTACCAGCGGATGGGCTTCCTGCCGTCCCTCAGCCTCGCAGGTGTCCGCTAGCGCCATGTCTTCGGGAAACGTCACCGCCAGGGGAGGTGCCTGCTCTGCCGGCCAGGTGGAGCCGACCCGGGCCGACCGCTTCGAAGACAAGTCGGGCCGGAGCGCGGCCACGGACCGTGAGGTTGCGGGTAGCGACGAAATCAGCGTTGGCGTCATTCTTGGTTTCCCAGCCGAGATCGCCGAGGAACTGCAGCGCTGGCGGGCGTCCTTTGGCGACCCCCTGGCGGACGTGGTCCCGGCGCACATCACGCTGGTCACCACCACCCCCACCCAGGACTGGGAAGCAACCCGCCGCCACGTCCGCGAGGTTGCGCGCTGCCAGAGTCCCTTCATGGTGACCATCGCCGGGACCGGAACCTTCCGCCCGGTCTCTCCGGTGGTCTTCATTAACGTGGAGGATGGGTTCGATGAGTGCGTGGACCTGCACCGCAGGCTCCAGCAGGGCCCGCTCCGCCGCGAACTGCCCTTTGCCTACCATCCGCACGTCACCATTGCCCACGACGTCGCCCCGGAAAGCCTGGATGAGGCCGAAACGGTGCTGAAGAGCTACAGGGCGACCTTCCCCGTGGTTAGCATGGGACTCTACGAGCATGATGCGGACGGCATCTGGCAGCTACGGGAAGAGCTGGACTTTGGGACCGAAACTGACAACCACGCCGGCACCCGCTTCACGGACGCTGCCGCGGACTCCGCAACCGAAGGCGGCTGACCAGCAGCCGCTGCCCACTGAACACGCCCAGCTGAAATTGGCGGTCATCCAGAAAAGGATGGAATGGGGCAAAGTCAGGAGATCCGGGGGCGGGCTGTTGCCGAGTCTGATGGCGGCGATCCAGTGGCTGCAGGCCAAGCTCAACACCCTCCGTCCCATGCGGGCGTTCCAGCACTACAACCTCCAGCACGGCCCCTTGCTGAGCGCCGGCATTGGGTTCCGGATGTTCTTCTCCATCACAGGCCTCCTGACTACCGGCTTCTCGGTTGCCGGGCTTGTCCTCAGAAGCCAGCCGGCCCTGCTGGACACCATTATTGCCACGGTGGCGCAAAGTGCCCCGGGGCTCCTCAAGGCCGGTAACGGGGAAGGACTGGTGGACCCGAAAGACCTCCTGAACCCGGACGGCCTCGGCTGGACCGCGGCGATTGCTGCCGTGGTCACCGTCATCACGTCGCTGGGCTGGATCAACGGCATCAGGGACGGCCTGCGCGGCGTGCTGCGGATGCCTCCGCCCGTGGTTAATCCCATCCTGATGAAGCTGCGCGACGCCGGAACCCTCCTGCTGCTGGGCGTGGCCCTGGTGATCAGCGCCGGAGCTTCACTGGTGTTCGGAACGCTGGCCGGGTGGGTAGCGGACTTTCTGAACCTCACCGATGCCGTGGCCGGGCCCCTGACGACGTCGGTCAAGATCGTTGTTCCGTTGGTCCTGAACTGGGTTACTGCGCTGATCATGTTCCGGCTGGCCGCCGGGCTCAAGCTGTCCCGCCGGGCACTGATTGAAGGTACTGTCCTGGCCGCCGTGGGCACCACCATTCTGCAGATCTTCAGCACCGAACTCCTTGGCGGTGCCAGCCGCAACCCCATCCTGGCGCCGTTTGCCATCATCATCGGCCTGCTCATCTGGTTCAACCTGGTCAGCCAGGTCTACCTTGTCTCCGCGGGCTGGGTTGCGGTCCGCGAGGCGGACCTGGAGGCGGACGGCGTCCCGCGCAAGACGATCCTGGGCGCACGGCGGACAACACCGCAAACCTGAGGGGCCGGCATGCCCGCCCAGGGCAGGCGCTAAAGGCCCGGGCTGCCGCGTCAGGCAGGTCCGGCCGCGTCGAGGTACTGGTCGGCCCAGGCGGCGATGATCCGTGCCGCCCGGGCGGCCTGGCCCTTACCTGTCAGGAGGTGGTCGCTTCCCTCAAGGGAGACGAAGTTCCGCGGATGCCGGGCCGTCTGGAAGATGGTGCTGGCATTCTCGATCCCCACGGTGTTGTCGGTGGGGGAGTGCAGCACCATCAACGGCTTGTGCAGCTGTTTGATGCAGTCCGTCAGGTCAGCGTTCTCCAGGTCCTCCACGAAGTGGCGGCGGATCTCCACCCGCTTGCCGCCCAGGTCCACCTCAGCGCTACCCTCGCTCAGGATCCTGTCCAGGGCCGCATCGAAAACATGGGCCACATGCTTGGGGGAGAAGGGGGCTCCCACGGTGGCAACGGCGTCGAGCTCGGGAATGTCCCGGGCTGCTGCCAGGACCGCCGCGCCGCCGAAGGAGTGGCCCACCAGCAGGGAGATCTCCTTCCCTTCGCTGCGCATGAACTCCGCGGCCTTCACGGTATCCGCCACCTTGTGGCTGAACGAGCCGGCGGACCATTCCCCGGCCGAGCCGCCCAGGCCCAGGTTGTCGAAGCGCAACATCCCGATGCCGCTGTCCGCCAGGGCCTTGCACATCCGGGATGCGGAGGGGCTGTCCTTCCCCAGCGTGAAACCGTGCGAAAAGACGCCCCAGCCCTTGATCGGGCCCTCCGGGACGTCAATGATGCCGGACAGCACCTCACCGGTGGAACCGGCGAAGGCCACTTTCTCGGAGCGGGACAAGGGGAACCCCTTTCTAGGTACAGCTTGCTCCATCACTTTTGGTTCCCAAAGCGGGCGTTTAGGGACCAAAACTGATGGAGCATCTGGCTGGGTTAGCGCTGAAACGACGACGGCGCCGCCACCACACGTGGTGAGCGACGCCGTCGGCCGTTATTTCTATTGGTGAACGTGCCTAGATCTTGCGGGCCAGGATGGCCTGCTTGACCTCCGCGATGGCCTGCGTGACCTGGATGCCGCGGGGGCATGCCTCGGAGCAGTTGAAGGTGGTGCGGCAGCGCCACACACCTTCCTTGTCGTTCAGGATCTCCAGGCGCATGTCACCGGCATCATCACGGGAATCGAAGATGAAGCGGTGTGCGTTGACGATTGCGGCAGGGCCGAAGTACTGCCCGTCCGTCCAGAACACGGGGCAGGAGGACGTGCACGCGGCGCACAGGATGCACTTGGTGGTGTCGTCAAAACGCTCACGGTCCTCAGCGGACTGCAGGCGTTCCCGGGTGGGCTCGTGGCCCTTGTTGATCAGGAAGGGCATGACCTCGCGGTACGACTGGAAGAAGGGTTCCATGTCCACGATAAGGTCCTTCTCCACCGGCAGGCCCTTGATGGGTTCCACCGTGATGGGCTTGGACGTGTCCAGGTCCTTCAGCAGGGTCTTGCAGGCAAGGCGGTTGCGGCCGTTGATGCGCATGGCGTCCGAGCCGCACACACCGTGGGCGCAGGAGCGCCGGAAGGACAGCGTGCCGTCCGTCTCCCACTTGACCTTGTGCAGGGCATCCAGGACGCGGTCCGTGCCATACATGGTCAGGTGGAAGTCATCCCAGGTGGCTTCCTCGGAAACCTCCGGGTTGTACCGGCGGACGCGCAGGTGGACGTCGAACGTGGGGATTTCCCCGCCCCCGCCAACGCCGGCAGGAAGTTCAACCTTTGAGGCTGGCTCAGCGATTTCAGCGGTCATCTTAGTACTTCCTCACCATCGGCTCGTAGCGGGTAAAGACAACCGGCTTCGTGGCCAGGCGGATGCCGGCGATTGATTCCGCCGATCCGTCAGCCGGCGCATGGTCATCCTTGTACGCCATGGAGTGCTTCATGAATTTCTCGTCGTCACGCTCGGGGAAGTCCTCGCGGAAGTGCCCGCCACGCGATTCCTCGCGGTGCAGGGCGGCCACGGTCATGACCTTGGCCAGTTCCAGCAGGAAGCCGAGTTCAACGGCTTCGAGCAGGTCCAGGTTGAACCGCTTGCCCTTGTCCTGGACGTTGATGCGCTTGTACCGCTCCTCGAAGGATGCGATGTCGCGCAGCACCTGGTTAAGGGTCTCGGCCGTACGGAACACCTGCATGTTGGCGTCCATCGTGTCCTGCAGCTCCTTGCGGATCTGCGCCACCTTTTCGTCGCCGGTGCCGTTGCGGGCAATGTCCAGCAGTTCGGTGGTGTAGGCCAGCGGGTTCTCCGGCAGCTCCACGAACTGGGCGGTCTTGGCGTATTCGGCCGCGGCGATGCCGGCCCGCTTGCCGAACACGTTGATGTCCAGCAGCGAGTTGGTGCCCAGGCGGTTGGAGCCGTGGACGGACACGCAGGCAACCTCACCGGCGGCGTAGAGCCCCGGGACCACGGTGTCGTTGTCCTGGAGGACCTCGGTGGTGATGTTGGTAGGGATGCCGCCCATGGCGTAGTGCGCGGTGGGGAACACGGGCACCGGCTCGGTGTACGGCTCCACACCCAGGTAGGTGCGGGCGAACTCGGTGATGTCCGGCAGCTTCGCGTCGATATGCGCCGGCTCCAGGTGGGTGAGGTCCAGGAGGACGTAGTCCTTGTTCGGACCGCAGCCGCGGCCTTCACGGACCTCGTTGGCCATGGAGCGGGCCACGATGTCACGGGGCGCCAGGTCCTTGATGGTGGGGGCGTAGCGCTCCATGAACCGCTCACCCTCGGAGTTGCGCAGGATGGCACCTTCACCGCGGGCGGCCTCGGACAGCAGGATGCCCAGGCCGGCCAGGCCTGTCGGGTGGAACTGGAAGAACTCCATGTCCTCCAGGGGGATGCCGCGGCGGAAGGCGATGCCCATTCCGTCACCGGTGAGGGTGTGGGCATTGGACGTGGTTTTGAAGACCTTGCCGGCGCCGCCGGAGGCGAACACCACCGACTTGGCCTGGAACACATGCAGTTCACCGGAGGCGAGGTCGTAGGACACGACGCCGGCGACGCGCTTCTGCTTGTACGGCGTGCCGTCCTCGCGGACTGCGTCCTCTTCAACGGTCAGCAGGTCAAGGACGTAGTACTCGTTGTAGAACTCAACGTTGTGCTTGACGCAGTTCTGGTACAGGGTCTGCAGGATCATGTGGCCGGTGCGGTCGGCGGCGTAGCATGCGCGGCGGACCGGTGCCTTGCCGTGGTCGCGGGTGTGGCCGCCGAAACGGCGCTGGTCAATGCGGCCTTCGGGCGTGCGGTTGAAGGGCAGGCCCATCTTTTCCAGGTCCAGCACGGCGTCGATGGCTTCCTTGGCCATGACTTCGGCGGCGTCCTGGTCAACCAGGTAGTCGCCGCCCTTGACGGTGTCGAACGTGTGCCATTCCCAGTTGTCTTCCTCGACATTGGCAAGGGCTGCACACATGCCACCCTGTGCCGCACCCGTGTGCGAGCGGGTGGGGTAGAGCTTGGTCAGTACTGCTGTGCGCGCACGCTGACCGGATTCGATCGCGGCGCGCATGCCAGCGCCACCGGCACCGACGATGACGACGTCGTACTTATGGACCTGCATACCAGACGCTCTTTCTCTCAAAATTCGCTATGAAACAACGGGGCGGCTTTGCCTGCTCCGCAAAACAGGGCCCGCGGAAAAGCCCGCGGGCCCGGGGTTGTGCCAGTGCTAGGCAGGGCAGAAGCCACCAGGAAGGGCAACACCGTTCACCACGGGGCACGGGTTGAAGGTGAAGATCACCAGCGTGCCCAGGAGGATGATGACGACGGCGGCCGCGTACAGGACGGTCTTCAGCCACCGGCGGGTGGACGTCTTCTCGGCGTAGTCATTGATGATGGTCCGCACGCCGTTGGTGCCATGCAGCATGGCCAGCCAGAGCATGGCGAGGTCCCAGAACTGCCAGAACGGGTCCGCCCACTTGCCGGCGACAAAACCGAAGTCGATGGCGTGGATGCCCTCGCCCACCATGAGGTTCACGAACAGGTGGCCGAAAATGAGGACCACCAGCACCACGCCGGAGAGGCGCATGAACAGCCAGGCGATCATCTCGAAGTTGCCCCGGGAGCCGCCGCTGCGGCGGTACTGGGGGGCGATCCGCCCGCTGCGGGGGCTCTCGATCGTTGCAGTCATGGCTCAGTGACCTCCGAGGGCGAGGGACAGGTGGCGGATGGAGAAGGCGACCATGGTCACGACCCACAGGGCCAGGACTGCCCACAGCATCTGCCGCTGGTACTTGGCGCCCTTCTTCCAGAAGTCGACCGCAATGATCCGCAGGCCGTTGAAGGCGTGGAACACGATGGCGGCAACAAGGCCGGTCTCGCCCAGCGCCATCAGGGGGTTCTTGTAGGCGCCGATCACAGCGGTGTAGGCCTCCGGTGACACACGCACCAAGGAGGTGTCCAGGACGTGGACCAACAAGAAGAAAAAGATCACTACACCGGTAATGCGGTGTCCTACCCAGGACCACATGCCTTCACGGCCGCGGTACAAGGTGCCAGCTGGTTTTGTCGGCACTGATAAACCTCCCTGCAACACAGCGGCGCTGGCATGAGATCCATGCGGGGGGAACGCCTGCTGCGAGAGCACTCGTAGCTCAGGCCTAAATCTAGGCTCCGCTAACAGCTTATTCAATTTAGGAGTTTCTTGGTGCCCAGTACTGGAGCGGATTTTCCGGGGAAATGAGACGAACGCCACATCCGTGCACGCTTTTGGTCGGTACGGTCCCGCAAAATGCGGGTCTGGTGCGTCTCCAAAGGAACCCGTTGCGGCCCTTCCGCTAAAGTAGCCCTGATGAGTACAGACAAAGTGACAAGCCCGGCTTCACCCCTTGACCGCTTCATTGCGGTGATTCCGGCAGGCGGAGTGGGGACCCGCCTCTGGCCCCTGTCACGTGCAGCAGCTCCCAAGTTCCTTCACGATCTCACGGGATCGGGCAGCACCTTGCTGCGCGCCACCTATGACCGGCTGCACCCGCTGGCAGACAGCCGGATGCTGGTAGTCACTGGCAAGGCGCACCGCGAAGCCGTGTGCCGGCAGTTGCCCGAGCTTCTGGATTCGGACCTGGTGCTCGAATCAGAGCCCAAGGACTCCGGTGCGGCCATCGGCCTTGCCGCGGCCATCCTGCACGAGCGCGATCCCGATACCATCATGGGTTCCTTCGCCGCGGACCATGTGATCAGCCCGGACGACCTCTTCCAGCAGGCGGTCCGCGAAGCCATCCACACCGCTGCCGCCGGCAAGATCGTGACCATTGGCATCAAGCCCACGCACCCGTCCACCGGGTTCGGCTACATCCGTTCCGGCAAGGCATTGCACATCGACGGTGCCCCCAGTGCCCACGACGTCGTGGAGTTCGTCGAAAAGCCGGACGAAGAGGTGGCGCAGCAGTATGTGGACAGTGGTGACTACGTGTGGAACGCCGGAATGTTCGTGGCGCCGGTGGCGCTGATGCTCAAGCACCTGGAAGCGAACCAGCCCGAGCTGTTCCAGGGCCTGCAGGAAATCGCCCGCGCGTGGGACACCCCGGAGCGCGACGAGGTCACGGCGCGCGTCTGGCCAACACTGCCGAAGATCGCCATCGACTACGCCGTGGCCGAACCCGCCGCCGAAGCCGGGGACGTCGCCGTCGTACCCGGGACCTTCCGTTGGGACGATGTTGGTGACTTCGCCTCCGTGGGGCGCCTCAACAGCGCCAAGGAAGTGGACGACGTCACGGTCCTCGGCGAAGGCGCCCGGGTGTTCACCGAGAACTCGAGCGGTGTTGTGGTCACCGACACCAAGCGCGTGATCGCCCTGATCGGCATCCAGGACGTTGTCATCGTGGATACGCCGGACGCTTTGCTGGTGACCACCATGGCCAATTCCCAGCGCGTCAAGGCTGCCGTTGACGCACTCAAGGCAAGCGGCGACACGGACGTTCTCTAACCCTGAACCTGCCGGCTCAACGCGTGCCGGCAGGTTCCGGGATGTAATGAGGCGTCAGTGAATGGGCACTAAAGCCAACACCCTCGCTAGAGTGAAGCAGTGCGCAATTACACTACTGAAGCCGAGCCCACCGCCCTGGTGGCTCCCTGGCTTGAACCGCTTTTGCCGGAACTGATCGAATTCCGGCGGGACCTGCATGCGCACCCGGAGCTGTCCTTCAAGGAGTTCCGCACCACGGACAAGCTCGCCGAGCGGCTCGAAGCCGCCGGCCTGAGCCCCCGCCGCCTGGAAGGCACCGGGCTGACGGTCGACGTGGGCGAAGGCCCCATCGCCACGGCGCTTCGCGGCGACATCGATGCCCTGCCCATCATCGAGGAGACCGGGCTGCCGTTCGCGTCGAAGAACCACGGCGTCACCCACGCCTGCGGCCATGACGTGCACACCACCACCATGCTGGGCATCGCCCTGGTCCTGCACCGGATGCACCAGGAATCACCCCTCGGCGCCACCGTCCGGATCATCTTCCAGCCCGCTGAGGAGACCATGCCCGGCGGCGCGCATTCCTGCATTGAACAGGGTGTGCTGGACGGCGTCCCCCGGATTTTGGCGCTGCACTGCGACCCCCGAATTGAAGTAGGCAAGGTGGGAACCCGCATCGGTGCCATCACCTCGGCGTCGGACACCATCCGGATCGAGCTCTCCGGCCGCGGCGGCCACACCTCCCGCCCGCACCTGACCGAAGACCTGGTGTTCGCGCTGGCCCAGATTGCGGTCAACGTGCCGGCCGTGCTGTCCCGCCGGGTGGACGTCCGCAGCGGCGTGTCCATGGTGTGGGGCCAGATCACCGCAGGCTCGGCACCCAACGCCATCCCCGGCAGCGGCTACATGGCCGGGACCATGCGCTGCCTGGACCGGGACGCCTGGCACGCTGCCGGCGAACTCCTTGACGAAGTGGTCCACCAGGTGGCCGCGCCCTACGGCGTGGACGTCCACCTGGAGCACACCAGGGGAGTGCCGCCGGTGGTGAACTCCGAACACGAGACGGCCATCATCGAGGCCGCCGCGCGGGCCGAAATCGGCGAAAGCGCCGTCGTGCTGACCCCGCAGTCCATGGGCGGCGAGGATTTCGCGTGGTTCCTCGCGGAACTTCCCGGCGCCATGATGCGCCTGGGCACCAAGACGCCGGGCGGGGAGGACTACGACCTCCACCGCGGCGATTACATCCTGGACGAGCGCTCACTGGGCCTGGGCATCCGGGTCCTCACCGCAGCGGCGCTGCGCACCATCCGCGACCTGGAGCAGACCCAGGCTTCCTGACAACCCTTGCCTGGTAGCCCCGCCTCCCCGGCGGGGATACCGGGCATCGCTGTTCCAGGACACCAAGGAAAGTACGACGACGGCGGCGAACCGGGGCAGCCCCGGCCATGGTAAGTTGTGCACAACTTAGTTGTGGACTATTGTTTTATTCATGACCGAAGCACCCCGCCTGGACCGGCAAGTCTGTTTTGCGCTGTACTCGGCCTCCCGCGCCGCTACCGCTGTCTACCGGCCTGTCCTGGACGAACTGGGACTCACCTACCCGCAGTACCTCGTGATGCTGGTCCTGTGGGAAAACGAACCCCGGGGCGTAAAGGAACTTGGCGGGGAGCTTGGCCTTGACTCGGGCACCCTGTCGCCACTCCTGAAGCGGCTGGAAGCGCTGGGGCTTGTGGAACGGCGGCGCTCCGGCGAGGACGAACGCCGCGTTGCCATCCACCTGACCTCCGCCGGGCGAAGCCTCAGTGGCCCGGCAAGTTCCATTCCGCAGCGGCTGGCCGACGCCGCCGGTCTCTCCCTCGACGAACTTGAACAATTGCGGACCACGCTGGGCAAGCTCACGGCTGCCCTGCATGAATCGCTGTGACCCCAAATACTGCACCAACCCACCAACAGGACGGATATCTTTCGTGAAGACTCTCTACACCGCCGAGGCCCTGGCCTCGGGCGAAGGCCGTGACGGCGCTGCACGCAGCAATGACGGCAAACTGGCAGTGGCCCTCGCCAGCCCGGTCGAACTCGGTGGCAGCGGCCAGGGCACCAATCCCGAACAGCTCTTTGCCGCCGGGTATGCCGCCTGCTTCCACTCCGCCCTGCGCCTGGTGGGCCGCAAGGCAGGAGCCGACCTGACGGATTCGGCAGTGGCGGCGAAGATCCACCTGGGGCAGCTGGACGGCGGTGCCGGCTTCGGACTGGCCGCCGAGCTCGAGATCGCCCTGCCCGCGCTGGACCTCGCTGCCGCCGAAGAGCTGGTGGCCAAGGCACACGAGGTCTGCCCCTATTCAAATGCCACGCGCGGCAACATCACCGTTGACCTCAAGATTCTGGAGTACGCAGCATGAGCACAGCCCTTGCAACCACCACCCGTGAAATCCGGCTGGCCTCCCGTCCCGTGGGACGACCCTCCGGCGAAAACTTCGTACTTGCCGAGTCGCCGCTGCCCGCACGTGAAGACGGCCAGATCCTGGTCCGCAACCTCTTCATGTCCGTGGACCCCTACATGCGGGGCAGGATGAACGACGTCAAGTCCTATTCGGCACCCTTCGCTGTGGGCAAGGCGCTCGACGGCGGTGCGGTGGGTGAGGTGATCGCGTCCCGCTCATCCGCACACCAGGAGGGCGACGTCGTCGTGCATTCCCTTGGCTGGCGCGAGTACGCGGTGGTGGACGGCACTGCCGCCACCCCGGCCCGCACCGACCTGGCCCCTGCTTCCGCTTTCCTCGGCGCGCTGGGCATGACCGGACTCACCGCCTACTCCGGCCTGTTGAAGGTCGCCGAATTCAAGCCGGGGGACGCTGTATTCGTTTCGGGTGCAGCCGGTGCGGTGGGCTCCCTGGTGGGACAGATCGCCAAGGCCATGGGCGCCTCGCGGGTCATCGGCTCCGCCGGCTCGCCGGCCAAGGTGGCACGGCTCCTGGAGCTCGGCTTCGACGCCGCGTTCGACTACCACGACGGCCCGGTTGTGGAGCAACTGGAGAAGGCGGCCGGCCCGGCCGGCATCGACGTCTACTTCGACAACGTGGGCGGCGAGCACCTCGAGGCGGCCCTGGCAGTCCTGAACGTGGGCGGCCGGGTGGCCATGTGCGGTGCCATCGCACAGTACAACTCAACCGAACCCACACCCGCACCCCACAACCTGATGCAGGCCATCGGCAAGCAACTGACCCTGCGCGGTTTCCTGGTGGGCGGGCAGCGGCAGCATACGGCAGAGTTCGCGGAGAAAATGGCCGGGTGGCTCGCGGACGGGACCGTGCGCTACGACGAGACGATCGTCGACGGGCTGGAGAACGCTCCGCAGGCCTTCATGGACCTCCTGGACGGCGCAAACACCGGCAAAATGCTGGTCCGCCTGTAGCCTGCCGGACCATAAATCGGGAGTAGGGGCACCGCATTGCACGGTGCCCCTACTCCTTGGTAACAACTTGTAAACAATCTCCCGGATGGGCTTCCGCCGTGCTATGGGGACGTGGCGCAGGCCACTAAAGTAAGTGCCATCAGTGCGCTCCGGCGCAGTGCTGCGTGCCTTCAGTGAAAACAGAATTTCAGCGCCGAAACGGACACTCATTGAATTCCAGCCCGTAGCGCCACTCGCATCATCCCTGGAGGAAAATTGAAGAAATCACTGCGTGCCAGCTTCAAGCGCGGTTCAATGGCCGGTGTGGCCACCCTCGGTGCGTCCGCGCTTGTGCTCACCGCCTGCGGTGCAGCCCCCGAAGCCGGCAGCACCTCATCCGCAGGTGCCAGCAACTACACGGGCTGCATCGTTTCGGACTCCGGTGGATTCGACGACCAGTCCTTCAACCAGTCCTCCTACGAGGGCCTGAAGAAGACCGAGAAGGACCTCGGCATCAAGGTCAACCAGATCGAGTCGAAGACCAACAACGACTTCGAACCCAACCTGCGCGCCATGGTCACGGCCGGCTGCAACCTGACCATCACGGTCGGCTTCCTGCTGGGCGACGCCACCAAGGCCCAGGCCACCGCCAACCCGGACAAGCACTTCGCCATCATCGACTTCGGCTACGACAAGCCCATCAGCAACGTCAAGCCCATCATCTATGACACCGCGCAGGCGGCCTTCCTCGCCGGCTACCTGGCCGCGGGAACCACCAAGACCGGCACCGTGGCCACCTTCGGCGGCATCAAGATCCCCACCGTGACCATTTTCATGGACGGCTACGCCGACGGTGTGAAGTACTACAACCAGCAGAAGGGCAAGAACGTCAAGCTGCTCGGCTGGAACAAGGACGCCCAGGACGGCAGCTTCACCGGTGACTTCGAAAAGCAGGACGTAGGCAAGCAGCTGACCAAGAACTTCCTGGACCAGGGCGCGGACATCGTGATGCCCGTGGCCGGTCCCGTGGGCAAGGGCGCCGGCGCCGCGCTCAACGAGGCCAAGGCTGCCGGGAAGGACGTCAAGCTGATCTGGGTTGACTCCGACGGCTACCTCACCGCCCCGGACTACAAGGACATCATGCTCTCCTCCGTGATGAAGCAGATGGGCGAGGCCGTGGAGACCGTTGTCACCGAGGACAAGGACGGCAAGTTCAACAACACCCCGTACGTGGGCACCCTTGCCAATGACGGCGTGCAGCTGGCACCCTTCCACGACCTCGATTCCCAGGTCCCGGCGGAACTGAAATCCGACCTCGAGAAGATCAAGAAGGACATCGTCGACGGCAAGCTGAAGGTTGAGTCCGCAGCAAGTCCCAAGGCCTGACCCATAACAGGAAGCGCCGCCGCCGGTCCGTCACCCACTGGCCGGCCGGTGGCGCTTTTTGCTGGCCGAACGTTTACCGCGCCCGGCCGGCTCCCCCCGGTACTGCAGCCACTAGGCTGGTGCTGCAGCCATATATCCCGTCCGGTCGATCACCGGACGCTTCGAGATTGGTCAGAGTTTTGAAACTTGAACTCAGAGGGATCACCAAACGCTTTGGCATGCTCCTGGCCAACGACCACATCGACGTGGTGGTTGAGCCGGGCCAGATCCATTGCCTCCTTGGTGAAAACGGGGCGGGTAAATCCACCCTGATGAACGTGCTGTATGGGCTGTACGAGCCCTCCGAAGGCGAAATCCTCATCGATGACAAGCCCGTCACCTTCAGGGGTCCCGGTGATGCGATGGCGGCAGGGATCGGCATGGTGCACCAGCACTTCATGCTGGTGCCGGTCTTCACCGTGGCCGAGAACGTGGCACTGGGGGCCGAACCCACCAAGGCGGCCGGGTTCCTCAACCTGGACCAGACCCGGCAGCGCATCAAGGAGATCTCGGACCAGTACGGGTTCGACGTGGACCCGGACGCCCTGGTGGAGGACCTGCCGGTAGGCGTGCAGCAACGGGTGGAAATCATCAAGGCACTGGTCCGCAACGCCAAGGTCCTGATCCTTGACGAGCCCACGGCCGTACTTACCCCGCAGGAGACCGATGAGCTCCTGGACATCATGCGCCAGCTCAAGTCACGCGGAACCTCCATCGTCTTCATTTCGCACAAGCTGCGCGAAGTCAAGGCAGTCTCGGACACCATCACGGTGATCCGACGCGGCAAGGTGGTGGGCACTGCCGATCCTGCCGCCTCCACCACCGAGCTTGCCTCGATGATGGTGGGCCGTGCGGTGAACCTGACCCTGGACAAGGCCCCGGCCCAGCCGCGGGAAACCACTTTCGAGGTCCGCGACCTCACCGTCATCGCGCCCAATGGGCAGCACGTGGTGGACCACCTCAGCTTCCACATCAAGCGCGGTGAGATTCTGGCCATTGCAGGCGTCCAGGGCAACGGGCAGACTGAACTCACTGAGGCCATCCTGGGCCTGCAGGAGCGGGTCACCGGTTCCATCGTCCTGGACGGCAGGGAACTCGTGGGCCGGTCCGTCAAGGAAGTCCTGCAGGCCGGCGTCGGGTTTGTCCCCGAAGACCGCAAAGTGGACGGGCTGGTGGGCACCTTCTCCGTGGCGGAGAACCTGGTCCTTGATCTTTACGACAAACCGCCCTTCGCCAAGGGGATCAGCATGAGCCCCGCGAAAGTCATGGAGAACGCCAAGGCACGCATCGGCGAATTCGATGTCCGCACCCCCTCGGCCGCGGCGGCCGCCGGAACGCTGTCCGGCGGCAACCAGCAAAAACTCGTGATGGCGCGGGAACTTTCCCGCCCCCTGCGCCTCTTCATTGCTTCCCAGCCCACCCGCGGCGTGGATGTGGGCTCCATCGAGTTCCTGCACCGGCGGATCGTCGCGGAGCGTGACCAGGGGACCCCGGTGATGATCATTTCCACCGAACTGGACGAAGTGATGGAACTGGCTGACCGGATCGCGGTGCTCTACAAAGGCAAGCTGGTGGGCACTGTCCCCGCCGGGACAAGCCGCGACGTGCTGGGCCTCATGATGGCCGGCATCCCGCCCCAAGAACACGCACAGACCCCGCAGGCCGGCACCCCGGCCGCCACCTCCAACGTCGAGGGAGCCGACCATGCCTGACCAGCCTTCCCCTAAACACGCCAAGGACGACCCACAGACTGAAGACAACCGGCACGCCGAGGGCCAGGACAGCCCGGCCGTGGAGGACACGGCCGCCGTGGTGGCCGTCGATACCGCCGGCGGGGCGATGCAGCCGTCGGCTGTTCCGGCCACGGCCCAAAGCGGGCAGCTGCCCGGCGGCCCCGGGACCGTACTGCGGCGGATCTTCACTGGAAGCGGCATCGTGTCCGTCCTTGCAGTGCTGCTGGCGCTGATCATCGGCGGCCTGCTCATTGCAATCACGGACAAGCAGGTGGCCACCACGGCCGGCTACTTCTTCGCCCGGCCCACGGACATGCTGGCGGCTGTCTGGAATGCCGCCACCCGCTCCTACATTGCCCTGTTCCAGGGTTCAGTGTTCAACCCGCGCGGCAACGGGTTGGCTGCCCAGTTCGCACCCTTCATGGAGACCCTCACCATCGCCACGCCGCTCATCACCGCCGGCCTGGGCGTAGCGCTGGCCTTCCGGGCAGGACTCTTCAACATCGGTGCCCAGGGGCAGATCATCGTGGCCGGCATCCTGGCGGCCTGGGTGGGCTTCGCCCTGCACCTTCCGTTCGGCCTGCACCTGCTGCTGGTGTTGGTGGCCGGCATCGTTGGCGGCGCCCTCTGGGGCGGCCTCGCCGGCCTGCTGAAGGCGCGTACCGGAGCCCACGAGGTCATCGTGACCATCATGTTCAACTACATTGCGCTGTACTTCCTGCGCTACCTGCTCAACACCCCGGCGTTCCAGCGGCCGGGGGAGTCCAACCCCATTTCACCCATACTGGATCCCAGCGCCGTCTACCCGCAGATCCTGGGAAGCCAGTACCGGCTGCACCTGGGCTTCCTCCTGGCGATCGCCGCCACGGTCCTGGTGTGGTGGCTCCTCAACCGGTCCACCGTGGGCTTTGAGTTCCGTGCCGTGGGGGCCAACCCCAAGGCGGCGCAGACCGCCGGCATCAACGTCTCCCGCTCCACCATCCTGGTCATGGCCATCGCCGGCGGGCTCGCCGGCATGTCAGGGGTGGCCCAGGTGGCCGGCACCGAGAAGGTGCTCACCGATGGCGTCGCCGCCACGTACGGCTTTGACGCCATCACGGTCGCCTTGCTGGGACGTTCGACGCCGTGGGGCACCTTCGCTGCCGGCCTGCTGTTCGGCGCCTTCCGCGCCGGCGCGGTCCAGATGCAGATCCAGACCGGCACCCCCATCGACATCGTCCTGGTGGTCCAGTCCCTGATTGTCCTTTTCATCGCCGCACCGCCGCTGGTCCGGGCCGTTTTCGGACTGAACCCCCGGCGCAGGAAGCCCGCGCGCGCAGCCAGGTCCGGGCAGGCAGCCACAACCGGAGGTGCCGCATGAGCACAACAGTTTCTTCGTCCAGGCCCGGCAAACCCCAGCCCGGAGGACCCAAGGCAGGCGCTCGTTCCGCAGCGCCGGCTACCAGGCCCGTCAGCTGGAAGACTCCCGTCCTGCTCACCGTCTTCGCCCTGGTCTCCCTGGTGTTCTTCGGATTCCTGGCCCCCCGCCAGACGGCCAGCTTCGGCATCTCCACCGGCGGCGATTTCTTCCAGCTGCCTGCACTGGAAATCAACGCGTTCGCCGGCGGCATCGTCTTATCCGTGCTCCTCGTGGCGCTGGCAGGGTACGCCGTTTACCTGAAGACAAGGAACCAGCCGGCTCCGGGCTGGCTGGCCATCACCTTCATCGTGATCTTCGTGGCCGCCTTCCTCATTTGGGTGGTGGGCGGCGCCCGTACGCCCGCCATCTCGCTGGCGGGGCTCATCGCCGGGTCCGTCACACTTGCCGTTCCGCTCGTGTTCGGGTCGCTGTCCGGTGTCCTGTGCGAGCGGGTGGGCGTGGTCAACATCGCCATTGAAGGCCAGCTCCTGGGTGGCGCCTTCACCGCAGCCATCGTCGCCAGCATGACCAGGAACGCGTTCATCGGGCTGCTGGCGGCGGCCATCGCCGGTGCCCTTGTATCCATGGTCCTGGCCCTGTTCAGCATCAAGTACCTGGTGAACCAGATCATCGTCGGCGTGGTCCTTAACGTCCTGGTCTCCGGGGTGACGGGGTTCCTGTTCAGCACCGTCATGCAAGCCAATAAAACCCAGTTCAACTCACCCCCGGGCCTGGACGTCATCGACATTCCCGTCCTTTCCAGCATTCCGATCATCGGTCCCATCCTCTTCCGCCAGTCGCTGGTGGGCTACCTCATGTACGTGGCGGTCGCCGTGGTCTGGATCGGCCTGTTCAAGACGAGGTGGGGGCTGCGCGTCCGGGCCGTGGGGGAGCACCCGCAGGCGGCGGACACCCTTGGCATCAACGTCAACGCCACCCGGTTCTGGAACGTGACCCTCGGTGGTGCCGTAGCCGGCATTGGCGGCTCCTTCTTCACCCTGGTGGCCATCGACAGCTTCACCAAGGAAATTTCCGGTGGCCGCGGCTTCATCGCCCTGGCGGCCCTTATCTTTGGCCGCTGGAACCCGGTGGGCGCCTTCTTCGCTGCACTCCTGTTCGGCTTCGCCGACAACCTGCAGAGCATCGTGACCATCATCGGCACCCCGGTGCCCAGCCAGTTCATGGCCATGCTGCCCTATCTGGTGACCGTCCTCGCCGTCGCCGGCCTGGTCGGCAAATCCAGGGGCCCCGCAGCCAGCGGCATCCCTTACGTCAAGGGATGACCGCCATGGACAAAGCACATACGGTGGACTGGGCGGCCCTCGAGGCAGCCGCCGTCGCCGCCATGCAGAACGCCTACGCCCCATACTCCAAGTTCCCGGTAGGGGCAGCGGCCCTCACCGGGGACGGCCGGATCGTCAGCGGCTGCAACGTGGAGAACGCCAGCTATGGGCTGACGCTCTGCGCGGAATGCGCCCTGGTGGGCAACCTCCACATGACCGGTGGCGGCGTGCTGCGGGCGTTCTACTGTGTTGACGGGGCAGGCAACGTGCTTATGCCCTGCGGCCGGTGCCGCCAGCTGCTGTACGAATTCCGCGCCCCGGACATGCAGCTCATGACGACCCACGGCATCAAAACCATGGACCAGGTGCTGCCCGACGCCTTTGGTCCCGAACACCTGGAGGAGACCCCGTGACCGAGAGCAGGACCGAGGCGTTCGACGCCGTCGACATCATCCGCACCAAGCGCGACAAGGGAACACTGAGCCCCGAACAAATCGACTGGACCATCGACGCCTACACCCGCGGCGCGATCGCGGATGAGCAGATGGCGGCACTGAACATGGCCATCCTGCTCAACGGCATGGACCGGGCCGAGATTGCCCGCTGGACCGCCGCCATGATCGCGTCCGGGGAACGGATGGACTTCTCGAGCCTCCGGCGACCCGACGGGGGCCTGAAGTACACCACGGACAAGCATTCCACCGGGGGCGTGGGGGACAAGATCACCCTGCCGCTGGCCCCGCTTGTCGCCGTGTTCGGCGTGGCCGTGCCGCAGCTGTCAGGCCGCGGCCTGGGGCACACCGGCGGCACCCTGGACAAGCTGGAATCCATTCCGGGGTGGCGGGCCAACCTCTCCAACGAGGAGATCCTGGCCCAGCTCCAGGACATCGGGGCGGTGATCTGCGCCGCCGGTGCCGGCCTGGCGCCCGCAGACAAGAAGCTCTACGCCCTGCGTGACGTTACCGGCACGGTGGAAGCCATCCCGCTGATCGCGTCGTCCATCATGAGCAAGAAGATTGCCGAGGGCACCGGGTCGCTGGTCCTGGACGTCAAGGTGGGCAGCGGCGCGTTCATGAAGGACGAGGCAAAAGCCCGGGAACTCGCCGAGACCATGGTGGCGCTGGGCAAGGATGCCGGCGTCAACACTGTGGCGCTGTTGACCAACATGGACACCCCACTGGGCCTCACCGCGGGCAACGCCATCGAGGTGGAGGAATCCGTGGAGGTGCTGGCCGGCGGCGGCCCCGACGACGTCGTGGAGCTCACCGTCCGGCTCGCCCGGGAAATGCTCACCTGCGCAGGAGTGCACGACGCCGACCCCGCCGCCGCCCTCAAGGACGGCCGGGCCATGGACGTCTGGAACCGGATGATCGCCGCCCAAGGGGGCGACCCCCGGGCTGCGCTGCCGGTGGCCAGGGAATCCGACGTCGTCTACGCCCCGGCAGACGGTGTGCTGGTGGAACTTGACGCCCTCGCCGTGGGTGTGGCCGCCTGGCGGCTGGGTGCAGGGCGTGCCCGCAAGGAGGACGCAGTCCAGGCGGGAGCAGGGGTGCGGATGCACGCAAAGCCCGGCGCCACCGTCCGCGCCGGGGAACCCCTGATGACCCTGCTCACGGACACTCCGGAGCGGTTTGCCCGTGCCAGGGAAGCCCTGGAACACGCCGTGGTCATCGCTCCGGAAGGTTCGCGGCCCGCCCAGCAGCTCATCATCGACCGCATAGCGTAGCGACCAATGCAGGCCGTCAATGAGTTCATCCTCGCCGCAGCCGGACAACCCTGGGTGCTGGTCCTGGTGCTGGCCTGCTGCATCATTGACGGCTTCTTCCCGCCCGTCCCCAGCGAATCCGTGGTGGTGGGCCTTGCAGCCGTGGCAGCCACCGCCGATGTTCCCAACCCGCTGCTCCTGGCCCTGGTTGCGGGGGCGGGCGCCTTCTCCGGTGACAACATCGCCTACCTGCTGGGCCGGCGGGTGGGCACCAGCCGCTGGGCGTGGATGCGCGGCCCGCGCATGCAGAGCGCATTCCGCTGGGCGGGCCGTGAACTGCGGAAGCGGCCGGCGTCGCTGATCCTGGTGGCCCGCTTTGTCCCCATCGGCCGGGTGGCCGTCAACTTGACCGCCGGGGCCACCCATTATCCCCATTTGCGGTTCGTGGGCCTGACCATCCTTTCGGCCAGCCTGTGGGCCGCGTACTCGGTGGCGATCGGACTCTTCTTCGGCCAGTGGTTCGAGGACAACCACGTCCTGGGTGCGGCAATTGCCATTGTCTGTGCGGTGGCGCTGGGCATCCTGGTGGACCTCGTGATCAACAAATTCCGGGGCAAACCCAACGTTGTGGAACGGATCCGGGAACCCGGCACCTGACCAGCGCGTTGAACGGGTGATTCCGGGCACAGGGACCGTAGCGGATTGGGTCCCCCGCGTGGGACACTTAGGAACGATTTCCGCTTTGGCTGCGGCACTTTAGCTGTGTCATTTTTTGTACAGGAGCAACACCGCGTGGAGTTTATTAATGAGGCCGTGCTCCATGCAGCGGGCCAGTGGTGGATTTACCCCGTCCTGCTGGTGTTCTTCTTCGTCGACGGCTTCGCCATGGTGGTCCCCAGCGAGACCCTCATCGTGGCGCTGGCGGCGTTCTCCCGGCACAGCGGCGAACCCAACCTTTGGATCCTCGGCCTCACGGCCCTGATCGGCGCCATCTGCGGCGACAACATGGCCTACCTGCTCGGCCGCAAGATCGGCCTGGACCGGTGGGGGTGGATGCGCCGGCCCAAGGTCCGGAAGGTCTTCGCCTGGGCGCGCTATGAGCTGGAAAAGCGTGGCGCCGTCCTGATCTTCACCGCCCGGTACATCCCCTGGGGCCGGGTGGCCGTCAACTACGTCGCCGGCAGCACCGGTTTCTCGCACCGCAGGTTCTTCGTTTTCGACGCCTTCGCCTGCGTCACGTGGGTCGGTTACTCCCTTGGAATCGGCGTTCTTGCCAGCTCGTTCCCCTGGCTGCACCACAACCCCCTGCTGAGCGCGGGCATCGCCGTCGTGTTCGCCATCGTCCTCGGCATCGTCATCGACCACCTGCTGCGCTGGTGGCACAAACGGCTGGGCCGGAACGACGCCCCTGATACGGACGGCTGGAGCGATGAAACCCCGACCTCCGGCCATGAGGGGCGGCCCGGCACCCAGGCCCTCGTGGTGCCTTCGGCGGAGGCCGGCCCCGCGGTCAAGTAGCGGCTGGCTTTGAACTCCGCCCCACCCTAAGGTGGGAACGTGACTGAGCCCATTGTTGACGCCGCCCCTGCCATCGATTTTGACCTGAAGAGCCTGCCCAAGGTTTCCCTTCACGACCACCTGGACGGAGGACTCCGTCCGGCCACCATCATCGAACTGGCGGAGGCCGTTGGCCACACGCTCCCCTCAACAGACCCCGTGGCCCTGGGGCAGTGGTTCCGGGAATCAGCGGATTCCGGATCCCTGGTCCGCTACCTGGAAACGTTCGACCACACCGTTGCCGTGATGCAGACCTACGACGGCCTGTTCCGGGTGGCGAAGGAATTCGTCGAGGACCTTGCCGACGACGGCGTGGTGTACGGCGAAGTCCGCTGGGCCCCCGAACAGCACCTCCAGAAGGGCCTCAGCCTCGATGAAGCCGTCGAGGCAGTCCAGGACGGCCTGGAAGCCGGCGTCGAAGCAGTCTCCGAAAGCGGCCGCGAAATCCAGGTGGGCCAGCTGATCACCGCCATGCGGCACGCCGACCGTGGCCAGGAGATCGCCGAACTGGCCGTCCGCCACCGCAACAAGGGCGCCGTGGGCTTTGACATCGCCGGGGCCGAGGACGGCTTCCTGCCCAGCCGCTTCAAGGACGCCTTCACCTACCTCGCCCAGCACAACTTCCCCGCCACGGTTCACGCCGGCGAGGCCGCCGGGCTGGACAGCATCCAGTCTGCGCTGGTGGACGGCCGGGCCCTGCGTCTGGGACACGGCGTCCGCATCGCGGAGGACATCATGGTGGAATTCGACGACGACGAGGACGCCGGCGACACCGTGGGCCTGGTTACCCTGGGGGACCTCTCCAGCTGGGTCCGCGACCGCGGCATCGCCCTGGAAGTCTGCCCCTCCTCAAACCTCCAGACCGGCGCCATCGCCGAGTTCGGCGAAGGCATCGAAAGCCACCCGCTGGACATGCTCTACCAGCTGGGCTTCAACGTCACCATCAACACGGACAACCGCCTGATGAGCGGCGTCACCCTGACCGATGAGTTCAACCTGCTGGTGGAAACCTTCGACTACGACCTCGACGACCTGCTGGAGCTGACCCTCAACGCCGCCGAGGCATCCTTCCTGCCCCTGGAGGAAAAGGAAGCGCTGGTGGAATACATCAACGACGCCTACGCCAACCTTGGCTGACCAGCCAGCCACTGAAGAACTGGTCACCATCGTCGGGCAGCTGCGCGAGCACTGTCCCTGGATGGGTGCCCTGACCCACGCTTCACTGGTGGAGTACCTCCTGGAGGAGGCGTACGAGGTGGCCGAGGCCATCGAGGACGGCCACCCGGACGCCGAACTCCGGGGCGAGCTGGGAGATGTCCTGCTCCAGGTGGTGCTGCATGCCCGGCTGGCGGAGGAGCGGGACGCGTTCACGTTCGACGACGTGGCGCGCGGCCTGGGTGCCAAGATGATCCGCCGCAACCCGCACGTCTTCAAACCCGACGGTTCCCTGCAGGACAGCTTCCCGGCGACGGTCGGGGAGATCGAGCAGAAGTGGGATGCGGTCAAGCGGGCCGAACGCCCGGAGCGGCTCAATGCCTTTGAAGGCATTCCGGACGCGCTGCCTGCGCTGGCCAAGGCCCACAAGTCGCTGGACCGGGCCGCCCGCGGGGGCCTGGGGCTCCCCGAGGGGGCTCCCGTTCCCAAGAGCGAGGATGAACTCGGAAACCTGCTGCTCGCCGTCGTGCGTTCCGCCCGGGACAACGGAATGGACGCCGAGCGTGCCCTGCGTGCCGCGGTCCGCCGCTACCAAAGCGACCAGGCTGACCAAAGCGGCCCAGCAGCATCATGACGTCCCGGCCTTGGCCGGTTTGAGTAACCCGGAGCACTCTCGACTAGGCTGGTCCCTGACGAGTACGTCGAGTTTTCTGCCTGATTCCCCCCGTTAATCGCCCATAAGGAGCAAATTCATGGCGCTTATCGATGCCATCCACGCCCGCGAGATCCTCGATTCCCGCGGCAACCCCACCGTAGAAGTTGAAGTCCTGCTTTCCGACGGCCAGATCGGCCGGGCGGCGGTTCCCTCCGGCGCCTCCACCGGCGAGCACGAGGCCGTCGAACTGCGCGACGGCGACAAGGGCCGCTACCTCGGCAAGGGCGTGCAGAAGGCCGTCGACGCCGTGATCGACCAGATCGCCCCCGCCCTGACCGGTTTCGACGCCACCGACCAGCGCAGCATCGACCAGGCCATGCTGGACCTGGACGGCACCCCCAACAAGGGCAAGCTCGGCGCCAACGCCATCCTGGGCGTTTCCCTGGCCGTCGCCAACGCAGCCGCAGCCTCCGCTGACCTGCCCCTCTACAAGTACCTGGGCGGCCCCAACGCGCACGTCCTGCCCGTGCCGCTGATGAACATCCTCAACGGTGGATCGCACGCCGACTCCGACGTCGACATCCAGGAATTCATGATCGCCCCGATCGGCGCCGAGACCTTCTCTGAAGGCCTGCGCTGGGGCGTGGAGGTGTACCACAACCTCAAGTCCGTCCTGAAGGAGCAGGGCCTGTCCACCGGCCTGGGCGACGAGGGCGGCTTCGCGCCGAACCTGCCGTCCAACCGTGCGGCACTGGACCTGATCCAGGAAGCGATCAAGAACGCCGGCTACACCCCGGGCAAGGACATCGCCCTGGCCCTGGACGTGGCTTCCTCCGAGTTCTTCAAGGACGGTGCCTACCAGTTCGAAGGCAAGTCCCTGTCCGCCAGCGAGATGAGCGCCTACTACGCCGAACTCGTGGCCGACTACCCGCTGGTCTCCATCGAGGACCCGCTGGACGAAAACGACTGGGAAGGCTGGAAGACCCTCACCGACTCCATCGGTGACAAGGTCCAGCTGGTGGGTGACGACCTCTTCGTCACCAACCCCTCCATCCTGCAGCGCGGCATCGACACCAGGACGGCCAACTCCCTGCTGGTCAAGGTCAACCAGATCGGTTCGCTGACCGAGACCCTGGACGCCGTGAGCCTGGCCCAGCGCGCCGGCTACACCACCATCACCTCGCACCGCTCCGGCGAAACTGAGGACACCACCATCGCCGACATCGCGGTGGCCACCAACGCCGGCCAGATCAAGACCGGCGCTCCTGCCCGCTCCGAGCGCGTTGCCAAGTACAACCAGCTGCTGCGCATCGAAGAAGAACTGGACGACGCCGCACGCTACGCCGGCCGCAGCGCGTTCCCGCGTTTCAAGGGCTAGTAACCGCCTAAACCCATCCGCGGTGGCTATGGTTGAAAGACCATAGCCACCGCTGTTGTTTCCAGCAGCATTTGTTTGTCCAGCACAGATAGTGGCGGCCCAGGCAGGCTGCGTTTCAGGAGTGTCATGGCTACCCGCCGCCCCAAAGTTCCCAAGGTCGCCCCCGCCCGTCCACCCCAGGAAACGGCCGACGACGGATCCTCCGGCCGTGCCGAAGTCATCCGGGCGGATTTCCGCCCGGGCAAGGGTGGGGACGCCAAGGCGCAGACCGCACCTTCCGGCGGAAAGCAAGGGCGTGGAACCGGGGCCCACACCGCCGGCAAAGCGGGGGAGGCGGCCAAGGCCAGGCCTTCCGCCGGAAGCAAAGGCAGCAGTTCCGGTGACGGCAAGGCCGCCCGGTCCGGCGAGGAAGAGCAGCAACCGGTCCCGGCCAAGGCGTTCTCCGGCCGCATGCTGGCACTGGCCGTTGTCATGATCGCCATCACCATCATGCTGGCGCCTACGGTGAAGATCTTCTTCGACAAGAAAGCCGAAATCGACGCGCTGAACGCCGATATTGCCGCACGCCAGGCCGAAGGCGACGCCCTCCGGCAGCAGGTTTCGCGGTGGCAGGACCCCAACTACGTCAAACAGCAGGCCCGCGACCGCATTAACATGGTTATGCCGGGCGAAACCGGCTACTGGGTTTTTGGCAGCGACGAGCCGGCCGGAGAAAGCAGTAGCCCCGCCGGCGCAGCAGCACAAGACCCCGCCGATCTGCCGTGGGTGGATTCCCTGTGGGAGTCCATCAGGCGCGCGGCCACAGACTGAACCGCACAGGAAGGACGGCCCGCGACAGTGGAACACAACACGGCAGCCGCCCGGGACGAATCCCGCCAACCGACAGCACACGACCTTGAAGTACTGAGCAGGCAGCTGGGACGTCCCGTCCGCGATGTCGTAGAGATTCCGGCGCGCTGCGTCTGTGGAAACCCGCTGGTAGCCGCCACCGCACCGCGCCTCAGCAACGGCACTCCCTTTCCCACCACCTTCTACCTGACGCACCCGGTGATCACGTCCGCGGTCTCCAGGCTCGAAGCGGCAGGCGTCATGAACGACATGAACGATCAGTTGGCAGCCGATGCCGGGCTCGCAGCTGCCTACCGGACAGCACACGAGGAGTACCTGGCCGTCCGGGCGGCCATTGGGGAGCGTTCCGGCATCGGTCCGGTGCCTGAAATCGACGGCGTCTCCGCCGGCGGGATGCCTTCCCGCGTCAAATGCCTGCACGTCCTGGTGGGTCACTCCCTCGCAGCAGGCGGCGGCGTCAACCCCCTGGGGGACCAGGCGCTGGACATGATCAGCGAATGGTGGACCGCGGACAGGTGCTACTGCACGGGCGCCTGGGACACCACCGGCGAGGCGCCATCCAGGGACCTCAGCCGCCACGGACCGCAGGGCCTGCCCGATATCGTCGGCCGCCCTGCCCCGGTGCGGAAGTCCGCCGGCGCCACGGAGGCCGGCGAATGACCCGCGTGGCCGCGATCGACTGCGGCACCAATTCCATCCGCCTCCTGATCGCGGATATTGACCGCAGCAACGGCAGCCCGGCCCTTACCGATGTTGTCAGGGAGATGCGCGTGGTCCGGCTGGGCCAGGGCGTGGATGCCACGGGTGAACTGGCCCCGGAGGCGCTGGAACGGACCTTTGCCGCCACTGCTGACTACGCCCGCCTGATCAAGGAACACGGCGCGGAGCGGATCCGCTTCGTGGCCACCTCCGCAAGCCGCGATGCGCGAAACCGGGACGTCTTCGTGGACGGCATCAGGGACCTGCTGGGAGTGGAACCGGAAGTAATCTCCGGGGACGAGGAAGCGGCCTTGTCCTTTGCCGGTGCCAGCAGCGTCCTGCCCATCCTGGACGGCCACCAGGTGCTGGTGGTGGACCTCGGGGGCGGAAGCACCGAGTTCGTCCTGGGCACCGCCGCCGGGGTTACCGCTGCGAAGTCCGTGGACATCGGCTGTGTCCGCCTGACCGAACGGCACCTGCGTGCCGATCCGCCCACGGCGGAACAGATTGCCGCCGCGGAAGCCGACGTGGACGCAGCCATGGCCCGGGCAGGACGCGACGTGCCGCTGGAACGCGCCACCGCCGTCGTCGGTGTTGCCGGCTCCGTCACCACCATCACCGCGCACGCGCTCCGCCTGCCCGAATACTCGCCCGACGCCATCCACGGCGCAGTACTGCCCATCAGGGACGTCCGCGCCGCCGCCACCGACCTGCTGTCCATGACCCGGGCAAGCCGCGCGGCACTGCCGTACATGCACCCCGGACGTGTGGACGTCATCGGCGCCGGGGGACTGGTGTGGCGCCGCATCCTGGAACGGATGGGGGAGCTGAGCGGCGGGAGGATCACCGACGCCACCGCAAGCGAACACGACATCCTCGACGGCATCGCGCTAAGCATCGGTTAGGCCCATGTATTCCACCCCAGCTTCCACCCCAGCTTCCACCCCGTTGGTGCCCCGGGCGGCGGCCGCCGCCCTGGCCGTCCTCCTGGCGGCGTGCTGCCTGTGCGCGGGCCTCTGCACGGCACCCGCTGCAAATGCCGACGAGTGGCGCGACAAGGAATACTGGCTGGCAGACTCCGGCATTACCAAGGCCTGGGAAGTGTCAAAGGGCGCCGGCGTGAAGGTGGCCGTCATCGACAGCGGCATCGACGCCCAGCACCCGGACCTCAAGGGCGCGGTCGTGGGCGGTTATGACGCCTCGGGCTCAGGCCAGCCGGACGGCCAGAAAAGCGTCGGCTCCAAGCCCGAACACGGTACCCTGGTGGCCACCATGCTGGCAGGCCGCGGACACCAGCCTGCAAGCGCAAGCCCCAGCCCCAGTCCGGGGCCGCAGGGCACGCCGCCGGACGGCATCGTGGGCGTGGCGCCGGAAGCACAGCTCCTTTCCGTCTCCACCTGGCTCGGTTCCGCCAATCCTTCGGGCAAGAGCGACCAGGACCAGATCCCCGAGGCAGTCCGCTGGGCCGTGGACAACGGCGCCAAAGTGATCAACATTTCGCTGGGCAGCACAACCCCGCAGTGGCCCCAAAGCTGGGATGCCGCGTTCCTGTATGCGGAGCAAAAGGACGTGGTCATCGTGGCCGCCGCCGGAAACCGGGTGGGCGGCAACACGCAGGTGGGCGCGCCCGCCACCATTCCCGGTGTCCTCACCGTCGCCGGCCTGGACCGCAGGAACCTGGCCAGCGTGGACGCCTCTTCACAGGGAATCAGCATTGGGGTGGCTGCCCCTGCCGAGAACCTGCTGGGCGGCCTCCCCGGCGGAAGCTATGCGGAATGGGCCGGGACCTCCGGGTCCACGCCCATCGTTGCCGGCGTCGCCGCCCTGATCCGGTCGAAGTGGCCCGACATGAGCGCCGAACAGGTGATCAACAGGATCGTCTCCACGGCAAAGGACGCCGGCGCTCCGGGCAAGGACCCGCTGTACGGCTACGGCATCCTCAATGCAGAGGCCGCGCTGAAGGCCGACGTCCCCCAGGTCTCCGTGAACCCCCTGGGCACCGTCGCGGAATGGATCCGGGTGCACCGGCGGGGCAACGCCGCTCCGGCCACCCCGCTGCCCACCGCCACCACTGTGCCCAGCGCGGCACCCACGCTGCCCGAAGCCACCGTTCCGGCTGCCAAGGCGCCTTCGCAGCGTGACAGTGCCATTGGCGCCGCCGTCGTGATCGGTTTTGCTGTCCTGTTCGTAGCCATCATCGCTGCTGCTGCCATCCAGCTCCGGCGGGCCGCCCGGAACCCTGCCCTTGCCCGGGAAGAACCGGAAACCGGGGTGGTGGAACGGGTTGATTCGGGCACTAATCCGCAGGTTACGGACCGGGGCGCAAGTTAGTGAAGATTTTCACAAACTGCGCTATCCTTAAACTATGGCAACCACCCCACAGCTCCAGGACCGTCCCAGGGTACTCGTCGTCGGCGGCGGGTACGTCGGCCTGTACGTAGCACTGAAACTGCAGAAGAAGATCGCGAATGCCGGTGGCATCGTCACCGTCGTTGATCCCCTGCCCTACATGACCTACCAGCCCTTCCTCCCCGAGGTTGCCGGCGGCAACATTGAAGCCCGCCACGCGGTGGTTTCCCACCGCCAGCACCTCAAGCAGACGGAACTGATCCAGGGCCGCGTCACCTCCATCGACCACGAAAACCGCACGGCTGTGGTGGCTCCCGCCGATGGCGGCGAAAACTTCGAGATCCCGTACTTCGACGTCGTGCTTGCAGCCGGCGCCATCACCCGCACGTTCCCCATCAAGGGCCTCGCGGACAAGGGCATTGGCCTGAAGACCATCGAGGAAGCCGTTGCGCTGCGCAACAAACTGCTGGAGCGCATCGAGGTTGCCTCCACCATGACGGACCCTGCCGCACGCGCCCGAGCCCTCACCTTCGTGGTGGTCGGCGGCGGCTTTGCCGGCATCGAATGCATCACTGAGATGGAAGACCTCGCCCGCGCTGCCGTGCGCAACAACCCGCGCATCAAGCAGGAGGAAGTCCGCTTCGTCCTGGTCGAAGCCATGGGCCGTATCATGCCCGAGGTCACCGCCAAGCAGGCTGACTGGGTGGTTGAGCACCTCCGCAGCCGCGGCATCGAGGTCCTCCTGAACACCTCGCTGGACAGCGCCGAAGGCACCCTGAAGCTCATCAACCTGCCGGACAAGACGCCCGCCCAGGAATTCGAAGCCGACACCCTCGTATGGACGGCCGGCGTGCAGGCCAACCCGATGGTCCGCTCCACCGACTTCCCGCTCGAGCCCCGTGGCCGCGTCCGCGTCCTGCCGGACCTGCGCATCGCCGGTGACGAAGGCATCGTGGAGAACGCCTGGGCCGCCGGCGACATCGCCGCTGTCCCGGACCTCACCGGCAAGGGCCTGCCGGACGGCACCTGCGTCCCCAACGCCCAGCACGCCCTGCGCCAGGCCAAGCGCCTCGCCAAGAACCTGTGGGCTTCCCGCTGGGACAAGCCGCTGGCGGACTACAAGCACAAGAACCTGGGTGCTGTGGCTGGCTTCGGCGAATGGAAGGGTGTCGCCAACATCAACCTCCTGGGCCGCATCGGCCTCAAGGGCGGACTGGCGTGGCTGGCCCACCGCGGTTACCACGGCATGGCCATGCCCACGTTTGAGCGCAAGTTCCGCGTCATCCTGAACTGGATCATCGGCTTCTTCGCAGGCCGCGACACCACGCAGCTGATGGACCTGGACAACCCCCGCGGCGCCTTCGTTTCGGCAGCAACCCCCGCCCCGAAGCCCGCGGCTGCACCGGCAGCCGCTCCGGCGGCCGGATCCGGTTCAACCGCCACTGCCGCTCCCAAGGAAACGGTGGCGGCCAACGCCAAGTAGCGCGTCCGTTCCACCGCTTTACAGCGCACGACGGCGGCCGGCCCCCTTGTGGGGACCGGCCGCCGTCGGCATTTCCAGCCGATGCGCCTTTCACAGGTACCATTGACCCGGCGCCCCAGTAGCCCAATTGGCAGAGGCAGCGGACTTAAAATCCGCGTGTTGTGGGTTCGAGTCCCACCTGGGGTACACATGTTCCGCCATCACGGTGCCGTCACCGACTGTCGAAAGCCGCCTGCCGAGCAGGCGGCTTTCGGCGTTTAATGCCCCACAGGAAACTACTGTTATAAGGCTGTGACCTCAGTCACTTAGTTTCGTGCCGTCTATGCACTAGCTTGAACCTAAATCAGGAATACCTGGTCCCGCTCCGGGCGCCACCGCGCCCATTCCGCACCCGCATCGCACGGTCCTGTTTCGGAAGGCAGATTAATGTACCGAAAGAAAGTCCTCACTTCGTTGGCAGCGGCAGCCACGTTCAGCATGCTGCTGTCGGCCTGCGCCAACCAAGCAGGCCCCAGCAACACCGAGAGCTCCGGCTCGTCCAACAAAGTAAACATCCCCGCCATTTCGAAAGTGGACGTCCCTGCCGCCGCTGTAAAGCCCGCCGGCGACGGCAAGGCAACCTGCCCGGCCACCACCACGCTGGCCTACGCCGGTGCACAGACCGGCCCCAACGCTCAGCTCGGTATCAATATTTTTAACGGCATCCAGCTGGCCATCGACCAGCACAACAAGGCCAACCCGGGCTGCCAAGTCCAGTTCAAGAAGTTCGATACGGAAGGCGACCCCAACAAGGCCACCGGCCCTGTCACCCAGATGGTGAGCGAACCGGACATCCTGGGCGTGATCGGTCTCCCGTTCTCGGGTGAATCAAAAGCCACGGGCAACATCTTCGAGCAGAAGGGCCTGGTCCACATCACGCCGTCGGCCACCAACCCTGGCCTGACGGGTAACGGCTGGAGCACCTTCTTCCGGGGCCTCGGCAATGACGCCGTGCAGGGCCCGGCGGCCGCCAAGTTCCTCACCGGGAAGCTCGGCGCCAAGAAGGTCTACCTGGTCCAGGATGACTCCGACTACGGCATCGGCCTGGGAACCTCCACCTCTGCCGGCCTGGGCAGCGCCCTGGCCGGGACGGAGAAGGTGACAACCGGCCAGAAGGACTTCTCGGCCGTCATCTCCAAGATCATGAACGCCAAGGCTGACGCGGTCTACTACGCCGGCTACTACGCAGAGGGTGCACCGTTTGCCCAGCAGCTCGTGGGCAAGGGGTTCACCGGCACCTTCGTTGGCCCGGATGGCGTGAAGGATGAACAGTTCATCAAGCAGGCAGGCGATGCTTCCAACAACGCCTACTTCACCTGCCCGTGCCTCCCAGGTGAACTGATCCCCGATTTCGCCTCGGCCTACAAGGACATTTCCAAGGGCGCAGAACCCGGAACGTACTCCATTGAAGGCTACGACGCCGCAACCGTCCTCCTGTCCGGGATCGACGCGGGCAAGCAGAGCCGCGCCGACCTGCTGTCCTGGGTCAAGTCGTACGACAAGGACGGCCTGAGCAAGCACTACAAGTGGGATGCCAAGGGCGAGCTCCAGGCCCCGACCGTGTACGGCTACAAGGTGGAGAACGCGAAGATCGTTCCCGTCGGGCCCATCGGGGAGTAGCAGCCCGGCGAAACGCAAACGGCTGTGGGGGCCGGCATCAGCAGGCCCCCACAGCCTTTTCTTCGCTTCGGCAGCAGCCCAGGACCAAGTTACGTCACTAGACACAAGTCCCACGGCCGGGCCCACAAGGCCGCGTGCAACTGGATCAGGATGTTCCCATGCTTCCCTCTCTTGTCCCACTACTCCCCACTGAAAACGACTGGATCACCTTCGACATACCGTCCCTGGCCCAGAACTTCTGGAGTGCCACCTTTGACGGCCTAACCTTCGGGGCCATCTACGCGCTCGTCGCCCTGGGTTACACCCTGGTTTACGGCGTGCTGAACCTGATCAATTTCGCCCACTCAGAAGTGTTCATTGTCGGCTGCTACGCAGTCTTCTTCACCCTCAGCAGCCTGGGCTTCGGCCCCTCAGTTCCCCGGCTCGACATCTGGGCCATCATCCTGAACCTGCTGCTGGCGCTGGTCCTGGCCATGGTTGCCTCGGCCGTCACAGCCTTCCTGCTGGAACGCATCGCGTACAAACCCCTTCGGAAACGGAACGCCCCCCGCCTGGTCTTCCTGATCACCGCCATCGGTGCTTCCTTCACCATCCAGTACCTGATCTACCTGTGGCGCGGCCCCAGCCCCGAGCTTGCACTGACAATGTTCCGGCCCACCCCCATCTTCGACGTCTTCGGCACCATCATCGATTCCCAGCAGCTGGTGATCATCATCGCCGCGGTGATCATGATGGTGGGCATCGACAGGTTCATCAGCAAGTCCCGCACCGGCCGCGGCATCCGGGCCGTCGCCCAGGACCCTGATACCGCAACATTGATGGGCGTCAACAAAGAGCGCATCATTATTACCACCTTCATCATCGGAGGCCTGCTCGCAGGAGCCGCCGCCTTGTTCTACGTCATGAAAATCCCTTCCGGTGTCCAGTACAGCGGTGGATTCGTCCTGGGTATCAAGGCGTTCGCCGCCGCTGTGCTCGGCGGTATCGGCAACGTCCGCGGAGCCCTGCTGGGCGGCCTGCTGCTCGGCCTGATCGGCAACTACGGCCAGATCCTGCTGGGCAACTCGCAGTGGACCGACGTCGTGGCATTCGTGGTGCTGGTGCTGGTGCTGCTGCTGCGGCCCGAAGGCATCCTGGGAACCTCCCTTGGAAGGAGCAAAGCATGAGCATGACGGACGGGCCCACACCGCTGCAGACAGCTGCCGCCGAACAGGCAGCAGAGGAACGCGAAGCGTCATCGAAAGCCGCAGGAAAAAGCGACCTCGCCCAGCGGGGCAGGCGCAAGCCAGGGTACTTCTCCGACCGATGGCACGCACTGTCCCGGCAACAGCAGTGGGCGTTCCTGATCATCGTTGTGGTACTGGCCTACCTGCTCCCGTTGATGAACCCGCCCATCATCACCACCGAGCCCGGCAACAACTTCGCCCTGGCCTGCTTCGACATGGCGCGCTTCGCACTCATCGCAGTCGGCCTCAACGTCGTGGTGGGCTACGCCGGTCTCCTGGACCTGGGATACGTCGCCTTCTTCGCCGTCGGCTCCTACTGCGCAGCGATGCTGACCAGTCCGGACTCGCCCTTCCTGCACATCCCGTACCTGTGGACCATCCCGATCGCCATGGCGGTCACTATGTTCTTCGGTGTGGTGCTGGGCGTGCCCACCCTCCGCCTCAGGGGCGACTATCTTGCCATCGTGACGCTGGGGTTCGGCGAAATCGTCCGCATCCTGGCCACCATCATCCCGGCCATGAAGGGCCAGGTGGGCTTCCAGAACGTCGGCCATCCTCCGGGTACCGAGGCTGACGGAACGCCCATCTTCTCCAATTCGAACGGCGTACCCTGGTACTGGCTGACGCTGACCATCATCATCATCGTCACCCTCCTGGTGGGCAACCTGGAACGCAGCCGGGTGGGCCGCGCGTGGATCGCCATCCGTGAAGACGAGGACGCCGCTGAGATCATGGGCGTTCCCACCTTCAAATACAAGGTGTGGGCCTTCGCCATCGGCGCTGCGATCGGCGGCCTGTCCGGGGCCCTCTTCGCCGGCCAGGTGGGGTTCGTCAACAACCAGAAGTTCGACGTCACCACCTCCATCCTGTTCCTCGCCGCCGTGGTGCTTGGCGGAGCCGGCAACAAGGTAGGCGCCATTCTGGGCGGGGCCCTGGTCAGCTATATCCCGCTCCGATTCACGGCCATCGCGGAATACAAGTACCTGATCTTCGGCATCGCCCTGGTGCTGATCATGATCTTCCGTTCCCAGGGGCTGCTCCCGGCACGGCAGCGGTTGCTCGCCTACGGACGGACTGCCCTGAACAAGGTCACCAGCCGCGACGGCACCGAACCCAAGGACACGGACAATCCATCAGCCGGCCCCGGCACGCGTGCGGCCGGACAGAGAGGAGCGGAGGCATGAGCTCCGAGGAGAGGCACGGAAGCTCCAGCAGTGTGGACGAGCAGCCGGCAGTTGACGGCTCCGCCGCTGTTGCACCCGAGATCGACATCGAGGCCCTGGCCGAGGCCGGGGTTGACCAGGAGCTTGCCGAGAAGGTGGCTCCGGACCGTGATATCGCGGTCAAGGTTGGCGACAACATCGTCGAGGTACAAAACCTGACCATCAAGTTCGGTGGCCTCGTGGCGCTGGACAACATCAGCTTCAACATCAAGCGGGGCGAGATCCTGGGGCTGATCGGCCCCAACGGCGCCGGCAAGACCACCTGCTTCAACGCGATGACGGGCGTCTACAAGCCCACCAGCGGCAAGGTAGTGCTGGAGGGCCAGGTCCTGAACGGCATCAAGCAGCACAAGATCACCCGCCTGGGCCTGTCACGCACCTTCCAGAACATCCGGTTGTTTGGCGAAATGACGGCCCTCGAGAACGTTGTGGTGGGCCTGGACGCGCGGCACAGGACCAGCGTTGGCGGGGCGCTGCTGCGCCTGCCCACGCACATCCGGGAGGAGAAGTCAGCCATCGAGCGGGGCATGGCCCTGCTGGACTTCGTCGGCATCGGCAGCCACGCGCACGTCCTGTCCCGGCAGTTGCCGTACGGCTATCAGCGCCGCCTTGAGATCGCCCGGGCCCTGGCCACCGATCCCAAGGTGCTGTGCCTGGACGAGCCTGCGGCCGGCTTCAATCCTGCCGAGAAGGAGGAACTGATGGCCCTCATCCGCACCATCAGGGATGAGGGCTACACGGTGTTGCTGATTGAGCACGATATGAAGCTCGTGATGGGCGTGACGGACCGGATCGTCGTGCTGGAATTCGGGAAGAAGATCGCGGATGGGCTGCCCCGCGAGATCCGCGAAGACCCGCGCGTTATTGCCGCCTACCTAGGAGAGCCCGAAGATGACGTTGCTTGAACTTAAGGACGTTTCCGTCCACTACGGCCGCATCCAGGCGCTGCGGAACATCTCCTTCACTGTGGACGAGGGTGAAGTCGTGGCCCTGATCGGCGCCAATGGAGCCGGCAAGACCACCACCATGCGGACCATCTCCGGGCTCTTGAACTGCTCCGAAGGCAAGGTCACCTTCGCCGGCCAGGACATCACCAAGATGAAGGCACACATCCGGGTGGTCCATGGAATCTCCCAGGCCCCCGAAGGGCGCGGGATCTTCCCGGGCATGACCGTCATGGAAAACCTGGACATGGGGACCTTCGGACGCAAGGACCGCAGCGGAGTGGGGAAGGACCTGGACCGTGTGTTCGATCTCTTTCCCCGGCTTAAGGAGCGGGAAAAGCAGTACGGGGGCACCATGTCCGGCGGCGAGCAGCAGATGCTGGCGATTGGGCGGGCCCTGATGTCCAACCCCAAGCTGCTGCTGCTGGACGAGCCGTCCATGGGCCTTGCGCCGCAGTTCATCCGCCAGATTTTCAGGATCATCAAGGAGATCAACAACCAGGGCACTACGGTCCTGATGGTGGAGCAGAACGCCAACCAGGCGCTGGCCGGGGCGCACCGGGCCTTCGTGCTGGAAACCGGGGAGATCACGCACAGTGGTACCGGCAAGCAGCTGCTGGAAGACCCCTCCATCAAGGAGGCCTACCTGGGGGTGGGGTAGTTGTGGGGTACTTGTCTCGACGGGGCCCGGTGCTTTAAGAGCGCGCAACGGTCACGGTTCGGTTGCAACCGGGCCCCACGGGAACTTTCCCTGCCGCCCCCACGTGGGAATTGGTAGCGTAACAAGAAGCTCATCACCCACATCCACATGGAGGAATCCCGCAATGGCACTTGGCGGCAACCCGATCTTCAACGGAAAGAGTTTCCGTGGAGCCACCCAGGCACCGCCTGTCCCGCAGGCTCCCTACGGCACTCCCTATGGCCAGCAGCCTTATGGCGGCCAGGCGCCCTACGGACAGCAGCCTTACGGCCAGCAGGGCTGGGGCACGCAGCCCCAAAGCATGAGCGACGAACAGCTGCGCCAGATGTACAGCCAGCCGTCGGCCGGCCCCGCGGACACCGGGCGGATGACGTTCGACGACGTCATCATGAAGACCGCTGCCTGCCTCGCCGCTGTGGTTGCCGGCGCCGCAGTCACCCTTGTGGTGGCGCAGGGCCTGGCCTCCCTGCTGATGATCGTTGGTGCCCTGGGCGGTTTCGTGCTGGCCCTGGTCAACACCTTCAAGAAGCAGCCGTCGCCGGCGCTGATCCTCGCCTATGCGGCTCTCGAGGGACTGTTCCTTGGCGGCTTGACCCGGATCCTCGACGGCATGTTCCCCGGCGTCGGCCTGCAGGCCGTCATCGGCACACTGTCCGTCTTCGCCGTCACCTTGCTGCTCTTCAAGAGCGGCAAGGTCCGCGCCACACCGCGCGCCATGCGGTTCTTCATGATCGCAATTATCGGCTACGCCGTGTTTGCGCTGATCAACATGATCATGATGTGGACAGGGGCCGTGCAGAGCCCCTTCGGCCTGCGCACCAGCGTCGAGATCTTCGGCATCCCGCTGGGCGTCTTCATCGGCCTGCTGGCCATCGGCCTCGCCGCGTTCTCGCTGATCATGGACTTCACCAGCATCGAAGAAGGTGTCCGCAGCGGAGCCCCGCAGCGCTTCTCCTGGACAGCCGCCTTCGGCCTGACCGTCACACTGGTCTGGCTGTACGTGGAGATCATCCGCCTGCTGGCCATCCTGCGGGGCGACGACTAGGCATCCCGGCAGCTTCCGCCGTCGTAAACCAAACAACCGTGGGCCCCACCAGACTGGTGGGGCCCACGCTCGTTAACTGCTGCCGGCCTCAGGCCGTTCGGCGCGCGCTACGCGACGCGCATGGCTCCGGCGGCAGGGGCGACGGTGAAGATATCCGGCGTCCTGTAGCCGGCGTCGGCGAAGGCCTTTACGACGGCGGCACGCACCGCCTGCTCGGCGTCCACCGGGGTCAGCGCAATGGCCGCGCCGCCGAACCCGCCCCCGGTCATGCGGGCGCCGATGGCACCATGGGACCTGGACGTGTCCACGGCCAGGTCCAGCTCGGGGCAGGAGATTTCAAAGTCGTCGCGCATGGAAGCGTGGCTGGCATCGAGCAGGGTGCCGATGGCGCTTGGCCCGGCGCCGCCCAGGAGCTCTACGGTCTGGAGCACCCGGTCATTTTCGGTAACCACATGGCGCACCCGCCGGAACGTGACCTCATCGAGCAGACCGCTGGCCTCCTCAAGGTCAGCCACCTCGACGTCCCGCAGCGCCTTGACCCCCAGCACCTCCGCTCCCAGCTCACAGGATGCCCGGCGTGAGGCGTAGCCGCCGTCGGCGTGGGAGTGCGACACCTTGGTGTCGATCACCAGGAGCACCAGGCCTGCGGGTTCGGTTTCGAAAGGAACCAGGGTTGCCTTCTGGTCCCGGCAATCGAGGAAGACCGCGTGACCCTTGGCGCCGCGAAGGGACGCCGACTGGTCCATGATCCCCGTGGGTGCACCCACGAAATCGTTTTCCGCCCGCTGGGTTGCCAACACCATGTCCTCGGCGGCCAGCCCGGCACCCGTGAGGTCATTCAGTGCCGTGACGACAGCACATTCGATGGCGTGCGACGACGACAGGCCGGCACCGAGCGGCACGTTCGAGTCCAGGAGCAGGTCCACTCCGGGAACGGTGATGCCCCGCTCCCCGAGGGCCCACATGACGCCGAGGGGGTACTTGGTCCAGCCCTTCGCTTTGCCGGGATGCAGGGAGTCGAGCGTGGTGGTGACCACGCCCTGGTCGCCATACGTGGACAGGAGCCGCACGGTTGAATCCGGCCGGGCGGCGACGGCCACCCGGGCGGTGCGGTCGATGGCGAACGGAAGCACGAAGCCCTCGTTGTAGTCGGTATGTTCGCCGATGAGGTTCACCCGCCCCGGAGCCTGCCATACGCCGTCGGGTGCGCTTCCGAATTCATGCTCAAAGCGGGCGCTCAGCTCCTGCGGGGCCGCAGGTATGGCCTTGGCCTGGTCCTGGGTACTCACGCGGAGGCTCCTACCGGGGTGGCCGCCATGGCGGCGGCAGGAACGGACGACGGCGGGACGGCAACAGTGCGCAGCCGTTCCGCCACCGTTTCGGGGGTGGTGTCATTGATAAAGGCGCCCATGGCCGCTTCGGAGCCGGCCAGGTACTTCAGCTTGTCGGCCGCCCTGCGCGGGGAGGTCAGCTGGAGGTGGAGGTAGCCCGCCGGCCGGAGGAGATCATCCAGCGGCGCCTGGTGCCATGCGGAGATGTAGGGAGTAGGCGTGGGGTAGAGGGCATCCACCCGCTTGAGCAGATCGAGGTATACCTGTGCCAGCTCATCCTTCTCCTCTCCGCTCAAGGCCGCCAGGTCCGGAACGTGGCGGTGCGGGACCAGGTGGATCTCCAGGGGCCACCGGGCCGCGAAAGGCACATAAGCGCTGAAATGCGTGCCTTCCAGGACCATCCTGCTGCCATCCTCCCGCTCGGCCCGCAGCAGGGAGCCGGTCAGGGTGTCCGTGCCGTCCTGCGCATCGAAGTACTTCCGCGCCGCCACGCCCAGGGTGCCTGCGCGTGGCGTGACATAGGGGTAGGCGTAGATCTGCCCATGCGGGTGGTGCAGTGTCACGCCGATGTCCGCGCCGCGGTTTTCGAACGGAAACACCTGTTTGATGCCGGTCATGGCGCTCAGGGCGGCGGTGCGCTGCGACCAGGCCTCAATTACGGTCCGGGACCGCTCTGCGCTGAGGCCACTGAAGGACCCGGTGTGTTCGGGGGTGAAGGACACCACTTCGCAGCGGCCGTACGCCGGGCCCTTTGTTCCCCACACTGCATTCTCCGGGACGGGTCCCAGGGCCGGGCCCAGCGAGGGAAACCGGTTTTCAAAGACCACGACGTCGTAGTCGGCGGCAGGAATTTCGGACGCGTTGGCAGGAGTGGTGGGACAGATGGGGCACTGGTCTGCCGGCGGCAGGTGGGTGCGGGTCTGGCGGTGCGCGGCAACAGCCACCCATTCGTCCGTCAAGGCATCGAAGCGCACCTCGCCGGGCTCCCCGCGCGCGGGCAGGCCGCGGTGGTCGGTGGTGAGGTGTTCGGCACGGGAGGTGCTGGTGCTGTCGTCGTCAAAGTAGATCAGCTCCCGCCCGTCGGAGAGTCTGGTGCTGGTAATCCCTGTCATCCAAAAAGTTTCCCATAAACGATCAGGAATGAATAGTTAACAACAAAAAGTAACAGTGAGGGATGGAAGGGCGCTGCCCGATTCCGGCAGCGGCATGTACGGTAATGCCCATGACAGCCTCTTCCCAAGACGGAACTTCCACCCGCTCATCCATCCGTTCCTGCGCCACCGGACGGCAACACGAGCTCCGCCGGGGCGACGCCGTGGCCGTGGTCACCGAGCTCGCCGCGGGGCTCCGTTCGTTCAGCCGGGCAGGGATCCAGCTGACTGAAACCTATGGTGATGACCAGATCGCTCCCGGCGGGGCGGGCATTACGTTGGCACCCTGGGCCAACAGGGTGGAGGACGGGGTGTGGTTCCTGGATGGCAGCAAGCAGCAGCTGGACATCACCGAGGTGTCCCGCAACAATGCCAGCCACGGCCTGCTGCGAAACACCGGCTACGCGGTGGTGGGGGAGTCCCAGGATGCCGTGGCCCTTGAAGCGGCCGTTTTTCCGCAGCACGGCTACCCGTTCCTGGTCCGGCACAGGGTGGAGTACCGGATTTCCGAAGACTTGGGACTGCAGGTCCGGCAAAGCCTCACCAATGACTCCGCGGCAGCCGCCCCGTTTGTCCTCGGCGCGCACCCCTACCTGCGGCTTGGCGACACTCCGGTTGAGGAATTGCAGCTGACCGTTTCCGCCGCCACCCGGCTGGTGACTGATGAGCGGCTGATTCCGCGCAGTTCCGCCCCTGTCGACGGGGAGGTCGACTTTCGTTCCGGGAGGCACATCGCGGACCTGGCAGTGGACGTGGCGATGACTGACCTCCGCTTCGAGGGCGGCAAGGCCCGCCACACCCTGGCAGCTGCCGACGGCAGCGCGGTATCGCTCTGGCAGGACGAGACCTGCCGGTACGTCCACATCTACGTGAGCACGGTCTACCCTGACCGGAGCCGGGCAGTGGCGGTGGAACCGATGACGGGGCCGGCCAATGCGTTCAACTCCGGCGACGGCCTGCGGTGGCTGCCGCCGGGGGAGTCCTTCAGCATGGAATGGGGCATCGACTACAAGCCTGGCGCGGCAGGGCAGTAGTTTCCCATTGGGCCACCGCTGGGGAAGTATTGGCATATGACGCCTAAAGAGGACGACGTTACCCTGGCCCACCCCGTCCCCGCGCCTTCGCCGGCGCCGGCTGCTCCGCTGCGGGTCCTGACAGACCGTGAACTGGACAAGGACATACCGTACGGCATCCGCATCGCGGCCTCCTGGTCCTGGCGGCTGGGCCTGATCCTCCTGATGGTGGGGACGCTTGTCTGGCTGCTCAGCCACATCACGCTCCTGATCATCCCGGTCATGGTGGCCGCCCTCCTGGCCGGTCTGCTGAGCCCGGTCACGGCGTGGCTGAAGCGGCACGGGCTGCCTGCAGGCCTGGCCGTTGCCGTGACAGTCCTCGGGTTCATCGGCGTCATCGTCGGCGCGCTGGCCCTCGTGGGCAGGCAACTCGTGGTTGGTTTCGGCGAGCTCTATTCCCAAGCCCTCGAAGGTGTACGGCAGGTCCAGGACTGGCTGTCAGCCGGGCCCCTGCACCTGACCGCCGCACAGATCGACCAGTACATCAAGGAAGCCACCGACGCGCTGCAGAACAACAGCAGCAGCATCCTCAGCGGCGCCCTGTCCTTCGGCAGCACCGCCGGCCACTTCGCCGCCGGAATGCTCCTCTCGTTGTTCATCCTCATCTTCTTCCTCCTGGAAGGTGACCGGATCTGGGCGTTCCTGGTCAGGATGCTTCCCCGGAAGGCCCGGGCGGCGACGTTCGGTGCAGGCCGCAAGGGCTGGGCGTCCATGGTCAGCTACGCCCGCATCCAGATGTTTGTCGCGGCTGTCGACGCGCTTGGCATCGGCGTAGGCGCCGCCATCATCGGTGTCCCGCTGGCGCTTCCCCTGGGCGTGCTGGTGTTCCTCGGCTCCTTCATCCCCGTGGTGGGTGCCCTTTTGACGGGCGTCGTCGCCATTCTGCTGGCCCTGGTGGCCAACGGCCCCATCAACGCCCTGATCATGCTGGCCATCGTCCTGCTGGTCCAGCAGCTTGAAGGCCACATCCTGCAGCCCCTGGTCATGGGCAAGGCAGTATCGCTGCATCCGGTGGCAGTCATCCTCAGCGTTGCGGCCGGCTCCTACCTCGCCGGGATCCCCGGCGCGCTGTTCTCCGTGCCCATCCTGGCCGTAGCAAACTCGGCTGTTCGCTACATCGCCGCAAGAACGTGGGAACATGAACAGGTGCCGGTAATTGCCGGGAAGCCCATTACGGCCGGAGCAGGCGGGGACAACACCATCAAGGACGTTGAACCGCCGTCTGCACCTGGTTCGGGGCGGGACGCGGCGTCCGGCACCCCAGCCGAACACCGTGATGCCCGTGCTTCCTCCCCGGAAGGCACCGGAGCAGAACCCAGAGGAGAGTAGTCCGTGAAGATCCTTGAAACCCTTCCCGTCACACTGGACGATGTCCTTGAGGCGCAGAAGTTGCTTGACGGGATTATTGCGCGCACTCCCGTGGAATCGTCGCGGGCGCTGGGGAGCATGGTGGGCGGCGACGTCTATTTCAAATGCGAAAACCTGCAGCGCGCGGGCTCGTTCAAGGTCCGCGGCGCCTACGTCCGGATGGCGCGGCTCTCCCCGGACGAGAAAAAGAGGGGAGTGGTGGCAGCCTCCGCCGGCAACCATGCCCAGGGCGTTGCCGTTGCCGCCAAGAGCCTGGGCATCAAGGCCCGGATCTACATGCCGCTGGGCGTGGCGCTGCCCAAACTCGCCGCCACCCGCAGCCATGGTGCCGAGGTGGTCCTGCACGGGCACAACGTGGATGAGGCGCTCGCCGAGGCCCAGCGCTACAGCAACGAAACCGGCATGGTCTTCGTCCATCCCTTCGACAACGTGGACGTGGTTGCCGGCCAGGGCACCGTAGGCCTGGAGATCCTGGAGCAGGTTCCCAACGTTGACACGATCCTCATGGGCGTGGGTGGCGGAGGGCTCCTGGCTGGGGTCGCCGTCGCCATCAAGGCACGTGCCCGGGAACTTGGCCGGGAGATCCGGATCATCGGGGTACAGGCGGAAAACGCTGCCGCCTACCCGCCTTCGCTCGCCGCCGATGCGCTGGTGCCGCTGAAAAAGGTCTCCACCATGGCGGACGGCATCGCCGTGGGGCGTCCGGGGCAGCTGCCGTTCAGCATCATCCGCGAACTGGTGGACGATGTTGTGACCGTCAGCGAGGACTCCCTGGCCCGTGCCCTGATCTTCCTGCTGGAACGGGCCAAGATGGTGGTTGAACCCGCCGGTGCTGTGGGTGTTGCAGCGCTCATGGACGGCAAGATCGAGAACCCGGGAACCACCGTGGCGGTGCTTTCCGGCGGGAACATTGACCCCATGCTGATGCTGAAGGTGATCCAGCGTGGCCTTTCCGCCGCCGGCCGCTACATGACAGTGCGGATGATGCTTGATGACCGCCCCGGCTCGCTGGCAACCATTGCCCGGATCATTGCCGAAAACGATGCCAACGTCACCGGACTGGACCACACCCGCGTGGGAGGCTCCATCAGCATGGGCGACGTCTCCATCACCGTGAACCTGGAAACCAAGGGCCACCAGCATGGGGAGCAGGTCCTCAGCGCACTCCGTGCCGAGGGCTTCCAGCCGATCGTTGTGCATTAGGAGCGGCCGTGGCCGGACTGATGGGTAACGGGCGCATCCCCGAGCGGCAGGCCATCGCCTCCCGCGCCAAGGGCGGGCTGGTGGTGCTGGGCGGTTTCGTTGCCCTGCTGTTCGCCATCGAAGTGGTCAACACCCTGATGATGGGGGCCCTCACCCGGACCTTCGGCCTGCGGCCCAGGAGTGCCGACGGGCTGCTGGACATCTTTACCTTTCCGCTCCTGCACGCGAACCTGGGCCATCTTCTCTCCAACAGCCTGCCCCTGGTCATCTTCGGCTTCCTGGTGTTCCTCTCCGGGTTGCGTGTGTTTCTCACGGCCCTGGCCTTCAGCTGGCTCGGCAGCGGACTGACGGTATGGCTCATCGGGAATGGGGTCACCGTGGGAGCGTCAGGGCTGGTCTTCGGGCTTTTTGCGTTCCTGCTGGTCAGGGGTTTCTTCAACCACAGCTGGCGCCAGATCCTGCTCGCCGTGGTCCTCTTCATGGGCTACGGGAGCATCCTCCTGGGCGCCCTGCCGTTTGTGGCCGGCTACGTAAGCTGGCAGGCCCACCTCGGCGGGGCCGTGGGCGGCGTGGTGGCGGCGCTGCTGCTGCGTCCGCGCGGACCCGCGGGTTCGCGGCAGTTTTAGCACCCGGGACGCAGGCCCGGCACGTTAAACGGAAGCGGCGGCCGTCCCCTGGGGGCGGCCGCCGCTTCGTGCCTTTGCGCTGGCTGCTGCGGAGCCGGGCGCCGCGGAGCTAGGGGACGTAGGGCTTGGCGGAGAGGATCTCCACCTTGATGTCCTTGCCGTTCGGCGCCACGTAGCTGAGGGTCTCGCCCTCCTTGTGGCCCAGGATGGCGGCGCCAAGCGGCGATTTTTCGCTGAAGACATCCAGGTCCGAGTCGCCCGCGATTTCGCGTGAACCCAGCAGGAAGGTCTCCTCGTCGCCGGCGATCCTGGCCACCACAATCATGCCGGGCTCCACGATGCCGTCGTCGGCAGGCGATTCCCCCACATGGGCGTCACGGAGCAGTACCGTCAGCTGGCGGATGCGGGCTTCAATTTTGCCCTGCTCCTCCTTGGCTGCGTGGTAGCCCCCGTTCTCCTTGAGGTCCCCCTCTTGCCGCGCTGCTTCAATCTTCTGGACGATCTCCGCCCGGCCTGCGCCGGAAAGGTGGTCCAGCTCTGCCTTCAGGCGGTCAAAAGCTTCCTGGGTGAGCCAGGCTGCAGATGCGCTGTTGGTGGTAGACACGGACTTCTCCTCTAGTGGTCCTACATGCAAAAGACCCCGCCACGGTGGCCACTTGTGGAACAGTAACCAGCTCAGCGGGGTAAAGGTATCTCCCTATTGTAGTCAATCCTCTGGAGATAACCCAACACGGAAGCGTCGCACATCACATCCCTTAGGACGTCCCGCCGGGAATCCAGCAGCTGTCCACCACACCCGATACGGACTCCGACTCCGTACGCAAGGTAACGCGCTGAGCCACCGTCCTGCCGCCGTCGGCCGTTCCATCTGCTGCCGACGGCGGGATGTCCACCACTTTCCAGCCCACCACGGCAAACTTCGAATCCAGTGCCTTCACGGCGCATTTGACGGACTTGCCCGGTTCCCGCGTCACCTGGAAGTCCACCTCTGCGAGCGTGGCATCGGAGGTGCTGTAACCAACGTCCTTGAACGTCACTCCGGAGAGCGAGTTCGACGTGGTCACCCAGGCAAGGAAGCCGATTCCCGCAGTAAGTGCCAGGCCGATCGCAACCCGGGCCGCCCTGGGGGAGAGCCGGCGCTTTTTAGCACCATACCGATTGGCTAGGCTAGTGTCTGCGGGCGCGGATTGGGCCGGCTGGTCCGGGGAAGTCACCAGACCAGTTTAGTTCCCTTTTCCGCCTGCCCTTTGCGGTGGCGGCAGCTGCCGATGAGGCAGCGCAGCACCCGCAACAGCATCCACGAGCTGCCACAAGCCGTCCAAAGAAGAATAAGGAGCCCTCCCCTCCATGACAGCGTCCAGCAACAACCAGGTGCCGCTCCGGCTGCTCGCAGTCCACGCCCACCCGGATGACGAATCCAGCAAGGGCGCTGCGACCATGGCCATGTATGCCGCTGCCGGCGTGGACGTCCTCGTGGCAACCTGCACGGACGGATCCCGCGGCGATATCCAGAATCCGGCCGTGGAGGGGGAGCCGCACCCCAAGCGGGATATGGCCGGCGCCCGGAGGCTGGAGATGCAACGCGCCGCTGCCATCCTCGGCATCCGCCAGCGGTGGCTCGGATTTGTCGACTCGGGCCTGCCCGAAGGGGACCCGCTCCCGCCCCTCCCGGCCGGATCCTTCGCCACCCTTCCCCTGCACCAGGCCGCGGCGCCCCTGGTACGGCTGGTGCGTTCGTTCAAGCCCCACGTCATCCTCAGCTACGACGAAAACGGCGGCTACCCCCACCCGGACCACATCATGGCCCACCGGGTGGCCGTGGAGGCCTTCGAAGCCGCAGGCGATCCCGAACGCTACCCGGAGGCGGGGGAGCCCTGGGAGCCGGGCAAGCTCTACTACGACCGCGCGTTCAGCCCCGAGCGGTTCCGGGCGCTGCACTTTGCACTGGAAGAGGCGGGGCTGCAGTCGCCCTACGCAGAACGCCTGGCCGCATGGCTGGAGTCCGATGCAGAGGGGCACACACCGCCGCCGGCCGCGCACGCCACCACCACCCAGATTGACTGCGGGGACTTTTTCGAAGTGCGCGACGACGCCTTGCGCGCCCACCGGACCCAGGTGGACCCGCTGGGGTTCTTCTTCGCCGTTTCCCCCGACATGCAGCGCCGGGTTTGGCCGTGGGAGGACTATTCGCTGATCCATTCCAGGGTGCCCTCCGAACTCCCCGAAAAGGACCTGTTCGCCGGGCTAAGATAGACACGGCAGGCTATTTCTATCTTGCGTAGAAGATAGGCGCGGCGACGGCCGGTCCCGTCCGCTTCCTGCTTCATCCGCTCCACCAGAAGGTATCAACCGTGCAATCTCTGCTCCTCCGCCTCGCCACCACGCCGTCACCGCTGCCTACTCCAACGCTGCGGGAGGGGATTTCAGAGGACCAGGTGACACCGGGCCTGCTGGGGTTCATCATGACGGCCTTCTTTGTGGTGGCGACCGCCCTGCTCATTGTGGACATGGTGCGGCGGATCCGCAGGGTGCGCTACCGGGCGCAGGTGGAGGAAGAGCGCCTGGCGGCCGCCGCTGCCGCAGACATTGACGCCGCGGACGCCCAGGACGGGCTCGACGGCGGCACGCGGCCCGGAGTGCCCGACTCCGAAGGGAATGGCACGGGCAACGGACACCCGCGGCAGCGCGGGTAGGAGTCTTCCGGTGCGGCAATGCCGGCCCCGGGCTGTGAAAGGGCTTTAGTCAAGGACCGCCATGGCGATCGCCGCGAAGTGCGCCGCGAACGCGAACACGGTGAACGCGTGGAACAGTTCGTGGAAACCGAAGTGGTGGTAGCTGAAGTTCGGCTTTTTCAGCGCGTAGAAAACAGCGCCCGCGATGTAGAGGGCGCCGCCCAGGCAGATCAGCACGGCTGATGGCGGACTGGCCTGGAAGAACTGCGGCAGGTAGAACAGCGCGCCGCAGCCCAGTGCGATGTAGATGGGCACGTAGAGCCAGCGGGGCGCGTCCGTCCACAGCAGCCGGAACAGCACGCCGAGGATGGCCCCTGTCCAGATGACCCACAAGAGAACCACCGCCTGCTGCCGTTCAAGGAGAGTCCAGGCCAGCGGCGTGTAGGTGCCGGCGATCACCAGCATGATGTTGGTGTGGTCCAGCCGCTTGAGGACGAGCTTGACGCGCGGGGACCAGTTGCCGCGGTGGTAGACGGCGCTGACACCGAACAGCAAGACGCCGGTGGCGGCATAGATGGCGGTGGTGATCCGGCGGTCAGCCGTGGGGGCCAGGACAATCAGGATGATGCCGGCGGCAAGGGCCAGGGGGGCCGTGACTGTGTGGATCCAGCCGCGCCACTTCGGCTTGATCATCAGGAGTTCGGCCAGGCGGACGGCGGCGTCATCCACGGCGCTGGTTTCTGGTTCAGCGCCTGGGTTCGGGTCCTCCGGCTGGGGCCCCCGGGAGGCATGCGGAGAGTCGCTGTTCATGGCACCAGAATAACTTACGGACCGGTAAGTTACTGGTGGGTAGCGTTTGAGATAGGTCTCCTGCGGTGCTGGCCGTCCCACCCCGTCCCGGGCGGTAGCCTAGGATGTGGATGTACGTACGGCAGGAAAGTCAGGTGAGTGGACGCGTGGAGTTGCCCGGGTTCCTCTATGGCTATTACGAACGCCGGCTGCTGAAGGATCTTCCACGTGACCGGATTCCCCGCCACATCGGCGTCATGGTGGACGGCAACCGGCGGTGGGCCAAGCAGTTCAACGCACCCACCAGCCAGGGCCACCAGGCCGGAGCGGACAAAATCCACGAATTCCTCGGCTGGTGCCAGGAGCTGGGCGTCAAAGTAGTGACCCTCTACATGCTGTCCACGGACAACATGAACCGGTCCAGCGAGGAACTGGACCTCCTCATGGGGATCATCGCCAAAACCCTGGACCGGCTGGATGAAGACGCGAACATCTCCGTGCATGCCATGGGCGCACCCGAACTGCTTCCGGACTACCTCGCCGATCGCCTCAACAAGCTCACCGCCCGCACTCCCGTCCGGGAAAAGATCCACGTCAACGTGGCAGTGGGGTACGGGGGCCGCCGGGAAATTGTCGATGCCGTGCGGGAGCTCCTCCACGACGCCGTTGCCAAGGGCATGGACATTTCCAAGCTTGCGGACGATCTGTGTGTCGATGACATCTCACGCTTCCTGTACACCCGCGGCCAGCCGGACCCGGACCTGGTGATCAGGACGTCGGGCGAGCAGCGCCTGTCAGGCTTCCTCGTGTGGCAGAGCGCCTACAGCGAGTTCTACTTCTGCGAGGCGCTGTGGCCCGCGTTCCGCAAGGTGGATTTCCTCCGAGCCCTGCGGGACTACGCCGGCCGCCAGCGCCGCTTTGGCACCTGAAACCGTTCGGTTCATAACGAGTTCATACACCTGCAAGGGAAATCGCCGGGTAATGGTTGCGGAAATTACCCCGGGTGGATTTACGTTATATCCATCAGCAGGCAAAACCGCCGGCTGATCGGGGAGGCCAGTACATGGAGCGAAACATCGCACCGGTTGTATGGGAGGCCGGACCCGGCCTCTTGGCCGAGCCGCCTCACCAATAACAATTCCGGGCTGGCGCCCGGGGCTGGAGTCGATGTGGCTACTTCTGAACAACTGCCCGAGGTCCTGTTTGGACAGGGCGGAAAAGCTACCTCTCGCGCCGAGCGAGCCACCTCTGAAGCCGGCGCAGCAATTGATGCTGCGGCCGGTTTTGCTGTCTCCGGAAGGGACGCCGACATCCACACCTTCGTGATTGACACCTCCGTCCTCCTCTCCGATCCGCGGGCACTCCTGCGGTTCGCTGAGCATGAGGTAGTGGTTCCCGTCGTGGTCATCACCGAACTCGAAGCCAAGCGGCATGACCCCGAACTCGGCTACTTCGCACGGAAGGCCCTGCGGCTCCTGGATGACCTCCGGGTCAAGCACGGCGGCCTGAACCAGCCCCTCCCCATCGGTGACGAGGGCGGCACCCTCATGGTGGAACTCAACCACATCTCCTCTGAGGTGCTGCCGTTGGGCTTCCGCAGCGGGGACAACGACAGCCGCATCCTCGCCGTCGCCAAGAACCTGGCCAACGAAGGACGCAACGTCACCGTCGTGTCCAAGGACCTGCCCATGCGGGTCAAAGCCTCCGCCATGGGCCTCACCGCCGACGAGTACCGCAACGAACTGGTCAAGGATTCCGGGTGGACGGGCGTTGCCGAAATCGAAGCCGATGAACAGGACATAGCCACCCTGTACGGCCACGAACCGGCCTATATCCCGGCGGCCGCCGAACTGCCCGTCAACACCGGGCTGGTCCTGCTGTCCAACCGCGGTTCCGCGCTGGGCCGGGTGGGCGCGGACAAGCAAGTGCGCCTGGTCAAGGGCGACCGCGACGTGTTCGGCCTCCACGGGCGGTCGGCTGAGCAGCGGCTGGCCATCGACATGCTGATGGATCCCGCCGTCGGCATCGTTTCCATTGGCGGCCGCGCGGGCACCGGCAAGTCCGCGCTTGCCTTGTGCGCCGGCCTGGAAGCCGTGCTGGAACGCCGCGAACACCGCAAAGTGATCGTCTTCCGGCCCCTCTACGCGGTGGGCGGCCAGGAACTTGGCTACCTGCCCGGCTCCGAGTCCGAGAAGATGAATCCGTGGGCGCAGGCCGTGTTCGACACCCTCGGGGCCCTGGTCAGCCAGGAAGTGGTGGAGGAGGTCATGGACCGCGGCATGCTCGAGGTCATGCCCCTCACCCACATCCGCGGACGCTCACTCCACGATGCCTTCGTGATCGTGGACGAAGCCCAGTCCCTCGAAAAGAACGTCCTCCTCACCGTCATGAGCCGTATTGGCCAGAACTCCAAGATCGTGCTCACCCACGACGTCGCCCAACGGGACAACCTGCGCGTCGGACGCCACGACGGAATCGCCGCCGTCGTCGAAACCCTGAAGGGACATCCCCTCTTCGGCCACGTCACCCTGACCCGCTCGGAACGTTCGCCAATCGCCGCCCTGGTCACGGAACTGCTCGAGGGCTAAATCACCTAAGCAAAGGGCCGTGGCCGGGTTCGCCGGGCCGCGGCCCTTGTGCGTGTCCGTGGCTCCGTCCGTCCGCACCGAGCGCATCGCCGTCGCTTAGACACCTCCCGGCGTGCGGCTCCGGTCGCTGGGCGACCTGCGCAGCACTCTGGTCGGCGATGCGCTCCTATACGAAGCACCCGGTCCGGACGTGTGCAGAGGCGCACCTCAACGCATGGAAGCCCACAAGCCGGGTTGCGGTCCTTCTTGTAGGAGCGCATCGCGGCGCATCGGACGCCGCAGGTCGCCCAGCGACCGCAGATGGCCCTGTGCGTTGTAAGCGTCGTCCCGAGGGCCCCGACACGAGCTTGCGAGCGTTGGGAAGGGACCTACGCGCTAAGCGACGGAGAAGGACCGTGGCCCGGCATACCCAGACACGGACAGGCACTCAACGCACGCCAAGGAACTTCGCTGCTGCTTCGTGGCCCTCTACTTGCAGCTGCCAGTCGGGCCTCTTGAACGTTTGCGGGGTGACGCGGACGTGTTGGAGTGTTTCGACTTTGGGGCCCCAGGCTTTGCGGCTGGTGCCGTTGAGTTCGTAGCCGAGGGAGCGGGACACGCCCAGGGAAGCGCTGTTCCAGGTGGCGGCCTCGGATTCGGCGGCTTCCGCCCCGAGCCAGTTAAAGGCCCAAAGGACGACGGCGGCACGCATTTCCTTGCCAAGGCCGCGGCCCTGGACGGACTGCTTGAGCCAGGATCCGGTGGTGACTGTCCGTAGAGCCGTGAAGTCACTGGCTCCGACGTCCTGGCAGCCGATGAACTGGCCTTCGTGCCAGATTCCGAGGAGCAGTGTCCAGTTTTCGGGCCTGCATTCAGCGCGGCAACGCCAGTACCAGCGCGCCATGTTGGGGCCCAGTTCCTCGTCCGGCAGCTCCGTCCAGGGAGTGCTGAACGGATTCCGGCCGGCGTCGTGGATTCCGCCGCGGGCCGCTGCCACCGCCGCGGGAATGTCCTGGTCGGTAATGGGGCGCAGTTCCAGCCGCGGGGTGGTGAGCGTGAGGTTGAACAGCGGCCAGATGGAGCCCAGGGTAGTCATCCGCGAAGCCTAGCCGATGGGCTCCGTGCGCGTTTGTCACGCTTTGGCGGGGATGACCCAGGTGATGTGGCGGCGGACGTCGGTGAGATTCATTGACTCGGCCAGGAACAGGTCGTCGAGCATGTACTCGTCCACGGCGAGGATCCGGAGCCAGTGGCCATATTCCTCTGTTTCCTGCTCCCGCGACTGGCTGGACACGCAGACGCCGGTGCCCGTGTCCACCCTGAGGAGGGAACGTCCGGGAAGGCAGAGGGGAGCGGCAGGATCACCTGGACGGTAGGCGGCGTTGGGCGCCACAACCGCCTCCAGGACCGGCCGGCCCTCGTGTTCTGCGAAACGGACATCCAGGATGTCCAGGGCATTGGTGCCAGGAAACTCGATGGGCACGGGGGCGCTGCCTGCGAGCTCCACTGGGTCCAGTGCGGCCGAAAACCGTGCGTTCCCGAACCCGGGCTCGCCGTACGCGGCCTCAGGCCGGCGGCGCACCAGACCGGCGTCGTCGTACACCGGCGTGACCAGGTGCGGAGGCAGGAGCCAGGACTTGCGGGTGGCACTGACGTAGATGCCATCGCGGGAGTCGTTGATTCCTGTGGTGCTGTGCAGGACGTGGCCGTCCGGGCTTTCAAGGCGGAGCGCCCCGGGACGGCGCAGCCAGGCACGGACGAACGGTGCGCCGGGAGCGGGAGCCGACGCAAAGGCCTGGTCCCAGTACTCAAAGCGCAAAATCTGCCACTTCCATGGGGAAGACCGGCAAAGGTTCCGGAACATCGCGGCCAGGTCCGTGGGGACGCCAGGAGGGCCCGGAACCGGCCGGCGCCGGGAGTCCCAGGTCGACATATCCACATTTTACGCATGGGTGCTACGGCCGGAATGGTGGATCCAGTAGCATCCGAGGAGTGATCGGACGACTCGGCGAACTCTGGCAGCACACCCCGCTTGCGTTCTGGCTGGTACTGGCTGCCTGCCTCTACTTTGCGGTGATGGCGGTCCGGCTCACCATCATCGACGTCCGGCACCACCTCCTGCCCAACAGGATCGTTTTCCCGTCCTATGCAGTGGCCGGGGTGCTCCTCCTGGCGGCGGCCGCGGTTGCGTGGGCCAGCCCCGTTCCGGCCGCCGGTGATGCCGGCGGGCTCCTGGCCATCCCCGCCCTCCGCGTGGTGGCCGGGGCCGCGATCCTGTGGGTGTTCTATTTTGTCCTGCGGTTCATCTACCCGCCCGGGATGGGTTTTGGCGACGTTAAGCTTGCAGGTGTGCTCGGGATGTACCTGGGCTACCTCAGCTGGGGGCACCTCTTCGCGGGGACGTTCCTGGCGTTCCTGCTGGGCGGGCTGTGGTCCCTTGCCCTGCTGGCGGCGCGGCGGGGCACCCTGAAGTCAGCCATACCGTTCGGCCCGTTCATGCTCGCCGGGGCCGCAGCGGCCATGCTGCTGCCTGCCTGAGCCGTCCGGGTTGCCGGGGTGGCTTTTCGGTAGGCTGGCGGTATGCCTGCACCTGAATACGTCCTGAAGCTGCGCGAAAAGATCGGCAACGATCCCATCTGGGTCCCCGGCGTCCGGGGGGTTGTGGTCGACGACGCCGGCAGGATCCTGCTGGCCCAGCGGGCAGACAACCGGCAATGGGCGCTCATCAGCGGCATGCTGGACCCGGGGGAACAGCCTGCCCGTGGTCTGGTTCGGGAGATCTTCGAGGAAACGGCCGTCGTGGCGGAGGCCGAGCGTGTGGTGTCAGTGGGGGCGGTGGGGCCAGTCACCTACCCCAACGGCGACATCTGCGAATTCCTGGACGTGGTGTTCCTGTGCCGCTACGTCTCCGGTGAAGCCAGGGTAAACGACGACGAATCCCTTGCCGTTGGCTGGTTCGGCCCGGACGAACTTCCCGACCTCATGCCCGGCCACCTCACCAGCATCCGCCAGGCGCTGGCACCTTCCGCTGGCGTCCACTTCGAGCCCTGAAAAGCCAAGCGCCCGACGGCGGTCAGCGGCCCGGGGACACCAGCTCGCCGTCGTCGTCCTTCACCTTGGCAGTTGCGCCGGACAGTCCGGCTGCCAGCCGCTCGGCTTCCTCGCCGCCCACTGCCTCACCGCGTGCCACCATGCCGGCGGTGTCCGAGAGCGGGATCTGCTTCAGCGTGAGGGCCAGGAGCAGCGCCACGGCGATGAACGGCAGCAGGTACCAGAACACCGGTGCCAGCGAATCGGCATAGGCGTTCACGATGGCGTCCCGCAGCTGTTCCGGGAGCTGGCTCAGCGCCTGCGGATCCAGGGTCCGGGTGGACTGCCCGGCCTGCTCAGCGGACGCCCCTGCCCCCGTGAAGGCGTCGGTCAGTGCCTCGGAAAGACGGGTGGTGAAGATGGAGCCGAACACTGCCACGCCCATGGCGGCGCCCACTTCGCGGAAGTAGTTGTTGGTGCTCGTGGCGGTGCCGATCTGGTCAGCCGGCACCGAGTTCTGGACCACCAGGACCACCACCTGCATGATCAGGCCAAGGCCCGCACCGAAGACGAACAGCTGGAGGCAGATGACCCAGATGGGGGTGCTGGCGGCGAGGGTGGTCATCCACAGCATGGCGGCCAGGGTGAGTATGGCGCCGAGGATGGGAAACATCTTGTACTTGCCCGTCTTGGAAATCCGGATGCCCGAGTAGATGGAGGTGCCCATCAGGCCGGCCATCATGGGGAGCATGAGCAGCCCGGACTCGGCGGCGGAGGTGCCGGAGGACATCTGCAGGAACGTGGGAACGAACGCGATGGCCGAGAACATGCCTAGGCCCAGGGTGAAGCCGATGGCCGTGGCGTTGATGAAGATCCGGTTGCGGAACAGGCTCAGCGGGATGATGGGATCCTCGGCGCGGCGCTCCACCATTACGAAAGCGGCCGCAGAAACCAACAGGCCGGCGCCGAAGGCCCAGGTAAGGGATGAATCCCAGCCCTCGTCCTTCTTGCCGCCAAAGTCGGTGAAGAAGATCAGGCACGTGGTGGCGACGGAGAGCAGCACAACGCCCAGGACATCGATCCGCTTCTCAGCCTTCTTGTTCGGCAGCGTCAGGGCGAACCAGGCGATGGCGAAGGCGGCCAGGCCAACGGGGATGTTGATGTAGAAGGCCCATTCCCAGGTGAGGTGGTCCACGAAGAAGCCGCCCAGCAGCGGACCGGCCACGGCGGACAGGCCGAAGATGGCGCCCAGCGGGCCCATGTACTTGCCGCGGTCCTTGGCCGGAACGATGTCGGCGATGATCGCCTGGGAAAGGATCATGAGCCCGCCGCCGCCCAGCCCCTGGATGGCACGGAAGATGACGAAGCCCCAGAAATCGGTGGCCAGTGCGCAGCCAACGGACGCCAGGGTGAAGAGCGCAATGGCCACCAGGAACAGGTTGCGCCGCCCCAGGATGTCACCGAACTTGCCATAGATGGGCATCACGATGGTGGTGGCCAGCAGGTACGCGGTGGTGATCCAGGCCTGGTGCTCCACGCCGCCCAGCTTTCCCACGATGGTGGGCATGGCGGTGGACACAATGGTCTGGTCCAGGCTGGACAGCAGCATTCCGGCGATCAGGGCCGAGAAGATGATCCAGATGCGTTTTTGGGTCAGAAGCAGGGGCCCTGCCGGCGGTGTGGCGGTTGCGGTACTCATGCGTTTCCTTCTGCTGCGGCGGTGGCCGTGCCGTCGACTGGTTGGGAGAAGAGGAGGCTTGCTGCCGAGATGTTTTCCAGCAGCAGCTCCGGGTAGCTGCGGGTGTTGCCGTCGGAGAAGTAGGCCATGCTGCTTTTGCGGGCGATGGTGCTGAGCAGCACCACGGCCATCTGCACCACGGGATGGTCCGGCGCCACCCCTTCACGCCGTGCGACGTCGCGGGCGAACTGCGCCTCGCGCTGTTCTGTCACCCCGATGATCTTCAGGATGAGCTGGGGTTCCTTGTGGACTACGCCAATGAGCTGCCGGGTTTCCTCTTCAGAGCCCGACATGCCATCTGCCAGGCGAAGGGAGAGCCGGACCAGGTCGCGGAAGAGCGTAGGGGAAATTTCACCGGCGGGGGAGCCTGCGCCGGCGGCGACGAATTCCTCGATCACGTCGGCAGGGATGTCGTCCTCAGCGTGGCCGATGATGGCGTCTTCCTTGGTGGGGAAGTAGTTGAAGAAGGTGCGGCGCGAAATTCCGGCGGCCTCGCACACTTCCTCCACCGTGTAGCCGTTGAGGCCGCGTTCGGCAGTGAGTGCCCTGGCCGTTGCCGTAATGGCACCGCGGGTGGCGGCACGTTTGCGCTGCCGCAGCCCGGACTCGGAAGTTGCACTTTCACTCATATAGTAAACTTTTGCACTGAACGACTTATAGTGCAAATTAATGCCGGTCCGGGAGGCGAAGCTTAAAGTACGACGGCGGCCGGCACCTTTCCTTCGAAGGGTGCCGGCCGCCGTCGGGCGTCCAGGAGGTGGTGGGGACTACGCCTTGTGGGCCGGGGCCGTCATGGTGGTGACGTCCAGGGCCTTCTCGAGGTCGGCCTCGGAGACCTTGCCCTCGCCGTCGCCGACGAAACCGAGCTTCTCCGTGGCCTGGCGGATGGTCAGGCCCTCCTTGACTGCGGTCTTGGCGATCTTGGCCGCGTTCTCGTACCCGATGTACTTGTTCAGCGGGGTGACGATGGACGGTGACGCCTCGGCCAGGAAGCGGGCGCGCTCCACATTGGCCGTGATGCCGTCGATCATCTTGTCCGCCATGACGCGGCTGGTGTTGGCCAGCAGGCGGATGGACTCGAGCAGGTTGGCGGCCATGACCGGGATGCCAACGTTCAGTTCGAAGGCGCCGTTGGTGCCGGACCAGGCGATGGCGGTGTCGTTGCCGATAACCTGGGCCGCCACCATAATGGACGCCTCGCAGATGACCGGGTTGACCTTGCCTGGCATGATCGAGGAGCCGGGCTGCAGGTCCGGGATGGCGATCTCGCCGAGTCCGGTGTTGGGGCCGGAACCCATCCAGCGAAGGTCATTGTTGATCTTCATGAACGAGATGGCGATGTTGCGCAGCTGGCTGGACGCCTCGATCAGGCCGTCACGGTTGGCCTGGGCCTCGAAGTGGTCGCGGGCCTCGGTCAGCGGCAGGCCGGTATCCGTGGCAAGCAGCTCGATAACGCGCTCCGGGAAACCGGCCGGTGTGTTGATGCCGGTGCCCACGGCGGTGCCGCCCAGCGGAACCTCGGCAACGCGGGGGAGTGAGGCGTTGATGCGCTCGATGCCATAGCGGACCTGCGCGGCGTAGCCGCCGAACTCCTGGCCCAGGGTCACCGGGGTGGCATCCATGAGGTGGGTGCGGCCGGACTTCACCACGTCCTTGAACTCCGCGGCCTTGCGCTCCAGCGAGCCGGCCAGGTAGTCAAGGGCGGGGATGAGGTCGTTGATCAGCGCGGACGTGGCGGCCACATGCACGGACGTGGGAAACACGTCGTTGGAGGACTGCGAGGCGTTGACGTGGTCGTTCGGGTGGACAACCTTGTCGCTGCCGGCGGCCTTCAGTGCACGGGTGGCCAGTTCGGCAATGACCTCGTTGGTGTTCATGTTCGAGGACGTGCCGGAGCCGGTCTGGAAGACGTCGATGGGGAAGTCGCCGTCGTACTTGCCGGCAGCCACCTCGTCGGCAGCGTCTGCAATCGCCTTGGCCAGCTCGCCGTCGAGCACGCCCAGTTCTGCGTTGGCCTGGGCGGCAGCCTTCTTGACCCGGGCCAGCGCCTCAATGTGGGTGCGCTCAAGGGTCTTGCCGGAAATGGGGAAGTTCTCCACTGCCCGCTGCGTCTGCGCGCGGTACAGTGCGTTCACGGGGACGCGGACTTCGCCCATCGTGTCATGTTCAATGCGGAACTCTTCAGTGGAAGTCATGGGGCTAGCTTATGGCGATCCGGTGCCCCATCGAAAACCGTTAAGGGAGCATTGCCGGCGGCCCGCTGGACCGCCGGCATAGGGGTCCTAAAGCTCGCCGATTCCGGAAACAAGGTCGGCGCGGCCCTCAGCCAGCCGATAGGAAAGGCCGACGACGGCGGTGCGGCCGCCTTCGATTGCGTCGGAAATCACACGCGAGCTGTCCGCAAGGCGCTGCGCCGTCTGCTTGACGTGCTCCACCACCATGTCGTTGACCTCGGGCTGGTCATTGCGCAGGGACGTCAGCACGGAGGGCGTGATGCGCTCCACGAGGTCGCGGATGAAGCCGGCCGGCATCTCGCCGGTCTCCACGGCGTCCTTGGTGGCGGTGACGGCGCCGCAGCTGTCGTGCCCAAGGATGACAATCAGCGGCACGTTCAGCACGCCGACGCTGTACTCGAGGGACCCCAGGACGGCGTCGTCGATGACCTGTCCGGCGGTACGGACCACGAAAACGTCGCCCAGGCCGACGTCGAAAATGATTTCCGCCGCGAGCCGGGAATCAGAGCAGCCGAAGATCACCGCGAAGGGATTCTGCGTCTCCACGAGCGATGATCGCCGCGACGCATTCTGGTTCGGATGGGAGGACTCGCCGTTTACGAAACGTTCATTGCCTTCGCGCAGGCGGCGCCAGGCCAGTGCAGGGGTCAGGTTAGTCGTCACGGCCCCACCTTACGGCGTGGGGGCCGCCGAGGGTGAAACTGTGACGGCGGGGCTGCCCTCAAGGGAGGTGACGACGGCGGCGGCGAGCGTTGCGAATTCGTCCAGTTGCGCCGCCCCGGAGAGGATGACGGTGCTGCCCCGGTAGTTCAGCACCACCGATTTCTCACCCTTGCCGCTGTCGCGCAGTTCCCATTCCTGGCCGCCCGCGTTCCGCGAGCCGGTGACGGGGGCGTTCCTGGTCTGCTGCAGGAGCCAGGTGGGGTTGGGGTTCCGGGTCTGCACCAAACCGATGAAGGATGTTTTGGGGGTCAGGTAGCCGACCTCCCAGGTGGGTACGCCGCTGCCGGTGCCTGCTTCCCACCGGGCGTAGTTGGCGCGGAAGGCATTGCCGGTATCAGGGGCAACGGGTGTGAATCCTGCCACATCCGCCGCGTTCCGTGCCACCGATGCAACGTCGATGTCCGGCCGGTAGCCATCGCCCTTGGGCTGGGGATTCATGAGGACAACGGGCAGGAACGCCGCAATGCTGAGCACCAGGGCAATGATCATGCCGATCACCGAGGCGTTCGCCCGCTTCGCCGCTGCCGCCGGAATGACGGGCTTAACCGGGGCGCCCGTACTGCTGCCGGCAGGGCCGGAACGTGCCTCGGGCTGTTCCTGGCCGGAGGTGGGACTGGTGGCTTCCTGCATGTCATTCACCCCTCTATAGTCGCCCATCCCGGAGCCGGACTTCCATTCGGCCCTGGCCTGGGGTACCGCGGAACCGCAGCGCACATTGCGTGGTTGCGTCATGGGCCGCCCGCAGAGTGGTGCCGCGACTATGATCGATAGCAGAGGAATCACCGTCCTGCTGCACCGGCGGGCGGGTTCAATGATCGCCACTCGAAGAAGAGGTTCACGTGTCACCAGCGTCCATGACCCAGAAGTACTCCACGATTTCACCGTCCCTTGCGGTGGGCCACGACGAGCCGGACCGCAACCTCGCCCTTGAGCTTGTCCGCGTCACCGAGGCCGCGGCCATCGCGGGCGGCCACTGGGTGGGTTTTGGCGACAAGAACACCGCCGACGGCGCAGCGGTGGACGCCATGCGTTCCTTCCTGCAGACCGTCCACTTCAACGGTGTGGTGGTGATCGGCGAGGGCGAAAAGGACGAAGCGCCCATGTTGTTCAACGGTGAGCGCGTTGGCGACGGCACCGGCCCCGAATGCGACGTGGCCGTTGACCCCATCGACGGTACCCGCCTGACCGCCCTGGGCATCAACAACGCCCTCGCTGTCCTGGCTGTTGCCGAGCGTGGCTCCATGTTCGATCCCTCCGCTGTGTTCTACATGGAGAAGCTCGTCACTGGCCCTGAGGCCGCCGACATGGTTGACCTGCGCCTGCCGGTCAAGCAGAACCTGCACCTCATCGCCAAGGCCAAGGGTGTCAAGGTCAACCAGCTCAACGTCATGGTGCTGGACCGCGACCGCCACAAGCCGCTCATCGAGGAGATCCGCGAGGCCGGCGCGCGCACCAAGATCATCCTGGACGGCGACGTTGCCGGCGCCATCGCCGCTGCCCGCTCCGGCACCGGGGTGGATGCGCTGATGGGTATCGGCGGCACCCCCGAGGGAATCGTGGCCGCCTGTGCCATCAAATCCCTGGGCGGCGTGATCCAGGGCCGTCTCTGGCCCACCAGCGATGAAGAAAAGCAGAAGGCCATCGACGCCGGCCATGACCTCGACCGCGTGCTTTCCACCAACGATCTGGTCTCCAGCGACAACTGCTACTTCGCCGCCACCGGCATCACGGACGGCGACCTGCTCAAGGGTGTCCGCTACTCCAAGGACAAGGTCCTCACCCAGTCCATCGTCATGCGCTCCAAGTCCGGCACCATCCGTTTCGTCGACGGCGAGCACCGCGCCGACAAGTGGGAAGGCTACGCCCGCAAGAGCTGATCCACGGCCTCTGCAGGATGTAAGGCCCCGGGACGCCGCGTGCGTGCCGGGGTTTTGCCGTTAATGCCTTGGTATAGGGTTTAAGCCATGATTCCTGCTGTTGTGCCCTGTACTGACCGCGCCCTTTGGGACGAAAATGTCGACCAGTTCCAGGGGCATCCGCAACAGCTGTGGGGCTGGGGCGAGACCAAGGGGATGCACGGCTGGTCGGTGGACCGGGTCCTGGTCAAGGCCGGGGAAGAAACCATCGGCGCCGCCCAGCTGCTGGTCCGCAGGCTTCCCGTCCCCTTCCGGGCGCTGGTTTACATTCCGCGCGGTCCCATGTGCTCAGTGGAGAACGCGCAGGTGGTCCTCAACCGGCTGGCCGAGCACGCTGCCCTCCGCCACAGGGGAGTGGCCCTCAGCATCGAGCCCGACTGGGACAAGGACTCCGCCTTCGCCGGCGCCGTCGCCGGCGCAGGCTTCCGCGAGTCGGCCAACACTGTCCTTATCCCGCGCACGCTCATCCTGGACCTCACCCGGTCCGACGACGAGCTGATGGCGGAGATGTCCAAGTCCACGCGGGCGAACATCCGCAAGGCCATGCGCAGCGACGTGGAATTCCGCAAGGTCAAGAACGACTCCGAGCTGGAGCAGGTGCTGGCCATCTACCACGACACGGCAGCGCGGGCCGGCTTCGGCATCCACGAGGACCAGTACTACCGCGACATCTTCAAGAACCTCGGCGACGCCTCGCCGATCATTGCCGCGTTCGACGGCGAGCAGATGCTTGCCTTCACCTGGCTGTCCCGCAGCGGCTCCACCGCGTTCGAACTCTACGGCGGAGTTTCCGCCGAAGGCCAGAAGCAGCGCGTGAACTACGGCGTGAAGTGGGCAGCCCTGCAGTCAATGCGCGAGGACGGCTGCAGCCGGTACGACTTCAACGGCCTGCTCAACGACGGCATTTCCGACTTCAAAAAGCAGTTCGGCAAACACGAAAACATGCTGCTGGGCACCTGGGACAAGCCGCTGTCGCCGTTCTACCCCGCCTACTCCACCGCCATGCCGCTGGCCCGGAAGGGGCTCCAGCGGGGGCGGCAGCTGCTGAAGACCGCGGCCGGGCGGGTTCTGCCGCTGGTCCGGAAGCTGCGCCCCGGCAGCTGACTGCACCAAAACAAAGGGCGACGGCCGCACCCCGGTGGGTGCCGCCGTCGCCCTTTGGCGTTGCGGCCGGGCCGCTAAAGGCCGGTGGTCACGGCGAAGGCCAGCGCCGTCCCGTCACTGCCTGCTGCCCGGTGGACGTTGACGGGGGCTTCCGCGGCGGCGATGAATGCGCTGCCGCCCCGCGACAGCTCCAGGTCTCCCTTGGGGGAGTCGAGGTAAACCTCACCCGCCACCACGATGACCACGGCCGGGCCGGCCTGCGCCAGCGGAACGGGGCCGGCGCCCGGCCCCAGCTCGATGCGCTGCAGCTGGAACTCCCGGAAGGGCGGGCGGAAGAGCTCCTGGTCCATCACCGTGTTTTCGGCAGCCAGCATGGGCACGGCCACCGGACGGAAGTCAATGGTGTGCAGGAGTTCGGGCACATCCACGTGCTTGGGCGTCAAGCCGCCGCGCAGGACGTTGTCGGAGGAGGCCATGACCTCCACGCCCAGCCCGTGCAGGTACGCGTGCACGTTCCCGGCAGGCAGATACACCGCCTCGCCCGGCGTGAGGGATATGCGGTTCAGCAGCAGCGAGATCAGGACGCCCGGATCGCCGGGGTACTTCTCGTTGAGGCTGATAACGGTGCCCAGCTCTGCCTGGTACGGCTCAAGCGGAGAACCGGACACCAGGGCCGCCACCACCAGGGCAGTTTCGTCTGCCACGCCCTGGCCGCCCATGATCAGCCGTTCAAAGGCCCGCCGGAGCCCCGCGCCCTCATCCGGTGCATCGAGGTCTTCGAGAAGCGCTTGAAGCAGCTGCGGGGTCTGCCCGGCGTCAGGGAAGGCCGCCGCAACATGCTGCAGGATCTTTCGGGTTTCCGCTGCCGGGCGGAATCCGCACAGCGCCTCGAACGGCGTGAGGGCGAAGATCATCTCCGGCTTGTGGTTGTCATCCTTGTAGTTACGGTTCGGGGCATGGGGATCGATTCCCGCTTCGTTTTCCCGTGCGAAGCCCTCCCGCGCCTGCTCCAGGCTCGGGTGGACCTGGAGGGAGAGCGGCTGCGCGGCCGCAAGGATCTTGGCCAGGAACGGCAGGCGGGGGCCAAAGGCGTCGACGGATTCCGCGCCGAGGAAATGCTCCGGGTCGGAGGAGATCAGGGCGTCCAGCGGACTCCGGGACCCGTCCTCGGGCAGGTGCGCCACGGACGGAGAGTCCGGGTGCGCCCCGATCCATAGTTCTGCCTCCGGGCGTCCCGATTCCGGACGGCCCAGCAGCGAGGCGATGGCGGTCGTCGAACCCCAGGCGTAGTCCCGGAGGACGTTCTCAATCTCGTACAAACCGTGTTCCGTTCCTTATGCAGGTGGCACCCTTATGGGCGGGTACCGATGGTGGGCACTGATGGTGGACCCTGGAAGCGGGCCCCTTTGGGGTGGCCGCTACAGCGGGGCGCACTGTCCGTTGGTGGCCACGAGCTGGCGGATGGCCTCTTCGTCTCCCTCGAGCTTGAGCTGGGTCAGCATTTCCTCGGTGATCGGCTCGCCGTCGGGAGTCGTGGTGACGGGCGTGAAGTCCGACGGCGAGGGCTGCTGGACGGCATTGCCGCCGGTTGGCAGGGTGGCGGGGACAGGCCCGGCCGCCTGGAGATGCCCGGCACCTGCCTGCGGAACTGCCATCCCGTCGTCGGGAATTCCGGCCGACTGCGCCCCCTTGGCGGATGCCGACGCCAGCAGCTGGTCCACCCGCTCATGGATCTGGTCGAAGTCAGGGTTGGTGGAGAATGACGGATCGAAGTCCGGCGGTCCGATGGTGAGCCGCTTGACGTCCTTGCCCCTCGCCTTGATGGCGAGGTCCAGGAAACTGCCCAGCTGCGCGGAGGAGATGTTGGACTCCACCACCTTGGTTCCGGCGCCGGCGATGTCCTCGAACTTGGACAGCAAGGTGGCTGGATCCAGCTGCTTCAGCATTGCCTGCTGCACGCACTGCTGGCGCTGGATGCGGGAATAGTCGTCCACATACTCGCGGGACCGCCCATACCAGAGTGCCTGGGCGCCGTTGAGCGTCTGGTCTCCGGCGGGGATCCAGCCCAGGGGCATGCCGTGGGTCTTGGTGGCCTCGTCGAAATAGCCGCTCATGGGAACCCAGCCGCCGGCCTTGATCCGGATGCCGCCCATGGCGTCGATGAGCGTCGAGAAGCCCTCCATGTCAACCAGGACATAGGCCTGGATCTGCATGCCCAGCGTGCCGGAGACCGCCTCCATGGTCGCTTGGGCGCCGGGGTCTGCCACGCCGGGGTACAGGTCGGTGTGCTCGTTAGTGACCTCGGTGTTGATGGCATTGATCAGGCATTCATCGCCGCAGTTGTAGCCGTCGGGGTAGATGGCACGCATGGGTGAACCTTCGCTGAACTGTGCGTTCTGGAAGTTCCTGGGAACGGAAATGATCGCGGTCTGGCCGGTCTCGGCATCAACGCTCAGGATGGAGAGGCTGTCCGGGCGGCGTCCGGTACGGTCATCGCCGGCGTCGCCGCCCATCATGAGGAAGTTGTAGCGTCCGTCCACCGGCTTCATGGCCGGGCCGGAGGAGAAGATGTTGCCGATGGCGTTCCGGCCCACGTTCAGCAGGTAGGCTGCGTAGCCCATGGAGCCGCTGCCCACCATCAACGCGAGGACCAGGGCGATGCCGACGGCGGGGCGCGCCTTCGGTGCCAGCAGGACAGGACGGATGAGCCGGAGGGTATTCAGGAAGAGGAAGGCCCAGCCGAGCGCCAGCGCTGCCAGCAGGACCACGAGCACCAGTGACGTAACAGGGTTGGTGACGATGCTGATGACCAGGCTCCGGTTGAGCAGCAGCATGGCCACTGTCAGCACCAGGAGCGCCCATACGCACAGGGTGACGCGCAGGGCAGTGCGCCCCAGCTTCCGGTCACCCGCGACGAGCTGCGCGCTGCCCGGTACCAGGAGCGTCAGCAGGACCAGTACGAACGCACGCTTGGTGCGGACCTCGGAGGACGCACTGACCGGATAGCGCACCGGATCTGTCATGGCGGCCCCGGAGCCGGTATTGAGTACGCTGCTGCTGCTGGCCATGCCCGCCGCCCTAACGGCTGCCCCGAAGGGCGCTGGAACCGCCGGGGAAGACTTCGCTGACTTTTTGCCGCAGGCTTGCGCCCTTGCGGGAAGCCACCGCGTTGAGGTCGGCGGCGAAGTCCAGGAGGTCCGCACGCAGCGAAGAGGCCAGCTCGTCCGTGCCGGAGGCCAACATCCTTACGGCCAGGAGCCCGGCGTTCCGGGCGCCTGCGATGGACACGGTGGCTACCGGCACTCCGGCCGGCATCTGGACGATGGACAGCAGGGAATCCATCCCGTCAAGGGTCTTCAGGGGAACGGGAACGCCGATCACTGGCAGCGGCGTGACGCTGGCGAGCATGCCTGGCAGGTGGGCGGCACCGCCGGCGCCGGCGATGATTACCCGCAGGCCGCGTTCGTGGGCGGTCTGGCCGTACCGGATCATTTCGGTGGGCATCCGGTGGGCTGAGACGACGTCCGCTTCAAAGGGGATGCCGAACTCAGCCAGGGCGTCTGCCGCAGCCTCCATGACCGGCCAGTCCGAGTCGGAGCCCATGACCAGGCCGACCAGGGGACTGGCACCGGAACCGGCGGCGGTGGTTGCTTCGGCGCTCATGCATTCTCCTCGAATATTGCGGAAGGTTCTTCGCTGCCAACCCGTCCGTCACGGATGATGCCTGCAACGGCCGTGGCCCGGCGGCGCACCGACTCGACTTCCGCCGTGGAGGTTCCCACCAGGTTGACGTGGCCGATCTTACGTCCGGGGCGCACGGATTTGCCGTAGCAGTGGACTTTGGCGGCCGGTTCGGCGGCAAGTGCCATCGGGTAGGCGGAGTAGAGGTCCTGGTTGTCTCCGCCCAGGAAATTCTTCATCACGGTTACGGGTGCCAGCGCATCGGTGGCACCCAAAGGCAGGTTCAGGACGGCACGAAGGTGTTGTTCGAACTGACTGGTAATCGAACCGTCCTGGGTCCAGTGGCCGGTGTTGTGGGGCCGCATGGCCAGTTCGTTGATCAGGAACCCGGCGCCGCTGCCCGGGGTTTCGAACAGTTCCACGGCAAGGACGCCGGTGACGTCCAGTTCGGCGGCGATGCGCAGGGCGGCGTCCTCGGCGGCGGCTGCAACCTCCAGCGGAATGTCCATTGCGGGCGCGATCACCTCGTCGCAGACACCGTCCACCTGAATGGTGTGGACGACCGGCCAGGCCCGCGCCTCGCCGTCGGGCGTGCGTGCCACGAGTGCCGAGAGTTCGCGGGTGAACTCGACTTTGGCCTCAGCGAGCAGGGGGCTCATGGCGGCAAACCAGTCTTCGGCTTCCGCGGCCTCCTCTGCCGATGCCACGATCCTCACTCCCTTGCCGTCATATCCGCCCCGCGGTGTCTTCAGTACGACGGGCCAGCCGGTTTCGTCGCCGAAACGGACCAGCGCGGCGACGTCCGCGACGGACGCCCAGGCGGGGTTGGGCAGTTCCAGGCGGTCGATGGCGGCACGCATGACCAGCTTGTCCTGGGCATGGACCAGGGCGTCCGGCCCGGGCTGGACGTTGACGCCGGCCTCCTGCAGGGCACGGAGGTGGTCGGTCGGCACGTGCTCGTGGTCGAACGTCATCACATCCAAACCCTTGGAAAAGTCCAGGAGCGTCTGCAGATCCCTGTAATCGCCCACGGGCGTTGCGGGTACGGCCGACACCGCGGAAACGTCGTCATCCTCGGCGAGGACGCGGAGTTCAAAGCCGAGTGCTGTAGCGGCAGGGGCCATCATTCGCGCGAGCTGGCCGCCGCCAACCACGCCTATCACTGGAAAAGTCACATCTGCCAGCCTACCGAAGAGCCGCCGGATCCCGCTTTTTCGGACCGGCGGGGGAAGGAGATTTTACGTTGGTGGGACATAGGCCGGGCCGTCCGGCAGCACCGGCTCCAAGCTTTTGGGGCTAAAATGGTCATTTGGCCGAGTGGCCCACAGTTCGTCACGGCCATGGAGGGTCATGTTTAGCGCACTTGCAGATCGTATCCGGGGGCTCGCCTCACTCTTTTGGCGCGAGGTGGCCAAGTTCGGTGCGGTAGGCGGTGTGGCCTTCGTCATTGACAACGGGCTGACCTATTACCTGATGCACGGTGCCATGTCGGACAGCGAGGCGAAGGCCCGCTTCGTGGGGGCCACCGTCGCCACAGTTTTCTCGTGGGTGGCCAACCGTTTCTGGACTTTCCGCCACCGCCGCCAGGCCAACGTGCTCCGCGAGTTTGTCATGTTCGTCATCATCAACGGGATTGGCATCGGTATCTCCACCGGCTTCACCGCCCTGGCCAAGTACGGGATGGGCATCGACGACAAGAACATGCTGTTCCTGGCGGGCGTGGCGGGCATCCTGGTTGCCACGGTGGTCCGCTTCTTCGCGTACCGCTTCCTGGTGTTCAACGAGGAACTGGACCAGGAGCCGGAGTTCTCCCACGACCACGAACTCATCGAAGCCCACCCGCACAGGGAGCACGCACGTGCCGCCGAGCATCCGGCTCCCACTTCCGCCGACGGCGGCCCCCAGTCGTAGGGTGGGCCGCTGCTAGCTGCCGTGGATGCGTTCGTCCGCGAGCAGTTTCTCGGTAAGCGCCACGTCAGCGTGGGTCAGCACCACTGAGCCGTCCTGCTGCCAGGCTCCCAATGCGTTGGCCAACGCGGATTCCAGTCCATGGTCGGCGGGAACATGCACCCTGGCGCCTTCCGAATGGGGCAGGGCGAAACCGCTGGCCAGCTGGCTGTGCAGGATGGTGCGCCCATCGTGCGTCCGTACCGCGCAGGCTGACGGGTCGGGATCGGAGTGCGGCATGAACACATCCCCGTGGGACCGTACCTCGGCGGCATAGTCGAGGCAGCCGGCGGGAAGCTCCCCGGTCCAGCGCATAGCGAGGGCTGGCAGCGCAACTGCAATGACGGCGTCGTGCTGAATCCCGGCACCGCTGGGATTGTCCGTGGCCAGGAAGTCGGCCGGGCCGTCGTCGAGCACGGTCTCCAGTCCCAGCTGCCAGCCCGCCAGTGCCCAGACCAGGGCTTTCCAGTGGGCCGGAAGCGCAAGCCGCAGGCGCATGCCCGGTTCCGCGTCCAGCTCGTCCTGCAGCAGGTTGCTGGTCTTTGCCACCCAGTTGTCCAGGACCCGTCCGGACAGTTCCACCCGCTCTGAGTCCGGCCCGTACCAGGTCAGGCGGGGTGAGGTGGAGTTGCCGGAGCGGAGGCTGCCCATCAGGTCGATGGCGGGGATAGTCGTCATGGGTTCATCCTGCCACTTCGCGAGTTTCCGGTCATGGGTGCCGATGGCACATCAGGCCGCGCCGGGCAGGAGTGACATTAATCACTAGCGTTGCTAAGCGTACTTGCTATTTACGCTTGGACCGGGTATTTTCCCCGCCGTTCCAGAGAATTCAGGGCTTTTTTGCAGCTGGAGGTCGTCCTGCCATGGCCGCCACGCCCGGACCGAAGGAAATCCCGGGCGTGGCGTGCACAAACTTACCGGCTCCGACTGTCTATTATCCCGGCAACGGCTTGACTCGCCCTAGTTACACACGTGTAATTAGGTAACTAAAGCAATTGCGCAAATACCGGCACACAACCGAGTGCCCACGTATCCAGGCAGTGGCTGAAACATCAGGAGGGTCGCCGTGGGGCAAGCAGAGCGTATCCAGGAAGATGCCGTCGTAGCCGGTCAGGCAACGGCAAAATACCGTGCGCGGGGGGTGCCGAGCGATTGGTACGTCGATCCCGCCGATCCTGATGCTGCAGAGCGGTACAACAGGAATTCCAGCAGTATCCTCGAGGACCAGGCCACGGCCTTCCTTGCCGCGCACGAAGCCCTCCTTGACGGCGGTGCGGAGCCGGAAGACGATCTTGATCCGCCAATGGAACTGGCTGCGCCCGGTACCGCCCAGCCGGTATGGATCGGCCTGCCGCTCCAGCAGGACTTCGACGATGAGGGCGAACTTGGCTGGCAGACGGACGCGCTGTGCGCCCAGACTGATCCGGAAGCCTTCTTCCCGGAAAAGGGCGGTTCCACCCGCGATGCCAAGAAGGTCTGCGGTGCCTGCAATGTCAGGTCACAGTGCCTGGAGTACGCGCTGGCCAATGACGAACGGTTCGGCATTTGGGGAGGCCTTTCCGAGCGCGAGCGCCGGCGGCTAAGGAAGCGAGCAATCTAATTCTTCAGAATGTCCATGTCACTGCCGTTGTGGTCGCCCACAACGGCAGTGCCTATCTGCCCAGAACCCTTTCGGCCCTGGCGGCCCAAACCAGGCCCGTGGATCGTGCCATTGGCGTTGATGCCGGGTCCCGCGATGACTCGTACAGCCTCCTTCAGGGAGCCCTGGGTGAGGGTGCCGTTGTCAGCCACCCCCGTGGAAAGGGCGGCATGGGCGCCGCCGTTTCTGCCGGCCTGTGCGCACTGGCGCCCTTCCACGCAACCGCTGATGGTTCCGGGACCGAGTGGATCTGGCTTCTGCACGATGACGCGGCGCCGGCGCCGGAGGCATTGGCTGAGCTTCTGGGCGCGGTGGAGCGGGCGCCTTCGGTGACCGTCGCTGGCTGTAAACAGCTGGACTGGCATTCGCCGCGGAAACTGATGGATGTGGGCCTTTCCACCAGCCGGTGGGCCGAACGGCTTACCCTGATCGACGCCGATGAGATGGACCAGGGCCAGTACGATGGCCGCACCGATACCTTCGCCGTAAATTCCGCCGGCATGCTTGTCCGGCGGGACATCTGGGAACACCTGGGCGGCTTCGACCCCGCTCTGCCCGGCAGCGGCGACGACGTCGATTTTTGCTGGCGGAACCGCCTTGCCGGCCACCGCGTCGTGGTGGTCCCCGCAGCCCGCGTTTTCCATGTGGCGCACCGGCCGCACGCCCTTGGGAACCCGTCCGCGGCCCGGAAGGCGCAGGTCCACCTGCGCCTGAAGCACAGCCCGCTCTGGATGGTGCCCGTCCACGGCATCGGTGCACTGCTGGGCAGCCTCTTCAAGCTGGTCCTGAGCGTTGTGGTCAAGGATCCGGGCCACGGTATCTCCCAGCTGGTGGCCACCTGCGCTGCCCTGAGCCGCCCGGGGGCCGTGGCGAGGGCCCGGCGGACAGCCAAGCGGACCCGGCGGATCCGCCGGTCCGTCATCCGGAAGCTCCAAACACCCCGCCGCGAGGTCTGGAGCCACCGCAGGTCATTAATGGAGGCGCTGGGATCCGACGGGTCAGGCAGTGACCACCTCGTTCAGGATCCGCTCGCGCACCAGCCAACCGGCGATGCAGCGGACGATTTTGCTGCCCTCGCCACCACTAAACGCGGCTGGGTGGGTAACGGCGCCCTTGCAGCCGTCATCATTGCGGCCGCCGCCTCGCTGCTGGCCCTGGCAGGACTCTTCCGCGCGGGGGCCGTAGCCGGCGGCGCCCTAATTCCCGCCTCCTCCCACCTTGGGGACATCTGGCACAACGCCTCCAGCTGGTGGGTCAGCCTCGGTGCGGGCCTTCCCGGCCACGGCGATCCCTTTGACTATGTGCTGTGGATCCTTGGCGTCTTCGGCGGTGGTGACGCCAACCCCGCCATGGCATGGCTGCTCCTGCTTGGGGCCCCGCTGTCCGGACTCACCGCGTGGTTCGCGGCGGGCGGGGTCACCGTGCGCCGCCGGCTCAGGTTCGTGGCGGCGGTCTTTTGGGCTGCCGCGCCGGCACTCCAGATAGCCCTGAACCAGGGCCGCGCCGGTGCCTTGGTCGCGCACATCATGATGCCGCTGGTGGTCCTGGGCCTGCTGCGCGCTACGGGGTCGGCGGTAGGCCATGGCCGGTTCAACCCTGCCCCGGCACTCGAGGGCCGGCCGCCTGAACTGCCTCCGGCCAAGGCGGGCATCAACGGCGTGCCTTCCTGGACGGCCGCCGCAGCTGCCGGGCTGGCCCTGGCGGTCACTACGGCGTCAGCTCCCTCCCTGCTCGTCCCGGCCACTGTTGTCATCGGTCTCTGCGGCCTCCTCCTGGGACGGCGCGGGCGGACTGTGTGGTGGGCCCTGTTGCCCAGTGCGGCCTTGTTTGTCCCCTTCGCGCTGTCCACGCTTGACCGGCCGAGGGCACTGCTGGCAGATCCCGGACTCCCATTGGGGTTCGATGCTGCCCCGCTGTGGCAGCAGATCCTGGGCCAGCCCCTGTCGTTCGACCCAGCCGCGGGCCTCCAGGGGCTGGCCGCCTTCCCTGGCGGAACAGCGCCCTGGGCCCTGCTGCTGGCGCTGCTCATCGCCGGGCCGGTGCTGGTCCTTGCCCTGGTGGGCCTCCTCAGCCCGGGGCGCCGGGCCGGGACTGCCAGGTGGTTCTGGACTGCAGCGGTTATTGTACTGGCCGGCGGATGGCTGGCCAGCCACGTTGCCACCGGCCTGAATTCAGGGGTCCTGGTGACTCCTTTCACCGGGCCGGCCGTGTCCGCCGCGTCCTTCGCCCTCCTTGCAGCAGCCCTCCTCGGATTCGAGCAGCTGCTGTCCGTGGCAGACCGGGCTTCCGGCGGTGCGGCAAAGACCAGGACCGCCGCCCGCGCCGGCATCGCCTTGGGCCTGGTGCTGCTGCTGGCAGGACCGCTGGCCGGAATGGCGGCCTGGTCGGCCCAGAACCTGCTGCGTCCGGGCGTCGCCGCCGCACCTGCGATCTCAACGCCGGGAGGCGCTCCCGGTCCAGCCGCTTCCCGGAGCGGGGGAGCCCTGGGCGCTCAGCGGCTGGTTGAGGCCGCGCCCGGGCGGTCCCTGCCTGCTACTGCCATTGACCGGGGCGAGGGTCCCGAGCAGACGCGGACCCTCCTGCTCAGTACCGGCGATGACGGCACCTTCAACGCATCCCTGATGCGCGGGAGCGGCACCACCCTGGACAGCCTCTCGGCCATCGCCTCCGCACGGAACATCATTGGCGGTCCGGGCGAGGAAGAGGTGCGTGAGGACGACGACGTCACCACTGCGGTCCGCCGCGTCGTGGCTACCCTCGTTGCCGGGCAGGGCGTGGATCCGCGTTCCGACCTCGAACAACTCGGTGTCGGATTCGTGGTGCTCCGCTCCGCGGACACCGCAGCCCAGCTGACCGCCAGCCGGATGGATGCCGTTCCCGGCCTGGTGGCCGTGGGACAGACCGATGTTGGCTGGCTGTGGCGGATCAGCCCGCTCAACCAGGCCGTTCTGCAGGCTGCCGACGTTGCCCACCGTGTCCGCATTGTCGATCCCCGCGGGGCGGCCACCGCCCTGGTGGCCTCCGGCACCGATGAGGTCGACGCTGCTGTCCCGGCAGGTGCCGAGGGCCGTTTGGTGGTACTTGCCGAGCGTGCTGACCCGGGCTGGACTGCCTGGCTCGACGGGCGGAAGCTGACCTCCACCACCTCCGGCTGGTCCCAGGCGTTCACCCTTCCTGCAGCTGGCGGCCAACTGACCGTCCGTTATGAAAACCCCTGGTCGTTCTGGACGGCCGCCGCACAGATCACGGTGATAGGACTAACGGTGATCCTTGCCATTCCCATGCCGGCCCGGCGGCCGCGGACCGGTCTCTCCCGTGACGAGGGCTCCCTGCGTAAGGAACACCAACATGCATGACCACACCCCACCGGCTGCGGCGACGCCACCGGCAGATGCCGAAACGCCGGGTGTAAACAAACCGCCGTTTGCAGGCGACAAGACGGCTCCGGCCGCAAAACCGGCTCCGGAAGGAGCCACGGCCGGTGCAGGCAGGAAGTCATCGGGCCGCGGCGCTACCCGGCTTCCCGGCGGCAAGGGCCGCGCAGCATCCGTGGCCGGGGTGGCGGCAGGAGTCCTGATCCTCGCCGGGGGAGGGGCCGTGGTGGGCGCCGGGTCATTGGTGCCGCCTCCTGAAAGCAGCCGCATTATGCAAGCGGTGGAAGCCGCGGTCCCGGCAGGTGCCAGCGTCGGCGTCTGCCCAGGCCCCGCGCGCCTGCTGGAAGGTACCGACGCCGGTACAGACGCGCAATTCCGGCCCGAGTCCGCCACCGCGGCAACCAGGGTCAGTGCCGCGGTGCTCAGCGCGGGTGGTGTGCTGCCCGGGAGCCGGCTGGCACGGCTGGACGGAACAGCCGCCGTCGAAATCGCCAAGGACCCCGGTCCGGCGCCCACTGCCGGCGCCCCCCAGGAACTCGTGGCCGGAGTTGTTGCCGACCGCGCAGTGGACCAGGTCAACGTCCTCAGGGCCGATGCCCTGGCAAACCAGAATGCTTCAGCTGCAGGGGCCATGAAATACACCGCCAGCGACGGTGATCTGCAGGGCAGTGCGGCGGCGACCTGCGGCCAGCCCTCGAACGACCAGTGGCTGGCAGGTGCCGGCACCACTGTTGGCCGCACCTCCGTGCTCGCCCTGACCAATGCCTCCAGCACACCCGCCACCGTGAGCCTGGAGCTGTTCGGGGCAGGCGGCCAGATCCAGGCTCCGGGCAGTCGCGGCCTCCTGGTTGCGCCCGGCACCACCCGCAGCGTCGTCCTCGCCGGCCTGGCGGCCAACGAGTCCCAGCTCACCGTGCATGTGCGAAGCGCGGGTGGTCCGGTTGCCGCATCCATCCAGCAAAGCGTCCTGCGCGGCCTCACCCCTGGCGGCGTGGATTTCATTAGCCCGGGGACAGCCCCTGCAGTCCGCCAGGTGATGACGGGCGTGGACATCCAGGACCCCTCCGGGGTCGCCGCGCTGACGGGGCAGCCGGGGTACGGGGACGCGGGGCCCGCCCTCGAACTGACCGTCCCCGGTGCTTCCGATGCCGTGGTGGAGATCAAGCTGTACGGGCGGGACGGGCAGCACGCGCTTCCATCCGGCGGCGTCATCACCGCAAAAGCGGGGTCGACCACGGAGGTATCCCTGGCCGGCGTTCCTGCCGGCCAGTACACCGTGGCGGCCTCGTCCGACGTGTCCTTCGTCGCGGCGGCACGCATGAGCCGCGGGCTTCAATCGGGGCAGCCCTCGGATGTCGCGTGGGCGCCATCCGCCGTCCGGCTGGGGAGCCAGCACGTGGTCCCCGTCCCCAAGGGCGGCGTTCGCCAGTTGGTGTTCGGCGCCCTTGATGCCCGGGCCACCATCACGTACGCACCCATTACGGCTGATGGAAAGGTGCGGGCAGCCGCTGCTGCGGACATCGCAGGGGGAACAACGGCCTCCATCAGCGTTCCGGAGCAGGCCGACGGGGCCGAGGTCGTGGGCTATGTAGTGTCCGCGTCCGGTGACGCCGCCTATGGAGCGGTGCTCGTGGGGCAGGACGGCCGCAACGACGTTTCCTCCCTGGCTTTCCTCGCTGCCGCGGCCGGCCGGGAAACAGTTCCGGTGGCATTGGGTTACTAGGGGCTGGCAAGCGTCCCGGCTGCCGGGATCAGTAGCGGCGGCGGTATACGGGATCCAGTGTCTCCGGCGCCACGCCGAGCATCTCCGCGGTGTGTTCCACCACCACGTCGTGAACCAGGTCCTGGAGCTCTTCGACTCCGGAGCAGGCCTGCTCCACCACCCGCCGGTACACGGTGATCATGGGTCCATCCTCGCCGGCAGCGGGCGTGTAGGAGCCCATGGGAGGTGTGGAGGCATTGGCGGCCAGCTGCTCAAGGTCCGGCGGGATTTCGTCAACCCCGAAGCGCACGCCGTCGAGGGTTTTGCCCCAAATGTCGTGCAGCCGCTGGGCCGAATCCAGCACCATGTCGTCAAACCGGTCTGCGCGGGTCCGGTACCCGGGATGGGTGGGCAGCATTATCTCGCCCCGAAGGCCACGCCCGTGGCGGTTCCGGCGCCGCCTGAAGAAGCTCCTGCCGGCGGTCTCCACACCCGTTGCCACGCGGGCATCCGGGTCAGCCAACCGGACCGAAAAACCTGATTCATGGTTCGATGACTGCATACATCGACTGTAAACCCGGTGGCGGATTTACGCGATACATCCCTTCCGGCGCGGGGGCGCGTCGGCCTGTGCGGCAATGCCGGGTTTTTCCGCTGTGAAGGGGTAGTCTGTGATGTCGTGGGAGCTATCCGTCAGTGTTCAAGGTCAGCCTGCCGCCAGTCGGCGGTAGCCACCCTGACGTACGTGTATGCAGACTCCACGGCAGTCCTTGGTCCGCTGGCCACCTACGCCGAACCGCACTGCTACGACCTCTGCGAGCAGCATGCCGACTCGTTGACGGTTCCCCGCGGCTGGGAAGTACTGCGCCTGGCCATGCCATCAACCCCCCAGCAGCCGGGCCCCGATGACCTGCTGGCGCTCGCCAACGCCGTGCGCGATGCAGCTGCACTCCCGCCCGAGGCCCAGCCACCGGCCCAGCGGAGCCACCATTCCGCCCTGGAAGCTCCTGCGGGCGCTGAGGGTGTGCGCCGGGGCCACCTGCGGGTCCTTCGGGAACCTTCCTGACCTGCATCTGGCGGTACGCTGGAAGCTGCACATCTTTTCCGCTACCGGCGCGAGCGCGCCCGCCAGGGAGCATGAACAAATGCCAAAGATCAGTCCCGAGCTGTTGTCCGTCCTGCGTTGCCCCGTGACCGGCTCGCCGCTGGTCCAGGAGGGGGAAGAGCTGGTGGCCACTGCCGCCGGTGATACGGGGATCAGGAACCGGTACGCCATCGAGGACGGGATCCCGCTGCTGCTGCCTCCGGAACTGCTCGCCGCAGCAGCCTCGGCAGGGTCAGACCAGCACGATCCGGCTGCTGCAGGGCACTAGTTCACCTGCACCTGCCCGCACAGAAAAAGCAGAACGGGGACTGGACCAGGACCCGGACCAAGCAAAGGACCACCCATGACTTTTGACTACAAAGTTGCCGACATCTCCCTGGCGGAAGCCGGCCGGCACCAGATCCGCCTGGCCGAGCACGAGATGCCCGGCCTGATGTCCCTCCGCGAGGAGTTCGGCCCCACCCAGCCGCTCAAGGGTGCCCGGATCGCCGGTTCCCTGCACATGACGGTGCAGACCGCGGTGCTGATCGAGACCCTTACCGCGCTGGGCGCCGAGGTCCGCTGGGCCTCCTGCAATATCTTCTCCACCCAGGATGAGGCCGCCGCGGCCGTGGTGGTGGGCAAGGGCACGGTTGACGATCCGCAGGGCGTGCCGGTGTTCGCCTGGAAGGGCGAGACCCTTGAGGAGTACTGGTGGACGGCCGAGCAGATCCTGACCTGGCCGGGCGCCGAATCCAACCCTGAGCTGGGTCCCAACATGATCCTGGACGACGGCGGCGACGCCACCATGCTGGTCCATAAGGGTGTCGAGTTCGAGGCTGTTGGCAACGTGCCCTCCGCCGATCCCGAGGATTCCGAGGAATACGGCATCTTCCTCGAGGTGCTGCGACGTTCCCTTGCTGCGGACCCGCAGAAGTGGACCCGGACGGCGGCCACGATCCGGGGCGTCAGCGAGGAGACCACCACCGGTGTCCACCGGCTGTACCAGCTCGCGGACCAGGGCAAGCTGCTCTTCCCCGCCATCAACGTCAACGACTCCGTGACCAAGAGCAAGTTCGACAACAAGTACGGCATCCGCCACTCCCTTCCCGACGGCATCAACCGGGCCACCGATGTGCTCATGGGCGGAAAAGTCGCTGTCGTCTGCGGTTATGGCGACGTTGGCAAGGGCGCGGCGGAAGCGCTGCGGGGCCAGGGCTCACGCGTCATCGTGACCGAGATCGACCCCATCTGCGCGCTGCAGGCGGCCATGGACGGCTACCAGGTGGCCAAGCTGGAATCGGTCCTGGCCCAGGGTGACATCTTCATCACCACCACCGGCAACAAGGACGTCATCCTGGCCGAGCACATGGCCGGCATGAAGAACAAGGCCATCGTGGGCAACATCGGCCACTTCGACAATGAGATCGACATCGCCGGCCTGGCCCGCATCCCCGGCGTCAAGAAGGTCGAAATCAAGCCGCAGGTACACGAATGGGTCTTCGATGAGGGCTCCAGCGAGGAGCGCTCCATCATTGTCCTGTCCGAGGGCCGGCTGCTCAACCTTGGCAACGCCACGGGCCACCCGTCCTTTGTCATGAGCAACTCGTTCGCGAACCAGACCATTGCGCAGATCGAGTTGTGGACCAAGCGGGACCAGCACGAGTACGAGAACAAGGTCTATGTGCTGCCCAAGGTCCTGGACGAAAAGGTGGCCCGGCTGCACCTGGACGCCCTGGGTGTTGAACTCACGGAACTGACCAAGGACCAGGCGGAGTACCTGGACATCGACGTCGCCGGTCCGTACAAGCCCGAGCACTATCGTTACTGAGACGTAAGGGCCCGGGCGCAATCGAGCGCCCGGGCCGTTATTTTTTGCACGTAGGATCGAAAACATGGAGCCTGATGTAAAGCCCCGTCGCCGGGGGACTGCCAAGAAAATCCTTGCTGTGGCTGCCGTCTGTGTCCTGGCTGCCGTGGGCGGGGTCTTCGCCGCCGTCGCCCCGGGCCTTGCCGGCGGCCCGCTTGAATCCGAAGCAGGCTCCGCACTGCGGACATCCCCTGGCATTGCTTCCCCTGTTGTGCCGCCAGTGACTTTTGACGCGGCGCCGGCCAACGGCGCCAAGCAGGTGAACCCCGCGGCCCCGGTGTCGCTGAAAGTGGGCAACGGGACAATCCAGCGCGTCACCCTGGCCAGCACTGCGGGCAAGACCATTGACGGCAGCATCGATTCCAGCGGGACGGCGTGGTCCGCCACCGGGCCCCTGGAATTCAACACCGAATACAGCTACACCTATGTGGTCAAGGACGGCGCAGGACGCGAGACCAGCACCACGCAGTCCTTCAACACCGTGACAAGCTCACACGAGGCAGACGCCGCCATCTACCCGCTGAACGGCATGAAGGTGGGCGTGGGGCAGCCGCTGCAGATCATCTTCAGCGAACCCGTAACCAACCGTGCCGCCGTGGAAAAGGCCATCAAAATCACCACGACGGGGGGACAGGCCGGAGCCTTCCACTGGTACAGCGACACCATGGTCCGGTACCGCCCGGAGAACTTCTGGACTGCGAACTCAACGGTCACCATGGACATGCAGCTCTTCGGCGTCGACCTGGGCAACGGCCAGATCGCAAACTTCAACAAGAAGGTGAATGTCTCGATTGGAGACAAGAAAGTGGCCATCGCCGATGCCACCGCACACACCTTCACGCTCAGCGTCAACGACCAGCCCGTCAAGACCCTGCCCGTCAGTATGGGGGACAAGCGCTTCCCGTCAGCAAAGGGATACGCGGTGCTGATGGAGAAAAACCGTTACGACCACTTCAGGGCCGCAAGCATCGGCTTGAAGCCTGATGATCCGGCCTACTACGGTGAAGCGGACGTCGAATACACCATCCGCCTGACCCTGAGCGGCGCCTACATCCACCAGGCCCTCGAGTCGGCCTACCCGTTCATTGGGAACGCCAACGTGTCCCACGGCTGCATTGGCTTCCTGCCTGACGGAGCGGCATGGGTATTCGACAACATGGGAACCGGCGACGTGGTCCAGATCATCAACACCGAGGGTGACTACGCGGCGAACACGGACGGGTTCGGCGACTGGAACATCCCGTGGAGCGAGTACGACAACTAAGTCAGCCGGTGAAGGGCAGCCGCTGCAGCCGCTGCCCGGTTTCAGTGTTCCGCCGGCGTAACAGCGACAGCCTGGTGAACTCCCTGTTCCGCCGTTCGGCAACGACGGCGGCCAGGTAGTCATCGGCGCCCGTGCCCGGGGGCGGGGGCGGGGCCACGTATGCGAAAAGCTCCGCGGCGATGGCCTCAGCCATCCCTGCCCTGGACAGCGGCGCCATCCGGACCGCCTGGCGGATGAACTGGGCGGCCCTGCGGGCCGTGGCATCGGGGATGCGGCCGATGTCCGCCGCGGCAGCCCACGCCTGCAGCTGGGGCGGAACAAAAACCCGGAGGGCCTGGTCTGCAGGAACCCGGCCGCGGACGGAGTAGGTGCCGGCCAGAAGGTCGCCGAGCCGCCTGGACTTGTCGTTGAAGAGCGCCACGGCGAGGGCGAGCCCGCCGAGGGTCAGGTAGATCTCGAGGAACCCGGTGAGTCCGCGGATCAGTGCATGCCGGAACCTGATGGCGCCGCCGTCTTCACGGACCACCCGCAGGCCTGTAGCCAGCTTGCCCAGCGACCGGCCACGGCTCAGGGTCTCGACGCCCACCGGCGCCACCACCAGGCAGAATACGACGGCGGCCAGGCCAAGAGCCCGCGCGGCTGCCTCATCGAGGTCCGCGCCGGCGGCGGACAGGCCAATCATGATCAGTACGAGCAGGACCACGTGGATGACGACGTCGATGGCAAGGCCCAAGGCCCGCGCGGCGAAGCTCGCCGGACGGAGTTCGAGGACCACTGCCTCGCCGGTAATTATCGGGCTCACACGGTGTCCCTGCCCTTCGCAGCTGGTGGTTCGGACGATCACATGGTGCGGACCGTCAAAGTCTAGTGCCGGGCGCTAGGCTGTAGCCGTGGACATGGATGCCTTCGCCGCCGTTAATGCGGACAAGTGGGCGCGCCTGCAGGAGCTTGCCGGCAAAGGCAGGCTCACCGGTGCCGAGGCCGATGAATTGCTGGCGCTGTACCAGTCCACGTCCGGCCACCTGTCGCTGGTCCGCTCGGTGGCTCCGGAAAGCGGACTCTCCGCTTCGCTCTCGGCCACGCTGGCCCAGGCGCGGACCCGCTTTACCGGCGCCCGCTCAAACGCCATGGCTGACCTGGCACGGTTCTTCGTGGTGGCCCTGCCTGCCGCGCTGTACCGGCTGACCTGGCTGACCTTGGCATGCGGCACCGCTTTCGTGCTCATCGCTGCCGCCTACGCCGCCTGGATCGGCACGTCCGCCGAAGCGCTCCGGGCCGTGGTTTCCGAGACGGCTGCCGCCCAGTACGTGGACGAGGACTTCATCAACTACTACTCGGAGAACCCGGCAGCATCATTTGCCGGTGCCGTTTGGACCAACAATGCGTGGATCAGTGCGCAGGCGGTGGCCCTGGGGATCACTGGGATCTGGGTGCCGATGATCCTGTTCAGCAACGCACAGGGAGTAGGCATCGCAGCCGGCATTTTTGCGTCCGCCGGCAAATCCGACGTCTTCTACAGCTACATCCTGCCGCACGGGCTAATGGAGCTCACCGCCGTCTTCGTTGCCTCCGCCGCAGGCCTTCGGATCTTCTGGGCGATGGTATCGCCGGGGCCGCGGACACGGGGCAGGGCCGTGGCGGAGGAGGGCAGGTCGCTGATCACGGTGGCCCTGGGGCTGGTGGTGGTGCTGTTTGTCTCGGGCCTGGTGGAAGGGTTCGTCACTCCGAGTCCGCTGCCGGCTTGGGCCAGGATCAGCATCGGGGCGGCTGTTCTCACCTCGTACTGGTCGTATGTCCTGCTGCTGGGCAGGCGGGCTTTCCTGGCCGGGGAGCGTGGCGACCTCCGCCGCGAAGACGCCGGCTACACGGAAATCGCTGCCTGAATCGTTGTAATCCCGCCGGGGTGGTTCCTCGCCCCGCGGAACTTCCGGACGGTAGGCTCGTCTGCAGAACGAATCGCACCGGCTGACTGGGACCGGTGCGGAACCCTACGGAAGTGACGCTGCTGTGAATGACGAGACACCGGCCCGCGCCAAAAGCGCCGCGCCGCAGCCGGAACCTTTCCTGGACACGTCCGGGGATTCCGACGAGCCCGCGTTTTCCTGGCTGACACCCGCCGCCGGGGACAAACCTGCGGGGAACAAGCCCTCCCGCGAGAACCCTGCCGCGGACAAATCCGGTCCCGGCGCGTCCGCCTTGGAAGAGGGCGGGGAAAAAGCCGGCCGGAACCAGGCACCGGCAGAGACCACAACAGCCCAGCCCGGAAGCCGGGCCGACCGCAAGGCTGCGGAAGCCGCCGTCGGATCCTCCTCCACTGCCGTCTCATCTGCAACCGCCGGATCATCCGCCACTGGCACCACCCGCACGTCCGCTGGGGGAACGTCCGCCACGGACCCCTCCGCGAACGGGCCCGGCAGCAGCGCCGGTTCGCCGGTCTTCAAGGAACCACTTCCCACCTCCGCCCTGCACGTCCGTCCCCCCGAGGAGGAAGTGGAGCGCCGCAATGCCCAGCGCGAAAGCGCCGCCAATGCCAAGCCGGTGGCGCCGCGTGTCATGCAGGTCCTGCTGGCCATCATCTACCCGCTGATCCTGCTGATCCTGGCCGTCCGGGCCGTGACCAGCCCACTCTTCCTCTGGGTGGAGTACAACCGTCCAGGCTTCCCCGGTGACGGGTACGGTTTCAGCACGGACGACAGGATGACCTACGGCTCCTATGCCGTGGACTACCTCAGCAACTGGGCAGGCCCACGGTACCTGGGCGACCTGGTGCACCGCGGCGGCGAAAAGCTCTTCAAGGACGGCGAAGTCAGCCACATGGCCGACGTCAAGGCGGTCATCCTGTCCACCTTTGGCGCAGGTGCTCTGCTGCTCCTCCTCGCGCTGATCGCCATCCTGTACCTGCGCAGGCGCAGCACCGGCGGGATCCGGCGCGGCCTCTTTGCCGGCTCCATCATCACGCTGGCCCTGATCCTGGGCCTCGGTACGCTGGCGGCACTGGGCTGGCAGCAGTTCTTCACCGAATTCCACCGGATCTTCTTCGCCGATGGATCCTGGACCTTCAGCCTGGACGACACCCTGATCCGGCTGTTCCCCAGCCAGTTCTGGATTGACGCCGGCATCGTCATCGCCGGCCTGGTGCTCGTGGCATCCGTCGTGACTCTGGTGCTCACCTGGCCGACGCGCAAACGCCGCGGTCTGGCGCCAAAGCCGGTACAGGCGGATCAGGAACAGGCAAACCAGCAAAAGGCTGATCAGCCGTAGATGCCGGCGATCTCCGCCTGGAATTCCTGAACGACGGCGGACCGCTTCAGTTTCAGGGACGGTGTCAGGTGCCCGGACTCCACAGTGAATTCGGCATCCAGCAGCCTGAACGTGCGCACCGACTCCGCCTTGGACACCGTCTGGTTGGCCAGGTCCACTGCCTCCTGCAGGGCAGCCAGGATGTCCGGGTCCTTCGCGGCTTCGCGGAGGGGGAGCGGAGGCAGGCCGCGCTCTGACCGCCAGTTGGCAACCCCGTCCGGGTCCAGGGTCAGCAGGGCTGACACGAACGGCCTGCCGTCGCCAACCACCACGGCATGCCCCACGAGTTGGTGGCTGCGGATTTTCTCCTCCAACGGCCCGGGCGCCACGTTCTTGCCGCCCGCCGTGACCAGGAGGTCCTTCTTGCGGCCCGTGACGGTAAGGAAGCCGTCCTTGTCGAGTTCGCCAAGGTCTCCGGTGCGGAGGAATCCGTCCACAAACGCTTCGGCGTCCGCCTCCGGATTGGCGTGGTAGCCCCGGAAGACGCCAATTCCCTTCACCAGGATTTCGCCGTCCCCGGCAACGCGGATGGTGGTGCCCGGAATGGGGATGCCCACTGTTCCCACCTTGGTGCGGGAGGGCGTGTTGGCAGTGCACGGCGCCGTGGTCTCGGTCAGCCCGTACCCTTCCAGGACGGGAATGCCCACGCCACGGAAGAAATGGGCATCCTCGGAAGCCAGGGGGCTGGCGCCGGAGACGGTGTATCCCACCTCGCCGCCCATCGCCTGGCGCAGCCGCGGGTAGACCAGCCGGTCGTACACTCCGTGCCGGATCCGGCTGAGCAGGCCCGGGCCCGATCCGTCGCCGCGGCTGTGGCGGTCCTGTTCGCGTGAGTACTCGATGGCGGCAGCTGTTGCGGCCTCGAAGAGCCTGCCCTTGCCTGCCACAGCGGCTTTGTGCGCGGCAGTTGCCCGGACTTTCTCAAAGATGCGCGGCACTACCAGCAGGAAGGTGGGCCGGAACGTTCCGAGGTCGTCCAGGAGCTGGGCGGCACCCGGGGTGTGGCCCAGGGTTGCCCCGGCAGTAAGGCATACCACCTGGACGGCGCGGGCCAGCACGTGGGCCAGCGGCAGGAACATCAGGGTGCGGGCCTGGTCCTTTTGCAGGATTTCGGGCAGGAACGCAACGATGTTCTTGGCCACCAGGGCAAAGTTCCCGTGCGTGATCTCGCACCCTTTAGGTTTGCCCGTGGTGCCGGAGGTGTAGACCAATGAGGCGAGGTCGGCCAAACCTGCACGGCTGCGCTGCCGTTCCAGTTCAGCGTCACTGACTCCGGTGCCTGCAGCGGCGAGGCTGGCAAGGTCCGGAGCCTCGCCGTCGTAATCCATCCGCACCACGTTGACCAGGCGGTCGCTGAGCTCGGCGGAACCGGCCACCACGCCGCTTACCAGCTGCACTGTGGCGCGGTCGCCGGCGAAGACACGGCGGACCCCTGCATCCTTGATGATCCACTCCACCTGGCTGGCGGAGGACGTTTCATAAATGGGCACCGTGACGCCGCCAGCGAACCAGATGGCGAAGTCCACCAGCGTCCATTCGAACGAGGTGCGGGACATGACGGCTACGGTGTCGCCGGGCTCCAGGCCTCCGGCGATGAGCCCCTTGGCCAGGGCACTGACGTCCTGGAGGAATTTCTGCGCCGTGACGTCGACCCAGCCGTTGGGGCCCTTCCGCCGGTACAGTGCGTGGGCCGGATTGGCGGCGTGCTGCTCCAGCAGCAGGTCAGTCACGTTGCTGTTGGCGTCAAGCTCAACCAGCAGTTCCGTGCTCGCTTCTCTCACAGCCGGTCTCCGTTTCCGCTGCCATGCCGCGGCAGCGGCTCCTTCAGGTCTCTGTTGCCATCCTGCCCTAGATCCAGGACGGCATCCACATCCGGACCTTCCAGTCGACGTAGGGGATGACTTCTGCGGCCCAAATCGGGTAGAAGAACGCCGACAGCAGGACTGCCGCCGCAAGGAACAGGACCACCAGGTACATCCCGGAGCGCCGGCGCCACGGCGGGTCCGTAGCCCGGCCCAGGACCAACCCCAGGCAGTACACCAGCGCCAGGACCAGGAACGGTTCGAAGGATACCGCGTAGAAGTAGAACATGGTCCGCTCCGGGTACATGAACCACGGAAGATAGCCCGCGCCGACGCCGGCCAGCACGGCCCCGGCCCGCCAGTCCCGGCGTCCCACCCACCAGAAGAGCAGGACCACCAGGGAGATGGCTGCGGCCCACCAAACCAGCGGGTTCCCGACGGACAAGATGGCGGAGGTGCACTTTTCCACGTCACAGCCGGGGGTGCCCTGGGACGGGGATTCATAAAAGAACGACGTCGGCCGCCCCATCACCAGCCAGCTCCACGCACTTGCCTGGTAGGGGTGCTCGGAGCTCAGTCCCTGATGGAACTTGTACGCTTCGAGGTGGTAGTGGACAAGCGACCGGACGGAGTCAGGCAGCCAGCCCCATTCCGTTGAGGGGTTGGTTTCAGCCCAGTGGCGGAAGTAGGCGTTCTCGGACAGGAACCAGCCCGTCCATGTGGCGGAGTAGACAATGGCTGCCACGGGCACCATGGCGGTGAAGGCGGGAATTCCGTCCCGGATCGCGCCGCCGCTGATCCAGCCGCGGATGCCCGCCACGCGCCGGGCGTTGAGGTCCCACAGCACGGTGAGGAGGCCGAATCCGGCGAGGAAGAACAGGCCGGACCACTTGGTGCCCACCGCCAGGCCCAGGCAGACTCCGGCAGCCACCCGCCACCAGCGCACACCCAGCCATGGCCCGGACAGCAGCGCCCCGGCCGCGGGCTGCCCGCCGTTCGCGGCAGCGGTCCGGGCAAGCCGCCCTGCCAGGCGCCGCCGCCCGTCGTCGCGGTCCATCAGCAGGGCGCTGAAGGCGGCAAGGATCCAGAACGTCAGGAAGATGTCCAGCAGGGACGTCCTGGACATCACCAGATGGTGGCCGTCGACGGCGAGGAGCAGCCCCGCGGCGCCGGCGAGCGGAAGCGAGCGGAACAGTTTCAAAGCGATCAGGGAGACCAGCAACACCGTGAGGGTGCCCGTGAGGGCTGCGGCGAAGCGCCAGCCATAAGGGTTGTCCGGCCCGAACAGCCACATGCCGGCTGCGATCATCCACTTGCCCACGGGCGGGTGGACCACATACTCGGGTGTGTTCAGCAGGACGTCAGGGTTGCCTGCGTTGAAGGAATCATTTGCCTTGTCCGGCCAGCTGCGTTCATAGCCGCTGATGAGGTAGGAGTAGGCGTCCTTGACGTAATAGGTTTCGTCGAACACCAGTTTGTGCGGCACCTCAAGGCGGATGAAGCGGAGGAGGCCGCCCACAACTGCCGTCAGGACCGGGACCAGGACACACCAGAGCCGGAGTGTCGGTGGATAGTCCCGCCAGGACGTGCCGGCGCCGGTAAGCCTTGCCCTCAGAGCCTCGACGGTGAACGCCTCATCAGGCCGGCTGATCCAGGGGCGGGCAACCTTCCCTGCAGGCTTCGTCCCGGTTGCTCCGGTTCCGCCAGGGGATTCCGCCGGGCCGGGCTTCCCGGGCCCCGTGGGCCGCGTCGAGGTCTGCGTCACGAGCCCCATGCTACCTTTTGCGACTGGAAGACCCGGCGGCAGTAGGCTTGGGAGGTGGACCCCAACCCCAGCCCCCTTTCCGAAACCGCCCCTGCGACCGCGGGGCGGATCGTCCTTGCCGCCACTCCCATCGGAAACACCGGAGATGCCTCAGCCCGCCTGGTGGAACTGCTGGGCACCGCGGACATCGTGGCGGCCGAGGATACCCGGCGCCTCCACCGCCTGGTGCAAAGCCTGGGCGTTGCCGTCGCGGGACGCGTCATCAGCTACCACGAGCACAATGAGGCCACCAGGACTTCTGAACTCCTGGACCAGGTGCGTGCCGGCAGTACCCTCCTCATGGTCACCGACGCCGGGATGCCAGCGGTCTCTGATCCGGGTTTCCGGCTGGTGGAGGGTGCCATCGCGGCGGGACTTCCCGTCACCGCGGTTCCCGGCCCCTCCGCGGTCCTCACGGCGCTGGCATTGTCTGGCCTGCCCACGGACCGGTTCTGCTTCGAGGGGTTCCTTCCCCGCAAGGCCGGCGAAAGGGCCTCCCGCCTGGCGGACCTTGCCGGGGAGCGGCGCACCATGGTGTTCTTCGAGGCACCGCACCGGCTGGAGGCAATGCTGCGCGCGCTGCGCGAGCGGTTCGGACCGGACCGCCGCATCGCAGTATGCCGGGAACTGACCAAAACCTACGAAGAAGTCATCCGCGGCACTGTTGGCGAATTGCTCCAGTGGGCTGAGGACACGGAGGTCCGCGGCGAGATCGCCGTGGTGCTCGGCGGGGCACCGGAACAGGCAGCCGGTACCCCGGAGGACCACGTGGCCGCGGTCAACGAACTGGTGGCCCAGGGCATCCGGCTGAAGGAGGCCGTCGCCGCCGTCGCCGAAGATGTCCGGGTCAGCAAACGGGAGCTCTACTCCGCTGTCCTTGCCGCCCGGTAGCCAGCCCCAAACCCATCTTCCGGTTTCCTGTGCAGGTGCACAGCGAAGCTGTGATCCCGCAGTGCGCAACGGCGTAGACCGGGGGAGTGGCCCGCAGTAGTCTGACTGTTAATCAGCCCCATGATCCCGGTCACTCCGGCCGCGGCGACGGGCTGCCACAACCCTACTGACGAGGGAGTCATCGTGACTGTCACTGCACAGCCGGCCGTTACCGCCGAGCGCGAAACCCGGCTTTTGGCCTCCGTTCCCACCGGACTGCTCATCAACGGTGAGTGGCGCGACGCCGCATCAGGCAAGACGTTCGACGTGGAGGATCCCGCCACCGGGAAGGTGCTGCTGAGCATTGCTGACGCCGGTCCCGAGGATGGTGCGGCCGCCCTGGATGCCGCCGCAGCCGCCCAGGAATCCTGGGCAAAGGTGCCGCCCCGCGAACGCGGCGAAATCCTCCGCCGGGCCTTCGACCTGGTGACCGAACGCGCAGACGACTTCGCCCTCCTGATGACCCTGGAAATGGGCAAGCCGCTGGCCGAAGCCCGCGGTGAAGTGACCTACGGCGCCGAGTTCCTGCGCTGGTTCTCCGAAGAAGCAGTACGCGCCTTCGGCCGCTACTCGGTCTCGCCCGACGGCAAGTCCCGCCTCCTGGTCACCAAGAAGCCGGTGGGCCCCTGCCTGCTGATCACCCCCTGGAACTTCCCGCTGGCCATGGCCACCCGCAAGATCGCGCCGGCCGTAGCCGCCGGCTGCACCATGGTGCTGAAGTCGGCCAACCTCACGCCGCTGACCTCGCAGCTGTTCGCCGCCGTCATGATGGAAGCCGGCCTGCCCGCCGGCGTCCTGAACGTCATTCCCACCTCCACGGCAGGCGCCACCACCGGGCCGCTGATCAAGGACTCCCGGCTGCGCAAGCTCTCCTTCACCGGCTCCACCGAAGTGGGCCGCCGCCTGCTGGCAGATGCGTCCGAAACCGTGCTGCGGACCTCGATGGAACTGGGCGGCAACGCCCCGTTCCTGGTCTTCGAGGACGCAGACCTGGATGCAGCAGTGGCCGGAGCCATGCTGGCGAAGCTGCGGAACATGGGCGAAGCCTGCACCGCGGCCAACCGCTTCATCGTTCACGAGTCCGTTGCCGGTGAATTCGCGGAGAAGTTCGCGGCGAAGATGAAGGAGATGACCACCGCCCGCGGCACGGAGCCCGAGTCCAAGGTGGGCCCGCTGATCGACGCCAAGAGCCGGGACAAGGTCCACGAGCTGGTGTCCGACGCCGTTGCCTCCGGTGCCAAGGCCGTCCTGGGCGGCGGACCGGTGGAGGGTCCCGGCTACTTCTACCAGCCCACCATCCTTTCCGGCGTCACCGAAGGCACCCGGATCCTGTCCGAGGAAATCTTCGGTCCCGTGGCCCCGATCATCACCTTCAGCAGCGAGGACGACGCTGTGCGGCTGGCCAACAACACCGAATACGGGCTGGTGGCCTACGTCTTCACCAAGGACCTGAACCGTGGCATCCGGATGGGCGAAAAGCTCGAGACCGGCATGCTGGGCCTGAACGCCGGCGTCATCTCCAACGCTGCTGCACCCTTTGGCGGCGTGAAGCAGTCGGGCCTGGGTCGCGAAGGCGGGCTGGAAGGCATCGAGGAATACCTCTACACGCAGTACATCGGCATCGCCGACCCCTACGCCGGCTAGTTCCGGCGGTTACCCAACCCTCATGTGCCGGCCGGGGCTTCCCCGGCCGGCACAGCCCGTTCAGCTCCGCCCGGTCCGGCCGCCGTCGTCGGCCGCGGCTGCCCGGGAACGCCCTCCTGCGGCCGGTTGCACCGGCTTCAGGGGCCGGAAGAGCGCCGCAGCGCGCACCGCTTTGCGGATGGCCCTGCCGGCCGCGCTGAACGGCATCCGGAGCAGCAGGCCCAGCCTGCGCGTGACCGACAGCGGAAGCCACGCCGCTGACAAGCGCCTGGGCAGGGTGGCGTTCGCCCGGAGGGACGCTTCCACGGCGGCCACACCGGCAGCAATGTCCTCGCCGGCCGGGCCGGCAATGATGTCCGGGGAGCCCGCACCGCCCGGGCGGCCGTAGCGGTACTGTTCGAACGCCGAGGTGAAGAACGACACTGCCTGGTGCGCGTCCTGGTCCATGCCGCCAGGCTCGCCCAACAGTTCAGCACGGAACCGGGCTGAGTAGGCCCTGGGGGTCTCGCTGTCCGCGGCGGGCAGGCCGTAATCGGTGCCGAGATCCCTGATCTCATTCCATGCCAGCGGGACTGCCACGTCCCGGTCCTTTGGACGCAACCGCCGCGACCTGGTGCCAAGGCGGACCAGGTGCGGGGCAGCCGCCAGGAGAACAAGGCCCATCACGGCGGACGCACCAAGGAGCCAGGGCATCAGTTGCGCGCCCTCGCCGGTGTTGCTGCCGCCGGCGCCGGGGACAGCCGGCGGCGTCGCGCTGGGGGATGCGGCGGGAACCGGTGCCGTGTCCGGAATGAGGCCGTCATTGCTGCCCAAGGAATCCGGAACGGAAGGTGCGGAGGCCTCGGTGGCATAATCCGGGACCACCCCGCGCGACGGCGTTGGCTCGAAGGGCACCCAGCCCAGGCCCTGGAAGTACAGTTCCGGCCAGGCATGGGCGTCGCGCGCATCCGCCTCATATTCCGGGAGGGCGCCCTGGCCGGACACAGACACGGTGGCCCCGGTCAACCTGCCGGGGGCATAACCCACGGCGATCCTGCTGGGGATGCCTTCCAGCCTGGCCATCACCGCCATGGCCGAGGCGTAGTGGATGCAGTAGCCGCTCTTTTGCTGCAGGAAGTCAGCCAGGACGGAAAGGCCGTTGCCGTCGTAGCCGCCCTGCACCGGAGACTGCAGCGAGTACGTGAACTCGGACGAGCGCAGGTACTTCTGGATGGCCATGGCCTTCTGGTACGGCGTCCCCGCAGCTCCGGTCACGGTCCGTGCAGTGTTCCTGACGATGTCGGGGACGTTGCCGGGAATCCGGGTGAAGATATCCGGAATACCCCGCACCGGCGCTGAGGACTGGGCCAGGAGCACAGCGGAAAGCTTGGGTACCGCCGAGGTCACCAGGTACTCCTGCCGCCGCGTGGTGGTGTCGGTGCCTTTGATGCTCAGCGTGGCGGGATCCCACGTCCACTGGCCGCCTAGCCCGCGGATGGTTTCAGGCGCGTACGGGACCGGCAGGTAGGGGCTGGTGAAGGCCCCGGCGTCGACGGCTGTCACCAGCCGCACCTGCTCATCGGCCAGGACCGCGTACCCGGGGTCGATCCGGCCGTCAAGGGGCACCCTGGACGCGGTGCGGTCGTCCGGCCCCCACGAATCGCCGTCGAAGTTGTCCACCGTGACAGAGCGCAGGTAGAGGGGGTTGGGCGAATTGGTGGCGTAGGTGATCCTGCCGCTTCCGTCAGGCGTGCGGAGGCTGCTTCCCAGGGTGATCATCGGGTTCAGGCCGGTGGAGGCACCCCACGGATTGAGCCGTGAGCCCTGCGGGAACGTGCCGCGGTCGAACCCGGGAATTGCCAGGGGCAGCAGCAGGGTGGCCACCAGGGCCACGGCGCCCGTCAATATTGCCCTGCGCAGCAGGCCAGGGCTCCTGGCCGAGGCGCCCTGCAACCTGCCGTCGGGGGCAAACCACTGGCTGCAGGCAAGGATCAACAGGTATCCCGCCACGGTGGCGACGAAACTCCACACCCCCACACTCTGCGGCTTGATCATGGCCGGAACCACCAGCAGGGCAAGCAAACCGGTGCCGGAGGCGGCCGGCATCCCCAGCGGCACCGCGAGTGCGTCGACGAGGATCACCGCCAGGCCAAGCACAGCGCAGACCACCATGACGATCCCGGCGTTGGGTGCCACGGGGGCTGTCTCTGCCAGGACTGTCTCGCTGGCCCGCCGGATCAGCCGGTCCAGCTCCGGTAGGGTGGCGCCGGTGGGAACCACCCAAAGGAAACTGGAGCTGCGGAAGAACGTCAAGGTCAAGACGGCGCCCAGTGCCACGAACCCGCCTGCAGTGACCAGCAGGGGCTGGGCACGGACGGAACGCAGGACGGCCAGGGCGAATGCCACCACCAGCACCGTGGTCATTGCCGGCCAGTACCAGTTCCACCCCCGCAGGACACCGTTCAGGGACAGGGCGGCCCCGCAGACGGCCACCGTGATGGATGCCGCCATGGCCCATGGATAGGCGCCGGCACGCATCCGGCCCGCGGGCATCTCCGGACGTGGCTGTGCCTCGTGCCCGGCACCCGTTGGCCGGGCCGGTGCCATGGTCATTTGGCCACCCCCGCTCCGCGTCGGACCTCTGATGCCGGAACCACCGGCAGTGCCGCGTCCTGGTCCAGCTGGCCCCATGCAGTGGCAAGCCGGGTCGTCGGCGCCACGGCCAGCGCCCGCCAGCCGCCCTGCCTCAGCACTTCCAGGACATCCTGGGCATCCGCAGGCCGCTCCACCGCCAGGATGGCGAACGAGTTGGTGCCGTACGCCGCAGCCGGCGCCAGTGCCGCGGCCTCCTCGGCGGTAACGCGTCCCAGCACGGCGATCAGTGGGCCCCGCATCCGATGGGCGGACAGCTTGTCCATCAGCTGGTCATCAAAGGCCGGTGGCCCCTGCTCCGCACCCGCCGGCGTCCGCACCCCCGGAGCGCCCCTGCGTTCCGCGTACCTGGCCGGGGCCTCCCGATGGATGACCTCCCGAAGCAGTCCGTCCCGCCGGGGGTGGGCCGGCCCGGACAGATGGATTGCGGCCAGGCTTTCGGCTATTGACTGCAGCCCGGACGCCCCGCTGAATTCCTCCATGGCCGGTTCCGGGGCCGATGGCGAGTGGAGGAACGCCGGTTCCCCGCCGGTATCCAGCAGCCGAAGGCTGTAGTTGCGCTCCGCCAGGTGTGCGCTGACGGACATGGCGGCAACAACAGACCACTCGAAGGTGTCGCTGGTGGCCGGTGTATGTCCCTCCGGGGCCGGCAGGCCCGGCAATGATGTGCCGGGGCCGCCGCCAAACGCCCCGGCCCTGTGGTCCAGGATGATGGTGGCCTCAGGCGTGGTGACGGACTCTTCCTGCCGGACCATCAGGGATCCGTGCCTCGCCGTAGCGGGCCAGTGGACCCTGCGCATCGGGTCCCCATGACGGTACTCACGGGTCATGATGTCGTCATCGCTCGGGTTCGCGCGGACACGGGTGGCGGTAACGCCGTCGCTCCCGCGCGCTCCGGCCAGCCCGGTGGCGGGCAGGACGACGGCGGCAGGCGTCACGGTCAGGACGTCGCCGTCGTCGATGGCCTGGCGGTGCAGGGAGAGGCCGAAGGGGTCGGTGAACTCGGCCGTCACGGGTCCGATCCTGAACTGCCCCCGGTGTCTGGACGTGAGGTGGTACTCGTAGCGGCTTGTGCCGCCGGTGGCGGACCGGGACGGGAACCAGAAGGAAGGCGCCTGGCCGAAGTGCGCCGGCAGACGCTCCTCCATGGCCACGCGTCCGCTGCCCGGGCCCGTCCTGGCCACCGCAAGATGCACCGTTGCCGGGGCTGAGGTTTCCACGGGGGAGGGGTTGAATTCCCGGTAGACGCGGAAGCGCGGTTTGACCAGCCGGATGCCGGCAAGGGAGACCAGCGGCAGGACCAGCAGCAGCAGGGCCAGCGTCAGGAGGTCCCGGCGTCCCATGACCTGGGCCGCTGCCAGGGTGAATGCCCCGGCTGCGAGCATGCCCCAGCCGCGCCTGGTGAACAGATGCCGCGGAAGCTTGTCCAGCAGGGCCATGGTCCGCGCCTAGTGGTTCCTGCTGCCGGCGGCGGCCGCGGCCCGGTTGGGCTGCCCGGTCTGGGCCTGGGGCACGGGCAGCCGGGACAGGATGCCCCGCAGCACGCTGTGCGGGGTCTCGCCTGCGCCGGCTGCCTTCCGGTCCAGGATGATGCGGTGCGCCAGGACGGCCTCGGCCACGTCCCGCACATCGTCCGGCAGGACAAAGTCGCGTCCGTCGAGGGCGGCTGTGGCCTTTGCGGCGCGCAGCAACTGCAGCATGGAGCGGGGACTGGCGCCCAGCCGCAGCAGCGGGCTCTCCCTGGTGGCCCTGCCCACTGACACCGTGTATTCCTTGACGGCTTCCGAGACATAGACCTGCTGGACGGTGGCGGTCATCGCTGCCACGTCCGCCGCCGTGACGACGGGGGAGACATTGGCCAGCGGCGAGACCGCCTGGTGGGTTTCGAGCATCTCGATCTCTGCGGCCTTGTCCGGGTAGCCCATGGAAATCCGGGCCATGAACCGGTCCCGCTGGGCCTCGGGCAGGGGATATGTGCCCTCCATTTCAATGGGGTTCTGGGTGGCCACCACCATGAACGGCTCATCCAGCTTGTAGGACGTACCGTCCACCGTGACCTGGTGCTCCTCCATGCATTCCAGCAGCGCGGACTGGGTCTTGGCGGATGCGCGGTTGATTTCGTCGCCGATGACGATGTTCGCGAAGACCGCACCCGGCCGGAATTCGAAGAGCCTGGAGGCCTGGTTGTAGATGGAAACCCCGGTGACGTCGGAGGGCAGCAGGTCCGGGGTGAACTGGATGCGGTTGACGGTGCAGTCGATGGTCCGGGCGAGGGTCTTTGCGAGCAGGGTCTTTCCGACGCCGGGCACGTCCTCCAGCAGCAGGTGGCCCTGCGCGAGCAGGACTGTGAGGGCCAGCTTGGCAGCATCGGATTTGCCGTCGATGACCGTGTTGACCGTGGTGAGGATGCGCTGCGCCGCGGCGTGGAAGGACCCCGAATCCATGGCCGCCGGCCGGTGCCCGTTCAGGTGGCTGACGGAATCGGCGACGCCGGCCAGGTTCAGGTTCGGTGCGCTGGCATTGTTGGCAGTGCGTCGGTGGGGTTCCATCGGCAACCTTTCAGCCCGGGGTTCACCTGGACGGGACAGCAAGCCTGCCTTCGCCCCTTGGTGGGCGTGCGCGTGTGTTCGTTCCAGACTACTAACACAACTGCCGTGCCTGACAGAGAGTTCCGGTAAATATAGGGGTACCTTCGGCCGATAGTGTGGGTGGATGTGCAATTCCTCTATTCCCGCCGCCTACCGGGTGCCATCCGACGAGGGGACGCCGGACCCGGACGCCCCGCGCCGGAAGGATTTCCCGCCCGCGCCCGAGCCCCTGCCGGTACCGGTCATGGACAACCACACGCACTTGGATTTCCCGGAAGGAAAGGGTCCCGTAGGGATCAAGGCTGCGCTGGATGCCGCGGCGGCCGTAGGGGTGCAGGGCGCCGTCCAGGTGGGCTGCGACCTGGAATCCTCGCGGTTCACCGTAGAGGCGGTGGACCAGGATGAACGGCTCCTGGGGGCTGTGGCCCTGCATCCCAATGATGCTCCGCACTATGCGGCCCGCGGTGAACTGGAAACGGCCCTTGCCGAGATCGAACGACTGGCTGCGCATCCCCGGATCCGGGCCATCGGTGAAACCGGACTGGACTTCTACCGCACCCAAGGCGAGGGGCTGCGCCATCAGGAGTACTCGTTCCGCCGGCACATCGACATCGCCAAACGCCTGGACCTCACCCTCCAGATCCACGACCGGGACGCGCACGGCGACGTGGTGCGGGTGCTCCGGGAAGAGGGGGCGCCGGACAGGGTGGTGTTCCACTGCTTCTCCGGAGACGAGGACCTGGCGAAAACCTGCAACGAACAGGGCTGGTGGATGTCCTTTGCCGGCACGCTGACGTTCAGGAACGCCACCAACCTGCGCGCTGCGCTCGCCGTGGCGGACCGGCAGCTCATCATGGTGGAAACGGATGCGCCGTTCCTGACGCCGCACCCGCACAGGGGACGTCCGAATGCCAGCTACATGGTCCCGTACACGGTCCGGAGCATGGCAGAATTGACAGGCTCCGACCTGGCTGGGCTGTGCACCGCGATCAGCGAAAATACCGTGCGCGCATACGGTTCCTGGGCCTGACATCCCGCCCCGTCTTGGCCGCAAAATGCATATCTGGTATGCAAAAATGTTGGCTGCTTTATAACGCTACGGTTACAGTGGGTAACTATTAGCCGGGGTCGGGGAAGGCCAGCGGGTAATTTCACTCCATTTGCAGCCGGCCCGGCCTGTCCAGAATCCGGCTCTGCCGCTGCGCGGAGTGTGGCGGCGCACCGGTGCCCGGACTGTCCTTTTCAAGGTTGCTCCGGGCATTTTATTGCGCGTTTCCCCGTGCCCGGATAGACCGAGAGTTACGGGCAATCGTGATCAAGTTCTTCACATCGGACGGCAAGTTCAGCTATATCAAGGTTGGCGCCCAGCTGCTGGTGCTTTGCGGCCTGGTCGCGGGCCTCGTAGCCTTCGTGGGCAATAACAAAACAATCACGCTCAACGTGGACGGCAAAGCGTCGTCCGTGCAGTCCTTTGGCGGAACAGTGGAACAGGTGGTCAAGAGCGCCAACCTGGAACTGAAGCCCGGCGACCGCGTATCGCCTTCCCTTGACGCGACCGTCCAGAACGGCACCGTCATCAACATCAACCAGGCCAAGGAAGTAAAGGTCAGCCTTGACGGGGCCGAAAAGACAGTCAACACCACGGCGCAGGATGTCGAAGACCTGGTGACCGAACTCGGCGTCGCCAGTGCCTCGTCCGTTTCGGCGCCCAAGGATGCCACCCTCTCGCTGGCCGGTTCCTATGTTTCGATTTCCACCCCCAAGACCGTCAGCATCGTGGCCGACGGCAAGGTGAACACCGCTACCACAACTGCCCTTACCGTTGGCAAGGTCCTGGAGGATTCCGGCGTGACCCTCGGCGCCAACGACCGCACCTCGCAGCCGGCGAACGCCAACGTGGTGAACAACATGGTCATCAAGGTTTCCCGGGTGGACACCAGCCAGACGGCCGTCACCAGTGAAGAGGTGCCCTTCGAGACCGTTACCGCCGAAAGTGCGGACATGCTCAAGGGCGATAAGGAAGTGACCCAGGCAGGCGCTGCCGGCAAGCTTGAGCGGACCTTCAAGCTGGTGCTCGTGGACGGACGGGAAGCTTCCCGCACCCTGGTCTCAGAGAACGTGGCCGTGCAGCCCGTCACCGAGAAGGTCACCGTCGGCACCAAAGCCAAGCCTGTGCCGCAGGCCGCACCTGCGGCACCTGCCGGCGCAAACACCGGGGCGGCAGCACCGGCCATGATGAATGAAGCCATGTGGGACAAGATTGCCCAGTGCGAGTCCACTGGAAACTGGAGCATCAACAGCGGCAACGGCTACTACGGCGGCCTCCAGTTCGACATCCGCACCTGGATCGGAGCCGGCGGCGGTGCCTACGCCCCCAACGCCAGCTTGGCCACCAAGGCGCAGCAGATCGACATCGCCAACCGCGTATACGCGCAGCGCGGCCTGTCGCCCTGGGGCTGCGGCTGGGCAGCAACCAGCTGATCCACCGCTCAAGCGCATACTGAACAGCGTGGCCGGGCCCGGGTACTCCGGGCCCGGCCACTGCCGTTAATCCGGCAGGGCAGGGGTGGCGCGCGGGATAGGATACCTAGGTGACTGAACCGATCCCCGCCGTGCCCGCACCGTTGTTCGGTGCCTCCGACATACGCCGGATGGCAGAGGAAATCGGTATCAGGCCCACCAAGACCCTGGGCCAGAACTTTGTGATCGACGGCAACACCATACGGCGGATTGTGGCCGCAGCAGGTGTGGGCCCGGACGAAACGGTGCTCGAGGTCGGTCCGGGGCTGGGGTCCCTCACCCTGGGGCTGCTTGACGCTGCAGCGGCGGTTGTCGCCGTCGAAATCGATCCCGTCCTTGCCGCAAAGCTTCCGGAAACCGTGCAGGAATGGCGGCCGGCCGCCGTCGACACCTTCCACCTGGTCCACGCCGATGCCATGAAGGTCACCGAGCTGCCGGTGGAGCCCACGGCCCTCGTGGCCAACCTGCCCTACAACGTGGCGGTCCCGGTGGTGCTCCACCTGTTGCAGCACTTTCCCAGCCTGCGCCACGGCCTGGTGATGGTGCAGGACGAAGTGGCTGACCGGCTGGCCGCCGGCCCGGGCTCCAAGACCTACGGGGTGCCGTCGGTCAAGGCCGCCTGGTACAGCCAGATGCGCAAGGCCGGCGTGATCGGCATGAACGTTTTTTGGCCGGCCCCGAAAATCCATTCCGGGCTGGTGGCCTTCACCCGTCGCGAACCGCCGGCAACCACCGCCACCCGGGAGCAGGTGTTCGCCGTGGTGGATGCTGCGTTCGCCCAGCGCCGCAAGACGCTTCGGGCGGCCCTGGCGGGCTGGGCCGGGGGAGCCCCGGAAGCGGAGCGCTGCCTCCTCGCGGCCGGCGTCGACCCCACCGCACGCGGCGAGGTCATTGATATTGCCGCGTTCGCCAGGATCGCCGAAGCCAGGGAAAACCGCCCGTGAGCGCGGGACTTGAGAGGGCAGGCACGGGGCGGTTCGCCGCCCGGACGGTCCGGGTCAAGGCTCCGGGCAAGGTCAATGTCTCCCTGGCCGTAGGCCCGCTCCGGCCCGATGGCTACCACTCCGTTGCCAGCGTCTATCTCGCAGTGTCCCTCTACGAGGAAGTGGCAGCGACCAGTACCGCTGCCCCCGGCATTACCATCAGCCTCAGCCCGGAAAGCACTCTGGACCTCGACGCCGTCGACATCCCCCTGGACGGCAACAACCTGGCCTATAAGGCGGCAGCCATCATGGCTGACGTCTCGGAGCACGCCACGGGCGTGCACCTGGAAATCACCAAGCGTGTTCCGGTGGCCGGCGGGATGGGCGGTGGCTCCGCCGACGCCGCCGCCACGCTCCTGGCCTGTGATGCGCTCTGGAACAGCGGGCTGTCGCGGGAGGAACTGGCGCACCTGGCATCCGAACTGGGAGCCGACGTCCCCTTCCCGCTCCTCGGCGGCACCGCCGTCGGCCTCGGCCTGGGTGACGAACTGTCCCCGGCCCTGGCGAAGGCGCAGACCCACTGGGTGCTGGTGGTGGCCGACTACGGGCTCTCAACCCCTGAGGTGTACCGGACGCTGGACCGGCTGCGCGCAGCCGAAGGGGTCGATGCGGGTGAGCCCACAAGCGTGGATCCGCAGATCTTGGCGGCGCTGCGGGGCGGGGACGCCGAATCGTTGAGCCGGGTGTTGGTCAACGACCTTCAAAGGGCTTCCATTGAATTGTCGCCCGCCCTGCGCGATACGCTGGGAATCGGCGAATCCCATGGGGCCATCGCAGGAATCGTTTCGGGTTCCGGCCCCACCGTGGCTTTGCTGGCTGATGACTCCGTTGCGGCGGAGGCGCTGGCGGAGGACCTGCAGCACTACGGCTTGACAGCCCTCCCCGTCCACGGCCCGGTCCCGGGCGCGCGCATCATCTCTGACACCCTCCTTTAAAACGTACAGTCCGGCAGCAGAAAGCAGTTCCCTTTGGCACACCTTCTTGGCGGCGAGAACCTCACGGTCTCCTACGCAACCCGCACCGTCCTTGACGGCATCACCTTGGGCCTTGAGGAGGGTGACCGGATCGGCATGGTGGGCCGCAACGGCGACGGCAAGTCCACGTTGATGAGGCTGCTGGCCCTGCGGTCCACGCCCGACTCCGGCCGCGTCACCAAGCGGGGCGACGTCAACGTGGGTTACCTGGACCAAAGCGACGTGCTCGACGGCGACCTCACCGTGGGTGCAGCGATCGTGGGGGACCAGGCGGACTACGAATGGGCCCGCAATCCCCAGATCCGCGAAGTCATGGGCGGGCTGGTGTCCGACGTCGATTGGCATGCCAACGTCCATGCGCTGTCCGGCGGGCAAAAGCGGCGCGTGGCCCTCGCCAAGCTGCTGATTGAGGACCACGACGTCATCATGCTTGATGAACCAACCAACCACCTCGACGTCGAGGGCGTGGCCTGGCTGTCCCGGCACCTGAAGACCCGGTGGCGGGCAAACCAGGGCGCATTCCTGGTGGTCACCCACGACCGCTGGTTCCTCGATGAAGTCTGCAACAAAACCTGGGAAGTCCACGACGGAATCGTGGATCCCTTCGAGGGCGGTTACGCGGCCTATGTGCTGGCACGCGCTGAGCGGGACCGTTCGGCGTCGGTCATGGAAGGCAAGCGGCAGCAGCTGGTCAAGAAGGAGCTCGCCTGGCTGAGGCGCGGCGCGCCGGCCCGGACAGCAAAGCCAAAGTTCCGGATCGAGGCGGCCAACGCCCTGATTGCGGACGTTCCCGCCCCCCGGGATTCCATGGCCCTGAGCAGGATGGCCACGGCCCGGCAGGGCAAGGACGTGCTGGACCTGGAAAACGTCTCCCTTGACTTCCAGGGCGGCGACGACGGGCGAAAGCTCTTCGACAACATCACCCTGCGCCTTGCCCCGGGCGAACGCCTGGGATTGGTGGGCGTCAACGGTGCCGGCAAGACCACCCTCCTGAAACTCCTTAACGGAGAAATCACCCCCGACGCCGGGAAGGTCAAGCGGGGCAAGACCGTGGTCACCGCGGTCCTCAGCCAGGAGGTCAAGGAGCTCGACGACGTCGCCGACCTGCGCGTCATTGAAGTGATTGAGCGGGAAAAGCGTTCCTTCAACGTTGGCGGCAAGGAGTTCAGCGCAGGCCAGCTCGTGGAGCAGCTCGGCTTCACCAATGAAAAGCAATGGACCCCGGTCAGGGACCTCTCCGGCGGCGAGCGCCGCCGCCTGCAGCTCCTGCGGTTGCTCGTGGGGGAGCCCAACGTGCTGATGCTCGACGAGCCCACCAACGACCTGGACACGGACACCCTCGCGGCCGTGGAGGACGTACTGGACGGCTGGCCCGGCACCCTGGTGGTGGTCAGCCACGACCGGTACCTGCTGGAGCGCGTCACCGACCACCAGATGGCCCTCCTGGGCGACGGCAAGCTCCGCGGCCTTCCCGGGGGCGTGGACCAATACCTGGAACTGCGCGAGTCGGCCCTGGCAGGCTCCACGGTGACCGGCGGCGGCAACCCCGTCACCAGCGCCGGCCAGGCCCCCTCAGCCAGCGGGACCGGAGCGTCCGAGGCCGAGAAGCGGGACGCCCGCAAGGCCCTCAACAGGATCGAGCGCCAGATCAAAAAGCTCGACCAGCAGGAGAAGAAACTCCACGACGAGATGGTCAAGAGCACGGAGAAGTCCGACTTCGACGCCCTCGCCGAACAGAACAGGCAGCTCAAGGACCTGGCCGACGAAAAGGACGCCCTGGAACTCGAATGGCTGGAGTCCTCAGAACTCCTCGGCGACTGAGCCCACCTTGGTTGGGTCCGGAACCGGCCCTTCGACGTCGCTTAGACACGTCGCGAAGAGGGCATTTCGGTCGCTGGGCGACCTCAACGCCCTGACGCGCCGCGATGCGCGACTTTCCGAAGGCCCGGCTTCCGGAATTCGTCGGCACCTTTCAGCTCGGCCGCCGATCCAGACGGGACACTTGCACGAGCGGCGTGGTGGGCCTTCGTGTAGTCGCGCATCGCGAGCCATCGGGCGCATAAGGTCGGCCAGCGACCGTTGGGCCCCTATGCGTCGTAAGCGTCGTCCCGAGGGCCCCGAGGCGAGCTTGCGAGCCTTGGGAAGGGACCTCCGCGCTAAGCGACGGCGAAGGGCTCCTGTGCCGCGAAGGTGATCACAGCGCCTGCGAAGGCGACCTTCGCTCAGGGTTCAGACTGCAGCTCCGGGTCCTTCTTCAAGCCGGTCAGGCCGTTCCAGGCGAGGTTGACCAGGTGCGCGGCGACCGTGTGTTTGTCCGGCTGGCGGCTGTCCTGCCACCACTGGCCGGTCATGGCCACCATGCCCACGAGCATTTGGGCGTACATGGCGCCGTCCTCGCCGCTGAGGCCGCGGCGGGAGAACTCTTCGGAGAGGATGTGTTCCACGCGGGCGGTGACGTCGGAGAGCAGGGTGGAGAAGGCGCCCTCCGGCTGGGATGGGGGAGCGTCGCGCATCAGGATCCGGAAGCCCTCGGTGCGGTCCTCGATATAGGTGAGCAGGGCCAGCGCGGCGCGTTCGACGAGGACGCGGGGTTTGGCTTCCTCGGTGAGGGCCGCGGTGATCGCGTCCAGGAGGATGTGGAATTCGCAGTCCACCACCTCGGTGTACAAGCCTTCCTTGGAGCCGAAGTGTTCGTAGATGACCGGCTTGGACACTCCGGCGCAGGCGGCGATTTCCTCGATGGTGGTTCCGTCCAGGCCGCGGACGGCGAAAAGGCCCCGCCCGACGTCGATCAGCTGGTTTCGGCGCTGCACGCCCGTCATCCGCATCCGCGGAAGGTTGTTGCTCACGTTCCCATCATGCCTCACCGCCGGCGGCTGGATTCCGGGGCCCGGAGGAGTGGAATGTCCCGTGTCGCGCGGCGGCCTGAACCCGTGGCAAAATAGGGACTTGTGCCCGGGCCTTGAGTCTTTAGGCACGGTCCGCTCTGGTGTAATGGCAGCACCCCGGCCTTTGGAGCCGTGGAGTATAGGTTCGAATCCTATGGGCGGAACTGCTGCGCAAAAGCGATCATGAGGATGGCACCCGGTGCCCGGCGGGCTGACCCGCCGGACGCCGAACAGCGCCAGCACAACCAAGCAAGGAGAGCCCGTACGTGATCCCCGAGAATACCGGCCCGGCCGCTGTAATCGTTCTGGCAGCAGGCGCCGGTACCCGGATGAAGTCGCGGACACCGAAAATCCTCCACGAAATCGGCGGCCTGTCCATGGTGGGCCACGCACTCCGTGCCGCCCGCAGCATCAACCCGCAGCGGCTCGCCATCGTTGTGCGGCACGAACGGGACCTGGTGGAAAGCCACGTCGCCGCCCTGGATCCGCAGGCAGTGATCGTTGACCAGGACGACATCCCCGGAACCGGCCGGGCCGTGGAGGCCGCACTCCAGGCACTTCACGCCGAACAGGACCTGGCAGGCACCGTCGTTGTCACCTACGGCGACGTGCCCCTGCTCTCCGGGGAACTGCTCACCGAACTCGTGGCCACCCACGAACGCGACGGCAACGCCGTTACCGTCCTCACGGCAGTCCTTGACGACGCCACCGGCTACGGCCGGATCCTGCGCGGCGAAGACGGCTCCGTAACCGGCATCCGTGAACACAAGGACGCCACCGAGGCCGAGCGGCTGATCCGGGAGGTCAACTCCGGAATCTACGCCTTTGACGCCGCAATGCTCCGCGAGGCCCTGGGCAAGGTCACCACCGACAACGCCCAGGGTGAGAAATACCTCACCGACGTGCTGGGACTGGCCCGCGAGTCAGGCGGCCGGGTGGCTGCCGTGGTCACCGCCGACCGCTGGCAGGTGGAGGGCGCCAACGACCGCGTCCAGCTTGCCGCCCTCGGCGCCGAGCTGAACCGGCGTACCGTGGAAGCCTGGATGCGCGCCGGCGTCACCGTCGTCGACCCGGCAACCACCTGGATCGACTCCTCCGTCACCCTGGACGAGGACGTCCGCATCCTGCCCAACACCCAGCTGCACGGCGCCACCACCGTGGCCAGGGACACCGTCGTGGGCCCTGACACCACCCTGACCGACGTCACCGTGGGTGAGGGCGCCACGGTGATCCGCACCCACGGCTCCGGCTCCGTGATCGGCCCGCGCGCCGCCGTCGGCCCCTTCACGTACCTTCGCCCCGGCACTGTGCTGGGTGAAAAGGGGAAGATCGGCGCCTTCTATGAAACCAAGAACGTCACCATCGGCCGCGGCTCCAAGCTCTCCCACCTGGGTTATGCAGGCGACGCCGAAATCGGCGAGGACACCAACATTGGCTGTGGAAACATCACAGCCAATTACGACGGCGAGAAGAAGCACCGCACGGTCATCGGCTCGGGCGTCCGTACAGGCTCCAATACCGTCTTTGTTGCCCCGGTCACCGTGGGGGACGGCGCCTACAGCGGCGCCGGCGCGGTGATCCGCAAGGACGTACCGGCAGGCGCACTTGCGCTGAGCGTTGCCGCCCAGCGCAACGCCGAAGGATGGGTCCCCGCGAACCGACCGGGAACCCGCTCCGCCGAACTGGCCCAGGCCGCCACCAAAGACTCCTCAAGTACCCCGGCATCTACAGAAGAGGGCAAGTAACAATGAGTGAAATTACGGCGCACGGCGAGAAGAAGCTGGTGCTCGCCACGGGGCGGGCCCATCCTGAGCTTGCCCGGGAAATCGCCAAGGAACTCGGCACTGACCTCCTTCCCGTTGATGCCTACGACTTCGCCAACGGCGAGATCTATGTCCGGGCCGGCGAGAGCGTGCGCGGCACCGATGCCTTCGTGATCCAGGCGCACCCCGCACCGCTGAACAACCACCTCATGGAACAGCTGATCATGATCGATTCGCTGAAGCGGGCCTCCGCCAAGCGCATCACCGTGGTTTCGCCGTTCTACCCCTACGCCCGGCAGGACAAGAAGGGCCGCGGCCGCGAGCCCATCTCCGCCCGCCTGGTGGCGGACCTCTATAAGACCGCCGGTGCGGACCGCATCATGAGCGTGGACCTGCACACCTCCCAGATCCAGGGCTTCTTCGATGGGCCCGTTGACCACCTGATGGCCATCCCGCTGCTGGCGGATTACATCCGCACCCGCGTTGACGCCGAGAACATCACCGTGGTGTCCCCGGACACCGGGCGCGTGCGGGTGGCAGAGCAGTGGGCAGAGCGGCTGGGCGGGGCGCCCCTCGCCTTCGTCCACAAGAGCCGTGACCTCACTGTCCCCAACCAGGCCGTCTCCAAGACCGTGGTGGGCCAGATCGAGGGACGCACCTGCGTCCTCATCGACGACATGATCGACACCGGCGGAACCATCTCCGGCGCCGTCACGGTGCTGAAGAACGCCGGCGCCAAGGACGTCATCATCGCCGCCACGCACGCCGTCTTCTCGGATCCGGCCGCGCGCCGCCTCTCTGAGTCCGGTGCGCGCGAAGTAGTGGTCACCAACACCCTCCCGCTGACTTCGTCCCAGCAATTCCCGCAGTTGACGGTGCTCTCGATCGCACCGCTGATTGCCAGGGCCATCCGCGAAGTGTTCGACGACGGCTCCGTCACCAGCCTCTTCGACGGCAAGGCCTAAGCACCACCTTCAGACGGGTCCTGCTCCCGGCGGCTGCCGCCAGCCGCCGTGGGGCAGGACCCGTTTTCAGTATTCCGTTCCGGCGCTGGTAAGCTGGTCAGCGATACCTTGGCGAGGGAGGGCATAGCCTCCGTTATCGACTGGGTCTGAACAGTCCTTCAGCTGAAGGACTACCTTCTTGAAGGCCGCCATCCGGCGCCCGGCGTTGAAGGTCACCCCAGACCTCCGCCCTTGCTGAACACCGTTTAGTCTTTCAAGGAGATATCCATGTCTGAGCAGAAGCTCGCAGCAGAACTGCGCACCGAATTCGGCAAGGGCTACGCCCGCCGCGCCCGGATGAACCACCAGATCCCCGCCGTCATCTACGGCCACGGCGCAGAGCCCATCCACGTCACCCTGCCGGCGAAGGCCACCACCCTGGCTGTCCGCACCGCCAACGCCCTGCTGTCCCTGGACATCAACGGTGAGGGCCACCTGGCCCTGGTCAAGGACGTCCAGCGCGATCCCGTAAAGCAGATCATCGAGCACATCGACCTCCTGACCGTCCGCCAGGGCGAGAAGGTCACGGTTGACGTTCCGGTCCACGTTGAAGGCGAAACCGCTCCCGGCACCGTGCACAACCTGGAACTGACCGTTGTGTCCCTCGAGGCTGAGGCAACGCACCTGCCCGAGTCCATCGTCGTCAGCATCGAAGGCCGTGGCGCCGGCGAGCACATCCACGCCTCCGACCTGGTCCTGCCCAAGGGTTCCGCTCTCCTGACCGACGCCGAGGCTCTCGTGGTAAACATCTCCGAGGCCACCGCTACCCAGGAAGAGACCGAAGCTGCCGAGGCAGCAGAGGAAGCTCCCGCAGCCGAAGAAGCAGCAGCCGAGTAATTACCCGGCAATTCATGGCGGTGGCCGGACCCCAAGGGTCCGGCCACTGTCATGTCCGCAGGCGGGGCTTCAATTCCGCCAAGACCGCCCCCATAGGATTGACTCCATGACAGATACCTGGCTGATCGTCGGCCTCGGCAACCCAGGCGCACAGTACCAAGGCAACCGGCACAACGTCGGCCAGATGGTGCTCGATGAACTTGCCGCCCGCGTCGGGGCCGGATTCAAGACCCACAAGGCCCGCGCCCAGGTCCTGGAAGGCAGGTTGGGCATCGGTGGTCCGCGGGTGGTGCTGGCAAAGCCGATGAGCTACATGAATGTCTCCGGCGGTCCGGTCTCCGCCCTGGCGAATTTCTACGGAATCACTGTGGACCATGTGGTGGCCGTCCACGATGAGATCGACATCCCCTTCAATACAGTCAAGCTCAAGCTCGGTGGCGGCGAGGGCGGCCATAACGGGTTGCGGGATATCTCCAAGGCGCTGGGCACCAAGGACTACCTGCGGGTCCGCGTAGGGGTGGGAAGGCCGCCCGGCAGGATGGACACCGCTGACTACGTGCTGCGGGATTTCGGCACTGCGGAACTGAAGGAATTGCCCTTCCTGCTGGACGATGCAGCGGATGCCGTCGAGTTCGTGCTGCGTGACGGACTGGCTGCCGCCCAGCAGAGGTTCCACCCGGCCAAGTCGGGATCACAACCGCCGGAATCGTAAAAGTTCCCTTCGACCCTATTTCCTTGTCAGTGCCACGGGGTACTCTTCTTCCTATGCGGGGGAGCAATGGGGCTACATCCCGCTAGTGCAGGATGTAGGGGAAAAGTTCATGTCAATCGAGCCACTCAGCTGGGGACGTGGGTCAACACCTCAGGGTGACCTGCTGCCCACGCCAACCTCCGGGGCGCCGGAGGGCCAGCAATGGTCCATGCCTGCACGAAGCGCCAACCTCGACGCCGTCCGCACCGCCCTGACCAGCGAGGACTCCCTGGGAGTCGTCATCACCGGTGCCAGGGGTGTGGGTAAGTCCTCCCTTGCGCGGGCGGCTGTGGCAGACCTGGGTCCCGAGGTCTGGTCGCTGCAACTCCGGAGCGGACCCTCCGGTTCCAATACGCCGTATGGCTGCCTGTCGTTCCTGTTGGCCCGGCTGCCGCAGGCCTACATGGGCTCGCCCACGGCCATTCTGCGGGGCATCACCTCGCTTATCCGTAGTGACGCCGCGGGCCGGCCCTGCGTCATTACCCTGGACACCTCCGCCTGTATCGACGACATGAGCGCCGGAGTGCTGTTGAATGTCCTGGTGACCGGTACGGCGAAGATCATCGCGGTCGCTCCGAATGCCAGCGACCTGCCGGCCGACTTCCATTGGCTGCTGACGGAGCGGAAGCTGACAGAGGTGAGGCTCAACAACCTCAACGAGCTGCAGACCCGGCAGGTCCTCCTGTCACTGCTGGGTCACCGTGTCGCCTCCTCCCTGGTCACCACCTACCACCAGATGGTGGGCGGAAACCCCCTGCTGCTCAAAGCCCTGGTCACCGAACAGCAGCTCTCCGGAAACTTGGTCCTGTCAGATTCGGTGTGGACGCTGCGGGACAAAGTGGTGCTCGACGGCGCTGCCAGCCTTGATGACATCGTCCGGTCGCGCTGGTCCCGGGAGACACCCGGGACGCGGGACGTCGTCGAAATGCTTTCCTGTGCCCGGCGGGTGGAACTGGCCCGCCTCACCGCGATATACGGCGCGGATGTGGTTGCGGACATGGAAGACGCTGGCCTGCTGCAGATCGACGACTCCGAGCACCGCTGGGTGTCGCTGCGGGAGAAATACATCGGAGACGTCGTCAGGACCTGGCTGAGCATTTCCCGGCGCCGGGAGCTTCGCAGCATGTTGCTGGGCGGCCAGGAGCCGGATCCGGCGGCCATGACAGTGGAAGAACTCATGTCTTTCGCCGCCTGGACCCATGAGTGCGAGGCCGAACTGAGCCCGGCGCTGGCGCTCGCAGCCGCCCAGGCCGCAGTCCAGCTCTTCGACCCCCGCTTTGCCTTGACCTACGCGGAGATGGTTCAGCGGACCGACGCAGGGTGGGCACCGGCGCAACGGCAAAAGGCTGCGGCGTACCTTCAGCTGGACCTGCCGGACCAGGCCCTTTCCGCCCTGGACGCCATTTCCCAGCCCGAACTCGAGGCACTTGACCCCCAGGAGTACGCCGAGGTGGTCGCCGCCAAAGCGCGGGTCATGCTCTGCATTCCGGACCAGGCGGGCAAGGTCCGGGAACTGCTCGCCGCGGCCCGCGACCGGCTTGAGACAGTGGACAACAGCTCTTCCTGGCCGGAACCCGCAGCGGTTGCAGTAAACCGCATCTCCCTGAGTAAGTTCGAATACCAGGCCCATACGGGCGATTACGCGGCCATGATCCCGGCGCTGGAGCGGGCGGCCGATCCGTCCGCCAATCCGGACACCGGGTTCCGCCTCCAGTCCGCAGTCATCCTGATGAGCGCACTTGCCCTGACCGGGCGCGAGATGGACGCGCTGGGGCTCATGCGAAAGCTCGGTGGCCAGCTCACCGACGCCTCGCACGTCGTGGGCCTCCGCGAACGCTATACCAGGGAGGCTTACTTCGTCGCGCTGATCACTGGCCAGTGGCGGCGCTGCATCGACCTCCTCAGCCCCTTCAGCACCGGGCAGACCCACCGGCTTCCATACCGCAGCGCCGCCACCGAACTGGCGGCCGGCGTGGCCTTTGTCTTCTCCGGCCGCGGTGACGCAGCCCTGGAGCCTTTGATCTCAGCTGCTGCCCAGCTTGAATTGCAGCCTGTCCAGACCGCGCTGCGGACCGCCTACGCGGCAACGGCTTTGGCTTACGCCCAGACCGGCAATGCCCCGCTGGCCCGCAAGTACCTGGCCAAACTGCAGAGGACACCCGGCAGGGCAGGGTTCGCCACGGAGAGCATCATCGATTTTTGTTCGCTCGTGGCCGGGCGCTGGCTGGGCGACTCGGAGGCAGTGGCAGCCCTGAAGCAAGGGGCCCGCCGGAACCTTGAAGCGGGCAGGCATACAGTTGCCGGGATCTACCTGCTGGCGGCAACAGTGAACGGCAGCGACGCGGACTTCCGCCTCCTCGAGGAGATCGCCGGCGGCCGGCAGGGTCCGCTGGCGGAAGTTTCGCGGCTGATCGCCGTCGGCAGCAGGACAAAGGATGCCAAAACCCTCCTTGCCGGCGGTGAAATCGCAGCAACGCTCGAACTCGATGCCGTTGAGGCCCGGTGCATGGCGCTAGCGGTGGACTTTGCCCGGCAGGACGGGGACGCCCTTTCGGCGAGGACGGCGCAGGCGCGGCTGGACATCCTGGCCGCAACTGTCGCGAACCTTCCCATCGTTCCCAGCAGCGGGAGCCCGCTGCTGACCAGCCGGGAACGGCAGATCGCCCGGATGGCCGGCCGCGGCGTCTCGAACCGTGACATCGCCATGGAAATGGGTGTTTCCGTGCGCACGGTGGAAGGCCACCTGTATCAGGTCTTCACCAAACTTGGCGTGACTTCAAGGGGTGATCTGACTGGACTCGTCTAATGGCCACAAACCGGCCACTGCGCACCGGCTCCTTACCGGACGGAGGGAGCCGGTGGATCGCATCTGCACCATGGTCCGCGACGGAACCCACCGGGCCATTTTCATCATGGCCGGCCCGGGCATTGGAAAGTCGGCGGTCACTGACGCCGTGACCGAGCGCCTTGCCGGCAACATGAAGATTCTGCGCATCCACGCCAGTTCGGCGCTGGCCGGGGTGCCGTTCGGGGTCCTGACCCCCTACACGGGGGAACTCACTGCCGAGGAGTCCGTCTCGCCCGTCGCGGTGCTGCGTTCCATGTGGTCATACTTCGAAAAGCTCAAGGCCGGCCACGGGGGAGCGGTCCTGCTGGCAGTGGACGATGCCCACCACCTGGATGATGCTTCCGCAGGGGTGCTGGCTGAAGTGATATCCGCCGGATGGGCAACAGTGGTTGCAGCCGCCAGGCCACGGCCGGGCCTGCCGCAGCCGCTGGACCAACTCTGGTATGACGGGCTGGCAGAACGGGTGGACCTCCGGCCCCTCAACCGGGAACAGATTGAAGAGGTCCTGGCCCACGTCCTTGACGGGACCGTCCCCGCTGCAACAGTGGACTCCATATGGAACGCATCAAGCGGCAACCCCCGGATCCTGGACGCCCTGCTCCACGACTCCGCTGAAGCCGGCGTCCTCGCCAAGCGCAACGGAATCTGGGTGCTGCTGGGCCAACTGCCCGTGGACGGGGCCCGGCTGGCAGGCGTGGTTGCCAAAGACCATCTGCGCCGCCGCACTGAGGAGCAGGAAGCCCTGAAGCTCATCGCCCTTGCCGGACCTGTGGGCAGGAAGGTCATCGAAGACATCAGCGGGGCGGCAGTGGTCCGGTCCCTGCTGGACCAGCAGATCATCGTCGAAGCGCCCGGCATCCCCTCCGAGCTTTCCATCTGGAACGGGCTCTTTGCCGGCGCCATCAGGAACACTGTGTCGGTCTCCCGCAGCCTCCAGTTGCTGGAGAAGGTCAAGGCCCGCCAGGACCCCACCCAGTTGCAGGGGGAGGGCCGGTTGCGGGCCGTGGAGTGGGCCCTGGAGTGCGGCGTCAGGGTCAGTGACGACGAGATGCTGGCAGCGGCCAAAGAGGCCCTGTTGAGGTTCCGCAACCACAGTGCACGTTCCATTGCGGCCCGTATCCAGGATCCCGCCATGGTTCCGCTGGCCCAGGCCATCCAAGCGCGGGCGCTGTATAACGAGGGTGCGTATCGGGAAGCCGCTGCCCTCCTGGACGAATGCTGGCTCCCGCTCGCTGAAGACCCCCAGGGACCGGCCGTCCTGCTGCTCCGCGTCTGGGCCCATCAGGCCAGTGGCCATCCCTTGGGGATGACCGCAGAGGACGTCGAAAAGCACGTGCCGGCTTCCGGACACGGCTACACGAACTGGCAGGAAGAACTCCTGCACCTGCTGCACCTTGGTGCAGAGGTGAACTTCCAGGCACTGAACGACGCAGTTGACGCGATGCGGAAGCGCCCCCCGGCAGAAGCCGGGGAGCCCATCCGCGCCCTGGCCGAGGGTCTCCTGGCCCATGCCCTCGTCTCGGCGGGGCGCCCCGCCCAGGGATTGGAGGCCGCGCTGCTGGCGGCCTCGGAACTTCCCCCGCTCGAAGGCAGCCTGTTCTTCTTCCCCGAGTTTGTCCTGGGACGGCTCGTATCCGACTACCTGGCCATGGGTGAGTGGGAGTCCGCGGAGCGGGAGATCAACCATTACGCCGCCGGACACGCGTCAGGTGCGGCCACCTTCAACGGCAGCCTGGAGCTGCTGCGGGGCTACTCGCTGCTGCGGCAGGGCCGGATGGAACGCGCCTACCAGGTCCTGCTGCCCGCCGTGGAAGCGCTCCGGCTCAACGACCCCCTGCAGCTGTACCGTTTCGGCACCGCGCTTGGCTTCTACGCCGCAGCCAGGCTTGGAGACAACGAGCAGGCACAACGCCTGGAACAGGATCACAAGGACGCCGACGCCGGCTGGCCCGCGCACGATCTCCTGGCCGAAGCCTACATGGCGGCGGCCGCCGAATACCTGATTCGTGACGGCAAGGGCCTGGCCGCGCTGCAGACGCTGATGACCACCACCGAGGCCTCCGCCAGGACAGGGAACTTCCTTGAAATCCTGACGATGTGCTGGGACCTCGGGGACCCCTCCGTTATTCCCATGGTGCAGTCAACAGCGCGTGGCGTGGAAGGCCGGTGGGCCGAGGCACTGCTCACTTTGGCCACTGGGTGGGAACATGCCGACGGCGACACCCTGATGGCGACGGCTGCCTCGCTGGAGGAGGCAGGCTTCGTCAACCTCGCCCGTGAAGCCTACGCCCGTGCCAGCACCATCCTGGAACAGGCCGGGGAACGCCGCCGGTCACGGCAGGCCGTTGCCCAGCGCGAAAAGTGCGACCACGAACTGGGGGAGCGGTTCCGTGAAGGACGCTTCATCGCCGCGGCGCCCACAGTGCGGCTTACCAGGCGGGAACAGGACATCGTCGAGCTGGCAGTGGAGGGCCTGACCGACCGCGAGATCGCGCAGCGGCTCATGGTCTCCGTCCGCACGGTGGAAGGCCACCTGTACCGCACCTACGTCAAGCTCGGGGTCCGCAGCCGCGATGAGCTGGAAGCGGCCCTGCCAAAGTAGTCCCTGGCCTTCGAGCCGCCTCTGCGGCACGCTGTGCCGCCGCACCGCTGCCCGGGCGCGTGCTGCCCTATGACTGCCCCGGGAAACCCGCCGGGCCGCCGTCGGGCCGTATGCGCCACTCACGCCACGGCGGATGGTGTCCGGGAGAACCTACCCCCGTAGTGCGCCTGCCGGGATTCGAGTACACCCTACTCGTGTACGGAAGGGCCCCGCGGGATTTACTTAAGGAGGCAAAGCAAAGCGGCGGACCGGAGGCCGCGGAGCAGCCGCACAGGACATTGAGGCCCTCTCAACTTCCGGTCCCCTGGGGCCGGGCCAAGACGGGGCCGGCGACGTCAGAGTCTTCTGAGACCGAGACTCTCCCCCCAGCCGTCGCCGGCCCTCTGCTCCCTCGGCTGAAGCCCGGGGCAGCGGTGGCGGCTGCCCCTCCCGGGCGGCCGCCACAGCCGTGTGTGGGACAATTGGGTGTCAGACATTGGCAGCCCAAGGAGTTCGTTTTGGCCGTAGTATCAACGCCAGCCACACTGGAACGTGCTGTACCTGTCATGGATAACGCCGAGGTGCTGCGGATCCGCAATGACTTCCCGGTCCTCAACCAGATGGTGAACGGACAACCGCTGGTGTACCTCGACTCCGGGGCCACGTCGCAGAACCCCGTCAGCGTCATCGAAGCCGAGCAGGAATTCTACGAGCAGCGAAACGCCGCCGTGCACCGGGGCGCCCACCACCTTGCCGTGGAGGCCACCGAAGTCTTCGAAGATGCCCGGCAGACCATAGCGGACTTCATCGGTGCCGATTACGAGGAAACCATCTGGACCTCGAACGCCACGGAGGGCCTGAACCTCCTTTCCTACGCGCTGTCCAATGCCGGGCTGTGGGCTGCGCAGGGCCGTGGCGACCAGCGGCTCGGGGAACTGGCGCTGGGGCCGGGGGATGAGATCGTGGTGACCGAGATGGAGCACCATGCCAACCTGATTCCATGGCAGGAACTGGCGTTCCGCACCGGCGCCACGCTCCGCTACATCCCCATTGGGGATGATGGCAACCTTCGCATGGACCAGGCCGGCGGGATTATTGGCCCACGCACCAAGGTCCTTGCCTTCACGCATGCTTCCAACGTCCTGGGAATCATCAACCCGGTGAAGGAGCTGGCAGCCCTCGGCCACGCAGCCGGCGCCCTGGTGGTCCTGGACGCCTGCCAGTCCGCTCCACACCTGCCCTTGAACGTCAAGGAACTCGCTGTGGACTTCGCGGTCTTCTCCGGCCACAAGATGCTCGCCCCCACGGGAATTGGCGTGCTGTACGGGCGGCAGGAGCTCCTGGACATCCTCCCGCCGTTCCTGACCGGCGGGTCGATGATCACCACCGTCACCATGGAACGGGCCGAGTACCTGCCGGCACCCCAGCGCTTCGAGGCCGGCACCCAACGCATCTCCCAGGCAGTGGCCCTCGCGGCCGCAGCGAACTACCTGACCGAAACCGGGCTGGACCGTATCCATGCCTGGGAAGCCGAACTGGGCCAGCGCATGGTGGCGGGTCTGGAGTCCATCCCCGGCATCCGTGTCCTGGGCCCGGCAGCCGGAAAGGAACGGATCGGCCTTGCCGCATTCGACGTCGAAGGCGTCCACGCCCATGACGTGGGGCAGTTCCTGGATTCCCGGGGCATCGCCGTACGCGTGGGACACCACTGCGCCCAGCCGCTGCACCGCCGGCTTGGACTGACAGCTACCACCCGGGCCAGCGCCTACCTCTACAACACCACGGACGACGTGGACCGCTTCCTTGAAGCCGTAGCCGGCGTCCGTGGCTACTTCCGCGCCTAGCGGAAAAGACGAAAGTTGAGATCATGAGCCTTGACCAGCTGTACCAGCAGATCATCCTGGACCATTCCAAGGCCCGCCACGGCAGCGGGCTCGCTGCTACGGAAGCGCCGCAGGGCACCTCCACCGGGCAGTCGCACCAGCTGAACCCGGTATGCGGCGACGAAGTCACCCTCCGGCTTGCCGTCCAGGACGGGAAAGTGGCGCAGGTTGCCTGGGACGGCGCCGGCTGCTCCATCTCCATGGCCTCCGCGTCCGTCCTGAGCGACCTCGCCGAAGGCATGACCGTGGCCGAGTTGCATGAAGTCATCGACAGCTTCCGCGAAGTCCTTCGCTCACGCGGGAAGGTCCATGCCGATCCTGAGCTGCTGGGCGATGCCGCAGCCTTTGAAGGGGTTGCCCGCTACGCCGCCAGGGTCAAATGCGCCATGATTTCCTGGGTGGCTGCCGAGGACGCCCTTAACCAGGCGGCTTAGGCCAAACCGAAAACAGCCCGGACCTTCTTCCAAGAGGAAGAAAGTCCGGGCTGTTTTTTGAGCCGGGCAGGCCGGTTCAGCCCAGCAAGCTTGGGTCAGCCCAGCAGGCCGAGGACGCCGATCACTGCTGTGGCGAGTCCGAGCACCATGGAGATGCTCACCAGCACCACATGCACGGTCAGGAACCGGGTGGCCTTGCCTGCCGCGTCGCGGGCCCGGGGATCCTTCATCACGCGGCGGAGGAACTGCGGCCAGACCACCAGCGACCAGACGCCGGCGACGATCAGGACCAGCGCGGCGAGGACGGGAAGCTGCATGGGCTAGTGGCTTTCCAGCCAGGCCTGCGCCTGTGCGGCCTGCAGGTTCAGTGCCTTGGCCACCATGGGTTCGGCGGCGTCGGCGATCTTGCCACCGAGGAACGGGACAGAGGACTTGACGGCGCCCTCAAGCTCCACCCGGGTTCCACCGGCATCTGCCACGAGGCGCTGGACGGCGGTGACATCCACGGGCGCCCCGGCAATCTTCAGCGAAATGTTGCTCTGGCGGGAGCCGTCGGCTGCGGGGGCTTCCCAGTTCTCCACCTGGGTCACCTTGAGGTGCTCACCGACGAACTTGCGGGCGATCTCGGGCAGGCGGGTGGTGGGAAGGGTGCGCACGGAGGTGGCGTTGAAGGCCCCTGCAAGGTCGCCGTCCACGGTGAATGACTCCAGGGTGCCGCCCACCAGCTGGCTGACGTGGCGCTGGAAGTCTTCGTTCACCAGCACTGCGGCAACGCTGTCAACGGGGTGCGGAAGGGAAGTGGTTGCGCTCAGCGCCATGGGTCCTCCTGGGACGTGGGGAAAGGATTTACGCCTCCAACATCCTACGGGGTGGCCGGCGAGGGTTCCGCATCGGCCAGTTTCTGCGCTGTGGCGGTGATGTTCCGCGCCATGGCCGGGAAGATCAGGCTGTGGAACGGCAGCACGGCCAGCCAGTAGAGCCGTCCGCTCAATCCCTTGGGGAAGAAAATGGCGCGTTGCCGGTAGCGGCTTCCGTCGCCGTCGGGCTCCACGGAAAGCTCCAGCCACGCCCGTCCCGGCGCCCGCATCTCGGCCCGCAGCCGGAGCAGGCGGCCCCGATCGATCCGCTCCACCCGCCACCAGTCCACCACCTCGCCGGCCGCCAGCGTGTGGGGGTGCCGCCGGCCGCGCAGCAGGCCGGCGCCGCCCGTCAGTTTGTCCAGCCACCCCCGGACCTGCCAGGCCAGCGGCAGCGAATACCAGCCATTGCGTCCGCCGATGCCCTCGATGATGGTCCAGACGTGGGCCGGGTCCACATCGCCGTGGAAGGTCCTTTCGTCGATGTACACCTTGTGCCCCGCCCATTCGGGGTCGCTGGGAAGCGGATCGGAGTCGGCGCCGGCGTTGGCCCACGTGGTCTCCACCTGGCCGTCCCGCTCCTTGCCCAGCGCCAGGGCCACCGCCGTGCGGTAGGGGGTCAGGCCGCCGTCGGGCTGTGGGATGTACTGGTCGATGTCGTGCTCGTTGGAAACGGCGTCATGCTGCAGCGACTGGACCAGCGGCACGGCCATGGAAAGCGGGATGGGTGTTGTCAGGGCCACCCACATGCCTGCCAGCTTGGGCGCCGGCACCGGCAGCGCGAGCACCACACGGTAGGGCAGGCCCGCTTCCGCGGCGTATTCCTTCATCATGCCCGCGTAGGTCAGCACCTGCCGGCAGCCAATGTCGAACGTGCGGTTGATGGGGCCCACCAGCGATGCCGCGGACACCAGGTAGTAGAGGACGTCACGCACGGCGATGGCTTCGATCCTGTTGCGCACCCAGCTGGGCGCCGGCATCAGGGGCAGCGTTTCGGAGAGGTGGCGGATCATCTCAAAGGAGGCGGAACCGGAGCCGATCACCACGCCCGCCTGGAAGACGACAGCGTCCACCGGGCTGTCCAGGAAGACCTTGCCCACCGCCTCCCGCGACCGCATATGGGTGGAGAGTTCCACGCCCTGGGGGTGCAGGCCGCCCAGGTAGACAATCCGGGGTACCCCCGCGGCCGCTGCAGCTTCCGCGGCCTTCCCGGCCATCGCTTTTTCCTTTGCCTCGAACCCTGCACCGGCAGCCATCGAATGCACCAGGTAGTAGAAGACGTCGACGCCGGCAAGGGCGTCGCGGAGTGCGTCGCCGTCGTCCAGGCTGCTTTCCACGACGTCCACTTTGTCCCGCCAGGGCACGCCGGCGATCTTGTCAGGCGAGCGGACCAGCACCTTGACGGCGTGGCCTGCTTCCAGCAGCTTGGGCACCAGGCGGCCGCCGATGTAGCCGGTGGCCCCGGTGACAAGCACAGTCTTCGGTGTTGGCGGGGCACTCATTGCAGTCATGCTGGCTCCTGTTCGTCCTGGCCGGTATCCGTGCGGGACCCTGTTTGCCCCAAGCGGGTCGTCCCTTTCGGCTCTATCGTCCCTTGTAATTCGTAGCCGCCGCCCATGCGGACGGCTGGCTCCGAGCGGATGTGGTGCGGCCCTGCCAGCCTAGATCCATTCCCGCCAAGACATGCGCCGCGCTGCCATGTCGTTCCTGCGCGGTAGGCTGGGAGTACCCGGGATTCGCAGCGAATTTCGGGTTTTCGCGTTGCCTGCTTGTCTTCGATGAACACCACAGGAGCTTCTGCCATGAGTCTTCCCGGCCAGTCCGCCGCCGGCACATCCAGCACAGGCACGTCCCGCGCCGGAACGTCCCGCGCCGCCAAAAGCAGTGCCGGCAAGGGCAGTGCCGGAACGTCCCCAGCCCCATCGCTGGACGGACTGCGCCGCGCGCTGGCACCGGACCATACGTTCGCCCGGGTCCGTGCCGAGGCCGCCCGGGGATTCGCCGTCCGCGGACAGGACTACCAGATCAGCGCTCCTGCGGGACTCCGTCCGGTGCTGCTTGCGGAGATGGCGGACGGACTTGCCGCCAAGGCGGAACAGGCCGGCGCCGAGCCTGGCGTGGTGCTGGCCGTCACCGCCACCGGCCGGGAGGCGGAGGACCTGACCGCAGCCCTGCGCGCCTACCTGCCGGCGGACGCTGTGGCGGAGTTCCCCAGCTGGGAGACCCTCCCACACGAGCGGCTTTCGCCGCGCTCGGACACGGTAGGCCGCCGGCTGTCAGTGCTGCGCCGCCTGGCCCATCCGGAAAGCTCGACGGCGGGATGCCTCCGGGTGGTGGTGGCGCCCGTCCGCGCCGTGGTCCAGCCGGTGGTGGTGGGCCTGGGCGACCTCGTTCCCGTCACGCTGAAGGTGGGCCAGGAGGTTCCATTCTCCGACGTGGTGAAGAGCCTGGCCGACGCCGCGTACGCCCGGGTGGACATGGTGACGCACCGCGGCGAGTTCGCCGTCCGCGGCGGCATCATCGACGTTTTCCCGCCCACGGAGGACCACCCCATCCGGGTGGAGTTCTTCGGCGACGAAGTGGACCAGATGCGCTGGTTCGCCGTGGCCGACCAACGCTCGCTGTCCGCCCCGGGCATCCACCACCCCACCGAGCTGCACGCCCCGCCGTGCCGCGAAATCCTCATCACCCCGTCCGTCATGTCCCGTGCCGCCACCCTGAAGGCCCAGCTCCCGGCCGCGGCGGACATGCTGGAAAAGATCGCCGGCGGCATTGCCGTGGAGGGCATGGAGTCCCTGGCGCCGGTGCTGGTGGATGCGATGGTCCCGTTCGTTGACCAGTTGCCCGCAGAGTCCGTCGCCGTGGTGATCGAACCGGAAAAGGTGCGCACGCGCGCCCACGACCTCGCCGCCACCAACGAGGAGTTCCTGGAGGCGGCCTGGTCCACGGCGTCCGACGGCGGGGCGGCCCCTTTGGACCTCAGCTCACAGGCGAGTGCGGCGCTTCATTCGGCGAGCTTCCGCTCTTTGGCTGAAACCCGGGGGTCCGCCCTGGAGCACGGCGTGTCCTGGTGGTCCATCACGTCCCTGGTACAGGATGCGGAACTGCTCCCCGAGATCGACGTGCTGAACCTGCATGCCCGCGAACCCCGCGGCTACCAGGGCGACGTGGCCGAAATGATGGAGTTCATCGGCTCGCACGTCCGCGACCAGTGGCGGATCGTTGTTGCCACCGAAGGTCCCGGCCCGGCCCAGCGCCTGGCCGAGCTGTTCCATGAGAACGACATCCCCTGCGCCCGGGTGGACAGCCTGGACCACGAACCCCAGGCGGGCATCATCGAGGTGACCACTGCCGCCGTCGGCCGTGGTTTTGTCCTGGACGGCCTCAAGCTGGGCCTGCTCACCGAAGCCGACCTGCTGGGCCGGACCTCGGCCGGGTCCACCAAGGACATGCGGCGGATGCCCTCCAAGCGGCGCAACGCCGTGGACCCGCTGCAACTGGTGGCGGGGGACCACGTGGTCCACGAACAGCACGGCATTGGCCGGTTCGTGGAACTCATCCAGCGCAAGGTGGCCGGCGGCGGCGACGGCGTCCGCGAATACCTGGTGCTGGAGTACGCACCGGCCAAGCGCGGCGGTCCCGGCGACCGGTTGTTCGTCCCCACTGACCAGCTGGACCAAGTGACCCGCTATGTGGGCGGCGACGCCCCGGTCCTCAGCAAGATGGGCGGCGCGGACTGGGCCAGCACCAAGTCCAAGGCCCGCAGGGCGGTCAAGGAAATCGCCGGTGAACTGATCCGGCTGTACTCCGCCCGCATGGCCTCCCGTGGCCACGCCTTCGGCCCTGACACCCCGTGGCAGCGCGAACTGGAGGAAGCCTTCCCGTACGTGGAGACGCCGGACCAGCTGACCACCATCAACGAGGTCAAGGCGGACATGGAGCGGGAGATTCCCATGGACCGGCTGGTGTCCGGCGACGTGGGCTATGGCAAGACCGAAATTGCGGTGCGTGCTGCCTTCAAGGCCGTGCAGGACGGCAAACAGGTGGCGGTGCTGGTGCCCACCACGCTGCTGGCCCAGCAGCACTACGAAACGTTCACCGAGCGGTTCTCCGGGTTTCCGCTGCGGGTGAAGCCGCTGTCCCGGTTCCAGACCGCCAAGGAAGCCAAGGAGACGGCGGAAGGGGTGAAAAGCGGGGCCGTGGACGTGGTGATCGGTACCCACCGGCTGCTGGCCAAGGACTTCGAGTTCAAGGACCTGGGCCTGGTGATCGTCGATGAGGAACAGCGGTTCGGCGTGGAGCACAAGGAAGCGCTGAAGAAGATGCGCACCAACGTGGACGTCCTGGCTATGAGTGCCACCCCGATTCCCCGCACCCTGGAAATGTCCCTCACCGGGATCCGGGAAACCTCAACCCTGGCCACCCCGCCGGAGGAACGGCACCCCGTGCTCACGTACGTGGGCCCGTACACGGACAAGCAGACCTCCGCCGCCATCCGGCGGGAACTCATGCGTGAAGGCCAGGTGTTCCTGGTCCACAACCGGGTGTCCACCATTGAGCGGACGGCCGCCAGGATCCGCGAGCTGGTGCCTGAGGCGCGTGTGGAGGTGGCGCACGGCAAGATGTCCGAGAGCCGCCTGGAGCAGATCATCGTTGACTTCTGGGAGCGGCGCTTCGACGTGCTGGTGTGCACCACCATCATCGAGACCGGCCTGGACATCTCCAACGCCAATACCCTGATCGTGGATGGCGCGGACAAGTACGGCCTGTCCCAGCTGCACCAGCTCCGCGGCCGCGTGGGACGTGGCCGTGAGCGCGCCTACGCCTACTTCCTGTACCCGTCGGAGAAGCCGCTGGGTGAGGTGGCGCTGGAACGGCTCAAGGCTGTGGCCGCGCACAACGAGCTCGGCGCCGGCATGCAGCTGGCCATGAAGGACCTGGAAATCCGCGGCGCCGGCAACCTGCTGGGCGGGGAACAGTCCGGCCACATCCAGGGGGTGGGTTTCGACCTGTACATCCGCCTGGTGGGCGAGGCCGTGGCCGACTTCCGGGGTGAAGCCGAAGAAAAGGCCGCGGAGATGAAGATCGAGCTGCCGGTCAACGCCCACCTGCCGCACGACTACGTTCCCGGCGAGCGGCTGCGGCTTGAGGCGTACCGGAAGCTCGCCGCGGCCCTCACCAACGAGGCCATCGACGAGGTGCAGGCAGAACTCGTTGACCGCTACGGCGACCTTCCGCTGCCGGCCCAGAACCTGGTGGCTGTGGCACGCTTCCGTGTTGGTGCCCGCGAAGCCGGCCTGTCCGACGTCGCGCTGCAGGGAAACTTCGTTAAGTTCTCCCCGGCCACCCTCCCCGAATCCAAGACCATGCGCCTGAACAGGATGTACCCGGGATCGCAGTCCAAGCCCGCCCTGGACGCCGTGCTCATCCCCAAGCCCAAGACCGCGCGGATCGGCGGCCGGGACCTGCAGGACGCCGAGATCCTGGAATGGGCCAACGGCGTGATCCGGAACATTTTCTCCGATGCCCCGCTGGCGGTGAGTTAGGACTTGATGGGAGGACACCACGCCGCGTCGGGAGCCGCGGCGTGGGTAGCTGTTGCGTCCACCGGCCCCTACACCCTGGGTTGGTATCCGCTGGACCCCACGGGAATCCTCATCGGCGGCATGGCCACCGCGGGCACGGCGCTGGTGTGCGACTGGGACCACCGGGCAAGTACGGTGGCCCACTCGCTGCCGCCGCTGTCCAACGTGATCGCGCGCGGCATCGAGAACGCCAGCGGGGGCCATCGGCAGGGCACGCACTCCATCCTGGGTGCCGCGGTCTTCGTGTTCTTGGCGGGCCTGGCGTCGCAGGTGCACATGGACACCGGCTGGGGCCGCCTGTCCGTGGGGGCCGGGCTGCTGTGCATGTTCCTGATCAACATTGCAGCCAAGGCCCTGAAGCTTTTTCCCAAGAGCGGCTTCATCTCCAACTGGATTTTTGCGCTGGTGATGGCCGGCCTGGTCACGGTGTACGCGCCGGATCAGTGGACCTGGCTGCCCACATCGATGCTGATCGGGGTGGTGGTGCACATCGTCGGCGACCTCATCACCACCGGGGGAGTGCCGCTGCTGTGGCCGCTGGTGGTCCGGCCACCGAAAATGCTGCGCCGGCTGCCGCTGCTGCGAAACGTCTGGCGGGCCAACGGCGCCCTGTCCCTGCCACTGCTGGGGCGTGCCGGTTCCAAACGGGAGTGGCTGGTGCTGATCCCGGTCAGTGCCTACGCCATGGTGGGCATGTCCATGGCCGGATGGGCCATCGCACAACACCACTGGGGCCGCGTGGCCGCTGCCGCGGGCGCGTGGATTAGGCTGTGGTTCTAGCGGGCAGCGCCTTTCACCAGCAGGCAGCAATGCCGGTGGAAGGAGCCATGCCGGCTGAAGACAGCAACGGACCGGCGGACAATGTCCGCCGGTCCGTTTTGCTGTGCCGTTCTTTGGCTTGAAGTTTAGTGCTCGCCGGCAGAGTCGGAACGGCCGAGGATGGTCTGCGGAATCCAGAATGCCAGCGCAAACAGGACCAGGCAGGCGGCCATGGGCCACGGGTTGCCCAGGGTGAGGAATGACAGCGAGTAGATGGCGCCCAGGAACAGGACGAAGCAGACAACGAAGAGGATCACGCTGGTGGCGAGGTTGTTCTCGTTCTGCGGGGTCCGGACGGACTCCGCATTGGACGCCGTGTCCCGGCTGGACGCGTTGATCTGGCTGGACATGTGTTCCTCCTCAGCCCCGCGGGGCTTGTTCTGCGGCCGCCTCGGGTTCCGGTCAGTAAGCGGCTGAACCCTGTTCACCCTTGACAATGGCAATCCCGGAGCTGGCACCAATTCGTGTTGCACCTGCTGCAATCATAGCCTGCGCGTCGGCCAGGGACCGTACGCCGCCGGAGGCCTTGACCCCCAGGTCCGGGCCAACGGTCCTGCGCATCAGGGCTACATCTTCAACGGTGGCACCGCCGCCGTTGAATCCGGTGGAGGTCTTCACGAAGTCCGCGCCGGCCTCCACGGCCGCCTGGCATGCCAGCACCTTCTGCTCATCCGTGAGGAGGGCGGTTTCGATGATGACTTTCAGGATGGCACCGCCCGCGTGCACGGTCTCGGCAACCGCCGCGATGTCGTCCGTCAGGGCACCCTTGTCGCCTGCCCTCGCGGCGGCAATGTTGATCACCATGTCCACCTCGTCCGCCCCGTCCAGCACGGCGCCGCGGGCTTCGAATGACTTCACATCGGTGGGCGTGGCCCCCAGCGGAAAGCCCACCACGGAGCAGGTGAGGACGCCGGAGCCTTTGAGCGCGGTGGTGACCGTCTTGACCCAGATGGGGTTGACGCAGACCGACTTGAACCGATACTTGGCCGCCTCCGCGCAGACCTTCAGCACGTCAGCCTCCGAGGCTTCGGGCTTGAGCAGCGTGTGGTCGATGTAGGAGGCGATGTCCGCGGCCCCGGCCGGATCAGCGGTTCCTGCGTGAACGGTGGCTTCGTTGCTCATGATGGTCCTCTCGAAGGGCCTTGTGGGCCCGGCGTTGACTCGGTTTCGGAAACCATCTTGTCACAGCGCACCGCGCCGGAGGCGGCCCGCTCAGGCAGCCGACTGCAGGACCGGTGCTGCCGACGATGCGGACAGCAGCTGGGTGGCGCAGGCACCCGCCGCGGAGGCGGCTGCCACCAGCAGCCCCAGCCGGACGCCGTCGAACGCTGCTGCGTCACCGATGGCCCAGATTCCCGGGACGGATGTCCGGAAGTCGCGGCTGATCTCGATGCCCCCGCCGGGAGCGGTCCGCAGGCCGGCGCTGGCAGCGAGGCCGTCCCGGGAGACCCGCTCCTCGGCCAGGACCACCAGGTCGCCGGCCATGCTGCTGCCGTCCTCGAAGACCACGGCGGAGGAGGCGAGAGGGGAACCGGAGCCGCTGGAAACGGCAGCGGGGATGACGGCGGCGGGCCGGGCGGTGGTGCGGATGGGCCGCACCCCTTTGGCCCGGAGCACCGCTTCGGCCTGCCCTGCCGCTGCGCCGGTGCCCACCAGGATCCCCACGGGGCGCCGGCCCAGCTGCCTGGCGACTTCCTGTACTCCGTCCGCAATGCGTGGGGCGTCATCGATCGTGGAGTAGCTCAGGCACTGTCCGGCGCCGTCCACGGGGGCGGCTACGGGAGCCGATCCGGTGGCAATCACGAATTGGTCGTAGGCGAATTCCATGCCATCCGCCGTTGCCACGGTGCGCTTGGCGGCGTCGATGTGGCTGGCCGGCTGGCCGAAGCGCACGGAGACCTGGGGCAGCATGGCCAGCTCCAGCAGCTCTTCCGGGGTGTCGTCGCGGTTGCTCAGCACCGTGATGGAGCCGTTGAACCGTGCGCGGTCCAATTGTGCCACCAGGGCCTGGGCGGCGGGGCCGGCGCCGGCGATGACGATGCGCGTAGCGGTGGAGGTGGACGTTGAGGGTGCCGGAGCGGACATGTGCTGGCCCTTTCGCTGGTGGCCGGGAACCGGCCGGAACTTCGTGATGGAACCCAGCGTAGGGGTGTGCTTTTTCGGTTGTGTTACCCGTCCATTGCTGTTTCGCGGGCCCGTGTTCGCCAGTATTTACCGGCCGGTAACAGAACCCGTGATGCATCTCTCATCCATCCGGCGCCGGACACAATTCCCCGTGTCCAGCGCCCCGGGCGGGCCCGCCCAACCACGCTTAGACGCGGATCCGGTACCCCCGCTTGACCACCGTTTCAATGAGTTTGCCGTCCGGCAGCGATGAACGCAGCCTGCTCACGGTCATGTCCAGCGCGTGCACGGAGCCCCGGAGTTCCAGCAGGTCGGAGAGTGATTCACGGGACAGGACAGCGCCGCCGGCACCCAGCAGGGCGCGCAGGAGCAGCAGGGGAGCGGGCGCCAGTTCCACTGCCTGGCCGTCGATCCGCAGGCTGCGGCCGCGAAGCTCGATGTTCCCCGAGCGGGTATCCAGCCGCCGGACATGGTTCAGCGCCAGGTGCTCGCACACCAGCCGGATGAGGGCCCCCATCCGGAACCGTTCCGGGATCAGCGGGTTCAGCCCTGCGTCCAGGAGGGGCTGCGCGGTTACGGGACCCACCACGGCGGTGGTGACGTTCAGTTTCAGGCTCTCCACCAGCTGTTTGTAAAGGCCCATCTCATGGGCGGTGCTCCACATGGCGTCCACGGCGGGGGCGCTGGTGAAGGTCAGGACGTCCAGGTTTCCGCTGCAGGCGGCCTCGATCAGCCGCGGCAGCTTGTCCTCGCCGTCCGGCTTCACCCAGCGGTAAGGAGTGACAGTGAGGACGGTGGCGCCGGACATCCGCAGGCGCTCGATCTGGCGCACGTCCGTGTAGCCATGCAGCTGCATGGCGACGGTTTTGCCGCGCACGCCCTCGGTGAGCAGCATGTCCACCAGCGTGGAGGTGGTTTCGTCGCTGCTGATGCCGACGTCGGCAAGGCCGGCCGCGCGCACCGCACCGCGGGCTTTGGGTCCCCGAACGAACATGCGGGTGCTCCCGAGCGTTTCCAGCAGTTCGTCGCCGATGCCGAAGGAGTCCGCGGCTTCGCACCACCGGCGCATGCCGTAAGCGGTGGTGGCGATGCACAGGTCCGGCTTGGCGGCGATGATGGCCTTGGTGTCCTCGATGAGCCGGATGTCCTCCTGGACGGGGGCGATCTTGAGCGCCGGCGCATGCAGCACTTCGGCACCCCGGCGCTCCAGGGCCTCGATCAGGTCGCGCGACCGCCGGTCCGAGGTCACGCCAATGCGGAACCCTTCCAGCGGCGACTCCGCGGCATCGGTGGCTTCGTCGGCCTGCGGCGCCGGTTCGGCCTGGGTTGGGTCAGCCTGGGCCGCTTCAGCCGGTGCAAGTGCAGTCATGGGGGTCAATCCTTTCATGATCCCAGCAGCGAGGCCGCAAGCCTGTCCAGGTCTGCGGCGGCAGCGGCGTGGTTCCGGTTGGCTTCTGCCACCCGGACCACCTCGCCGATGACCAGCACTGCCGGGTTGCTGCAGCGGGCCGCGGCGGAGGTGATGGTGCCGAGGTCTGCGATGGTGGTCCGCTGGCCGGGCCGGTAGCCGCGTTCCACCACGGCCATGGGCATGTCGGGGCGCATACCGGCGCGGCGCAAGCCCGCCGCCAGCTGGTGGAGGGTGCCGATGCCCATCAGCACCACGATCGTCCCGCCCAGGCCGGCAAGGTGGTGGTGCTCCTTCTCCGTTAGCGGCGCGTGCCCGGAGACCACGGTGAACATGTGGCTGACTTCGCGGTGCGTTACCGGGATACCGGCGGCGGCCGGGACCGAAATGGCGCTGGTGACGCCGGACACTACCTGGACCTGGACGCCCGCGGCCACGCAGGCGGCAACTTCCTCCCCGCCGCGGCCAAAGACGTAGGGGTCGCCGCCCTTGAGGCGGACCACGTTGTTTCCGGCCAGCGCGCTCTCCACCATCAGCTTTTCGATGTCCGACTGGCTGACCTTGTGGTGCCCGGGCTTCTTTCCGACGTCCACCAGTTCCGCGGACGTCAGCAGCGGCAGTTCCTGGTAGGGCGCCAGGCGGTCGTAGAACACGACGTCGGCATCACGGAGTGCCTTGAGGGCTGCCACCGTAAGCAGGTCCCCGGTGCCGGGGCCGCCGCCCACCAGGGTGACGTGTCCGGCGGGGCCGGCGGCCGGCTCGGCAGCGACGGGAATGCCGGTCTTCCGGCAGCGCTCCAGGAACGCGTCCCAGCCGGGTTGTCCGTCCTCGACGGCGGCAACCAGGAACAGCCGCTCCGGCAGGTGGACGAACCGGGCCTCGGCCGGGCTGCCAAGGCGGTGCACGACGGCGCCCGCGGCTTCGTACCGCCGCACCGCCTGCCGCGCGGCAGTGGGGCTGCCGGCCACCACGACGTTCCGGCCGGTGAGGTCGATACTGAGCTGCATGGCTATGCCTCGTTTCCGATGGTTTCGGCTGTGGCGGGGCGGACCGGGATGGACGCGCCGATCAGGACCTTCCCTTTTTCCTCAGGCGTGGCCGGGCGCATCTGGCCGCGCTCATCCGGGACGAAGGTGATGGAGTCGTCCTTCTGGTCCGGTGCATTGACGAACGAGCGGAACCTGCGCAGCCGCTCGGGATCCTTGAGGGTGTCTGCCCATTCGTCGACGTAGGTGTCCACGTGCTTGGCCATGGCCGCCTCAAGGTCCGCGGCAATGCCCAGGGTGTCCTTGACCACGACGTCCTCAACGTGCTTGATGCCGCCGTCGAGCTCCTCCTGCCAGCGGGCCGTGCGCTGCAAGCGGTCCGCGGTGCGGATGTAGTACATGAAGTAGCGGTCGATGTACTTGATGAGCGTTTCATCGTCCAGGTCCTTGGCCAGGAGCTGGGCGTGGGCCGGGGTGGCTCCGCCGTTGCCGCCCACGTACAGGTTCCAGCCGTCGGCTGTGGCGATTACGCCCACGTCCTTGCCGCGGGCCTCGGCGCATTCACGGGCGCAGCCGGAGACGCCCATCTTGAGCTTGTGCGGGCTGCGCAGGCCGCGGTACCGCAGTTCCAGCTGGATGGCCATGGCCACCGAATCCTGGACGCCGAAGCGGCACCACGTGGAACCGACGCAGGACTTCACCGTCCGCAGGCTCTTGCCATAGGCCTGGCCGGACTCGAATCCGGCGTCCACCAGTTCCTTCCAGATCTCCGGCAGCTGCTCCAGCCGGGCGCCGAACATGTCGATCCGCTGGCCGCCGGTGATCTTGGTGTACAGGCCGTACTTCTCGGCCACGGCGGCGATGACGCCAAGCTTCTTGGGGGTGATCTCGCCGCCGGCGATGCGGGGGACGACGGAGTAAGTACCGTCCTTCTGCATGTTGGCGAGGGCGCGGTCGTTGGTGTCCTGCAGGGTGCCGCGGCCGGCGTCCAGGACGTAGGCGCTGTTCTGGCTGGCCAGGATGTTGGCGATGGTGGGCTTGCAGATGTCGCAGCCGGCGCCGGTGCCGTACTTGGCCATGATCTCTTCGAAGGAGGTCAGTTCCAGGACGCGGATGGCGTCGAACAGTTCCTGGCGGGAGAGCTCGATGTGCTCGCAGAGGGCCTTGGAGACCTCGACGCCGGACTTGGTCAGCTCGGTTTCCAGCAGCTTCTTCAGCATGGGGACGCAGGAACCGCACTGGGTGCCGGCCCGGGTGCAGCCCTTCAGCTCGCCCAGTTCCTGGACCGGGGCGTTGCCCTCGCAGGCACCGCAGCCGTTGATGGCGTCGCGGATGCTGCCGGCGGTGACGTTGTTGCAGGAGCAGAGGGTGGCGTCGTCGGGAAGTTCGGTTTCGGGGGCCTCGCCGCCGCCGGCCGCACTCAGGAACGCGCCGGGCTCTGCCGGGAGTTCGCGGCCCAGGAGGGGGCGCAGGCTCATGTAGGGGGAGGCGTCGCCGACGAAGATGCCGCCCAGGAGGGTCTTGGCATCGTCCGTCGTCACGATCTTCTGGTAGACGCCCCGGGCGGGATCGGCGTAGACGATCTCGAGGGCGTGTTCGGTGCGGGCGAAGGCGTCGCCGAAGCTGGCCACGTCAACGCCGGAAAGCTTCAGCTTGGTGGCGGTATCGAAACCGGGGAAGGTGGCGTCCCCGCCGTGCAGCCGGTCGGCGACGATTTCCGCCATGGTGTTGGCGGGTGCCACCAGGCCCAGGCACATGCCGCCGTAGTTGGCCACTTCACCGATGGCCCAGATGCCATCCACCTCGGTGGCGCAGTAGTCGTTGATGACCACACCGCCGCGCTGGCCCAGGCTGAAGAGCTGGTCTTCGCCGTCGGCGGCGCGGAAGAGCTCATCGCGGGGCTTCACGCCGACCGCGACGATCACCAGGTCGGCCGGGATGATGCGCTGGTCCGCCATCAGCACTCCGGTGACCTGGCCGTCGTCGTCCGTCAAAATCTCCGAGGGGAACACGCCGCCGTGCACTTCGAAGCCTTTCGCCTCGATGAGGCGGCCCAGGGCCTGGCCGGCGCCCTCGTCCAGCTGGGTGTTCATCAGCCACGGCGCACCGTTAATGACAACGGGGGTGGCGCCCAGTTGCTCGGTGCCGGCGGCCGACTCGAGCCCCAGGAGACCGCCGCCGATGGTAACGGCGTTGACCTTGCGGCCCAGCCTGGTGGTGAGTTCGGCGAGGGCCTTGTTGATGGCCCACACGTCCTCAAGGGTGCGGTAGACGTGGGCGTGTTCGGCACCGGGGATGGGCAGGCGGACGGCGTCCGAACCGGTGGCCACCACCAGCTCGTCATACTCGTAGGCGTTCCCGGCAGCAGTCTGCACCGTCTTTGCGCCTGCGTCGATCTTCACCACGCGCTCGCCGGTCTTCAGGACCAGGGAGCCGTGGTCCCACATCGAAGCCGTTCCCAAGGTGAGGTCCACCCCGGTATCGGTGAGTGCCTTGGAGAGTGCCACCCGGTCGTAGGGGAGGTGGGCTTCTTCGGTGAGGACCGTGACATGCCAGCCGTCGAGGCCGCGGGCATGCATGGCGTCCGCAAAACGGTGGGCCGCTGGGCCGCCGCCGGCGACGACGATGCGGCGCGGAGTCTCTGTGCTTGAAGTCTGTTCGGTCACTGTGGGCCTTTCGCATGGGCCGCAGACGGTGCTCTGCAGCTTGTGCCTCCAGCCTAGGGAGGGGCAGTTTCGCCTCAGTTTCCCAATTGTTTCGCGAACTTAACTTCTGCATCACGAACGCATTTCGGGCCGGGTTAGGTCTCTTTTACGCGCCGGACACATTCGCCGCACCCTGTTGAAACACCCGGAGCCTAGCGTGGGACTCGGCCGCAAAAGCAGCGGCTGCACGGACAACAGGCACAGGGAAAGGAGCCGGACATGACGGCAACACTGGAACTTGGGGCGCTCGCCGCCGAATCAGACCTCGCTGGATTCCATACCGGCTGGCACCGTGTCTGCACGGTGGAGGACCTCGAACCGGCCTGGGGCGAGGCCGCCCTGGTGGCAGGCCGCCAGGTGGCCCTTTTCCGCACCGGCCCGGCCGAAGTCTTCGCCGTGGCCCATGAGGATCCGGCCACCGGGGCCCATGTCATGGCACGCGGCATCCTTGGTTCCAGGGGCACGCGGCCCACCATCGCCTCCCCGCTGCACAAGGAGGTCTACGACCTCGAGACCGGCGAATGCTTCACCACTCCGGGCCTGCGGCTGGCAGCATTCGGCACCCGCGTCATCGACGGCTTCGTCGAGGTGCAGCTTTAGCACGCAGACCCTTCAAGGGGCGCAGGGCCTGTGGTGGTCCTGGCGCCCCTTTGGGCTTTAACCCAGGAGTGTTAAAGACCCAGCGCTTCGCTGACGTCGTGCAGTACCTCATCCAGTGAGGCGCGTGCGGCCTGGCGCGCCGCCGGCAACTCCGCGGCGGAGCCTACCTGGTGGATAACCTCCAGATAGCACTTGAGCTTGGGCTCCGTGCCGCTGGGCCGGATGATCACGCGGGTCAGGTTGCGGGTGATGTAGAGCAGCCCCTCGGTGGGCGGCAACTGGGCACTGCCCTCGGCCAGGTCCGTGAAGACCTCCACTGCTGACTGTCCGAACGATTCCGGCGGCGAAACCCGCAGGCGGTTCATCATGGCGTCCAACAGCCCCAAGTCCGCAACCCTGATGCTCAACTGGTCGCTGGCGTGCAGGCCGTGCTGGAGGTACAGCTCATCCAGGGTGTCGAAGACGGTCTTGCCTGCGGCTTTGGCGGCGGCCGCGAGTTCGGCAATCAGGACGGCGGCCGAAATGCCGTCCTTGTCCTTCACCAGTTCCGGGGCCACGCAGTACCCCAGCGCCTCTTCGTAGCCGTAGACCAGCCCGGGAACCCGGGAAATCCACTTGAAGCCGGTCAGGGTTTCCTCGTGGGCGAAGCCGGCCGCGGCGGCGATGCGGGCCAGCAGCCGTGAGGAAACAATCGAATTGGCAAAGACGCCGCGGCCGTCGGCCTCCGCGCCGGTGCGGCCGTCAGAGAGCCGCGCCACCACGTGGGCACCCAGTAGGGAACCCACTTCGTCGCCCCGGAGCATCCGCCACGCCCCGGTGTCGGGGTCTTTTGCCGCCACGGCTGCCCTGTCGGCGTCGGGGTCGTTGGCGATGACGAGGTCGGCGTCCAGCTGGGCGGCCGCTTCGAGGGCAAGGTCCAGGGCCCCGGGTTCCTCCGGGTTGGGGAAGCTTACGGTGGGAAAATCGGGGTCTGGTTCGGCCTGTTCGGCCACCACGGTGACATCTGTGAAACCTGCCGTCTTCAGGACATCCATGGCCGTCCCGCCGCCGACGCCGTGCAGCGGGGTGAGGACAATGCGCAGATCGCGGGCGGGGAAGCGGTCCGGCATGGTGAGTGCCGCCGTCGCCCGCTCATACCCAGCCGCCAGCGAGCCGTCCAGGACGGTCCAGGCGCCCTCTGCCAGCGTGATGGATTCCAGCGGTCCCACGGCGCTGATCCGCGCGGCGATTTCCGCATCGTAGGGCGCCACGATCTGGGCGCCGTCACCGTCCGCCGCCACGGCATGCCGGCCGAGGTACACCTTGTAGCCGTTGTCCTGGGGCGGGTTGTGGCTGGCGGTGACCATGACGCCGCCGTCGCAGTCCAGGGCGCGGACGGCGTACGCCAGCAGGGGAGTGGGGAGTGGTGCCGGGAGCAGGAAGGTCTCGATGCCGGCGGCGGCGAAGATCGCTGCCGTTTCCGCCGCGAAGGCATCGGAGTTATGCCGGGCGTCATACCCGACGACGGCGCGCGGCCGGGTGCCCGGCGCGGCCTTGGCCACTGCATCGAGCAGGAAGGAGGCGAGTCCCGCTGCGGCGCGGCGCACCACCACCCGGTTCATCCGATTCGGCCCCGGGCCCAGTGCGGCGCGCAGCCCGGCCGTGCCGAACTGCAGCGTGCCGCGGAAGCTGTCTTCCAGTTCCTGCCGGGCTACCGGATCGCCGTCCCCAACACGGCGGACAAGCTCAAGGAGCGATGCCTTCGTTGCGGGATCCGGGTCTTGGGCAGCCCATTCGCGGGCCTCGGTGAGCAGGCGAAGTTCGGCATCGGAAGACGTCATGGGCATAACGCTATCGTCATTGCCCGGCCGCGTGACGCACCCGGCGGCCGGGAACGTTAGAGCCGGGCGATGATATCGGCCAGCAGCCTGGAGATGCGCGGGCCCGCTGCCCGGCCGGATTCGATCACTTCCTGGTGGCTGAGCGGCTGGGGGCTGATCCCCGCTGCGAGGTTGGTGACCAGCGAAATTCCAAACACTTCCATGCCGGCGTGCCGCCCGGCGATGGCTTCCAGCGCCGTGGACATGCCGATGAGGTCGGCACCGATGCGCTTGGCGTACTGCACTTCGGCCGGGGTCTCGTAGTGCGGGCCGGGGAACTGGGCGTACACGCCCTCCGCCAGGCTGGGGTCCACCTCGCGGGCCAGGCCGCGGATCCGGGGCGAGTACAGGTCTGTCAGGTCCACGAACGTGGCGCCCTCCAAAGGGGATGCCGCGGTGAGGTTGATGTGGTCCCTGATCAGTACCGGGGTGCCGGGGGCCCAGTCCTCGTTGAGTCCGCCGCAGCCGTTGGTGAGGACCAGGGTGCCGCATCCGGCGGCAGCCGCGGTCCGGATTCCGTGGACCACGGCCCGGACACCCCTGCCCTCGTAGTAGTGCGTGCGGGCACCGAGCACCAGGGCCCGCTTTCCCGAGGGGGTGAGGATGGAGCGGATGGTGCCCACGTGGCCCTCCACGGCCGGGGCGTGGAAGCCCGGAACTTCTTCGGCGGACAGGGTGGCGGTGGTCTCGCCGATGAGGCCCGCGGCATCGCCCCACCCGGAGCCGAGGACCAGGGCGGTATCGTGCCGGTCCACGCCTGTCTCTTCGGCGATGTAGTCCGCTGCGGCGCGGGCGGCGGCAAACGGGTCCGTGTTCAGGAAGTCTGTTGTACTCACCAGTACAAGTTATCGTGCCGCCCGTGTTGCCCCCGTCACGGCTGGCCCGGAAGGGCCCTGTCTTCTTGGTGGTCAGCGGCAAATGGGCGAGAATGGATGACTGTGACTACGCATCCAGATTTCAGTTCCCCCCGGATCGCAATCCTGGGAGGTGGCCCGGGCGGATACGAAGCCGCCATGGTGGCCGCCTCGCTCGGGGCGACGGTCACCATCATCGAACGCGCGGGCCTGGGTGGATCGGCCGTGCTGACCGATGTGGTTCCCTCCAAGACCCTCATTGCCACGGCTGACCTGATGACCCGCGTGGCCGAGGCCGGAGAGCTGGGCGTGAAATTCGACGTCGACGGCGGCGACTTCGTGCCGGTGATGCGGGCCGACCTCAAGCACATCAACGACCGGCTCCTCAACCTGGCGCGCAACCAGTCCCATGACATCCGCGACGCCCTGGAGAAGCTGGGCGTGCGGATTATTGCCGGTTCCGGCCGGCTCCTGGACAGCCACACCATCGAGGTCCTGACGGTGGACGGCACCGAGACCGTTGAAGCGGACACCATCCTGCTGGCCGTGGGTGCACACCCCCGCGAGCTGGAGACGGCCCGCCCGGACGGCGAGCGGATCCTGAACTGGACCCAGATCTACAACCTGGACGAGCTGCCCGAGGAACTCATCGTGGTGGGGTCCGGCGTCACCGGTGCGGAGTTCGCCTCCGCCTACAACGGCCTTGGTTCCAAGGTCACCTTGGTGTCCAGCCGCGACCGGGTGCTGCCCGGCTCCGACGTTGACGCCGCCGTTGTCCTGGAGGAAGTCTTCGAACGCCGCGGCGTCCGGGTCCTGTCCCGCTCCCGCGCCCAGACCGTGGAACGCACGGACGACGGCGTGCTGGTCACCCTTTCCGATGGCTCCACGGTGACCGGCAGCCACTGCCTGCTCTGCCTCGGGTCCATCCCCAACACGGCAGGTTTGGGCCTCGAGGAGGCGGGCGTGGCCGTCAGCGAAAGCGGCCACATCAAGGTGGACGGCGTCTCCCGCACCACCGCCCCCAACATCTATGCCGCCGGTGACTGCACAGGCGTCCTGCCGCTGGCCTCCGTGGCCGCCATGCAGGGCCGCATCGCCGTGGCGCACTTCATGGGCGACGTCGTCACCCCGCTCAAGCTCCACCAGGTGGCATCCAACATCTTCACCTCGCCCGAAATCGCGAACGTGGGCGTCTCCGAAGCCGACATCGAGTCCGGCAAGTACCAGGCCGACGTCGTCAAGCTCTCCCTGCGCAGCAACGCCCGCGCCAAGATGCGCAACGCCAAGGACGGGTTCGTCAAGATCTTCGCGCGCAAGGGCTCCGGCACGGTGATCGGCGGCGTGGTTGTGGGCCCCAACGCCTCCGAACTGATCTTCCCGATCTCCATCGCGGTCAAGCAGAAGCTGCATGTGGACGACCTCGCCAGCACCTTCACGGTCTACCCGTCGCTGACCGGATCCATCTCCGAGGCCGCCCGCCGCCTGCACGTCCACATGTAGGGCACCCGCCCATGTAAGGGCCGAAGGGCCCGCATTCCACGGGCAACCCGTTGTTACACTCTGCTCATGATCGGGCTTCCCTTCGCGGGAAACGGGCTGGTACATGCCGGCTTCGTCGGGCTGGGAATCCTCGCAGCCCTGCTGTTCTACGCGTATGAGAAGCGTCGCCGCGGGCTCAGCGATCCCCGGTTGTGGCCTATTGCGGGTTTTGCCGTTGCGTTCGGAGCCATCGGTTCCCGGGTGCTCACCTGGGACATCTCGCGCCAAGTTTCACTGGCTGACTGGTGGGGCAATGGCGACCGCAGCATCCTGGCCGGCCTGGTAGGAGCCTGGTTCGGCGTCCTCCTGGCCAAACGATTGACCGGTTACCGGCAGCCGACGGGTGACCTGCTGGCCCCGGCAGTAGCCCTGGCGCTCATCATTGGGCGTATCGGCTGCCTTCTAACAGAGCTCCCCGGAACGCCGACCGGGGGAGCCTGGGGAGTGTTCCTCACTCCGGCGCAGGCCGCGCTGACCGGGGCCCAGGCCGGGGTGGGACTTCATCCGTCGTTCGCCTACGAGATTGTCTTCCACCTCGCGGCCTTTGCCCTGATGTGGCGCTACCGGGACCGCCTGCCCCACCCCGGCGACCTCTTTATCTGCTTCGTCAGCGCTTATGCCCTCTTCAGGTTCGTCGTCGAATTCGTCCGGGGCAACGAGGTGCTCTGGCTGGGGATGAGCCGGCCCCAATGGTTCCTGCTGACGGTTTTGCCCCTCTTGGTATGGCGGGTCCGGCGTGTCTTCGGCCCATCACTCCGCCGTGAGATGGAAGGAACCTCAGCATGAGTGACGACACGGCTGAGACCCCTCCGCCACCGCCGAACCAGGACGACCCGGCGCCGCAAGCCTCGAAGTCCGGATCAATGAGTATGGGGGCTTTTTTCGGGGCCCTGGCCCTGTACGCCGTCTATGTACTGGGAACCATGGCGCAGGGGCCTTATGCCTGGTCGGCCACCTTCCTCTCCATCCCGGCCCCGTTCATCCCCATCGCCCTGTACCTGGCGATGGCGATCGTGCTGGCAGTGCGTCGCCGGACGTCGCGCCTGGGCACAGGGCTGCTGATCGGCCTGGGCGCCTTCTTGTTGCTGGGTGGCGGACTCTGCGTTACGTTCCTTGCCCAGGTCCGGGGCTGACATGGACGACGACCAGTCGGTTCCGCCGCCAGGGGAGCAAGGGAGCGGGCAGAAGCGGGAGAACCGGGGTGGTTATCTGGGGTCCGGAGCCGTTTTCGGCGCTGCGGCCCTGTACATCCTCTACCTTTGGGCAACGATAGAGGTCGGTCCACCACCTTGGCCCGCCAGCATCTTCGCCGGGCCGGCCGCCTTCGTCCCGATCGCCGTCTATCTGGGGCTGGCCATCGTTCTTGCCGTTAATCCCCGCACTTCACGCACCGGAGCGGGCTTACTGATTGGGCTCGGCATTTTCACGTTGCTCGGCGGGGGACTTTGCGTGGGTGCCCTTACACAGGTCGAAATTTGAAGAAGGGTGCCGAATCATGAGGACTCAACAGTTGCCAGGGCCAGGCCAGCCGCTGCGCGGTGACAGGATCCACCGTTATGTGACCGCTTTCTGCCCCCAATGCCACGAAACCGACCCGCCACTCAGCGAGGTCCGGCGGCTGTCCGGGGCGTTGCTTGTCCGTGAAGGTCGCGTGTGGCTCGAACGCGGCTGCCCGGACCATGGCCTGGTCCGCACCCTGTACGACGAGTCGGCGGAAATCCTGCGCTACCTGGAGAAGTGGCAGGCGCCCACGAAGCAGCACATCCCTGACCAGGCCGACAATTTCCGCGCTGTCCCTGGGGCCTATGCCTTCGGGCTTCCGGCCATGCAGACTCAGCACACCTGTATCCTCCTGCAGGACATCATCGAGCACTGCAACCTGCGCTGTCCCACCTGTTTTACGGCGTCGGGCCCGCAACTGCAGGGAGTCGCGCCGCTTCAGGAGGTGCTCGACAATGTGGACACCCGCTTGGCCCGGGAGAACAACCGGCTGGATGTGCTAATGCTCTCCGGCGGTGAACCTACGCTGTACCCCTATTTGGCCGAACTGCTGGACGAACTCGTTTCCCGGCCGATCGTCCGGATCATGGTGAACAGCAATGGCATGCTGATTGCCACCGATGACGACCTCCTCGCCTTGCTGGCACGGCACCGGGACAGGGTGGAGGTGTACCTCCAGTACGACGGTCCGTCCAGGGAATCGTCGATTTACCACCGCGGCGGGGATTTGACCCGCTTCAAAGATGCGGCAATCGCCCGCTTGTCGGAAGCGGGCATCTTTACCACGCTGACCATGACGGCAGCCCTTGGGGTCAACGATGGTGAAGTGGGTGCCGTGGTGATGCGTGCCCTGGAGACTCCCTTTATTGGCGGGGTGGCGCTGCAGCCCGTCTTCGGTTCAGGACGCGGACACGGCATCGATCCCTTGGACCGGCTCACCCATACAGGCGTCCTGGAGAGGTTGGCTGAGCAAACCAACGGTGTCGTGTCCTGGCACGACCTGACGGCACTGCCCTGCTCCCACCCGCACTGCGCCTCGGTGGGCTACATGCTGAAGGACGACGCGGGAGTCTGGAGGTCCCTGACATCATTGGTCGGGCACGATCAGCTGCTGACGTGGCTGGAGCTCAACCCGGACAGCCTTGCGAACCGGATCGCTGACAGCTCCATCCCGCTGGAGCTGCGGAACCTGATGAAAACCTCGCTGCTGGACCTGCTGAGCGAGCAGGCGTCGCTGTCCCACCCACGCACCATGGACCTCTGGAAGAACATCTGCTCCCAGTGCGATTTGGGCATCGGCACGCTGACCACCCTGGCGGCAGGCAAGCTCCCTGGCCAGCAACAACGCCTGCGCAGGCTCCTCGCGGAACGGGTCACCCGGATCATGGTCAAGCCGTTCATGGACATCTCCACGATGATCGAGGAGCGGCTCACGCAGTGCTGCGTCCACGTAGGAACCAAGAGCGACGCCGGCGCCCACCAGTGTGCTCCGTTCTGCGCAGTGCAGGCATGGCCTTCGCTGGCGAGGCAGCGCATGAGCACCGCCACCGGTGTCCGGCTGCTCCCGATGCGTCAGGTTTAGGGGGAACGATGGACCCAGCGTCGCATGCCAGGCGGATCGCCGCCGGGCCGCTGCCCTCACAGCTGCTGGGCGGCAGGCACGGCACCACTCCTGAAGCACCCTCGGCTCCACCGGGTTCCGGCCCTGGCAGCACCGAAGAAGCGCCTTTTGACCCCTTGCGCCTGTGCATCTTCGCCACAATTGCCCTGCTGGGGTGGCTTGCGGGCCCCCTGGCGCTGTCCGTCTTTGCAGCCATAGGACTCATCGGATACTGGAAAGCGCGTCGACGCGGCCTCAAGAAGTCCAAGTGCTACCTGCGCGATACGCGGCTGGTGCTGGCTTATCTGGCTGTCCTCCTGGCTTCCGGCGCCTACGGAATCTACCTGCTTGCGGGACGTATGTTCGGGGTGTGAAGAGGCGCCCTGCGACCGGGGCGTCCTGAAGGCTGGACCGCCGCGCGGGCATCTGCATAGACTCGGACGAGGCAGGGCCGGGAATTTCCAACGAAGTTCCCGGCCGTACCGTTTTGACCCGTCAAAGCGAGGAGAAGCCCATGGAATTGCAGGATGTGAAATGGAACGAGCAGGCGCGTGAAAAGATCCTGCTGGACGCCGACCGGGCCCTGCAGGAGGCCGTCCGCGAAGCGGCGTCGTCGCTGTCCGGATCGGACAAGGACCAGGTGTACAAATTCCTCTTTGAAAAGCTGAAGGACCAGTTCGTGGACTTCCAGCCGGGTCCGGACCTGACGGAGTATGCCGAGGCCGTGGCGGATGGTGCGTTCAACGGCGCCGCCACTACCTGACGGATCCGCATTCACGCGGAACAGAGGTTAGACAGGCCACTGTGGAAATCCGCGCAGGGTCTGCGGGAGGACAGGGGTTAGTCAGGCTGCCGGTACCGCCTGGAAGTGCCGTTCGATGAGGCCCTTGATGTCCTCGTGGCAGCCGCCGCAGCCCGTGCCCGCGCGGGTGGCCTTGGAGACGTCCGCCACCGTGGAACACCCTTCCTGCACCGCTCCCTGGATGGCAGTACCGCTGACGCCCGCACACCTGCACACGGTCCCGGCGGGGTCCGTGACGGCATTCCCCGGCAGCTGGTCCGGTCCGTCCAGGCGGAGGAGGAGCGAGCGGTCGGCAGGCAGTTCGGCGCCCCGTTCAAAGAGCCCCACCAGTTCTGAAGCGGTGCGGGGCATCCCCACCGCCACCAGGCCTTCGAGCACGCCGCCGCGCGTGGTCATCTTGACGTACCGGCCATGCTCGGGATCAGCCCACTGGGCCACCTGCAGGCGGGCCCTGCCGTTGGCTGCCCCCGCCGTGAGCGCTTCCTCGTCCCAGGGATCGGCGGCGTTGTTCCCGGCCACCGCCAGGTTCATGCCCCGGGCTTTCAGGACCACGACGCCGGGCTGTTCAGGCGGCAGGGCGGGCAGCAGTTCCGCCTCCTCCGCCTCGCCGGTGGCCAGCAGCGTGAGATAGCCTGCCAGCCACTCGGCCTGCCGCCAGCCCGGGCCCACGAGCCCGGACGGCCCGGTGGAGTTGCGGCATGCGGCGCAGCCGGGGTCAGGGCAACGGACCTCGGCGCAGTCACCGATGGCAAAGATGTGTGGTTCGTGGTGCGCCCGCAGGCGGTGGTCCACCAGGATCCCGGTCCCGGTGGAAAGCCCGCAGCCATCGGCCAGCTCGGTGCGGGGACGCACCCCGCACGAGATGACCAGGAGGTCGCCGTCAATCGCCTGCCCGTCGTCCAGCAGCAAAGCGGAGAAACCGCCGTCGGGGCCGTTGTGCTCAACGCCGGTGGAGCGGGCGTTGCCCGCCACCCGGACGCCGCAGCGGCGCAGTCCGGCAGCCAGGACGGCTCCGCCGCCGCGGTCGATGCTGCGGCCCAGGGGGTGCGGCCCGTTATGGACCACGGTGACGGTGGCGCCTTCCTCCGCGGCGGCCAGCGCCGTTTCCAGGCCCAGGACGCCGCCGCCCAGGACCACCACCCGCTTGCCGCCGTCCACCGCCTGCCGCAGGACAGCCGCGTCGCGGAGGTCCCGCAGCGCTGTGACACCCGCGGGAAGCACGGGCGAGGCCGGATCCGGGTTGATTCCGGTCAGGTTCGGGATGACGGGCCGGGACCCGGTGGCAAACACCAGCCGGTCGTAGTGCACGGGTGCTCCGTCGGCGAGCAGGACCTGCTGCCGGGCCCTGTCCACGCGTTTGACCCGCACGCCCAGCCGGACCTCCACGCCCTCCGCCGCCAGTTCGGCGGCATCGGCAAGGGCCAGTGCGTCAGCGGTGGTCCGGCCAACGCCGAGGTCGGCCACGAGGACGCGGTTGTAGGCGGCCTCGGTTTCCTCGCCGAGCACAGTGAGCTGGACCTGCCCTGCGCGCACGGCAGGGAGGAGCTCGTCCACCAGCCTGGCGGCCACGGGGCCGAATCCCACGATGACAATCTGCTCGCTCATGAGGCCTCCGTCGTTTGCAGCGTGCGGGCGGAATCGGGGGTGGCCACGGGCCGGACCCACACGGTGTTGAATTTGAATTCGGGCATCCCGGAGATGGGATCGGTGGCGGCTTCAGTGAGGCGGTTTGCGCTTTCCGCGCCAGGGAAGTGGAAGGGCAAGAAGACCGTCTCGGGACGGATGGCAGTGCTGAGCTCCGCCCGGCAGACCACCTCACCCCGCCCGTTTGCCACGGAGACCAGTGATCCGGCGGCGATGCCCATGGCGTCTGCCGCAGAGGGATGGATCTGCACTCTGGCTTCAGGCTGGGCGGCGATGAGTTCGGCTACCCGACGCGTCTGGGCGCCGGACTGGTAATGCTCCAGGAGCCGGCCGGTGATGAGGGTCATGGCTTTGCCGGCAGGCTCCGGCATGACGGGTGAAGTACGACGGCGGCGCGGCACTACCGGGACCATGACCGCCTTGCCGTCGGGGTGCACAAAGCCATCCGCGAACAGGCGCGGTGTTCCGCTGCTGCCTGCCGGGTAGGGCCAGTAGGCGGCTTCGCCGCGGTCCAGCATGGCGTAGTCGATGCCCGAGTAGTCGGCCAGGCCGCCCGCGGAGGCACGGCGCAGTTCCTCGAAAACTGTTTCCGGATCCTCGCTGTAGGTGGACGGGGCGTCGAGCCGCGCGGCGAGGCGGGCCATGATCCACAGCTCGCTGCGGGCGCCGGCGGGAGGGGAGATGGCACGGCGGCGACGCAGCACGCGTCCTTCCAAATTGGTCAAGGTCCCGTCCTCTTCGGCCCACTGCAGCACGGGGAGGATCAGGTCCGCCTCGGCGGCGGTTTCGGACATGAAGAAGTCGCAGACCACCAGGAAGTCCAGGCTCCGCAACCCCTCGATCACGGCGTTCGCGTCAGGTGCTGCCACCGCGATGTTGGAGGCGTGCACGAAAAGGCACCGGACGCCGTCGGGCTTTCCCAGTGACTTCAGCAGCTGTACGGCGGGCAAACCCGGTCCGGGGATGGTTTCCTCCGGGACGCCCCAGACGCCGGCGACATGTGCGCGGGCGGCGGGATCGGTGATCTTGCGGTAGCCCGGGAGCTGGTCCGCCTTCTGGCCGTGCTCGCGGCCGCCCTGGCCGTTGCCCTGGCCGGTGAGGGTTCCGTACCCGCTGCGGGCCGTGCCGGGAAGGCCCAGGAGGAGGCTGAGGTTGATGGCGGCGGTTGCGGTGTCGGTGCCGTCCACGTGCTGCTCCACGCCGCGTCCGGTGAGGATGTAGCTCCCGCCTTCCCGTGCCCCCGCGGCGAGCATGCGGGCGGTCTGGCGGATCAGGTCGGCGGGGACGCCGGTCAACGACTGGACGCGTTCGGGCCAGAAGGCGTTGACGCTGCGGACCACGGCGCTGTAGCCCGAGGTGCGCGCCTGGATGTAGGCGGTGTCCACCAGGTTCTCGTGGATGACCACGTGGGAAAGGCCCAGCAGCAGGACAAGGTCCGTGCCCGGCAGGGGCTGGAGGTGGAGGCCGCCGCCGTCGGCCGTGAAAGCTGCCGTAGCCGAACGGCGCGGATCAACCACCACCAGCCCGCCGGCGTCGCGGGCTCCCCGCAGGTGCTGCACGAACGGCGGCATGGTCTCGGCAACGTTCGAACCGAGCATCAGGATGGTGCTGGCGGTATCCAGGGCTTCGAGCGGGAAGGGCAGGCCACGGTCCACGCCGAAAGCACGCATTCCCGCGGCTGCTGCGGAGGACATGCAGAACCGGCCGTTGTAGTCGATGCGGGAGGTGCCGAGGGCCAGGCGGGCAAACTTGCCCAGCATGTAGGCCTTCTCATTGGTGAGGCCGCCGCCGCCGAAAACGCCAACGGCGTCCGCGCCGTAGCGTGCGCGGGCGTCCTTCACGGCCTGCGCGGCGAGGTCCATGGCACGGTCCCAGCTGATGGGCCGGTGTACGCCGTCGGGACCTTTCAGGAGCGGTTCGGTGATCCGGCCGGCGTGGTTCAGGAGTGCGGGGGAGGTCCAGCCTTTGCGGCACAGACCGCCGCGGTTGGTGGGGAAGTCCCGGCCTGCAACCTCCAGTGCAGGCGCGGAGGGAAGTGCAGGCGCGGGGCCTGGCCCCGGCTGGGCGGCCGGGGCCAGGTCCGCAGGGGACGTGAGCGTCATGGCGCACTGCAGGGCGCAGTAAGGGCAGTGCGTGTCGGCGCTTGTGGTCATGTTAGACGTGTCCCATCGCGTTCCGGCCGGCGTTGCGGATGTAGCAGGTCCAGCAGACCAGCAGCATCAGGACGTAGGCGCCAACGAATCCGTAGAATGCGGGGGTGTAGGAGCCGCTGGCGGTGCTGGAGGCGTTCAGGACCTGGGGAATGACGAAGCCGCCGTACGCGCCGATTGCGGAGATCAGCCCGAGGGCCGAGGACGCCAGGCGCTGGGTGGCCACCGAGCTGGCGCCGTTGCGTGCGGCCCGGCTGGAGGTGGCGAAGATGACCGGGATCATCCGGTACGTGGCGCCGTTTCCAAAGCCGCTGGCGGTGAACAGCATCAGGAAGAGGACCAGGAAGAGCCAGAAGTTCTTCAAGGGCAGGATCCAGATCATGGTGAGCGTGATGACGACCATGGAAGCGAAGGCGGCCACGGTCATCCGGGCCCCGCCCATCCGGTCCGCCATGCGTCCGCCGTAGGGGCGGGCCAGCGAGCCCACCAGGGGGCCCAGGAACGCAAGGGACAGGGCCACGGTGCCTACTCCGATGGAGGAGAACGCGGGGAAGTAGTCCTTGATCAGCTTGGGGAATACACCGGCAAAGCCGATGAAGGAGCCGAAAGTACCGATGTACAGCAGCGCCATGATCCACAGGTGCGGTTCCTTGAGTGCCGCGACCGAGCCGGCCACGTCACCCTTGGCGCTGGTGAGGTTGTTCATGTACTTGAAGGCGCCGTATGCCGCGAGAAGGATGAAGGGAACCCACATCCAGCCGGCCATGGGCAGGTTGACGGTGCCGGCGGCCAGCAGGGTGATCACGATGGGAACAGCAAGCTGTGCGACGGCGGCGCCCAGGTTTCCGCCGGCGGCGTTCAGGCCCAGCGCCCAGCCCTTTTCCCGGGCCGGGTAGAAGAACGTGATGTTCGCCATGGAGCTGGCGAAGTTGCCGCCGCCGAAGCCGGCGAGGGCGGCAACGAGCAGCATGACGCCGAAGGGCGTCTCCGGGTTGGAGACACACAGGGCCAGGCCGGTGGAGGGGATCAGGAGCAGCAGGGCGGACACGATGGTCCAGTTGCGGCCGCCGAAGCGGGGGACCATGAAGGTGTACGGGATGCGGAGGGTGGCACCCACGAGGCTTGGCATCGAGATGAGCCAGAAGATTTCCGAGGTGGAGAAGGTGAAGCCGGCGGCGGGAAGTTGGACCACCACGATGGACCACAGCTGCCAGACGACGAAGCCGAGGAATTCGGCGAAAATGGACCAGTTCAAATTGCGGCGGGCGATGGCGCGGCCAGCGGTTTCCCATTGTTCCTTGTTCTCGGCATCCCAGTTGGCGATCCAGCGGCCGGGGCGGAACTCAAGGGCAAGGGTGTCTGTGGTGCGGGTAGAGCCGGGCTGTACGCCGGCATCGACAGTGCGGTCAACAGTCACGGGTTACCTCCTTCGGGGGATGTTGTTCCTCCAAGGTAGGGACGGCGCGTTTCGCGGACGGTCGATGTTTGTTAACGCGCTGTGACTTTTGCCTATCCGGCCGGCCGGGGCAGCGTGAGGCTGTCCTTTCCGCCCGGAATGTGGGACACGCAACAGCGGTCCGCATAGTGGACGTTTCGTCCATTGACTGGACGCGGCGAAGTAAGATCGAACTCTAACTATTCGAGCCGGGAGGCAGCCTTGCCTGCGCCCGGCCGGTCCATGAAAGCGTTTACCTATGTCATCCACCGATATCACCAAGGTGCCTGGTTCGCACCAGCCGGTGAACTCCCGAGGCCGCGTTATCGTGGCCAGCCTGATCGGCACCACAGTGGAGTTCTACGACTTCTACGTCTACGCCACGGCCGCCGTGCTCGTGTTCCCGAAGCTTTTCTTCCCGAATGTGAACGAAACCACCCAGCTGCTGAGCTCCTTCGCCGTCTTCGGCGTGGCCTTCATTGCCCGCCCCCTCGGCTCGATCGTCTTCGGGCACTTCGGGGATAAGTTCGGCCGCAAGGGAACCCTTGTTGCGTCGCTGCTGACCATGGGCATTGCCACCTTCCTCATCGGCTGCCTGCCCACCGCAAAGGTGGAAGGCTGGGAGTTCTGGGCACCGGCCCTGCTGGTGGTCATGCGCTTCGCCCAGGGCCTGGCCCTCGGCGGCGAGTGGAGCGGCGCGGCCCTGCTGGCCACCGAGAACGCACCCGCCAACAAGCGCGCCATCTACGGCACCTTCCCGCAGCTCGGAGCCCCGATCGGCTTCATCATCGCCAACGTCATCTTCCTGGTGGCCAGCTACACGCTGACCCCGGAGGCCTTCGCAGCATGGGGCTGGCGCGTGCCGTTCCTGCTCAGCGCCATCATGGTGATCATTGGCCTCTACGTCCGTCTCAAGCTGATCGAAACCCCCGCCTTCACCAAGGTGGTGGAATCCAACGAGGTAGCCAAGCTTCCGCTGGGCCGCGTCTTCAAGTCGAGCTGGCGCCAGCTGATCCTGGGCACGTTCATCATGCTGGCCACCTACGTGCTGTTCTACCTGATGACCACGTTCACGCTGACCTACGGCACCAAGCCCACCTTGGAGGGTGCCAAGGCTGCCGCCGAGAAGGCCGGAAAGCCCATGACGGAAGCCGCAGCTGCCGCGTTCGTTCCCGGCCTTGGCTACAGCCGCAACGACTTCCTCTGGATGCTGATTGCCGGCGTCGTCTTCTTCGGCATCTTCACCCTAGTGTCCGGACCCCTGGCCGAGAAGTACGGCCGGCGTAAGATGCTCCTGGCCGTCACTGCGGGCATCTTCGTGTTCGGCCTGCTGTTCGTGCCGCTGTTCAGCGGCGGCTTCGTGGGCACCATGGGCCTGCTGATCCTTGGCTTCTCCCTGATGGGCCTGACCTTCGGGCCGATGGGAGCGCTGCTGCCGGAGCTGTTCCCCACGAACGTCCGGTACACCGGCTCGGCCATCAGCTACAACTTCTCCAGCATCCTGGGTGCGGCCGTGGCTCCGTTCATCGCCGTGGCCCTGTGGGAAACGGCCAAGGGCAGCCCCGTCCTGGTAGGCGTCTACCTGACGACCATGGCCGTGCTCACCCTGGTTGCGCTGTTCCTCACCCGCGAAACCCGCGACCTGGACTACGAGAACAACGTGGCCTGACGCTCCGCGTGCATTCCAGCCCACTTGCCGGCTGGCCTGCCCGGCGCCGTCCTGCAATGACAGGGATGGTGCCGGGCATTTGCTTTAAGTGCCGGAGGCAACCGGGCGGGAATGCACGACGGCGGGCTGCCGCGGCTTGGTGGTGTGCGGCTCAGCGGGCTCAGGGTCAGCGGGCGTAGCGGGCCACGAAGTTCTTCAGCACCGTCATGGGTTCGGTGACGGTGAAGCGGCTGGCCGCCGCCATCAGCTCCTCTGCGGATTCGGGCGGAAAGTATCCGGCGTGCCGGTAGATGTCGATCCGCGTCACCAGGCCCCCGGCATCCAGCTCGGGGTGGAACTGGGTTGCGTAAAGATTGGTCTTGATCCGGAACATGTGGACCGGGCAGGTGGCCGAGCTTGCCAGCAGCACCGCGTGCGGGGGCAACGAACTGACGGCCTCCTTGTGGCCGGTCAGCGCCGTGAAGGTCCGTGGCATGCCCTGCAGCACCGGATCGTGCAGCCCGTCCTCTGTCAGTTCGATCTCCACGGCGCCCAGCGGCTCGCCATAGGTCCGGTCGATGACGGCGCCCTGGTGTTTACCCAGTGTGCCCACCCCGTAGCACGCCCCCAGGAACGGGAAGTCGCGGGCCACCAGGTGGTCCAGGAGGGCTGACAACTCCCGCTCCACCCGGTGCTGGACCGGACTTTTCTGCTCCGGCGGGTCGCTGGAAGTGAAGGGGCTGCCGCCCACGATGACGCCGGAGAACTCCGAAAGATCCAGCGCGGGCAGGGGAGCGGCCTCGAGCCGAACCCGGCGCAGCTCGCGTTCCTCCAGGCCGCCGTACCTCAGGTAGGCGGCGTATTCGTCCTCCGCGGCCGCGTCTTCCGCGCGGGAGGCGAGGAGCAGGAAAGGCAGCATGAGCTAAGTCTGCATCCTGGCGGCGCCCCCGGCCAGCACCGGCTCAGCCGGCGGGCTGGGTCAGCGACCGGCGGGACTGTGGGCGCGCTGCGGGGTCGGCGTGGCGGTGCACCAGTTTCCAGTACCCTTCCTCGCGGCGGAAGATGCTGGTCACGCGAAGCGCGAACTCCTCGGTGGCGGCTGCCCCGTCCAGCCGTGCCCGGAAGTGCTCGGTTTCCACCAGGTAGGCGGTGTCGCGGGCCGTGTAAGAGGTGACGGTATCGAAGCCCAGCATCTCGCCGTCGCGGAACTGCCGGGCAGCTTGGTCCAGCCGGGCCTCCACCTGCGCCCAGCCGCGGGCTATGCCGCCGAACGGATTGGCCAGGGTGACGTCGTCAAGGCGGGAGTAGAGCTCCTTGATGGGCCCCGGGTTGCCCTGGGTGATTTCGGGAACCGCCTGGTGGTAGCGGTCCACTTCTTCCTGGAAACTTGGTGCGAGCATGGCTGCCTGGACTGCTTTCTAGTCTTCGATGGTGGCGATGATGGCGCCCGCGGACACCGTTTCGCCAGCCGTTGCCGTCAGGCCCGTGATGGTGCCGGACCGGTGGGCGGTGAGGGGCTGCTCCATCTTCATGGCCTCGAGGACCACCACCAGATCGCCTTCGGACACCACGTCCCCGTGCGTCACGGCAACCTTCACGATGGTGCCTTGCATGGGGGAGGTGAGGGCGTTGCCCGTGGCGGCTGCGGGGCCGGCGGAACGGGAGCGCTTCTTGGACTTGCCCGGCTTGCCGGCGGCGGCTGCCGCGGTGCCCGGCGTGCCCAGTGAGGCGGGGAGGACCACCTCGAGGCGCTTGCCGCCCACTTCCACCACCACGCGCTGGCGCTCCTCCACAGAACTGTCGGCGTCCGCGGTGCCGTCCGGGGTCCAGGCGGGGATGTCGTTTACGAAGGACGTCTCGATCCAGCGCGTGTGGACCTTGAACGGTCCCTCGGCGGGGGCGAAATCGGGGTTGGAGACGACGGCGAGGTCGAACGGGATGACGGTGGGAATGCCCTCGACCACCATTTCCTCCAGGGCGCGGCGGGAGCGCTGCAGGGCCTGGGTGCGGTTGGCGCCGGTGACCACCAGCTTGGAGAGCATGGAGTCGAAGTTGCCGCTGATGACGTCGCCCTGCTCCACGCCGGAGTCGATCCGGACGCCGGGGCCGGTGGGGTTCTTCAGGCCTGTGATGGTGCCCGGGGCGGGCATGAAGTTCCGGCCAGGGTCCTCGCCGGTGATGCGGAATTCGATCGAGTGGCCGCGGACCTCGGGGTCGCCGTAGCCCAGTTCCTCGCCGCGGGCCAGCCGGAACTGTTCGCGGACCAGGTCGATGCCGGTAACTTCCTCGGAGACGCAGTGCTCCACTTGCAGGCGGGTGTTGACCTCAAGGAAGGAGATGGTGCCGTCCTGGCCCACCAGGAACTCGCAGGTGCCGGCGCCGAGGTAGCCGGCCTCCTTCAGGATGGCTTTGGAGGATTCGTAGAGCCGCTGGTTCTGTTCGTCGGTGAGGAATGGTGCCGGGGCCTCTTCGACCAGTTTCTGGTTGCGCCGCTGCAGTGAGCAGTCGCGGGTGGAGACGACGACGACGTTGCCGTGCGCGTCGGCGAGGCACTGGGTCTCGACGTGCCGCGGTGCGTCCAGGAAGCGTTCAATGAAGCACTCGCCGCGGCCGAAGGCGGCCGTGGCTTCGCGGACGGCGGATTCGAACAGTTCGGGGATTTCTTCGCGGGTGCGGGCCACCTTGATGCCGCGTCCGCCGCCGCCGAAGGCAGCCTTGATGGCCACGGGCAGGCCGAACTTGTCGACGAACTCCAGGATTTCCTCGGCGGAACCGACCGGGTCCGCGGTCCCGGGCACCTGCGGTGCGCCGACCTTTTCGGCGATGTGCCGTGCCTGGACCTTGTCGCCAAGTGCGGAAATAGCCTCAGGGGAGGGGCCGATCCAGGTGATGCCCGCTTCGATCACGCGTGCGGCAAACTGGGCATTTTCGGCCAGGAAGCCGTAGCCGGGGTGGATGGCGTCGGCGCCGGAGCGCAGGGCCACCTCGATCAGCTTGTCCATCACCAGGTAGGACTCTGCAGCCGTGGTGCCGCCCAGGGCGTAGGCCTCGTCGGCGAGCTTCACGTGCAGCGCGTCGCGGTCCGGGTCTGCGTAGACGGCCACGGAGGCGATGCCTTCGTCGCGCGCCGCCCGGATGATGCGCACGGCGATTTCACCCCGGTTGGCGATCAGCACCTTTGTGAGGCTGGGCTGCGTGGTACCTGCGGACTGCTCCAAATTTGCTGACAAGGCGTCTCCTTCTTTCCTTCAGGGAGCCTAGCGCGGTTTTGGAGGTTCCGCCGATATTACTTGCGGAATCCGCGTGTAAAGCGGCCTTCCTTTGTAGGGAAGCTACAAGCTGTGCGGAAAGGGAGGGTTTTACCGGGGCGGCCAGAGGTCCGTGATGCGCACGTTGGCGGACGCCAGCAGGCCGCGCAGGGTGGAGACCGACAGGCCGACGACGGCGTGCGGGTCGCCGTCGACCTTCCGGATGAAGGCCCCGCCCAGGCCGTCGATGGTGAAGGAACCCGCACAGTGGAGCGGTTCACCGGTGGCGATGTAGGCGTCGATCTCTGCCGGGTCCATCTCCAGGAAGGAAACCTCGGCTGAGGCGACCGCGCCCACCGTGGCGCCCGAGCCGCGGCGGCCGCTGCCGTCGTCGTCCGTGTCCCTGCAGTCCACCAGCCAGTGCCCAGTGTGCAGCACCCCCGCACTGCCGCTCATCCGGAGCATCCGCTCGCGGGCCACGTCGGCGGTGTAGGGCTTGCCGTGCGCCTCGCCGTCGAACTCGAAGACCGAGTCGCAGCCCAGCACCAGGGCGCCGTCCGCTTCCGGCAGGGCCGCCACGGCCTCGGCCTTGGCGCGGGCCAGCAGCAGCGCGGTGTCGTGCGGGTCCGTGACGCCGTAGTGCGCCTGCACGGCTGCTTCGTCGACGTCGGACACCAGCACGGTGTGCCGGATGCCGGCCTCGGCCAGGAGCTTGGTGCGGGCGGGGGACTGGGAGGCGAGGATCAGATGGAGCACCGCTTCAGCCTAGTGGACCAGCTCGCCGGAGACCGGTGCCGCCTGGCCACGGTTCAGCTTGGCGCCCTCCACGTCCACGTCCGGCAGGATCCGGTCCAGCCACCGCGGCAGCCACCAGGACTTCGCGCCGAGCAGGTACATCACGGCCGGAACGATGGTCATGCGGACCACGAAGGCGTCGAACAGGACGCCGAACGCCATGGCAAAGCCCAGCGGCCGCACCATGGTGAGGTGGCTGAAGATGAAGCCGGAGAACACGCTGACCATGATGATCGCGGCGGCGGTGACCACGGCGGCCGCGTGCCGGAAGCCAACCCGGACCGCTTCCTTGGCGGATGATCCGTGCATGTACGCCTCCCGCATGCCGGAGGCGATGAACACCTGGTAGTCCATGGCCAGGCCGAACAGCACGCCGATCAGGATGATGGGCAGGAAGCTGAGCACCGCGCCGGGGTTGGCCACGTCGAAGACGTTCCCCAACCAGCCCCACTGGTACACGGCAACCACGGCGCCGAAGGCGGCTGACAGGGACAGCAGGAAGCCGCCCGTGGCCAGCAGCGGGACCACGATGGAGCGGAACACCAGCAGCAGGAGGATCAGGGAAAGCCCGACGACGATCGCCAGGTAGGGCGGCAGGGCGTCACCGAGCTTGGTGGAGACGTCCACGTTGCCGGCGGTCTGCCCCGTCAGTCCCATGGCCACGTTGTAGTCATCCTTGATCTGGCCGTTGAGCCCCCGCAGCTCGGAAACCACCTTGACGGTGCTGGCACTTGCCGGGCCTTCCTTGGGGATGACCTGGAAAACGGCGGTCCGACGGTCTTCGCTGAGGGCCACCGGCACGGCAGCCACCACGTTGTCCACGGCGCGGAGCTTGTCCGCGATGTCGTACTGCAGCTTCTGCGCCTGGGCTGCGTCCAGGTTCGCCGGGAACTCACCGACGGCCACGATGGGTCCCGTGACGCCTTCTCCGAAGCTGCGCGCGGTCAGGTCATAGGCCTGGTAGGCCTCGGACTCCACGGGCTCGGAGCCGCCGTCGGGCAGGGCCAGCTGCAGCTGGGTGGCGGGAAGGGCCAGCGTGCCGAGCAGGAGGACGCCGGCAATAAGTGCCACCCACGGGTGCCGGGTGACCAGGCCGCCCCATCCGCGGGTGCTGCGTTCGCGGTCGGTCGCCTGGTCCGCGGCTTCGTGGCCGGGTTCGGCGTTGTGCGCCTCCGACTTGGCCCAGGCACGCTTGGAGACGATGCGCCGTCCGATCAGGGACAGCATGGCGGGAGTCAGGGTGATGGCCACGAGGACTGCCACTGCCACGGTTCCAGCTGCCGCAAGGCCCATGACGGTGAGGAACGGCAGTCCGGGGACCACCAGGGCGGCCAGGGCAATGACGACGGTCAGGCCGGCGAACACCACAGCGTTGCCGGAGGTACCGTTGGCCCGGGCCACGGACTCTTCAGGGTCCATGCCGGCGAGGAGCTGGGTCCGGTGCCGGTTAACGATGAACAGGGAGTAGTCGATGCCGACGGCGAGGCCCAGCATGAGGGCCAGCATGGGGGAGATGGAGCTCATGTCGAACAGGCCGGAGAGGGCGAACGTGATGCCCACGCCCACGCCGACGCCGATGATGGCCATCAGCAGCGGCAGCCCGGCGGCGATCAGCGTGCCCAGCATCAGGATGAGGACCAGCGCTGCAACGGCGATGCCGACGATTTCCGCGGTGCCGAACAGGGCTGAGATGTCCTCGGTGATTTCCTTGCTGGCCAGTGCAGTGACGCCGGCCGAGGAGGTTTCATGGGCGATCTCCTGCACGTGCTTGCGCACGGCCGGGGTCAGTCCGTTGATGGAGGTGTTGAACTGCACCTGTGCCACGGCAGCCTTGTTGTCTTCGGACACAAAGCGGATGGCCGATGCCCCCTGGGCCTGGCGCTTGCCCAGTTCCAGCTTGGCCTTGTTGGCGGCCAGTTCCTGGGTGCCGGCGTCAAGCTTGGCCTGGCCCTGCGCGAGTGCTGCCTTCTGCTGGCCCAGCTGGGCTTCAATCAGTGCTGCCGGCGCTCCGGCGGCGGTGAGCTGCTGCTCGGCTACGGCCAGCTGTGCCTTGCCGGCGTCAAGCTGGGCGCGGGAGGCGTCCAGCTGCGCCTGGCCTGCTGCCAGCTGCTGTTCACCGTCGGTGATGGCCTTGCCGGCCTGGTCCACCTGTGCCTGGGTGGCGAACGGGTCCACCGTGCCGCGGACCTCGGGGAGGGTCTGGAGTTTCTTCAGCGCATCCGTCACGGCAGCCCTGCTCCCGGCCGTGAAGCCGCCGTCGGGGGCCTCGAAAACGATCGTGGCGCTGCCGCCGGAGGCCGAGGGCAGCTCCTGCTTGAGCTTGTCCGCGATCCGCTGGGTTTCAGTCCCGGGAATCTGGAAGTTGTTGGACGGGGTGCCGTGGAATGCCGCGGCCGATCCGCCTACAGCCACCAGCACGGCAAGCCACAGGGAGATGACAAGCCAGCGCCGGCGGTAGGAGAACGTGCCGAGGCGGTAGAGGAGGAGTGCCATGCGGGTGTACCGATCTGATCAGGAGGAACGGGTGGCGGATGGTGGAGCGGGGGTGTTGAAGCCTGTGGCCAGCAGGGCCATGGCATCGATGAGCAGTTGGCGGAGCTCTGCCAGGGATGCGGGTGTCAGGTCCGGACCACGCCGGCTGAACCACACCTCCATAGCGGCTTTTCCGCAGGAGATGATGGAGCCGGCCAGTGCGTGGATGTACAGCTCGTCCTGCGCCCCGGGGGTTCCGGCGAGGCGCTCGCGGGCGACGGTGAAGACCTGCGTCCGGCAGTGGTCCCACGCCTCAAGCTCGGTGTGCGACATCAGCGGGCTCTGCTGGGTCAGCGTGAAGAGTTCTGCCAGCGGGGCCACGGCCTTCGGGTCGGCCAGGGCCACCAAAGCGGCTTGTGCGGACTCCAGCATTGGTTCGTCCACCGGACGCAGGCGCAGTTGTTTGATCGCATTGTCCAGGAAGCCGTGGACGATGGACGCCAGGGCAGCGTCGGTGCTGCTGAAGTAGTTGAAGAAGGTGCGGCGCGAAATCCCCGCGGCGTCGGCGATGTCCTCGACGGTGAAGTTTCCCGGCCCTTTGGACCGCAGCAGTCCCAGCGCGGCGTCGGTGATCGCCTGCCGGGTGGCTGCCTTGTTCAGCTCGCGCCGGGTAGGGGCTGCAGTTTCGGTGCCCGGCTGCGGGCGGGGTTCGGTCACGCTCTTACACTATGTGCAAGTTTGCACTCGATGCAACTTTAATTCACAGGAGAACGAAAGGTTCCCGACAGCCTCTCCTGAAGTGCCGTGGCGATGCTTGGTATGTCTCGCCACGAGGCACATCACCAGCAGCCGTCAGACGACGGCTCGATCAGGAGACATGATATGAACCCCACGAAAAAGATGACCCTGGGCATGTCGGGGGCAGCGCTGGCGCTTGCTGCCGGCATCGGTTTCGCCGGCATGGCCTCAGCGACCACCACCACGCCCAGCCCCTCACCGAGCGCAAGCTCCAGCGCATCGACTGATGGAAGCACGGGCACGGCCCCTGACGGCATGGGACGCCACGGCGGCCGGGGCGGCCACGGCATGGTGCAGGCTTCGGCCCTCGCTGCCAAGCTTGGCGTGGACGAAACCAAAGTGAGCGACGTGCTGAAGGCCTTCCGCGATGCCAACAAGCCCACCACGCGGCCTGCTGACGGCCAGAAGCCCGATCCGGCCACCCGCGACGCGGCCCTTGCCAAGGCCCTGGCTGATTCGCTGGGAATCGACGAGGCCAAGGTGACCCAGGCCCTGGAGGAGCTTCGCACCGAGGCCCAGGCTGAACGCGCCGCCGGGCTGAAGACGCGCCTGGACCAGGCTGTCACCGACGGCAAGCTGACCCAGGCCGAGGCCGACGCCGTTACCAAGGCGGTCCAAAACGGGATCATCGGAGGTGGCGGCCGCTGACCTGAGCCGGCGGTTGACGGGTATTTGATCACTTAAAGCAGGAACGTCCCCGGGAGAATCTCCCGGGGACGTTTCCTATGGCGGCGCTGATTAGGCCTTGGCATCCTGCAGTTCGCGGGGTGCGGCGTCTGCGCTGATGCCGTCAGTGGCGGTTTCGCCGCCGGCAGCGTCGCTGTCATCCACGAACGGGGTGCCGTTGCGGGGTGCGTTGTACAGCGACTCGTCCAGGATGCCCTGGCGCTTTGCCACGATGGTGGGAACCAGGGCCTGGCCGGCCACGTTCACGGCGGTGCGGCCCATGTCCAGGATGGGGTCAATGGCCAGCAGGAGTCCGACGCCGGCCAGCGGCAGTCCCAGCGTGGAGAGCGTCAGGGTGAGCATCACCACGGCGCCGGTGGTGCCGGCGGTTGCGGCCGAACCCAGCACGGAGACCAGGGCGATCAGCAGGTACTGGCTGAAGTCCAGGTGGATGCCGAAGAACTGGGCCACGAAGATCGCCGAGATTGCCGGGTAGATCGCGGCGCAGCCGTCCATCTTGGTGGTGGCACCCAGCGGCACGGCGAAGGAGGCGTAGGCGCGGGGGACGCCCAGGCTGCGTTCGGTCACGCGCTGGGTCAGCGGCAGGGTCCCCACGGAGGAGCGGGACACGAAGGCCAGTTGGACGGCAGGCCATACTCCGGAGAAGTACTGCTTGATGGACAGGCCGTGACTGCGGACCAGGATGGGGTAGACCACGAACAGCACCAGGACCAGGCCGGCATAGATGGCCACCGTGAACTTGCCCAGCGAGCCGATGGTGTCCCAGCCATAGACCGCCACGGCGTTGCCGATGAGGCCAACGGTGCCCAGCGGTGCGATGCGGATGATCCACCAGAGGACCTTCTGGATCACGGCAAGGGCCGAGGCGTTGAGGTTCAGGAACGGCTCCGCGGCCTTGCCGACCTTGAGTGCGGCGACGCCCACGGCGATGGCGATCACGAGGATCTGCAGGACGTTGAAGCTGATGGAGGTGGTGACGGCGCCGGACTCGGCGACGGTGGAGCTGGCACCGAGGCCCAGGAAGTTCTTGGGGAAGAGGCCCACGAGGAAGGCCCACCAGTCACCGGACTTGCCGGTGTACTTGGCGTCCCCGCTGATGCCGGTGTTGGCGCCGGGCTGCAGCAGCACGCCCAGGCCGATGCCGATCAGCACGGCGATCAGGGACGTGATGGCGAACCAAAGCAGCGTGTTCCAGGCCAGCCGGGCGGCGTTGGACACCTGGCGCAGGTTGGAGATGGAGCTGACGACGGCGGTGAAGATCAGCGGGACCACGGCAGTCTGCAGCAGCGACACATAGCTGGAGCCGATGGTCTGCAGGGTGGCGCCGAGGGCGTTGGGGTTGGTCTTGGTGCTGCCGGTGTACTTTGCCAGCAGGCCGAGGCCCAGGCCCACAATGAGGGCGGCGATGATCTGGAAGCCGAACGAGCCCGCCCACTTGGGCAGCTGGAATCCGGTCTTCCCTGCGGGGGACGGGGTGCTTGTCTGAGTGCTCACCAGAACAAGCTAGACCCCCAGCCAATACCACGTCGAAAGAACATTGAGAAATATTACGCGTCAACGTTCACGGCAGGATCTGGAAAACCCCGGAAATCCAAGGCCGGAGCGGCTTGTGTTACATATTCCCGGCGCAGTTGTGCTTAATGTCTCGTGCTGGAAGGGGCGGGAGGGCGGCATCCGGCAGCGCGCGTCAAAGCGAGGTACGAGCAGCGCGCCGAGGATGTTGCCCTCCCGCCCCGAAGGGGCGACTACGACAAGAGCGCGCGCCGCAGGGTATCGAGTCCAACAGAGCCGATGTTGAGGGCCTTGGTGTGGAACTCCTTGAGGTCGAACCCGGGCCGGGCTTCGAGTTCGGCACGGATCTGTTCCCAGAGGCGCTGGCCCACTTTGTAGGAGGGAGCCTGGCCGGGCCAGCCAAGGTAGCGGGTGAACTCGAAGTTGAGCTGGCCTTCGCTGATGGGGAGGTTTTCCTTGAGGAAGCCGTAGCCCTTGTCGGCGGTCCAGGTGCCGGCTCCCCAGCGCCGGGGCATCTCGAGTTCGAGGTGCACGCCGATGTCGAAGACCACGCGGGCGGCACGCATGCGCTGCATGTCCAGCATGCCCAGGTGGTCGCCGGGATCGTTGAGGTAGCCCAGTTCCTGCATGAGCTTTTCCGCGTAGAGGGCCCAGCCTTCGCCGTGGCCGGAGGTCCAGCAGACGTTCCGGCGCCATTTGTTCAGCAGTTCGCGGCGGTAGGTTGCGGTGGCCACCTGGAGGTGGTGGCCGGGAACGCCCTCGTGGTACACGGTGGTGGTTTCGGCCCAGGTGGTGAACGTGTCCTCGCCGGCCGGGACGGACCACCACATGCGGCCGGGGCGGCTGAAGTCGTCGGACGGGCCGGTGTAGTAGATGCCGCCCTCATCAGTGGGGGCGATCCGGCATTCGAGTTTCTTCATGACGTCGGGGATGTCGAAGTGCACCCCGGCGAGTTCGGCAACGGCTTTGTCGGATAGGTCCTGCATCCATGCGCGGAGTGCCTCGGTGCCTTTGAGCTGGCGTGCGGGATCGTTGTTGAGGATGTCCTTGGCCTCGGCGATCGTGGCGCCTGCCTTGATGCTGCCGGCAACGCGTTCCTGTTCGGCGATGAGGCGGTCCAGTTCCGCCACGCCCCACGCGTACGTTTCTTCCAGGTCCACTTCCGCGCCGAGGAAGGAGCGGGAAGCCAGTGCGTAGCGTGCCCTGCCCACGGCGTCCTTCTCGGGCGCGGCGGGGAGCAGTTCGGTGCGCAGGAATTCCGCCAGCCGGGTGTAGGCACCCCGGGCTGCGTCAGCGCCGGCGTCGAGCCTGTCCTGCAGGGCAGCGGGAAGCGGACCTCCAGTGATGGTGGCTTCTGTGGCGAGCTTGGCGAAGAAGCCGTCCGGGGCGGCGTACTTGGCCACCTGTTCGATGACGATCCGCACCTGGCGGGCAGCGGACACCCTGCCGGAGTCCCTGGCCATGCGCAGGGACTCGATGTACCCGCTGATGGCAGCGGGCACGTTGTGGGCGCGCCCGGCAATGTGCTCCCAGTCCTGTTCGCTGTCCGTGGGCATGAGGTCGAAGATGGCCCTGATGTCCTGGGCGGGGGAGGCGATGTTGTTCAGGTCCGCGTATTCCCAGCCGGAGGCGTGGATCAGCAGCTGGAGGCCCAGCCGTTCCCGCATGGCGTCCAGGGTCACCGCGTCCACGTCGTCTTCCGGTTCCAGGCCCTCCAGGGAGGCCAGGGCTTCCCGTGCCGCCTCTGCGAATCCGGCAATGCCGGCAGGTGAGAAGTCCTGGTACTCCGTCTCATGTCCGGGCAGGCCAAGGGTGGTGGCGAACGTCGGGTTGAGCCTGATCAGGGTGTCCGTGTAGTTGTCCGCGACGGCGTCGATCCGGGTATGCGGGCGCGCGGCGGGTGCAGTGTCTGTAGTCACATTCCGAGACTAATAGCCAGGGTGCGAAAGATCCGGCTTTTCAGCCGCGGCTTCGTTTCCAGGCGCCTGGTCCCGGCGTGGGGTCCAGCTTGAGCTGCTGCCGGCGCACCCAGTGCCGCACGGACGGTTTGTCCGCACGCGCTGGTTCGGCGCCGCCGAGGGAAAGGACGACGGCGGTGAGCGCGGCCAGCTCCTCGGCGTTCGGCTGTCCCTTGACAACAGAGAGCAGGGGAGCGGCCTGGGCTTCGGAAGTCTCCACGGCCCCCGCCTCGGGATCGTGTGCGGCGGTCACAGGGGGATGTTCCCATGCTTCTTGGCGGGGAGGCTGGCGCGCTTGTCGCGCAGGGCCCGCAGTCCCTTGATGATCTGGATGCGGGTATCCGAGGGGGCGATGACGGCGTCCACGTAGCCCAGCTCGGCTGCCTGGTAGGGGTTGAGGAGTTCTTCCTCGTACTGGCGGATCACTTCGGCGCGGCGCGCCTCCACGTCGCCCCCGTCCTGGGCAACGGCGGCGAGGTCGCGCCGGTAAAGGATGTTCACCGCGCCCTGCGCGCCCATGACGCCGATCTGGGCCGTGGGCCATGCCAGGTTCAGGTCGGCGCCGAGCTTCTTGGAACCCATCACGATGTAGGCGCCGCCGTAGGCCTTGCGGGTGATGACGGTGAGCTTGGGGACGGTGGCCTCGGCGTAGGCGTAGAGGAGCTTGGCGCCGCGGCGGATGATGCCCTGGAACTCCTGGTCCTTGCCGGGAAGGAACCCGGGAACGTCCACCAGGGTGATGATGGGAATGTTGAAGGCGTCGCAGTGCCGCACGAACCGGGCGGCTTTTTCCGATGCGGCGATGTCAAGGGTGCCGGCGAACTGCAGCGGCTGGTTGGCTACGATGCCCACGGTGTGGCCCTCCACCCGCCCGTAGCCGATCATCACGTTGGGGGCGTACAGGGCCTGCATCTCCAGGAAGTGCCCGTCGTCCACGATCTGTTCCACGACGGCGCGCATGTCGTAGGGCTGGTTGGCCGAATCCGGGACCAGCGTGTCCAGGGCGAGGTCGTCGTCGTCCACCTCCAACTCCTGCTGGTGCCCCAGCACCGGTGCCTCCGAGAGGTTGTTGGAGGGCAGGAAGTCCAGCAGTTCGCGCACGAACTCGATGGCATCGGTTTCATCCGAGGCCAGGTAGGCGGACGTTCCGGTGGTGGCGTTGTGCTGCCGGGCGCCGCCCAGGGTTTCCATGTCCACGTCCTCGCCGGTGACCGTCTTGATGACGTCGGGGCCGGTAATGAACATGTGCGAGGTCTTGTCCACCATCACCACGTAGTCGGTGAGGGCGGGGGAGTAGGCGGCGCCGCCGGCGGACGGGCCCATGATGAGGGAGATCTGCGGCACCACGCCGCTGGCGTGGACGTTGTTGCGGAAGATGTCCGCGAACATGGCCAGGGAGGCCACGCCTTCCTGGATGCGGGCGCCGCCGCCGTCCAGGATCCCGACGACGGGGCAGCCGTTGCGGAGGGCGAACTCCTGGACCTTGACTATTTTTTCGCCGTTGACCTGGCTCAGCGAGCCGCCGTAGACGGTGAAGTCCTGGCTGTAGACCGCCACCAGGCGGCCGTCCACGGTGCCGTAGCCGGAGACCAGGCCGTCGCCCAGGGGCTTCTTCTTGTCCATGCCGAAGGCGGTGGAGCGGTGCACGGCCAGCGCGTCGAATTCGACAAACGAGTCCTCGTCCAGCAGCAGGTCAATGCGCTCGCGGGCCGTGTTCTTGCCGCGTGCGTGCTGCTTTTCGATGGCTTCGGGGCCGGAGGGCTGTTCGGCGCGCGCCTGGCGGTCGCGGAAATCGGCAATCTTTCCCGCTGTCGTTGTCAGATCGTGGCTCATCAAGTGTCTCCGGCTCTGTAGCAGGTCAGTTCTGTTGGCTGGTGGCCCGCGTTGTCCGGAGCATTAAGTAGCATCCACACAAAAGACCAACCCTGCTGGCAAGTCTAGTGACGCTTTGGGCGCCTACAGCTGTAGGGAACCTACAATTTTCTGCGTTTCCCCCAGCCTCTCTCCCATGTTACTCACCGGTAACTTAGTTGGGTTACAGTGTTCCCATGACTTCTAGCGATGATGCTGTGCATGCTCCCGAAAGCCCTTACCGGGCGGCAGGTTCCCTGGCGGGCAGGACCATCCTGATCTCCGGCGGCAGCCGTGGAATCGGGCTGGCTATTGCCACGAGGGCGGCCAGGGACGGCGCAAATATCGTGCTCCTGGCCAAGACGGGGGAGCCGCACCCCAAACTGGACGGAACCGTTTTTACCGCGGCCGGGGAACTGGAGCAGGCGGGCGGCCAGGCACTGCCGCTGGTGGGCGATGTGCGCCGGGATGAAGACGTGGCCGGCGCCGTGGCCGCAGCCGTTGACCGCTTCGGCGGCATCGACATCGTCATCAACAATGCCTCCGCCATCGACCTCTCCACCACTGACGCCGTGGACATGAAAAAGTACGACCTGATGCAGGACATCAACGTCCGCGGCACCTTCCTGTTGTCCAAACTGGCGCTCCCGGCGCTGCGTAAGTCAGAACAGGGGCACATCCTCACGCTGTCGCCGCCGCTGAACCTCCACCCCTCCTGGGCCGGAAAGCACCTTGCGTACACCATGGCCAAATACGGGATGAGCCTAACCACGCTGGGGCTGGCCGAGGAACTGAAGGCTGACGGGATCAGGGTCAACTCACTCTGGCCGTGCACCCTGATCGACACCGCCGCCATCCGGAACATGCCGCACGGCGAAACCATGGTTCTGGCCGCACGGGGCCCGCAGATCATGGCAGACGCAGCGCACGCCATCCTCACCGGTGCCAACCTGTCCGCCGGCGACCCGCCGTCGGGCAATTTCTACACGGACGAGCAGGTGCTGGCGGCAGCGGGAGTCAACGATTTCCGCCCCTACAGCCTGGGAGCGCCCGAAGACCAGCTGGTTCCGGACATCTTCCTTTAGCCGGGTCTCCTGCCGCGCCCGCATTGTCCACGCGCTGCCGTGACGGGCTGGGCGGTGGCGGCCGGGCAGTGGCCGGCTCGGTGGGACTGGCCAGGCTCGGTAGGATTTGGATATGGACGACGCACACGCACCGGGCACTCCCCTGAACCGAGGGGACCTGGCCGACCAGCGTTTCCTCGCTGCCACAGGAATACCGCGGATCGATGTTGTGGACTCCACCGGCTCCACCAACGCGGACCTCCTGCGCGGTGTCACCGTTGAACCTTCAGCATGGCCGGACCTCTCTGTGCTGACGGCCGAGTACCAGACTGCGGCCAGGGGACGGCTGGACCGGCGCTGGGAAGCTCCGCCGCTGAGCTCGGTGTCCGTGTCCGTGGTGCTGCGTCCGGTCAACGCGGAGGGCAGGCCCCTTCCCACCCAGAGCTATTCCTGGTTGTCCTTGATCGCAGCCCTGGCGCTGCGCGAAACCCTCCTGGAAACTGCCGGCATTCCGGCCGAACTCAAATGGCCCAACGACGTCCTGGTCCGCGGCAGGAAAATCGCCGGCATCCTGGCCCAGCTGGGCCCGATGGTTGACGGCAACGTGCCCCCCGTCATCCTGGGGACCGGCCTGAACGTCACCCTGCGCGAAAGCGAACTTCCGGTGCCCACCGCCACTTCGGTGGCCCTGGAAGGTGCCCGCACCACCGACCGCACCGCGCTGCTCAAGAGCTACCTGACCAACTTTGCGGTCCTGTACCGCAGTTTCTGCAACGCCGATGGCGACCCCGCGGCCGGGCTGGCGGGTGGTCCGTCCTTGCACAAGAGGGTGGAAGCCGTGATGGTCACCTTGGGGAAGCAGGTGCGCGCGCAGTTGCCCGGCGACCACGAAATCATCGGACATGCGTCCCGCCTGGATGACTACGGCTCCCTGCTGGTGGTGGACCGTGACGCGCGGGAGCACGTGGTGACCGCCGGAGACGTGGTTCACCTGCGGCCCTGGACGGCACCGGACGCGCCCAACCAAGGCGGTTATGCGTAAAACCCTCCTTCCCGGGGAGCAGGTCATCGTCACTACCCGTCCCCAGCCCAGGAAGCTGGCCGGGGCAGCTGTGGCCTTCGTGCTGGCGCCGGCATTGGCTGCCTACGCAAGTGCCTGGATCATCCGCGGCGGGGCAGCCCGCCTGGCGCCTGCCCTTGGCCGCCAGTGGACGCCGTGGCTTGTCACCGCCTGTGTGGCCGCCGCCGCGGCCGTGTGGCTGGCTTATTGCCTGCCCCGTCTCCTCCGCTGGCAGGGAACCCGCTACACCCTGACCAGCCAGCGGATGGTGGCCCGCTACGGACTGCTGAACAGGCGGGACCAGCAGGTGAACCTGGCATCGGTGCGTAACCTGACAGTCCACGAATCCTTGCTGCAGCGATTGGTGCGCTCGGGGAATATATCCTTGGAAACCGGGTACCAGGGCGTGGTGACCTTTCGCGACGTGCCCGAGGTTGCCAGGTTCCGCGACTTTATCCTCGACGCCATCGGGGAACTGCCGGACGACAGCCCGGATTTCAGCGAGCCCCAGCTTGGTGGCGCGATGCATTACCCCGCCGGTGCTTTTCCGGAGGACATGAGAGAAGGTGGACGGGATGACCGATGAGGCCCAGCAGGAACGCGTTGACAGCATCGCCCCTGCCACCGCCGCCTTTGAACCAACTGATGCATCCGCCTCGGTGAACGCTGCCGGCGACGCGACGCCCGCACCCGACACCGCCGCCGCCACCCCCGCTGTGGACCGGCACCCGCCCACCGGAACCATGTCCGCCGAACGCCTGGCCATGAAGGCCCTCGAAGCCCGCCTCCTGGGCGGCGAACGCAAGCTCCGCCGTCGTGAAGTTGCTGCCGGCGCGGGACTGTCCCTCCTCTCTGCCCGCAAACTCTGGCGTGCCCTGGGATTCCCGAATTTCGGCGACGAGGACGTCGCCTTCACCGAACGCGACCAGGCCGCCCTGTCCACTGTGGTGGATCTGGTCCGGGCCGGAAAGCTTACGGAAGAGGCTGCCATTTCGGTGACCCGCTCCATCGGGCAGATGACGGACCGCATGGTGGTCTGGCAGATCGAAGCCCTGGTGGAGGACATGGTCCACGAGCAGGGCGTTACCGATGCCGTGGCCCGGAAACGCCTGGTCAATGAACTTCCGGCCCTGGTGGACGCCCTCGAAGAGGTCCTGGTGTACTCCTGGCGGCGCCAGCTCAACGCCGGGGTCCAACGGCTGGCGGTGCGTGCCGAAGCAGGGCTGCAGGCCAGCGAGGAAGGCCGGGAAGGCGATGAGGACGACGCTCCGCTGCCCCTGGCCCGCGCGGTGGGTTTCGCGGACCTGGTCTCCTACACCAGCCTGTCCCGGCGGATGAACGAAAAGACGCTGGCCCGGCTGGTCCAGCGCTTCGAAAACAAGTGCGCCGAAATCATCTCCGTGGGGGGTGGCCGCCTGGTCAAGACCGTGGGCGACGAAGTCCTCTACATCGCCGAAACCCCGGCCGCCGGCGCGGAAATTTCCCTGGCGCTGGCCGAGGCCTTCACCGAGGACGAAATCCTGCCCGAAGCCCGGGTGGCCATGGTGTGGGGCAGGATCCTCTCCCGTCTTGGCGACATTTACGGCCCCACGGTCAACCTTGCAGCCCGCCTGACCACCCTTGCCGACCCCGGTACGGTGCTGGTGGACTCCATGACGGCCTCCGCCCTGGAGCACGACGAGCGGTTCGTCATGATTCCCCAGGCCCCGGAAAACGTCCGCGGGTTCGGCGAAATCAATCCCGTCCGCCTCACCCGCGGCCGCGGCAAGGGCTTGGTCCTGGACTAGGAAACCGGCAGTTGCGGCTCCCGCCGAAGCCGGACCGAAAGAATTTATCCATTTGTTGGCGTATAGCGGTATCGTTGTGGTGCCCGGGGTCCCGTGACGCCGGCTGCAGGCACAGAGCCTAGATTTACCGGGGGATATTCACACATGAAACGTCGCGGACAAACGCGCGCCCAAAGCCCTGCTTCCGGCGTGCCCCGCTGGCGCCGCCTGCCGCGCTCGCGGGGGTTTACCGGTTCTGCGTTTGGTGCTGTGGTGGCGGTGGTGGTGACCGGTGCTGTGTTGTATCCGGGGTTTAAGACCACTGAGGTGGAGTTGAATGACGGCGGCGTGTGGGTGGTGTCGAAGTCGAAGAATGCTGTGGGGCGGTTGAATTATCCGTCGCGGGTGCTCGATGGTGCGGTGACGCCGGCGTCGACGACGTTCGATGTCCTTCAGCATGCGGGCGAGGTGTTTGTTGATGATGAGGCTGGTTCGACGTTGAACCAGGTCTCGCCGGCGAATTTGCGTTTGGGCGGGGATAAGCAGTTGCCGGGCGCTGCTGATGTGAGTTTCGGGGCGCGGACGATGTCGGTGACCGATGCTGCCTCGGGGAAGGTGTGGGCGGTGTCGCCGTCCACAGTTAACGGCTTCGACAAGGAAGCGTCGGAGCCGGTTTTGGTGGGTTCTGCGGGTCTGGTGTCTGCGGTGGGTTCTGATGACCGGATTTATTCGGCGGACCCAAAAACCGGGGCTGTGTCGGTGACGGGGGTGGATGCCAACGGGGCGGTGACGTCGTCGGAGTCTGAGACCTGGGATGGGTTGAGGGGTGCCGGGGATGTGCAGATGACGGTGGTGGGGGACCGGCCGGTGGTGTTGGATGCCGCGGCGGGGAACCTGTTTTTGCCTGGTGGTAAGCGGTTGGCGTTGGAGGGTGCGCGGGATGCGAAGTTGCAGCAGCCGGGCCCGGGCAGTGATGTTGTTGCCATTGCCACGCGGAAGGCGTTGTTGAAGCAGCCGTTGGATGGCGGGACGGCCAAGACGGTGACGTTCGATGGTGAGGGTGTTCCTGCTGCTCCGGTGCAGTTGGGCGGGTGTGTGCATGCGGCGTGGTCGGGTGCGAACAAGTATGTCCGGGACTGCACCAATGATGGGGACGATAAGAAGGTGGACGTGCCCAGGGCGAGTGCGTCGCCGTCGTATGTTTTCCGGGTGAACCGGGACCTGGTGGTCCTGAATGACGTGAATTCGGGCAATGTGTGGTTGGTGAACCAGAACATGCAGCTGGTCAACAACTGGGACGACGTCATCCCACCCAAGGAAACTTCCGACGACGCCGACAAGGATTCCGCCGACGAAGTCCAGCAGACGGTCCTGCCGGACCGGACCAAACCCAACAGCGCGCCGGTGGCCAAACCGGACCAGTTCGGCATCCGTGCCGGAAGAACAACCATCCTGCCGGTGCTGGACAATGACTCCGACCCCGATGGTGACGTCCTGACCGTCCGCACTCCGGAAGGCGTCAGGACTGGCTCCGTTTCGCCCATCTACGGCTCCACCGGGCTGCAGACTGCCGTGCCGGCGGACAAAGCGGGCAGTGAGACCTTCAAGTACACCGTGGATGACGGCCGCGGCCTCTCCGCGTCAGCCGACATTACCCTCAACGTCGTCCCGCCGGGCACCAACAGCGCGCCGCGGCAGAAGCCAAACCGGAACACCACGCTGGTGGTTCAATCCGGGAAGGCTGTCACGCAGAACATCCTTCCCGACTGGATCGATCCCGACGGCGACGACCTGTTCGCCGTTTCCGTGTCCAGCACAGACCCGCTGGACCAGGCCCGGATCCGCCCCGACGGCCAGCTCACCTTCCAGGACTCCGGCGCCGGCCCCGGCCGCAAAGTCCTGACCGTGTCGGTATCGGACGGACAGGCCACGGCCGAAGGAAAGGTCACCGTGGATGTCAGGAGCCCCGGCTCCCTGCCGCCGATTGCCAACGCCGACCACGTGGTGGCCGTTGCCGGCACCGATACCGTCATTACTCCGCTGAAAAACGATTCGGACCCGCAAGGCGGCACGTTGCGTCTGGCGCAGGCCACCCCCGATGCTGAGTCGACGGCCACCCTCAACCCGGACCAGCAGACCTTCACCTTCAATTCCCGCACGCCCGGCGCCCACTACGTCAGCTACCTGGTAACCAACGGCCCTGCCAGTGCCCAACAGTTGGTGCGCGTGGACGTGGTGCCGGGCACCGACGAGGGTGCGCCCGTCGCCGTCCGCGATACGGCGCTGCTGCCCACCGGCGGGGACGTCCTGGTGGATGTCCTGGGCAACGACTCGGATCCGTCCGGTGGCGTGCTGGTGGTGCAGTCCGTGACGGCCGACGCCGGCCTGCCGGTGAGCGTCGCGGTGCTGGACCACTCGGTGGTCCGGATTACCGACATCCGGGCTGAAGGCCAGTTGACCGTCCGGTACACCGTGTCCAACGGCCGGTCGTCCGCCACCGGCGAGATCGCCGTGATCATGGTCCCTGCGCCGGCCAAGCTCCAGGCTCCCCAGGCCAAGCCGGACGAAGCCACCGTCCGCGTCAACGACGTCGTGACCATCCCTGTCCTGGCCAACGACACTGATCCGAACGGCTCCAAGCTCACCCTCCTGCCCGATCTCGCCCAGCAACCTGACGCCGGTGACGGCCGCATCTTCGTGGCTGGTGATCAGCTGCGCTTCCTTGCCGGACCCGAAGCGAAAACCGTGTACGCCATTTACAAGGTGCAGAACGAATCCGGGCAGGTGGATTCCCAGCAGGTGACCATCCGCATCCGCGCCCGGGACGATGACCGGAATTCCCGGCCCGAACCTCGGAACCTGACGGCCCGCGTGGTGGCCGGCATGACCGTCAAGGTGCCGGTGCCCCTGGACGGAATCGACGCCGACGGCGACTCCGTCCAGCTCATCGGCATCGACAAGGCACCTGCCATGGGAACCGCTGTGGTGAGGGAGGGTTACCTTGAATTCACGGCAGCAGGAGATGCTGCCGGCACCGACAGCTTTACCTACCGGGTGCGGGACCGGATCGGCGCCGAGAACACGGGCACGGTAATTGTGGGAATCGCTCCGCCGGAGGCCAACAACCAGAAGCCCATCGCGGTGGATGACGCCGTGGATGTCAGGCCGGGCCGCAAGGTGGCCGTGGAGGCCCTGGCAAACGATTCAGACCCCGACGGCGACCCGCTCAGCCTGGTCTCCGATGGTTTCGAGGCGAAGCCTGAACTGCAGGTCGAGGCAACGGACGCCGCCAAGGTCCTTTTCACGGCGCCAGGTGCTGCCGGCAACGAAAGCATCAGCTACCGGATCCAGGACGACAAGAAAGCTTCGGCCAGCGCCGTCATCCGGATCCGGGTCAGCCCGGATGCCGAACTCAAGCGCCCCGTGGCCAAGGATGACCGGGTGACGGTGGCGGAAACCCTCGGCAAGACAGCCGTGGACGTGCCGGTCCTTAAGAACGACTCGGATGCCGATGGTGTGGCCTCCGACCTCAAAATCAGCCTGCCCGACGGCAACCCCAACGCCCGCGATGGCGGCTCGGGCAACGTGGTGGTGGCGCTGACCCCGGAAGACCAACTGATTCCCTACACGGTGACGGACATCGACGGGCTCACCTCCACCGCCCTGATGTGGATCCCCGGCCAGGGCGCGCAATACCCCACGCTGGCCAAAACCGAGCCGGTCGAAATCATGTCCGGCAAGGACGTCACGCTGGACCTTTCCGAATATGTCCGCGTCCGCAACGGCCGCACTGCCCGGGTCACGGTGGCTGACTCGGTGCGCGTTCAGGGCGGATCTTCCGACGGCGTCATCCAGTCCGACGGGAAGGCCCTGCGGTACGCGGCGAAGCCCGACTACGTGGGTCCCGGCTCCATCACCTTCGAGGTCACGGACGGCTCCGGGCCGGAGGACGGGGACGGCCTGAAATCCACACTGGTCATCATGACCAAGGTGATCCCCGACCCCAATGCCAACCACCCGCCTACGTTCAGCGGCACTTCAGTGGACGTCCCCAAGGCAGAACAGGCAACGGTTGACCTGGCCGGACTGGCCAAAGACGTGGACGATCGGGACAAGGACAACCTGCGCTTCGAACTCGACGGGACGCTTCCCGCCGGTTTCACCGCAAAGGTCGACGGCGCCACCCTCGCCATCACTGCCGACGGTTCCCTTGGCATCGGCGTCACCGGAAACATCCAGGTGAAGGCCACCGACGGCAGGTCGCCCGCCGTGGCTGCCACCATCACGGCACGCCATGTGGCCTCCAACCGGCCGCTGCCTGTGGCCAATGACGACGCAGTGGAGAAAGCCAACGCGGGCAAAACGGAACGCGTCAACGTCCTGGCCAACGACTTCAACCCCTTCCCGGACACCCCTCTCCGGATAGTCGCCGCCACCGTGGAGACGGGTTCTGCGGCGGGACAGCCGGGGGTATCAGGAGACAGCATCACTGTTACCCCGGCTGACGGCTACAAAGGCGTCATGGTGGTCCGGTACACCCTGGCGGACAAGACAGGCGACCTGTCCCGCCAGGTGGACGGCCGCCTGAGACTCACCGTGCGGGACAAACCCGACGCGCCCTCGGCTCCCAGTGCCACCGACGTCCGCAGCCGGACCGCCGTCCTCAAATGGGCCCCGCCGTCGGACAACGGTGCCGCCATCACGGGATACACGGTCCGTTCGAACAACGGCTTCGAGCAGAAGTGCCCCACCACCACCTGCACGTTGAGCGGGCTGACCAACAACGTCAAGTACGTGTTCACGGTGCTGGCCACCAATGAGGTGGGGGACTCACAGGCGTCTCCACAGTCCAACGAAATCCGGCCGGACGAGAAGCCGTCACCCCCTGATGCCCCCACCGTCAAGGCCGGCGACAAGACCATGGCCATCACCTGGCCGGCCGCGAAAACCGAGGGCTCACCGGTGAAGCACTACAACCTGGAGATCTCTCCGCCGCCGGCCAGCGGCGTCGCGGTCAAGAACGAGGTGGCCGGGCTGAACTACACCTGGACCGGCCTCACCAACGGCGTCAAGTACAAGGTGCGCGCGCAGGCCGTCAACGAACTCGGCGCCTCCGACTGGGGGACCTACTCGGCGGAAGACAACCCCGCCGGCGTCCCTGCGGCACCCGCTGCGCCGTCGTCCGCCGTCGCACCTTCCGTGGGAAGCCAGAGCCAGATCAGGGTCACCTGGTCCGAACCCAACACCAACGGCGACCCCATCAGCTCCTACTACGTCACCATGAGCGGCGGCAACGCCGCTGCCCAGACGCAGACCGTGCCCGGCAATGTCCGCACCGCGAACTTCACCGCCAACAACTCCGAGGCTGCCTACACCTTCACGGTGCAGGCTGAAAACAAGGCAGGCAAGGGCAACGTCAGCCCGCCCTCGACGCCCCGACGCGCGACCGGCAAGCTGGCAACGGTATCAGGCGTTACGGCAACACCCGCCAATACAGGTGGGGCAGGACGCTCAGTGACAGTGGACTTCCGCAAGCTGACCGCTGCCGAACGCAACGGTTCCGCCGAGAACGAAGTCAGCTACAGCTACAACGCCAGCAACGGCGCACGCGGACCCATCACGCCAGGGCAGACCGTTGGCGGCTTCACCAACGGCTCGGCCGTCAGCATCACCGTTATTGCCAATTCAACGGTGGCTCCAAGTTCGGACGGCAGCACCCCTGCGACGGCCACGCCGTACGGATCCCCGGGCACCCCCTCGGCGTCAGGCCAAAATGGCGGAGTCAACCAAAAGTCGGCCACCCTCAACTGGTCCTCACCGTCCACCAGCACCAACGACGTCGCCCAAACCAAGATCAGGATCAACAACGGCGGCTGGGAGAACGTTGCCCCCTCCGGCAGCAGGACAGTCAACACGGCAGGGTTCGGCGAAACCGTCACCATCGCCGTGCAGACCTTCAACTCGCTGGGCACCGGCAGCGCGGTGGTCACTGCCAGCGCCACGTCAGGCAAGCAGGGACTGTGGGAAACCCGGATCAAGACCTCCGACCCCAACTTCGAGCGGAGCTGTACCTTCACTTTGGGCGGATCGAACTACCGGCCCAATCCCTACTTCGACTGTGACGGCGTCACGGGGGACAACCCGCCATGGTTCTACAAGGTCACCCAGGACCGCATCATGGTGGCGTGCTACATCGACCAGAGCGACAACTGGTCAGGCACCGGCATCATCCGCTGGTGGCGGGTCGAATCCGGTTCAGCACGCAACGTGGGCCGCTACGTCATCGCCGGCCACACCACTCTTCCCGACCCCGCCGCACTTGGAGCCCCGCATTGCTGACCCGTCCCACGCCCTGCCACCCGGGCAGATGTCCCCATCGCGGGGTATTCCGCCATTCGGTAGGCTTACGCGGGGGAAAAGAGAGCCTCGTACCGGTCCCTGACAAGGCCGCCATGCGGCCGCACAATCTGGGGGAAAAGTAACGCTGTGACAACTCTGCTGGGGAAGCTTGGGCTGAAGAAGCGACACAAGAAATTCGTCACCGGTTCTGCGTTTGGTGCTGTGGTGGCGGTGGTGGTGACCGGTGCTGTGTTGTATCCGGGGTTTAAGACCACTGAGGTGGAGTTGAATGACGGCGGCGTGTGGGTGGTGTCGAAGTCGAAGAATGCTGTGGGGCGGTTGAATTATCCGTCGCGGGTGCTCGATGGTGCGGTGACGCCGGCGTCGACGACGTTCGATGTCCTTCAGCATGCGGGCGAGGTGTTTGTTGATGATGAGGCTGGTTCGACGTTGAACCAGGTCTCGCCGGCGAATATGCGCCTGGGCGGGGATAAGCAGTTGCCGGGCGCTGCTGATGTGAGTTTCGGGGCGCGGACGATGTCGGTGACCGATGCTGCCTCGGGGAAGGTGTGGGCGGTGTCGCCGTCCACGGTGAATGGTTTTGATAAGGAGGCGTCGGAGCCGGTTTTGGTGGGTTCTGCGGGTCTTGTGTCTGCGGTGGGTTCTGATGACCGGATTTATTCGGCGGACCCAAAAACCGGGGCTGTAACGGTGACGGGTGTGGATGCCAACGGGGCGGTGACGTCCTCGGAGTCTGAGACCTGGGATGGGTTGAGGGGTGCCGGGGATGTGCAGATGACGGTGGTGGGGGACCGGCCGGTGGTGTTGGATGCTGCGGCGGGGAACCTGTTTTTGCCTGGTGGTAAGCGGTTGGCGTTGGAGGGTGCGCGGGATGCGAAGTTGCAGCAGGCGGGCCCGGGCAGTGATGTTGTGGCCATTGCCACGCGGAAGGCGTTGTTGAGGCAGCCGTTGGATGGCGGGACGGCCAAGACGGTGACGTTCGATGGTGAGGGTGTTCCTGCTGCTCCGGTGCAGTTGGGCGGGTGTGTGCATGCGGCGTGGTCGGGCGCGAACAAGTATGTCCGGGACTGCACCAATGATGGGGACGATAAGAAGGTGGACGTGCCCAGGGCGAGTGCGTCGCCGTCGTATGTTTTCCGGGTGAACCGGGACCTGGTGGTCCTGAATGACGTGAACTCGGGCAATGTCTGGTTGGTGAACCAGAACATGCAGCTGGTCAACAACTGGGACGACGTCATCCCACCCAAAAACGAATCCGATGACCAGGACCAGGAATCGGCGGACAACAACACCATCAACATCCTGCCGGACCGCACCAAACCCAACCGGCCGCCCGAAACCAAGCCCGACGCCGTCGGCGTGCGCCCTGGCCGCACCACCATCCTGAGCGTCCTGGACAATGACTCCGACCCCGACGGCGACGTCCTGACCGCGGCGGTGGGGGACTCCCGGCCCAAAGCGGGCACGCTGGAAAGCATCTACGGCGGCACCGCGTTCCAGATCACTGTCCCGGCTGACGCCAAACCCGGCACCGAGACCTTCAACTACAGTGCTTCCGACGGCCGGGGCCTGTCCGCCGGTGGCCAGGTCACGCTCAGCGTAGTGGGACCGGACGAAAACAAACCGCCCAAGTTCAAGCGCGGCGAAGACACCACCATGCTGGTGGAACAGGGCAAGACCGTCAGCCAGAACATCCTCACCGACTGGATTGACCCCGACGGCGACGACCTGGTGCTGCTGGATGCCAAAGCCGATAACGACCAGGACCAGGTCAAGGTGCGGCGCGACGGCCTGCTCACCTTCCAGGACTCCGGTGCAACCGCCGGCAAGAAGAACGTCCAGGTCACTATCTGGGACGGACGGGCAACTGTCACCGGCAAGGTGGTGGTCAACGTCCAGCCGCCCGGCGCGCTTGCGCCCGTGGTCAACGCCGACCACGTCACCGCCGTGGTGGGCCAGGACCTGGTCATCTCCCCGCTGAAGAACGACGTCGACCCCAACGGCGGCGCCCTCCGCCTGGCGCAGGTGGAAGCCAACGGCCCGGCCGAGCTCGGCCCGGTCACCGACGGCGGGACCTTCACCTTCCGCAGCACCACCCCCGGCCCGGTGTACCTCACGTACATTGCGAGCAATGGTCCGCAAAGCAGCCAGGGCCTCATCCGGGTCGACGTCGAATCAGGCAACGACGGCGGCGACCCCGTGGCAGTCCATGACGTGGCCTTGATGCCCACCGGCGGCAGCGTACTGCTGGATCCCCTGGCCAACGACTCCGACCCCTCCGGCGGCGTCCTGGTGCTACAGTCCGTCAAACTCCCTGACAACGCCACGGTATCGGTCAGCGTGATCAACCACAGCGTCCTGCGGATTACCGACATCCTGGGGACCAAGGACCCCATCCTGTTCGACTACACCATGTCCAACGGGAAGAAGTCGGCCACGGGCAGCGTCTCCGTGGTGCCCGTCCCCGCCCCGGCGGTGGTGGAAGCCCCGCAGCCCAAACCGGATGAAGTGAACGTCCGTGTCAACGACGTTGTCACCATCCCGGTCCTGGACAACGACACCCATCCGCAGGGGCAGGAACTGGCCGTGGACCCGGTCCTGCCGCAGGCCGTGGATCCCGTGGACGGAAAGAGCTTCGTCTCAGAGAACACGCTCCGCTTCATCGCCGGCGCCCAGCCCAAGACGGTACGCGCCATCTACAACGCCGTGGATCCGCAGGGCCAGAAGAGCGCAGCCGCCGTCACCATCCACATCCTGCCCCTGGAGGGAGCGGAGAATTCCCGGCCCCAGCCCCGCAACCTGACCGCCCGGGTGGTGGCGGCCGGCACCGCCCGGATTCCGGTGCCGCTGGACGGAATCGATCCCGACGGCGACTCCGTGCAGCTGACCGGCATCGACAGCACCCCTGCCATGGGAACCGCCACTGTCGGCAGCAACTTCATCGACTTCACCGCCGCAGGGGACGGCACCGGTACCGACACCTTCCGCTACAAAGTGGTGGACCGCCAAGGTGCCATCAACACGGGCACCGTGACCGTGGGCATCGCACCGCGCGGCGAGACCAACCAGAAGCCCACCCCGGTGGACGACGAGGTCCGGGTGCGTCCGGGGCGGCAGATCGCCGTCGACGCGACCGCCAACGACACCGATCCCGACGGCGACCGCATCCGCATCCTCACCGACGGAGTCGAGGCCGACCCGGCCCTGCAGGCGACCGTGAGCAGGAACAGCGGCCGCATCATCCTGCAGGCCCCCAACGAGGCGGGAACCGTGAACGTGCGGTACACCGTCGCGGACGACCGGGACGCTGCTGCCCAGGCCGCCATCCGCCTGGTGGTGGACAACGACGTGCCCCTCACGGCACCGGTTGCCCGCGACGACAGGGTGACCTCGGCCCAGGCCATGGGCAAGACGGCCGTGGATGTTCCCGTCCTCAAGAACGACGAGGACCCTGACGGTGTGGGGGAGAACCTGAAGATCAGCACCGAGGCAACCACCGCCCGGCCCGGCGGTAACGGCAACGTGCTGGTGGAACTCACCGAACAGCCCCAGCTCATTCCGTACACGGTGGAAGACGTTGACGGCCAGCAGTCCACGGCCATCATCTGGGTGCCGGGCCTGGGCCAGCAGGTCCCCACCCTGGCCAAGGATGAGGTCATCGAGGTGGTGGCCGGGCAGTCCGTCGACGTGGACCTGAAAGAGTGGGTCAAGGTACGGGAAGGCCGCTCGCCGCGGCTGACCCAGGTGGACAGGGTCAAGCTCATTGGGGCCGACGGCGGCGATCCGGTGACGCGCGACGGTACCGGCCTGAAGTACACGGCAGGAGCCGACTACGTGGGCCCCGGATCGCTCACGTTCGAGGTCACCGACGGTACTGGCCCGGATGACCCCGCCGGTCTGAAATCAACCTTGAGCATCCGTACCAAAGTCCTGCCGAACCCCAACAAGAACAACCCGCCGGAGCTGCTTGGCGCCAATGTGGACGTTCCCAAGGGTGACCCGGCCAGCACTGACCTGGGCAAGCTGACCTCCGACCCCGACCAGGACGACGTCGAGAAGATGAAGTATGAGCTGGTGGGGGATTCACCCGGCGGCTTCAACGCGCGCGTCGAAGGCGCGGCGCTGAAGGTTTCGGCGGCCGATTCCACGGCAACCGGGACCCGGGCCGCGGTGCAGGTCAAGGCGACGGATCCGCGCGGGCTTGAAGCCACGGCCACGTACCAGCTTGCCGTGACCGCCTCCAACCGGCCCAAGCCCGTTGCCAACGACGACGTGCAGGACATGGCCGCCGCCGGCAAGCCGGTGACCATCAACGTCCTGGCCAATGACGCCAACCCGTTCCCGGAAACACCGCTGAAGATCATTGCCGCAAACACCGAAACCGGCAGTGGCAACGTGGGAGTCAACGGTGACTCGATCACGGTTACGCCTGCTCCGGGTTTCACCGGAACCCTGGTGGTTGCGTACACGGTGGAGGACAAGACGCAGGACAGCTCCCGGCATGCCACGGCACGGGTCCGGCTCACCGTCAAGGACAAGCCGGCGTCACCCACCACGCCGCAGGCGCAGAGCGTGGGCGACCAGACCGCGTTGCTCAACTGGTCCGCACCGGCGGACCGGGGTTCATCCATCACCAAGTACACGGTCTACGGGGAGGGCGGCTTCCGGCAGGACTGCCCCGCCAACACCTGCACGCTGAATGGGCTGACGAACAACACCACGTACCACTTCCAGGTGACGGCCACCAACGAATTCGGTGAGTCAGACCGGTCGCCGGCGTCCGCGGACGTGCGTCCGGACGTGAGGCCGGATACCCCGCTGGCGCCGTCGTTGAAGTTCGGCGACAAGCAGCTGACGGTCAACTGGACTGCTCCGGCGAGCAAAGGCTCGCCGGTGAAGTCCTACGACCTGGAGATTTCCCCGGCCCCCGCCGGCCAGAACCCCCAGATCCAGGGACTGACGTCCGTCAGCTACGTCTGGAAGGGCCTGCAGAACGGCGTGTCCTACAAGGTGCGGGTCCTGGCCCGGAACGATGCGAAAGACCCGTCCGAGTGGAGCCCGTATTCGGCTGCGGAAGTACCGGCCGGCGTCCCCGCGACTCCTGCCGCGCCGAGCGTGGCACAGGCAACCCCGGTGGGTTCGCAGAGCCAGCTCAGGGTGGTGTGGACGGCGCCCAACAACAATGGTGACGCTGTCTCGTCGTATACCCTGACCACCCTCCGCGGCGGTGCCGCCATCACAAGCCAGCAGGTTGCCGGCACCTCGCAGAACGTCACGGTGGACAACTCCGAGTCCAGCTACACCTTCACGGTCTCGGCCACCAACAAGGCCGGAACCAGTGCAACCAGTGCGCCGTCGGCGGCGACCCGTGCCGTGGGCAAGCCCGGAACCGTGGGAGCGCCCACGGCCACGCTCGTGGACACCAACGGCAACGGCGGCAAGATCGATGTCCGGTTTACGCAGTTGACGGACGCCCAGCGCAACGGCTCATCGCCGACGGAGATCACCTACCGGTACAGCCTCACGTCAGGGGGCGGCTCGGGGACCATTCCCGCCGGCGGCGGTGTGGTTGCGGCTCCCAACGGCACCCAGACATCGGTGGTGGTGTGGGCTGTTTCGTCCCGAAGCACCAGTGCCGGCGATGCCAGCGCGCCGTCCAACGCCGTCAATCCTTACGGCCTCGCGTTTGCTCCGACCGTCAACGGCAGCAACAGCAGTGGCGTCGGCGACAAGACAGTCTCCTGGACCTGGAACCAGCCGGACGGCAACGGCAGGGCGGTGACCGGCTACCAGTACAGGCTCGATGGCGGTGGCTGGCAGGACACAACCCAGCGCTCATTCTCGAAAAGCGTGGGCTACGACGAGACGCACAAGCTGGAAGTGCGGGCCATCAGCGGGGGCCAGCCCGGCCGGATCGGCAGCGATACCTCCCGCAGTGGATCGGAGCCACCGCCCCCGGTACCCACGTCCTGGAACGTCACTGCCAGCCCGGTCCGCAGTTGCACCGAACCCCGCAAGGGCACGGACAGTTACGTTGCAGGCAATCCCTCACAGTGCACGGGAGAGGGTATATGGCTCGACGCCGGCGCCCCGTCCACTGCTGACCGGTACCAGGTTTGGTACAAGACATCCAACAACCCCAGCGGTATCTGGTATCACCTGAGCTCCGGCATGGCGTCCGGCCACTGGCTTCGCTGTGACACGTCAAACGTCGGCTGCAACCCGCCGGCCGGAATGCCCAACCGTTAGCAGGAAACACCGCACCGCAATGCAGGTCCACCCGGGCCCGCACAGAATTCGACCCAGAAGAAGGAAGCAACTTTCATGACCATGACCATGGAGCAGGCCGAGTGGTTTGCCGACACATTCGAAAAGCTGGTTGCCAACGTGGGCCAGGCGGTGCTGGGCAAGGAACACGTCATCCGGCTGACCTTCACCGCCATGCTGGCCGAAGGCCACGTCCTGTTCGAGGATGCCCCGGGCACGGGAAAGACCTCCCTGGCCAGGGCACTTGCCGCCACCGTGCAAGGGTCCAACAACCGCATCCAGTTCACCCCCGACCTGCTGCCCTCGGACGTCACCGGTGTGACCATCTATGACCAGAAGACGCAGAAGTTCGAGTTCCACAAGGGGCCGATCTTCAACAACATCGTCCTGGCCGATGAGATCAACCGTGCGTCGCCCAAGACCCAGTCCGCACTTCTGGAGGTCATGGAGGAATCCCGCGTCACCGTGGACGGCACCACCTACTCCGCAGGCCGCCCCTTCATGGTGATGGCCACCCAGAACCCGATCGAGCAGGCCGGTACCTACCGCCTGCCCGAGGCCCAGCTGGACCGCTTCCTGATCAAGACCTCCATCGGATACCCGGACCACGCCTCCACTGTCCGGCTCCTGGGCGGCAACAACCTGAGGGACCGGTCCAAGGATCTGTCTCCCGTGATCACCACCCAGGCGGTGGCGGACATGGCCGACCTCGCCGCCACGGCGCACGTTGACACGGCGGTGCTGGAGTACATCTCCCGGCTCTGCGAGGAGACCCGCAGCGCCCCGGAGACCCGGCTTGGCGTCTCGGTCCGCGGCGCCCTGGCCATGGTCCGTGCCGCCAAGGTCTGGGCCGCAGCGCAGGGACGGAACTTTGTGCTGCCGGATGACATCAAAGAACTGGCGCCCGTGGTCTGGACCCACCGGTTCGTGATGGACCCGGAAGCCGAGTTCTCGGGTGCCACCGCCGAGGCTGTACTCACCCGCATCCTGGCCGACGTCGCCGCCCCGCAGCAGCGTACCAACGCCTGAACCGCCCGGCCTGCAGCCTGAAGCTGCAGCCGCCGCCACTGTCATTCCAGCGCAACAACGAAGGCAAACCCTTATGTCCGACGGCACGTCCAGCGGCACCCGGTTGACCCGGCTCGCGGAGCGTCTCCAGCAGCCCTTCCACCGGAACGGCCGCCCCACCGCGCTGCACCCTGCAGCCGTGTGGTCCGAAGCCAGCAGCACGGCCCTGCTCGCCCTGGCGCCCGCCTGGCGGACTGTCCGGGGCATCTGGCTGAAGTACGCCTGGCCCGTGCTGTCTGTGGTCAGCATCCTGGGCTGGTCCGTCCTTGCCGCCGCCATCCTGCTCTGGACCACCGGCCAGGCGTTCGGCTGGCAGGAAGCCACGGCGGCCGCCATCGCCGCCTTCGCCATGTTCGTGATCGCCGTCGCGTTCATCCTCGGCCGGTCCTCCTACGGCGTGGTGCTGGACCTCGCCCGGACGCGTGTGGCGGTGGGGGACAGCGCCGTGGGCAGCATCGCCGTCTCCAACACCTCGGCCCGCCCGCTGCTGCCGGCCGCGCTGGAACTGCCGGTGGGCAGCACCACGGCCGTCTTCCACCTGCCCCGGATGAAGCCCGGCCAGGTCCACGAGGACCTGTTCACCATCCCCACCGCGCGGCGCGCCGTCATCGTGGTGGGACCGGTCCGTTCCGTCCGGGCCGACCCCCTGCACCTGCTGCGCTGCCAGGTCCTCTGGACCGAGCCGGAGGACCTCTTCGTCCACCCACGCACGGTTGCCCTGGCAGGTTCCGCCGCAGGCTTCATCCGTGACCTCGAAGGCATGCCCACAACGGACCTCTCCAGTGCCGACGTGTCCTTCCACGCCCTGCGCGACTACGTGCCCGGCGATGACCGGAGGCACATCCATTGGAAGACAACAGCCCGCACCAACAAACTGATGGTGCGCCAGTTCGAGGAAACCCGCCGCGCCCACCTGGCCATTTCGCTGTCCATCAACACCGACGAGTACTCCTCCGAAAACGAATTCGAGATGGCCATCTCGGTAGCCGCCTCCATCGGCCGGCAGGCCATCCGCGAACAGCGCGAACTCGACGTTCTCACGCAAAAAGGCCCGCTCCGCTGCGAAACCGGCCGCACCATGCTCGATGACATGACCAGGATCGTGGGCACGCCGATGCGCCGCACCGCCGTCGACCTCGCCAGGACCCTGGCCGACACGGTTCCCAACGCCTCCGTGGTCTTCTTCGTGGTGGGCAGCAACGTAACGGCAACCCAGCTTCGTTCCGCCGCCGCCTCCGTTCCGCCAGGCGTCCGCAGCCTGGCGGTCCGGGTGGAAGCCGGTGCGGCGCCCACCAGGGCCAACATCGCAGACCTGACCGTCCTGACGCTCGGCGACCTTGCCGACCTTGCCATCGTGCTGAGAAAGGCTGCCGCATGAGCGCCGCACCGGGCCGTTCCCGACAAACGCCGGCCGCACAAACACGGTCCCCGCAATCCCGTACCCGCCGCAAGGCCGCAAACCCGGACTCCGCATTCACTACCGGCCAGCCGCCCTGGCATTTCATGCTCGACGCCGGAGCCCTGGTGGTCCTGCTGGGCTTGGGCCTGCTCGGCTTCGGCCTGAGCTTCGGCGGTGACCCCTACTACCTCCTGTCCGGGTTCGGCGGCATCATCCTGGGCCTGGCCATCGGTGCAGCCAACGCCCATCTGCGCCTGGGCCTGCTGATCACCACCGCCCTGGCCCTGGCCGCCTACCTGGTGTTTGGGACTTGGCTGGCCGTGCCGGACTCCGCCATTGCCGGCTTTGTCCCCTCCCTGGATTCGCTGCGCACCCTGCTCCTGGGCGTCGTGTTCGCTTGGAAGGACATGCTCACCGTGGGCGTGCCGGTGGGAACCGCCGGCGGCGTGCTCATTGTCCCCTTCCTGAGTTCGGTGATCACGGCCCTGGTGGCCGCGCTGCTGACCTGGCGTGCCAGGAGCCCCTACCTGCCCCTCCTGCCGGTGCTCGTCCTGTTCGTCACGGGCATCGCCTTCAGCACCAACGCCGCGTTCCTGACCCTGGAACGCGGCATCGGCCTCACTGTGCTCGGCATTGCCTGGGCGACTTTCCGCCGGGACGCCCTGCGGCGGAACAGCACGCGCAGGGTGGCGGTCAACAATCCGCAGGCGGACAGCGCCACCGCCCGCCGCGCCAGGATCCGTCGGTTGGGCATGGCCGCAGGAGTGATTGCCGCCAGCGTGGGAATCACCGCTGTAGCCGCGCCGCTGGTCAGCGCCGGCGAGGACCGGAAAGTCCTGCGCAACGTGGTGGTGCCGCCGTTCGACCCCAAGGACTACATCACGCCCCTGGCCAGCTTCCGGACCTACGTGAAGGACAAGAAGGACGACACCCTGTTCGTGGTCAAGGGCCTCCCGCGGGACGGGCGGGTGCGCCTGGGTGCCCTGGACGCCTTCAATGGCACCAACTACAACATGGACCCCAACGGCTCCGGCAACTTCAGCAAGGTGGGCGACGCCAAGTCCATCAACACCCTCGTTGACACGTCCGGGGTGGTGCCCACGAACGATTACTCAGTCAGCATCAACGTGGAGGACTACCAGGGCTACTTTGTCCCCGGCGGCCGGAAGACCACCGGCATCAGCTTTGGCCAGTCAGGTTCGGCCGCTGCTGCCGGCCTCTACTTCAACGCGGGAACGGACACCGCCGTCACCACCAATGGACTGTCCCGCGGCGACGCCTACACGGTGCAGGTGTCTGACCCCGCCAAGCTCGAACACGGGCAGCTGACGCAGTACGACTTCGCCAAAATCTCCCTGCCGGCCCCGCTGGAGGTGCCGCCGGTGGTCGGTTCCCAGGCCAATGACCTGTCCGCCGACGCTCCCACGGCCATCGACCGGGTGCGCCAGATCGAGGCACATTTCCAGAAGACGGGGGCCTTCAGCAACGGGCTGGTCAGCGAGGGGCAGCTGCCCAGCGTCTCGGGCCATGGCGCGGCCCGGATCCGCAACCTGCTGACCGCCAAGCAGATGCTCGGCGATGATGAACAGTACGCCGTGGCCATGTCCCTGATGCTCCGGCACCTGGGCATCCCCTCCCGCGTGGTGATGGGGTTCTACCCGGAGCCCACCAGCCCGGAGAACGGTGCCGGCGAGGTGAAGATCACCGGAAAGGACGTTCACGCCTGGGTGGAGGTCGCCTTTGAGCGGGTGGGCTGGGTCAGCTTCGATCCCACCCCTCCCAAGGACAACATCCCCATCCCGCCGGACCCGGAGAACAAGTCCAAGCCCAAGCCCCAGGTGCTGCAGCCGCCGCCCCCGCCGCAGGAGCCCGCGGACCTGCCGCCGGACTCCTCACCGGATGCCCTGGACGCGGACCAGAAGAAGAACAACCCATGGCTGTTCTGGGGCGCCCTTTTGGGTGCATTGGGTGTCGCCGCCATTCCGCTGGTGGTCCTTGCCCTGCCGCTGCTGCTGATCGCCCTGTTGAAGGCACGACGGCGGAAGTCGCGTTTCCGCGACGGCCACCCTGCCCAGCGTGTGGGCGGAGGCTGGAACGAGGTGGTGAGCCTGGCGACCGACCTGGGTGCCGCCGTCGACACCCGTTCGACACGGCGCGAAAGCGCAGCGGTCCTGGCCGAGGCGTTCCCTGCCACCCAAGGGACCACCACCCTGTTGGCCCGCCGGGCGGACGCCTCCATCTTCGGAGCCGGAGAACCCACCGAGGAGGACGTTCGCGAGTACTGGACCATCGTTGATGGTTCCCTCAAGGACATGACCTCCGGCATGGGGTTCTGGCGCCGGCAGCAGGCGCGGTTCTCACCGCGCTCCCTGCTTGCCGACGCCCGGACCGCCATGAACTCCGGCAAGGGCCCCAGCCTGCGCGGCGGCCGGCCGGCACTGCCTGCGGTCTCCGCGTTCGTTGCCGCCCGGCGCCGTCGTGCCTCCGGAAGTGCTGACGCGCCGCCGGCCCGGGAAGGACGCGGCCAGGAAGGACCCGGCCGGCAGTGACCTCCGACGACGAACGCTGCCCGCGCTGCCAACAGCCCGTCCGGGCAGGCGCCACCTTTTGCACCTCCTGCGGTGCACCGCTGCCTAACCGGGCGGCACGCCGCCCCCACACCCCGGACCTTCCGACGGCCCGCGGAAGGAGTGCTGCTGCCGAGGCGCGCCCCGCGCACGCGCCCGGGAATCCCGGTACTATCCCGGTAGTAGAAAGGCCCCCGGCACGTCAGCCGGCGGGCACCGCATTTACGGGCACCGCGCAGGCGGGCACCTTGCACACGGGGACCGCGCCGGGCAGGACCGGCGGTTCCACACGGGTGGAGGCCGCTCCAGGGGGAGGAACGGGAATGGCAGTGAACCTTCAGCTTGTTCCGGCTGCGGCGGGCAAGCGGCTCGGTGCTGCAGTCATTGACTGGCTGCCGGGGGCGGCGGTGCTGGTGGTGACGTTTGCCATCGGATTTGCAGGGATCACCCGGACCAGGAGCGGCGGCTTCATTGTCTACGACACCTCCTCGCTGGTCCTCTTTGGCGGCATCGGCCTTGGCCTGGCTCTTGCCTACCTGTTCGTGGTGATCGGCCTGGAGGCCCGCACGGGCAAAACCCCCGGCAACCTGCTCATGGGGATCCGCAGCGCGGACCAGGACGGCTATGCTCCCGGCGCCGGTGCCGTGTTCCTGCGCGGCCTCATCACCGGGGCAGGCATCCTGCTGGCCGTGCTGGCTGCGGTGCTGGTGGTGGTCTTCAAGTGGTTCGACGCTGCCCTGTTCATCCTTGGCCCGCTGCTCCTGGTGGGTGCTGTGTGGGCCGTGCTGGTGGTCGTTTCCAGCCGCTGGGACAAGAACGGCGGGCTGCGCGGCTGGAATGACGCCGCCGCCAAGACCCTGGTGTTCGACGTCAAGGCCGGCCGCGACCCCATCACCACCGGCGGCATCCAGGGGCCCTACAGCTTCGCGCCCCTGGACCTTCCGCCCGTGCAGCAGGTACTGTCCCCGGTGGCCGGGGCCACCGCAGTCCAAACTCCCGTGCGCCAAACCCCGGCCTCCCAGCCCTCCGCACCGCCAGCACCTTCGCCATCGGCCACCATGCCGTCGCAGACCATGCCCTACGCCGCGCCGGCCTCCTTCGCGCCGCCGGCACCCGCGGAGGCTGCCGCCCAGGGGATGATGCCCGCTTTCCCGCAGGTTTTTGCACCGACAGGTTCCGCCGGCCACCGGGTTCCTCCGCAGCACGTGGACGACGACGTCGAACGCACCCAGGTGCGGCCCGGAACAAGCGGCACTGCCCCTGTGGCCGTCCTCCGTATCCGACTGGACGACGGCCGCGACTTCCAGCTGGACCGCAGCGTCCTGGTGGGCCGCAACCCGGTGGGGCAGGCCGGGGAACAGCACGCGCAGCTGCTGGCTGTGGATGATCCCGGGCGCTCCATCTCCAAGACGCACCTGCACCTGCTCACCGACGGCGCAGGTATCTGGGTGACGGACCGGCAGTCAACCAACGGAAGCGCCGTCACCACCCCGGACGGCCTGCGCACCCCACTGGTGCCGGGCGTCCCCACGTTTGTTACCCCGGGATCCAGCGTGCATTTTGGAGACCGTACCTTTTACCTAGGACAGGCATGAACCAGCACCCCGCCAGTGTTTCCTCCACCATCCAGCCGGGGCCGGGACCCAGCCTCAGCTGTGGCTACGGGACGGACAGGGGACTCCGCCGGGAGCTGAACGAAGATTCGTACATCGCGGCCGATCCCGTCTTCGCCGTTGCCGACGGCATGGGCGGCCACGAAGCCGGCGAAATTGCGAGTGGCCTGTGCGTGCGGGCACTCGCCGAAATGCCCCAGGTCAGCACGGGGGAGCGGAGCATCACCGCTGCCGTCCTCCAGCAGTACCTGGTCCGTGCGGACAATTCGATCCGCGAGGCCACTGGAGCCCGTGCGGGCACCACCCTCACCGGTGCGGTGGTGGTGGAACAAATGGGCATGCCGTACTGGCTGGTCCTGAACATCGGCGATTCCCGCACGTATCGGCTCAGCCAGGGACGGTTCGAACAAATCAGCGTGGACCACTCGGAGGTCCAGGAACTCGTGGACGCGGGCGAAATCACGGCGCAGGAAGCAACCGTTCACCCGCGGCGGCACGTGGTCACCCGCGCACTGGGCACGGGGGACGAGACGGAGGCGGACTACTGGCTTCTTCCCGTGGAGGAAGGCGACCGCGTGCTGGTCTGCTCTGACGGACTGACCGGGGAACTGGCGGACGAGGAGATCCTGGGGATCCTCAGCACCGTGGCGGATCCGCAGGAGGCAGTGGACGCCCTGATCCAGGCCGCCCTTCGCAAGGGCGGGCGGGACAACGTCACGGCCATCGTGGTGGACGCCAGGAACGTTGCGAACGACGACGGCGCGGGCACCACAGCGCCCCGCCTCACCTCTGCTGACGGAGACGAGGTGACCCTGCCGCGCCCGCAGGCATCCGAAGCAGTGACGCAGCCGCTGCCCGAACCGGTTGAGGAGACGGCTGACCGGGGCGCTCCTGCCCAGCACGGGGAGCAGGGCAATGACGGCCGCTAGCTACAGCCCGGGCACCTGGCTGGGTGTTGTCAGGTCCCGCACCGCTGTCCTCCTGGGCCCCGGGTGGTCCGCCGAACTCGCAGGTGCGCTGTGGGAGCTCCTGGCGGGCCGGCCCGAGCCGCACGAGGTCCTCGCAGCCGTGACCAGCACGTCGGGCGGATCCCTCACCCGCATCCCGTCCTTCGGCATCCTGGACTTCAACGGGTCCCTGCGGGTCTTCCTGCGCGGCGATATCGACCTCACCGTCGAGCAGCCCGGCGGAGCCATGGACCTTGACGGCCGGGACGTGACCACCTGGAACGAACGCAGGTTCGTGCTGCCCGGCACGTGCCGGGTGAGGATCGCAGACGGTGGCGCCGGCAGCTCCGGGCACGCTGCGGAGCAACCCGAACTGCCAATCGGTGAAGGCGTGGTGCTGCTGCAGTCCCTGACCATGGGCGCACCGTCCGGCCCCGCTGCCGTGGGTGGTCCGGCCGCAGCGGATGCCGCAGCACCAACGGGAACTTCCGCCGCCGGCCCGGCGGCTGATGTTCCGGCCGCTGATGTTCCGGCCGCTCCCGCCGCTGACGCACAGCCCCCTTCTGACGCACAGCCCCGGGCTGTCCTGCGCGAAACCGATGACGTGCCGCCGACCACCCTCCTTTCCGAAGCCACGCTCCTTCCCGAACACGGAGCCTCGGCCGAAACGGTGCTGGGAGTCATCGACGAGGACCGGGCCGATGAACACCCTGCTGGCGTCGTTGCGGATCTCCCGGTCGCGGGCCGCCTGGACCTGGACGCCACGATTGCCCCGGACGGCATTATTGGCGTCGACGGGGAGAATCATTCGGACGGGGACATCCGTGCCGACGGGGAGATTGCCGGGGAAGCTGACGGGGAGCCGGAACTCCCCGACGCAGGCGCAGATGCTGCTGTGGGCGGCGCCTCCGCCGGAATCGGTGCCGGTTCCGCAGGGGAGATGACCACATCCTACGACCACCTCTGGGACCGCACGGTGATGCGGCACATCGAAGACGCTGCCGTGCGGGAGGACCCCGACGCCGATTCGGGCCACGTTTCGCGGCAGCAACCTCCCGCACTGCCCGCGGCCGAACTGCTGCCCGCCCTCGGCGCTGCAGGGGAGCCTGCCCTCGAAGTTTCACCAGCCGGTCCAGGGACCGGGGCAGAAGCTGAAGGCGGTGGCCAGTCCGGGCCTGCCGCCGGACCTGATGCCGGTCCCGGACCCGATGCCGGTTCCGGATTTGAGGCCAGCCCGAATGAAGGGCCTGCCGTGCCGCCCCGTCCCGCGTCCACCGGCGTCCTCATTGATTCTGTCCCATGGCGCATTGGTGGAGCCACGCCGGCACCGGCCGCCCCGGCACCTGTTCCGCAGCCAACCTCCGACAACCCGGCCGCGCCGCCCGCAGCCGCCGTTGCGGTTCCATCCACGCCGATGCCTGCTGCACCCGGCCTTGGCCCCGCCAGCCCGGCCCCCGGATCGATCCCGGCATCAGGACCCTTTCCAGCATCGGGATCCGGCGCCGGCCAGGAACACAGCGCCGGCCAGGAACACAGCACCGGGTTCGACGCCGCATTCGACCCCGACCACGATGGCCAGACGGTCATGAAGAGCAGCCTCCCGGGAACAGCATCCGGGCAGGCAACGAACGCACCGGCCGTTCAGCAGGACCGCGCCGGCCGCCCGCTGGTGCTGGCTCGCGTGTGTGCGCAGGGCCACGCCAATCCGCCCACCCATGCCCAATGCAGCGCCTGCGGGAGTGCCCTGTTGCCTGATGCCGTGCAGGTGGCCCGTCCCCGGCTGGGGCGGATGCGCCTGTCCACCGGCGAACTCCTGGATCTCGATCAGTCCATGGTGATCGGCCGGCAGCCGTCCGTGTCCCGGGTCCAGGGCGGCGTCATGCCGCGGCTGGTCCAGGTGGCAAGCCCCGGCGGGGACATCTCCAGGTCCCACCTGGAGGTCCGGCTCGAAGGCTGGCACGTGATGCTCTGCGACCTCAAGGCCACCAACGGCACGGTCCTGGTCCGTGAAGGGCAGCCGCCGCGGCGCCTGGCCCAGAACGAGATGGCCATCCTGCTCGACGGCGACATCGCGGAACTGGGCGACAACATCTCACTGCGTTTTGAGGAGATTCCTTGAGTTCCAAACGGCCCGTTGCGCCGCCGCCCCGCATTTCAGGGTTCACCTATATCAGCCTGCTGGGCTCCGGCGGGTTCTCCGACGTCTACCTGTACGAACAGGACCGGCCGCGCCGTAAGGTCGCCGTCAAGGTGCTGCTCTCGGACCTCAAGACCGAGGGCGCGCGGCGGCGTTTCGAGTCCGAAGCCAACCTCATGGCCCAGCTGTCCTCACACCCGTACATCGTCACCATTTTCGAAGCGGAAGTAACGGACGACGGGCATTCCTACCTGGCCATGGAGTACTGCTCCCGGCCCAGCCTTGACGTGCGGTACCGGCGCCAGCGCTTCAGCGTGGACGAGGTCCTGGCCGTTGGCATCCAAGTGGCCTCCGCCGTCGAAACAGCCCACCGCGCCGGCATTGCCCACCGCGACATCAAGCCCGCCAACATCCTGGTCACCGACTACAACCGTCCGGCCCTCACCGACTTCGGCATCTCCGGCACCCTGGCAGGGGACTCAGACGACGATTCGGGCATGTCCATTCCCTGGTCCCCGCCGGAGCAGTTCCGCGACGGCAGCGTTGACGGCGTCATGGTGGACGTGTGGGCCCTCGGCGCCACGCTCTACACCCTCCTGGCCGGACGCTCGCCGTTCGTGATGCCCGGCGCGGACAACTCGCAGCGTGAACTGATCAACCGGATCAGCAACACGGCGCTGCCGCGGCTGGGCCGTGCCGATGTGCCGGAATCACTGGAACTGGCCCTGGCCACGGCCATGGCCAAAATGCCGCAGTCCCGGTACTCGTCGGCGCACGCCTTCGCGCTTGCCCTGCAGCGCATCCAGGCCGAGCTCAACCTTTCCGTCACTCCCTTCGAGGTCCTCGAGGAACCCCAGCAGGAGGAGAGCCACCCGGACGACGGCACCGAGGAGACGCGCGTCCGCAGCATTGCCGCCATCGACCCGGAGCGGACCGGCAGCGCACCCACGTTCCCGGCCCGTACGCGCCCCAACCCCGGCGGCGCCGGGACCGACGCAACGGGCCGCAGGGGAGGTGCCGTCCCGCCGTCGCACTTTGCCCCCGTCACGCCCGGCCAAGGCAAGCCGGCCCCGGCGGTGCCCTCCATTCCGGCCCGCACCACCTGGGCTGCAGCCACCGGAATGGCGTCCACCGGGGCAGCCGCTCCCGTTGCAGGCACGGACGACGGCGCCGGGCAGGGGGAGTGGTCCCACTCCACCGTCCTGCGCGGCAGCGCAGGGCCGGCCAACTACGGCGCGCCGGTAACGGACCCGGCGGGAGCTGCGCAGGATACGGGCCACGCCGCCGACGCAACAGTGCAGCGGGCCGTGAAGGTGGACGAGCCCGGGGAAACACCGGAAGCAGACCACAGCAAGCGCAACCTCTGGCTCGCGCTCGCCGGCGGAACCCTCCTGGCACTGGCGGCGGTGGTGGGCATCGTGGTGGCGAACACGGCCACCGGCACCCCCAAGGTTGTGGAAACCCAGCAGGCCAGCAAACCCCCGGCCGACGCATTGGACAACGGCACCGTGCCCGACGTCGAAAGCCTCAAGGGCACTATCGGCGGCGACGGGGAAGCCAGCTTCACGTGGACCAACCCGCAGCCCAAGGACGGGGACACCTACAAGTGGAAGGTGTACACCATCGGGGGCGGCGAAGGGGGATTCCAGGCCATCGCACAGCCGCCGGTCCGGGTCCGTCCCAACCCGACAGGGCAGACCTGCATCCAGGTGATGATCGTCCGGACCGACGGCGCATTCTCACCGCTTGCGTCCGGCTCCATCGCGTGCACCGGCCAATGAAATTGCTGCCCGGCCGGCCGCCGCTATTACGGCATGACCAGCACTCCGACCACCGCAACAGTTCTGCCTTGAGGAGGCACAGATCATGGGGGATCTAGCAATCGATTTCTGTGGCGAATGGTACGAGCCATCGGATGAGGACATCTTCAATATCGGCCGTGAAGGCGACCTGGAGGTGGACGACAACCCGTACCTGCACCGGCAGTTCCTGCAGGTGGCCCGCTACGACGGCATCTGGTGGCTCAACAACGTTGGCAGCATGCTGTCCGCCACCATAGCGGACGCCTCGGGCGGCATGCAGGCGTGGCTGTCACCCGGCGCCCGGATTCCGCTGGTCTTCAGCCACACCAATGTCATCTTCACGGCCGGGCCCACCACGTACGAGTTCGCCGTCCACCTGAAGACGCCGTCCTTCCGGCAGGAAACCCGGGAAGGCGCGTCCAGCGGTGACACCACCATCGGCCCCGTGGTCTTCACGAACGCCCAGAAGGCACTGATCGTAGCGCTTGCCGAGCCCGTGCTCCGGCGCGAAGGCACGGGCTTCAGCACCATCCCGTCCTCCGCGGCGGCCGCCAAGACCCTGGGCTGGGCACTGACCCGGTTCAACCGCAAGCTGGACAACGTCTGCGACAAACTGGACCGCGTGGGCGTGGTGGGACTGCGCGGCGGCGGCGGCAAGCTCGCCACCAACCGCCGGGCGCGCCTGGTGGAGCACGCCGTCACCACCCACCTGGTGACGCCCGATGACCTGTACCTCCTGGAGAAGATGAGGGGCGTGGACGAAGGATGAGGATCCGGCTGACACTCCGCCGCGAACCCGCCGACGCCAAGGACCTGGCCGTCACGGTGGACGGCATGGCCACCGTGGCCGACATCGCCACCGTGTTGTGGGCGGCGGACCCCGACCGCAAGGGTACCCCTGCCCCGGACAACCTTTCCCTGCGGATCGACGAAGCCTTCGTGGGTGCCGGCATCAGCGGGAACATCCTGGCCCGGGAGGACAACCTCCTCGAATCCGGCCTGCGCCCCGGCTCGGTGGTATCGCTGGCGCAGGTCAGCGGACAGTTCCACGAACCCGGTGCCGGCAGGGGACCGGCTGCCGCCACCCTGCGCGTGCTGTCCGGGCCCGACGTCGGGCGCGAATTTTCGCTGCCCACCGGCACCAGCTACATCGGTCGGGACCGGGACGTGGACATCCGCCTCACGGACCCGCTCACCTCCAAACGGCACGCCCGGATCACGGTGGGCGACGCCATCGAGATCGTGGACACCAACTCCGCCAACGGCCTCCTGATGGACGGATTGCCCGTCACCCGCGCCACCCTGAACTCCTCCGACACGGTGACCCTGGGCGACACCACCGTCACCGTGGTTCAGCTGGGACACAACCATGCGGCAGCACCGACGTCGCCCCTGGTTGACTTCAACCGCTCCCCGCGGGTGGTGCCCCGCTTCGAGGTCTCCAAGCGGGTCCTGCCTGCCGGGCCCAAGCGCCCCGAGGACCATCCCTTCCCCTACATCATGCTGGTGGCGCCCCTGATGATGGGCGCGGTCATCTTCGCCGTCACGCAGAACGTGCTTTCCATGGTGTTCATGCTCATGATGCCGCTGTTCATCGTGGGCCATTACGTGGACCAGAAGATGCGGACCCGGAAGCAGCAGAAGGAGCAACTCAAGCAGTTCCGCGCCGCCATGGCTGCGTTCCGGCAGGACCTCACCGGGCTGCAGCAGGTGGAACGGGCGGTCCGGCTGCAGGAAGCGCCATCCGTCAGCGACACCGTGGACGCCATCTACAAACTGGGGCCGCTGCTGTGGACGCACCGGCCGGAGCACTCCACATTCCTGGGCCTGCGGTTCGGGCTGGGCACCGCGCCGTCGCGCATCCCGCTGGAAGAGCCGTCCAGCAACGACACGGAAGTCCAGTACAGCCGCGAAATCCAGGACTGCATCAAACAGTTCAGCGAGATCGAAGGTGTCCCTGTTGTTTCCCAGCTCCGCACCTCCGGAGCTTTGGGGATCGCCGGTACCCGCGGCCTGGTGGACGACGTGGCCCGTGCCATGGTGCTGCAGCTGGTGGGACTGCATTCCCCGGCCGAGGTGGTCCTCACCGCCATCACGTCCGCCCGGTCCCGGGAGCGCTGGAACTGGCTGCAGTGGCTGCCGCATGTTGGGTCGGGCCACAGCCCGCTGGGCGGGGACCACCTGGCCGCCGGTTCCGCGGGCGGCTCCTCCCTGCTGGCCCGCCTTGAGGACCTGGTGGAGGCGCGGGAGGCAGCGGCCAGGCGGTCAGGCCCTGACCTGCGCCCCGGCATCGACCCCGTGAAGCATGAGCTCGAAGAGCCGGTCCTGCCGTCCGTCCTGGTCATCGTGGAAGATGACGCCCCCGTGGACCGCGGCCGCCTCACCCGGCTGGCCGAACGCGGCCCTGACTCGGGCGTGCACATCCTGTGGGTGGCCACCGACGTCCAGTCGCTCCCGGCCGCCTGCCGCGATTTCATGGTGGTGGACGGCGACCACGGCGCCACCACCGGCCAGGTCCGGCTGGGCCGCCATACGTACCCGGTCAGCTGCGAGAGCGTGGACGCGGAGCTCGCCGCCCAGCTGGCCCGGATGCTGGCACCCGTGGTGGATGTGGGCAAACCCGTCAACGACGATTCCGACCTGCCGCGCGCGGTGTCCTACGTGACCCTGATCGGCAAGGACTTCCTGGACAACCCACAGGCGGTGGTTGAGCGCTGGATGGAAAACAACTCCCTGCACGCCACCGCTGTAGCCAACCGCAAGGACAACGGCACCCTCCGGGCACTGGTGGGGTCCAAAGGCATTGAGCCGCTGTACCTGGACCTGAAAAACGAAGGGCCGCACGCCCTGGTGGGCGGCACCACCGGCGCCGGCAAGTCCGAGTTCCTTCAGTCCTGGGTGATGGGCATGGCGGCGGCCTACAGCCCGGACCGCGTCAGCTTCCTCTTTGTGGACTACAAGGGCGGAGCCGCATTCGCCGACTGCATCAACCTTCCGCACACCGCGGGCCTGGTCACGGACCTCTCCCCGCACCTGGTGCGCCGCGCCCTCACCTCCCTTCGCGCCGAACTGCACTACCGCGAGCAACTGCTGAACCGGAAGAAGGCCAAAGACCTGCTGGCCCTGCAGCGGGAGGCGGACCCGGAGGCCCCGCCGTACCTGGTGATCATCGTGGACGAGTTCGCCGCTCTGGCCAACGACGTGCCCGAGTTCGTGGACGGCGTGGTGGACGTGGCCGCCCGTGGCCGTTCCCTTGGCCTGCACCTCATCCTGGCCACCCAACGGCCGGCGGGCGTCATCAAGGACAACCTGCGCGCCAACACCAACCTTCGCGTGGCGCTGCGGATGGCCGACGAGGACGACGCCACCGACATCCTGGGTGTTCCGGATGCGGCCTACTTCGACCCCTCCATTCCGGGCCGCGGTGCCGCCAAGACAGGGCCCGGCCGGATCCAGGGGTTCCAAACCGGCTATGCCGGCGGCTGGACCACCGACAAACCGCAGCGTCCCCAGATCGACATCGTGGAAATGGCCTTTGGTTCCGGCCCCAGCTGGGAAGCGCCGGCGCTGGAGAAGCCTGCGGCGCCGGAGCCTGCCGGCCCCAACGACATCGCCAGGATGACCTCCACCATCGTGCACGCCGCCGACACACTGGCCCTCCGGCCGCCGCGGAAGCCATGGCTGGACGAACTGGCCAAGACCTACGACTTCTCCAAACTGCCCAATCCCCGCACCGACGAACAGCTGCTGCTGGGCGTCGCGGACGATCCCGTGCACCAGGACCAGCCCACCGTGTTCTACGAACCGGACCGCGACGGCAACATGGCCATTTACGGAACGGGCGGTTCCGGCAAGTCCGCGGCCCTGCGCGGCATCGCTATTGCAGCGGCCGTCACACCGCGCGGCGGTCCGGTCCACGTCTACGGCATCGACTGCGGCTCTGCGGGGCTGCGGATGCTGGAGGAACTTCCGCACGTGGGGGAGATCATCAACGGCGACGACGTCGAACGGGTGGGGCGGTTGCTGCGGCTCCTCCGGGACGTCGCCGAGCTGCGTTCGGCGCAGTTCGCCGAGGTGCGGGCCTCCACCATCGTGGAGTACCGGAAGTTGGCCAACCGGCCCGATGAGAAGCGGATCTTCGTGCTGGTGGACGGCATGTCCGCCTTCCGCGAGGCGTATGAGCACAGCAAGCTTTCCGGGCTCTGGGACATCTTCCTGCAGCTGGCCACGGACGGCCGCACCCTGGGCATCCACCTGGTGGTGACGGGGGACCGGCCCAACGCCGTTCCCGCCTCGCTCCTCGCCTCCATCCAGCGCCGCCTGGTCCTGCGCCTCTCCTCTGAAGACGACTACATTTCCATGGACGTGCCCCGGGACGTCCTCACGGCCACGTCGCCCCCGGGCCGTGGCTTGCTGGACGGGCTTGAAGTCCAGCTGGCCGTCCTGGGCGGGAACTCGAACCTGGCCCTGCAGGCCCGCGAAGTCCACAAGCTCAGCGAAGCCATGCTGCGGCAGGGCCTGGAAACCGCCCCGGGCATCGAGCGGCTCCCCGAGCAGGTGGACCTGGATGTCCTGCCCGCCGGCAGCCCGGACCTGCCTGTTATCGGCGTGGACGACGAGTCCCTGCAGCCGGCCGAAATCATGGCGCGCGGCCCCCTCCTGCTGGCCGGCCCGCCCGGGGCGGGGCGCACCGTTGCCCTGGTCAGCCTTGCCTACGCGCTGCGCCGCTCCAACCCGGCCACCGAGCTGGTCTACCTCGGGTCCCGCCGGTCCGCCGTCGCGTCCCTTCCCATCTGGAACCGCGCCGTGGTGGGCCCGGACGATCTCGCCGAGGTGGTGGAGGACCTGGTGGAGCATTCCACCGGTAACCCGGGAACCATGGCCTTCTTCATCGAAGGCCTCACAGAGTTCACTGACACCATCGCCGAGTCCGGGATGGCGCAGCTGGTGACCGCGTCCCTCAAGGCAGACCAATGGGTCATCGGCGAGTCCGAGTCCTCCACCTGGTCCTCCGCCTGGCAGCTTGCCCAGCCCTTCAAATCCGGCCGCCGCGGCCTGCTGCTCAATCCGGGGGACATTGAGGGCGACAGCCTGCTCAACACCTCCCTGGGCAGGGTCAGCCCCGACTTCATTCCGGGCCGCGGGTACGTGGTGGGACGGGGCAAAGCCAGGAAAATCCAGGTGGCGCTGCCGCCGGAAAACCGGGATTGAACACGCCGGGACCGGACGGCCGCTCCTGCGGCGGATTTGCGGCCGTCCGGTCGAGTGTAGAAGACTGCTGCGGAACCAGAAGGCCGCGGACGGGGGGATCCGTGGGCGTCGAAAGGTAACCGTGACCCCCTCCACCCCGCTCTTCCGCGCTGTGCCCGCCGCCGCCTCCGCGGCGCTCCTGGCACTCACCATGGGCCTGTCCGCCCCTATGCCGGCGTTGGCTGATTCTCCTGAGCCGTCGCCGGCCACCACTGCGGCACCCGGCCCGGATCCCTCGGCAGACAAGACATCGAACGGACGGCCGGGCAAGCCCGGTGAACCACCGGGACAGGGCGGCACACTTGTCCAGCCGACGGCCCAACCGGCGCCTTCCACCCAAAGGCCCGTCCAGCCTGTCCAGCCCCAGCCACCCAGGACAGGCACTCCTGCCCCGGCCGCGCCGCCCGCCACGGCAGCGGAGGTCCCGGCGGGAGCCGCCACCGAAAACCCCTCAGCCGCTGCCGGCTACCGTCCGCCCACAGGCCCCTCCAGTGGTGTGGACTGGAACAGCCCCGTCACCCGGACTACCGGACCTGCCCGGATGGCTGCCGCTGCCCCTGCCCGTGGCCAGGGTCCCGGCGGCCCCGCGCCCCTGCCCATTGCCCTTGGCACGCTGCTGGTGGGGGTTTCCGCCGGTGCCTTCGCATGGTGGAACCGAAACCGGAACCGGTTCCGCGCGCACTGACAGCCCTTTGGCTGCCGTGTCAGGCGAGTGTCGGAGGCGTAAGGCAAGATAGGTCTGTGAGCACAGGACCAGGACCCGCAGAACAGACCGCCGCCCGGACCGCGGCGCCCCACGAGCCCCAGGCCGTCCCCACCGAAGCCATCCGCGAGGAATACCAAAACCTCGCCGACCTGGTGCGGAAGTACCGGTTTGCGTATTACCAGGAGGATTCACCCCTGGTCTCGGACGCCGAGTTCGACGCCCTTTTCCGCCGCCTCGAGGAGATCGAGGCGCTGCACCCGGAACTGGTGGCCAACGACTCGCCAACGCAGGAAGTGGGCGGCGAGGTCTCCGCCGCGTTCGCGCCCGTGGAACACCTGCAGCGGATGTACAGCCTGGAAGACGTCTTCTCGCTGGAGGAGCTCGAGGCCTGGCTCAACCGGGCCGAGGCCAGCATCGAAAAGATTGGGGACGGCAGCTCCAAGGCAGCCTGGCTGACCGAACTCAAGATCGACGGCCTGGCCGTCAACCTCCTGTACCGCGACGGCAAGCTGGTGCGGGCTGCCACCCGCGGCGACGGCACCACCGGCGAGGACATCACCCACAACCTGCTCACCATCAAGGAAATACCGCAGGACCTGCGCGGCAGCGGTTTCCCCGCCGAGATGGAGGTGCGCGGGGAGGTCTTCATCCCGTCCAAGGCGTTCGCTGAGTTCAATGAGGCCCTGATCGAGGCCGGAAAGGCACCGCTGGCTAACCCCAGGAATGCCGCCGCCGGCTCCCTGCGGCAGAAGGATCCCGCGGAGACGGCCAAGCGGCCCCTGAAGATGTTCGTCCATGGCATCGGCGCCCGCGAAGGCCTTGCGGCCGGCAGCCAGTCGGAAACGTACGGGCTCCTCAAGGAATGGGGCCTGCCGGTCAGCCCCTACTTCGAGGTGCTCGAGGCCCGGGAGGACGTCCTGGGCTTCATCAAACGGTACGGGGACCAGCGGCACAAGCTGCTCCACGAAATCGACGGCATCGTGATCAAGGTGGACAGCTTCGCCATCCAGCGCGCGCTGGGCAACACCACCCGCGTTCCCCGCTGGGCCGTGGCCTACAAGTACCCGCCGGAGGAAGTCCACACCAAGCTCCTCGACATCCAGGTCAACGTTGGCCGCACCGGACGCGTCACCCCCTTCGGCGTCATGGAACCGGTCAAGGTTGCCGGCTCAACGGTGGAGATGGCCACCCTGCACAACCAGGACGTGGTCAAGGCCAAGGGCGTCAAGATCGGCGACATCGTGATCCTGCGGAAAGCGGGGGACGTCATTCCCGAGATCGTGGGTCCCGTCCTGTCCCTCCGGGACCAGCAGGACCCGCCGGTGCGGGACTTCGTCATGCCCACCGAATGCCCCTCCTGCGGGACACCGCTGGCACCGGCCAAGGAGGGGGACGTGGATGTCCGCTGCCCCAATTCCAGGTCCTGCCCGTCCCAGCTTCGCGAGCGGGTCTTCCACGTTGCAGGCCGGGGCGCCTTCGATATCGAGGCCCTGGGCTGGGAAGCGGCCATTGCGCTGACCCAGCCGGCCGAACCCGAAGTCCCCCCGCTGGCCTCCGAAGCCGGGCTGTTCGACCTCACCCCCCAGGACCTGGCCGGCGTCAGGATCCGGCGGGAGAAGAAGACCAAGGGCGTTCCCACCGGCGAGTACGAGCTGGTTCCCTACTTCTTCAGCAAGGGCACGGCCAAGTCGCCCTCCAAGCCCACCGCCACCACGCAGAAACTGTTCACGGAACTCGAAAAAGCCAAGACCCAGCCGCTGTGGCGGGTGCTGGTTGCCCTGTCCATCCGGCACGTGGGCCCGCGCGCATCACGGGCCCTGGCGCAGGCGTTCGGCTCCATGGACCGCATCCGGGCAGCGTCCGAGGAGGAACTGGCCCACGTGGACGGGGTGGGCCCCACCATCGCTGCGGCACTGAAGGAATGGTTCGCCGAGGACTGGCACCTTGATATCATCGACCGCTGGGCGGCCGCCGGGGTGCGCATGGAGGACGAACGTGACGAGTCCATGCCGCGCACGCTCGAAGGGCTGACCGTGGTGGTCACCGGTTCCCTGCCCAACTTCAGCCGCGACGAGGCCAAGGAGGCCATCCTGCTCCGCGGCGGCAAGGCCGCTGGCTCCGTCTCGAAAAACACCAGCTACGTGGTGGCCGGTGAAAGCGCCGGCAGCAAACTGGATAAAGCCGAGCAGTTGGGGATTCCGGTGCTGGATGAGGACGGGTTCCGGCAATTGCTCGACGGCGGCCCGGCAGCCCTGGAGGATGCGGCCGCCTTCGGGGATTCGGCGTCGCCCGGGACGGACGCAGACGATAACGAAGAGGCGGCTGTACCGGCCGCGGTGGAGGAGAACGCATGACGTCCGCTTCGGAACTGCTGGAGGTCGCCAAACAGGCAGCCGCTGCCGGTGCCAGGGTCCTTTCCGGCCGGGACGGCAACGCGCTGGACGCCAGCAACAAGGGGGCGGCCGGGGACTGGGTCACCACCTTTGACCTTGCCGCCGAAAACGCGGTGCGGGACGTCATCGCCGCTGCCCGCCCGGGAGACAGCATCACCGGGGAGGAACAGGGCAGCACCCGACCCGCCAATCCCAGCGGCTACCGCTGGTCCATCGACCCGCTGGACGGCACCACCAACTTCATCCGCAATATCGTCTACTACGCCACCTCCGTGGCAGTTGCCGATGCCGACGGCGCCTGGCTGGCCGGCGTCGTCAATGCTCCTGCGCTGGGCCGCATCTACTACGCTGCCCGCGGCCAGGGTGCCTGGCTGGAGGAGCGCGGCACGGTCACCAGGCTCGAGGGCCCCGTCCCCGGCCGGACCGGGCAGATCCTGGCCACCGGGTTCAGCTACGAGCCCGGGATCCGTTCCCAGCAGGCTGCAGCCTTCGCCACCCTGATGGATGGGTTCGCAGACGTCCGCCGGCTTGGTTCCGCGGCCCTGGACCTGTGCATGGTGGCGGACGGAACCCATGACGCCTACGGCGAGCGGGGCCTGAACGAGCATGACTTCTCCGCCGGGGCACTCATCGCGGAGGAAGCCGGGTGCTGGGTGCGCAGGCCGCGCCTGACCAGCCCCCTCGATGGCGGCCCCACCGATGACGAACGCCTGGACGCCTGGACATGCGCCGCCAGCCTGGAGCTGTCCGGCAAGTTTCCGCTATAAGGACCTGTTTCCCGGTGCCCGGGTTCCCCATGGGCCCCAGCGGAGCATCAGGCCATGCCCGTACTGATAGTTCGATCACGGAAAGCACGTTTCCGCCGGAACCGGGACCGCCCCGCCACTACCATTGATGGGTGCAGCAGCCGTTAACCATCCGTCCCGCAGTCGAAGCCGATTTCCCCGCCGTGGCCCGCATCACCGGCGACTCGTACCTGTCGGCAGGCTACTTCGACGACCCCGCCCACCCCTACATGGTCAAGATCATGGACGTTGCTGCACGCGCCCGGGAGGCCACTATCTGGGTGGCTGAACGGGAAGGGACCGTCATCGGCTCCGTCACCCTGGCACTGTCGGGTGAACCTTACGCGGACATCGCGCTGCAGGACGAGCTGGAATTCCGCATGCTGGTGGTGGACCCTGCCGTCCAGCGCAGCGGCGCCGGCAAGGCAATGGTGGAAGCCATCCTGGGCCACGCCAAGACCCTCCCCGGCATCCGAGGAGTGTCCCTCACCACCGGCAAAGCCTGGGAAAGCGCCAACGGCCTGTACCGCAAGACCGGCTTCGAGCGCGTGCCCGAACGGGACTGGTTCGTCCCCGAAACCGACATAAAACTGCTGGTTTACCGGCGCGACCTGTAGCAGCCCTACAGTGGTGGCGACCCATTCCAGCTTTGAAAGGCCACCCATGCGCAAAACCTTCGGCAGCGGATCCGTCTGGGAACAAACCCTCGGATATTCCCGTGCCGTCCAGGTGGACAACACCCTCTACATCTCTGCCACCGCGGCAAGCGGGGATGACGGAACGTCGGGGACGACTTCTACACCCAGACCCAGTACATCCTGCAGAAACTCGGCAAGGTGCTGGCCGACGCCGGCTTCGCCTACGGGGACGTGGTGCAGTCCAAGCTGTACCTGACGGACGTCAGCAAATGGGAAGAAGCCGGCCGGGCCCACGGCGAGGTGTTCGGGGAGATCCGCCCCACCCTCTCCCTGGTCCACGTGCTGCCGTTCCTGGACCCGAAGATGCTGGTCGAGATCGAACTGGTCGCCCAAAGGAGCGCCTGACGCGATACAGACATCCTCCGCGTGCTCGCTCGTTCCTCGCTTAGACGCACGCTTCCGGATGCCTGCATCGCGCATATCTCCCTTGCATCACCGCGCCGGCAGGCCGTACCTGTGTTCCGGCCTGCCGGTGGTTCCGTAGCGGAGCTGGATATCCACCGCGCCGTCGTCGGCCAGGGAGGACAGGTACCGCTGGGCGGTGGCCCGGGAGACGCCCACCCGGGAGGCCACTTCGGCGGCGGAGTACTGCTCACCGGGAACCAGGGATTCCAGCACCGCCGCTTCGGTTGCCGAGCGGGGTTTCGACGACGGCGTGACGTCGCCCGGAATCAGTGAACGCTTGGCACGTTCCACCGCTTCCTGGTCCAGTGCCCCGGGCTGGCCCAGGAGGCGCCGGTACCGGGCATAAGAGCGCAGCTGCTGGGACAGTGACTCCGCCGTGAAGGGCTTGAGCAGGTACCCCAGGGCGCCGCGGCGGAAGGCCACCCGGAGGGATGCGGCATCGGAGGCGGCGCTGAGGATGATGGTGTCCACATCCAGCTGCTGCAGCAGGTCCAGGCCGGAAGCGTCCGGCAGGTAGACATCCAGCAGCACCAGGTCGGGCCGCAGGCTGTGGATGGCCTGCAGCGCCAAAGACGCCGTACCCACCGGTGCCAGGGCCAGGAACCCGGCCACCGAGTCAACATAGGCTGCATGGAGCTTGGCCACGTGGAAGTCATCGTCCACGATCAGGACCCGAAAATCATCAGCCATTCTCATCCTTTCCGGCTGCCCCCGGGGTGGCGGCGGCAGATGTTCCCGCCGTCGTATGCGGCAGGGTGGCCATGAACACGGCACCCGGCCCGCCCCTGGTCCCGCGCTCCAGTACCTTCACATCGCCGCCGCGGCGCCGTGCCAGCTGGCGCGCCAGGGCCAGTCCGAAGCCCTGCCCGCCGCCTGCGCGGACGGGACCGGAAGCGGTAGTGAAACCTTCGGCAAACACGCCTTCCGCGTCCGTGCCTTCTGCCAGCCCGTCGCCGGAGTCCGCCACCACGATATGCAGCGTGCCGCCGTCGTCTGCCGGCTCATCCAGAACTTCAAGCTCAACCCAGCGGTCCGTCGATGACCCCGCCACGGCGGCGTTGACGGCGTTGTCGATCAAGTTGCCCAGCACCGTGGTGACATCCTGGGCCTCCGTGACCTGCCCCCGGACAAGGGTCTCCGGGCCGATGCGGAGGGCGACGCCGCGCTCGTCCGCCTCCACGCCCTTGGCGCCCACGAAGGCCTGAAGGTACGGGTCCTGCAGCAGTTCGGCCTGGTCCACCGGGAACTTCAGCGGACCCGTGGCGGCCAGCCCGGCGAGGTAGTCGCGCGCCTCCTGGTGCTGGCCGATGCCCAGGAAGCCGGCCAGGGTGTGCAGCTGGTTGGCGAACTCGTGCCGCTGGGCCCGCAGCGCCGTGGACATGGTGCCGACGGCGTCCAGCTGGCGGGTCAGCTGCTGCAGCTCGGTGCGGTCCCGCAGCATGATGACCCAGCCCAGGTCCTCGCGCCGGTGCAGCGCCTTGCGGGCGTTCGCCACCAGGACGCGGCCGCCGGCCACCAGCTCCAGTGCATCCACGGGGGAGCCTGCCGTACCGGGGACATCGGTGCCGGAGCCCGGGCGGGTCAACGCTTTCAGCTGCTCCGGAACCGGCGCTTCCTCCCACCGTGTTCCGGCCAGGTCGGGCAACTCCAGCAGGCGCTGGGCGGCGGCGTTGAAGACGCTCACCCGGCCGTCGGCACTGACGCCGATGACGCCGTCGTCCACCCCCTGCAGCACCGCCACCTGGTCGTGGACCAGCGTGCTGATCTCTTCCGGCTCCAGGCCCAGGGTGAGCCGCTGCAGGCGGCGGCGCAGCAGGAAGGACCCCACGATCCCGGCCAGCAGGGCGCCCGCTGCCGTCAACGCCACCGGTCCGATGTCGCGGGCCACGCTTTGGGCCACGGTCTCCATGGAGTAGCCCACGCTTACCTCGCCCACCACAGTGTCGGTACCTGGGGCATATACGGGCACCTTGGCGCCGGCGGAGGGACCCAGGGTGCCGGTGTTCCGGGTGGTGATTTCCTGCCCGGACAGGGCCTCGGAGGGATCGGTGCTCACCTTCTCACCCAGCCGCTGCGGATCCGGATGGGCCAGCCGGATGCCGGTTTCGTCGGTGATGACCACGAAGAGGGCGCCGGTCCGGGTCCGCGCGGCCTCGGCTGAAGACTGGATCGGCCCGGCCAGAAGCTCGGCGGGCGGGGGAGTGCCGGGCTGTTCGCTGATGGCCAGGACGTTGGCCCTGACCTCAGGATCGGAGGCAACGGTCCGGGCCAGCGTCAGCGCCTGGTTTTCGGCTTCGGTGCCCACCCGGTCGTACGTCAGCCAGGCATGGACGGCGGCGCTGAGCAGCACCACCAGCAGCACCACCGCCAGCTGCAGCAGCAGGGTCTGGGTGGAAAACCGCAGCGGCGGCCGGGGCGCGGAACGCTGCATTCATCCTCCTTGACGGTGTTGGCGGTGCTGTTGAAGTGCGCGGCTTCAGCGCGAAAGCGCTGTGAGCACAATGAGCAAAATGCTTCCAATAAGCAGTATGCCAATCAATTGAGCCAAAGGCACTGCCGTGACGGACGCCACCCTACAGTCTGTAGCACGCATCACAACGCTGTGGTGCCGTTCACAAGAAGGAGCCGGCTGTGCTGGTAATACTTGGATTCGCCATGATCGCGGTATTCATGGTGCTGATCATGACGAAGAAGTTGACGCCAGTGCTGGCGTTGATCATTGTCCCTACTGTTTTTGGCCTTTTCGCCGGCGCCGGCCTCGGCATCGGCGACATGGTCATGGACTCGATGAAGTCCATGACATCCACCGCGGCGCTGCTGATGTTCGCCATCATCTACTTCGGCCTGATGATCGACGTCGGGCTCTTTGACCCGCTGGTGAAGTTCATCCTCCGCAAGCTGGGCAACGACCCCGCCAAGGTTGTCCTGGGCACCGCAATCCTGGCGGCCGCCGTGTCGCTGGATGGCGATGGATCCACCACGTTCATCCTCACCACCGCCGCCATGCTGCCGGTCTACCTGCGCCTCAAGATGAGCCCGGTAGTCCTCACCTGCGTGGCCGGCCTGGCCAACGGCACCATGAACATCCTGCCGTGGGGCGGCCCCACCGCCCGCGCCGCCACCGCCCTGAAGATCGACGTCAACGACGTCTTCGTCCCCATGATCCCGTCCCTGGTGGCCGGCCTGGTTGTCGTCTTCGCCTTCGCCTGGCTGCTGGGCCTGCAGGAGCGCAACCGCCTCCGTGCCACCGCACCCGAGATCTGGAGCGTCCTGGACACTGCAGAGCAGTTCGATGGAACGTCCGACGGCGGCACCTCTGCAGCTGCCTCCGGCTCCGGCCGTGGGCGCAAGGGCGGCAACCCCGGCGGCGCAGTCCCCGCCGGTGGATCCGTGGCTGTCCTGGAGCGCACCGAAACCCTGGTGGATGATCACGACTCAGCCATGGCGGACACCGCGCTGGACCCCAACCGCAGCACCCTGCGCCCCAAGCTGTTCTGGTTCAACCTGGCCCTGACCGTCGCCGTCATGGTGGTCCTCGTGGCCAACATCATCCCGCTGCCGTTCGTGTTCATGGTGGGCGCCGCCATCGCCCTGCTGGTCAACTTCCCCAAGGTCAAGGACCAGGGCGCCCAGCTGATCGCACACGCTCCGTCCATCGTTGCCGTGGTCAGCATGGTCATGGCCGCCGCCGTCCTCACCGGTGTCCTGAAGGGCACGGGCATGGTGGAAGCAATGTCCGCATGGCTGGTCCAGATCATCCCGTCCTCGATGGGCCCGTTCATGGCCGTCATTACCGGCATCCTGAGCATCCCCATGACGTTCTTCATGAGCAATGACGCGTTCTACTTCGGTGTCCTGCCGGTACTGAGCGAGACCGCCGCGCACTACGGGGTTGGCGCTGCCGACATGGCCCGTGCCTCCATCACCGGCCAGCCGTTCCACCTGCAGAGCCCGCTGGTTCCTGCCATCCTGCTGCTGGTTTCGCTGGCCAAGGTGGACCTCGGCGACCACCACAAGAAGGTCCTGTGGCGCACCGCGGTCATCTCCCTGGTAATGCTTGGCGTCGGACTGCTGACTGGAGCCATTGGAATCGGTTAGTCTTTAGCTGCCCGCGCTCCTGTCCCTGAGGCAGGACCGGGTCTGGAAGGTGCCCGTCTGACGCCCGCTGGGGGCCGTCAGACGGGCATCTTCGTTTCCGCACTAGACTGGATCGGAAAACAATTACGAACTTTGCAGGGGAGATCCATGGCTGCGATCAACCGTGACGACGTCGCGCATCTCGCGCGGCTCGCTCACATCGAGATGAGTGCCGAAGAGCTGGACAGGATGGCCGGCGAGCTGGCCGTCATTGTCGATTCGGTCAAGTCCGTCAGCGAGGCCGCCGGGGATGACGTCCCGGCCACCTCCCACCCCATTCCGCTCACCAACGTCTTCCGCGAGGACGTTGTGGGGCACACCTTTACGGCGGAACAGGCACTCTCCGGCGCTCCGGATTCCGATGACAACCGTTTCAAGGTCCCGGCCATCCTGGATGAGGCATAACCATGACTGAAAACAACACCACCGGCACCAGCGCCGAAGCCCTGATCCGCCTGTCCGCCGCGGAGCTGGCCGGGAAGCTCGCCGCCGGCGAGGTCACCGCCGTCGAAGTTACCCAGGCCTACCTGGACCGCATCGCTGCCGTGGACGGCCTGGTCAACGCGTTCCTGCACGTCAACGCCGAGGAGGCGCTCGCCGTCGCCGCCGAGGTGGACGCCATCCGCGCCGCCGGCGGAGCCGAGGCTGAGGCCCTGCACGTGCTCGCCGGCGTCCCCATCGCCGTCAAGGACCTCATCGTCACAGTCGGACAGCCCACCACTGCGGGCTCGAGGATCCTCGAAGGCTGGCACAGCCCCTACGATGCCACCGTGGTGGAACGCCTCCGCGCTGCCAAGATGCCCATCCTGGGCAAGACCAACCTGGATGAGTTCGCCATGGGCTCCTCCACCGAGCACTCGGCCTACGGCCCCACCCGCAATCCATGGGACCTGGACCGTATCCCGGGCGGCTCCGGCGGTGGTTCGGCTGCGGCCGTTGCCGCCTTCGAAGCACCCCTGGCCCTGGGAACGGACACCGGCGGTTCCATCCGGCAGCCCGGTGCCGTCACCGGAACGGTTGGCGTGAAGCCCACCTACGGCAGCGTCTCCCGCTACGGTGCCATCGCCATGGCCTCCTCACTGGACCAGATCGGCCCGGTCACCCGGACCGTGCTGGACTCCGCCCTCCTGCACCAGGTCATCGGCGGCCACGACCCGCGTGACTCCACCTCCCTCCCGGACCCGCTGGCGGACCTGGTTGCCGCCGCGAAGACCGGCAACGTGGAGGGCCTGCGGATCGGCATCATCAAGGAACTGCACGGCGAGGGCTACCAGGCCGGCGTCGAAAACCGTTTCAACGATGCCTTGGAGCTCCTTAAGGAAGCCGGCGCGGAGATCGTGGAGGTCTCCTGCCCCAACTTCCAGTACGCCCTGGGCGCCTACTACCTGATCATGCCGTCCGAGGCCTCCTCCAACCTGGCCAAGTTCGACGGCGTCCGCTACGGCCTGCGCGTCCTCCCCGAAGAGGGCCCCATGACCATCGAACGCGTCATGGGTGCCACCCGCGCCGCCGGTTTCGGCGACGAAGTGAAACGACGCATCATCCTGGGCACGTACGCCCTGTCCGCCGGCTACTACGACGCGTACTACGGCTCCGCCCAGAAGGTGCGCACGCTGGTCCAGCGCGACTTCGAGGCCGCCTTCACCGTGGCCGACGTCCTGATCTCGCCCACCGCCCCCACCACGGCCTTCCCGCTGGGAGAAAAGCTGGACGACCCGCTGGCCATGTACCTCAACGACGTCGCCACCATCCCCGCCAACCTGGCAGGTGTTCCAGGACTGTCGCTGCCCGGCGGCCTGGCTGACGAGGACGGATTGCCCGTCGGCATCCAGCTGCTGGCCCCGGCCCGCGAGGACGCCCGCCTCTACCGGGTGGGTGCGGTCCTGGAATCGCTGCTCGAAGCCAAGTGGGGCGGCCCGCTGCTGGCCCAGGCTCCCGACCTCGCCGCAGCCGTCACCCTCGAAACCCAGGAGGCAAAATAATGAACACTGACGAAATCCTGAGTTTCGACGAGGCCATGGAGAAATATGATCCTGTCCTGGGGTTCGAGGTCCACGTGGAGCTCAACACCAAGACCAAGATGTTCTCCTCGGCCCCCAACGTTTTCGGTGACGAGCCCAACACCAACGTCAACGAGGTGGACCTGGGCATGCCGGGCGTCCTGCCCGTGGTCAACAAGACGGCGGTGGAGTCCTCCATCAAGATCGGCCTGGCGCTGAACTGCAAGATAGCCGAATCCTGCCGGTTCGCCCGAAAAAACTACTTCTACCCGGACACTCCCAAGAACTTCCAGACCTCGCAGTACGACGAGCCCATCGCGTACGACGGCTACCTGGACGTTGAACTGGAGGACGGCACCGTGTTCCGCGTGGAGATCGAACGCGCGCACATGGAGGAGGACGCCGGAAAGCTGACCCACATGGGCGGCGCCACCGGCCGCATCCAGGGCGCGGACTTCTCCCTGGTGGACTACAACCGCGCCGGGGTTCCGCTGGTGGAAATCGTCACCAAGCCCATCGAAGGCGCCGGCTCCCGCGCACCGGAACTGGCCAAGGCGTACGTGGCCGCCGTCCGGGAAATCGTGAAGAACCTCGGTGTCTCGGATGCGCGCATGGAACGCGGCAACGTCCGCTGCGACGCCAACGTCTCGCTCCGCCCGCACGGCCGCGAGCGGTTCGGCATCCGGTCCGAAACCAAGAACGTGAACTCGCTGCGCGCCGTCGAACACGCCGTCCGCTACGAAATCCAGCGCCATGCCGCCGTCCTGGACTCCGGCAACCCCGTGGTCCAGGAGACCCGGCACTGGCACGAGGACACCCGCACCACCACCTCGGGCCGGCCCAAGTCCGACGCGGACGACTACCGCTACTTCCCGGAACCGGACCTGGTCCCCGTGGTTGCCTCCCGCGAATGGGTGGAGGAACTGCGCGCCACGCTGCCCGAACCCCCGGCCGAGCGCCGCAAGCGCCTCAAGGCGGACTGGGGCTACTCGGACCTGGAATTCCGCGACGTGGTGAACGCCGGCGTCCTGGACGAGATCGAGGAAACCATCGCGGCCGGCGCCTCGGCGTCCGTGGCCCGGAAGTGGTGGATGGGTGAGATCGTGGGCCGGGCCAAGGCCGCCGACGTCGACCCAGGCCAGTTGGGCGTCCAGCCCGCCACCATCGTGGAGCTCAGCCGCATGGTGGAAGCCGGCAAGATCAACAACAAGATGGCTACGGAGGTGCTGGACGGCGTGCTCGCCGGTGAAGGCACCCCCGAAGAGATCGTTGAGAAGCGCGGCCTCGCCGTGGTGTCCGACGACGGGCCCCTCCTGGAAGCCATTGACGCCGCACTGGCTGCCCAGCCCGACGTCGCGGAGAAGATCCGCGGCGGCAAGGTCCAGGCCATCGGTGCCATCGTGGGCGGCGTCATGAAGGCCACCCGCGGGCAGGCCGACGCCGGCCGCGTGAAGGAACTGATCCTAGAGAAGCTGGGCGTCACCGTCTAGCGCCAGCCTGTTGAGGGACCCGATCCGGGCCGCAGCCAGCTTCGTCATGAGCCTCATGATGAATGCCGGCAGCGGTCCGGTCGGCGTTTAACCAGCACCATAAGCAGGTGGTGAGTACTCAGGCGTCGGGCGCCCAAAGTACCCGTGGCTGCCCGTTGGCGCCGGACCTACACTGGAGCCCACGGGGTGCTGCTGCCCCGGCGGGACGCGGGAGGAACAGCAATGATGCTCTGGGAACCAACGAGGATTCGCAAGGTTGTGCTCGCCGGGGCAGTGGCCCTGGCCTTGACGGGCACGGGAGCTGCCCTGGCCTGGTCTGCCACAGGCACGCCCACGCCGTCGCCATCCCAGTCGGCGCCCGGCCAGGAGAAGGCACCCGGGAAGGCAACGGCACCCGGCCAGCAGGACAAACAGGACAAAAAAGCCCAGCGACCGCAGCCGCTCCACGGCGAGGGCGTTGTGAAGAACCCTGACGGAACGTTCCAGGCCAAGCTGGAACAGCGCGGAACCGTGGAGTCTGTCAGCGATTCGGCCATTACCGTCAAGAGCGAGGACGGCTTCTCCCAGACCTACACGGTGAACGGCGATACAAAAATCACCGTTATACCTGCCCCGGCCGCGGATGGTTCAGGAACAAATGGTTCGGGGACAAACGGCCCAAATGCTACGGGCGACGGCGGCAAGCGGCTTAAGCCGGCGGACGGAACCATCGCGGACATCGCCGTGGGGGACACCGTACGCATTTCGGGCGTGAAGGATGGGGACAAGGCCACCGCCAAGCGCGTTGTGAAGGGCGCCGGTGATGGGCCGGGCCTTGGTTTGGGACGCGGATTGGGACGCGGCCATGGCCTGGGACACAGGATGGGCCAGGGCAACCATCAGGACGACGGTAACCACCAGGACGACGACGGGGAGTAAGGCCCGCATCCCTGCCCGGTCCGGCGTTCCGAAACCGGACACCCCGGCTCAGCCCTGCCGCACCAGTCCGGCCATGATGTCCTCGAGGGACTCGCAGACCATCACCACGGCGCGCCGCTTCAGGTTTTCCGGCCTGGCCAGCAGGTCGATCCTGCGGCGCGTGCTGATGCCCTCCAGCGGCCGCAGCACGATGTCCGGGTTGAGGACCGGTCCTGCGGTATACCTGGGCAGCAGGCCCACCACGCCGCCGGCGGCCACGAGCGCCGCCACCGTGGAGTAGTCGTTGATGCGGTGGACGATGTTCGGCTCCCGGCTGGAGACGGCAGCGACGGCGGACAGGACGTCGGCGGGGGAGTAGCCGGGGTGGCTGGTCACCCAGGCCTCGGCGCCCACGTCGTCCGCCGTGACCGTGTCCTTTTGCGCCAACGGGTGGCCGGCGGGCAGTGCCACGTCCAGGGGTTCGTGCGCCAGCGGGATCACCGCGACCCGTTCTGCGGGCCAGCGGGGACTGTGGTCCATGCGGTGCGCCAGGACCAGGTCGTACCGCGCCGTGAGGGCAGGGAAGTCCTGCTGGGCCACGTCCTCGTCGGACAGTTCGATCCGGGGGTGCTCCGGCTTGTCCAGCATCCGTGCCAGCGGCGCAAACAACGCCTGCCCGGCGCTGTGGAAGCCGCTGAGGGTCACCCGGCCTGCCGGCGATTGGTGATAGGTGCTCAGGGCGCCGCGGGCGTCGGCCATGGCACTGACGACGGCGGCGCCTGCGTCGGCGAGTACCTGGCCGGCTTCCGTGAGGACCAGGTTCCGGCCCTCCTTGCGCGTCAGCGGCACCTCCACCGTCCGCTGCAGGTGGGCCAGTTGCTGCGATACGGCCGAAGGGGTGACCATGAGTGTGTCTGCCACGGCCTTGACACTTCCCAGTGCTCCCAGTTCGCGCAGGATCTCCAGCTGATGTACTTCCACGATCCCAGTCTAATCATTAGCAGTAGCTACACCGTCGATTGAGAAGATCCTTGTTGTGCTAACGCTTCGGCAGGGCTTCAATGAGGAGGACAAGACCTCGGATGTGAACGCCAAGAAGTAAGGACGCCAATGAAGGCCCTCTACAAGGCCGGCTCCCACGCCGGTTTCGAACTCGTCGACCGGCCCGAGCCTGAGGCTGGCCCGGCGGACGTGAAGATCAGGGTCATGACCACGGGGATCTGCGGTACGGACCTGCACATCCAGTCATGGGACTCCTGGGCGCAGGGAATCATCGAAGCGCCCCTCATTGCCGGCCACGAGTTCTACGGCGAAGTGGTGGAGGTGGGCGAAGACGTCCGCGACGTCAAAGTGGGTGACCGGGTCTCCGGTGAAGGCCACGTGGTGTGCGGCATCTGCCGCAACTGCCGGGCCGGCCGCCGCCAGATGTGCATTCACACTGTCAGCGTGGGAGTCCAGCGCGACGGTGCCTTCGCCGAGTACGTGGTGATCCCCGAAACCAACGTCTGGGTCCACCACGACCCCTCCGTCACCCCCGAACTCGGCGCCATCTTCGACCCCTTCGGCAACGCGGTGCACACGGCACTGAGCTTCCCGCTGGTGGGGGAGGACGTTCTCATCACCGGCGCAGGCCCCATCGGCCTGATGGCTATCGCAGTTGCCCGCCATGCCGGCGCCCGAAAGATCGCCATCACGGACATCTCCCGGCCCCGCCTGGACCTGGCCCGGCGGCTCGGGGCGGACCTTGCCATCGATGTCTCCACCACCAGGGTCCGCGACGCCCAGCGCGAGCTCGGCATGCGCGAAGGTTTCGACGTCGGAATGGAGATGTCCGGCCACCCCTCCGCCCTGCCTGAGATGATCGACAACATGAACCACGGCGGCCGGATCGCCATGCTGGGGCTGCCCAGCCAGGAGATCACCATCGACTGGGGCAAGGTGGTCACCCACATGCTGACCCTCAAAGGCATCTATGGCCGCGAGATGTACGAAACCTGGTATGCCATGAGCGCCATGCTCTCCTCCAACCCGGTCCTGCACGCCGGAATCTCCGCCGTGGTCACGGACACCCTTCCGGCCGCCGAGTGGGAGAAGGGCTTCGACATTGCCCGCAGTGGCGTGGGCGGCAAAGTTGTCCTCGACTGGACCCGACTGTAAGGAAACCCATGTACACCTCCATCAAGGACCAGCTCCACGACGAGCTGGAAGACATCCGCACCGCCGGGCTCTACAAGACCGAACGCAGCATCAGCTCGCCGCAGTCCAGCCACATCACCGCCGGCCGGATCGGCGGCCCGGGCGCCGACGTGCTGAACTTCTGCGCCAACAACTACCTGGGCCTGGCCGACCACCCGGACATCATCACTGCCGCCAAGTCCGCCATGGATGAGCGCGGCTTCGGCATGGCCAGCGTCCGTTTCATCTGCGGAACCCAGGATCTCCACCTGGAACTCGAGGCCAGGGTCTCGAAATTCTTGGGGACCGAAGACACTATCCTGTTTTCCAGCTGCTTCGACGCCAATGGCGGCGTCTTCGAATCCCTCTTCGGCCCCGAGGACGCGGTCATTTCCGACGCCCTGAACCACGCCTCCATCATCGACGGCATCCGCCTGTGCAAGGCCCGCCGCTACCGCTATGCCAACCAGGACATGGCCGACCTTGAGGCCCGGCTGCAGGAGGCGCAGGACGCCCGCCGGAAGATCATCGTCACGGACGGCGTGTTTTCCATGGATGGCTACCTGGCCCCGCTGGAAGCCATCTGCGATCTGGCCGAGAAATACGACGCCCTGGTGATGGTGGACGATTCGCACGCCGTGGGCTTCATGGGTGCCACGGGCGCGGGCACTCCCGAACATGCCGGGGTGTCACACCGGGTGGATATCTACACCGGCACGTTCGGCAAGGCCCTGGGCGGGGCGTCGGGCGGTTATGTTTCCGGCCGCAGGGAGATCGTTGCCATGCTGCGGCAGAAGGCCCGGCCATACCTGTTCTCCAACTCCCTGGCTCCCGCCATTGTGGCCGCCACCCTCAAAGCGCTGGACCTGGTGGAAAACTCGGCCGACCTGCGCCGCCGCCTGTTCGAAAACGCCGAGCTCTTCCGCCGCCGCATGACCGAGGAGGGCTTCGACCTGCTTCCCGGGGAACACGCCATCGTGCCGGTGATGTTTGGTGACGCCGTGATGGCCGCCAAGGTGGCTGACCGCATGCTGCAGCACGGCGTCTTCGTCACCGCCTTCAGCTTCCCCGTGGTCCCGCGGGGTTCCGCGAGGATCCGGGTCCAGCTGTCGGCTGCACATTCAGCGGACGACGTCGAGGCGTGCGTGGGTGCCTTCGTCGCCAGCCGTGCCGAAGCAGCAGCCTGACGGGAGTTCCACGGGACGCGAACTCTGCGAGGATGGACGGATGGCAGCACATTACAATGTCCTGATCGTGGGCGGCGGCATTGCCGGCCTGTCCCTGGCTTCCGAGCTGGCCGGGCGCTGCAGCGTTGCGCTGGTGGAGGCTGAGCAGGATCTGGCGTATCACACGTCCTCCCGCTCGGCCCGCCAGCTGATCCCCAGCTACGGCCCTCCCGTAGTGCAGGAGCTCACCGTCCGGACCCTTGAGCTGATTGCGGCCCGGGACGCGGAACTGCCGGAACCGATCCTGACACCGCGCAGTTTCATGCTGGTTGGTTCAGAGGCGGATGTCGCCGCGGAAGCCAGCGGGCACATGCAGGCCATCACTGTGGAACATGCGCTGGAGCTCTGTCCGGCCCTGCTCCCGGGAACCTTTGCCGCCGCCGGGCTGGACACCGGGTCCTATGGCTGCAATGCGCCCCTGCTGCTGGCCGACCACCGGCAACGCGCTGAGGCCGCCGGGGTGGACATCATCACCGGCGCCCGCGTGCATTCAGCGCAACGGTTGGGCTCCGGGTGGCAGGTAGGTGCCGGCGCCGAGGGTTTCGAGGCGGGGATCCTGGTCAACGCGGCCGGTGCATGGGCCGACGAGCTCGCGGTGCTCAGCGGTGTGGAGAAGCTGGGGCTGCAGCCGTACCGGCGCACTGCGGCGATTGCCGCCGTCGAACGCCCACTGCCTGCCGCCACCCCCATGGTGGCGGCAGCGGACAATACGTTCTACTTCCGCCCGGACGGCGGCGACGTACTGATTTCACCGTCCGAAACCGTGCCCAGCGGTCCCGAGGACGCGCAGCCGCGGCCCGGCGACGTGGAACGCCTCGTGGACAGGCTGAACTCTGTCACCAGTCTGGGGATCACCGGAATTCGCCGGGCCTGGACCGGCCTGCGCACCGAAGCCGCCGACGGGGTTCCTGTGGCCGGGTTCGACGCCGAAGCTCCCGGGTTCTACTGGCTTGCCGGGCAGGGTGGCTACGGTTTCCAGACTTCTGCTGCCATGGCTGAGCTGGCGGCCGGCCAGATCCTTGCCGGCCACGCGACGTCCGGAAGTGCGGCGTCCGGAAATGCGGCGTCTGGAAGTGCGGCCGGCGACGGTCCGGCATCCCGGACAGCGCAGGCCCTGGCTGCCACCCGGTGGTCGATCCGACGCTGAAGAATGGTTCCATGAGCACCCTGATCACCAATATTGCCGAGCTGATGACCCAGGACCTGGAACACCGGGTCCTGAAGGATGCGGCGGTAGTGGTGGAGGGGGAACGGATCTCATGGATTGGCGCCGCGGCGGACGCCCCGGCAGCGGATGACGCCGTGGACGCCGGCGGCCGGGCCATGCTCCCGGGCTGGGTGGACTCCCACAGCCACCTGCTGTTCGCCGGGGACCGTACTGCAGAATTCGAAGCCCGGATGGCGGGGGAGGCGTATGCCGCCGGCGGCATCGCCGTCACGATGAATGCCACCCGCGCCACGTCGGATTTCGACCTCACCCGCCTGGCCATGGGCAGGGTTGCCGAGGCGGTTTCGCAGGGGACGACGTACCTGGAGACGAAGACCGGCTACGGCCTGGATATCGGGAATGAGGCCCGGAGCGCGCGCATCGCCGCCACTGTAGCGGACCAGGTGACCTACCTTGGCGCCCATTTGGTTCCTGCCGGCCAGGACCCGGAGGAGTACACCGACCTGGTCTGCGGGCCGATGCTCGACGCCGTCCGCCCGTATGTCCAGTGGGCCGACGTCTTTTGCGAGGAAGGTGCGTTCACGGCCGAACAATCCCGGCGCGTGCTGACAGCCTGCCGCGACGCCGGCCTGGGCCTGCGTGTGCATGGCAACCAGCTGGGCGAGGGGCCCGGCGTGCAGCTTGCCGTTGAGTTGGGTGCGGCCAGCGTGGACCACGTCAATTACCTGGCCGGGCATGACGTGAAGGCCCTTGCGGCTTCCTGGTCCGGGTGGGACGCTGCCACGGGAACCGGTGAGCGGGGCACCGTGGCCACCTGCCTCCCGGCCTGCGATCTCTCTACCCGGCAGCCATTGGCCCCGGCCCGTGAGCTTCTCGACGCCGGCGTGCAGGTGGCGCTTGCCTCCAACTGCAATCCCGGAACGTCGTACACAAGTTCGATGGCATTCTGCGTCACCACCGCTGTCCTCCAGATGCACCTGAGTGTGCACGAGGCCGTCCGCGCAGCCACCTATGGCGGTGCGCTGGCGTTGCACAGGGAAAGCGGCAGTGATGCCGACGGGGAACGCGCCGTGGGGTCCATCGCCGTCGGGCACCGTGCCGACCTTCACCTGCTGAACGCTCCTTCCGCGACGCATCTCGCTTACCGCCCGGGCATGCCGTTGACGTACGCTGTGTGGCGGGCGGGAGTCAGGGAGCGGTAGACCCAGGCCAAGCTTCTGATTGTTCCTGATTCTTTCTCTTGGCTTATAATCAGGAAACGTCATCGACAGCGGTGGCTGATGTATCGAAAGGCCCCGTTTGCATGACGCGCACTGACCGGTTGACGGCGATCCTTGACCTGCTGGCCAGGACCGGGCAAGTGGAGGTTGACGAGATTGTCAGCACCCTCAATGTCTCCCCGGCCACCGCGAGGCGGGACCTGGACAGCCTGGCCAAACGCCGGCTGCTGACACGTACCCGGGGCGGCGCCACCACCGGCGCCCTGGCCTACGATCTTCCCGGCCGTTACAACCGCGACGACCACGCGGAGGCCAAGGAACAGATCGCCCAGTGTGCCTCGGCGTTGATCCGGCCCGGGGCGGTGATTGGCCTGTGCGGGGGGACCACCAGCACCGCGCTCGCGCAGATCCTCGCTACCCGGGAAGACCTGAACGCTCCGTCCAACCAGCCCACCCTTACTGTTGTCACCAATGCCATCAACATTGCCGGGCAGTTGGCGGTGCGGCCCAACATCAAGGTGATGGTGACCGGCGGAATCCTCAACCCGCGGTCCTATGAACTCGTAGGCCCCTATACGGACATCATCATGCAGAAGGTGGTGCTGGACATCGCGTTCATCGGCGTCAACGGCATTGATCCCGAAGTCGGCCCGACCAACACCGGGGAGGGGGAGGCATCCGTGAACGCCCTGCTCGCCAGCAGGGCCCGGGTCTCCTATGTCCTGGCCGATTCCTCCAAAGTGGGCGTGCGGGCCTTCGCCACCATGGACGGTTATGACTTCACCCGCCTCATTACCGATTCCGGGATCTCGCCGCGGGACAAGGCTGCCTTCGAGGCCAACGGCACGGAAGTGATCGTCGCGCCCGCCTGATTTCCGGGGAGTCCAGTGGTTCGGCAGTTCCATCAGCCCGGATCCAGAAACTGAAGGCAAGATGGGAACATGCTGGTTCCCTCCCGCCGTCGCCTGCGGCTTGAAGTTTGGATCGTCCTGGGCCTGTCCCTGGGCCAGTCGGCTGTCTACTCCGTGGTGCAGCTGCTGGACAAGATGACCCGCGCTCCGCTGGCGGAGGGCACGTCCACGCTGAACCGCTCGCAGAGCACCCGCGAATACTTCGACCTCACCTACCAGCTGCTGGACATCATCTTTGCGCTGGTGCCGGTGCTCCTGGTTCTCCACTTCCTTACGGACCAGCGCCAGGCAGGGCCCGGTGATGCCGGGAACACCCGCTCTGCGTTCCAGAAGCTCGGGTTCAATTTCGCCAGGCCCGGCAAGGATCTGCTGCAGGGCCTCGGACTGGCCGCGCTCATCGGCATACCTTCGTTGGGGCTCTACGCTGCCGGCCGGGCGCTGGGAATCACCACCGCGATTATCCCCAGTGCCCTGGATGCCTACTGGTGGACGGTGCCTGTGCTCGTCCTGTCCGCCATCCGCCATGCAGTTCTTGAGGAAGTCATTGTGGTGGGCTACCTCCTGAACCGCTTCGGCAAGTTCGGCTGGAGCACGCCGCTGGCCATTGCGGTGAGTTCCCTGCTGCGCGGCAGCTACCACCTCTACCAGGGCTTCGGCCCGTTTATCGGCAATGCGGTGATGGGCGTGGTCTTCGCCTGGCTGTACACCCGAACCCGCCGGGTCATGCCACTGGTCATCGCCCATGCCCTGCTGGACATCGTGGCCTTCGTCGGCTTCAGCCTGTTCGGCAAAGCCGTGGGGTTGGGTTAGGGCCCGGGGCATCAGCCGGCGGTGGGAGTAAACGGCTGTTTCGAAGAGACCTGTTCGCACTGACTACCTGTTGACCATCAGTTGGCCGGCCGTGACTATGACTGCGGCCCGACTCCAGCAACTGCACACCACGACGTGAGCGGAATGACGCGACAAGGCACCACAGCAGGCGGGGCCGAGATCCTTGCGGAACCTCCTTCGGTGGAAGCCAAGGTCTTCATCCTGGTGCGAACGGCTGAGGGGACGTTTGGTTGCGGCCTGCTGGGCGGCCCTTGATTTTCCGGGGACCCCTTCCCAGGCCATAGGCCGTTGCCTTACGGAACCCATCGCATACAGGAGCCTGAGGCGGTTGCGGATTGCTGCTGTCACGTCAGTGACAGCAGCAACTGCCAGTCCGCCTGCGGGTCAGGCGGCAACACAAAGGGCATCGCGTAAAAGTCGTCCCATAGGGCATCGGTAGCGCAAAGATCATCCGGATCCAGCAGGTTGTCGCCGTCAGGTTCCTCAAGTTCAGGTGCCTCCAGCTCCGGTAAGGCTTCCAGCCACGTTAGCGTCCCAGCAAGTAGCGGTTGGCATGGTAAGTCCTCCGCTGGTCCTGCGACATTCCGCCCTCCGGCATGCCCTGAGGCTGCGGCAACCGATGGCGCTGTGACATTCGGTGCGGCAGTCGCCTCCGGTGCGACGGCGGATACATTCGACGGCAACAACCCTGGTGGCCACCGGGTTGGTTCCCGGTCGGGGTGTTCGGGGTTGTAGTGCCGGCCTGTTGGGGAGGTCCAGCCGGCCGGCCCGTTGTGGGTTGCGGGGTCCGGGATCCATGGCCGGGCGTGCTTGAGCCGGTGATGTTTTGGGCAGAGTTGTGCCAGGTTGCTGGTGCCGGTGGTGCCGCCGTGTTCCCACGCGGTGAGGTGGTCGGTGTCGTTGTCAGGGGAACGATTGCTGCAGCCGGGAAAGGTGCATTTCCCGTCGCGCATGCGGATCCATTGTTTGATGGTTTCGGTGAGCCGGTAGCGCGTGCGGCCAATCTCCAACGGGGCGCCGTCGCGGGGGTCGACCAGGACCCGGTAAAACGAGTCCGCACCGTCCGCGACGAGTTTGCGGGCCATCGATGCCGGGATGGGGCCGTGGCCGTCCAGTTCTGCGGGTTCGTCCGTCACGCCGAGAAGGGCGCACACCGGGACCATGACCAGCACGTCCGCACGCGGGGTGGGGACCTTCCCGATCTCACCGGTGCTTCCGTTAGCCTGGGCTGCCTCGCTGGTGCTGCCTGCGCCGAGGAGGAGTGATGCTGCGATGTCGGGGCGGAGCTGGGTGAGGCTGCGGGGTTCGTTGGGGCCTTGGAGGCCGCGGGCGGTGGCGGTGGTGCGGTTCCAGATGGCGCAGGCGGTGTCGCCCGGGAGGTGGAGCGAGATCCAGGCCATGCCGTCCCGGTCCGGGGTGTATTCCATCCGCCGGTCCGCGACACCCTTGACGTGACGCTTTTCCAGGGTTTCAGGGTGGTGGCTTTCCCGCCAGGTACGGACTTTGGTCCGGAGCCGGGACGGGACGAGCTCACCGGGCGCGGCGCCGCGGGCCGGGTTGGGGGCATCCGGGTCGAAGAAGTGCGCCACCAGGGCGGCGGCGCCGTCGGGGGTGAGGCCTTCGGTCTCGTCGGCAACAATTCTCGCGTGCTGCCAGGACAGGTTCCCGGCAGACAAGGCGTCCATCACCGGCGGGAGGAAACACACCCGCCGGGACTGCTCCACGGATGCCCCTGCGGCCCCGGAACTGATGGTCAGGACCCCGGCGATCTCCTCCACCGCTGACATCTCCGAGAAGGTGCGTTCGTGCACCGGCGCGTCCGGAGCAACCATGGCGTGCTGGATCTCAACGGCCTCGGCGACATCACGGGCTTTCACCGCGGCGAGCTGCGCCTCCAGCCGTTTCACCACCTCCAGCCGGGCCAGCCGGAGCTCGTACCGCCGCTGCAACACATCCACACCGGCACCAACACCCACCCCGGCAGCCAGGAAAGAATCCTCAGCAGCAAGCGCATCAAGCGCAGCGACAGAGGCATGAACACCCTCCAAAGCCACACCACCACCGCTGCTGATTCCCATGGAAACATCATCCATCGAGGCACTGACAATCAAACGTTTGCAGGAATCCCGGCCGCGCCCGGCAGCCAACTTAAATGAATTCGGCCGCCATCGGGTAGTGACGCCGTTGTCACCACCTGATGGCGGCCGAAGCAGGTCCGGGCGTTGGCCCGGCAAACCCAAATCCCGCGAGTGCCGGGAAAGAGGGATGGAGCGTTTAGATGGTGACGGCTCCGTTGGCGGTTTCGAACGTGACCGACAGGATGCCCGGCGTTCCGTGCGGGGCCACCCACTCAACCGCAACGTCCTCCAGCGGCTTCTCCACTGGCTCACCCAGCCATTCGGTCACCCGGGAGGCGGAACCGGCGATGGTCAGGCAGCTCATCTTGATGTTGCTGGGGTAGGCGTTGGAGGGGTGCAGCGACGGGTCACCTTCCCACTTGAGCATGTACGGAACCTGGGGGTCGGCGATAAGGCCAAGGATGCCAATCTGCTTCCAGACCAGCTCCCGGCCGTCCGGGAACTTGCGGTTGCCGTTTACGGCAGCACGGCCAAGGCGTTCCTCGAAGCGGGCGAGGTCGTCCACTTCGACGCACCAGCCCATCCAGCCGCCACCGGCCGCGGAACGGGCACGGACTGCCTGACCGAACGGTGCCTTGTCGGATGCCGGGTGGTCCAGGACCTCCACGACTTCCAGGTACTTGTGCCCGGCGAGCGGGATGATCATATTCCGGGTTCCGAACCGGGGGTGGACCCCGCCCTTCACTGCCTCAACGCCGAGGGCAGATGAAATACGTTCGGTAGTGGCCGCGAGGCCATCGGTTTCACAGGCGTAAGAGACGTGATCCATGCGCATGGCAACATCTTGGCACTTTGTGATCGGGCTCTCAGCTAAGGCTACCCTTACTGGAAACGCGGCCCGTGGAAAGTGCCGGGAATGGGGACAACCGGGACGACTGCGGCGTCCCCGGGCTGGGTGCCGCGCGCCAATCCGCCGCCAGCACGAGGGCATGCCGGATGACCTTGTTCGTCACAATGCTGTCCACGGCGGCCCCCCGGTTCCTAGACTTGGCGCAGGTCATGAGCGCCAGCGCCAAGCCCCGGCCCGCTGGCCGGCAACCCTCCATCCGCGGTGGGGTGCCCCGGGTGAGGACCTGGCTGTCCGGCACCAGCCGGAAGCAAGCGCGGCCCGTACTGCTCCACGCATGCCGGGCCCATGTCAAAGGAGATTTGGATGTCCAACGGATGGTCCTTCGAAACCCGCCAGATCCATGCAGGCCAGGAAGTGGACACTGCCACTGGAGCCCGTGCCCTGCCCATCTACCAGACCACGTCCTTCGTGTTCCCCAGCGCCGAAAGCGCGGCCAACCGCTTTGCTCTTGCTGAACTTGCGCCCATCTACACCCGGATCGGCAACCCCACCCAGGACGCCGTCGAACAGCGGATCGCCAGCCTTGAGGGAGGCCTGGCCGCTCTGCTGCTCAGCTCCGGGCAGGCAGCGGAAACCTTCGCGGTCCTGAACATCGCGGAGGCCGGGGACCACATTGTGGCCAGCCCCAGCCTCTATGGCGGAACGTACAACCTGTTCGCCCACACCCTGAAGAAGTTCGGCATTTCGGTCACCTTCGTGGACGATCCGGACAACCTGGACCAGTGGCGCGCCGCAGTCCAGCCGAACACCAAGCTCTTCTTCGGCGAAGTGGTGTCCAATCCCCGTCAGGACGTCCTGGATATCGAGGACATCTCCCAGGTGGCCCACCAGGCTGGCGTGCCACTGATCGTGGACAACACCCTGTCCACTCCGTACCTGATCCGTCCGCTGGAGTGGGGCGCTGACATCGTGATCCACTCGGCCACCAAATACCTGGGCGGCCATGGCACGGCGATTGCCGGCGTCATTGTCGATTCCGGGAAATTCGACTTCAGCAAGGATCCTGAACGGTTCCCCGGCTTCAACACCCCGGACCCCACGTACAACGGCCTGGTCTACGCACGCGACCTCGGCGCCGATGGTGCGCTGGGAGCCAACCTGTCCTACATCCTCAAAGCCCGCGTCCAGCTGCTGCGCGACCTCGGCTCGGCCGTGTCCCCGTTCAACGCCTTCCTGATCTCCCAGGGCCTGGAGACGCTGAGCCTGCGGGTGGAGCGTCACGTTGCCAACGCCACGGAAGTGGCGCGCTGGCTGGAAGGAAGGGACGACGTCGAGTCCGTCGCCTACGCGGGGCTGCCCTCCAGCCCCTGGTACGAACGTGGCCGCAAGTACGGGCCCAAGGGGACGGGCGCCGTCGTGGCTTTCAACCTGGCCGGCGGAGCCGAGGCGGGCAAGCGCTTCGTCGACGCCCTGGAACTGCACTCCCATGTGGCCAACATCGGCGACGTCCGCTCCCTGGTCATCCACCCGGCGTCCACCACCCACAGCCAGCTTTCACCGGAGCAGCAGGCAGTGGCAGGGGTAACCCCGGGACTGGTCCGGCTGTCCGTTGGCCTGGAACACATCGATGACATCCTGGCCGACCTGGAAGCAGGGTTCCGCGCAGCCAAGGGCGCCGCGGCCTGAGGTTGGAGCCGGGGCTGCAGTGAGTGCCGCCGGCAAGCCGGGAAAGTCACAACCAGTCACACTCTTGGCTTGGAACGGGTGGTGTTTCGTACACTCGAACCAGGTCATGAGTGCCAGTGACAGCCCCGGCTTGCTGGCCGGCAACCCTCCATCCGCGGTGGGGTGCCCCGGGTGAGGACCTGGCCTGCCGGTCAAATGACGGCGGGCAAGCGCGTAGAAGAGGTCTTGCCATGACGGTTACCGTCGCCCGAACCACCATCCCCGAACACGGAATCGTCCGCTATGCCTCCATCGGGGGACTGGAACTTGAAGCCGGCGGCTACCTCCCGGACGTCACGCTGGCCTACGAAACCTGGGGCACGCTCAATGCGGACGGCAGCAACGCCGTCCTGATCGAGCATGCCCTGACCGGAAGCACCCACGTGACCCGTGGCGACACCGACGAAGAAGGCTGGTGGGAGCAGCTGGCCGGTCCCGGCGCGCCCGTGGACACGGACAAGTTCTTCGTGGTGTCCATCAACATAGTTGGCGGCTGCTACGGATCAACGGGCCCGTCGTCGGCCGCCCCGGACGGAGCGCCCTGGGGCTCCCGTTTTCCGCTCGTCACGCTGCGGGACAGCACCGTGGCGGAGGCCCGGCTGGCAGACCAGTTGGGCATCAAGAGCTGGTTCGCCGTCCTGGGCGGCTCCATGGGCGGCGCCCGTGCCCTGGAGTGGGCTGTGACGTACCCGGAGAGGGTGCAGCGGTGCGCCGTCATTGCCGTGGGAGCCGCAAGCACGGCCGAGCAGATCGCCTTTGCGCAGGCCCAGACGCTGGCCATCCGGCAGGATCCGAATTTCAACGGCGGCGACTACTACGGCGGTCCCAGCCCCGAAGAAGGGCTGGCCCTTGCCCGGCGCATCGCCCACATCACGTACCGCTCCGCAGCCGAGCTGGAGGGCCGCTTCGGCCGGTCCCCGCAGGCGCCCGAGTCGCCCCTTAAGGGTGAGGTCCTGGCCGCCCGGGGCCGCTACCAGGTGGAAAGCTACCTTGACCACCAGGGCAACAAGCTCGTGCAGCGCTTCGACGCGAACAGCTACATTGCCCTGACCGAAGCGCTGATGAGCCATGACATCTGCCGGGGCCGGGGGACCCTCGCCGAGACGTTGGCCGGGTCAACCGCACGCTTCCTCGTGGCCGCCGTCGACTCCGACCGGCTCTATTTCCCGTCCCAATCCCGTGAGCTGGCCCAGGCCCTGCCCGGGGACGTGGACGTGCACGTCATCCAGGCGCCGATCGGGCACGACGGGTTCCTGACCGAGATCGGTCAGCTGGGCAGCCAGTTGAGGGGCAGCTTCCTGGCCTAAGGCCCCCATGTGCATTCCTGCAGATGCCTTCTGCACTAATCGGCGTTGAGGTTGCACCGCAGGCAGACCATACTCAATCAAATCCGGCGTTCGTGGTGTGCATCACACACGACTGCCATTGACTGGTCCCAGTGGTGTCGACGACGACGCCGAAGGAGTTCGCATGAGTACGGAAAGCTCCGCCGCAAGGCGTACAGAGGAAACCGACGTCAAGGCTTCAGGCCTCAAGAAGGTGGTGACGGCCTCCATGGCCGGAACCGTCGTGGAGTGGTACGAGTTCTTCCTCTACGCATCCGCCGCCACACTGGTGTTCGGGAAGGCCTTCTTCCCCAACGCCGGGACGGAACTGGACGGCATCATCGCCGCCTTCCTCACCTATGCGGTCGGCTTCGTGGCCCGCCCCATCGGCGGGATCGTCTTCGGCCACTTCGGCGACAAGTTTGGCCGGAAGAAGCTGCTGCAGCTGAGCATCATCCTGGTGGGCGTCTCCACCTTCCTGATGGGCTGCCTGCCCACCTTCCAGCAGATCGGCTATTGGGCTCCAGCCCTGCTGGTGGTGCTGCGTTTTGCCCAGGGCTTTGCCGTCGGCGGGGAATGGGGCGGCGCCGTCCTCCTCGTGGCAGAGCACAGCCCCAGCAAGTCCCGCGGGTTCTGGGCCAGCTGGCCGCAGTCTGCAGTGCCGCTGGGAAACCTGCTGGCCACGGCCGTGCTGTTCATCCTGTCCTCCACACTGACCCAGGACGCCTTCCTTGGGTGGGGCTGGCGAGTGGCGTTCTGGCTGTCCGCGGTGATCGTCCTGATCGGCTACTACATCCGGACCAAGGTCAACGACGCCCCCATCTTCCTGGAGGCCCGCAAAGAGGTCGAAGCCGGCCACAAGGGCTACGGTGTCGCCGAAGTGTTCCGGCGGTATCCCCGCGGTGTCTTCACCGCCATGGGCCTGCGCTTCGCGGAAAACATCCTGTACTACCTGGTGGTCACGTTCTCCATCACCTACCTGAAGACCGTGGTGCAGGCCGACACCACCCGCATCCTGCTCCTGCTGCTCCTGGCCCACGCCGTTCACTTCGCGGTGGTGCCCATGGTCGGCAAGCTGTCGGACCGGTTTGGCCGTAAACCCGTTTACATGGCCGGCGCCATCATGGGTGCCACCTGGGGCTTCTTCGCCTTCCCCATGATGGATACCAAGAACGATGCCATCATCCTTGCCGCCATCATGATCGGGTTAGTGTTCCACGCCTTCATGTACGCAGGGCAGCCTGCCATCATGGCGGAAATGTTCCCCACCCGGATGCGCTACTCCGGCGTGTCCCTCGGCTACCAGGTGACCTCGATCGTGGCAGGTTCACTGGCTCCGATCATCGCCGCCTCGCTCCTGGGCACCTACAAGTCCTCCGTCCCCGTGGCTGTCTACCTGCTGATCGCCTGCGTCATTACCGCCGTCGCGGTCTTCTTCCTGAAGGAAACCCGCGGCATCTCGCTGCACGACGTGGACGCCGCGGATGCCCAGGGCACCGCCGACCTCCTTGCCGCCAACAAGAAGTAGCAGGTTCCCATGAAAGCCGCCGTCCTGTACTCCACCGTTCCGGCCCCCACTCCGGGGGCCGGACCCGGGAAGCGGACCTACTCCGAGGCCGGCCCGCTGCTGGTGCAGGAACTGGAGCAGCCGGAACCCCGCGCCGGTGAGCTTGGTGTTGCCATCACCTACTCCAGCCTGTGCCATTCGGACCTCTCGGTGGTGGACGGTTCCCGCGTCCGGCCGCTTCCCATGGCCCTGGGCCACGAGGCCGTGGGGCGGGTGGTGTCCGTGGGTGCCGGTGTGTCCGACGTGTCGGTGGGCGACCACGCGGTGCTGGTCTTCGTGCCGAGCTGCGGGAAGTGCCGGGCCTGCCTGTCCGGCCGGCCGGCCCTGTGCCACCGCGCAGCGGAGGTCAACGGCTCCGGAGACCTGCTGCACGGTCCGGCGCTGCTGCGGACGCCGGCGGGGGAGCGCATCAACCACCACCTGGGCGTCTCGGCCTTTGCCGACTTTGCGGTGGTTGCCAGGGAATCGGTGGTGGTGATTGACGACGACGTCCCGGACACGGTTGCCGCGATGTTTGGTTGCGCCGTGCTCACCGGAATGGGCGCCGTCCTGAACACCGCCGGCGTCAGTCCCGGCCAGTCCGTGGCAGTGTTCGGGCTCGGAGCGGTGGGCCTGTCCGCCGTCATGGCAGCGCGCCTCGCGGGGGCAGCCAGCGTGATTGCAATTGATCCAAACCAGGGCAAGCACCGGCTGGCCCGCGACGCCGGGGCCACGTCGGTGGGGACCCCGGAGGACGCGGCCCGGCTGATTGCGGAAGCCTCCGGTGACGGGGTGGACGTTGCCATCGAGGCGGTGGGCTCGGCGGGCGTCATTGCCTCCTGCCTGGAGCAGGTTACCCGGGGAGGCGCCGTGGTCTCGGTGGGCCTGCCCCACCCGTCCGCCCAGTTGACGGTACCGGCCCTGCAGTTTGCCGGGGCGGGAAAACGGCTGCTGGGCTCCTACATGGGGGATGCCGTGCCCTCCCGCGACATCCCGAAATACCTGGGATTCTGGCGGGAGGGCAGGCTGCCCGTTGAGTTGCTGCATACTGACACGCGGCCACTGAGCGAGATCAATGAGGGCCTTGATGCACTGGCTTCCGGGCAGGTGGTGCGGCGGCTCTTCCAGGCCTGAGGCCTAACCTGCCAGCAGTCCGGCGCGCTCTTTCATCTCCTCTTTGAGGGCCGCAATCACGGCCTGCACCGGGGCCGAGCGGAGCGATTCCGGGCGGGCAACGGCCCAGATGGGGAGCTGCCGCTCGAAGTCGGCGGGCAGGACGGGAACGAAATTGTCGGATTCCGCCACCATGAAGTTGGGCAGCAGGCCAATGCCCGCCCCCCGCCGTACCGCCTCCACCTGGGCGAACACACTGGTGGCCTGGAAGCTTGTCCTGGGCACGGGAAGCTCCGATGACCAGCGCGGCCCCAGCTCCGCTACCTGGAGTGCGGACTCCACGTACGAGACAAACCCGTGCTGCCCCACGTCGTCGAGCCTTTCCGGCAGGCCATGCCGGGCGGCGTAGGCGGAACTGGCGTAAAGGCGCAGGTAGTAGTTGCTCAGGAAGATGGTCTGCGCGCTGGTGACGTCAGCCCGGCCCACCACGATCTCCAGGTCCACTCCTGAACGGTTCTGGCTGACTTTCCGGGTGGCGCTGAGCACCTCAACGTTCAGCTGCGGGTTCTGCTGCTGGAGCCGCACCAGTGACGGGGCCACGAATACCGCCCCGACACCGTCCGAGGTGGCCACACGGACCAGGCCGGCAAGGGCGCTTTGGTCCTGGTTGATCACGCCCGACAGCGAGCCCAGCGTGGCCTCGATGGTCTCTGCCGCCTCCACCGCTGCGGCACCAAGCTGCGTCAGTTCCCAGCCATGCGGGCTGCGCTCCAGGGTGCGGCCGCCCAGCTGTTTGTCCAGGGCGAGGATGCGGCGGGAAATGGTGGTGTGGGTTGTCCCCAGTGTTTCCGCCACGGCGTTGAAGCGGCCAAGTCGTGCAACCGTCAGCAGGATGAGCAGGTCGTCGGGGCTGGGCAACCGTCTCAGGTCCACGCCGGTCCTTCCATAGATGTGCAGCAATGCACATGGTCTCTGTGATTTTTCCCCTTGATTGCACTCTAGCAGGATGTGATGGTTGACACAGACATGCCGGCAGCAAGGCTGGAATGAAAGCAAAGGAGCTTACGCATGGCAGTTATCGGTTGGATCGGCCTGGGCAACATGGGCGGCCATATGTCCGTGAATCTGGTGAAGGCCGGGCACGACGTTCGCGGTTTCGACCTCAATCCCGCGGCGCTCGCGGCCGCTGAGGCGGGCGGCGTCAAACGGACCGCCAGCATCGCCGAAGCGGTGGACGGTGCAGACGCCGTGTTCACCATGCTGCCAAAGGGCGAACACGCCCGCGCGGTGTATCTGGGAGCGGACGGAGTGCTGGCGCACGCGGACACCCGCACGCTGCTGATTGACTCCTCCACCATCGACGTCGCCTCGGCGCAGGAACTGCACGACGCCGCTGCTGCCGCCGGCTTCCGCTTCGTGGACGCCCCGGTGTCGGGTGGAATGAGCGGGGCCGAGGCAGGAACGCTGACGTTCATGGTGGGCGGCGAAGAGGGCGCCGTGGCGGACGCTACGGGCTACATCGGCCCCATGGCCGCAAACATCATCCCCACGGGTGGGGCCACCACAGGGCAGGCCGCGAAGATCTGCAACAACCTGATGCTCTTCATCAACCTCGCCTCGACCGCCGAGGGCGCAGTGCTCGCCGACCGGCTGGGCCTGGACAAACAAGTATTTTGGAACATTGCCTCGGTCTCCTCGGGTGACTCATGGGCGCTGCGGACCTGGTACCCCGTGCCCGGCGTGGTTCCCACCGCGGCCTCGAACAACGACTTCGCACCCACCTTCACCACCGAGCTGGCGAACAAGGACATTGGGCTGGCCATCAGTGCAGCCGAAGATACCGGCACACCCCTGGAGATCGGCAGGCACGTCCAGCAACTGTTCCAGCGCCTCATTGACGAAGGTGATGCGGGCAAGGACTGCTCCATGATCATCAAGCTCGTTGACGGCTCACTCGAGACCGCCCACCCGGCGCCGTCCACCAACTAGCCCCGCCGCAAGCCAACGCAGGAAAAGAGACTCCCCTTGGAAACCATTCCGCACTACATCAACGGCACCCGCCTCAGCGACGCAGACCGCTTCGGTCCGGTCTTCAATCCCGCCACCGGTGAACAGGACAAACAGGTGGCGCTTGCCTCGGCGGCCCGCACGGAGGAAGCCATTGCGGCTGCCCGTGCTGCGCTCCCTGCCTGGCGGGCCACCAGCCTGGCCAGGCGCACCACTATCTTCTTCAAGGTCCGCGAGATCCTGAACCAGCGGAAGTCCGAACTTGCCGCCATCCTCACAAGCGAGCACGGCAAGGTCCTCTCAGATGCAGAGGGCGAAATTGCCCGCGGCCTGGAGAACATCGATTTCGCCACCGGCCTGTCCCACATGCTCAAGGGCGAGCGGTCCGAGCAGGTCTCCACCGGAGTCGACGTGCACTCCGTCCGCCAGCCCGTGGGCGTCGTCGCCTGCATTACGCCGTTCAACTTCCCGGCCATGGTGCCGCTGTGGATGATCGGCAGCGCGCTGGCCTGTGGCAACACCGTGCTGCTGAAGCCCAGCGAGAAGGACCCATCCGCCGCCGTCTTCATCGCCGAGGCCTTCGCCGAAGCGGGCCTGCCGGCGGGCGTGCTGAACGTGGTCCAGGGGGACAAGGAAGCCGTCGACGTCCTGCTGGAACACCCCGACGTCAAAGCGGTGAGCTTTGTCGGGTCCACGCCCATCGCCCAATCGATCTACAAGCGGGCGGCAGAACACGGCAAGCGGGTGCAGGCCCTGGGCGGCGCAAAGAACCACATGGTGGTGCTTCCCGACGCCGACCTGGACATGGCTGCCGACGCTGCGGTTTCGGCCGCCTACGGTTCGGCCGGCGAACGGTGCATGGCCGTCAGCGTCCTGGTGGCCGTGGGCAACATCGCGGACGACCTGGTGAAGGCCATCTCCAGTCGCATGGCAGACCTGACAATCGGCCCGGGAACCGACCCCGCCTCACAGATGGGTCCCCTGATCACCGCAGAGCACCGGGACCGCGTGGCCTCCTACATATCAGGAGCGGAAGGCGAGGGTGCCACGGTAGTTGTGGACGGGCGCTCGCAGCAGTTCGACTCAAACGGGTTCTTCATCGGCGTCAGCCTGGTGGACCACGTCAAACCGGGCATGAAAGTGTACGACGACGAGATCTTCGGCCCGGTCCTGTCCGTGGTCCGGGTGGACACCTACGCCGACGCCGTCAAGCTGGTCAACGACAACGAGTTCGGCAACGGCACCGCCATCTTCACACGCGACGGCGGGGCGGCACGGCAGTTCGAGTTCGACGCCGAAGCAGGCATGGTGGGCGTCAACGTGCCCATTCCGGTCCCGGTGGGGACCTTCTCGTTCGGCGGCTGGAAGAACTCGCTGTTCGGCGACACCCACATGTACGGCCCCGACAGCATCCGGTTCTACACGCGGGGCAAGGTGGTGACCACCCGCTGGCCGGATCCCTCCACCTCGGTGATTGACCTGGGCTTCCCCCAGGTGGATTAGGCACAGGTGGATTAGGCGCAGTTGGATTAAGTGAAACAGGCCGGGGACCGGTAACCGGTCCCCGGCCTGCCTGTTTAGTGAATCTGCCTCTTCAGTTCGGCAGCCTCAGTGGATTGGCTAGCCGTTCATGATGTCGCTGCGCCGCTTCATGTACTCCTCCATGGACAGCTCACCATTGCTGTACTGCTGGTCCAGCTCGGCGAGCTTGCGGGCACGGAACCCCTGCGGTGCGGCCGGCGGCGGGGGAGTGGCCGGCCCCGAAGACTGGCCCGGCCCCTGCTGGACTGGTCCCTGCTGTACGGGCGGCTCCTGGTACGGCTGCTGCTGGAACGGCGGTTCCTGCGGGGCACCGTAGCCGGGCCCCGGCATGGGCGGCTGCCCGTACTGGTAGGGCAGCGGCTGGGGGTCGCCCGTGGGCTGCGGCCGCTGGATACTGCGGAAGCCGCCGGAGAAGTAATCCTGCTGGGTGTAGCCGTCGCGGGGCTGGTTGCTCTGCGGCCCTGCCGAGCCCGGGTACTGGCCTGACCCTGGGAACCCGCCTTGTCCGTACTGTCCGGGGTGCTGCCCCGGGAACTGGTCGGGGAAGCGGCCGGGCAAGCCTTGGTCCCGGTCCCGCCGCGCCATGGAGCGCCGGTACATCCGCATGGCCATGGGAATGACGAAGGACAGGATGATGATCCAGAAAAACAAGCTGCTCACGGTGCCGCGCCTCTCGAGTGTTGTCCTTCCAGCCTAACCCCGGGTGGCCCTACCGGCGGCTGGGCTCCGCCGTTCCCAGCGGACCCTCGCCGGATCCCAACGGAACGCCCGGACCGAAGACGGGACCCGGCGTCGGCCGCTTTGCCGTGATGCCGTCACCGGAGGATTGGTGGCGCAGCCGCCGCAGCACCCACGGCACGAAGTATTCGCGCGCCCACACGAAGTCCCCGCTCCTGGCCTCGCGCCAGGTCCGCGGCGGCAGCGGCTTGGGCTGCAGCGGTTCCAGGGAATGCTCCACGTTCAGCGCGTCCAGCACCATGGCCGCGATGGTGTGGTGGCCCAGCGGGGAGAAGTGCAGCCGGTCCTGGTCCCACATCTGCGGGTCGCCCAACTGCCGCAGCGACCACATGTCGGCGATGATGGCGTCGTGCCGCGCCGCGACTGTCCGCAGGTTCTCGTTGTAAATGGCCACCTTGCTGCGGATCCTGCCGAGAACCGATGAACCCGTGTCCGGTCCGTTGAACAGGACCACGGAGGCGCCGCCCATGGACAGGATCTGCACCACGGAATCGAGCTTCTCAGCCAGTGCGTCCGGGTCTCCGCCGGGGCGGATCAGGTCGTTGCCGCCGGCGGAAAGGGTGACCAGGTCCGGCTTCAGCCCCAGCGCAGGGGCAAGCTGCTGGTCCACGATCTGCTGCAGCAGGCGGCCGCGGACGGCAAGGTTGGCATAGGCGAAGTCAGGTTGGGTCCGGCCCAGCTCCTCGGCCACCCTGTCGGCCCAGCCGCGATGGCCGCCGGGGCTCGCGGGTTCGGGGTCGCCAATGCCCTCAGTGAAGGAATCGCCCATCGCCACGTAGCGGGTCCACGGATGGGATCCGCGCTGCGCGGGCAGGGCCTGGATGTCACTTGTGTCAGTCACGGTCCTATCCTGCCTTCCGCCTTACTGCCTACGCGAACGTAGGTTGTTACCTGTGGGTAACTGATATGAATGGAAACCATGACTGACGCCGAAGTATTTCCTGCCCCCGTTGTCCTGTGGTCCCATCCTGAGGACCAGCGCACCGGCAAGCCGCTGCTGGTGCTCCTCCATGGCTACGGCGCCAATGAGCAGGACCTGCTCAGCCTGGCCGACCTGCTGCCGGGGGGCTTCGCCGTCGCTTCCGTGCGGGCACCCATCGCCATGGGCCCCGGCTTCACGTGGTTCCCGCTGACGGCCTCCATCGACTATTCCCTGGACCGGGTCAAGAAGGCCTCGGAATACGTGCTCGACTGGATCGACGCCATCCGGGTATGGCATCCTTCGGTGACCCTGCTCGGCTTTTCGATGGGCATGGCCATGGCAACCACGCTCCTGCGGCAGCGGCCCACGGACTTCGCTGCCGTCGTCGGACTCTCCGGCTTCGTGGTGGACGCCGCCGGCGACCCTTCCTTCAAGGACGGCGAACTGGACGGCACCGTGCCCATGTTCTGGGGCCGGGACCAGCAGGATCCGGTCATCACCCAGGACAAAATCGAGTTCACCATGGGCTGGGTCCGCAAGCACGTCAAGCTCACCAAGGTGCTCTACACCGGCATGTGGCACGGCATCAACCAGCAGGAGATCGGGCACGTGGGGGAGTTCCTCACCCATGAGGTGCTGAACAAATAGGCGTACGACGGCGGCGCGGCAGCCTGGGAGGCCGGCCCGCCGCCGGTGCGCCGGAGGTCAGGCCTCCGGCGCCACCACCTTCACCGAGTGGCCGTTGACGGTGACGATGTCGCCGTTGTGCAGCTGGCGGCCGCGGCGGTCGTCGATTTCGCCGTTGACCTTGACCAGCCCGTTTTTGATGAGGTCCGCCGCCTCCACCCCGTCCTCCACGAGGTTGGCGAGCTTCAGCAGCTGGCCCAGCCGGATCATGCTGTCGCGGATGGGGACGTCGTCAATGGGGTTGCTCATACAGCAATAATGCCTGAACTAAGGTGGATGCAATGACCTCCCCTCCCCGCCTGCCGGTGCTCGCAGGCCTGCCGCTGGCCGTAGGCTCCGGCCTTGCCATCCCAGTCCAAGGGCGCATCAACGGGGCCCTGGGTGCCCGGCTCAATGACGGAATCGCCGCCGCGGCCGTGAGCTTCAGCACAGGGCTGCTGGTCATGATCGTCATTTCGTTGGTCCTGCCGCGCGGCCGGGCCGGGCTGGCAAGCATCCTCCCGGCGGTCCGCAGCCGTGCTTTTCCCCGCATCTACGTAGTGGCCGGTGCCATCGGCGCATTGTTCGTCTTTGCCCAGTCCTTCACGGTGGGCATCCTGGGCGTGGCCCTTTTCACGGTGGCCACCGTGACCGGACAGACCGTAAGCGGCCTGCTGGTGGACCGCATGGGAATCGGCCCGGCCGGGAAGAAATCCGTCACCGGCATCCGCATCATCGGCTGTGTCCTCACCATCGCCGCGGTTGCATGGGCGGTGTCGCCCCGGTTCAGCGGCGCGGGGGCCGGCGGCTCCGACGACGATCCCGCTTCCCTGCTGCTTCCCATCCTGCTGCCTGTGGCCGCGGGCTTCCTCATGAGCTTCCAGCAAGCCATGAACGGCACCGCCACCGTCCACTACGGCACACCGATCGCGGCAACGCTGGTCAACTTCGTGGCCGGCTGCACGGTGTTTTGGGCCGCGCTGGCGGTAAAGCTGGCGGTGGCCGGCCCCGCCAACCCGCTGCCGTCCGAATGGTGGTACTACCTGGGTGGTCCCATGGGGGGTGTCTTCATCGGCCTCGGCGCCCTCCTGGTCCGCAGCTTGGGCGTGCTGGTCACCGGGCTGGGCATGATTGCCGGGCAGTTGCTGGGCTCGCTGGCCCTTGACCTCACGCTGCCCACGCCGGGGACCGTCGTCGCTCCGGCCACCGTCCTCGGGACCTTGCTGACCCTCGCCGCCATTATCCTGGCAACCCTGCCCTGGCCGCGGGGCGCGCTCCGGAGGCAGCGGCCGGTACGCTAGGACACGAGCTTTCCACCATCTTCCTTCATTCGCCCCGGCGGGCAGCCCACTGTGCCTCCAGGCATACGGCGGCCGGGGCCTGACAACCCGCGGACCGCACCCAGCGGCCCTGTAGAAATTGGAGTTACCCCATGGCAGCAAAATCCGTCCTCGACCAGGTCATTTCCCTCTCCAAGCGGAGGGGCTTCGTGTTCCAGGCCGGTGAGATCTACGGAGGTTCGCGTTCTGCCTGGGACTACGGCCCCCTGGGCGCGGAACTGAAGGAAAACATCAAGCGCCAGTGGTGGCAGTCCATGGTCCGCGGCCGCGAGGACGTGGTGGGCCTGGACTCCTCCGTGATCCTGCCCCGCCAGGTATGGGAAGCCTCCGGCCACGTGGAGGTCTTCTCCGACCCCCTGGTGGAGTGCCTCTCCTGCCACAAGCGCTACCGCGCCGACCACCTCGAGGAAGAATACGAGGAAAAGAAGGGCCGCCCGGCCGAGAACGGCCTGAAGGACATTGCCTGCGCCAACTGCGGCACCCGTGGCCAGTGGACCGAGCCGCAGGAGTTCTCCGGCCTGCTCAAGACCTACCTGGGTCCGGTGGCCAGCGAGGAAGGCCTGCACTACCTGCGCCCCGAAACCGCGCAAGGCATCTTCGTGAACTTCAACAACGTCCTCACCACCTCCCGCAAGAAGCCGCCGTTCGGCATCGGCCAGATCGGCAAGTCCTTCCGCAACGAGATCACGCCCGGAAACTTCATCTTCCGCACCCGTGAGTTCGAGCAGATGGAAATGGAGTTCTTCGTGGAGCCCGGCACGGACGAGGAATGGCACCAGTACTGGATGAAGGAGCGCATGGCCTGGTACACCGGCCTTGGCATCCGCGAGGAGAACCTGCGCTTCTTCGAGCACCCCAAGGAGAAGCTCAGCCACTACTCCAAGGGCACCACGGACATCGAGTACCGCTTCGGCTTCCAAGGCTCGGAGTGGGGCGAACTGGAAGGCATCGCCAACCGCACCGACTTCGACCTCTCCACCCACGCCAAGGCCTCCGGCACGGACCTGAGCTACTTCAACCAGGCCACCAACGAGCGCTACACCCCGTACGTGATCGAGCCCGCCGCGGGCCTGACGCGCTCCTTCATGGCGTTCCTGGTGGACGCCTACACCGAGGATGAGGCTCCCAACGCCAAGGGCGGCGTGGATGTGCGCACCGTTTTGAAGCTGGATCCGCGCCTGGCCCCGGTCAAGGCCGCCGTCCTGCCGCTGAGCCGCAACGAGGACCTGTCCCCGAAGGCCAAGGACCTGGGCGCGCAGCTGCGGAAGAACTGGAACATCGACTTTGACGACGCCGGCGCCATCGGCCGCCGCTACCGGCGCCAGGACGAGATCGGGACCCCGTTCTGCATCACCGTGGACTTCGACACCCTTGAAGACCAGGCAGTCACCATCCGCGAGCGGGACACCATGAGCCAGGAGCGGGTCTCCCTGGACAAGGTGGAGGGCTACCTGGCGGCACGGCTGATCGGGGCCTGAGCATGGCCATCGAATACCGCGAATGGCGGGACGGCGATGACCTGGCGCTCCTGGAAATCTGGGGCGACCCGGACACTGCGCAGGCCCGGCAGTTCCGCAGCGCCCTTGCCGTGTCCTCCAACGGGAGGGACGGTTCCCCATGGCGCCGCTGCATCGTGGCCGAGGACGTCATTGACGGCGTGGGCATTCCGGTGGCCGCCGGCGTCGTCTATGAAGCGTCCCTGCACCCGGAACGCCTCTGGTGCTACATCGAAGTGGCCCGCGACCACCGCCGTGCGGGCATCGGGGCCAGCCTTCTGACCATGCTGCGGCGCGAAGCCGACCACGCGCCATCGGGGGTCAGCAAGCTGCGTGCCAAGGTGGAGCCAGGCACCGCTGGTGCCGGCTTCGCCGAAACGTTCGGCCTGGCGCCCATCCAGCGTTCCCGCCTTGTGGTGGTGGAGCCCGGCGCCCTGCGGCTTCCGGTGTTCCCGGCCAAGGACGACGGCGGCGCGGCCAGCGGCGAGAACGCCGGCTCCGACGTCGTGATGGACCTGGCAACGGGCTCCGTGGAGCTGACCGACGTGGTGGGCCGGTATTACACCGCCATCCACGGTTGGGACTCTCCCGGCGTCCTGTCCGTGGGGCAGGTGCAGAAGCTGTTCCTGGACGAACTCACCGGAGCCCACGGCGCCATTGTGCTGCGCGCCCAGCCTGAATCCGCGTTCGGGTCGGGGGTTGCCCCCAGTAAGAAGGGGCGCATCCGGGCCTTTGCCGTCAGCTACGCGGCCCCGGCAGACCCGGACGCCGCACCAGGCACGGAGAGCGCGGGATCCGAAACGCCCACCGACGTTTTCGTGGGTCACGAGCCTTCGCTGGACGCTGATGATGCCGCTGAGGCTGTCCGCGACATGCTTGCCCTGATCGCCTACCAGCACCCGGTCATGCTGGAACTGGATGATTCCATGACCGCCCTGCGTGCCGCCGTCGAACCCCTGCTGGACAGTGGCAAGGCACGGCTGGCGGGCGCGGAAACCCTGGTGGTCTCGGACTAACCAGCCCCGCCCCAACTGGGTAGCGCCAAGTGTCGTTTTGACCCCTCAAAACGACACTTGGCGCTACTTACTTGGGCTGCTGCTTAGCGCGGGGAGCACGACGGCGGCCCGCGGCTGCGTCGGCTGCGTCGAGCAGCTGCCGCTCGGCGTCGGTCGGCGCGCTCCCGCCCAGGTGCGCCGGCATCCACCACGCACCGGATCCGGGATCGAGTGGGAAGCCGGCGATGCAGCGGTCGATCCCCAACTGCAGGGTGCTGCGCAGCATGCCGGTGGCCGCCTCCGCGTCGCTGCCTGGCGGAAACCACATGGGTTCGCGCACGTGGACCCGCACCGGGGCGCGCCAGCTGCGGCGCAGGGAAAAGCCGTGGCCGCGCGTCAGCACCCGGTGCGCGCCCCAAACAGATACCGGAATCACTGGTACGCCTGCCTCCGCAGCCATGCGGACTGCGCCTGTTCGGCACTCGCGTACGGTGAAGCTGCGGCTGACCCCTGCCTCCGGGAACACCGCAAGGTACTCGCCGTCGCGGAGCCTGGCCACCGCCGCGTCATAGGCGTCCGAACGGTCCGTGTATCCCAGCACGACGTGGCCGCTGGCGCTGATGGCGGGACCGGCAAGCCAATGATCCGCCGCTCCCTGGTGGACCAGGAACCGCAGCTGGGCCCGGGCGTGCCGCCACAGGAGCAGCTCGAGCACGGCGAAATCCAGGTAGCCGAAATGCGTCACGGCGAACACTGCACCCTTCCCGGGATCAACCCGGCGGGACGGCCCACTGAGCGGTCCCTTGTCCGGCAGGTGCGCCAGGCCCGTCGCCTGGAGGTCCAACCGCAGGGCCCAGCGCAGGAACTGCCCGGTCCGGACGATCAGCCGATAGAACCGGTCGTTGGGCGGCGGACGCCAGGGCATGTTCGAAACTGCCTAGAGGGTGACCTGGACGGATGAGTCCGGCAGCAGCTGCGAGAAGGCCGGCGACGGCCGGACCGCGGCGCCCGTGCTCTCCGCAAAGGACTTGATGACGAAGCCGGTGGCGAGGGTCTGCCACACTCGGACCTTCCGGAGCATGAAATGCCCCACGCCCTTGAGTGCCACGTACTGCATGCTCCCCGCATCTGCAGAGGCCCGGCGGGCGAAGGCAAGGGACTGCGAGGGGCTGGTCATGTGGTCCGTGGTGCCGTGGATGATCAGGACTTTCCTTCCGGCGACGGCGGTGGCGGGAGTTGCCGGGCTCAGCCACGGAGCAAGCGCCACCACGGCCTCCACCTGGGGGTGGTCCGCTGCGCATACGGCTGTCAGGCCGCCCATGGAGTGGCCCAGCAGGAAGACCGGAACGTCCGGATGGCGTTCGCTGATCTGCCGCAGGGCCCAGCGGGCGTCCTGCAGCGGGGACATGTCAGGGCCGTTCCAGCCGCGGACGCTGTTGCGCAGGGACCAGACGGCCAGTCCGTGCTTCCGGCCGGCGCGGTGCAGGTGCCTGGCGAAGGGGATCATCCGGGCCGGGCTGAGGTGCCGGGCCTCCACCGGATCCCGGCTGTGGGCCTTGCCGCCGTGCAGGACCAGGACCACGCCCCTGGTGTCACCTGCTGCCTCGAGGACACTCAGGACAGGCTGGTGGGCGGGTACCGCTGTCACTTGATCCGACTGCAATCCACCTTCGGCGGCCCCGCGAATTCCTGCCCCGCTGCCGGTTTCCCGCGTATCACGGATGTCCATGCCTGGTTCCTCCCCATCCCGATGGTCCATTTATAAACCCTATGGCGGCCCACGTAGAGTTCAACCTATGAGGTTGTACTGCTGATGGGCGCCGGTCACTCCCACGCTTCCTTGGATCATTCGGAGCCGACGCCCCAGGCGATGGCTGCCCGCAGCAAGGCGAACCGCATCCTTGCCGCGGTGCTCATTCCGCTGGCGCTGCTGACCCTCGCCGGGATGGCCGCGTTGTGGCCGTCCGGCAGCAAGGAAGGCGTCTCGCTGGCCAACCCCTATTCCACGGCCCCCGGGGTCACGTTCGATACGGGCACCATCCAGAACGTGGTGACCGAGAACTGCACGCAGGGCCTCAGCCAGCAGGGCACAGGCCAGCAGGGAACCGGCCAACAAGGCAGCCAGCAGGGTTCCACGCAGCAGCCGCCGGGGCAGGGCTCGGACTGCACCTTCGCCTTCACCGAGCCGGACAAGGGCGGAAGTCCGGTGAGGGTGGTCATCAACCCGGATGTGGCCTCCTCCCACGGCGTTAAGCCCGGAGACCAGATCCGCTACCTGAATCTCTCCAACGCCCAAGGCGCCACGGGGTCGCAGGGCTCCCCGGCCTTCATCTTCGTGGACTTCGTCCGGACGCTGCCGATTGTCCTGCTTGCCGTGCTCTACGCGGCGGTGGTCATCGCCGTCGCCAGGTGGCGCGGACTCCGGGCCCTGGTCGGGCTGGTGGGCGCCTACTTCGTGCTCGCAAACTTCCTGCTTCCGGGCCTGGTGGAAGGCAAGCCGCCGCTGCTGCTGGCGCTGGTGGGTTCCACGGTGATCATGATCGGGGTGCTGTACTTTGCCCACGGATTCTCCGCGCGCACCTCCACGGCACTCCTGGGCACCATCTTCGGCCTGGCCATCACCGCCCTGCTGGCTGCCTGGGCCACCGACGCCGCCAACCTCGCAGGGGTGGGCAGCCACGACGCCGCCACCCTGGTGAACACCTCGGCAAACATCTCCATTTCCGGCGTGATCCTCTGCGGACTCATCATCTCGGGCCTGGGCGTCCTCAACGATGTCACCATCACCCAGTCCTCGGCGGTGTGGGAACTCTATGAGCTGGCACCGGCCAGCAGTGCCCGGAAGCTGTTCACCTCGGCCATGCGGATCGGCCGCGACCACATCGCCTCCACCGTGTACACCATCGCCTTCGCGTACGCCGGCGCCGCACTGCCCATCCTGATCATCGTCATGCTCTACGACCGGCCGCTGATGGACACCCTCACCAGCGCCGAACTCTCCGAAGAGGTCATCCGAACCCTGGTGGGTTCGATCGGGCTGGTCCTGGCCATCCCGGTCACCACCCTGATCGCCGTGCTCGTCGTGAAGGCCACCGGGATCAAGGCACCAGACGCCGTGCCAGTAAGCGGTGCGGTCCGGGATGGAAAGAGGGGTACAAAGCACGACGACGGGCACGTCCATACGGACGACGTCACGGACACGGGGGCGCTCGCCGCCGCCGTGCTTGAGGAACGCACCCGGCGCACCGCCGTCGAACCCGCGGATGAACCAGCCACCCGGCGGGGCCGCCGGGCCGACCGCGGCTGAAAACCTTCTCTTTGTACGGCTGTCCAGCTGCTGCTACTGGAAGTCCGCCAGCCAGAGATCCGGGCCGAAGACTTCGTACTGGATGTCCTTGGGCCGGACGCCTGCGCCCACCAGGGCGGTCCGGACGGCTTGCATGAAGGGCACCGGGCCGCAGAGGTAATATTCGGCGTCGGATGGCAGCTGGACATCCTTGATGTTCATGAACCCTGAGCGCACGGTGCCGCCGGCCTCGGAGGTGGAGGATTGGGCGCCGTCCGGATCGAGGAACCACGTATTGAGGGACGCATCCGGCAGTGCGGCAAGGTCCGCCGTCACCTGGTTCCGCAGCGCGAAGGAGGCAGGGGAGTCGTCCGCGTGCAGGAACATAACCTTCCGCTGCGAGCCGGCCTTCACCAGGTGGGACAGCATGCCTGCCATGGGCGTGATCCCGATGCCCGCGCTTGCCAGCACCACGGGCCGGTCCGTGTATTCGAGCACAACGTCGCCGAAGGGCGCCGAAAGGGTGACTTCATCGCCCACGTCGACGTGGTCGTGAAGGAGGTTGGACATCTCGCCGTCCGGCTTCCCGTCCGTGCGCACGCGCTTGACGGCGAACCGCCGGTGCTGCCCGTCGTCGGCCTGGGTGAGGCTGTACTGGCGGGGCTGCAGGACGCCGTCGGGCATCTGCATCCGGAGGGTGACGTACTGTCCGGGCAGGGAGGGCTTGACCTCCCGCTCGTCGGTCCGCTCCACCACGAAACTGACAACATCGCCGGTTTCCTGGATCTTTTCGGCCACCCGCCACGTGCGCCACACGGTCTCCGGGCTCAGCCGGACGGCGTCGTACAATCCGCGTTCCTTGTTGATGAGCATGTTGGCCATAAGCCAGTAGACCTCGTCCCACGCCGCGGCCACTTCCGGGGTCACTGCGTCGCCGAGGACATCGACGATGGCCCACATCAGGTTGTCGTGCACCACCTGGTACTGCTCGGGGCTCAGGCCCAGGGACACGTGCTTGTGCGCAATGCGGGACAGCAGGTGGTCCGGCAGGTGCGTGGGGTCGTTGACGAGGAAGCCGGCAAACGCGGCGATTGACCCGGCCAGCGCCTGCTGCTGCCGGCCGTCGGCCTGGTTTCCGCGGTTGAAGAGGCCGTTGAGCAGTTCGGGATGTTCCTCGAACATGTGGCCATAGAAGCGGGAGGCGATGTCCTGGATGTTTTCGCCGACGACGGGAAGGGTCGCCTGGATCACGGGGTATGCGGTGTCTGACAGCACGGTGATCTCTCCTCTGAAGGCAGGCCCCTGGCAAGGCCCGGTTCCACGACACGCTAACAGCCGGCCGGAAACCCGCGACAGGCCCTTCGGCACTGGTGGGAAACCACCGATTTGCCCGGCTTTGCAACAATGGATAAGTGACTGTTGCAGCAACTCCTCCCGCCCCCAAGCTGGAACTCCCGCCCCTCAAGCTGGGACCCATCACCGTTGACACCCCCGTGGTCCTGGCTCCCATGGCCGGCATCACCAACTCCGCCTTCCGCAGGCTGTGCCGCGAATACGGCGGCGGCATGTACGTGGCGGAGATGGTCACCTCCCGTGCGCTGGTGGAGCGGACCCCCGAATCCCTTCGCATCATTTCCCACGACGACGACGAGAAAGTCCGCTCCGTCCAGCTCTATGGCGTGGACCCGGCCACCGTCGGCGCCGCCGTGCGGATGCTCGTGGAGGAAGACCGGGCCGACCACATCGACCTCAACTTCGGTTGCCCCGTCCCCAAGGTGACCCGGCGTGGTGGCGGGGCCGCGCTGCCCTGGAAGATCGATCTCTTCACCTCTATCGTTCAGACGGCCGTCAGGGAAGCCTCCAAGGGAAACGTCCCGCTCACCATCAAGATGCGCAAGGGCATCGACGATGACCACCTGACGTACCTCGACGCCGGCCGCATCGCCCGTGATTCCGGTGTTGCCGCCGTCGCGCTCCACGGCCGCACTGCGGCCCAGTACTACTCGGGCCAGGCTGACTGGTCCGCCATTGCGCGCCTCCGCGAGGCCCTGCCGGATATCCCGGTGCTGGGCAACGGCGACATCTGGTCCGCCGAGGACGCCGTCCGGATGGTGCGGGAGACCGGCGTGGACGGCGTGGTGGTTGGCCGCGGCTGCCAGGGGCGGCCGTGGCTCTTCGGGGACCTGCAGGCCGCATTCGAAGGCAGCGACGTCCGGCACCGGCCCAACCTGCGGCAGGTGGCAGAGGGCGTCTACCGCCACGCCGAACTGATGGTGGAAACCTTCGGCGACGAAGGCAAGGCACTGCGCGAGATCCGCAAGCACATCGCCTGGTACTTCAAGGGGTATGTGGTGGGCGGCGAACTGCGTACCCGGCTTGCCCTGGTCACCAGCCTGGAAGTGCTCCGGGACACCCTGGCCGAGCTGGACCTGGATTCGCCCTATCCCGGAGTGGACGCCGAGGGCCCGCGCGGCCGTGCCGGCTCGCCCAAGAGGCCAGCCCTCCCCAAGGACTGGCTCGACTCCCGGGCGCTGAACGATGACCAGTCCCGGGACATCGCAGCCGCCGAACTGGATGTTTCCGGTGGCTGAGACACCGACTGCAGGAACGCCCACCGCCGCCCTGGCGCTGCCCGGGTACGATCTGCACGATTCTGCCCGGTGGGTGGAGGAGCCGCCCAAGAGCACCTACCGTTCAGACTTCGAGCGGGACCGTGCCAGGGTGCTGCACTCCTCGGCCCTGCGCCGGCTGGGCGCCAAAACCCAGGTGGTGGCACCTGACACCGACGACTTCGTCCGCACCCGCCTCACGCACAGCCTGGAAGTGGCCCAGGTGGGCCGCGAACTGGGCCGGGCCCTGGGCTGCGATCCCGACGTGGTGGACACCGCCTGCCTCAGCCATGATCTCGGCCATCCGCCCTTCGGCCACAACGGCGAATCGGCGCTGAACGAGGTGGCGCATGCCATCGGCGGCTTCGAGGGCAACGCCCAGACCCTCCGCCTGCTCACCCGCCTCGAACCCAAGGTGCTCACGGTCGACGGCCGGCCCGCCGGACTGAACCTGACGCGCGCAAGCCTTGACGCGGCGTCGAAGTACCCGTGGTCCGCCCTGGAAGCGCCGGTGATCCACGGCCAGCGGACCAGCAAGTTCGGCGCGTATGAGGACGACCTGCCCATCTTCAACTGGCTCCGGGAGGGTGCGCCGGAGCGCCGGACCTGCCTGGAAGCCCAGGTGATGGACCTGGCGGACGACATCTCCTACTCGGTGCACGACGTGGAGGACGCGATTGTTGCCGGCCACTTCCAGCTGCGCTGGATGGACAACCCGGACCACCGCGCCCGCGTGGTGGGTTACGCCAAGCAGTGGTACCTGCCGCACAACGATCCCGCAGCCATCGATGCCGCACTCGCCCGGCTGGAGGCCACGGACGTGTGGGTGCGCGAGGCGGACGGCAGCCGCAAGTCCATGGCGGCCCTGAAAAACATGACCAGCCAGCTGATCGGCAGGTTCTGCCAGAGCGCCCTGGAAACCACGCGCGCCGTCTACGGGCCGGAGAACCTCACGCGGTACAACGCCGAACTGATGGTTCCGGACGAGACCGTCATGGAGATCGCCGTGATGAAGGGCCTTGCCACCACCTTCGTGATGACCACCGAACACCGGCAGCCCATTTACGAGCGCCAGCGGGAGGTGCTCCACGCCCTGGTGACCGCCCTCAGCGCCACCGGGGACCGGCACCTGGAACCGATGTTCGCGGCGGATTGGCGCGCGGCGGACGACGACGGCGCGCGGCTTCGCGTGGTCATCGACCAGGTGGCGTCCCTCACCGACGGTTCCGCCCTGGCCATGTATGAGCGCCTGGTGGGGAGCCTGCCCTCGCTGTGGTGAGGAACGCTGTGGTGAGGAACGCTGTGGTGAGGAACGCCGTGGTGCGCCGCCCGCCGTCGTACCGTGGGCCGGGAAGGTCAGTGCCCGGCACTAGGATGGCTCTGTGGCTGGGCTGATCAAACGTGAAGATATCGACGAAGTACGCCAGCGCACGGACATCAAGGAAGTGGTGGACGGCTACGTCACGCTCAAGGGTGCCGGGCTGGGCACCTTCAAGGGCCTGTGCCCCTTCCACGACGAGCGCTCGCCGTCCTTTACCGTCCGTCCCCAGGTGGGCCGCTACCACTGCTTCGGCTGTGGCGAGGACGGCGACGTCATCGCCTTCGTCCAAAAGCAGGACCACAGCTCCTTCCAGGAAGCCGTGGAAAAGCTCGCCGCCCGCATCGGCTACGAGCTCCGCTACGAGGACGGCGGCACCGGCCCCAACCGCGAGGAAGTAGGACGGCGCCAGCGGCTCCTGGATGCGCACAAGATCGCGGACGAGTTCTTCCGGGCCCAACTCCTGACGCCTGGAGCCGCGGAGGGCCGGACCTTCCTGCATGGCCGGGGCTTTGACCGGGCTGCCGCCGAGCACTTCGGTGTGGGCTATGCCCCGCAAGGCTGGGACGCCCTCCTGAAGCACCTTCGCGGCCGTGGATTCACCGATGCCGAGCTCAAACTCACCGGAATGTTCAGCGAAGGCAACCGGGGGATCTACGACCGTTTCCGCGGCCGCCTCATCTGGCCGATCAAGGACATCGCCGGCGACACCATCGGCTTCGGCGCGCGCAAGCTCTACGAGGACGACCAGGGCCCCAAGTACCTCAACACCCCGGAAACCACGCTCTACAAGAAGTCACAGGTCCTGTACGGCATCGACCTCGCCAAGCGCAGCATCGCCAAGGACCGCCAGTTGGTGGTGGTGGAGGGCTACACCGACGTGATGGCCTGCCACCTTGCGGGCATCACGACGGCGGTGGCCACCTGCGGCACCGCGTTCGGCACCGAGCACATCAAGATAGCCCGCCGGCTGCTGTCCGACGACGGCACCGGGGGAGAAGTGGTGTTCACCTTTGACGGCGACGCCGCCGGCCAGAAAGCGGCCCTCCGGGCCTTCGAGGAGGACCAGCGGTTCACCGCGCAGACCTACGTGGCCGTGGAACCCACCGGCGCCGATCCCTGCGACCTCCGCCTCAGCCGGGGGGATGAAGCCGTGCACGCCCTGATCCAGTCCCGGCGTCCGTTGTTCGAGTTCGCTATCCGCACCACGCTGAGGCAGTTCAATCTGGACACCGTGGAAGGCCGTGTCCAGGGCCTGAAGGCATCCGTGCCCGTGGTTGCGGCCATCCGCGACGCCTCCACCCGGACCGGCTACTGCCAGGCGCTGACCGGCTGGCTGGGCATGCCGGACCCCAACGAGGTCCTGCGCATGGTCACCGCGGCGGTCAAGCGCGGCGAAACGGGACGTCCCGCCGCCCCGGGCCAACCGCAAGGGGGAGCCACCAACCCCTCCACGGCCCACTCCGGCGCCTCCCAGGCCGGCGGTCCCGGGGTAGCTGCGGGGCCGGCGTCGGGCGCCGTGCCCTCCTACCACCGCCCCGATCCGCGCGACCCCGTGGCCTCGATGGAACGGCAGGCGCTGGAAGTGGCGCTGCAGCAGCCCGCGCTGCTGGCAGGAGGGGTCTGGGACAGGTTCGCTGCCGCCGGGTTTGCCACCCCGGCCTTCCAGGCCGTCCATGACGCCATGAGGGCCACCGGCCCCGGGCTTGTGGGGGATCCCGCGCGCTGGGTGGAACACGTCATGCACGAGGTTCCGGAGCCGCTCCGGCCCCTGGTCTCGGAGCTTTCCGTGGTGCCGCTGCCGGCGCACACGGAGGAGGCGGTGCTGAAGTACTGCCGGGACATCCTGTCCAGGCTGTTCGAACTGCAGATTACCCGCGTCAAAGCGGACAAGATGGGCCAGCTGCAGCGCCTCGACGCCGCGGCGGACCCGGAAACCTATCAGCGGCTCAACCGAGAACTGATGATGCTGGAAATGGAACGCCGGGCACTGCGGGCGGAGTCGTAGCCGGCGCCTGCTCCGCGCAGGGGTGGCTGGCGGGCGTGGGGCAGGTCACTGCCGGCTCGATTTCGTTTCCGCCGCAGGTGTTTGCTAGGCTGATACCCGCTTCATTCCTCCTTAGCTCAATTGGCAGAGCATTCGACTGTTAATCGAAGGGTTGCTGGTTCAAGTCCAGCAGGAGGAGCTTCCAATCCCCGTTCCGGCCTCCGGAACGGGGATTTTTTGTACTCCGAAAGGGCCGTTTGGGCCCGCAAAACCGCCGATTTCCCTTGTGCCGGAATCCTTTGCTAATGTCATACCTGCTTCATTCCTCCTTAGCTCAATTGGCAGAGCATTCGACTGTTAATCGAAGGGTTGCTGGTTCAAGTCCAGCAGGAGGAGCGCTACGAAAAATCCCCGTTCCTCCACATGGAGGAACGGGGATTTTTTCTTTCCGCGGGGCGGGAAGCTGAGCGGGGCGGGAAAGCCGGCTAGACGAAGTCCATCTCCACCTGCAGGAACCTTTCGGCCTCGGCGATGGCTGCCTCGAAGGCCTCCTTCTCGGTGGGCGACTTCCGGGGTTCGCGCGGGCTCCATTCATGCGGCGCGGAGTGGATCCGCACAAAGCCTGTGTCCGGCGGGGCGTAGAAAATACCGAAGCGCTGCACCGGCCATTCCGGCGAAGTCTCCGGCGCCACCAGCAGGGCTGCATTGAAGGCGGGGTTGAACCATTGGGCGATGGGCCTGCGCCGGTCTTCGGTGAACAGCCCGGCCGCGTACAGCGCCGCCGACTGCTGTCCCGCCTGCGCGCACAGCCGCTCCCACCACAGTGGCAGGATCCGGGCGTCGCACCGTTGCCAGGTGGCCGGAAGTGGCGGTTGGTTCTGCCAGTTGGGCACGGGATTATTTTATCCCCGGAGGCGGCCGCAGGGCAGGGAAAGCCGTCCCGGTCAGGCAAAACAGTCAGAGTCGCTTACGGGGCCCGCCGTTCCTTGGTCCGGGCTTCCTTGGTCCTGGATTCACCCGGTACAGGAGGGCGGCGCCTGCCAGCAGTCCCAGGACAATGCCCATGGCGGGGTTGCCCAGGGCGCGCCCCCCAAAATAGCCGACGACGGCGCCAAGCACCGCTCCGAGGAAAAGTCCCCTTCCGTTGCGGTGCGGTTTGCGGCTCATGGGCTGCCTTTCAATGAAAGCCGGTGCTTAGTGAATGGACGGGACGGTACGCGGCCGGACCACCAGCCACAGCGCCGCAATGGCCACCAGGATGCATGCTGCCTGCACCGCGCCCATCGGCGCGGCGCTGGTGATGCCGATCCAGCCCACGACGGGCGAGATCAGTCCGGCTGTGAGGAACGTTGCCGCACCCAGCAGTGACGCGGCTGTTCCTGCCTGCCCTGCATGGCCGGCCAGCGCCAGCACCTGCACGCAGGGGAACATGAAGCCGGTGCCCATGATGTAGAACCACAGCGGGATCATGACGCCCCACAGCCCCAGGCCCGCGCGGTCGAACACCACGATCAGCAGGGCCATCAGGAACATCCATGCGGTGGCGCCGGCCAGGATCCATTGCGGCGGCACGATCCTGATCAGCCGCGCACTGGTCTGCACGCCGGCCACGATACCCAGGGAGTTGATGCCGAACAGCAGCCCGTACTGCTGGGCCGAGAATCCAAACACATCCTGGAAGAGGAACGGTGAGGCTGACAAATAGGTGAAGAGGCCGCCGAAATTGAAGCCGGCCACCATCAGCAGCCCCACGAAGATCCGGTCGCTGAAAAGGACCTTGTAGCGCTGCCGTGCCGTCATGCCGCTCTGGCCGCGCTTCTCCGGTGGGAGGGTTTCGCGCACCAGGAGCAGGGCCGCCACGATCACCAATGTCCCGTAGGCGGCCAGGAACACGAAGATGCCTGGCCACGGCATCACCAGGAGCAGCTGTGAGCCAATGACGGGGGCAAGGATGGGCGCCAGGCCGTTGACCAGGGACATCCGGGAGAACATCCGCACCATCGCATAGCCGGAGAAGAGATCCCGCACCATGGCCATGGCCACCACGCCGCCGCCTGCGGCACCGACGCCCATCAGCACCCGGAAGACCCCCAACGTGTTGATGTCCGTGGACAGGGCGGCGCCCAGGGATGCGGCGATGTGCAGTGCCGTGGCCAGGATCAGCGGGGTGCGGCGGCCGAACCTGTCGCTGAATGGCCCCACCACCAGCTGCCCAAATGCAAAACCCACCGTGGTGCCTGCCAGGGTGAGCTGGACCTGGGCCTCGGTCACCCCCAGGCTTTCCTCCAGCGCGGGAAAGGCAGGCAGATAGAGATCGATGGTGAACGGACCGAGCGCCGTCAGGGCGCCAAGGAGGAGGATGTACAGGAGCTTCCGGCGGCGGCTGAGCAGGTCGCCTGGATTGGGGGGATTGGTCACGGAGAACAATCCTAGGCCCGGCGGGGGTGCTTTTTGCAGCGTTGTAGGCCGCGCCGCCCGGCAAGCCCCCGGGTTCGCCCTGAACCTGAATGGTAGTTTTGGTGGCGTGGACTGTGCGGCTGCACATGTCCGCGGCAAACGGAAGCAGTATCGACCCATAAAACCAGTAAGGCGGAACCGATGAGCGGACGTCACAGCGGGCGCACCAGCCCCGGATTGCGTATCACTGCGCTGCCCGGGACGGCAAGGCTCCTTTTCCGGTTGGCGCCACGCCAGCTCAATGACGAGATCGCGTTCGCCAAGATCGAACTCAAGCGCAAGGGAATCCAGGTAGGCGTGGCCGCGGCATTCTTCGCCGTGGCGCTCCTCTTTCTTGCGTTCCTGGTGGTGGGCCTGATCGTCGCAGCCATCATGGGACTGGCCACCATCATGCCTGCGTGGCTGGCTGCCCTCCTGGTATCCGCCGCTTTCCTGCTGATAGCCCTTATCGGCGGGCTCGTTGGGCTCGCCCGGTTCAAGAAGGCCATGCCGCTGATGCCGGAGGAAACCATCCGCGGCATCAGGCACGATATCGGCGTTGCCCGGGAAGGGTCCGCCTTCAACCCGGCCGTCCTGGACCCGCAGAGCCCCGAGGCCAAGGCTGCGAAGGCAGCCAAGGCCGAAGCAGCGGCCAAGGCCAAGGCCGAGAAGGCAGCAAAGGCTGCCGAGCACGACAAGGAATTCCCGCACGCCTCCGAGCCCGAGCTGGTGCACCGGCTGAGCCAGCGGCGCCACCACCTCACCGAGGTCCGCGACGAACTCGGCACGGAGCTGGACCTCAAGACCCAGGCCCGCTACGTGCTGGCCGCCGCACAGGTCAAAGCCCGCGAGACCCAGGTGCTGGCGCAGCGCAGCATGGATGCGGCGGGCCAAAGGCTTGCAGCGTTCTCCGGATCCACCGACCTGTCCAGGCGGTGGAAGCCACTGGCAGCTTTCGCAGCGGCCGGAACCGTCCTGGTGGTCCTCCTCCGAAAGCTGCTCCGCTCCAGCTAGGCCAGTGCAATGCACAACGCTCCAATGCACAACGTTCCAGTGGACGACTCATAACCGAAAGACCGTGATGCGGCGCAGGAAGGAGAGGGGACGGGTGAAGTTTATTGGTGCAGGTGCCCGCCCCGGCCGTCCGCAGGTGGACCACGACGTCGTCTTCACCATCCCCAACCTGCTCACCGTTGTGCGGTTCATGGGTGTCCCGCTCTTCATGTGGCTCGTCCTGGCCCAAAAGGAGTATGGGGCCGGTGTGATCGTCCTGGCAGTCATGGCTGGTACGGACTGGATTGACGGCTACATCGCCCGCCGGTTCGACCAGGCCTCAAAACTCGGCAGGGTCCTTGACCCGATCGCCGACCGGCTGGCGCTGCTGGCCGTGGCCTTCACCCTGGTGATTGCCGGCGTCGTGCATTGGCTGTACCTGGCCGCGCTGGTGGTCCCCGACGCCGTCCTGCTGGTCCTCACGCTCTCCTTCTTCCGCGGGCACCCGGACCTTCCGGTCAGCGTGGTGGGCAAGGTACGCACCGGGCTGCTCCTCCTGGGCACTCCGCTCCTGGTCCTCTCCCGCCTGGACACCGGCTTCGCCGACCAACTCTTCGCCGCCGCCTGGGTGGTGCTGGGGCTGGGCCTGGTTGGCCACTGGGTCGCCGCCTACAACTACTTTTGGGCCATCCTGCGAAAGGGCAGGGAACTGAAACAGCACGACGGCGGGCACGGCTGATGGTCTGGATCGCCGTCGGCCTGGCGGTGCTTGGTGCCTTCTGCCTGGCCCTGGGTGCCCAGCGCCAGGGCAGTGCCGTCAAAGCCGATACCGGCGGCCTTGCCCTGAGTTCCAACGGGTTCCTGCGCCTCCTGCGCAATCCCCGGTGGATGTTCGGGCTCCTGCTGCTGTGCACCGGAATGGCCATGAACGCCGTGGCCCTGGTTTCCGCCCCGCTCACGGTGGTCCAGCCCATCGGCGCCATCGCCCTGGTAATCACTACAGTGGTCAATGCCCGGGACCAGGACCTGACCATCAACCGTGCCACCGCCGTGTCCATCGGCGCCTGCGTCACCGGCTCGGCACTCTTTGTCCTCTTGGCGGTCAACGTCACCCAGGAGAGCCACCATGTCAGCCTGGCGGACGAGCTCACCATCGTGCTGCTGCTCGCCTTGGCGGTGGGCCTGTTCGGCACGCTGGCAGTGATGTTCAGGCACCGCATGAACGCGTTCGTCTACATCCTGGGCGCCGGCATCCTGTTCGGCTTCGTTGCGGTGCTTACCAGGATTATCGGCAAGCACCTCCTGGACCCCAACGGCCTGTTCCTGCTGAACGTGCAGTGGTACTCGGTGGTGGCCATCATCGCCGCCGGCGGCCTGGGATCCTGGTTTGTCCAGAGCGCCTACTCCACCGGCCCCCCGGACCTGGTCATTGCCGGACTCACGGTCATCGATCCCATGGTGGGCATTGCCATCGGCATCATCATCCTGGGTGAACTGCGCCCCGATGTCCATGCCGTCATGGCCATTGCGATGGGAACGGCGGCCTGCCTTGCTATCGTTGGGGTTATCGCCCTTTCCCGGCACCACCCGGAGGTCACCAAGCGCAAGAAGGACGCGCGGAAGGCCGCCGGCAGGCCGTCCCACTAGCCCATTCCCGCACAGACCAGCTATCCCGCGAAGCCCCGGCGCCCTGCGCCAGCGGCCAACCGTGCTGCCAGTTCCACGCTGTCCGCACCGTGACCATCAGGAGTACTCCACATGACCACGCCAGCCGACCAGCATCCCCTGACCATCCTGATCGCGGCGGACACGTACCCGCCGGACGTCAACGGCGCCGCCCAGTTCGGATACCGCCTGGCCAAGGGAATGACTGCCCGTGGGCACAACGTCCATGTCCTGGCGTCCCGTGACAGCAAGGGGAAGAGCTTCACGGAGTTCCGCGAGGAAGCAACCGTCCACCGGCTCCGCTCGCACAAGGCGTTCACCCACGAGACCTTCCGCCTCTGCTTCCCGTGGGAAATCAAGAAGGAAATCAGTCTGCTCTTCGACCGGGTGAAGCCGGACGTGGTGCACATCCAAAGCCACTACATGATCGGCGAGCACGTACTCTACGAAGCTGTGAAACGGGGCGTCCGGGTGGTGGCCACCAACCACTTCATGCCCGAAAACCTCAACCCCTTCCTGCCGTTCCCGCAGTGGTTCAAGGACATCATCGGGCGTGTTTCCTGGAAGGACATGGGCAAGGTCATGGGCCAGGCCGACGTCGTCACCACGCCTACGCCGCTGGCCGCCCGGGCCATGCACGAGCACGCCTTCCTGCGCAAAGTCCTGCCGCTGTCCAACGGCATCGACTCCTCAGCGTACGAACTCCAGCCCGGCGAGCACATCGAGCCGCATGCGAACCCCACCGTGCTGTTCGCCGGACGCCTGGCCGAGGAAAAGCATGTTGACGTACTCATCAAGGCCGTCAGCAAGACCCCGCGGGAATTGAACGTGCACCTGGAGATCGTGGGCGGCGGCGAAGTGCGCACCGCCCTGGAGGACCTGGCGCGCCGGCTTGGGCTGGGAAGCCGCGTGAAGTTCCTGGGCCTTGCCAGCGACGAGGAACTGCGGAGGGCCTACATCCGGGCGGACCTGTTCTGCATGCCCGGAACGGCCGAACTCCAATCGCTGGTGACGCTCGAAGCCATGTCCGCCTCCACCCCGGTGGTCCTTGCGGACGCCATGGCCCTGCCGCACCTGGTGCGCGACGGCGAGAACGGCTACCTGTTCACGCCCAACGACAGCGACGACCTCGCCAAGAAGATCACCCAGGTCCTGGAGCTGCCCAGGGAGGAACAGCGGGCCATGGGCCGGGCCAGCCGCCAGATGGTGGAGCCGCACAGCATCCAAGGGACACTGCAGACCTTCGAGGACCTGTACCGCGGCGCCACGTACGAGGACAAAGTGGTCTGAACCCTTTCCCGGGTTTGCTAGAGTGTTTCTGCCCTGCCGGAGCGTGCCGTTTGGACACGTGTCCACGGGGTTTGGGGCTATAGCTCAGCTGGTTAGAGCGCGGGACTCATAATCCTAAGGTCCTCGGTTCAAGTCCGAGTAGCCCTACCGCCAGTGGCGGAACCGCGGCCGACGATTTTTCGTTGGCCGCGGTTTTCTTGGTTAACCCCGCCTCCTGCGGTATGTTACTGGTCAGTAACATACCGTGCTCCGCTCCGCCGCATGGTCAGCGCTGATCATCAAAGAAGGTACCCATGGCCACCTCCGCAGCCGATCCCCACGAACTTCCCTACGTCGACGGGGATTTCTTCGCCTTCGAGCAGCTCCTCTCCGGGAAGGAACAGGACCGGCTCGCTGAAGTCCGCGAGTTCCTGGCGCGCGAGGTCAAGCCCATCGCGGTTGACTGCTGGAACCGCGGCGAGTTCCCGGCGGAACTGGTGCCGAAACTTGCCGGCCTGGACCTGGCAAGCCCGGTCCGCCGCCAGGGGTACTCCAACCTCTTTGCGGGCATGCTGCATGCCGAGCTGACCCGTGCCGACGCCTCCATCGCCACCTTCCTGGGCGTCCACGACGGACTGTTCACCGGTTCCATCGAGTTGCTGGCCTCGCAGGAGCAGAAGGACGAGTGGCTTCCCGACATCTACTCGCTCAAGAAGATCGGTGCCTTCGGCCTGACCGAGCCGCTGGGCGGCAGCGATGTTGCCGGCGGGACGCGCACCACGGCGCGGAAGGACGGCGACCACTGGATCCTCAACGGCGCGAAACGGTGGATCGGGAACGCCACCTTCTCGGATTGGGTGGTGGTGTATGCCCGGGACCTGGCCGACAACCAGGTCAAGGGCTTCATGCTGGACACGGCGCTTGACGGGTTCAGCGCCACAAAGATCGAGAACAAGATCTCGCTGCGCACCGTCCAGAACGCCGACATTGTCCTGACGGACGTGGTGGTGCCGGAGCGCTTCAAGCTGGCGAACGCCAACAGTTTCCGCGACGTCAACAAAGTCCTCAAGGTAACCCGGCTGGCGGTTGCATGGCAGGCCGTGGGGCTCCAGCTTGCCGCGTTCGACGTTGCCCGCCGCTATGCCGTGGAACGCCGCCAGTTCGGCCGGCCCCTGGCCTCCTTCCAGCTCATCCAGGACCAGCTGGTGCGGATCCTGGGAAACACCGTCAGCTCGATGGGGATGATGGTCCGGCTCTCCCAGCTGGAGGACGAGGGGGTGGCCAAGGACGAGCAGTCCGCGCTTGCCAAGGCCTACGCCACGACGCGCATGCGGGACAGCGTGGCGTTGGGCCGAAGCATCCTTGGCGGCAACGGCATCGTGACCGACTTCGAGATGGCCAAGATCTTCGCCGACGCCGAGGCCATCTACTCATACGAGGGCACGGCCGAAATCAACACCCTGGTGACGGGCCGGGCCATCACGGGCATCTCTGCCATCGTCTAGCTGCCATCGTCCAGCGGCAATCGGCCCGCCGCCAGGTCGCGGCAGGCCCGTACGCAGCGGTGGGACCGGGTGTCCCGGCAGGCCGGACATTTCCGGCTGCCCATCACCTACGGCGGGCCCGGCAGCGGAAGCAGGACGGATGGGCGAAGGTCCAGGACGAACTGCAGCGGATTGACGTATTCCTCCCCGTCCCGGACTCCCCAGTGCAGGCACTGGGCCGCCGGGCAATGTCCCGGCAGCACGGTCCCCACCACCTGGCCCGGAGCAACGGCTTCGCCCACCGCCAGCGTGCTGTCCACGGGTTCGAAACTGCTGCGCAGCCCGCCGCCATGGTCGATGGTGATCACGGGCCTGTCCACCACGATGCCCGCGAAACTCACCGTTCCCGCCGCGGGTGAAACAACGGGGGCTCCGGCTGCGCCGGACCCCAGGTCAACGCCGCGGTGCCCGCTGAGCCACGGCTTTGGCGGGGGATCGAAACCGCGCAGCACCGGCGGGCGCGGCGCCAGCGGCCACTGCCAGGAAGGCGCTGCACCCGCTGCGGCAGCCGCCGTCGTACCGTCCCCTTGGGAGGCGGCGCTGTACGGGAGGGCCGCACCGGCGGAGGCCACGGATGCCGGCAGCAGCAGGAGCACGGCCAGGAGGGCTGGTGGTTTCATGTCACCAGCCTGCCGGGCTGCGGACGGTACCGGCAGGGCCGGTTCCGCCTATGTGGACAACCCTCGCGAAGGGCAGGCCCCCGGCCGCAGCAGTGTCCGGTGGGCGGGGACGCCTGTAGTACACTTGATGGAGCAGTTTGCTGCGCCCTCAACGCTTTCCGTCCCAGTGGTTTACCCCCGCGGTAGATGGCCCTGTCCGGATTGCGTCGGCACATCTCATTCAGGAGTGTGGGGGAGCGGCAGCTGACTACGCGCATCCAGCCCTCCGGCAGGCGACGCCCCGGCGCCGTCCATGGAGGATCGAACTTCCTGCGGTCAGGCTTTGATCCTGATGGGAAGTGCGGTGGATGCCAGGAGCACGGCCCGTCCGGGCCACGCTGATCAACCGTCAACTATTGGCAGGGTAAGAAGCCTCCGGGTTTTCTCATGAATGACCTGCCGGAAAATAAGGAGCGCCGGAATGCCCGTCGTAACCATGCGCCAGCTGCTTGACAGCGGCGTCCACTTTGGACACCAGACCCGCCGTTGGAACCCGAAGATGAAGCGCTTCATCTTCACCGAGCGCAACGGCATCTACATCATCGACCTTCAGCAGTCGCTGTCCTACATCGACCGTGCCTACGAGTTCGTCAAGGCCACTGTTGCCCACGGCGGCACCGTGCTCTTCGTCGGTACCAAGAAGCAGGCCCAGGAAGCAATTGCCGAGCAGGCAACCCGCGTAGGCCAGCCCTACGTCAACCAGCGTTGGCTCGGCGGTATGCTGACCAACTTCCAGACGGTCGCTAAGCGCATCCAGCGCATGAAGGAACTCGAAGAGATCGACTTCGACGACGTCGCCGGCTCCGCGTACACCAAGAAGGAACTGCTGCTCCTCAAGCGCGAGCTCACCAAGCTGGAGTCCAACCTCGGCGGTATCCGCAACCTGACCAAGGCTCCGTCCCTGCTCTGGGTCGTGGACACCAAGAAGGAACACCTCGCCGTTGACGAGGCCAAGAAGCTGAACATCCCGGTTGTGGCCATCCTGGACACCAACTGCGATCCGGATGAAGTCGACTTCCCGATCCCGGGCAACGACGACGCCATCCGCTCCGTGAACCTCCTGACCCGCGTTGTGGCCGACGCCGTTGCCGAGGGCCTGATCGCCCGCAACAACCGCGGCACGGGCGCCACCGAAGCTCCGGAAGAGCCGCTGGCCGAGTGGGAGCGCGAGCTCCTCGAAGGCAGCAAGGCCGAGGAAGCTGCTGCAGCCCCGGCTGCTCCGGCTGAAGAAGCCGAAGCTCCGGCCGCCGCCGAGGCTCCGGCCGCCGCCGAGGCTCCCGCCGAAGACGCCAAGTAACACACTTTAATCCGGATTTTCCGCGCTGTTAGCAGCCGGAACTGCTGACAGGATGGCAGCCCACCTTCGTGGGCCGCCGTCCTGTCGGTCCGTACACCACCACACATTTTCTAGACAGAGGGGTTCACATGGCGAACTACACTGCCGCGGACATCAAGGCCCTGCGCGAGCGCACCGGCGCCGGCATGATGGACGTCAAGAAGGCTCTTGACGAAGCCAACGGTGACGCCGAGAAGGCCATCGAGATCATCCGCATCAAGGGCCTCAAGGGCGCTACCAAGCGTGAAGGCCGCTCCACCGCTGAAGGCCTCGTGGCCGCAAAGGTCAGCAACGGCGTCGGCGTCATGATCGAGGTCAACTGCGAGACCGACTTCGTTGCCAAGGCTGACAAGTTCATCCAGCTGGCCGACAAGGTCCTGGCCGTCGCCGTCGAGTCCGGCGCTGCCGACCTCGAAACCCTGCTCGCCACCGACGTTGACGGCAAGCCGCTGTCCGAGGTCGTCATCGAAGAGGGCGCCGTCCTGGGCGAGAAGGTTGTTGTCCGCCGCATCTCCCGCATCGAGGGTGCAACGGTCGACGCTTACCTGCACAAGACCTCCAAGGACCTCCCGGCCCAGGTTGGCGTGCTGTTCGCCGTCGACGGTGAGGGTGAAGCTGCCACCACCGCTGCCCACGATGTCGCCGTCCACATCGCGGCCATGGCTCCGAACTACCTCACCCGCGAGGATGTTCCCGCCGAGCTCGTCGAGTCCGAGCGCCGCATCGCCGAAGAGACCGCAAAGGCCGAGGGCAAGCCCGAAGCTGCCCTCACCAAGATTGTGGAAGGCCGCGTAACGGGCTTCTACAAGGGCGAGGTCCTGGTTGACCAGGCATTCGCAAAGGACGCAAAGAAGTCCGTGGCACAGGTCCTCGAAGAGGCCGGTGTCAAGGGAACCGCGTTCACGCGTTTCCGCGTCGGCTCCTAGTCGATTCTGCAAGGGGGTGGCCACTTCGGTGGCCGCCCCTTTTGCATGCGCACAGTCCACATGGAGCGCGGCCGGTTCCGACCAACGGATCCGGCAGGATACCCTTTTTTCAGAGTCACCAACCGGAAGGCATCATGGAAGCCGTCAACACTGTCATCCATTCCGAGAAGAACAAGCGGCGGGTCCTCCTCAAGCTCTCCGGCGAGGTCTTCGGCGGCGGGAAACTGGGTGTCGACCCCGAGACCGTCCGCGACGTCGCCAAGCAGATCGCCGCGGCCGTCCCGCAGGTGGAAGTGGCCATCGTGGTGGGCGGCGGAAACTTCTTCCGCGGCGCTGAACTCTCCCAGAGCGGCATGGACCGCTCCCGCGCCGACTACATGGGCATGCTGGGAACGGTCATGAACTGCCTGGCACTGCAGGACTTCCTGGAGCAGGCAGGCGTGGAAACCCGCGTCCAAAGCGCCATCACCATGGGCCAGGTGGCCGAGGCCTACATCCCGCGCCGCGCCATCCGCCACATGGAAAAGGGCCGCGTGGTCATTTTCGGCGCCGGTGCGGGCCTGCCCTACTTCTCCACCGACACCGTGGCAGCCCAGCGGGCCCTTGAAGTCCACGCCGACGTGGTCCTCATGGCCAAGAGCGGGGTGGACGCCGTCTACACCGCAGACCCCAAGAAGGACCCCACCGCGGAACGCCTGGAAACCCTCAGCTACGACGACGCGCTGCGCCGCGACATCCGCGTCATGGACCAGACGGCCATGACCATGTGCAAGGACAACAACCTTTCCATGGTGGTCTTCGGCATGGAGGGTGAAGGCAACGTCACCCGCGCCATCCTCGGCGAAAAGCTGGGCACGCTGGTCACTGCCTAGCTGCGGCTAGGATGAATTCAGGACAGTTCTGTTCCCGCGCTTCCCGGCGGGAACGGAAACGGCAACAAAGAACCACGTGAGTGCAGGGAACCGGCGCACCGGACTGCACCAAAACCGTCAGGAGAGACCGTGATCGAAGAAACCTTGCTCGAGGCCGAAGAAAAGATGGACAAGGCGGTTGAGGTAGCCAAGGAAGACTTCGCTTCCATCCGTACCGGCCGCGCCAATCCCGGTCTCTACAACAAGGTCCTGGTGGACTACTACGGCTCGCCCACCCCGCTGCAGCAGCTCGCGTCCTTTGCCATCCCGGACGCCCGGACCATCCTGATCACCCCGTTCGACAAGACCGCCATGCGCGATATCGAACGCGCCCTGAGCGACTCCGAGGTTGGCGCCAACCCGTCCAACGACGGCAACGTCATCCGGATCACCATCCCGGAACTGACCAAGGAACGCCGCAAGGAATACGTCAAGATCGTCAAAACCAAGGGCGAAGACGCCAAGATCTCCATCCGCAACATCCGCCGCAAGGCCAAGGAAGCCCTGGACCGCCTGGTCAAGGACGGCGAGGCCGGCGAAGACGAGGGCACCCGCGCCGAAAAGGAACTGGACAGCCTCACCAAGGCTCACGTGGACGGCATCGACGAGCTGCTCAAGCGCAAGGAAGCAGAGCTGCTCGAAGTCTGATGGGCCAGGCAGATCAGGCCCCCGCACCAAGGGCGCGCACACGGGGGAAGCAGCCCAGGAGCAACCCGACGCCAAAGGCCGGACGGAACCTGCCCGCCGCAGTCGTGGTGGGCCTGGCCATGCTGCTGGCCGTCTTAGGTGGGCTGCTGCTCCTCCCGCTGGCTTTCGTGGCCATCGTGACGGCCTTCGCCGTCTTCGGCGTGTGGGAAATCTACCGGGCGCTGGAGCACAACGGAACCAGGATGCCCATCGTGCCGGTCATGACCGGCACGGTGGCCATGCCGTTCGCTGCCTACTTCGGCGGCATCGAGAGCCAGCTCTTCGCGCTGCTGCTCAGTGCCGTGGCGGTCCTGCTGTGGCGATCGATCGAAAGCGCCGCCGGATCGGCCAACAGCATCTTCGCCGGAGTCTTCACCCTGGGCTGGGTACCGTTCTTCATCAGCTTTGCCGCACTGCCGCTGCATGCCGCCGGCACTACGCCGCTGGGGCTTTGGCCCGGCGGCGTAGCGCCGATCGGGGCATGGGAGATTGCGGTCATGCTGCTGCTGGTGGTGTCCAACGACACCTTCGGCTACCTGGTGGGCGCTTCCATTGGCAAGCACCCCATGGCGCCGAAGATCAGCCCCAAGAAATCCTGGGAAGGTTTCGCGGGGTCAGCAGGAGGTGCGATGCTGATCGGGGTCCTGGCAGCCCTCTTCGTGCTGGACAAGCCCTGGTGGGTAGGCGTGGTGCTGGCACTGGGCACCGTAGCCGCAGCCACGGCGGGGGACCTCGGCGAATCGATGGTCAAGCGCGAACTGGGCGTCAAGGACATGAGCAGCATCCTGCCAGGACACGGGGGAGTCATGGACAGGCTGGACTCCATCGTCTTCGCCTCGCCGGTGGCCTTCATCCTGTACGGGCTTGTGGCCGGCGCGTAACCTTATCCGGCCCGGCGCAAGCGGGCATCCGACACAAAAGGGCCCGGGCGGCCGGACCAGGTGCGGCATCCTAGACTGGTGCGGAAGCACTACGGCTGAAGAGCATTGAAGGAATCGAAGTGGCATTGGACATTCATCGGCAGATCCCTGCGTCCTTTGAGCGCGTGCAGCGCAATGAGTACGGGTACAACGCCAAGCAGGTGGACCAGTTCCTGCAGCGGGCACGGGTCTCCCTGGAAACGCCCCAGGCCGCCACAGAGCCCGTCAACAGTGCCGATGTCAGGGCCGTGTCCTTCGACCCCGTCAAGGGCGGCTACTCCGCTGCCGTGGTGGACGCCGCACTGGACCGGCTCGAGGACGCCTTCGCCCGCCGGGAGCGGGATGAGCTCATCGCCGCCCACGGCGAGGAAGCCTGGCTCCGCGAAATCGGAAACCTCTCCGGCATCCTCCGGGGGCGGCTGCACCGGCCCGACGGAGACCGCTTCCGCCGGCCCACCGGCAGGAAGGCGCGCAGCTACAACACGGACGACGTCGACCGGCTGTGCCACGAACTCGTGGCCTACCTTGAGCAGGACAAGCCGCTGAGCGTGGACAGCGTACGCCGTGCAGTCTTCCGCCCGGCGGTTGGCCGGGACGGCTACGAGGAATCACAGGTGGACGCCTTCCTGGACCGCGTCGTGGAGCTGATGGCGGCCATCGACTGAAGGGTTACGTCCCAGGGACCGTTTGTTCCCCGTCCTGTGTTGGAGTGGGAGACAGCGGCGTATAGCGGCGCCACACATTTCGGTAACCCCGGTACCCGTTCACGGCGGACACAACGAAAAACAGAGCTCCACACACGGCTCCCGCCACTGTGGCAGCTGCCGTACCGGCGCCGGCCACCGTCACCAGCAGGCCTGCCAGGATGGCGATCAAGGCGGCGTTCGCCATCGTCATGAAAATCATGCTGCTGCCCGCCACATGGCTGAAGTTGCCCCGGCCGCCGAAGAAGAAGTAGGTCTGCCTTGACCCGGCCTCGTCGTCGTGGTGCGCGGCCATCAGGTACGGTTCCACGCCCGGGTCAAGGTCCACGTAGGCGGCGCGCAGCCTGTTCATCGCCGTGACGTACATAAGGTCCTCGTGGGCCACATTCATTACGCGAAGCTGGGTCAGGAGCCCGATTGCCGCGTCGATGAACAGGACAACCACGGCCAGCAGGACAAAGCCGTCCGAAAACCCCGTAGCCTGGCCCACCAGCGCCACGCTGACCACGCTTGCCGACGTGAAGGTGAGGAACATGCCGATCCGCGTCAGCACCTCGCCCTGCGCGGTACTGCGGGATGCGAGCAGCCCCCAGTGTTCCGTGGCGAGCAACTGCGCCCGCACGGAGGCCGGAACCGCATCCTGCTGGTGGGACGTCCCGCCGTCCTCAATGGACATGGCGTTATTGTCCTCCCGATCCCCGTTCGGTTGCCAGCGGCCGTTCCGGGGTGTGCAGGCGGGTCATGGTCCGTGGCATCGTAGCGGGAATTCGGTGGGAGGTAGCCTGGGACACCACGACCATGACGGCGAAGGCGGCAGGAACACTCCACGCCGCAGGCTGCGCGAGCCAGGCCGGGGTCTGGCCTAAGCCGGACAGGCCCGCGCCGGACAGGGAGCCCACAATCATGGCCCCGCCGCAGAGCACGCCGCCGGTGAGCATGCCGGCGATGGCCCCGGCATCCGTCAGGCCGCGCCACCAGATGCCAAGCAGCAGGACCGGGCAGACCGTGGAGGCCGTGAAGGCGAACACCAGGCCCACGCTGCCGGCCAGTGCCAGGGAGCCGGTCATGAAGGCAAAACCCAGGGGGACGACGGCGGACACGACGGCGGCGAGGCGGAACCCGCGGACGCTGCCGCCCAGGACGTCCTGGCTGATGACCCCGGCGAGGGACACCACCAGGCCGGACGTTGTGGACAGGAACGCGGCGAAGGCGCCCGCCACCACCAGGGCGGAGAGCAGGTCCCCCGGCAGCCCGCCCACGAGTTCGCCTGGCAGCCGCAGGACCATGGCGTCCGGCTGTCCCGATCGGGCCAGGCCTGGCGCGTACATGCGGGCCACCAGGCCGTAGGCGGTGGGGAAGAGGTAGAACACGGACAGCAGGCCCAGGACGATCAGCGTGGTGCGCCGGGCGGACTGCCCGTCCGGGTTGGTGTAGAAACGCACCAGCACGTGGGGCAGCCCGAGGGTGCCGAACAGCAGCGCCACCAGCAGGGACACATTCTGGTACAGCCCGGCCGGCGCCAGGTCCGTGGGATTGACCGCCGGCAGCGACTCCGGCTCGGCACCGTTCCCGGCCAGCACCAAGATGATGAACAGGATGGGCACGGCCAGGGCCGTCAGCTTGAGCCAGTACTGGAACGCCTGCACAAAGGTGATGGAGCGCATCCCGCCCGCCACCACCGTCAGGCACACCACCACCACGACAGCCACTGAACCCACCCAGGACGGCAGGCCCGTGGCGATCTGGATGGTCAGCGCGGCGCCGTGGAGCTGCGGAACGATATACAGCCAGCCCACCACGACGACCACCAGGCTGGTGACCCTCCGGACCGTCCGGGACGAAAGCCGGGACTCGGTAAAGTCCGGAATGGTGTAGGCGCCCGAACGGCGCAGCGGGGCGGCGACGAAAAGCAGCAGCATCAGGTAGCCGGCCGTATATCCCACCGGGAACCAGAGTGCGTCGGTCCCGGACAGCAGGATGAGCCCGGCCACGCCCAGGAAGCTGGCGGCGGACAGGTACTCGCCGCCGATCGCGGACGCGTTCCACCACGGCCGCACAGTGCGCGAGGCAACGTAGAAGTCACCCGTGGTCCTTGAGATCCGCAGCCCGTAGAAACCGATAATGGCCGTGGCGAGGGACACCACCGCCACGGCTGCAATGGCGGCGCCGGCGTTCATGGGCACCTCACTGCTCACCGGCAAGGTCGCGGTACCGGGCCTCGTTGCGGGCCGCCGTCCTGACGTACAGCCAAGCGCTCAGCCCGATCACGGGGTAGATCCCGGCGCCCAGCAGGAGCCAGCCGAAGGGGATACCGGCGATCCGGGTTTCAGCCATGCCGGGAACTACCACCAGGATCAAGGGGAACGCGGCAAGGATCAGCAGGAAGCCGCCCGCCACTACCAGGGCCAGCCGCAGCTGCGACCTGATCAGGGAGCGGACGAACACCTGTCCCACTTCGGAATCCTGGGCGGCTTCGCGTGACTCAAGCGGACTCCGCCCGCCGGCCACCGGGGATCGTGGGGACGCAAAGGGAGCGGTGACGCGGACGCGGGTCATGCGTGCGGCCTGATCCTGGTGGCCTCCAGCTTCTCCCGCACGGTGGGCAGATGCCGCCGGCTGATGGGAAGGCCTGCGCCGGCCACCGTGACGCGCGGCCCGTCAGCCGCCAGCTTCATCGAGGACACATGCTTCAGCGCCACCAGATAGGAGCGGTGGGTGCGGATGAAGCCGGCGTCCGCCCACTGCTGTTCAAGATCTGCCAGCGGCACCCGGATCAGGTAGCTGGCGTCGGCGGTGTGCAGCCGCGCGTAGTCCCCCTGCGCCTGGACGTAAGTGACGTCGTCCCGGCGGATCATCCTGGTGGTCCCGCCCTGGTCAACGGTGATCATCTCAGGTGCCGCACCGCCGTCGCGCAGTTCGCAGATCCGCCCCACGGAACGGGCCAGGCGTTCGGCGCGCACTGGCTTGAGAAGGTAGTCCACGGCGGCGAGTTCGAACGCCGCCAGGGCGTGTTCCTCGTCAGCGGTGACAAAAACAACGGCCGGCGGATTGCTGCTGCGCGCGATGGCGCCGGCGATGTCCAGGCCGGACACGGCGGGCATGTGGATGTCCAGGAAGACGGCGTCGATGTTTCCGGCAGACAAGGCCGTCATCGCTTCAGCACCGGACGTGGCCCGCAGCACCTTTCCGATGCGTTCGTCCCTGCCCAGCAGGAAGGCCAGTTCCTCAACGGCGGGCAGCTCATCATCAACGACGAGGACGTTAATCATTCTCCTAGGGTACTTCCAGCTGCGGTGCCGGCCTCACGCATCGTGCCCGGGCTGGGACTTTGGCACCCGCATGGTGATCAGCGTTCCCTCGCCCGGTGCCGTCTCCACCACCAGTCCATGGTCGTTGCCGTACACCTGGCGGAGGCGGGCATCCACGTTCCTCAGCCCCACGTGGTCCCCGTCCGTGTGGCCCGCCAGCACCGACCGGAGCTGCTCCGGATCCATCCCCACGCCGTCGTCCTCGATGGTGACCTCCGCGAAAGCGCCGGCGTCCTCCGCGGTGATGGTGATGTGTCCGGGTCCGGCCTTGGCCTCAAGCCCGTGCCGGACGGCGTTCTCCACCAGTGGCTGCAGGCTCAGGAACGGGATGACGGTACCCAGTACCTCGGGCGCAACCCGCAGGCTGACCTGGACCCGCTCGCCGAACCGGGCCCGCTCCAGGAGCAGGTAGCGGTCAATGCAGCGGAGCTCCTCGGCGAGCGTGGTGAAGTCGCCGTGCCTTCGGAACGAGTAGCGGGTGAAATCGGCAAATTCCACCACCAGTTCCCTGGCCCGCTCCGGATCGGTGTTGATGAAGGACGCGATGGCGTTGAGCGAGTTGTAGATGAAGTGCGGGCTGATCTGGGCGCGCAGGGCCCGGACTTCCGCTTCCATCAGCAGGGTCCGGGAGGCGTCCAGTTCGGCGAGTTCCACCTGGACCGCCACCCAGTCAGCCACTTCCCCCGTTGCCCTGACCAGGCCGGCACCCGCGGAAGGGGCGAAGGCGGCCACGGTGCCCACGATCCGGGCGCCCGCCCGTACGGGGGCGATGACGCCGGCAAGGCGGCCGCCGGTCCCATCGCCGCCTGCGGACAGGACGGCGGTCCGGCCCGAGGCAAGGACCCCGCCGGCGAGTTCCATCAGGCGCGGCCTGATGTCCTCGGCGCCGCCGTCCCAGGCCAGTACGCCTGAGGTGTCCGTAATGGCCAGGGCGTCGCAGGCCAGGAGGGCGCGCAGTTGGCGGCTGGCTTTCGCCGCTCCGGTTGGGTTCAAGCCGCGGCGCAGGTGCTGCCCGGCCTGGGAGGCCGCGTGGAGCGTGTGGTAGGTGGCGCGCTCGGCATCAGTGCCCAGGTCCCGGAAGGAGCGGAGCACCTTCAGGCCCACGCCGACGACGACGGCGATGGCCATGGCGATCACCGCAACGGCCGCAGCGGTGAGGAGGGGGGAGTCCGGCATGGTGCCCAGCGTAGCGGCGGGTGCCGTTAGGCGCAGCATCGCGACCGTTGAGCGACCGTGGGCGGCCAGGTTATGGAATGGACAGGCCAACGGACGGCAGAGTGATTGGTGTCACATCTGCGGTGTCCCTGTGCAGTGCCTCTGCCCAGTGTCCCTGTCCGAAGCCCCAGCCCGGGGCCTTCGTCCCAGGGCCTGCCGCCCGGTGTGTACCGGCAACTCAATGAGGAGGAATGATGGGTCACGATGCCCATACTCCGGACGCAGCGGCGTCCGTGGACTTCGAACAAGTCCAGTCGACCGGGCAGTTCCAGGAATTGCGCAAGCGTCACCGCAGCTTTGTCTTCCCCATGGCAGTGGCCTTCCTGCTGTGGTACTTCGCCTATGTCCTGCTCGCCGACTACGCGGTGGGCTTCATGTCCACCAAGGTATGGGGCAACATCAACATCGGCCTGATCCTGGGCCTGCTCCAGTTCATCTCCACTTTCGCCATCACCGGCTGGTACGTGCACTACGCCAACCGGAAGCTGGACCCCATCGCCTCCGAAATCAGGCACGAAATCGAGGGCCACGAATTCGATAAGGACGGAAACCGAGTGGGCGGAGCCAACAAATGATCGCAATTCCAGCTGCGGTGGACGTCGCCGCCCTCAAGGACACCACCCTTCTGAACATGGGCATCTTCGGCCTGTTCGTGGCCGTGACCATGGTGATCGTGTTCCGCGCCAGCCGCAACAACAAGACCGCCGCCGACTACTACGCCGCCGGCCGCTCCTTCACGGGCTCGCAGAACGGCACCGCCATCGCCGGCGACTACCTGTCGGCAGCATCCTTCCTGGGCATCACCGGCGCCATTGCCATCAACGGCTATGACGGGTTCATGTACTCCATCGGCTTCCTGGTGGCCTGGCTCGTGGCGCTGCTGCTGGTGGCGGAACTGCTGCGCAACACCGGCAAGTTCACCATGGCGGATGTGCTCTCCTTCCGGCTGAAGCAGCGCCCGGTGCGGATCGCGGCAGCCATCTCCACGCTGGCCGTCTGCTTCTTCTACCTGCTGGCCCAGATGGCCGGCGCGGGCAGCCTCATTTCCCTCCTGCTCGGCATCAGCGACTGGGGCGGCCAGGCACTGGTGATCATCGTCGTCGGCGCCCTCATGATCATGTACGTCCTGATCGGCGGCATGAAGGGCACCACCTGGGTCCAGATCATCAAAGCCATGCTGCTGATCGCCGGCGCCGCCGTCATGACCCTGTGGGTCCTGGCCATCTACGGCTTCAACCTCTCCGCCCTGCTGGGCGGCGCCGTGGAGACGGCCAACAATCCTGCGGTCCTGAACCCCGGCCTGCAGTACGGCAAGTCGGACACCTCCAAGCTGGACTTCATGTCCCTGGGCCTTGCCCTGGTCCTGGGTACGGCAGCCCTGCCGCACGTGCTGATGCGCTTCTATACCGTGCCCACTGCCAAGGAAGCCCGCAAGTCAGTGGTCTGGTCCATCTGGCTGATCGGCCTGTTCTACCTCTTCACGCTGGTGCTGGGCTACGGTGCCGCCGCGCTGGTGGGTGCCGACACGATCAAGAGCGCCCCTGGCGGAGTTAACTCGGCCGCGCCGCTGCTGGCCTTCTACCTGGGCGGCCCGCTGCTGCTCGGCTTCATCTCCGCGGTGGCGTTCGCCACCATCCTGGCGGTGGTGGCAGGCCTGACCATCACGGCCGCCGCTTCCTTTGCCCATGACATCTACGCCAACGTCATCGCCAAGGGCAAGGCCGACGCCGCCACGGAAGTCCGGGTGGCCCGGCGCACCGTGGTGGTGATCGGCATCCTGGCCATCCTTGGCGGCATCTTCGCCAACGGCCAGAATGTGGCCTTCCTGGTGGCACTGGCCTTCGCCGTCGCCGCATCAGCCAACCTGCCCACCATCATCTACTCGCTGTTCTGGCGGAAGTTCACCACCCAGGGCGCCGTGTGGAGCATGTACGGCGGCCTGGCCTCGGCGATCCTGCTCATCGTGTTCTCCCCGGTTGTTTCCGGAGCCAAGACCTCGATGATCCCGGGCGCCAACTTCGCCCTCTTCCCGCTCAGCAACCCGGGCATCGTGTCCATTCCGCTGGCCTTCTTCCTGGGCTGGCTGGGGACCACCCTGGATAAGAAGAAGGAGGATCCCGCCAAGCAGGCCGAAATGGAAGTCCGCTCGCTCACGGGCATTGGAGCCGAAAAGGCCGTGGACCACTGACAGATGGACTACTAATACGTGGATCACTGACCGATATGCCGGCCGCGCCGGCGTGAACGGGAAGAGCCTCCAGCCGCAGCCGCGGCTTGGAGGCTCTTTCCGTTGGCCCTCGGGGTTCCCCGGGAGCGGGTTCAACGCTGGTGGTGGCCGCCCGGCATTAGGTTGTTGTGGCCACCGTGCGGGACGGCGTACTGGCCGGCCGTGGAAGCGGCGAGGCCCGGCGTCGTTATCCCTGCCACCAGGACGGCGCCGGCGAAAGCTGCCGGCAGGAGCCGCCCCGGGCGCACTCCCGCTCCCGCCGGAGCAGCGGGAAGCAGCTGCCGTTCATTGTCCTGCCCATGGCCGCGTTGCCGGACGGCGGCCCGCTGCAGCCACCCGAGCGACGCAATGATCGTGAGCGTGAGCAGCAGCGCCGAAAGGTGGGTCAGGCTGAGGTTGGAGGCGGCGGGGGCAACGGGCGTGAATGCTATCGCGGCCAGATGGATGGCGGCGGCGCCCGCCAGCACCCACCGCGCCCAGGGCCCGCCGGCCAGGCGTTCCCTGGCCAGGAACACCACAGCTCCGGCCAGCATTGCCAGTCCCCAGGCGCCGGCCACCACGCCGGCGAAAACCGCCAGTGGCGCCGCAGGTCCCGCCGACGCCGCAAAGACACTGGACGAGAGGGCCAGGTTGAGCGATCCCGCCCCGAAGCCCGCAAACCCGGTGAGCAGGCGAACGGCAGGGCCCGCCTGAGGCACCTTGCCCTCCGGCACCCCTGTCAGAGGTGTTGGCGTGCCCCGGCCAGCCCGTGCAGCCGGCCGGAGCGATGCCATGCCCGGCGTCGCCACGGCTAGGCCCGGGCAGCGGCGGGGGACTTGTCCAGGGACAGGCCCACGCCGAGGAGGAGCACGGCGCTGGCAAGGTGGAGGACGTTGTCGGCGCCGTTCAGGGCGATGATGTTCAGCGGCGAGTTCAGCAGGAACAGTCCCACGATGCCCACCAGGAGGTAGACGGCGCCCACGGTCGCGTTAACCGTGCGCGCGCTGTCCGTCCCCCGAAGCCCGGCAAGGAGCAGTGCGGCACCGATAGCGAGGTGGATGACGTTGTGCAGCGGGTTGACTTCGAAAATGATCAGGTTCGCGCCCTCAGTGGCGACGAAACCGATGCCGGACGTGACAGCGAAGCCCAGCAGGCCCACCAAGAGGTAGACGGCTCCGAAAATGGTGGCGACGAGGCGGTTGGGTGAGTTGCGCATGGCCAATTCCTTCCGATGGGGCGGGCAACAGTTCCCGCCGGTCCAACAGGCCCCAGGTGGGACCCTCGGAAGCGATTCGGTTCATGAACGTGGGTGGATGGGTAAAAAGATCAGCACCCTTTTCACTTTCCTGTCCGGCTAGGCCGCCGGCCGCAGCTTGATGTTGGTCATGAGCGGCTTGTCCTTGCCTTCGAAGCGGTATGCCAGGTCCACCTTCTTGCCCGTGCAGCTGATCTGGCCCACCACCTCGGCCGACTTCACCCCGTTTTCGGTGGACACCTTGAGGTCGTTGTAGGCCGGCTGGCAGGAGCTGTCCATCTCCAGGCTTTTCACCCCGGAGATGAAGGCTTCCTTGGAGAGTTGCTTCTGCAGTGCCGGGTCAAGGTATTCGTCGTAGGCCCGGGAGGTGTCCCCGGCGATGACCTTCCTGGTGAAGTCATCCGCGAGGCCCCTGGCCTGGTTGGTTGCGCTCCCCACCACATTCACGAGGATGACGACGCCGAGGATCACCAGGAGCAGCACTCCGCCGATGCTGCCAAGAATGATCCACAGCTTCCTCCGGTTCCGTTGCCGGGGCGGTTCCCCCGGCAAGCCGAAGGGGGCGGGCTGCTCCGGCATCGGCGGCAACTGTTGTGGTGTGTAGCCCGTCCGGCCCTGCTGGTACGGATCCTGGGAACTGCTCAAAAGTGGGGCCTTTCGGGAACTGCGCCGCGGCGCCGGCGTACTGGCCCGGGCCTATCCCGGCCCGGCGATGACTCGAACCAGCCTATAGCCCCCTACGCCGCCGTCGTGCCTGAAGCACACCAATGCCCGGCGGCATCATGCACCCGCCGGGCTATGCATCTTCCGGGCTACGCCCCCTCTGAACCGCGGTCCAGCAGGGGCTGCACCCGGAAGGGGATCAGTTCGCCCATGGCCAATGCGGTGTCAGCGCGTTCCACGCCATTGCAGGCAAGGATCTTGCCGTTGATCCGGAACAGGTCCTCGGCATCCCTGGCCACCACGCGCAGCAGCAGGTCCGCTGAACCCGTCAGCCCGTAACCCTCCAGGACCTCGGGGATGGCGGCGATCTCCTCCGCCAGCTGCCCCAGCTTCTGCTGCTGCACATGGACGGAGATGAAGGCCATGAGCGGATACCCCAGGGCCACTGGATTGATGCGCCGTTCAAAGGACAGGAAGACGTGCTTTTTCTCCAGCTGGGCCATGCGCGCCTGGACCGTATTGCGGGACAGGCCCAGCTTCTGCGCGAGTGCCACGACGGTGCGGCGCGGATCCTGCGCGAGCGCTGCCAGCAGGCGGGTGTCAGTGCCATCCAAAGCTCGCATAATGCGCAACGCTAGCACGGTCTCCAAGCGCCACGTAGGGCATTCTGCTCAACATGATCCGCAGTGGTTGTACCCGATGGGCATTGTGAGTAGGGTCACAGTATCTGGGGCAATGACGCCCCGAAGGCCGGTGGCGGCAGGGCCAAAAGCCCGACAACCGCTGGTCAACGACGTACGAAGGTTGCGGCAATCGTGTCTACAGACGAAACGGGCCCTGGCGGCGCACAAACCCCCGAAATCGCAGGAAACCCCGGCGGAACGGGGCCGGATCTCCTCCAGCTGATCACCCCGTCGGGTGAGCGCATCAGCCACCCGGAATTCGATTTCTGGGTCAGGGACATTACCGACGATCAACTGTGTTCCCTCTTCGAGGATATGACCGTCATCCGCCGGATCGACGTGGAGGCCACGGCCCTGCAGCGGCAGGGTGAGCTGGCCCTGTGGCCCCCGCTCCTGGGCCAGGAGGCAGCCCAGATCGGGTCCGGCAGGGCCCTGCGGGCGGACGACTTTGTCTTCTCCAGCTACCGCGAAAACGGCGTGGCATACTGCCGCGGTGTTGACCTGACGGACCTCCTGCGGGTGTGGCGGGGGAACGCGTCCGGCGGCTGGGACCCGTACGGCATCAACATGGCAACACCGCAGATCATCATCGGCGCCCAGACATTGCACGCCACTGGCTACGCCATGGGGATCCAGAATGACGGCGCTGACGCGGTGGCCGTTACCTACTTCGGTGACGGAGCCACCAGTGAGGGCGACGTCAACGAGGCCATGGTGTTCGCCGCCAGCTTCCAGGCCCCCGTGGTGTTCTTCTGCACGAACAACCACTGGGCCATCTCCGAGCCCGTGCGCCTGCAGTCCCACATCCAGCTCGCGGACCGGGCCACCGGCTTTGGCATCCCCAACCTGCGCGTGGACGGCAATGACGTCCTGGCGGTCATGGCTGCCACCCGGCTGGCACTTGACCGGGCCCGCCGTGGCGGCGGCCCCACCTTCATCGAAGCCGTCAGTTACCGCATGGGCCCGCACACCACCGCCGACGATCCCACCCGCTACCGGGACGCCAATGAGCTGGAGGACTGGGCCGCCAAGGACCCCATTTCCCGGCTCGCCGGTCTCCTGGACCGGAAGGGGATCCTGACCGCGGACCTGCAGGAGCAGGTCAAGGCCAAAGCCGACGCCGTTGCATCCGAAATGCGCCGCGGCTGCACCACCATGCCGGAACCCCAGCCCATGGACGTCTTCAAGCACGTCTACAGCACGCCCAATTCCTGGCTGGAACGCCAGCAGGACCATTACGCCCGTTACCTGGCCTCCTTCGGCGATCCCGCAGGAGCCGTTTCAGAGAAAGGTGCACGCTGATGACGCAGTTGACCTTTGCCCGTGCCATCAATGCCGGGCTGCGGAAGTCGCTGGAAAACGACTCCAAGGTGGTCCTCCTCGGCGAGGACATCGGCGCCCTGGGCGGCGTGTTCCGGGTGACGGACGGCCTGCAGAAAGACTTCGGCACGCACCGGGTGGTGGACACCCCGCTGGCAGAGTCCGCCATCGTGGGCACCGCCGTGGGCCTGGCCTACCGCGGCTACCGGCCCGTGGTGGAAATCCAGTTCGACGGCTTCATCTACCCGGCATTCGACCAGATCGTCAGCCAGGTGGCCAAACTCCACTACCGCACCCGCGGGGCCGTCAGGATGCCCATCACCATCAGGGTCCCGTTCGGCGGCGGCATCGGCTCGCCGGAGCACCACTCCGAATCCCCGGAAGCCTACTTCACCCACACCTCCGGCCTGCGGGTGGTCACCGTGGCCAACCCGCAGGACGCCTACACCGTGATCCAGCAGGCCATCGGCTGCGACGACCCGGTGCTGTACTTCGAACCCAAGCGCCGCTACCACGACAAGGGCGAAGTGGACGAGTCCGTGGATCCGCGTTCCGCCCTGCCCATGGACAAGGCCCGGGTCCTGACCGACGGCAGCGACGTGACCCTGGTGGCCTACGGCCCCCTGGTCAAGACGGCCCTGGACGCCGCCTCCGCCGCAGCCGACGAGGGCATCTCCATTGAAGTCATTGACCTGCGCTCGCTGTCCCCCGTGGATTATGAGCCTGTAGTGGCGTCCGTGCGGAAGACCGGGCGCCTGGTGGTGACGCACGAGGCCGCGCAATCCGGCGGGCTGGGTGCAGAAGTGGCGGCAAGCATTACCGAGCGGTGCTTCTACCACCTTGAGGCGGCTCCGGTGAGGGTGACCGGATTCGACATTCCCTACCCGTACTCCAAGCTGGAAATGCACCACCTGCCGGGCCTGGACCGCATCCTGGACGGCGTGGACCGCGCCCTGGGCCGCCCCAATTCCCTGAGCGGGCTGGAAGGATGAGCGCCATCATGATCAAGGAATTCCGGCTCCCTGACCTGGGCGAGGGACTCACAGAGTCTGAAATCCTCAGCTGGAAAGTGGACGTTGGCGACACCGTCAGCCTGAACCAGGTCATCGCCGAAGTCGAAACCGCCAAGGCCGTGGTGGAGCTCCCCTCGCCGTTCGCCGGCGTGATCAAGGAACTCCACGAACAGCCCGGTTCCGTTGTGGAGGTGGGCAAGCCGATCGTCTCCTTTGAGGTGGCGGACGACGACGGCGCGCCACCTTCACAAGGGTCTGCCGCCTTTTCACCCGGGGCGGGGGAGTCCGCCGGGGAAACGCCGAACGCGGGGGAGGCCCTGAAGCGGGAACCCAACCTTGTGGGGTACGGCGCTGTCGTGGAAGCTTCCGGCCGGCCAACCCGGCGGCCACGGAACCTCGCCCCGGTGGAGCCTGCCGGGATCCTGCCGCATGTGGTTGAGCACGTGGAAGCCAGCCCTGTCCGCTCCAGCCCCATCGAGACCAGGCCCGCCGAAGATCACCCCGCAGAGCGCCCGCGGTCCACGCCTCCCGTCCGGAAGTTGGCCAAAGACCTGGGACTGGACCTCACACAGGTTACCGGCACCGGTCCCGGCGGGCTGATCACGCGCGAAGACGTCCAGGGCTTCGCGGGGCATGCAGGAGAACCTGCCGGGGCCACTGCCGGGCAGATGACCGTCTCCGGAGGAACCCGGCCCGGGGAGCGGGAGACCCGGACTCCCATCAAGGGCGTCCGCAAACATACTGCGGCGGCAATGGTCCAAAGCGCCTTCACCGCGCCGCATGCCACCGAATTCCTCACCGTTGATGTCACGCCCAGCCTTGAGCTGCTGGCAAAACTCAAGAACAGCAGGGACTTCGCCGGAACCAGGCTCAGCCCGCTGACGCTCGCCGCCAAGGCCGTCCTGGTGGCCCTGCCGCGGAACCCGGCACTGAATTCCCGCTGGGACGGGGACAACCAGGAGATTGTCACCTTCAACTACGTGAACCTGGGCATTGCCGCGGCCACACCCCGCGGACTCACGGTCCCCAACATCAAGGACGCCGACGCCATGGCGCTCCCGCAGCTGGCCCAGGCGCTGACGGCGCTCGCAGATACGGCCAGGGCCGGCAAGACCACGCCCGCAGACCTTACCGGCGGCACCATTTCCATCACCAACATCGGCGTCTTCGGCATTGACGCGGGGACGCCCATCCTTAATCCCGGGGAGGCGGCGATCCTTGGCCTGGGTGCGGTCCGGACCATGCCGTGGGAGTACAAAGGCGAGGTGGCGCTGCGCCAGGTGCTCACGCTGAGCCTGTCCTTTGACCACCGCCTGGTGGACGGTGAGCAGGGATCCCGGTTCCTGGCCGACGTCGGAGCCATCCTGGCCGAGCCGGGGATGGTCCTCACGATGGTCTAGCGGCCTGCTCCAAAGCTAAGGTGCGGGCGCGCTGTCCACCACCAGCGCCGCCAGTGCCATCCGCTCGAGCAGGGGGCGGGCCGCTCCGGCCGCCAGCCTCCTGCCATGGCTCCGGACCGAGTGCGGGGTTGAATTGATGAGGCCGAACGTGGCATGGGCACGCATCCGCAGCTCAGCCGCATCGGTCCCCGGGTGGACCTCGGCCAGGACGTCCACCCACACCTCCACGTAGCTGCGCTGCAGGGTGCGCACCGCGGATTGGTCCTGCTCCGACAAATTGCTGAAGTCACGGTCCTGAACCCGGATCACGTCCGGCTTGCTGAGGGCGAAGTCCACCTGGAACTCCACCAGCCGGCGCAGGGCAGCCAGGGGGTCCGGCGCACTGTCCACCACCTGGCGCCCACCGTGCAGCAGTTCCTGGCTCACGGTGACCAGGAGATCCGCCAGGACGGCCTGTTTGCCGGGAAAGTGGCGGTAGACCGCGGGGCCGCTGACGCCCGCCGCCGCGCCAAGATCCTCCAGCGAAACGCGGTTGAAGCCGTTGAGCGCGAACAGCGAAGCCGCAGCCGACAGCAAAGCCTGCCGCCGGTTCTCCTTGGCCTTGCCCCGCTGGGTTGTTGGAACGGAGTGGGTTGTTGGAATGGGCTGGGCGGCGGGGGCCGGCTGCACTGTATTGCTGGGCACTTTTCCTCCTTGAGCCGACCACAGAGTCTAGCAACGCGGCGATGTGTTGGACATCACAGTTAATCGAGACTAACCTGAATTTCAGTTATTAGTCACTAACCGAGTTGGCGGTAAAGCCGGCCCGGCACAGACAAGGACGGACCGTCAATGGAGACCCTGGCTACCCGGCTTGACCCCGCAAGCGAGGCCTTCCGCGCCAACCGGGAAGCGCAGTTGGCGCTCGCGGGGGAATTGCGGAAGAGGCTGGCGGATGCAGCGCTGGGCGGTCCCCAGAAGTCGCGGGACCGGCACGTGGCGCGGGGCAAGCTGCTGCCGCGGGACCGGATCGACCAATTGCTGGATGAGGGCTGCCCGTTCCTGGAGATCGCACCCCTGGCGGCCAACGGGATGTATGGCGACGAGGCTCCCGGGGCCGGGGTCATCGCCGGCATCGGCCTGGTGCACGGCCGGCAGGTCCTGGTCATCTCCAATGACGCCACCGTTAAGGGCGGCACGTACTACCCCATGACGGTGAAGAAGCATCTCCGGGCCCAGGAGGTCGCGCTGGAGAACGGGCTGCCCTGCATCTACCTGGTGGATTCGGGCGGGGCTTTCCTGCCCAAGCAGGACGAGGTCTTCCCGGACAGGGACCACTTTGGCCGGATCTTCTACAACCAGGCGCGTCTCTCAGCCGGCAAAATTCCACAGATTGCTGCCGTGATGGGGTCCTGCACGGCCGGCGGCGCCTATGTCCCCGCCATGAGCGACGAAACCGTCATCGTCCGGAACCAGGGCACCATCTTCCTGGGCGGACCGCCGCTGGTGAAGGCGGCAATCGGGGAAATCGTCACCGCCGAGGAACTGGGCGGCGGCGAGGTGCACTCCCGGGTTTCCGGCGTGACGGACCACCTCGCCGAGAACGACGAACATGCCCTGCAGATCGTCAGGGACATCGTCTCCACCCTCCCGCCACCCGCCGCGCCCGCCTGGCAGGTGGAACCCGCCGTCGAACCTGCCGTGGACCCGGAGGGGCTCTATGGTGCGGTGCCCACGGACGTCAACGCGCCCTACGACGTCCACGAGGTTATTGCACGCCTGGTGGACGGGAGCAGGTTCCATGAATTCAAAAAGGACTACGGCACCACCCTCGTCACGGGATTCGCCCGGATCCATGGGCACCCGGTAGGGATCGTGGCCAACAACGGCGTGCTGTTCAGCGAATCCTCGCTCAAGGGGGCGCACTTCATTGAGCTGTGCGACCAGCGGGGGATCCCGCTGGTCTTCCTGCAGAACATCTCCGGCTTCATGGTGGGCAGGGACGCCGAGCAGGGGGGAATCGCCAAGAACGGCGCCAAGATGGTGACGGCCGTTGCCACGGCACGGGTGCCCAAGTTGACCGTGGTGATTGGCGGTTCCTTCGGGGCGGGAAACTACTCCATGTGCGGCCGCGCCTACTCGCCGAGGTTCCTGTGGATGTGGCCGGCTGCCCGGATTTCCGTGATGGGCGGCAACCAGGCCGCCAGCGTGCTGGCCACCGTAAAGCGGGACCAGTATGAAGCAGCAGGTGAGGACTGGCCGGCAGAGGACGAGGAAGCCTTCAAGGCGCCCATCCGGCAGCAGTACGAGGACCAGGGCAGCCCCTACTACTCCACCGCGCGGCTGTGGGATGACGCCGTTATCGACCCCGCCGATACCCGCATCGTCCTGGGCCTGGCGCTCGACGTCGTCTCCCGCACCCCCTTGCCGGAGACCTCCTTCGGCCTCTTCCGGATGTGAGCCAGGAATGACAATGCAAACCAACGCAGCAACAAGCAGCACGGCTTCCGCTGCGGCGGTGGACGGCAAGCCCCTCTTCAGCACCGTACTGGTGGCCAACCGCGGCGAAATCGCCTGCCGCGTCATCCGCACGCTGCGCCACCTGGGAATCCGTTCGGTGGCCGTCTACAGCGATGCCGACGCCGGCGCCCGCCACGTGCGCGAAGCGGACGCTGCCGTGCGCATCGGCCCCGCCCCGGCGGCAGAGAGCTACCTGAACATTGACGCAGTTATTGAGGCCTGCCGTCACACCGGCGCCGAAGCCGTCCACCCGGGCTATGGCTTCCTGAGTGAGAACGTGGACTTCGCCCGTGCCCTGGAGAAGGCTGGCCTCACGTTCATCGGCCCCGGCGTGGAAGCGCTGAACGTCATGGGCGACAAGATCCGCGCCAAGAACCACGTGGCGGGATACGACGTGCCCGTGGTCCCCGGCGTCGCCAAGCCCGGCATGACGGACAGTGAACTGATGGAGGCCGCTGCCGCCGTCGGCTTTCCGCTGCTCATCAAGCCGTCCGCCGGCGGTGGCGGCAAGGGCATGCATGCCGTCGAAAAACCGGAAGACCTGCCTGCCGCCCTGGCCACGGCCCGGCGTGTAGCGGCCGCCGCGTTCGGCGACGACACCCTGTTCCTGGAACGGCTGGTGACCACCCCGCGGCACATCGAGGTCCAGGTGCTGGCCGACGGCCACGGCAACGTCATCCACCTTGGCGAACGTGAATGTTCCCTGCAGCGCCGGCACCAGAAAGTCATCGAGGAAGCCCCATCACCCTTGCTGGAGGGCCTTCCCAACGGGCCCGAAGTGCGCGCCCGGATCGGTGAGGCCGCCTGCAACGCGGCCCGCAGCGTGAAGTACGTGGGTGCGGGGACCGTCGAATTCCTGGTCTCCGATGACGCACCGGACCAGTTCTTCTTCATGGAGATGAACACGAGGCTGCAGGTGGAACACCCGGTCACCGAAATGGTCACGGGCATCGACCTGGTGGAATGGCAGGTGCGGATCGCCGCGGGGGCGGAGTTGACCGTCCGACAGGCCGGCGTCGTGCTTTCCGGCCATGCGGTGGAGGCGCGGGTCTACGCAGAGGTGCCGGAGAAGAACTTCCTCCCGTCCACCGGGACCGTGCTGGTGCTCGATGAGCTGCCGGGCCCGGCGCAGCGGCCGAGCGCCCCCGCACGGAGCGAAACCGGGACAGTGCAGGGCCGGGTCCGGGTGGACTCATCCCTGGTGGAAGGCCTGGAGCTGTCGGCACACTACGACCCCATGGTTTCCAAGGTGATCGCCTGGGCTGTGGACCGCCCCGCGGCGCTGTCCACGCTGGACGGGGCTTTGTCCGGCTACACGGCGCTGGGCATCGAGACCAATGTCGAGTACGTGCGGCTCCTGGTCAACGACCCCGACGTCCAGGCAGGGCATGTGGATACCGGACTGATTGAACGGAAGCTGCCCGGACTGGCTTTCCGGCGCATCGACAACCCCGAGCTGGTGGCCGCCGCGCTCTACGCGCTGTCCCTGGACGCGCAGGACAACCCTTCCCCGGTGCACGGGCCCTGGCAGGGCAGGAACGGCTGGCGCCTCGGCGCGCCGGCGCCGCGCCGGGTCAGCCTGGGAACGCCCGACGGCGGCGTGGTGACCGTCCAGGTCACCGGCAGTCCCATTGCGGGGGACAAGGCCGTGGTCTCCGTCGACGGCGGTCCGCGGCAGGCAGCCTCGCTGCAGTGGTCGGGCCGGAAAAGCATCGAACTCGACCTGGACGGCGGGCGCCACGCCTACCGGCTGGCACCGGTGTATTCGGGAGCCGCCGGACCAACCTGGGACAACCCTGTGCCGGCCGGTCCCATACAGCTGTACCTCGGCAACGACGGCTGGTCCTGCCGGCTCGATGTCCTGACCCGGGAGGCGCGGCTGGAACGCGTGCTGGCAGCCGTCCAGCGGCAGGAAGGGGCAGCCGACCCGGAGGTGCGCTCGCCGATGCCCGGAACCGTCGTGGCCGTCCCGGTGGCTGACGGGGACGCGGTCCGGGCAGGGGAGGTCCTGGTGTCCGTGGAGGCCATGAAGATGGAGCACCACCTGGTGGCCCCGCTGGCAGGGACCGTGCACTTGACGGCCCGTACGGGTGACCTGGTGAAGGCCGACCAGGTGCTGGCCACTATCCATCCCGCTGCCGCCGGCACAAAAATTCCCAGTACAGAAACAGCAACAGGCACAGCATCAGACACTGCTGCAGACCAAGGCGAAGGAGCCTGAAAATGTCCGGTTTTGAACTCAGCGAGGAATACCAGGACCTCAGCAACACCGTCCGGGAATTCGCCGACGAAGTAGTCGCCCCGGTATCGGCCAAGCACGACGAAGAGCACAGCTTCCCCTACGAAGTGGTGAAGCAGATGGCGGAGATGGGCCTCTTCGGGCTGCCCTTCCCGGAGGAATACGGCGGCATGGGCGGGGACTACTTCGCCCTGGCCCTGGCGCTGGAGCAGCTTGGCCGGGTGGACCAGTCCGTAGCCATCACCCTGGAAGCCGGCGTTTCCCTGGGCGCCATGCCTGTCTACCGTTTCGGTACCGAGGAGCAGAAGCAGGAGTGGCTGCCCATGCTGGCGTCCGGCCAGGCGCTCGCCGGCTTTGGGCTCACCGAGCCCGAGGCCGGTTCGGATGCCGGCGGCACCAAGACCCACGCCCGGCGCGAGGACGGGAACTGGGTCATCAACGGAAACAAGGAGTTCATCACCAACTCCGGCACGGACATCACCCGGCTGGTCACGGTCACCGCTGTCACAGGCCAAAAGGAGCGCGCGGATGGCAGCGTGCAAAAGGAGATTTCCACTATCCTGGTGCCTACCGACACGCCGGGTTTCAAGGCGGAAAAGCCGTACAACAAGGTGGGTTGGAACGCTTCCGACACCCACCCCCTCACCTTGAAGGACGTCCGGGTCCCGGAAGCGAACCTGCTGGGCGCAGAAGGCCGCGGCTATGCCAACTTCCTGTCCATCCTCGATGAGGGCCGGATCGCCATCGCCGCGCTGGCCACCGGCGCGGCCCAGGGCTGCGTGGATCTCTCCGTCAAATACGCCAGCGAGCGCAGGGCATTCGGCCAGGAAATCGGCAAGTACCAGGGCATTTCCTTCAAGATCGCCCGCATGGAGGCCCGGGCCCACACCGCCCGCCTGGCGTACTACGACGCGGCCTTCCGGATGCTTGCCGGCAAGCCGTTCAAGACCCAGGCGGCCATCGCTAAGATGGTCGCAGGCGAGGCGGCCATGGACAATGCGCGGGATGCCACCCAGGTATTCGGCGGCTATGGCTTCATCAACGAGTTCACCGTGGCACGCCACTACCGCGACTCCAAGATCCTTGAAGTGGGGGAGGGCACCACGGAGGTCCAGCTGATGCTGATCGCCCGCGAACTGGGTCTTTAGAAACTGGGACTGTAGCCGGCCTGAGAGGATCACTGATGATTGACAAGGTTGTTGCCAGCGCTGATGAGGCGGTTGCAGACATCCCGGACGGCGCGTCGCTGGCGGTGGGCGGATTCGGCCTCTGTGGAATTCCCGTTGCCTTGATCGACGCCCTGCACCGGGCGGGCACCTCCGGCCTGGAAACCGTCAGCAACAACTGCGGCGTTGACGACTGGGGTTTGGGCATCCTGCTGCGTGACGGGCGCATCCGCCGCACCATCAGCTCCTACGTGGGCGAGAACAAGGAATTCGCACGACAGTACCTCGCCGGTGAGCTCGAAGTGGTGCTCACGCCGCAGGGCACGCTGGCCGAAAAGCTGCGGGCGGGCGGGGCGGGCATCCCGGCGTTCTACACCAAGGCGGGGGTGGGCACGCAGGTGTCCGACGGCGGCCTGCCGCAAAAGTACGACGCCAACGGCGGCATCGCGGTTGCCTCCGCCCCGAAGGAAGTGCGGTCCTTCGGGGGAGTGGACTACGTCCTGGAAGAATCCCTCACCCCTGACTTTGGGCTGGTCCACGCCTGGAAGGGCGACCGGCACGGGAACCTCGTCTTCCACGCCACCGCCATGAACTTCAACCCCCTGTGCGCCATGGCAGGCAGGATCACCATCGCCGAGGTGGAGGAACTCGTGGAGCCCGGTGAGCTGGACCCCGAACACATCCACACCCCCGGCATCTTCGTCCAACGGGTGGTCCTGGCCGCGCACGGGGAGAAACGGATCGAGAAGCGGACAGTGGCGCTGGCCCCGGCACAGGAGCGCGGCACCAACCAGCAGGCAGGAGCTTAGCCATGGACCCGAACAGCCCCTTCGCACCGAGGCCCGAAGGCGTCCGCCCTGAATACCGCCGGGCGGCAGGACAGCAGCATGAGACACCGCCGGACGGGACCGGTGCCAAGGGCTGGACGCGCAACGAACTCGCCGCACGGGTGGCCAGGGAGCTTCGCAACGGCCAGTACGTGAACCTGGGCATCGGGATGCCCACCCTGATCCCCAACTACATTCCCGACGGCGTGGAAGTGGTGCTGCACTCCGAGAACGGGATCCTCGGCGTCGGCCCCTACCCCGCTGAGGACGCGGTGGATCCGGACCTCATCAACGCCGGCAAGGAAACCGTCACGGTCAACCGGGGAGCCGCGTTCTTCGATTCGGCAACATCCTTTGGCATGATCCGGGGCGGCCACGTGGACCTCGCCGTCCTGGGCGCCATGGAGGTGGCCGCCAACGGGGACCTGGCCAACTGGATGATCCCGGGCAAGATGGTCAAAGGCATGGGCGGGGCCATGGACCTGGTGTTCGGTGCCAAGCGGGTCATCGTGATGATGGAGCACGTGGACCGCAACGGCAACCCGAAGATCGTCCAGCAATGCTCACTGCCGCTGACCGGCAAGGGCTGTGTGGACCGGATCATCACCGACCTCGCCGTCATTGATGTCGTCAAGGACAATGGCGCCTCACGCCTGGTGCTTCGCGAACTGGCCCCCAATGTCTCTGCCGAGGACGTGGTGGCGGCCACCGGTGCGGACCTGTTCGAGGAAGACCGGGAACTCACCGTATGACTGACGGAAACGGTCCGGCTTCCCGCCATGAGGACGACGGCGGCAGGAGGGTCATCGAGCAGCGCGGGCTGTACTTCGACGAGCTGGAGGAAGGCGTGCTGTACGCCCACCGTCCCGGACGCACGGTGACCGAAACCGACAACGTCCTCTTCACCACGCTCACCATGAATACCCAGGCGCTGCACCTCGATGCCGCCTGGAGCGCCGGGCAGCCCTTTGGCCAGCGGCTGGTGAACTCGATGTTCACTCTCGCCACCATGGTGGGCCAGTCCGTCACCCAGCTCACCCAGGGAACCATCATTGCCCAGCTGGGCCTGACGGACGTCACGTTCCCGCACCCCCTGTATCACGGCGACACGTTGTACACGGAGACAGCCATCACCGGCAAGCGGCTTTCTTCCTCACGCCCAGGCCAGGGCATCGTTACCATGGAGCACACCGGGCGCAACCAGGACGGAACGGTGGTGGCCCGGGCCACCCGAAGTTGCCTGATGTGGACGCGGGATGCCCACCACAAGGCGCAGGACGCCGGACAGGAGACAATGCCGGTATGACATTCGTAATGGGCCCCGCACTGCTGTTCTGCCCCGCCGACCGGCCCGAGCGCTACCAGAAAGCCGCAGCGCGGGCGGACGCGGTGATCCTGGACCTTGAAGACGCCGTGGCCCCGGCGGACAAGCAGCGCGCCCGGGGTGCCATCCTTGCCCAGTTGGGAACCACTGGTGTGGAACCGGAGCTCGAACCCAGCTGCACCATCGTCAGGGTGAATCCCGTTGGTACGGAGGAGTTTGAAAAGGACCTGCACTGCCTGGCCCATACGCCGTACCGCACGGTGATGCTGGCCAAGGCCGAATCGGCCGAACAGCTCAAGGCGCTCGAGGGCTACCAGGTGATTGCCCTCTGCGAAACGGCCTTAGGCGTGCTCAATGCGCCGGCCATCGCCGCCGCTCCCAACGTGGTGGGCCTGATGTGGGGCGCCGAAGACCTGCTGGCCAGCCTGGGAGGTACGTCCAGCCGTAGGGACGACGGCGGCTACCGGGCCGTGGCCCTGCATGCCCGCTCCGCCGTCCTGCTGGCGGCCCGCGCCTACGGCAAGGAAGCGGTGGACGCCGTCTACACCAACATTCCCGACCTCGACGGACTGGCGGCCGAAGCCGCCGACGCAGTGGCCTCGGGCTTCAGCTCGAAAGCCTGCATCCATCCCAGCCAGGCGGCGGTGGTCCGCAAAGCCTACGCACCATCGGAAGACGAGGTGGCCGCGGCTGTTGCCCTCCTGGAGGCCGCAGGGTCAGCCGGATCGGGAGTGTTCCAGTACCAGGGGAAGATGATCGACGGGCCCATCCTCAAGCACGCCCAGGAAATCGTCCGCCGCGCCGCTGCGAAAGCATAATCCAGCTACCGTTGCCGTCCCTGCTGGCGGCGGAGGGACGTGGGCGGGATGGGCTCGTACAGCAGCGTCCGCACCCAGCGGTTCCCTGTCTCCCGGAACTCCTTCCGGGTGGCGAAGCGGTAATGGAAGGTGCGCACCCGCACCCAGCGCGGGGCGGCGCCGTCGAACGGGTCATGCCTGAGCAGCCGCAGCATCTGCCGGTCCGCCGCCAGCAGCTTGGCAAGGAACGCGTAGAACCATTCCTCGTGCACGGTACGCAGCGGCAGGAACCACATCAGCCAGTCCAGCCGTAAATGGTACGGGGCCCACTGCCGCGGAATCCGGCGCACATCACCGGGCTTGCCCTTGAATCCGTACTCGCGCCAGTCGGAGCTGTCATCAGGGTCATCGTCCAGCGTGCCTTCCACCACCACCTCGATGCGCTGCTTGGTCACCGTGCCGAACGCGCCGTAGGCGTTCACCAGCTGCCACCGGTTGAAACTGGCATTCATCAGCTGGCGGCGGGAGAACAGGTTCCGCAGTGGCCAGTAGCTCAGCACCAGCAACAGGACGGACGCCGCCGCTGTGATGGCCAGCCACCACAGCGGCGTCTCCTGCCGGCCTCCCATGGCTGCGTCCCAGTCCGCCGGGATGGCCGGTACCACCGCGTGCGCCACAGGATCGCTGACGGCCGCGAACGCCAGCACGATCGCCATCCAGTTGAGCCAGGCGAAGTTGCCGCTGGCCACCAGCCACAGCTGGGTGACGATGACCACGCCCGCCGCCACGCCGGCCACGGGCTGTGGAGCGAACAGCAGGAACGGCACCACCAGCTGGGCGATGTGGTTGCCCACCACTTCGATGCGGTGCAGCGGCTTGGGCAGGAGATGTGCCTGCCGGCTGAGGGGGCCGGGCATGGGCTGGGTCTCATGGTGGTAGTACAGCGCCGTCAGGTCGTGCCACTCCCGGCCACCGCGGATCTTTATCATTCCCGCCCCGAATTCCAGCCGGAACACCAGCCAAACGACCAGGATCAGGATGGTCCGCGGCGGCTCGGTCTGGTTGGAGCCCAGGAACGCCACGGTGAAGCCCGCCTCCAGGAGCAGCATTTCCCAGCCGAACCCGTAGAACGTCTGGCCCACGTTCACGATCGACATGTACAGCAGCCACAGGACCAGGAACGTGATCAGTGGAACCCATGGCGGGCCCGTTTGCGGTATCCCGGCCACGAGCAGCGCAGACACCAGCAGGCCGACGGCACAAACGCCGCGAAGCAGCCCGTCCGAATACCGCCAGCGGAACAGCGTGGGCCGGCGCAGGCGGGTGAATGCCGCAAGGAAATCGGGCACCGGGAGGAGGCCGCGCTCGCCGAGGAGGGCGGGAAACTGGTTCAGCGTGGACAGGAACGCAACGAAATACAGTGCAGCGACACCCCGCTGCAGCACCTGCCGGGCGAATTCGTACTCCGGCGCATCGAACCAGGTGAGCCAGTCCACGCAATCCACGTTACGCCCGGCCACCTCCCGGTCAAGGGCGGTCACGGCATTGCAGCAGGCCACGGGCGCAAGCACGCAGGGCAGGGTGCGGGATACTTAACCAATGCAGCCACGCAGAATCGTCCTCCTCGGATCCACCGGTTCCATCGGCACCCAGGCGATTGACGTCGTCGACGGCGCCCCGCACCTGTTCGAGGTGGTGGCGCTCAGTGCCGGCGGCGGCAACCTGGAGCTCCTGGCCCGGCAGGCTGTCCACACCGGTGCGGCGGCGGTGGGAATTGCCGCTGGAGACCCCGGCAGGCTGGAAGCGCTGATCCGCGAGGCCGCGGCAGCTGCAGGCCGTCCAGGGTACCGCCCGGAGATCGTGGCCGGCCCTGACGCCTCCGCGCGGATCGCCGCTGTGGAGGCGGACGTGGTGCTCAACGGCATCACCGGTTCCATCGGCCTGGCACCCACGCTGGCGGCCCTCAAATCCGGAGCCACCCTTGCCCTTGCCAATAAGGAGTCGCTGATCGTGGGCGGCAGCCTGGTCAAGGCTGCAGCGCGTGAGGGGCAGATCGTGCCGGTGGACTCGGAACACTCCGCAATCGCCCAGTGCCTGCGCTCAGGTACCGGGCATGAGGTGGACAAGCTCATCCTTACCGCCTCCGGCGGCCCATTCCGGGGCATGAGCCGGGAGGAACTTCACGCCGTCACCCCGCAGCAGGCGCTTGCCCACCCAACCTGGGACATGGGCCCCATGGTGACCACCAACTCCGCCACGCTGGTGAACAAGGGCCTGGAGGTCATCGAGGCGCACCTGCTGTTCGATATCCCGCTGGACCGGATCGACGTGGTGGTACATCCCCAGTCCATCGTCCACTCCATGGTCCAGTTCGTTGACGGCTCCACCATCGCGCAGGCCTCGCCGCCCGACATGCGGCTGCCCATCGCCTTGGGTCTCGGCTGGCCGGCCCGGGTGCCCGGTGCCGCACGCCCCTGCGACTGGACGCAGGCCGCCACCTGGACCTTCGAACCGCTCGATGCTGGAGCCTTTCCCGCCGTTGGCCTGGCCAAGGACGCCGCACGGCAGGGGAGCACCTTCCCGGCCGTGTTCAATGCGGCCAATGAAGAGGCGGTCACCGCCTTCCATGCCGGCCGCATCCGGTTCACCGACATCGTCGATACCGTGGACAGCGTGCTCAGCGAGCACTCAGGTTCCTCCGGGCTGACGGTGGAATCAGTACTGGATGCTGAAAGCTGGGCACGCACCCGCGCCCACGAACGTTTAGCAGTCAGCAGTCTCTAGGAAGCAGCAGCACCTCCATGACCCCTGTCCTACTTTTCATCCTCGGCGTCGTCTTTGTCGCCGTGGGCATCGCCGTGTCCATCGCGCTCCACGAGGTGGGGCACCTGGTCCCGGCCAAGCTCTTCAAAGTCCGCGTCACCAAGTACATGATCGGCTTCGGGCCCACGCTGTGGTCACGCCGGAAAGGTGAAACCGAGTACGGCGTGAAGGCCGTGCCGCTGGGCGGCTACGTGTCCATGATCGGCATGTACCCGCCCAACAAGGAGGACGGTTCGGTCCGGCCCTCCAGCACCGGCATGTTCCAAACGCTTGCCACCGAGGCCCGTTCCATGGCCCACGAGGAAGTGGGGCCGGGCGACGCAAACCGGGTCTTCTACCGCCTGCCGGTGTGGAAGAAGGTGATTGTGATGCTGGGCGGCCCGGCCATGAACATGATCCTTGGCGTGCTGCTCACCGCCGTGCTGCTGATGGGCTTCGGTATTGCCACAGCCACCACCACCATCTCGGACGTGTCCAAATGCCAGGTGGCCGCAGGCCAAACGGTCGATCCCGACTCCGCGGACTGCCGGCTGACGCCCGCTGCCGCCGCCGGGTTGAAACCAAACGACGTCATCACCTCCTTCGACGGCAAACCCGTCACCAGCTGGGAGCAGCTGACGGAGTGGATCCGCGCCTCCGCCGGCAGGGAAGTGGCCATCACGGTGCAGCGGGACGGCAATTCCGTCTCAACCACCGTGACCCCCGTGCTGTCGGCCCGGCCCGTGATGGGAGCCGACGGCCGGCAGGCCACCGACGCTGCCGGCAACCTCCAGTACCAGGACGTAGGATTCCTCGGCATCGGCGCCCAAACGGCGTTGGTGCCCCAGCCGGCGTCGTCCGTCCTGCCCATGGCGGGGGAGAACATCCGCCAGGTGGCCGGCGTTATCTTCAACCTCCCGGCGCGTGTGGTGGGCGTGGCCAAGGCTGCGTTCAGCGAAGAGCCCCGCGACCCCAACGGCCCCATAAGTGTGGTGGGCGTGGGCAGGGTTGCCGGCGAAGTGGCGGCCATGGAAGCCGTACCGCTGCAGTCCCGGGTGGCCACGCTCATTGGCCTGATGGCGGGACTGAACTTTGCGCTGGCAGTGTTCAACCTGGTCCCGCTTCTGCCCCTCGATGGCGGACATGTGGCCGGGGCCCTCTACGAGGGCATTCGGCGCCGGGTGGCAAAGCTGCGCGGACGGCCGGATCCCGGAGCCTTCGACATCGCCAAGCTGCTTCCCGTCACGTATGTGGTCGCAGCAATGCTAATGGGCATGAGCGTGCTGTTGATCTACGCGGACATCGTCAAGCCGGTCAATCTGTTCGGTTAGGAATCCGATATCGGCTGACTTCAGAAAATCAGTCAAATGTGATTGATCCCCACGACTCAACCCTCTATGGTTGATGAATGTTCGTCATGACCATCGACCAGCGCGGAAGCACCGGTGACCAGGACCGGGTTCCGGCGTTGCTTGCACAGGTTTCACGCCTCGAACTTCCCGAATCCGGACACCCGGTGTTCGACCGGTCGGTCGGGGACGAAGTGCAGGGGGTGGTGCGGGACCCTTCCACGGTGGTGGAGATAGCCCTGCACGCCCTCCGCGAAGGCCGCTGGTACGTGGGGATCGGCGTCGGAAGCGTCTCCCTGCCGCCGGGAGCCAGCCCGCGCGAAGGGACCGGAACTGCTTTTGTTGCCGCCCGCAAGGCTGTCGAGCTCGCCAAAGGCGCCGGCTCCCAGGTGCCGCTGTCAGTGGTGGCCGGCATCATGGCAAGGGAAACCCACGGGGGAACCCCTGTGGAGGAAGGGGTGAAGGGGTGTGCCAATGCGGAGGCGGTTCTTCGGTTGCTCGGCCGGCTTGTCCAGGACCGGACCGAAGCCCAGTGGCGGGTGGTCGATGCCCTGCGCCGCCTGGGCGCCGGCGGGCAGGGTGCAGGCCGGCACGGAAACCAGAAGCAGGTGGCCCTTGAACTTGGAATCTCGGAGCAGTCGGTGAGCCGGACCGTGCTTCGGGCCGGCTGGCAGGAAGAATGGGCAGCCAGGCCGGCTGCTGCCATGCTTCTTGGTTTTGCCGACTCCCAGGTTGCCCAGGCACTCAAGGAGGGCCGGGCTTGAAAAGGTCCCGCCCCCCGAAGGAGCAGGATGGCCGGATTGAAGAGGACCCGAATGAAGGAGACAGGTGACCGCATTTTGGGTGGCAGTGGCGCTGGTGGTGGCAGGCTTCGCCGGCTGGCCGGTCACCGCGCTGGTGTTCAAGCTCGCCCGGACCATCGACGACAAAGCGGACGCTGCCAAGGCTGCGGAGGAAGCCCGCCGGACGGAACTTGACCCCTCTGCTGACGTCACCGTGGACGATCCTTCCGGGAGCGCAGCCGGCCAGACCGTGGACGGTGAGCTGAGCGCCCCTCCTGCCGTACCGGCGTCGGACGGGCCGCCGGCCGGACCCGCCCTTCCCAGCCAGCGCATCCTGCGCGGCGGGGCCATCATCGGCGTGCTGGAGCGGCTGGGGGTGTGCCTCGCCATCCTGGGCGGCCAGCCTGTGGCCATTGCCTACATAGTCGCCATCAAGGGCCTGGGCAGGTTCGCCGAGCTGAAGGAGACGCCCGTGGCCGCTGAGCGCTTCATCATCGGGACCCTCACCTCCATGCTCTGGGCTGCCGGAACGGCTGCCGCCGTGAAAGTCCTCTTCCTGCACTGACGCTCCGTCCCTGCGCCGGCGCTTTTCCTGCATGGGGGATGGGTACGGTACCAAGCCAGCCATGGCGATAGGGTAGCGGTATGACAGTTTTTGCCGTTGAGTACGTTTATGCCGCCAACTCCACCGAAACCCGCAATGAGGTCCGCCCCGCACACCGGGAATGGACGGGCAGCCTGGCGCAGGACGGCGTCATCGTGGCCAGCGGGCCCTACGGCGACGGTGCGGGTGCCCTGTTGATCTTCACTGCATCGGATGAAGCCGCCCTCAACTCGATCCTCAAGCAGGACCCTTTCGCCGCGGCCGGCGTGATCGCCGGAACCCGCATCACCGAATGGTCTCCGGTAACCGGCATGCTGGCCGGGATTGCCGCGTAGCCGCCTTTTCACCCTTTCAACTCAAGGAGTCCACGTGACCTCGGTCAGCCTGGGAATGCCGTCAGCACCACCGCCCGTCCTTGCCCCCCGCCGCAAGACGCGCCAGATCAAAGTCGGCTCGGTTGGCGTTGGATCTGATTTCCCCATCAGCGTGCAGTCCATGACCACCACGCCCACCACGGACATCAATGCCACGCTCCAGCAAATCGCTGAACTCACGGCGTCCGGCTGCGACATTGTCCGCGTCGCCTGCCCCTCCGCTGACGATGCGGAGGCGCTGCCCATCATCGCCCGGAAGTCCCAGATCCCGGTCATCGCGGACATCCACTTCCAGCCCAAGTACGTCTTCGCGGCCATCGAAGCCGGCTGCGCTGCCGTGCGCGTGAACCCTGGAAACATCCGCAAATTCGACGACCAGGTCAAGGAGATCGCCGCAGCAGCGCGCGATCACGGAACGTCCATCCGTATCGGCGTCAACGCCGGCTCCCTGGAGCCGGGCATCCTGAAGAAGTACGGCAAGGCCACCCCCGAAGCGCTGGTGGAGTCTGCCGTCTGGGAAGCGTCCCTCTTTGAGGAGCACGGCTTCCACGACTTCAAGATCTCGGTCAAGCACAACGACCCCGTCATTATGGTGGCGGCCTACGAGATGCTGGCTGAGAAGGGCGACTGGCCGCTGCACCTCGGCGTCACCGAGGCCGGCCCGGCGTTCCAGGGCACCATCAAGTCCGCCACCGCCTTCGGCGCGCTCCTGTCCCGGGGCATCGGCGACACCATCCGCGTGTCCCTCTCCGCGCCGCCGGTGGAGGAGATCAAGGTGGGCAACCAGATCCTCCAGTCGCTGAACCTGCGGCCCCGGAAGCTGGAAATCGTGTCCTGCCCTTCCTGCGGCCGTGCCCAGGTTGACGTGTACACTCTGGCTGAACAGGTCACTGCCGGGCTCGAAGGGATGGAGATCCCGCTCCGCGTGGCGGTTATGGGCTGTGTTGTTAATGGACCCGGCGAGGCCCGCGAGGCCGACCTTGGTGTCGCCTCAGGCAACGGCAAGGGCCAGATCTTCGTTAAGGGCGAGGTCATCAAGACTGTTCCCGAGAGCGCAATTGTTGAGACACTGATCGAAGAGGCTATGCGTATCGCGGAAGAGATGGGGGAGGCCGATGGCGAAGATGCTGTCAAGGGTAGCCCCGTGGTTAGCGTCTCGTAGGGACGCTCCTGACCCTGCGGGGCTTTCTGTCCGCACTCTGGACGGCCAGGATACCCCCGCGCTGTTATTGCTGGCCCAGCAGGACCCGGTGGCAAACGTCTTCATCCTGGCCCACCTGCGCGCCACGGGGACGGCAGCGCCCACCAGTGGTGGTGCCAGTGTCATCGGAGTCTTTGACGACGGCATCCTGACGGGTGCGTGCTGGGCCGGAGCCAACCTGGTTCCGGTCCAACTCGATCCCGCGCTGGCCCCCTTGGTGGCGGAGGCCGCAAACAGTTCCGGACGCCGGTATGCATCTGCCTTTGGCCCCGCCGCAGCCGTGCTGGCACTTAACGCCGAACTTGCGGAGTTGGGGCACCGTGCGCACGAGGTCCGGGCTGACCAGCCACTGATGATCATTGACGGACCGCCCCTGGTCCAGCCGAACCGGGGCCTGGACCTGGGGAACCTCGCCGACTTTGACCGCATCCTTCCCGCCTGCGCCGCCATGTTCGAGGAAGAAGTGGGGTATTCGCCCTACCTGGGCGGCAGGGAGTTCTACAGCCGCCGGGTGGAGGGCCTCATCAGGCAGGGGCACTCGCTGGTCCACCTCAACAACGCCCGCGAAGTGGTGTTCAAAGCTGAGCTCGGCGCAGTCACCGATGACGTCACCCAGGTCCAAGGTGTCTGGATGAACCCGATCTTCCGCGGCCAGGGGCTGAGTGCCGGCTACATGTCGGCTGTGGTGGAAAAGGCCCGGCAGATCGCCCCGGTGACCAGCCTCTACGTGAACGGCTTCAACACCCGGGCCAGGTCCACCTACGAACGCGTTGGCTTCCGCCAGGTAGGGACGTTCGCTACAGTTCTGTTCTAGCCGGGCACTGGCCGCGGCCAGCTGGATATTGGGGGAAAAATTGAAGACGTCAGTGCTGGGAACTTTGGGGGCTTCGGCCCTGCTGGCCATATCCGTTTCCGCCTGCGGCGGGACGGCAGGGCCTCCCGCTGCGGAGTCTTCGTCGGCCCCGCCTGCCACGGCCCAAACTTCGGCGGCAGCCCCGGCGCCAACAGCTCCGCCGACGCCAATCCCCACTCCCACGGCCAAGGTGTACACCAGTGGCGAACTCGCTGCCATCGTGGGACAGGTGCGTGACGATGCCGACCGCAGGCTTTCCGTCCTGCCCAGCGGTGACATTGCCGCGGCGGTGGAGCAAACCAAGGCAATGATCTCCTCCATCGAGGTTGAGCCGGCGGAGTGCAGGGAACTCGCTGCCGCAAGCACGGTGCCGTCGGTGGAGGATGCCACCATGGCGATCGGCATGAGCACTGACTCCGCTACCGGTGCGATGGCGGCGCTGTCGCTGGTGGCGGGGCTGGACCAGGGAGTCCTTGCCCAGGTTTCCGACCCGACAGAGCAGTTGGCGAAGTGTTCCTCCATGACCATGACGGCGTCGGGCATCAATGTTGCAGTCACCATCACGCCGGTGGAGGGGGCCAGCGGGCTGCCAGGCGCCGTCGCCTACCGGACCGACACCTCGTTACCGGATGGCAGCACGCAGTCCATGGTCAGGGCGCAGGTGGTCCACCACGGCATGTTGATCACCTCGGTGGCAGCCGGCGGTGAAAGCGGGACTGACGCCGTGCGGCGGGCAGGTGCGCTGCTGGACTCCGCCGCCGCCCAGGTCAAATAACCATCCGGTGGGTTAAAAAGTAAAAACACTTGTCAAACGTGTTCACGATCACATAGGTTCGTTCTAGCTGCGCTGGAAGTGGGGTGGGCGGTCTCACCAGTCCTCACCAGTACTTAGGCGATAACGGCGTCGGGCCACGCGCGGATACGATGACCAGCCCTATTGGGGGGCCAGGGGCTTTGTATTCCCGGGCGTGGCCCTACTGTGTCCGGGCCCTGAAAGAAGGTCTGCGGCAGCTGCCCGTGACGCCAGTCCATGCCGCAGGCCGTGTGCCGGTAGATTAGTACCCAGACGAATTGTCCGGCCCTGCTGACCCAGCACTTCCCCAGAAACGGATACCACCCGTGGTCCTACGACTGTCCCAGCTTTTCCTGCGCACGCTGCGCGAAGACCCCGTCGATGCCGAGGTTGCCAGCCACAAGCTCCTGGTCCGCGCAGGCTACATCCGCCGCGCGGCCCCGGGCATCTACACCTGGCTTCCGCTGGGACTGAGCGTGCTGCGCAAGGTCGAGGAAATCATCCGCGAGGAAATGGCTGCCATCGGCGCGCAGGAAGTCCACTTTCCGGCCCTGCTGCCCCGTGAGCCCTACGAAGCCACCAACCGCTGGACCGAATACGGTGAAGGGCTGTTCCGGCTCCAGGACCGCAAGGGTGCCGACTACCTGCTGGCCCCGACGCATGAGGAGATGTTCACGCTCCTGGTCAAGGACCTGTATTCGTCGTACAAGGACCTTCCGTTGAGCCTGTACCAGATCCAGAACAAGTACCGTGACGAGGCACGCCCGCGGGCAGGCCTCCTCCGCGGCCGCGAATTCATCATGAAGGATTCCTACTCCTTCGACGTTGACGACGCCGGGCTGGACGCCAGCTACGCAGCCCACCGCGGCGCTTACCTGAAGATCTTTGAACGCCTGGGGCTTGAGGTTGTTCCGGTGGCAGCCACCGCAGGTGCCATGGGCGGGTCCAGGAGCGAGGAATTCCTGTTCCCCACCGAGATCGGCGAGGACACCTTTGTCCGTTCCGCCGGCGGCTATGCAGCCAACGTCGAGGCCGTGACCACGGTGGTCCCCGACGAGATCGACTTCAGCAATGCCCCGGCCGCAGAGGTCCTGGACACCCCGGACACTCCCACCATCGAGACGCTGGTTACCGCTGCCAACCAGATTGCCCCGCGGGCAGAGGCCGACGGCGGCGCCTGGACTGCCGCGGACACGCTCAAGAACGTGGTCCTCGCCGTCACGCTGCCCACCGGCGAGCGGCAGTTGGTTGTCATCGGCGTTCCCGGGGACCGCGCGGTGGACCTCAAGCGCGTGGAGGCAAACATTGGCGCCTTCCTGCCCATCGCGGGCGAGATCGGACTCGAGCAGGCCGGCGAGGAGGACCTCAAGAAGCAGCCGCTGATCGTCAAGGGCTACCTGGGCCCCGGGCTTTCGCTGGACCAGCCGCTCCTGGGCTCCGAAAGCGAAACGAAGCTGCTGTACCTCGTGGACCCGCGCGTGGTCAGCGGAACGGCATGGATCACCGGCGCCAACGAGGCCGGCAAGCACGTTTTCGGCCTGGTGGCCGGCCGCGACTTCGCGTGGGACGGCGTCATGGAATGCACCGAGGTGCGCGCGGGCGACCCTTCACCCGACGGCTCAGGCCCACTGGAGACTGCGCGCGGCATCGAAATGGGCCACATCTTCCAGCTCGGCCGCAAGTACGCCGAAGCCCTGGACCTCAAGGTGCTGGACCAGAACGGCAAACAGGTGGTGGTCACCATGGGCTCCTACGGCGTCGGCGTGACCCGCGCCGTGGCCGCCCTGGCAGAGGCCAACCACGATGACCGCGGCCTGGTCTGGCCCCGCACCGTGGCCCCCGCCGACGTGCACGTGGTGGCAGTTGGCCGCGGCGAGGAGATCTTCCAGGCCGCCGAGAAGCTCTCGGCAGAGCTTGAGGACGTCGGCCTGTCCGTCATCTACGACGACCGGCCCAAGGTTTCCCCGGGCGTAAAGTTCGGCGACGCGGAACTCGTTGGCGTCCCCACCATCCTGGCCGTGGGACGCGGCCTGGTGGACGGTGTGGTGGAAATCAAGGACCGCCGCAGCGGGGAAGCCGAGAACATCGAGGTCGATAAGGCCGTGGACTACGTGGTCAACGCCGTACGAAACCAGTGATCTCCGGCTTCGAATCGATCCAGCTCACCACCATCATCCTGATCGTGGTGGCTGGATTCGCAGCCGGCTGGGTTGACGCCGTGGTGGGCGGCGGGGGGCTCATCCAGCTTCCAGCGCTGCTCCTGGTTCCGGGCATCGCGCCCGTCCAGGCGCTGGCCACCAACAAGATGGGCTCCATTTTCGGAACCGCCACCAGTGCCGCCACCTATTACCGGCGGGTGGGGCCGGACCTCCGGACTGCCGTGCCCATGGCGGTGATAGCCCTGGCGGGAAGTTTCGGCGGGGCCAGCCTGGCGGCCACCCTGCCGGCCGGGGTTTTCAAGCCCATCATCGTGGTGGCGCTGGTCGCCGTCGCGCTGTTCACCGCACTGAGGCCCAGTGTCGGTGAGCTAACGGCGCTCCGCCACGCAGGCCACAGGCATTACGTCGTCGCCTGCCTCATCGGGGCCGTGATCGGCTTCTACGACGGCCTTATCGGCCCTGGGACAGGATCCTTCCTGGTCATTGCCCTGGTGTCCGCCATGGGTTACGCGTTCCTGGAGGCCAGCGCCAAGGCCAAGATCGTGAACATGGCCACCAACGCCGGCGCGCTGCTGTTCTTCCTGCCGCACGGGTCCATCCTGTGGGGCATTGGCCTGCTGCTGGGGGCAGCCAACATGGCAGGCGGGTACCTTGGCGCCCGTACGGCCGTGCAACAGGGGAGCAAATTCGTCCGCATTGTCTTCCTGGTGGTCGTTGCGGCCCTCATCGTCAAGCTTGGCTACGACGTTTGGCAGGAAAACTTAGCCTGATTCATCCCGGAAACTGATCCTCGTGGCGTGGACCAGCCCGGCGTAGCATGCAGGTATGGCACACGGCGACGAAGAGTATGCCGCGGCACTGGCGGCCGCAGCCGGGCACTCGCAGGCCTGGCTGGCCACCCTCCCGCACCGCCCGGTGGGGCCCAGCCTGCACGCCCCCGAACTCGCCAGTGTGTTTGGCGGGCCGCTGCCGCGGAAAGGCATGCCGGCGGCTGATGTGATCGACTTCCTGGCCACCGCGGCCGAACCCGGGCTCATGGCCATGCCCTCCGGCCGGTTCTTCGGATGGGTTATTGGCGGCACCCTGCCCGCTGCCCTGGCCTCGGACTGGTTGGTTAGCGCCTGGGACCAGAACGCAGCCATCCGGTATGCAACCCCGGCCACCGCGGCCATCGAGGAAGCCGCCGGGCAGTGGGTGCTGGAGCTGCTGGGCCTGCCATCCACTGCCGACGTCGGATTCGTCACCGGCGCGACCATGGCAAATTTCACCGGAATGGCGGCCGCCCGCTGGCGGCTGCTCGCCGACGCCGGCTGGGACCTGGACCGGGATGGCCTCTTCGGCGCGCCGCGGATCCGCTGCTTCGTGGGACGGGAACGGCACGACACCGTGGACCTTGGCTTGCGCTATCTGGGCCTGGGCCAGCCCACGCAGGTGGACGCCGACGGGCAGGGCCGCCTGGTACCCGCCGCACTGGACGCTGCCCTTGCCGCGGGCACCGGCCCCGCCCTGGTATGCCTCCAGGCTGGGAACCTGCACTCCGGTGCCTTCGATCCCTTTACCGAGGCCATCGCCGTCGCGCGCAAACATGGTGCCTGGGTGCACGTTGACGGTGCCTTCGGGCTGTGGGCGGCCGCCGCGCCGGAACTGCGGCACCTTGTGCGCGGCTGCGGGGAAGCCGACTCATGGGGCACGGATGCCCACAAGACCCTGAACGTGCCCTACGACTGCGGCATCGCCGTCGTCAGGGACCCGTCGGCCCTGCGAACGGCGATGGGTCTTCACGCGAGCTACCTGGTCCACGACGCAGAAGGCCCGGGCGACCCCTTCGAGAAGGTCCCCGAACTCTCGCGGCGGGCGCGGGGAGTTCCGGTCTGGGCCGCCCTGAAAAGCCTGGGCCGGGATGGGGTGGCAGCACAGGTGGGTGGACTTGCCGCCGCCGCCACCGCAATTGCCGGGGGCATGGCGGGCCTGGACGGTGTGGAGGTGCTCAACGACGTCGTCTACACCCAGGTGTGCCTGGCCTTCGGCGACGACGACACCACCCGCGCGGTCACCGCCCGGGTCATCGAGGAGGGAAAAGTGTGGATGTCCGGCTCACGTTGGCGGGACCGCGATATTCTCCGGGTTTCGGTAAGCAACTGGCAGACATCCGGCGGGGAGGTGGCCGCGGCGGTGGACGCTGTCCGGTCAGCCCTGGCCGCCGTGCGGAGCGCTTAACTCCTTTTCGCCGGGGTCTAGCCGCCCCTGCCTATCCGCCCTGTCCGGGTTCCGGCAGAGCATGGGGATGCGGCAGGTCCGCCATTGTGCCGCCGGCGAGGGTGCTGGCGACCCAGAGGGACCTGGCCAGGTCGCCGGGGTGGCCATGGGCGGCGTACGTCAGTGCATTCTCCACCTCCCTGGCCACGCCCCATTGCCGGGCAACCTCAGGGTCCAGCCCGGCGGCAGTACTGAAGTCGTGACAGCGCCTGAGCAGCGCCGGCCCGGCTTGGACCGCCGGCAGCTCCCCAAGGCGGTTCCACAGCAGCGGCGCAACCGCGAACTCCGGCTCGCCGATCATTGGCTGAGGATCGATCGCTGCGTAAGCAGCCGGTGCCGGCGTGCCGTCCAGCTCGGCTGTACCGGGGCGGGCCAGGATGTTCAGGAAATGCAGGTCCGTGTGGACCAGGAGGTCGCGGGCGGACCGGCGTCCCACCGCGCCGCGCGTCTGGCAGACCTCCAGCGCCGCCTCCAACAGCCACCTGGGAAACGGCCGGCCCAGCTGCTCCCAGTCGGCTGGAAGATCATCACTCCACTGTTCGGCCCGGGCCGCGATGTGGCCGAACTCCCGCCACTCCGGCCGGTGGTCGGGGGCAATGCCCAGTTGCCGCACCAGCCCGCCCCACACCTGCACGGCGTCGTCCAACCCCAGGTCCGCCAGGGTCCGGCCGGCATCGAGGCGTTCCAGGAGCATGGCACACGACCCGGCATCCGAGGCCAACAGCCCAACAGCGCCGCGGCCATCCCAAAGGGCCAGGGCATGCCGCTCCACCTTGGCCTCGTCGTGGGGAAAAGCGATTTTGAGGGCTGCCGGCAACCCGTCCTGCCGCCGCACCGGTACCACCAGGCCGCCATGGCCGTTCCACGGCATGGTCCCGGGCGCCAGGTCCACCTCGAGGTGCCACTGCGCCAGGCGCTCCTGCAGCAGGCCCGGGAGGCGGGCAAGCCACGCCCTTCCTTCACTGGTGCGGGCGTAGCGGGCCGAAAGGTCCGGCGGGATGGAGACGGCTGCCACAGAACCACTTACGCCGGGGCCAGGCCCTGCCGGGTCCGGAACTGTCGAGTCAGGAAGCATCGGATCAGACAACGCCGGAGGCGCCGAGCAGGTTGCCGATCAGGAAGGTTGCGGCGAGCGCCAGGGCACCGCCAACCACCACGCGCACGGCCGCCCGGACTTTCGAACCGCCGCCGATCCACGCACCGAGGGCACCCGTCAGGGCCAGGGCCACCAGGACTGAAACGAAGGTCAGCGGAACACGGATCTCCGGTGGCGGAAGCAGGATGGCTAGCATGGGCAGGACGGCCCCGATGGTGAACGCGATGGCGGAGGCGAAAGCCGCGTGCCAGGGGCTGACGATGTCCGCCTCATCAATGTTGAGTTCGGCGGACAGGTGCGCGGCCAGCACATCGTGGGCCGTCAACTCCCGGGCAACCTTGGAGGCTGTTTCAGGGGTGAGGCCCTTGGCCTGGTAGATCGCCGTCAGTTCTGCCAGTTCCGCTTCCGGTTCTTCCTCGAGTTCGCGCCGTTCCTTCTCGATCAGGGCCCGCTGGCTGTCGCTTTGGCTGCTGACCGATACATATTCACCCAAGGCCATGGACACCGCACCGCCCACGAGCCCGGCCGCACCCGCCGCCAGGATAGGGCCGGTCTCGGCAGTGGCCCCGGCCACGCCCACCACAATCGCGGCGACGGAAACGATGCCGTCATTGGCGCCCAGGACGCCGGCACGGAGCCAGTTCAGCCGGTGCGCGATGTCGTTGCCGTGTGGTTCGGTCTCGAGGTGGCTGTTCAGTCCCTGGTTGGCTGCACTGGCTCCCGGAGCATCGGCCGGATCGTCCGCGTTCATCCCCTCAGCAAACCATTCCCGCCTGCCCAGTGCCAGCCTCGAGGTGGCCTTACTTGCCGGCGGGGGTTCGGAGGAGAGCCGCTGACCACCAGGGTTCAGGGAGCGGCAGGCGAGTACGGTGCGCCGTCTCGAGTAGGCAGGGCAGCGCCGGCAGGAAGGGGCGGCAGTTGGTCAATATCCAGTCGCAGCCCGGGAACGGGTCCTGGATCTGCGCCCCACCGCTGGGCCCGGCCCGCGGCGGACTGCAGCGCTGACAATGCCCACCTCCGGTCCTGGCCCTGGGACACCGCCACGACGTCCCCGTAGGCCGCCAGCGTGGCTGCCTCGAGCTTGCCCAAGCCGGCCGCCGGTGCAGCCAGAAAGCCTGGCTCAAGCACATACCCCGGCTGTTGCGGCAGGGGCGCCCCGCAGGCGGACCGGAGGCGTTCGGCCGCGGCTGCGGCCTGTTCCTTGTGCCGGAGCAGGAATTCCGACGCCGGGCCCGCCTCCGCGGGCGCCAGGCGGGGGAGTGCCGCCTGGTAGCCGTAGGCGGCCTGCTGCTCCGCGGTGATGGCAGCGGCCAGTGCCCGGCCCGCACTTGCGGGAGCGTCCGGCCCGGCGGCCTTCGGGGCGGCAGCCGGCTCCGACAACGACGGGCAGAGGGAAGCAGTTGCTGTAGCCGCGGCAGCCTCTTCCGGGGTTCCTGCCGGTCCCTGCGGTGCCGGTACCCCTGTTGCAGCGGCAAGACGTCCGGCCGCGAGGAGCTGTGCAGTGCCGGTACCCGCGAGGAGGCGCGCCATGCCGCCGTCGGCCGTCTCCGCGTCCTTGACGCGGGCGGTGCCACTGTTGGCCAGCGCCTGGACAAGTTCTGCGGCGGATTGGAGGCCGGCAGCAGGAGCACCGGCTGTCGAAAGGCCGGCGCTGGGAAGGCCGCCGGTGGAAGATGGCGACGCCGACGCCGGGCTGGAGTCCGAAGCGGGGCCGGACAGTGCCCTGGCCTGGATGGTCAGCAAGGTCACAACCGGCTCCACTGCGGTGGATTCGGCCGGGCCGGCGGAGGCCAGCTCCACCCCGGCAGCGCGCAGGTCCATCGCCTCGCTCAACGCCGCCGCCCGTGCGCGCTCGGAGAACGAAGGCGGGGCAGGTGCCGGCTTTTCCGCGGGATTCAGGGCGAAACCGAGGCTCAGGACAACCAGAACGGCAAGGCCAAGGACGGCAAAACGGAACGGGCGCATGCGCGGGCTGCTGTCCTGGCGGCGGTCTTTCACAACAGACCATGGTGTCACGGTGAAGGGGCACCCGGGTGCACCGTTGGGCCGGTAAAATAGCTACGCTAGTAAACACCACATCATCTATAGGGAGGCGGCCGGCATCGTGAGCAATGCAGAAGCCACGGCTTCACCAGACCATACCGGTACGGGAAGCGGATCCGCGCCGGCCCACAACCCCGAAGCTGCCCGGCTGCGGGCCCTCCTGGAACCCGCCGTCCAGGCCAACCGCCTGTACCTGGAGGACGTGGCCATTATTCCCGGCTCGCACCGCGTGGTCCATGTAGTGGTGGACCTCCCGCAGGAGGAAAGCGGCGGGGTCAGCCTGGACGTCATTGCGGACATCTCCAAGGTGCTCTCGGATGTGCTGGACAACGATCCCAACGACGACGGCCGTCCCTACGACCTCGAAGTGTCTTCACCCGGCGTCGGACGCCCGCTGACGGAACCCCGCCACTGGTACCGCGCCCGGGGCCGGATGGCCAAGGTGAACGTCATCCAGGGCGAGAACATCACCGGACGCATCCAGTCCGTGGACGATGGGGGAGTCACCCTGGTCCCCGAAGTCGCCGTCAAGAAGGGCATGAAGCCCCGCCAGGGCGAACCCGTAAAACTTCCTTTCGACAGGATCCGCAACGGAAAAGTCGAGATCGAATTCAGCCACCTCCCCGAGGATGGTCTGGAACCTGAACACAATGGACCTTCTGAGGAGGCCTGATGGATATTGACATGAGCGCACTGAGACTTTTGGAGCGTGAGCGTGAAATCCCGCTGGACCTCCTGATCCCCACCATCGAGCAGGCGCTCCTGGTGGCCTACCACAAGTCACCCGGCGCCTTCGAGAAAGCGCGCGCCGAGCTGGACCGCAAGAGCGGCCACGTCACCATTTGGGCTGTGGAGATTGACGACGACGGTGCACCCATCGGTGAATTCGAGGACACCCCGGAAGGATTCGGCCGGATCGCCGCCAGCACCGCACGCCAGATCATCCTGCAGCGCCTGCGCGATGTTGAGGACGATAACGTCCTGGGCGAATTCAAGGGCCGCGAAGGCGAGTTGGTGTCCGGCACCATCCAGCAGGGCAACAACCCGCACATGATCCAGGTCAACCTCGGCTCGCTCGAGGCCCTCCTGCCGCCGCCCGAGCAGGTTCCCGGTGAGAAGTACATCCACGGCAACCGGCTGCGCGCCCTGGTCATCGACGTGCACCGAGGTACCAAGGGGCCGTCCGTCACGCTCTCCCGGTCCCATCCCGGCCTGGTCCGCAAGCTCTTCGAGCTCGAAGTACCCGAGATCGCCGACCACTCGGTGGAAATCGTTGCCCTGGCACGCGAAGCCGGCCACCGCACCAAGATTGCCGTCAAGGCGAACACTCCGGGGATCAACGCCAAGGGTGCCTGCATCGGTGAGATGGGCTCGCGCGTCCGCGCAGTGATGACCGAGTTGAACGACGAAAAGATCGACATCGTCGACTTCAGCGAAAACCCGGCCACCTTCATTGCCAGTGCACTGTCGCCGTCGCGCGTGAATTCGGTCACCATTACGGACGAGGCCACGCGTTCGGCCCGGGTGGTGGTCCCTGACTACCAGCTGTCCCTGGCCATCGGCAAGGAGGGCCAGAACGCCCGGCTGGCGGCGAAGCTGACCGGCTGGCGGATCGACATCGTCTCCGACGCCGCGGTGGCCCGCGACAAGTAAGGTCCCGGGAGGGGTGGCTTCCGCAACGCGGCAGCCACCCGGTTTCGGGCAGAACGGCCCAAAGGGGCTAGAATAGACAAGACCGCGCCTAACGGCCGGTAGCCGTGTGCCTTGGGCGTGCTCGTTTCCGTGACTGCGGAGGCGGTAAACCTGCGGCCAGCAGAATGAACGTCAGGACGATAACCGTGGCAGAAGTGCTTTCCACCGGAAATCAGCCTGAACGTACCTGCATCGGCTGCCGGAAGAAGGGCCCGCGGTCGCAGTTGCTCCGGCTCGTCGCCGAAGGCAGCGGGTCAACCGCTGTCCTGGTGGATGAACGACGCCGGATGTCTGGCCGGGGTGCATGGCTGCACCCCAGCGCATCGTGCCTGGCTCTGGCGGTCAAGCGGCGAGCATTCGGACGTGCCCTTCCGGGCGCAACCGAAACAGCCGCCGTCGAACACCGGATCACGCGAGGCCCGAACGTTTACGCCGCCCCGGTGGCTGCAACACCAACCGTCCAACCTGAAAGCGGGTCAGAAATCTGATGGAAACCCGATGAGTTCCCAGCGATGAGTGCGTAACGATGACAACTTTGTTGCGCTCTGCAATGGGCCCTTCCGCTGTATTCGCGGCTGGGGTCCGCAGTAAGAAGTAGACGGTTCGTGCCTGGCTCGGTGCGGACCGAGACAGGAGAAATGTGGCCAAGGTCCGCGTACATGAGCTCGCCAAAGAGCTCGGTATTACTTCCAAAGATGCAGTGACAAAACTGCAGGAACTGGGCGAATTTGTTCGCTCCGCCTCTTCCACCATTGAGGCCCCCGTTGTGCGTAAACTGCGCAACGCCTTCCCCGACGCCGCTGCCAAGTCAGCGGCACCGGCCGCAGCGCCCGCCGCTGCGCCCAAGGCACCTGCTCCCGCAGCAGAATCACGTCCTTCAGCACCGGCTCCCGGCCCTGCTGCGCCCAAGGCTCCGGCCCCCAAGGCGCAGGCACCGGCTCCCGCCGCACCCGCACAGGCAGAAGCACCGGCCGCGCCGGCTGCCGCGCCTGCCGCCCCTGCGGCTTCGTCCTCGGCTGCGCCCACCTCGGGTGCTCCGTCCACCGGCGCCAAGCCCGGTGCACGCCCGGCACCCAAGGCCGACACCCCGGCTCCGTCCACCCGTCCGGGTGGATCCGCACCGGGTGCGTCCGGACCCCGTCCCGGCGGCCCCCGTCCGGGTAACAACCCCTTCGCCACCTCGCAGGGTATGCCCCGCGGCCGCGGCGGAGACGGTGAACGCGCCCCGCGTCCGGGCAACAACCCCTTTGCCACCTCCCAGGGCATGCCCCGTCCCGGTGGCAGCCGTAACGACGGCGACCGCCCCGGTGGCCCCCGTCCCGCAGCCGGTGCCGGCGGACCCCGTCCGGGCGGGCCGCGTCCCGCAGCCGGTGCAGGTGGACCCCGTCCCGCGGCTGGTGCAGGCGGACCCCGTCCGGGTGCACCCCGCCCCGGAGGTCCCCGTCCTACTCCCGGCATGATGCCCAACCGCACTGAACGTCCCGCACCCGCAGGTGCAGGCCGTCCCGGTGGCGGCGGCCGCGGTCCCGGACGTCCCGGCGGCGCACCCGGAACCGGCGGTCCCGGTGCCGGCGGCGGAGCTCCCGCCGGTGGTGGCTTCGGCAAGGGCGGCCGCGGCCGCGGCGGCACCCAGGGTGCCTTCGGCAAGGGCGGCGCAGGCCGTGGCAAACAGCGCAAGTCCAAGCGCGCCAAGCGCCAGGAACTTGAGCAGATGAGTGCCCCGTCGCTGGGTGGCGTGAGCGTACCCCGCGGCGACGGCAACACCGTCATCCGGCTCCGCCGCGGCTCGTCCATCACGGACTTCGCCGACAAGATCGAGGCAAACCCCGCCGCACTGGTGACCGTGCTGTTCCACCTTGGTGAAATGGCCACGGCAACGCAGTCGCTGGACGAGGAGACCTTCGCCCTGCTGGGCGAGGAGCTGGGCTACAAGCTCCAGGTAGTGTCGCCGGAAGACGAGGAGCGCGAGCTGCTCTCCGGGTTCGACATTGACTTCGATGCCGAGCTGGAAGCCGAAGGCGACGAGCAACTCGAGGCACGTCCTCCGGTTGTCACCGTCATGGGCCACGTCGACCACGGTAAGACCCGCCTGCTCGATGCCATCCGCAAGTCCGACGTCATGGCTGGCGAGCACGGCGGCATCACGCAGCACATCGGTGCCTACCAGGTCACGCACAACCACGAAGGCGACGACCGCAAGATCACCTTCATCGATACCCCGGGCCACGAGGCGTTCACCGCCATGCGTGCCCGTGGTGCGAAGGTCACCGACATCGCCATCCTGGTGGTCGCAGCGGACGACGGCGTAATGCCGCAGACCGTTGAAGCGCTCAACCACGCCCAGGCGGCCAACGTGCCGATCGTCGTGGCAGTGAACAAGATCGACAAGGAAGGCGCCAACCCGGAGAAGGTCCGCGGCCAGCTGACCGAATACGGCCTGGTTCCCGAGGAATACGGTGGCGACACCATGTTCGTGGAGGTCTCTGCCCGCCAGAACCTCAACATCGACGAGCTGCTCGAGGCCGTCCTGCTCACCGCAGACGCAGCCCTGGACATGCGGGCCAACCCGAACAAGGACGCCCGCGGTATCGCGATCGAAGCCAACCTGGACAAGGGCCGCGGTGCCGTTGCCACCGTCCTGGTGCAGTCCGGTACGCTGCGCGTCGGCGACACCATCGTGGCAGGCACGGCCCACGGCCGCGTCCGTGCGATGTTCGACGACGACGGCAGCGCCCTGACCGAGGCCGGCCCGTCCCGCCCCGTCCAGGTGCTGGGTCTGTCCAACGTGCCGCGCGCCGGCGACACCTTCTTCGTAACCGCTGACGAGCGCACCGCCCGCCAGATCGCCGAGAAGCGCGAAGCCGCCGACCGCAACGCCGCCCTGGCCAAGCGCCGCAAGCGCATCAGCCTGGAAGACTTCGACCAGGCCGTCGCCGAAGGCAAGATCGACACCCTCAACCTCATCCTCAAGGGTGACGTGTCCGGTGCCGTGGAAGCCCTCGAAGACGCGCTGCTCAAGATCGATGTCGGGGAAGGCGTGCAGCTGCGCGTCATCCACCGCGGCGTGGGTGCCATCACGCAGAACGACGTCAACCTGGCAACGGTGGACTCCGCCGTCATCATCGGCTTCAACGTCAAGCCTGCCGAGCGGGTTGCCGAACTGGCAGACCGCGAAGGCGTGGACATGCGCTTCTACTCCGTCATCTACGCAGCAATCGATGACATCGAGGCAGCGCTCAAGGGCATGCTCAAGCCGGAATACGAAGAAGTCCAGCTCGGCACCGCCGAGGTCCGCGAAGTCTTCCGCTCCTCCAAGTTCGGAAACATCGCCGGCTCGATCGTCCGCTCCGGCATCATCCGCCGTAACACCAAGGCACGGATCAGCCGCGACGGCAAGGTCATTGGTGACAACCTCACCGTTGAGACGCTCAAGCGCTTCAAGGACGACGCCACCGAGGTCCGCACGGACTTCGAATGTGGTATCGGTCTTGGCTCGTACAACGACATCACCGAAGGCGACATCATCGAGACCTTCGAGATGCGTGAGAAGCCGCGCGTCTAAACCTTGATGCTCTACTGGTGCGGGGCCGTCGGGATTTTTCCGGCGGCCCCGCCCCTTCGCTGGGTGGCCAACGTCTTACGACGTCGGCCACCCAGCTTCGGCAGGCCCGATGCCACTCCCAGGCCGCCGGAAAAATCCCGACGGGAGTCCCGTCTTACACTCGCCTTAGGTGGGTGGCAAAAACGTAAACGTACGTATCGGCCCCCTCGGGCCGCCGTCGTGCGTCCCATATTTTTTAGGAGTTGTTCATGGCTGATCCGGCACGTGCTGCCAAGTTGGCGCAGCGGATTAAGGTTGTTGTTGCTGAGGCTCTGGGCCGGAAGGTCAAGGATCCCCGGCTGGAGGGCATCACTGTTACTGATGCCCGCGTGACCAATGATCTGCAGCACGCCACCGTTTATTACACCGTCTTCGGCGACCAGGCTGTCCAGGCTGATGCTGCCAAGGGACTTGAGAAGGCCAAGGGTGTGCTCCGGCAGGAAGTTGGCCGGAACATCACCGTCCGGCTGACTCCCACCCTTGAGTTCGTGGCTGACCAGATTCCGGTCAACGCCTCCAACCTGGAGGAACTGCTGCGCGAGGCCAAGAAGCGGGACGCCGAGGTTGCTGCCCTTGCCGCCAACGCCCGCCACGCCGGCGACGCGGACCCCTACAAGTCCGATGCCGCGGCCGACGTGGATATCGACGAGGACGACTTCGACGAAGAGGACCTGGACCCCGGCGACGACGAAGACCTCGACGAGGACGGCAACAAGTAGGCAGCTGGCGCTTGCCGGCATGACAACAGGACCCGGAGTCATCTCCGGGTCCTGTTGCATAGGTGCTGCCGCCTGTCAGCGGTCGACTTCGATGACCCTGCCTGCAGGCGTGGCCGCGGGAGCGTCCGGCGCTGAAGGGTCTTGCAGCCCCATCAGTGCATCCACCGTGGCGAAGACATCCCCATCCCTGTACTCAACATCGGCGGGCTGGTTCACGGCAAGGAAACGTGACCGCTCGGCATCGCCGGTGAACTTGAGGATTTCGCCACCAAACAGTGACGCCACGTAGACGTCCCCGTTGTCTGCCACGGCCAGCCCGGTGGGGCTCAGGATGTGGTCCGCCCAAACAGTCGTGTCACCGTTCCACGGATTCACCTTGAAGACGGCACCGCGCGGACCCATTTCCGGTCCTTCCGGGCCACCAGGCAAGGACGTGACGTACAGCCAGCCGTCCGGCCCTATTTCAACGTCGGTGGGAACGGGTTCGAAGGCGTACTTCTCGCCGACAACACATTCAGGTACCGGCACGGTGTGGCCCTGCATGTCGACGGGGATCTGAAGGCCGGCCGGGACCTTGGCTGGCCTTGGCGGCAGGACCGCCAGCGTCGAAATGGCGCCTGATGAAAGATTCACCTTGAGGATCGCGTTCATGCCGGCATCAGCCACATAGGCAGTATTGCCTTTGACTGCCAGGGCGTACGGGTGGGAATCCACCGCTCCTGTGTACCGGGCGGGCGGGAAGGCCGGCCAGTCCGCCAGGCACGTGTCACTGACATCTGGCTCGAAGCCGTAGTGCTGGTCACCGTCGGGGTTGTGCTTCCGTTCGTAGTCCGCGAAGTTGGCGATGGTGTCCACATGACCCTTGGAGTCAATGGACTTGAGGTAGCCCTGGAGAGCTGCAGGATCCCCCTGCCCGGCTCCGGTACTCTCCAGGAAATACGTCATGCCATCGTGGATATCCAGCCCGGCGACTTCCCAGCCCTTCTCCGCGGTATGGATGTCCTCGCGATCGCCGTCGTGCTCCACGCGGGTGAGGATGCCGGCGAAATCCTGGCTGACGCGGGCAGATTCACCACTGCCCACCGCGAGATGGAGGGGCGAAACGAGGCCGGTTGCCATGACCTCATAATCCGGGTTGTGGCTGGATGCGAAGGCCGGTGCGGCCTGCACCATGCTGGCGGCGGCCACACAGGCGATAAAGGTGAGTTGTCGTTTCATTGGGTACTCCGGGGTGCGAGATGCCCTTGCGGGCTGGATATGAAGCCTCCGCAGAGGCGAAATGATCCCCCGGCGCAAGCGTAGGCCCCTACCAGCGGGTAGTCGTTGGGGGCATCCCCCCTTTCTGGCCCCCTTTTCGTCCCCCAACGGGGCACCTGTGGCTAGGATCGTGCTATGACGTCCGCAGACCACGGCAACAGGGGCTTGCAGCACCCCGAATCTGCCCAGCATCCTGGGCAGGCTCAATACCTTGAACAGGCCGTGGAACTGGCCACGCGCAACGTCGCGGAAGGCGGCGGACCATTCGGTGCGGTGGTGGTCACGCCGGACGGACGCATCCATACCGGAGTCAACAGGGTGACCAGGGATAACGACCCCACCGCCCACGCGGAAGTGGTGGCCATCCGGGCGGCGGCCGCCGCTGCAGCCGATTTCGATCTCACCGGTTCGGTCCTCTACGCAAGCTGCGAGCCGTGCCCCATGTGCCTGGCGTCCGCCTTGTGGGCCAGGGTCGGCCGCGTCTACTACGCAGCGGACCGGCACGGGGCCGCGGCGGCAGGCTTCGATGACGCACTGTTCTACGACTACTTCAGTGGCGCGGCGCCAGAGCTGATGCCGGTCACCAAGGGTGACATCCCGACGTCGGACGTCCCCTTCCAGGCGTGGCGCGCCTTTGACAGCAGGAAGGAATATTAGCCATGGAACCCACACTCTTGAGCTGCCCGGCCTGCGGCAAGACCAACCGGGTTCCGGCCAGGGCTTCGGGCCACCCGCGCTGCGGCAACTGCAAGGCGGACCTGCCCTGGATCGTATCCGCAGGCGACAGCGACTTCGCGGCCGTGGCGGAGCAATCCCCGGTTCCGGTGCTGGTCGACTTCTGGGCCGCCTGGTGCGGACCCTGCCGCATGGTCAGCCCGGTCCTGGACAAGCTGGCCCGGGAACGGCCCGGGAAGATCAAGCTGGTGAAGGTGGATGTGGACACGTCTCCGGGCCTGTCGCAGCGGTTCGATGTGCAGGCCATTCCCACCTTGATGGTGCTCGTTGACGGAAAGGTGGCAGCGCGCCAGGCCGGCGCCGCACCCGCGCAGGTCCTCCGTTCCTGGCTCGACAAGGCCCTCGCCGGCGCCCGCAGCTAGCTAAGCTCGCAGCGCTCGAGGCCCAGCACCGGCCCCGCCGGTCTACGGCCGGGCGCCGGAAGCCGGGACAGCCCATCCAGCAGATCCTGTTTCCGGCCGCACAGCGCGATCCGGACCCACCCCTCGCCAATGGAGCCGAAAGCGGTCCCCGGAGCCAGCGCCACGCCGGAGTCTGCGAGGAAACGCCGAACCCAGGCCCGCACATCCCCGCCGCTCACATGGGACATATCAGCCCACAGGTAGAACGCGCCCTGCGCCGGAAGGTACCGGATCCCCTTCGCTGCCAGCACCGCAGAGGCGGCGTCCCGGTTCTCCCGGTAGTGCTGGTGGGCGTGCCGGACGTAGTCCTGCGGCCCGGTCAGCGCCGCCAGCGCCGCATACTGCGGCGCAGAGGCCACGCACGAGACGATCGATTCCATGACGTTGTCCATCTTCTGTTTGAGCCCTGGCGGGCAGACCAGGGCGCCGATGCGCAGCCCGGTCAGGCCGTAGGTCTTGGACAGTGTCAGCGACGTGAACACGCGCGCATCCGCCGCGGTGCCGCCGTCGAACCTTGCCGGGCTGACGTGGGGCACATCGTAGGTGAACGCCTCGTAGCACTCGTCCGAGACCACCCAGATGTCGTGCCGACGGGCCAAATCCATGAGTTCCCGGACCACTTCTTCACCCAGCACGGCGCCGAGCGGGTTGGAGGGGGAGTTGAGGACCAGCACCCGGGTGCGGCTGCTGATCAGCGCCTCCACATCGGCTACTAGCGGCTGGAAGCCGTGTTCGGGGTGCAGCGGATAGCCCACAGGGACGGCATTGAGCAGCCGGCTGGTCATGGCGAAGGTGGGGTAGCCCGGGTTGGGGATCAGGATTTCGTCCCCGGGGGAGAGCAGCAGGCTCATGGCGAAGTGCAGCCCCTGCTGCGCACCGGACACCACGTAAACGCGGTCAGCGCCGACGTCCACTCCCTGTTCTTCCCGGAACCTGGCAGCGAACGCTTCACGAAGGGCCGGGATCCCGGCGTTGGGCGTGTAGTTGGTTTCGTCGCGGTCCAGGCAGGCGATGCCTGCGTCCAGGACATGGCGGGGGAGCGGGAACCCCGGCTCCCCGATGCTCAGGACAATGGCACCGGGAGTACGCCACGCGGCCTCGGTGATCTCGCGGATCTGGTTGACGGGCACGTCGCGGACATGGGCGGCAAGCTCAGGCATGCCAGCCATCCTAACGGGCGGTGCGGGACTGCCGTGGAGCGTGCGGTACCGGACCCGGCGGGTGGGCAGACGGGCCTACCAGCGCCGATATACTGGGAGGCGTGCTTTCTGGACTGGTGATAGTGGACAAGCCGCAGGGATGGACCAGCCATGATGTGGTTGGCCGGATGCGGCGCCTCGCAGGGACCCGGAAAGTGGGGCACGCAGGAACCCTGGACCCGATGGCCACCGGCGTGCTGGTGGTCGGCATCAACAAGGCCACGCGGCTGCTGACCTACATCGTGGGCACCTCCAAGACCTACACCGCCACCATCCGGCTGGGCCAGTCCACCGTCACCGATGACGCGGAAGGGGAAGTCACCGCCACGGCCGGCACGTCCGGCGTCAGCGAGCAGGCAATTTACGACGGCGTCGCGGCCCTCACGGGCGACATCCAGCAGGTGCCCAGCAGCGTCAGCGCCATCAAGGTGAACGGCGAACGCGCCTACGCCCGCGTGCGGTCGGGCGAGGACGTGAAGCTTGCCGCACGCCCCGTCACCATCCACCGTTTCGAGGTACACGCCATTCGGTGGGACACGGAAGCGGATGTGGTTGACCTCGACGTCACCGTCGAGTGCTCCTCGGGCACGTACATCCGTGCCCTGGCCCGGGACCTTGGCAATGCCCTCGGCGTCGGAGGACACCTCACCGCCCTCCGCAGGACCCACGTGGGCCCCTATTCCCTCGATCAGGCGCGCACTCTTGAACAGCTGGCCGAGGAGCTCAACGTCCTGGAAATGTCGCAGGCTGCCCGCGCGCTGATGCCCAACCGCGAACTCAGCGCCGAGGAAACCACGGAAATTTCCTTCGGGCGGCGCATTGCTGCCGGGGCCGCTCCCGGCGCTCCCGGCGCTGCCACCCCCGAACATCCCGCCGCTGCCTTCGCCCCCGACGGAAACCTGGTGGCCCTTCTGGCCGACGCCGGCAGCTACGCCAAGCCGGTGCTCGTCTTCGCCCCCGGCTCCGGCGCTGCCGCAACCGCCGCCGCGGAGGCCTAAAGCGTGGACGCATATTTTTGGATCATCCTTGTCGTCGGCCTGGTGTCCACGCTGGCATGCCTGGGTGCCGGAATCATGAAGAAGGCGCCCAACGATGCCACCATCCTCTCCGTCATGGCCGTGGAAGCAGCGCTGGTGGTGTACCTGGTGGGTTCCATCGTCCGGGTCATCGCCGGCGAACCCATTGCCGGCGAGGCGTGGGAGTTCTGGGGCTACATGGCCACCGCCATGCTCCTGCCCCCGGCCGCGGTCTACTGGTCCGTCCTGGAGCGCACACGGTGGAGCAACTTTGTCCTGGCCGCAGTCGGCGTCACGGCACTGGTCATGGCTGCCCGAATGAACCAGATCTGGTACTGAAGTGGAAGAAGCAGCAGGAATGAAAGACAAGCAGGCCCGGGCGGCCACCGGCGAGGCACCCGTCCGCAATACCCGCAACACCGGCCCCGGCCGCCTCCTGATCGCCGTGTACGGGGTCTTCGCCATCTCGGCCACCGCCCGTGCCGGCTACCAGATCCTCACCAAGTTCTCCGAAGCTCCACTGGCCTACCTGCTCTCGGCCTTCGCCGCACTGGTCTACGTGGTGGCCACAGTGTCGCTGGCCAAGGCCGGAACCACCTGGTTCAAGGTCTCCGTTGCCGCAGTGCTGGTTGAACTGTTGGGTGTCCTGGTGGTGGGGACCCTGAGCATCCTGGACTCCGTGCAGTTCCCGCACGAGACGGTGTGGTCCCTGTTTGGCCGAGGCTATGGCTTTATCCCGCTGTTGCTGCCCATCCTCGGGCTGGTATGGCTGTACCGGCGCCGGCCCTCCGCGGCGCGTGCAACAGCGGCCAAAGCTGCGCAGTGAATCCGGGTAATCTTGAAGAGTTCCGCGGCCGGCATGGTTCCGGAACGACGATGCAGGCAGCTTAAGGCGAGGGTGATGGTTTACATCTGGAACGATCCGTCCGATGTCCCGGCGGATTTCGGCCCATCCGTTGTCACGTTCGGCAACTTTGACGGCGTCCACCGCGGCCACCAGCAGGTGCTGTCCCAGCTGATCCGTTCGGCCCGCCTCTCCCATGCCAAGGCCGTTGCCGTGACGTTCGACCCCCACCCCGCGCTTATCCACCGTCCCGAGGCCGCCCCGGAGCTGATCATGGGCCTGGACGACAAGCTGGAGGCGCTGGGCGAACTGGGACTGGACGCCATCCTGGTGGTCAAGTACTCGCTGGACCTCGCCAGCCTCACGGCGGAGGAATTCGTGGAGCAGTACCTGGTGGACTGCCTCCATGCCAGCCATGTGGTCATCGGCCACGACGCCCGTTTCGGACGGGGCAACTCCGGCGACCTGGACACCATGAAGGCGCTGGGCGACAAGTTCGGCTTCGACGTCCAGGTCATCAGCGAGTTCGGTGCCGAGGGCTACCCCCTGCATGACGACGACGGCACGGACCGGCGCTGTTCCTCCACCTGGGTGCGTGAGGCCCTGCAGGATGGCGACGTGGCCACCGCTGCCTCCGTCCTGGGGCGCCCGCACAGGATGCGAGGCGAGGTGGTCCATGGTGCCGCCCGCGGCCGGGCCCTCGGGTTCCCCACGGCAAACCTCTCTTCGAATGCCTCAGGGCTGATTCCCGCGGACGGCATCTATGCCGGCTGGCTGGTGGACCAGGCCGGCACGCGGTGGCCGGCAGCGATCTCGGTAGGGTCCAATCCCACGTTCGACGGAGTGAGCCGCCAGGTTGAGGCGCACGTGATCGACAGGCCCAAGGAAGCCGTGGAGGACTTTGATCTGTACGGCCAGACAGTGATTGTTGAATTCGTGGCGCGGCTTCGCGGCATGGTGGCCTATCGTGGCCCTGAAGCCCTGGTGGAACAAATGCGGCTGGATGTGGCCCAGGCCCACCAGCTCCTCAGCGGCCGCTGATTCCAGCATCCGCCGGAGTCTCAGCAACCGGGTGAGCACCAACGAAAGGCAGTACGTGTCCGTCGAGAAGAACACCCGCAAGCTGGATAAGGGGATCGTCCGTGACTTCAGCTCACGGATGAGCTACGCCTCCTACCTGCAGCTTCCCACCCTGCTCAGTGCGCAGCAGCCGGTGAGCGAGCCCGAACACCACGATGAGTTGCTTTTCATCATCCAGCACCAGACCACGGAACTGTGGCTGAAGCTGGTCCTGCATGAACTGCGCAGCGCGGCCGCATGGCTCCGTGAGGACGACCTGGGCTCGGCGCTCAAGGGCATCGCACGGGTCAAGCACATCCAGAAGACCCTCACTGAGCAGTGGTCCGTCCTGGCGACCCTGACACCCACGGAGTATTCGCAGTTTCGGGGCTTCCTGGGCAACTCGTCAGGGTTCCAGTCCGCCCAGTACCGCGCGGTCGAATTCGTCCTGGGCAACAAGAACCGCAAGATGCTTCCCGTCTTCGAATCCGACCCCGAGGCCCACGCCATGCTGGAGGAACTGCTTGCCGCACCGAGCATCTACGACGAGTTCCTGGCCTACCTGTCCCGCCGGGGTTTCGATGTTCCACGTTCGGTCCTGGACCGGGATGTGACCCGGGCGCACGAGTTCGCCCCGGAACTGGTCCCGCTCTTCAAGTACATCTATGAGAACGCGGCGGACAACTGGGCGGCCTACGAGGCGTGCGAGGAGTTGGTGGACCTGGAGGACAACTTCCAGCTCTGGCGGTTCCGGCACCTGCGCACCGTCCAGCGGACCATCGGCATGAAGACCGGCACCGGCGGGTCCAGCGGTGCCGCCTTCCTGCAGAAGGCCCTGGAACTGACGTTCTTCCCGGAACTATTCGCTGTCAGGACGGAGATCGGCCAATGAGCATCCACCAGGAAAACCCCACCGACGTGGCCACCGAAAAGCTCCGCCGGCGGGCCGAGGAGCTGGACCGCCGGGACGCCCTGGCGCACTGCCGGGACCACTTCATCGGCACGGACACGCCCCTGTCCTACCTCGACGGCAACTCCCTGGGCCGGCCGCTGCAGCGGACGGCAGACGACGTCGCCGCCTTCATCCGCGACGAATGGGGCGGCCGCCTCATCCGCGGCTGGGACGAAAAGTGGCTCGAAATGCCGCAGGCCATCGGTGACCAGCTGGGCCGCACGGTCCTTGGGGCGGCTCCGGGGCAGACGATCATCGCCGATTCCACCACAGTGGTGCTTTACAAGCTGATCCGCGCAGCCCTTGCCGCCGTGCAGGACCCGGACCGCAACGAGCTCGTCCTGGACACGGAGAACTTTCCCACCGACCGTTACCTGGTGGAGGGCATCGCACTCGAGGAAGGCCTGACCCTCCGCTGGATCGAGCCGGACCCCGCTGCGGGGGTGACCCTTGAGCAGGTGCGCCGGGCCATTGGGCCGCGTACCGCCGTCGTCCTTCTCAGCCAGATCGCGTACCGCTCCGGCCACCTGGCCGACCTGCCCGGGATCACCGCGGCAGTGCACGACGCCGGTGCCCTGGTGGTGTGGGACCTTTGCCATTCCGTGGGGTCGGTGGAGATCGACCTGGACGGCGCGGAGGTGGACTTCGCTGCCGGCTGCACCTACAAGTACCTCAACGGCGGCCCCGGATCGCCAGCGTTTGCTTACGTCAACCAGCGCCACCTGTCCACCCTGAACCAGCCCATCTGGGGATGGATGGGGCGCAAGAATGCGTTCGAGATGGCCGCCGGCTATGAACCGGCCGCGGGCATCCGGGGTTTCCTTAGCGGTACCCCCGCGATTTTCGGAATGATCGCCATGCAGGGCACTTTGGACCTCATCGAGGAAGCGTCGATGGCCGCCGTCCGGGACAAATCCGTGGCACTGACCGGGTTCGCCGTTGAGGTCTTCGATGCGCTGCTGGCCCCGCTGGGTGCGGAGCTGGCGTCGCCCCGGGATCCGGGGGAGCGGGGCGGCCACATCACCGTGGACCACCCGGACTTCACCAAGGCCACCGTGGAAGCACTGTGGAAAGGGGACGTCATCCCGGATTTCCGCTCTCCGCGCGGCATCCGGGTGGGGTTGTCCCCCTTGAGCACCAGTTTTGTCGAAGTGCTCCAGGGCATGGCGGCCATCCGGGACCGGCTCCAGGGCTGACAAGCGCGCTGTTTCGACAAGGTTGGGCCGGGGCCGGTAAACTGGACGATGGATCCGGCTGCAGTCCGTGGCGGCTGGTTCCTGTTGCAGTCCGCCTGCTCCGGTTCGCCGGATCAGGACGTACCCGGCAGACCCGGCAGTGAGTTACTGACCTGGGCCCTCACGGCACATCCCTAGGAGTTATTGTGGCACTTGACGCCGCTGTAAAGCAGTCCATCATCAAGGAATACGCAACCGTAGAAGGCGACACCGGTTCACCGGAGGTCCAGGTTGCTGTCCTGACCCAGCGGATCAAGGATCTGACTGAGCACATGAAGGAGCACAAGCACGATTACCACACCCAGCGCGGTCTGCTGGCCATGGTTGGTCGTCGTAAGCGCATGCTGAGCTACCTCAAGAAGACCGACATCGCCCGCTACCGTTCGCTCATCGAGCGCCTCGGCCTGCGCCGCTAGTCTGGCTTCGGGCGGCCCTTTCCTTCCGGAACGGGCCGCCTTCTTCAAATAAAACTAAACAGGAGGATCAACCGCATCACGCATTCGCGGTCCTCGGTAGTGATCCCCGGGAACGGCTTCGTTGACTGAAGCCGGCGGCCCGTGGGTCTCGATCGATGACCGGGTGCAGGGCCAGTAGACAGATGCTGGCCGGGTTGATGCGGCTGGACTTCCGTCAAACAGAAACGGAGGTGACTCTCTTGGAGGGTCCCGAAATCCAGTTCTCGGAAGCAGTCATTGACAATGGCCGTTTCGGCAAGCGCGTAATCCGCTTCGAAACCGGCCGTCTTGCCAAGCAGGCAGCCGGCGCAGCCATGGTGTACATCGACGATGACACCGCACTGCTGTCCGCCACCACTGCCGGCAAGCACCCGCGTGAAGGCTTTGACTTCTTCCCGCTGACGGTCGACGTCGAAGAGCGCATGTATGCTGCCGGCCGCATCCCGGGCTCGTTCTTCCGCCGTGAAGGCCGCCCGTCCACCGAAGCCATCCTGGCCTGCCGCCTGATGGATCGCCCGCTGCGCCCCGCCTTCATCAAGGGCCTGCGCAACGAGGTCCAGATCGTGGTCACCGTCCTGGCCATCAACCCCGACGAGCTGTACGACGTGGTGGCCATCAACGCTTCCTCGATGTCCACCCAGCTGTCCGGCCTGCCGTTCTCCGGCCCCATCGGCGGCGTCCGCGTTGCCCTGGTGGCCGACGAAAACGGATCGCAGTGGGTTGCTTTCCCCAAGCACTCGCAGCTGGAGAACTCCGTCTTCAACATGGTGGTTGCCGGCCGCGTTGCAGGTGACGACGTCGCCATCATGATGGTCGAGGCCGAAGCTACGGACAACTCCTGGAACCTCATCAAGGAACAGGGCGCCACTGCCCCCACCGAAGAGGTTGTGTCCGAGGGCCTTGAGGCTGCCAAGCCGTTCATCAAGGCACTCTGCGAAGCCCAGGCCGATTTGGCCGCACGGGCTGCAAAGCCCACTGTCGAGTTCCCGGTCTTCCTGGACTACGAGGACGACGTCTACGCGGCTGTCGAATCCGCCGCCGCCGACAAGCTTGCCGCTGTCTTCCAGATCGCCGACAAGCAGGAACGCGACAACGCCTCCGACGCGCTCAAGGACGAAGTCCTGGGCAACCTCGCCGGCCAGTTCGAAGGCCGCGAGAAGGAACTGTCCGCTGCCTTCCGCTCCGTCACGAAGCACGTTGTGCGCCAGCGCATCCTGAAGGACCAGGTCCGCATTGACGGCCGTGGCCTGACGGACATCCGCCAGCTCACCGCCGAAGTTGAGGTTCTGCCCCGCGTTCACGGTTCGGCCATCTTCGAGCGCGGCGAGACCCAGATCATGGGTGTCACCACACTGAACATGCTCAAGATGGAACAGCAGATCGACTCGCTGTCTCCCGTCACACGCAAGCGCTACATGCACAACTACAACTTCCCGCCGTACTCCACCGGTGAGACCGGCCGCGTGGGCTCGCCCAAGCGCCGCGAAATCGGCCACGGCGCCCTGGCAGAGCGTGCCATTGTGCCCGTGCTGCCTTCACGCGAGGAATTCCCGTACGCCATCCGCCAGGTGTCCGAGGCCCTCGGCTCCAACGGCTCGACGTCGATGGGTTCCGTCTGCGCCTCCACCCTGTCCCTCCTGAACGCCGGTGTGCCCCTGAAGGCCGCCGTCGCCGGCATCGCCATGGGCCTGGTTTCCGACCAGGTTGACGGTCAGACCCGCTACGCGGCACTGACCGATATCCTCGGCGCCGAAGACGCCTTCGGTGACATGGACTTCAAGGTTGCCGGTACCTCCGAGTTCGTCACGGCCATCCAGCTGGACACCAAGCTCGACGGCATTCCCGCTTCCGTGCTGGCAGCAGCACTGAAGCAGGCCCGCGAAGCACGCCTGCACATCCTCGAGGTCCTCAACTCGGCCATCGACACCCCGGACGAGCTCTCCGAGTTCGCACCGCGCGTCATCGCCGTGAAGATCCCCGTGGACAAGATCGGCGAGGTCATCGGCCCCAAGGGCAAGATGATCAACCAGATCCAGGAGGATACCGGCGCCGACATCTCCATCGAGGACGACGGCACGGTCTACATTGGCGCCACGAACGGTCCGTCTGCAGATGCAGCACGCTCGGCCATCAACGCCATCGCCAACCCGCAGGTCCCGGAAATCGGTGAGCGTTACCTGGGTACGGTCGTCAAGACCACCACCTTCGGTGCCTTCGTATCGCTGACTCCGGGCAAGGACGGCCTCCTGCACATCTCCGAGCTGCGCAAGCTGGCCAACGGCAAGCGCGTGGACAACGTCGAGGACGTTGTCTCGGTGGGCCAGAAGGTCCAGGTGGAGATCACCAAGATCGACGACCGCGGAAAGCTCTCGCTCGCCCCGGTAGTTGCCGAGGAAGAAGGCGCCGAGGTCGAAACCGAGCGCGCCCACACCACCGAACCTGCTGAAGGCGCTGACGTCTAACAGTTCCGGTTTCCGGCACATAAGCATGAATCGGCGGGGCCGGTGGATGATCCACCGGTCCCGCCGCTGTTACGATGGCAGCCAGATCCCGGCTGCCCCTTTTGAAAGGCCTCAATGACTGTTGTACCCCTGCCGCTTGAGCAGAACCACCGCGGCGAGACCCTGGTCCACGGCTCCGACGGCGGGTCCGAGGTCCGGCGTTCAGTGCTGCCAGGGGGAGTGCGGGTACTGACGGAGGCGATGCCGGGCCAGCGGTCGGCCACCATCGGGTTCTGGGTGGGCGTGGGGTCCAGGGATGAAGCGCCAGGCCAGCACGGGTCCACCCACTTCCTCGAGCACCTGCTGTTCAAAGGCACCAGGCGCCGCACAGCCCTGGAAATTGCCTCCGCCTTTGATGAGGTGGGCGGCGAATCAAACGCGGCAACCGCCAAGGAAAGCACCTGCTACTTTGCCCGCGTCCTGGACTCCGACCTCCCCATGGCCATCGACGTCATTGCGGACATGATCACCGGCGCCGTGCTGGATCCTGACGAGATGGAGCAGGAACGGGACGTCATACTGGAGGAAATCGCAATGGACAGCGATGACCCCACGGATGTGGCGCACGAGCACTTCGTCGCCGCGGTCCTCGGCAGCCACCCCCTTGGGCGGCCGATTGGCGGCACCCCGGCCGCCATCAAGGCCGTCGCCCGCGATTCAGTGTGGGAGCACTACCGCCGGTACTACAAGCCTGAAGAACTGGTGATCACCGCGGCTGGCGGCCTGGACCACGATTTGGTGTGCGGACTGGTGGTGGATGCCCTGCAGACCGCCGGGTGGTCCCTGGAGGCCGACGCCGCGCCGGTGCAGCGGCGTTCCACCGAGCGTGCCCTGATCACGGGAACTGCCGGCCTGCATGTGGTCAAGCGCGCCGTGGAGCAGGCAAACATCATCATGGGATGCCCCACGATCGTTGCCACCGACGAACGGCGCTATGTTATGAGTGTCCTGAACGCGGTCCTGGGCGGCGGCATGTCCTCCCGGCTGTTCCAGGAGGTTCGCGAGAAGCGTGGACTGGTGTACTCCACCTACTCCTTTGCGTCGTCCTACGCCGACGCGGGCTATTTTGGAATGTACGCCGGCTGCACCCCGTCGAAGGTGCGGCAGGTGGTGGACCTGCTTGGTATCGAGCTCGATAAGCTCGCCGAACACGGAATTTCCGACGACGAACTCCGCAAGGCCGTGGGGCAACTCGGCGGCGGAATTGTCCTGGCACTGGAGGACACCGGCTCCCGGATGTCCCGGCTGGGCCGCGCCGAACTGGTGTCCGGTGAATACCAGGACATCGACGAAACCCTGCGGCTGATCAAAGCCGTCACCACCGAACAGGTCCAGGAACTTGCAGCCGAACTCGCTGCCGCGCCGCGGACCATCACTGTAGTAGGTCCCTTCGACGAGACCGAGACCTTCGGGCTCTAGCATCTGGCGCTGTCGGGCAGGGCTGCCGTGGGACACTGCTCTCGCGGGGCCACTGGCGGCCCGGCCCTGGAGAGCCCATCCTGAGGGGGAACGATCTTCGGCAGGAGGTGGCGGAACGGTGAACGGGCCAACAGTGGAGCGCACCCATCCAGCCTTATCTGGCCTGCCGGGACATTGGCGGGGCCGCACGTATGTGGCTTCCGGTCCCTGGGGGCCGGAGCACAGCGTGGACGCCGAGGTGTCCTACCACCAGGTGGCCGGAGGCCTCGGTGTAGTGCAGAGCTACCGGCACGTTGAGCCGGACGGCAGCCATTTCGAAGGCCACGGCATCTTCACGGTTGATCCGGTCCGCAACGACGTGCTCTGGTATTACGTCGACAGCACAGGTGTGCCGCCAGGCAGCGCCGCCCGCTGCACATGGCGCAATGGCGTCCTGCGGGTTGAACGGCGCAGCGACGCCGGGTGGACACGCCACTCGATCAAAGTTGAAGGAGAAGTCCTGACCCACGTCACCAAGTTGCGTGCGATTGGCAAGGACGACGGCGGCGACGCCCCTGACGCTGGCACCAACGGCAAGGCTTCGCCCTACAGGCCGTTCATGCGCTCGGAGTTCCACCGGGTCTGAACAGCGGTTCAGGCCGCTGCCTCGATGATGCGGGTCTTTGGTGCTCCGGCGAGAGCAGGGGCGTTGGCAGGGGAATGCCAAACGTGTTCGCGCAGGTTCGAGAGCAATCGCTCCGCCTTGTCCAAATCCGCGAAGTCCAGCTCAACTACGATGTAGTGCGGGTCCCCGACTGGTTGGCCAATCCGGTGGGAGAGCACCCCGGAAGCCGCCCTGTTGACGGGGTCGCGGTCAAAAGCGGTCTTCCAGGTTTGGAAGTCTGTGATGGTGTGTTCGATCTGTAGGGTGTACATCGGAGTCTCCTCACTCGTCCGGCGACGTGGGCGCTGTCCACGTTGCCAACATAGACGGCACGGTCCCTGGCCGGTATCCCAGAAATCTGGGTGGCGGATGCGTCGGGTCCGGTGGTGCCGGCGGGAGCATACTGGGGGAATGAAGAGCGACTGGGCGATGGTCCGAAGCCTTGAACGCATCCGGGTTCTTGCTGGATCCATCCGGGACCACCAGGCTCTCCGAAAAACCGTTCTCACGGAAGTGGGCACGATGGTGCCCTTCGACGCATTCGTCTGGCCTCTTTGCGACCCCCGCACGACGGTAGGCATGGCTCCTCGGGCCAGGATTCCCTGCCCGCAGGAACTGCCGGCACTCATCCGTCTCAAGTACCTTTCCCCTCCGGCGCGCTGGACCGGGTTGATGGCCTCCCCAGTCCCCGCACTGAGCCTTCAGCACGCAACCCAGGGTGATCCTGCCCGCAGCCTGTTGTGGAGGGGAATGCTGAATCGCTACGACGTTCGCGACGTGCTGTCAGCCGTCTTCGCCGACCAGCACGGGTGCTGGGCCTGGCTTGATCTCTGGCGAACTGGAGAGGCAGACGACTTCACCGAACAAGAAACCACTTACCTGGCTGAGCTGGCAGCGGCACTGACGCCGGGATTGCGTCGTTCCGTGGCCGGGCAATTCCATGCAGGAACCACGCCCGACGTTATGGTTGGGCTGGATCTGGCTTCCCGGAAAGGCGACTCTGCGCGACCGGGTGCACCTTCTGGACAGGACATGGCCCCTGGGCCGGATACCGGGAGGCAGGGATTACCCGAGCAGGGTGTCCTGACCTTGAGCGAAGACCTCGCCGTGGTTGGCCGGACTGAATCGGTCAACGAGTGGCTCCATCTGTTGCAGCCCGGTCCCGTCCCGCATCACCAGGTTCCGGCCGAGGTGCTGAACGTTGCTGCGCAGTTGCTCGCTAGGGAGGCCGGAGTGGACCACCATGATGCGGAGAGCAGGGTGCATATTGGTTCCGGCAGATGGGTCCTGCTGCGAGCCAACCGGATTGCCCCTGCCGCAGAGGGCTCGACACCGCCGCTGGCCGTGACCATTCAGGGCTGTATGCCTTCGGACCGGCTGGACATCTTTGCCCGGGCCTTCGGCCTTACGCAGCGGCAGAGGGAGCTGTTGTTGTTGGCTGCTGCCGGGGCGGACACAGGAACTATGGCGGATACCCAAGGAGTGACTCCATACACTGTCCAGGACCAGTTCAAGCAAATTTTCCAGGCTTGCGCAGTCCACAGCCGCGCGGCCTTGATGGCCCTGGCGCTTGGAACCGGGTCATGGGGGTAATAATGGCTGCTTGGAACGCCGGACGGTGGACAGTGGACCATCAGTGTTGCCAGCACAGGCTTCAGCAGGACTTTTCACGTCAGCAGCATCTGCCAGTTCATTTCTGGATCCGGCGGCAGGCGGAATGGCATGGCGTAGAAGTCGTCCCACAGCGGATCGGCCGGTGAAAGTGCATCCGGGTCAATGAAACGGCCACCGGGTGGCTCTCCACATGGCACGTCCGGCACGTCCGGCCAGTCCGGGATCTCGGCCAGTAAGTGCAGGATTGCCGATGGCCAGTGGGTTGGGTTGGGGTCGGAGTGTTCGGGGTTGTAGTGGCGGCCGGTGGGTGAGCTCCAGCCGGGCGGTCCGTTGTGGGTTGCGGGGTCGGGGATCCATGGCCGGGCGTGCTTGAGCCGGTGATGTTTTGGGCAGAGTTGTGCCAGGTTGCTGGTGCCGGTGGTGCCGCCGTGATCCCACGCGGTGAGGTGGTCGGTGTCGTTGTCAGGGGAACGATTGCTGCAGCCGGGAAAGGTGCATTTTCGGTCGCGCATGCGGATCCATTGTTTGATGGTTTCGGTGAGCCGGTAGCGGGTGCGGCCGATCTCCAACGGGGCGCCGTCGCGGGGGTCGACCAGGACCCGGTAGAACGAGTCCGCGCCGTCGGCGACGAGTTTGCGGGCCATTGATGCCGGGATGGGGCCGTGGCCGTCCAGTTCTGCGGGTTCGTCCGTGATGCGGAGGAGGGAGAAGACCGGGACCATGACCAGCACGTCGGCCCGCGGCGTGGGGACTCTTCCAATATCACTATTGCTCCCCGCAGCGCTCCCGGTACCGGAAACGCTGCCTGCACCCGTTCCCGCAGCATCACCAGTCCTCCCGGCCGTCTCACTCGCAGCACCCTCACGCGCAGGCGTTCCGGCGCCGAGGAGCAGGGACGCTGCGATGTCGGGGCGGAGCTGGGTGATGGTGCGGGGTTCGTTGGGGCCTTGGAGGCCGCGGGCGGTGGCGGTGGTGCGGTTCCAGATCGCCGAAGCGGTGTGCCCGGGGAGGTGGAGCGAGATCCAGGCCATGCCGTCCCGGTCCGGGGTGTATTCCATCCGCCGGTCCGCGACACCCTTCGCGTGGCGCTTCTCCAGGGTTTCGGGGTGGTGGCGTTCCCGCCAGGTACGGACTTTGGTCCGGAATCGGGACGGGACGAGCTCACCGGGTGCGGCGCGGCGGGCCGGGTTGGGGGCGTCGGGGTGGAAGAAGTGAGCTACCAGGGCGGCGGCGCCGTCGGGGGTGAGGCCTTCGGTCTCGTCGGCAACAATTTTCGCGTGCTGCCAGGACAGGGCCCCGGCGGCCAAGGCGTCCATCACCGGCGGGAGGGAACACACCCGCCGGGACTGCTCCACGAATGCTCCTGCGGCCCTCGGAACTGATGGTCAGGACCCCGGCGATCTCCTCCACCGCTGACATCTCCGAGAACGTCCGCTCATGTACGGGCGCGTCCGGGGCAAGCAGTGTCTGCTGGATCTCAACGGCTTCGGCAACATCACCGGCCTTGACCGCGGCGAGCTGCGCCTCCAGCCGCTTCACCACTTCCAGCCGGGCCAGCCGGAGCTCGTACCGCCGCTGCAACACATCCACACCGGCACCAACACCCACGCCGGCAGCCAGGAAAGCATCCTCAGCAGCAAGCGCATCAAGCGCAGCGACAGAGGCATGAACACCCTCCAAAGCCACACCACCGCCGCTGCTGATTCCCATGGAAACATCATCCAACGAGGCACTGACATTCCAAGTTGCGCCGGGCCATCCAAATGGCCTCAGGCGATCAGAAGCCCGCGGCAGCCTCGAGAAGCTGTTCCGGTTACAACCCGGTTGTTTACCCGCCGGCGAACGGAGGCAGCACGTCCACCACGTCGTCCGGACCAAGAACTGTCGAGCGGTCCCGCACCGCCACCTCATTGAGCAGGAAGCTGCTGCGGGACAGGATGCGCGGAAGCGGCGGCGTCCCGGCAGGGGGTTCGGCACGCTCCACGGCGAGCACCGCCTCCAGCAGGTCGGCCACGGTAGCACCATCCGGAAGTTCGAACTTTTCTTCCTCGAAGCCTGCGGCAGCGCGTGCGGCAGCAAAATAACGTACCAGCATCCCGGTCAGCCCCCGATAGCGCTCATGCTGCGGTCCGGCTGGACGAAGTCCGGAGCATCCAGTCCCACATGGTCCATGCCGTGGGCCTTCGGTTTAATCCACATGGCGTCCTGCCACCGCTGCGCCAGTTCCTCGTCGGTGGCGCCGTCCCGCAGCAGGCCCAGCAGGTCGAACTCTTCGCGCGAGAACAGGCAGCTCATGATCTTGCCCTCGGCAGTGATCCTGGTGCGCCGGCAGTCAGAGCAGAAGGGCTCGGTGACGGAAGCGATGATTCCCACGGTTCCCAGCACTGGCCCAGCCGAATCTGCAGAACCTGCCGCCCGCCGTCGTACTTCAAACCGCTCCGCCGGGGCACCGTCACGCGCGCGGGGATCAGGGCTGAGGACAAAGTCGCGGGACAGCAGATCGCGGATCTCGGCGGCGGTGATCATGTTGCGGCGGGTCCAGCCGTGATCGGCGTCCAGCGGCATCTGTTCGATGAACCGCAGTTCGTAGCCGCGCCCCAATGCCCAGTCGAGCAACTGCGGCGATTCGGCGTCGTTAATGCCGCGCATCAGGACAGCGTTCAGTTTGACCGGGCCCAGGCCGGCAGCCCACGCGGCGTCCACACCGGCCAGGACCTGGCCCAGGAATGGACGCCGGGTCAGCTTGGTGAACGTTTCTTCATGCAGGGAATCAAGTGACACATTGATGCGGGTCAAGCCGGCTTCCTTGAGGGCGGCAGCCTTCTTGGCCAGGCCAACACCATTGGTGGTCATGGAGATCGGCAGGTCCCGGTGGTTGGCCCGCAGTGCCGCGATAATCTGCACGAGGTCGTGCCGAACAAGCGGCTCGCCGCCGGTCAGCCGCAGTTCGCGGACACCCAGCTGCTCCACGCCAACCTTGACAATCCGCACGATCTCCCCAGCAGACATGACAGCCTGCTTGGCGAGCCATTCCAGGCCCTCCGCCGGCATGCAGTACGTGCAGCGGAGGTTGCACTTGTCCGTCAGGGACAGCCTCATGTCGGTGGCGCGGCGGCCATACCGATCCACCAGCCCCGCCGGTGCATCGGCCGGGCGGCGCGCGGGAACGCCGGGCAGCGCCGACGCTGCTTCCTCCCGCGGCTGGGGCATGCCTAGCTGGACACTCATGAAATCAGGCTACGCCACGTTGAGCCGCCCATCACACCTGTGACCAGAGTCAGCTGGGCAAGATGTATGGGCGCACCGCCGCCGGCGACCCTTGGCAAACCTATGCTGGAAGATGTGAAGAGTTCCCAGCGCCGGCAGGTAGCGGACGACGACGGCGCTGGCCTTGGCGAGCGCATGGAGAGTCCCGTCCCGCTGCAGGCAGTCCCGCACGCCAGGGGCGGTTGGGCTGCCGCTGCCGGGATAGCCGCCGCAGGCGCCGGTGTGGCAGTGGGGGAGTTGGCCGCGGGGGTTGTCAGCCCATCCCTGTCACCCTTGACAGCCGTTGGCGGCGCCGTCATCGACGCCGTCCCTCCCGGCGTTAAAGACTGGGCCATCTCCGTCTTCGGGACGGCCGACAAGGCGGCACTCCTGGTGGGAATGGCGCTGGTCATCGCCGTCCTGGCGGCGCTGGCCGGAGTCCTCGAGTATCGGCGCCGGTTCACCGGTGCTGCCGTGATGGGAATCTTCGGACTCGCCGGAGCGGCCGCCGTGCTGACCCGTTCCCAGATGACCCCCATGTCACTCATCCCGCCGCTCCTGGCCGCAGGCGCCGCCGTCGTGCTGTTGCGGGTCCTGGTGCGCAGGCTGCACGCGTGGGACATGTCAATGCCCGTCCAACCAAGAGCGAGCCAGCGTGCTGCCGCTGCCGGAGCCACGGCCGGCCCCGTGGCCGCCCAATCCCGCCGCAGCTTCTTCCAGTTCCTCGGTGTTACCGCAGCGGCTTCTGCGGCGGGAGGAGTACTGGCAGGAATCTGGCGCGGGGCCACCATGGCGGTCACCGAGGCCCGGGCACGCATCACCCTTCCCGCAGCGGCGTCACCGGCAAAGCCCGTGCCTGCTGCTGCAGAATCGGGTGTTGCAGGGACGACACCGCTGGTAACCCCAAACCGGGACTTCTACCGGATCGACACCGCGCTGTCCGTCCCGGCGGTGAACCCGGATACCTGGGTCCTGAAAGTAACCGGCAAGGTAGCCCGGGAAGTCCAGCTCTCCTACGCGGACCTCCTGGCCAAGCCGCTGACCGAACGGCACATCACCATCGCCTGCGTCTCCAACGGCGTGGGCGGTGACCTGATCGGAAACGCCCGCTGGCTGGGCTGGCCGGTCCGGGATCTGCTGGCCCTGGCCGGTCCCCAGCCGGACGCCGACATGGTCCTCTCCCGCAGCGCCGACGGCTGGACCGCCGGGACGCCGCTGGCGGTCCTCACAGATAACCGGGATGCCCTGCTGGCCGTGGGCATGAACGGCGAACCGCTGCCGCTGGAGCACGGCTTCCCGGTCCGCATGGTGGTTCCGGGCCTCTATGGCTATGTCTCGGCCACCAAATGGGTCACCGAACTCAAAGTCACCCGGTTCGCCGACGACGCCGGATACTGGACTCCGCGTGGCTGGTCCGAGCGCGGGCCCATCAAGACGTCGTCCCGCATCGACGTCCCCCGCAGCGGCCGCCCGGTCAATGCGGGAACGGTTGTTTTCGCCGGAGTCGCCTGGGCCCAGCACACCGGCGTCAGGAAGGTGGAACTGCGGATCAACCGCGGACCATGGCGGGAAGCGGATCTCGCCACGGGGATCTCCGCCGACACCTGGTACCAGTGGAAGGTGGCCGTGGACCTCACCCCCGGGCAGTACGAGGTCCAGGTGCGCGCCACCACCCTGGCGGGCGAACCCCAGGACGAAACCGCACGTCCACCGGCACCCGACGGCGCCACCGGATTCCACACCGTTAGAGTGGACGTGAAATCCTGACGGCCCAGACCCCTGACGGCCCAGACCAAAGGCGTACCCATGACCAGCCACACCCCACACGGCCCCGCCCACCACGCAGCGGAGCACGCCCGGTCTGTCGCTGAACATGCCGCCGCCGTCGTGGCAATTCTCCGGCCGCTCCAGTCAGCGGACCGCACGGAGACCCTGCCGCTCAGCCAAGCGCTGGGACGCGGCCTGGTGCACGGATTCCTGGCGCCGCTCAGCCTTCCCCCCTTCGCGAATTCCCAGATGGACGGCTATGCCGTCTGCTCCGCTGACCTTTCCGACGGCGGCGCGCCCTTGCGCATCATGCCTCCGGTTCCTGCCGGGTCAAGCCCGCAACGGCTCCAGCCGGGAGCTGCGGCGCCCATCATGACAGGTGCCATGATCCCGGCGGGGGCCGACGCCGTCGTACCGATCGAAAAGGCGCTACCGGACCACTTCCTGGCATCCGGTGACGGGCAGGCAGTAACGCTGCCCGTCACCGCACCCGGAACGTTCGTGCGCGCTGCCGGCAGCGACATCAGGGCGGGGGAGCGGGCCCTGGCCGCCGGGACGTGCCTGGGACCGGCCCAACTGGGGCTGCTGGCGGCGCTCGGAATGCCGGAGGTGACCGTGTACAAGGCCGTGACCGTCCTGCTGGTTACCACAGGGGACGAAGTGGTGGAACCGGGCCAGCCACTCCCGCCGGGCAAAATCTACGACTCCAACGGAACACTCCTGGAAGCCGCCATGAAACAGGCGGGCCTGACAGTCCGGCGCACCGGAATTTCCACCGACAACCCGGCTGAGCTCCAGGCGCTGCTCAGAACCGAAATCGAGGGGGCTGACCTGATCGTCACCACCGGCGGGGTCAGCAAGGGGGCCTACGAGGTGGTGCGTCAGGCAATGGCGGACCAGCCGGTGGACTTCCTGCACGTGGCCATGCAGCCGGGCGGGCCCCAGGGACTGGGAACGTTCGACGGCGTCCCTTTCCTTGGGTTTCCCGGCAATCCGGTCAGCTGCCTGGTGTCCTTCGAGATGTTCCTCCGCCCCGCATTGGCGGAGTTGCTGGGGACGCCGGCCCGAAGGCTGCCGCTGCGCGCCCGCCTTGACCTTGGAGGGGCGGGCGGGAAACTAGCCTCGCCCGGGCACAAGCACCAGGTCCGGCGCGGCAGCCTGCAGCCGGACGGAACCGTTCGGCTGGAGGGCGGCGAGAGCTCGCACCTGATGCACGCCCTCGCCGGATCGAACGTCCTGGTCCACATTCCTGCCGGAGTAACGGAACTCGCCGACGGCGACGAGGTGGAAGTATGGATGCTGTGAACGCAGAACATACCCCCGCACTGACGCACCTGCGCCAGGACGGCAGCGCCCAGATGGTGGATGTCTCCGCCAAAGCCGAGACCACCCGGGAGGCTACGGCCACCGCCACCGTCAGGACCACCGCCGAGGTGATGCAGCTCCTGGGCACTGGCGGGCTCCCCAAGGGCGATGCCCTGGCTGTGGCCCGCGTGGCGGGCATCATGGCAGCCAAGAAGACGCCGGACCTGATACCGCTCTGCCACCCGCTGCCCCTTTCAAAAGTCACCGTTGACTTCGAACTCGACACTGACGCCGTGACGGTAACCTCCACCGTCAAGACCAGGGGCGTCACCGGAGTGGAAATGGAGGCCCTGACCGCAGTGTCCGTGGCAGCCCTTAGTGTCTACGACATGATCAAGGCAGTGGACAAGCATGCCGTCCTGACGGATATCAAGGTGCTGGCCAAGAGCGGCGGCAAGAGCGGAGACTGGGCACTGTGACCAACCCCAACATCATGGACGTCTCCGAACCCCACCGGCACGGCGACGTGCAGGGGCGCAAGGCCGGCGTCGTAATCGCGTCCACCCGCGCCGCGGCCGGCATCTACGACGACGAAACGGGCCCCGTGATCACCGACTGGCTCACGGAACACGGCTTCGACGTCTTCCCGGCCATGGTGGTCCCCGACGGCGAGCCCGTCGGCGCTGCCATCAGGGCGCTCCTCACCCAGCGACCTGCCGTCGTCATCACCAGCGGCGGCACCGGCCTCAGCCCGGACGACCGCACGCCTGACGTCACCCTGCCCCTGCTGGACCGGGAAATCCCCGGAATCATGGAAGCGATCAGGCGGGCCGGTGCTGCCAAGACCCCGCTGGCCGCCCTGAGCAGGGGCTACGCCGGCGCCGCGGGCCGGACCTTCATTGTGAACCTGCCCGGGTCACCGAAGGGCGTCATGGACGGACTCAGCGTCCTGGACCCGGTGATCGGGCACCTTTGCGACCAGCTGGAAGGCGGACATGGGCACTGAAGCAGCATTCGAGGTAGTGCGGGCGGTCCTGAGCGCGGATCCCATTTCCGTGGACCAGGCGATTGCCGCGGTGGAAAGCGACACCGCGGGCGCGGTGGTCAGCTTCAGCGGGGTTGTGCGCAACCACGACGGCGGCAAGGCCGTTGAGCGCCTCAGCTACAGTGCGCACCCCACGGCCCACCAGGTGATGGCCGACGTCGTCGCCCGGCTGGTTGCCGAGCAAAACGCCGTGGCGGAGGAGGCTGCCGGGGAGACTTCCGGGGGCAAGGCCGGCCAGCCGGTCCGGATCTGGGCCGCACACCGGATCGGGACGCTGGAGATCGGGGACCCGGCGCTGGTGTGCGCGGTATCCGCTGCGCACCGCGGGCAGGCCTTTGCAGTCTGCTCCGAACTGGTGGACCGCATCAAGGAACAGGTGCCCATCTGGAAGGAACAGTTCTTCGTGGACGGCACCGTGGAATGGGTGGGCGCAGGCGGCTGATGCCGTCCTGGGCCAGGCGCCGCTCAATGCGCGCCCGCAGGATGCCCCAACTGCGAGGTAACGCACGCTGCACGGTTCCTGCACCAACCTGTCCCGCCGGTAGGGTTAACGCCATGACCGAACAACACCCCGTTTCCAAGCTGGTGGCCGTCCTTGGTGCCAACGGACGCATGGGCGCCGAGGCCGTCAAGGCCATTGATGCCGCGCCCGACATGAAGCTCGTCGCAGCCCTGGGACGGGGTGACTCACTGGAGCAGCTGACCGCCTCAGGTGCCCGGTACCTGGTGGACCTGACAGTCCCCGAAAGCACCGAAGCGAACGTCCGCTTCGCCGTCGAGCATGGAATCCACGCCGTGGTGGGCACCACCGGCTGGGACGCCGGCCGCCTGTCCGCGCTGGAGTCCCTCCTGGCCCGGCACCCGGAAACAGGCGTACTCATTGCGCCGAACTTTGCCCTGGGCTCGGTGCTGGCCTCCGCCTTCGCCGCAAAGGCGTCCAAGTACTTCGAATCCGTTGAAATCGTCGAGCTCCACCATCCGGACAAGGTGGACGCCCCCTCCGGCACCGCCGTCCGCACCGCAGAACTCATTGCCGCTGAACGCAAGGCAGCCCAGGTGCCGCCCAGCCCCGATGCCACCACCACCGAACGTGCCGGCGCGCGCGGCTGCGAGGTGGACGGCGTCCGCGTCCACAGTGTCCGGCTCCGCGGCCTGGTGGCGCACCAGGAAGTCCTGCTGGGCGGTCCCGGCGAGCAGTTGACCCTCCGCCATGACTCCTTCGACCGCGCGTCATTCATGCCCGGCGTGCTCCTGGGCATTCGCAACGTCGCCGCGCACCCCGGCCTGACCGTAGGCCTGGACGGTTTCCTGGACCTGGGGCTCTAGGCCGTGAACCCGTTCGCAGCCGGCTTCCGGAAGAACCGCACCAAGATCTGGGTGGGAGCGGTGACCCTGCTGCTGGTCTTCTACCTGGTGGTGTCCTTCCAGCGTTCCCTCCTGCTCCTGGCGGACAGCAACCTGACGGCCAAGGCCATCGGCGCTGCCTACCTGGTGCTGCCCATCGTTGGTGCGTGGGCCCTGATCCGCGAGCTGATGTTCGGTGCCCGCACGGAGCAGATGGCCAAGGTCCTGGAAGCCGAGGGCGGGCTGCCCGTGGATGAACTTCCCCGCACACCCGGCGGCAGGATCGTCCGCGCCGCTGCCGACGCGGAGTTCGAAAAGTACAGGGTCGAAGCCGAGGCTGCTCCTGACGACTGGCGCTCCTGGTTCAGGCTGAGCTGCGCCTATGACGCGGCCGGGGACCGCAAGCGCGCGCGTTCTTCCATGCGTGACGCCGTGAAGCTCTTCACCGCGGCGTCCCAGCCGCACTAACCCCACGCACGGTCTAAACTCCCACCTACCCTGCTGCGGGGGGAGGCACCAACATCAGTGGCGGCTGCCGGCGGCCGCTCATCTTCTGCGATGGGTATTTCTGCCCATCGCTGCTGCATGCCGTATGCGGTAGGTTCGGTGTGCAACATTTTCCGGCTTGGGGGGCGGACATGGGGTTGGCGTTTATTCCGCCACGGTCGTCCCTTGAACCCCACATGCGCACCTGCACACCTTTACAAAGGACGACCAATGAGCCACCCGAACTACCCCCACGCGCCCCAGAGCGGACCGTCGGCGCCGCCGATTCCCCCAGCGCCACCCAGCTTTGAAGGGCAGCCCTCCTTCGAGGGGCGGTACCCGGCAGGCCCCCAGGGGGAGTACCAGCCGGGATCCTATGGGCAGGGTCCATACTCCGACCGGCCCCGCAAGTCCTTCGTGACCACCTGGATCCTGTCCCTGCTCCTGGGCACCTTTGGCGCCGACCGCTTCTACCTTGGCAAGATCGGCTCGGGTGTTGCCAAGCTGCTGACGGCTGGGGGCCTGGGTATCTGGTCCATTGTGGACCTGGTCATGACCTTGACCGGGAACACCAGGGACAAAGATCGCCGTCCCCTGGACGGCTACCCGGAGAACAAGAAGAAGGCCTGGATCATCACCGGCGTCGTTTGGCTGGTGAGCATCATAACCGGCGTTGTGCTGACCATAATGTCCGTGGCCATGATTACTGCTGCGGTCAACGGCCGGAACATCCCCGTTCCGCCGGAACTTCCTTCGGCTTCCCAAGCCGCCCCCGCGCCCTCGACCGGGACCACGCCGTCAAATGGGACCTCCCCGTCAGCCGGAACCGGGGCCGGTGCGAACTCCTTCGTGGCCACGGTCTCCGAAGGCAACACTGTGAAGATCGGCGTTCTTGACTCCATTTACACCACCGAGATACCGGGCATGACCTATCTGGAACCGAAGAATGGCGGCTTCCTGGCGGTACAGGTTTCCTGGGAGACGCTGACCGGCAGCAGCTTCTCCAGCCCATCGAATTTCGCGGTCTACGATGCCGACGGCAAAGAGGGCGAACTGGTCTACCTGGATGAGGGACTGGGAGCCCTGCCCACCGATGAGGTCGGCGCCGGCGATGTCCGCAAAGGTGTCATTGCGTTCGACGTGAAGAAAGGCCCAGTCCAGGTGGTGGTGAACGATGACTACGGCGACAAGACGGCAACTTTCCCGCTGACCCCGCAATAGCCCGGGGCGCAACTTAACTGTCAGGAAGGGAACCCGCGGCGCCATTCAGTGGCCGGCCGCGGGTTCCTTTTCAGGTGATGCGAAGCTCCTCGCGCAGCCCGTGTGCAACCCCTGGGGTTCAGGCCAGGGCCTTAAAGCCGCCACGCCCCACCAGGCTTGCCCCATGGCCCAACCATTCCAGCGGGCCCCGCCACATCAGCCGCGCGAACACGATGCCCACACCGATGGCAAGGGCGGCGTGGGCAAAGTACATCCCGTCCTCGGTCCAGCCTGCCGGCAGGGGTTTGAGGTAGAAGCCGGAGACCACCCAGACATGGACGGTGTACAGGGTCAGCGTCATGGCACCGGGCCCCCGCAACGGCAGCAGCAGGTCCAGGTCGACCCATTCGGCGAGGCGCTCCAGGAGCAGGCACGCACCGATGACGGCCGCCGCCACGGCCGAGGTATGCAGCAGGTCAAGCGGGGTGCCGGAATGCGGTGCGGCCGATGCCAGCCACCACCACGAACCCTCCTGGGGCAGTCCGGCCAGGTTCACCTGCAGTACGCTGCCCAGCGGGTATCCCGGTGAGTTGAGGACCTTCTCCAGGGCTGCCCGGCCGCCCCAATCCTCCATCGCCGCCACACCCAGGGTCTTGGCCACCACAGCCACCACTGTTCCGCCCACCAGCAGCAGCACGGGCACCACTGTCCTGGCCAGGAGCAGCCGGCCAATGGCCAGTCCCACCAGCAGGTAGGCCAGCCACTGCAGGACGGGGTAGTAGCCCGTGAGGAACAGGTCGGCGAGCAGCCGGGACGGTGTTCCGAGGTCCTCCCAGCGTGGGTTGTGGCCCAGCCTCAGGGGCGGCTCGGGGGCAAGGAGCCAGGGCCGCAGCAGGTAGGCCAGCACCGGCGACACCAGGATCCAGCCAGCGGCCCACCGGCACAGGCGCTTTACGCCCAGTCCCAGGAAGGGGAGGACGCACAGGAACAGCACGGCGTAGTGGACCAGGATGATGGCCACGTTCACTTCCAGGGCGCCCAGGGTCAGCCCGACCGCGGCAATCACCAGGGCGCGCAGTGCCACGCCGCGGCGGGCCGCCGAGAGCTCGGGGCCCTGCAACGGCTTGTCCTTCCCCGTGGACAGGGAAAGTCCCACGCCCGCCAGCACGGCGAACAGGGCGGCAGCGCGTCCGGAAAACGTGAGGCCGATCCAGGTCGGCGTGAGATCCGCATTCGATTCGAACGTCGGCAGCAGGTGGGTGGCCATCATGCCCAGCAACGCCAGGCCGCGGGCTGCATCGACGCCCCGGAGGCGGCCCGGTTGGTGACGGCTTGCGGTCTTCCGGGGCCGGGTGGCCGGGGTGCGGGACGTCATGACCAGATCGTCTCACATGCGCCTGTGGCGTTGCTGTCACAGCGAGGGCGCAGTCCAGCAAATCCTTGTATTCGAATATATGTTCGAATACTATGGGGTGCATGGAGATGCCACCATCAGAAGCCGTTGCCCCGCAGGGATTCAACCCTCCACCGGTGCCCGCCGGCGGGAACGCCGGAGGTGGGCTGTTGAAGGCCATGAGTCCGGGCGTGGTGGACTACCTGTTCCGCCAGCTTGTCTCCGGGCGCCCGGCCGAGGACGTCCAGTGGGAACGGGAAGGCGTCAGCCTGGCCGCCCAGCCCGAAGGGGCGGAGCTTGCGCGCCGGCTGGCGGAAACGGACATTGACGCCCTGACGCCCACCGAGCTGTTCCACTACGTCCGGGCGGCGCAGCGGCTCGCCTCCTGGGCGGAGGACCTCCGGCAGGCCGCCGTCGGCCGCTATTGCCATGCCGGAACGGACGCGCGGCAGTCCGGCCGGAACCGTATTTGACGCTTGTCACGCCCGTGGCATTGTCCTAACCAGCCAGGGACAGGGTAACGTTTTTTCCATGGCTGACTCTTCCGCGCACATCCCTGCCCTCGGTACCCTCCTGACCGCCATGGTCACGCCGTTCACCAAGGACGGCGCAGTGGATTACGACCAGGCGGCAGCGCTGGCCAGCAAGCTGGTCGACGACGGCTGTGACGGCCTGGTGGTCACCGGCACCACCGGTGAAACCTCCACGCTGACGGACGATGAGAACCTCGGCATGTTCCGCGCCGTGAAGGAGGCAGTGGGCGGCCGTGCGGCCATCATTGCCGGTACCGGTACCAACGACACCGCGCACTCGGTCCACCTTTCCCAGCAGGCTGCCGCCCTCGGCGTCGACGGCCTCCTCCTGGTGACCCCTTACTACAACAAGCCCAGCCAGGCCGGTGTCCGCGCCCACTTCGAGACCATCGCCTCCGCCGTGGACGTACCCGTGATGCTGTACGACATCCCCGGCCGGTCCTCCATCGCGATCGAACCCGACACCATGATCCGGTTGGCGCAGCACCCCAACATCGTGGCCGTCAAAGACGCCAAGGCCGACTTTATGGCAGCCACCCGTGTCATGGCGGAAACGGACCTCCTGTTCTACTCGGGCGACGACGGATTGACCCTTCCCTGGATGGCGCTGGGCGCCGTCGGCCTGGTGGGCGTTACCACCCACGTCGCCACCCGCCGCTTCCGCGAACTCATCGACGCCATCAACGCCAACGACCTCGGCACCGCGCGCAAGATCAACTTCGAGCTGCAGCCGGTGGTCCGCGCAACCATGACCCGGGTCCAAGGCGCCGTGGCGGCCAAACAGATTCTTAAATGGCAGGGAGTCCTGCCCAACTCGATTGTCCGTTTGCCCCTCGTGGAGCCGGACGAAACCGAGATCGAAACCATCCGCGGGGATTTGGCGGAAGCGGGGCTGGTCTTCTCCTGAGGCTAAGACCGGCACCCTTCCGCCTGGAAAGTAGTGCACTATGACCCAATCTGCCCTTACCGGCCTTGTCACCCCTCCGCGCCTGCCCCAGGGTACGCTCCGGATCGTTCCGCTTGGCGGCCTGGGGGAGATCGGCCGGAACATGGCCGTGTTCGAAATCGACGGCAAGCTGCTGATCGTGGACTGCGGCGTCCTCTTTCCAGAGGAAACCCAGCCCGGTGTTGACCTGATCCTGCCCGACTTCTCGTACATCGAGGACCGGCTGGACGACGTCGTGGCCGTCATCCTCACGCACGGCCACGAGGACCACATCGGCGCCGTGCCGTATCTGCTGCGCCTGCGCAACGACATCCCCCTGGTGGGATCCCAGCTGACCCTCGCCCTGATCGAGGCGAAGCTGCAGGAGCACCGCATCCGGCCCTACACGCTGACCGTGGAAGAGGGCCAGGTGGAGAAGTTCGGGCCCTTCGAATGCGAGTTCGTGGCCGTGAACCACTCCATCCCGGACGCCCTGGCCGTGTTCATCCGCACCGTGGGCGGTACCGTCCTGCACACCGGCGACTTCAAGATGGACCAGCTGCCGCTGGACGGACGCATCACCGACCTGCGGCACTTCGCCAAGCTGGGCGAAGAGGGCGTGGACCTCTTCATGTCCGACTCCACCAACGCCGATGTCCCCGGATTCACCACCGCGGAGAAGGAAATCGGCCCCACGCTGGAGCGGCTGTTCGGCCAGGCCACCAAGCGCATCATCGTGGCTTCCTTCTCCTCCCACGTCCACCGCGTGCAGCAGGTCCTGGACGCCGCGGCCAAGCACAACCGCAAGGTGGCCTTCGTGGGCCGCTCCATGGTCCGCAACATGGCCATTGCCGAGAAGCTGGGCTACCTGGACGTCCCCGCCGGGCTGATCGTGGACATCAAGAACATCGACAACCTCCCGGACAACCGCGTGGTACTCATGTCCACCGGATCGCAGGGCGAGCCCATGGCCGCCCTGTCCCGGATGGCCAACGGCGACCACCGGGTGGTGGTGGGCGAGGGCGACACCGTCATCCTGGCCTCCAGCCTCATCCCGGGCAACGAAAACGCCGTGTTCCGGATCATCAACGGCCTCCTGAAGCTTGGCGCCGACGTGATCCACAAGGGCAACGCCAAGGTCCACGTATCCGGCCACGCCGCCGCCGGAGAATTGCTTTACTGCTACAACATCCTTGAGCCGCTCAATGCCATGCCGGTGCACGGCGAAACCCGGCACCTGATTGCCAACGGCAAGATCGCCATTGAGTCCGGCGTCCCGGATGCCAGCGTCCTCCTTGCGGACAACGGCACCGTCATTGACCTCCGCGACCACCAGGCAGACATTGTTGGCCAGGTGGAGGTTGGCTTCGTCTACGTGGACGGCTCCAGCGTGGGTGAGATCACCGACGCCGACCTCAAGGACCGCCGCATCCTGGGAGATGAGGGCTTCATCTCCATCATCACGGTCATCCACCGCGCCACCGGCAAGGTGGTGTCCGGCCCGGAGATCCACGCCCGCGGCGTTGCCGAGGACGATTCGGTGTTCGATGACATCATCCCCAAGATCAACGCTGCACTGGAGGAAGCGGTCCAGAACCACGCCGACCACACCAGCCACCAGCTCCAGCAGGTAGTGCGCCGCGTCGTGGGCACCTGGGTCAACCGCAAGCTGCGCCGCAAGCCCATGATCATTCCCGTGGTGCTCGAGGCCTGATACCAGGCGGCACCGCGTCAGTGGATCCCCGGAAGGGCCCGGTTCATCATGAACCGGGCCCTTCCGCGGATCAGGATGGTCCTTCGGAGCGTCCGTCCGGGGTCCCTCCCCGCCGTGCGGCGGGTAGGCCGGGGGCCCCGATATCCCCGGAATCACAGCCTGCTTCCGGTACCGTGGCAGTATGGCCACACGTACTACTTCCGCGCCCAAAGGTACCGGCAGGGGGAGCTCCGCCAGCAAAGCCGGCAGCTCCACAGGCCGCGGACCCGGCTCCACCGCCAGCAAGACGAGGCGCGGCGGCTCATCCAGCACCGCACGCACCCGCCAGCTTCCCGCCGTCGAACACCACCAGCCCTGGCTGCTGCGCGTCGTGGGCGGAGCGTGGCTGGGAGTGGGCCACCTGGTGGGCGGGGGAGTGCGCCGCATTGGCCACGACGTCAGCGACATCCCCGCGGAGGAACGCCGCGACGGCGCCGCCCTGTTCAACCTGGCCCTGGGCGTCTTCATCGCCACCTTCGCCTGGTGGGGTCTGACGGGCTGGTTCCCGGACGCCGTCTACGCCGTGGTGAACGGCACCTTCGGCTGGATCTCCCTGCTGCTCCCGCTCATGCTTTTCGTGTGCGCCTTCCGGCTGTTCCGCCAGCCCTCAGACGGCCGGGGCAATAACCGGGTGGGCATCGGCTTCCTGATCATGACGTTCGCCGGGTGCGGGCTGGCGCACATCCTGGGCGGCCAGCCCACGGTTGCCGACGGCTTCGACGGCCTCCGCAAAGCCGGCGGCATGCTCGGCTTCCTGGCTGCTACGCCGCTGGCCGCCATCCACCCCGCCGTGCCCGTGGTCCTCTACGCCCTGCTGGCCTTTGTGTCATTGCTGATCATCACCGCCACCCCGTTCACGGCCATCCCGCGCCGGATCCGCGGAGCCTACGAACACCTCATGGGCATCGACCTGATGGACCAGGAACATCCCGGGGACGCCCACGACCGCAGCTACCTGGAACGGTCGACACCCGCGGCGCCCAAGAAGAAGCGCAAGCTGTTCGGCAAGGGCCAGGAGTCCGACGCCGGCCTTGAGGGCTACGTGGGCGATGAGGCCTTCGAGCACGCCGTCATTGACGACGACGAGCGCGAACCCGCCCGGCCGGCGCCCGGAGTGCGGCGCCCCACCCAGGCGGAGATCGCCGTCGAAAAGATCAAGGCGGCACAGGGGCTGGGTGCCGCCGCCCAGGCGCCCCCGGCGGAGAATGCCACCGAGGCTATCCCGCTGGTCATCCCCGGTGCCGCGGCTCCGGGCAAGGCAGGGGCCGCGCCCGCTGCGCCCACCGTTCCGTCGAATCCCGTGGCCCCCGCGCCGCCGCCCGTTCCCATTCCGCAGCGCACTGAACAACTGTCCCTGGCCGGAGACGTCACTTACACGCTCCCTGCCTCGGACTACCTCACCCCGGGCTCCATCCCGAAGGAACGCACGGAAGCCAATGACGCCGTCGTCGCTGCCCTTACGGACACCCTGCAGCAGTTCAATGTCGATGCCACCGTTACCGGCTTCAGCCGCGGCCCCACCGTGACCCGGTACGAGATCGAACTTGCCCCGGGAACCAAAGTGGAGCGGGTCACCGCGCTGTCCAAGAACATCTCCTACGCCGTCGCGTCCAGCGATGTGCGTATCCTCAGCCCCATCCCGGGCAAGTCCGCCATCGGTATCGAAATCCCCAACACGGACCGCGAGACGGTCTCCCTGGGCGATGTCCTGCGGAGCCAGAACGCCCGGCGCACGGACCACCCTATGGTCATGGGCGTGGGCAAGGACGTTGAGGGCGGCTACGTGGTAGCCAACCTGGCCAAGATGCCCCACTTGCTGGTGGCCGGTGCCACCGGCGCCGGTAAGTCCTCCTTCGTAAACTCGATGATCACCTCCATCCTGATGCGCGCCACCCCCGATGAGGTGCGCATGGTGATGGTGGACCCCAAGCGGGTGGAACTGACTGCCTACGAAGGCGTCCCGCACCTCATCACGCCCATCATCACCAACCCCAAAAAGGCCGCGGAAGCCCTGCAGTGGGTGGTGCGTGAAATGGATGCGCGCTATGACGACCTCGCCAACTACGGCTTCAAGCACATCGACGACTTCAACAAGGCGGTGCGCGCCGGCAAGGTCCAGCCGCCCGTGGACTCCAAGCGGGTCATCCGCCCCTACCCCTACCTGCTGGTGATCGTCGACGAGCTTGCTGACCTGATGATGGTGGCGCCGCGCGACGTCGAAGACTCGATCGTCCGCATCACCCAGCTCGCGCGGGCCGCCGGCATCCACCTGGTGCTGGCCACCCAGCGTCCGTCCGTGGACGTCGTCACCGGCCTGATCAAAGCCAACGTGCCCTCGCGCATGGCGTTCGCCACGTCATCCGTCACCGACTCCCGCGTGGTCCTGGACCAGCCGGGCGCGGAAAAGCTCATTGGCCAGGGTGATGCGCTCTTCCTGCCCATGGGCGCCTCCAAGGCCATGCGCGTCCAGGGCGCCTGGGTTACTGAGTCGGAAATCCATAAAGTGGTGGAGCACGTCAAGGGACAGCTCCAGGCAAGCTACCGCGACGACGTAGCCGCCGAGGCGCCCAAGAAGCAGATCGATGACGACATCGGGGACGACCTCGAGGTGCTGCTGCAGGCTACCGAACTGGTGGTCACCACGCAGTTCGGCTCCACCTCAATGCTGCAGCGCAAGCTCCGCGTCGGATTCGCCAAGGCCGGACGGCTCATGGACCTGCTCGAATCCCGCGGCGTGGTGGGCCCCTCCGAAGGCTCCAAGGCCCGCGATGTGCTGGTGAAGCCGGACGACCTCGCCACCGTCCTGGCCGCCATGAAGGGCCAGGAAGCGCCCGCCGCCGCAGACTCCCAAACCGCAGCGCTCAGCGACAACGCCAACGCCAACATCGCCCAGGGCGGCTACGCCGAGGACCTTGTGGCCGCCGACCTGGACAAGAGGAACCAGAACGTCGAATATTACGACGGCGCGGATTCCGCTCCGGGCGGGTACGGCGATGATGACGAGGGATCCGAGGACGCCTGGTCCCTCACCGGGCGCTAGGCCGGTAGCCTAGGAACGTGACTAGCACCGATGCAACCGCCGCCGGCCAGGGCCGTGCCGGAGTCTGGAACCTTCCCAACATCCTGACCATGATCCGCATCGCGCTGGTCCCGTTTTTCGTATGGTTCCTCGTGGCGGACGCGCCCGGGCTGCACAGTACCTCCGGACCGTGGCGCTGGGCAGCGGTGGCGGCGTTCGCCGTGGCCATCTACACGGACAAGCTCGACGGCGACATCGCCAGGAGCCGGAACCTCGTCACGGACTTCGGGAAGATTGCCGACCCCATCGCAGACAAGCTCCTGACCGGTTCCGCGCTGGTGATGCTCTCCCTGCTGGGTGAGCTGGCCTGGTGGGCAACCCTGGTGATCCTGGTCCGGGAATGGGGCATCACCGCACTGCGCTTCTTCGTGATCCGCTATGGGGTCATTCCCGCCTCCCGCGGCGGCAAGCTCAAGACTGTCGTGCAGACGGCGGCGATCTTCCTCTACCTCCTTCCGTTCGGGGCCTTCGCGCCGTGGATGTCCTGGGTGGCGTTCGCCGTCATGATGGCCGCCGTGGCCATCACGCTGTGGACCGGCGTCGAATATTTTGTCGAAGCACTGCGCCTTCGGGCGAAGGGCAAGCGGCAGGCAGGGACCGCCCCCGGGCAGGAAACAGCGACGGGGCAGGACCAGGCATGAGTAACCTCCACCTTTTGGCCGGGCAAGCTGTCCGGCAGGCGCTCGAGTCCGGGCGGACGGTCGCCACAGCAGAATCGTTGACGGCCGGGATGGTGTCCGCTGTCCTTGCCGACACGCCCGGCGCCTCCGGCATGCTGCAGGGCGGGGTCATTGCCTACCAGAACTCCGTGAAGGAATCGGTATTGCACGTCCCGGCCGACCTCCTGGCCAGTGCCGGCTCAGTGGACCCGGACGTTGCCTGTGCCATGGCTGCCGGGGCGCGCGCAGTCCTGGCCGCCGACGTCGGAATTTCCACAACCGGGGTGGCAGGTCCGGACGCCCACGACGGCAAGCCCGTGGGGCGGGTGTACGTTGGGGTTGCCACGGCGGCCGGAACCGCAGCTTTCGAATACTCCTTTACCGGCAGCAGGCCCGACATCAGGGGCGCGGCCTGCGCCGCCGCCCTGGAACGGCTCCTTGAAGCACTGTCCGACTGACACTTGGCCGACCCCAAGTTACCGGGCGTAAAGTTGGCGGGAACAAAAGCCGGTACCGATTAGTTATTACATTGTGTCGCTTCCGGATAGCGGAGGCGCCTAGGATGAAATGACCACGACGGTTCGCCCACGGCGGACCTGACCAATGAGGGAGCAAGGCGATACAGATGGTAAAGCAGCCCGTATCCGTAAACGGCGTTGTCCGCTGGAAGGATGTGGGCCTCGCCGAACAGGCTAAGAGCGAACAGAAGGAGCGCAAGATGGTAGTACTTCGTCACGAAATCGGTGATGTGCTGCGCGATGTCCGCCAGCGTCAGGGACGCACGCTCCGTGAAGTTTCGCACAGCGCCCGCGTCTCCCTGGGATACCTCAGCGAAGTGGAGCGCGGCCAGAAGGAAGCATCGTCAGAGCTCCTGTCCTCGATCTGCTCGGCACTGGATGTTCCGTTGTCAAGCATGCTCCGTGAGGTCAGCGACCGTGTGGCAGTAGCCGAAGGCGTCGCAGTTCCGGACACCGTTCCGCAGGAATTCTCCCAGCGTTACGGCCGTGACCTGGAACGCGACCTCAACACTGAACTGAACGACGAACTCTCCACAGGCCTTCTCTCCGGCGCCCGGTAAAGGCAGCCCCCACCGCAGGTGGGCCCTGGAATGCAGAAGCCCCCGGCCACGCCGGGGGCTTCTGGCATGTCACGCGGTTGATGTACCCGTTGTTACCCGGGCGGGCTATTCCTCCTCTGCCGTGGATCCGCCCGTACCTTCCCTGGGAAACCCGTCACGCTCATAGGTGGAGTTCAACTTGGCCATGTAGCGGGCCAGTTCCTGCAGGTCCTCCACCGGCCACTCACGCAGCCGCTCCTGGAAAACCTGGCGCCTCGCGTCCTGGACCTGGTGCATCTTCTCTTCGCCCTTTGGCGTCAACCGGATGGACTGTGCACGGCGGTCCTGGGGATCCGCTTCCTTGGACACCAGCCCCAGGCTTTCCAGGAAGGCAATCTGCCGGCTGACCGACGGTTTGCCCACCCCGATGTTCATGGCGAGCTCGGTCAGGCGGATGGGGCCTTCCCTCCGGATCACCGTCAACAGCCCGTAGGCCGCAGGCTCCATGTCGGGGTGGACTTGGCGCGAGAGCTGGTTGGAGATGGCCCTGGCCCGCCGCCAAAAGAGGCTGATCTGGTGTTCGACGTTCTGCAGCGCGGTATCGGCGGCATCATCGCCGGCGTCCTGCTGCGGCGGGAGGTCAGGGGAGTTGCTCATGGCAACAATTCTAGGGTCCGCAATCATGAGAGGATTTACCGATGCGAATCAGCGAGTACTGGCGTCTGATGGATGACGAGTTCGGCGCGGGATACTCCCGCGTGCTGAGCAGTACCCTGGTCCTTGCCAGTGTGGGCAGCCGCACCGCCGAGCAGGCCCTGGCTTCAGGCGTCGACCCCCGCAAGGTGTGGCTGGCAGTCTGCGACGTCCAGGACGTGCCGGCTGAACGGCGGCTGGGCCGGGACATCGCTCCGCGCCGCGATCAGGGCGCCTGACACGCCGCAGAGCCGGCACTCTTCGAATACCTGTTCGGATAACGCTATGCTTTTTCCATTGGGCTTATCCACATAGCCGTTGTCCTCAGGCCGGAATGTCAGTGGGTCCGATTAGCGTCAGAGATGACCAATAAAACGGCCGCGAAGGCCACCATCGAGAAAGCATTAGAGGTGTCAACCATGGCGGCAGCCCCGGATCGTGCAAAAGCGCTGGAAGCAGCGCTTGCCCAGATTGACAAGCAGTTCGGCAAGGGCTCGGTCATGCGCCTGGGCGACGAAGTCCGCGCCCCGATCGAAGTCATCCCCACCGGCTCCATCGCTTTGGACGTCGCCCTGGGCATTGGCGGGCTCCCGCGCGGCCGTGTCATCGAAATCTATGGTCCTGAATCCTCCGGTAAGACCACCGTTGCCCTGCACGCCGTGGCAAGTGCCCAGCGCGCGGGCGGGATCGCAGCGTTCATCGATGCCGAACACGCCCTGGACCCCGATTACGCCGCCAAGCTGGGTGTGGACACCGACGCCCTCCTGGTCTCGCAGCCGGACACCGGTGAGCAGGCGCTGGAGATCATGGACATGCTGGTCGGCTCCGGCTCGCTGGACGTTATCGTCATCGACTCCGTCGCCGCCCTGGTGCCGCGCGCTGAAATCGAAGGCGACATGGGCGACAGCCACGTGGGCCTCCAGGCCCGGCTCATGAGCCAGGCCCTCCGTAAAATCACCGGCCGCCTGAGCCAGACCAAGACCACCGCCATCTTCATCAACCAGCTCCGCGAAAAGATCGGCGTCTTCTTCGGTTCCCCCGAAACCACCACCGGTGGTAAGGCCCTGAAGTTCTACGCCTCGGTCCGCATCGACGTCCGGCGGATCCAGACCCTCAAGGAGGGCGCGGATTCGGTTGGCAACCGGACCAAAGCCAAGATCGTCAAGAACAAGATGGCCCCGCCCTTCAAGGTCGCCGAATTCGACATCATCTATGGCCAGGGCATCTCCCGCGAAGGCGGCATCATCGACATGGGTGTGGAGCATGGCATCATCAAGAAGTCCGGCTCCTGGTTCACGTACGACGGCGACCAGTTGGGCCAGGGCATGGAGAACTCGCGCCGCTTCCTGCGCGACAACCCCGAGCTCGCGGCGGAACTGGAGCGACTGATCAAGGAGAAGCTCGGTGTCGGCGTAAAACCTGCCGAGGATGAGTCCAAGGACACGCCAAAGCTGAAAGCCGTCGACGGGTTCTAACCCTTGACCGGACCACGTTCACGGCGGGCCCGTACCGGCGGCCCTTCTTCAGGGCCGCCGGACGGCTTTAACGTTCCAGAGGATCCGCAGGCTGTTGACGCCGAACCGGATCCTTTCACGGTGGCGCAGGCCATTGTGTACCGGCAGCTCACGGCAGCCCCCAAGAGCAGGCTGCAGCTTGCCCGGAAGCTGGCGGAGCGGAATATCCCCGAACACGTCGCCGAGGCGGTGCTGGACAAGTTCCAGGAAGTCCGCCTGATCAATGACGCCGAGTTCGCGGACATGTGGGTCAGGAGCCGTTCCCAGTCCCGCAAGCTTGCCAAGGGTGCTCTCGGGCGTGAACTCGCAGAGAAAGGCATTGACCAGGAGACAGCGGCTTCCGCCTTGGAGCAGCTGACCGACGCCGACGAGGAATCGGCTGCACGCACCCTGGTAGAGCGCAAACTCCGGCCCGGGACGGACTTATCCGACCGGGTGGAACGGGACAAAGCTGTCCGGCGGCTGGCCTCCATGCTGGCAAGGAAGGGGTACCAGCCCTCCCAGGCGTTCCGGATCGTCAATGACGTCATGGATTCCCGGCATGATCCCGACGGCGACATGCTCCAAAGCCGGTACCCTTAACTGGTGAGTTTGACCATTCCTTCCCCCCATTCCGGCGCTGCCCCGTCCGTTGAGCCCGAGGCTGTCCCGCAATCCGGGTCCGTTCCAGTCGGTGGAGCGCAGCCGCGTACTTACCAGGTCCGCACGTTCGGTTGCCAGATGAACGTGCACGACTCGGAGCGGATGGCCGGCATGCTTGAGGATGCGGGCTATGTACCGGCGCATGGCGAACATGCTGACGTTGTGGTGTTCAATACGTGCGCTGTCCGGGAAAACGCCGACAACAAGCTCTACGGCAACCTCGGCATCCTGGCCCCCGTCAAGGCAGCCAACCCCGGTATGCAAATCGCTGTGGGTGGGTGCCTGGCCCAAAAGGACCGCGAAACCATCCTCAAGAAGGCACCATGGGTGGATGCTGTCTTTGGCACCCACAATGTTGGTGCCCTGCCCGCACTCCTGGACCGGGCACGGCACAACAATGAGGCCCAGCTTGAAATCCTGGAGTCCCTGGACGTCTTCCCATCCACGCTGCCCACAAAACGCGACTCCGTCTACTCCGGCTGGGTGTCCATCTCGGTCGGCTGCAACAACACCTGCACCTTCTGCATCGTGCCGGCCCTCCGCGGCAAGGAGAAAGACCGCCGGCCAGGTGACATCCTCGCCGAAATCCAGGCGCTTGTGGACGACGGCGCCATCGAAGTGACCCTCCTTGGCCAGAACGTCAACTCCTATGGTGTCGAATTCGGGGACCGGCAGGCCTTCTCCAAGCTCCTTCGCGCCTGCGGCGATATCCAAGGCCTTGAACGCGTCCGCTTCACCAGCCCGCATCCGGCCGCCTTCACCGATGACGTCATCGACGCCATGGCCGAGACGCCCAACGTGATGCCACAGCTCCACATGCCGCTGCAATCCGGTTCGGACCGCATCCTCAAGGCCATGAAGCGTTCCTACCGGTCCACCAAGTTCCTGGGCATCCTGGACAAGGTCCGCGACAGGATTCCGCACGCCGCCATCTCCACCGACATCATCGTCGGGTTCCCCGGCGAAACCGAGGAGGACTTCCAGGCGACGCTGGACGTGGTGGAAAAGTCCCGCTTTGCCACCGCTTTCACCTTCCAATATTCAAAGCGCCCCGGCACGCCCGCCGCCGATTTGCCTGAGCAGCTGCCAAAGGCTGTTGTCCAGGAGCGCTTCGAACGCCTCACCGCCCTCCAGGACCGGATCGCTGCCGAGGAAAACCGGAAGCAACTCGGCCGCAGGCTCGAGGTCATGGTCACCGCACAGTCCGGACGGAAATCCGGGGAAACCCATCGGTTGTCCGGCCGCTCCCAGGATCAGCGGCTGGTGCACTTCTCGGTCCCGGACGGCGCTCCTGCCCCCAGGCCCGGGGACCTCGTTACCGTCACCATCACCGAGGCCGCAGCCTTCCACCTGGTGGCCGATCCCGCTCCCCAGGATTACAGCCTGCGCCGCTCACGTGCGGGAGATGCCTGGGACAGGTCCCAGGCGGACTCCTGCGGTGCGCCCGCGCCTGGTTCCGGCACTGAAGCCAAGGCTGTCTCCCTGGGCATGCCCTCGCTGCCGCTGCGCACCCGCTGAAGGTGGCCGCCCCGCCCGTCATCGCCGTCGTCGGTCCCACCGGCTCCGGTAAGTCCGACCTCGCCGTCAACCTCGCCCTGGAACTGGACGGCGAGGTCATCAACGCCGATGCCATGCAGTTCTACCGCGGCATGGACATCGGCACCGCCAAGATCACGATGGCCGAGCGGAGGGGAGTGCCGCACCACCTCCTGGATATCCTGGACGTAACGCAGGAAGCCAGCGTGTCCGACTTCCAGCAGCAGGCCCGGGCCGTCATCAAGGACATCCATGCCCGCGGCAAACGAGCAATTTTGGCCGGCGGCTCCGGGCTGTATGTTCGGGCTGCCCTGGATGTCCTGGAATTCCCGGGGACAGACCCAGCACTGCGTGCACGGCTGGAGGCGGACCACGCGCAGCTGGGCACCCAGGCGCTCCTGGACAGGTTGAGGGCCGTGGACCCCGTTTCCGCTGACAGGGTCTCAGACGCCCGGCGGATTATCCGCGCCCTGGAAGTCCACGAACTCACCGGACGGCCCTTCAGTTCCTTCATGCCCCGGCGGGAGTACTACCGGCCGGCGGTCCAAGTGGGCCTGAGCGTGGACCGGGAAGTCCTGCGGGAGCGCCTGGCGGAACGGGTGCACCGGATGGTGGAGGCCGGCCTGCTGGAGGAAGTCCGGCTGCTCGATGGCCGGGGCCTGCGGCGGGGCAAAACCGCCTCCCGGGCGCTTGGCTATTCACAGTTCCTGCGCGTGGTCGATGGCACGTCCACCGTTGCAGACGCCGCGGAGGAGACCATCGTGGCCACGCGGCAGTTCGCCCGCCGTCAACTGACGTGGTTCCGCGCCGACCCCCGCATCACCTGGCTGGACTGGCAGGAACCTGGACTCGTCGGCCAGGCAGCGGAGTTGTGCCGGTAGCTGCAGTTTCAGCGCCGGCGGCATGCGCCGCTACGCTTGGGACCATGAATGCAACCCCCGCCGAAACCACCGGACCCGTCCTGCACACGCTGAGCGGGCTCCGCTTTTCCAAGGGGCACGGAACCGGCAACGATTTCGTCCTGGTGGCCGACCCCGAGGGCGTCCACGCCATCGGTGCGGACCAGGCCGCCGCGCTCTGCGACCGGCACCGGGGGATCGGCGCCGACGGCCTGATCCGTGCGGTCCCGTCCCGTTTCCTGCCCGAGGGCCAGGAACTGCTCACCGAAGCCCCGGACGCGGAATGGTTCATGGATTACCGCAATGCCGACGGCTCACTGTCGGAAATGTGCGGCAACGGTGTGAGGGTGTTCGTCCACTTCCTGCGGTCCGAGGGCCTGATCGACCTGCCCGACGGCGGATCGCTCACCATCGGCACCCGCGGCGGGGTAAAGACCGTGGTCCGGACGGGGAACGGTTATGCCGTGGACATGGGCCCCTGGGAGTTCATCTTCCCCGGGGAAGCAAGCGCCAAGGCCATGGATTCCCTGGTCACCGCCGATGGGCTGGAAGTTCCCCGGCCGGCCCTCTCCGTGAGCATGGGCAACCCTCACACGGTGGTGGCCCTCGCGGAACTGGGCGAACTCGAAGGTACCCGGCTCTTCACAGCGCCCAAGGTCGATCCGGTGCCGCCAAACGGGACCAACGTGGAGTTCGTGGTTCCCGCGGAGCCGCTGGTCCATGAGGGTGTGGGCTCTGTGACCATGCGGGTGCACGAACGGGGTGTGGGGGAGACCCAGTCCTGTGGCACGGGTGCCTGTGCTGCCGCCGTGGCCATCCGGCACTGGGCCGGCCCGGAAGCGCCGGACGCCTGGCGTGTCCACGTTCCGGGCGGAGTGGTGGGCGTGAAGTTCTTCGCCGGCCCCGCCGGCCACGAGCACGTTGAGCTCAGCGGCCCCGCCGTTATTGTGGCGAGCGGGACGCTTTCGTAACCTTCAGGATGCGGAAGGACTTTGAGGTTGATTCGCGGGTAACCCTGAAGGATGTGTCGAGTTCGGCGGCCAGCCAGCGCTGAAGGGAATCAGAGCCCAGGTTCTTCTGCACCACCAGCCAGGCAGTCCCGCCGTCGGCCAGGCGTGGAAGCCACAGCATGAGCAGGGCGTGCAGTTCCTCCTTGCCGATCCTGATGGGCGGGTTGGACCAGATGGTGTCGAACCGGAGGTCGGGGTCTACCTCCTGGGGAGTACTGGCCACGACGTTGGAGAGTCCCAATGAAGCGGCGTTTTCGTTGGTCAGGGTGACGCAGCGTTCGTTGACATCCACTGCATAGACCTTTGACCCGGGCGCCAGCAGGGCCATACTGAGCGCGATGGGACCCCAGCCGCAGCCAATATCCAGCAGGTTGCCCTGGGGGTGCGGCGCCGGAACTTCGGCCAGGAGCACCGCTGTACCCTTGTCGATTCCGTCCGGGCTGAAGATGCCCGTGGAAGTCTGGAGTCTCCGCGTTTCACCGGCCAACTCCACGGTAAGGGGCTTCCGGGTGAAGGGGCCGGCGGGGGACGTGCTGAAATAGTGTGCGGACTCCATAACTGGCCAGAGTAGTTCCCCTTGCAGCGTAATGGGAAACCGCGCAAAATCCGCTCTGCTACGCTGGATGGCATGTTCCTGATCTTCGAGTAGCTGGCTCGGGCCACGCCCGTCCCTCAGCCTGTCCTCCAGCGACAGCCCGTCCCGCAGCGATGCAGGCATTCAGCCTTCCGCTTGTGCACCGGCCAGACCCAACTGTCTGCCCCGGCCGCCGGACGATACTCGAAAGTCAGCCTCCTGCTGCACTTCCCGCTATTTTCCGGCCCCATTTTGCCTTGCCGCCGTCCTGACGCGGCATCCCCGGCCCCGGCATCGCAGCCGGTCGCCACAAAAACAGGAGTCTTGCATGACCGCAGGCCGTCAGCCCAGCGCGAATACGTTCCAACTTCCCACCAATCAGCACTATTCTGGAATTGCCGAATCTTCAAAGGAGACCATGACCAGCCAGCCCAACACCGGTTCCGATCCAGCCGCCCAGGACATGAGTCCGCAGGAGATCCAGGCTGTTATCGACCGGATCCTCGCCAAGGACGTCCCGGCCAAGAATGTCAGCACGCCCGCGGGTGAGGGCAGCGGCAATGGAAAAGCGGTGCTCGGCAAGGCACAGGCTATTTCCCGCCTTGACGAAGAACACTCAACCTACGACGGCGACCAGCAGGACCTCGAGGAACGGCGCGCGCTGCGCCGAAGGGCAGGACTGTCCACTGAACTTGAGGACGTCACCGAAGTCGAATACCGCCAGCTCCGCCTGGAACGGGTGGTCCTGGCCGGGCTTTGGTCCGAGGGGACCCTTGCGGACGCCGAAAACTCACTGCGTGAGCTTGCAGCCCTCGCCGAGACTGCCGGTTCCGAGGTCCTGGACGGGCTGGTGCAGCGCCGCGACAAGCCGGACCCGGGAACCTTCCTGGGTTCAGGCAAGGCACTCGAACTCAAGGACATTGTCATGTCCACCGGGGCGGACACGGTGGTGGTGGACGCTGAACTGGCGCCATCCCAGCGCCGTGGTCTTGAGGACATCGTCAAGGTCAAGGTCATCGACCGAACGGCCCTGATCCTTGACATCTTCGCCCAGCACGCCAAGAGCCGCGAGGGCAAGGCCCAGGTGGAGCTTGCGCAGCTGGAATACCTGCTTCCGCGCCTGCGCGGCTGGGGCGAGTCCATGTCCCGCCAGGCCGGTGGCCAAGTGGGCGGCGCTGCCGCCGGCATGGGCTCCCGTGGCCCCGGTGAGACCAAGATCGAACTGGACCGGCGCCGGATTCGTACCCGCATGGCAAAGCTGCGGCGTGAAATCGCCGCAATGAAACCGGCACGCGAGACCAAACGGGCCAACCGCCGTCGTAATGAAGTGCCCTCCGTGGCAATTGCCGGGTACACCAACGCCGGCAAATCCTCCCTTCTCAACCGGCTTACGGACGCCGGGGTCCTGGTGGAGAACGCGCTGTTCGCCACCCTGGATCCCACGGTCCGCAAGGCGGAAACCGCTGACGGCCTCGGTTACACCCTGGCTGACACCGTCGGATTCGTCCGTTCGCTGCCCACCCAGCTGGTGGAGGCCTTCCGCTCCACCCTCGAGGAGGTGGCGGACTCGGACCTGATCCTGCACGTGGTGGACGTTTCGCATCCCGACCCGGAAGGACAGATCGCTGCCGTCCGGAAGGTCTTCAGCGAAGTTGACGCCCGGAAGGTGCCGGAAATCATCGTGTTGAACAAGGCCGATGCAGCCGACCCCTTCGTAGTGGAGCGTTTGAAGCAGCGCGAGCCGCGGCACGTGGTGGTCTCCGCCCGCACCGGCAAGGGAATTCCGGAACTGCTGAAGGCCATCAGCGAAGCGATTCCCCGGCCTTCGGTCAAGATGGACGTGCTCATCCCTTATGACCGCGGAGACCTGATCAGCAAGCTCCACGAGTCCGACGCCGAAATCCTCAACCTGGACCACGTTGAGGCAGGGACCAGGGCTGAGGTGAAGGTCCGCGAGGGCCTGGCGTCCGAACTGGAACCATTCGTCGTCAATGAGTGACCCCGCGGCCGGCGACGCCGCGCAGACGGCCGGCGAGCAGTTCGTCATTGAACTGCTCGACCGTGCCGTCGCCGGCATGGGCGGACAAAGCCGCACCGGACAACACGAAATGGCCCGGCAGGTGGCCCGGGCCATCGAAACCGGCAACCACCTGCTGGTCCAGGCCGGCACTGGCACCGGCAAGTCGCTGGCCTACCTGGTGCCCCTGATCGCCCACGCCCTGGAGAGCAACAAGCCGGCGTTGGTGTCCACGGCAACGCTGGCACTGCAAACCCAGATTGTCGGAAGGGACTTGCCGCGGCTGCTGAAGAACATCACGCCGGCCCTGGAAAGACCGGTCAAGGTTGCCCTGGTGAAAGGGCGGTCCAACTACGTCTGCCGCCATAAACTCGAAGGCGGGTTCCCATCAGAGGAACCTGCCGAAGGGCAACTCTTTTCCCTGGGCGAGGACACCAGCGTGCCGCACTTCGCTGCGTCCGTGGGCGGACCCTCCTCCCAGCTTGGCAAGGAAGTGGTGCGGCTCCGCGAGTGGGCGGAGAAAACATCCACAGGCGACCGGGACGAGCTCCTCCCCGGCGTGACGGACCGTGCCTGGCGACAGGTATCCGTCACCTCCATGGAGTGCCTGGGCGCCCAAAAATGCCCCATGGCCGCCGAATGCTTCAGCGAGCTGGCGCGGCAGGACGCAGCCGAGGCAGACGTGGTGGTGACCAACCATGCCATGCTGGCCGTCAGCGCCTTCGAAGGGCTTGCAGTCCTGCCCGAGTACGACGTCGTGGTGGTGGACGAAGCCCACGAACTCCAGGACCGGGTTACCGGAGCCGTGTCCGGGCAGCTGTCCGTAGCCATGGTCCACGCTGCCGCGTCCGGCGCCCGCAAACACACCGCCATCACCGTTGACGCCCTGAACGCCGCAGCCGACAACCTTGAGCTGGCCCTTGCCGGCGCGCCGAACGGCCTGCTCCCCAACGGCCTGAATGATGAACAGCTGGACTGCATCGACCAGCTGCGGGAGGCGTGCCGTGCCGCATTGTCAGATTCCAAGGGGGACAGCAACACCACGGCCGACGGTGGCCGCCAGCTGGCGCGGTCCCGCCTCATGCTCATCCTGGAACTGTGTGAGCGGCTGATCGCTGCCCGGGAAAACCGGGAAGTCGTCTGGTTTTCCCGCGCCGGCACATTCGATCCAGGCCAGGGATACACGCAGCCCGATGACAACGCGCCGGTGCTGGTCAACATCGCACCGCTGTCCGTTGCGGGAAGGTTGCGGGAAGGGCTCTTCGCCGGGCACACCGTGGTGTTGACTTCCGCGACGCTGGCGATTGGCTCGGCTTTCGAGCCCGCGGCCGGTGGACTGGGCCTCATCGGTGAGGGCGCACCCAGCTGGACGGGCGTGGATGTCGGCTCGCCCTTCGATTACCCCAAACAGGGCATCCTCTATGTGGCAGGCCACCTGCCAAAACCCGGCCGCGGCGTTTCCCCCGAGGCGCTGGAGGAACTGGAGGCGCTCATCAAAGCGTCGGGCGGGGGTGCCCTGTGCCTGTTTTCATCGCGCCGGGCTGCCGAAGAGGCTGCGGATGCCCTCCGGCCCAGGCTGGAGGTGACCGTCCTGTGCCAGGGGGAATCGACCATGACTGCCCTGGTCAAGCAGTTCGCCGACGAACCGGACACCTGCCTTTTCGGGACGATGTCCCTGTGGCAGGGGGTTGACGTTCCCGGGGGCTCCTGCCGCCTGGTAGTGATCGACCGTATACCGTTCCCCAGGCCGGATGATCCGCTGATGACGGCGCGGTCACGTGCCGTGGCCCAGGCCGGCGGAAACGGCTTCATGTCGGTTTCGGCCACGCACGCCGCCATCCGGCTGGCCCAGGGCGCCGGCCGGCTGATCCGGTCCACTGGAGATAAAGGTGTGGTGGCCGTTCTGGATTCCCGGCTGGCGACAGAGCGCTATGCCGGCTTCCTGCGGGGAGCGCTTCCGCCGTTCTGGGCCACCACGGACCGCACCAAGGCGCTGGCCGCATTGACCAGGCTTGGAGCGGACGCGGCCAGATAGTTGGTGCCCAGGGATAGCTCCCGCATGCCTACACGCCGTTGGCCACGGTGAACGTGGCCAGCGCAACCTCAGGCCAAAGGGAACGGGCTAGAGGGAACGCAGGACCGAGACCACTTTGCCCATGATCGTGGCGTGGTCTCCCAGGATGGGTTCGTACTGGGTGTTCTGGGGGAGCAGCCAAGTGTGGCCGTCGCGCTGGCGGAACGTCTTGACGGTTGCCTCGTCATCGAGCAGGGCCGCAACAATGTCCCCATTGGCAGCGTCCGCCTGGCGCCGCACCACCACCCAGTCACCGTCGCAGATGGCCGCGTCCACCATGGAATCGCCTGCCACCCGGAGCATGAACAGTTCGCCCTGGCCGACGAGCTGGCGGGGGAGCGGCATGACGTCCTCGACCAGTTGCTCGGCGAGGATGGGGCCGCCGGCAGCAATCCGCCCAACCAACGGAACCATGGCCGTATCAAGGGCGGTGGGAAGTTCGGTCACCGTGGCTCCGCTGCCCTGGGCCTGAGGAGCAGGAGATGCGCCTGCTGCCTTGCTGCCGCCATCCAGCGTGAGGGGCATCAGGACCTCCATGGCGCGAGGCCGCTTGGGATCGCGCCGCAGGTAACCCAGCTTTTCCAGTTGCGAGAGCTGGTGGGTCACGCTGGACAGGCTTGCGAGGCCCACCGTATCGCCGATCTCGCGCATGGAGGGCGGGTATCCGTTCTCATTGACTGAGCGCTGGATGGTTTCGAGGATCTTCTTCTGCCGCGGCGTCAAACCCTTGGCGGTCTTCTTCGATTGCGGGGCGGTCCTGCCCCCGGCGGCTGCTGCTGCCATATTCGCCAATGCCTTTCGCTTGCCGCCGGACCTTCCGCCTGGCACTGTTCCGCAGCGCCACCGGAAGGACTTCCGCTGTCATTGTCAGACCCTGCTGATCAACTTCAGTGGTGGTTGTTCTTTGGTTCAAAGCTAGGCCAGCCACATTGCTTTTTCAAACATTTGTTCTAGCGAGTCTCGACATTATTCGTCGATAGGTGCTAAAACTTAACAAGCAAAGTTCGAATATGTGTTCTAACCAGTGCGTGCCCTATTCGAAGACGTGGCCGGAAGAAATTGGCTGCCACGGAATGCATCGAGGGGCAGCTGGCTGGGCGGACACCCGGGCAGCACGGCAGGTCCAGGAGGGCTCAGTTCATGTCAGCTATATCTCTTCATCAGGTTTCACTCCCGCAGCCGGTTTCCCTGCAGGGGCGGAAGACTTCAAAGCGCTCGATTTCTTCAAAGAGCGGCGGCCCATCAGCAGCACCTTTCCGGCTTACGCGGCGGGGGCAGATCGTCCTGATCGGAGTGCCTCTTGTACTTCTCGCGGTCCTTCTGGTGTCCCTGTCCGGACTCTTCAACTCCCCGGCCAAGGCGTCCGATTCCGCTGCGGACCTGGCCGTGACGCCCACGGTCACGGTCACGGTGCAGGCCGGGCAGTCGCTGTGGTCCATCGCCGGGGCCGTTGCTCCGGACCGGGATGCCCGGGACGTGGTGGCAGACATCGTCCAGCTGAACAACCTTTCCGCCGGTGCCGTCCTGCCCGGCCAGCAACTGTTCGTCCCCACCCGCTAGGCGGATGCGGGTGTTGGCCCTCGAAGGAACTTGGCCAATTGCCCGCCACGCCCTTGGCGAACAGTACCCGTCACATTTTCCGGTGGTTGCCCCGGCAACTAAACTGTTCAGGTGAACGACCAGCTAGAACGTCTGAACCGGCTTCCCCTCCGCAGCAATCTTCGTGGGCTGACCCCTTACGGGGCACCCCAACTGGACGTCCCCATCCTGCTGAATGTCAATGAGAACACCCATGGTGTTCCTGCGGACGTGCGTGCCGCCATCAGCGCCGCCGTTACGGAGGCTGCTGCAGGGCTCAACCGCTATCCTGACCGGGAGTTCAGCGAACTGCGGAAAGCATTGGCGGAATACCTGGGGCACGGGCTCGATGAAACCAACCTTTGGGCAGCCAATGGCTCCAACGAGGTCCTGCAGCAGATCCTCCAGGCCTTTGGCGGGCCGGGGCGCACCGCGCTTGGCTTCCCGCCCACGTACTCCATGTACCCCCTGCTGGCCAGCGGAACGGACACCGCATACATCACCGGTGAACGCGCGGAAGGCTATGACCTGAGCGCAGAGTCCGCCGCCCGCCAGGTTAAGGAACTGCAGCCGAACATTGTTTTCCTCTGCTCGCCCAACAATCCCACCGGGACCGGCTTGGGACTGGACGTCGTGGAGGCCGTCTACGAGGCCGGCGAGGCAAGCCAGGCCATCGTGATCGTCGACGAGGCCTACCACGAGTTCGCGCACGACGGGACTCCCAGCGCCCTGACCCTGCTGCCCGGACGGGAGCGGCTCATCGTTTCCCGGACCATGAGCAAGGCCTTCGCCCTGGCCGGCGCCCGGCTTGGCTACATGGCGGCCGCCCCGGAGGTCACCGACGCGCTGCGGCTGGTACGCCTGCCGTACCACCTGTCCGCGATCACCCAGGCAACGGCCCTGGCCGCCCTCCAACACCGTGAAGCGCTGATGGCTGATGTCCAGGACATCAAGAAGCAGCGCGACCGGATCGTGACGGAACTGACCCGGATGGGCCTCACCCCGGCCGCGTCGGACTCCAACTACGTGTTCTTTGGCGGCCTGGAAAACCCGCATCAGGTCTGGCAGGAGCTGTTGGATGCGGGGGTGCTCATCCGCGACGTGGGAATTCCCGGCCACCTTCGGGTCACGGCAGGCACTGAGGCGGAAACCACAGCCTTCCTTACATCCCTGGAGCGCATCCTTGCGGGCCAGGCCGCGCTTCCCGCCTAGACTTGATACAGCGGCGCTGGACGCCTTGAACCACTTCCTCTCCCACTAAGGATCCTTCAGTATGAGTCCCACCGGATTGAATACGGCTGCGGCCCGGACCGCCCGCATGGAGCGTGCCACCAGCGAGTCCTCCGTACTCGTGGAGATCAACCTCGATGGAACCGGCGTATCGGACATCGATACCTCTGTGCCGTTCTATGACCACATGCTTACGGCCCTGTGCAAGCACTCCCTGATCGACATGACGGTCAAGGCCACGGGTGACACCCACATCGACGTCCACCACACAGTGGAGGACGTCGCCATCACCTTCGGCGAGGTCCTCCGGACCGCCCTGGGCAACAAGGCCGGGATCCGCCGGTTCGGCGAAGCCACCGTGCCGCTGGACGAAGCGCTTGCCAGCGCTGTGGTGGATGTCTCCGGGCGTCCTTACCTGGTGCACGGCGGCGAGCCCGCCGGCCAGGAGTACCACCTGATTGGCGGCCACTTCACCGGTTCCCTGACCCGCCACGTTTTCGAGGCGATCACGCTGCACGCGGGCATCTGCCTGCACATGAACGTGCTCGCCGGCCGGGACCCGCACCACATCGTCGAGGCACAGTTCAAGGCCTTCGCACGCGCCCTCCGCGCCGCCGTCGAACCCGATCCCCGGGTCGAGGGCATCCCCTCCACCAAGGGGGCGCTGTGAGCGGACAGGTCCTGAAGGACGGCGCCATCATCGACCCGTCAGCTTCACGCAAGCTGCCTTCACCCGAGGGTAAGCCCACAGTCACCGTGCTCGACTACGGCTCCGGGAACGTGCGGTCCGCTGTACGTGCCCTGGAACGCGCCGGAGCGGAAGTGATCCTCAGCGCCAAACCTGAAGATGTACTGAACGCGGATGGCCTGGTGGTCCCGGGTGTGGGTGCGTTCGAAACTGTAATGCGCGAACTCAGGGCCGTTGACGGGATCCGACTCATTGGCAGGCGAGTGGCAGGCGGCCGCCCCGTGCTTGGCATCTGCGTGGGCCTCCAGGTCCTCTTCGAAGCCGGAGTGGAGCACGGCACCGAAGCCGAAGGCATCGGCGAGTGGCCTGGCAAGGTCGAGGCACTCCGTGCCGAGGTGGTTCCACACATGGGCTGGAACACCGTCAAGGTCCCGGAAGGCTCCAAACTCTTCGCCGGCGTCGAAAACGAACGGTTCTACTTCGTGCACTCATATGGCGTGCAGGAATGGAACTTCGACGTCATCCAGCCCCGGATGGCGCCGCCCCTGGTGACCTGGTCTGAACACGGCGGCCCGTTTATCGCGGCGGTCGAGAACGGCCCCCTCTGCGCCACCCAGTTCCACCCCGAGAAGTCCGGCGACGCCGGCGCGCGGCTCCTGCGCAACTGGGTGGAAGGCCTGCGCAAACCGGTTGGCGGCCAACCTGCTGCAGCGCCGGCTGATGCCGGCAGCGACGCCTAGATGTGGTCTGTACTGCTCATGGGACTCGCCGGCATCCTCATCGGCGGCGGCATCTCATTCCGGCAGCAGCACAAGCCGCTCTGGACCCAGATTGCGTTCTACGTGCTGGCCGCCATGTCACTGCTCGCCGCCTACCTGCTGACGTTGCCGGCGGGCTGACCATCACCCGGGCGGCGGCGCGACGCCGACCTGCAAGCCCTGCCCCACCCAGCCTTTGCCCGAACCGAAGAATCAACACCGAGGATGAGTATGACCACCGCACATGACCTGCCGGTCCTTGAACTGCTGCCAGCCGTCGACGTCGTCAACGGCCAGGCCGTCCGGCTGGTCCAGGGCGAGGCCGGCAGCGAAACCAGCTACGGAACACCCCTTGAAGCTGCACTTAACTGGCAGCAGCAGGGCGCCGAGTGGGTGCACCTGGTGGACCTGGACGCCGCTTTCGGCCGCGGCTCCAACGCGGACCTGCTCCGTGAGGTTGTGGGCCGGCTGGACATCAAGGTGGAGCTCTCCGGCGGTCTCCGTGATGACCAGACCCTGGAGGCCGCCCTTGACCTGGGCGTGGCCCGGGTCAACCTGGGGACGGCTGCGCTGGAGAACCCGGAGTGGACCCGGCGGGCCATCGAGCGCTTTGGCGACAAGATCGCCGTCGGCCTTGACGTCCGCGGAACAACCCTGGCCGGCCGGGGCTGGACCAAGGAAGGCGGGGACCTCTGGGACGTGCTGGGCCGCCTCGAGGAGGCCGGCTGCGCCCGGTACGTCGTGACCGACGTGACCAAGGATGGCACGCTGCAGGGACCCAACGTCGAACTCCTCCGCCAGATGGTGGAAAAGACCGGCAAGCCCGTGGTTGCTTCCGGCGGCATCTCCAGCCTGGATGACCTGAAGGTCCTCCGGTCCCTGGTCCCCCTTGGCGTCGAAGGCGCCATTGTGGGCAAGGCCCTCTATGCCGGCGCCTTCACCCTGCCCGAAGCCCTCGACGTCGCCGGCCGTCGCTAAGCCGGGCGGCCTGTTCATCCATGCCTAATCCCGAAGAGCCGGGGCGCCCGGCACCCCGCCCGCTGCCTGGCCACATCGCGGCAGCATTGGCCGGCGCCGGCGGCGCAACGGATTCCGCGGGCCAGCCGTGGGCAGGACGCAGCCTTGAAGGTGATGACGCGAAGATCCACAACTTCGAGGACGACGACGGCGCGGCCGACGCCGGTTACCTCGCCGCCGTGGCCGCGCTCCGGCAGGGGACAGGAGACGAAGCGGGCGTCGTCGCCGCCCTGGCCACGGCCCGCGTCTTCATTCCGATTGTGGCGCAGCTGGCCGAAGAGGCTGAAGCAGCCCACGGGCTGCACGCCGACAAGCAGGCAGACATGGCGCTGGTGACGCTGAAGGCGGCCGATGGCAGGACCGCCCTCCCCGCATTCACCTCTGCGGCCGCCCTGGCCGCCTGGCATCCGGAGGCCCGGCCCGTCGCCGTGTACGCCGCGCGGGCGGCCCTCTCGGCAGTCGCGGAAGGCGCCGAGCTCCTGGTCCTGGACCCGGGAGCAGACGTGACGTTCGTGGTGCGCCGCCCCGGCGTCTGGGCACTGGCACAGCAGCACGGCTGGACCCCTTCGTACAACGACCCCGAACTGGCCGATGAGATGACCCGCGCCGCCTCCGGTATTGCCGCCATTCGCAGCATCGGGCTGTTGCCAGGCAGAGGAGTAGCGTCCCGTGCAGCAGACGGCGCCGTGCTCCCGGGCGGCGGCGCGGGGCCGGAGCTGCAGGTGGTGCTGTACCTCGAGGACGGACTGGACGCCGCCGGTGTCCAGGAGTTGGTGGCCGGCCTGCAGTCGGAGTGGTCGCGGAATGTATTGTTTGGGGAGCGCGTCGACTCGCTGGAAATCAAACTGAGGCGTGCTCCCGACTAGCCGGCAGCCGGATGGGTGATCCCCGCCAGCGCTGTGGCGTACCCTGAAGGACCGCTTCGTGAATTTCGCTCTCTACCGGGAGTTGCTCGCCATCCGGCCGATCCGCCGGCTGCTGCTGGTGGGCATGATTGCCCGCATCCCGCACTCGGCCGCCGGGGTGCTCCTGACCCTGCATATCGTCCTCACCCTGGGTCAGGGCTATGCCGCTGCCGGTGCCGCCGCAGCCGTCATGACCATTGGCATTGCCCTGGGCGCTCCATGGCGGGGCAGGCGCGTTGACACCGTGGGACTGCGGACCGCGCTCATCCCGTCCGTGATTTCGGAGACGGTGATCTGGTCTGTCGTGCCGCACGTGTCCTACCAGTGGCTCCTCCCGCTGGTCTTCGTAGGCGGCCTGCTCACCCTCCCCATCTTCAGTGTGGTCCGGCAGTCCCTCGGCGTCCTGGCGGAGGGCGACCAGCGGCGCACCGCCTTCGCCCTGGACGCCATCACCACGGAAATGGTCTTCATGATCGGCCCTGCCGCCGGCGCTGTGGTGGCCACCAGTGGATTCACCATTGCCGGGTTGACTGTGGTGGGCGTGGCCACGTCCCTCGCCGGGCTGTTCCTCATGTGGTTCAACCCGCCCACCCGCAGTCCGGGACAAACCATCGAATGCGCCGAAGATGAGCAGCATGCAGCGGAAGTTGCCGTCGTCTCCACCGCGCCGGCCCACGTCCAGGAAGCGGCCGCGGAACTGGCGCCGGCCGGAGCGGCCACCAGTGCTGCACAGGGACTGCGCGGAAGGCTGGCAGGTGGCTTCGCCTGGTTCACCCCAACGGTCGCGGCACTCTTTGCCGTTGCTGCCGGCGCCGGAATGGTGTTGAGCGGCACCGACGTCGGCATTGTTGCGGCGCTGCAAACCGGCGGACACCAGAGCGAAATCGGCATCGTCTTCGTCTTCTGGTGCGCTGCGTCAGTGGTGGGCGGCCTCATCTACGGCGCCATGCACCGGCCCATCCCGCCTGTCATCCTGCTGCTGGGCATGGCGGCGCTGACCCTGCCCATGGCTTTTGCCCACGACACCTGGACCCTGGCGTTCGTCTCCGTCCTGCCGGGCCTGCTCTGCGCTCCCGTACTCTCCGCGGCTTCCGAAAAAGTCGCGGACCTGGTGTCCGAGGAGCGGCGGGGAGAGGCCATGGGCTGGTACGGCTCGGCCCTCACCGCCGGTGTTGCCCTCGGTTCCCCGCTGGCCGGCATCTTCATCGACGTCATGGGGCCGTCCGGGGGCTTCGTTTCGGTCGGCGCCGCCGGCGTCGTACTGTGCCTGGTGGGCCTGGTCCTCCAGCAGCGCCGCCGGAAAGCCGCCGCCTGATACCGGTCCCCTCATCGATTGCTGCGTAGTTGTCGTTTTGGCCTCGGCGGATTCATATGGTCATTGCAACAAGGCCATTTGAAGGGGTGTTGCGATGCCGGCGGGGTACGTGTTTGGGGATCAGGTCAGGGACGGGTTTTTTGCTTTGCTGCGGCAGGGAGCGTCGATTAGTGAGGCGTGCCGCGTGTCGGGTCTGTGGTCCTCAACGGTGCTGCATTGGATCCGGAAGATGGGCCCTGTGGAGATGTCCAAGGGCAATCGTGGAGGGCCTGCAGGGGCGCCGTTTCCGGACGGCGTCCCTGGTTCAGGCAGGCTGAGTCTGTCGGAACGGGCGGTGATCATGGTGCGCCTGCGAGATGGCTGGTCCTACGCGGCGATCGGCAGGGAACTTGGCCGGGACCGGTCAGTGATCTGGCGCGAGGCCAGACGGAACTGCTGCGATGACGGCATCTACCAGTCCGACGTCGCGCAGCTAAAGGCAGGTCAGAACGCCCGCCGCCCCAAGGAACACAAGCTCGCCCATAAACCGCTGGCCCGCTTCGTGGAGTCCGCCATGGACGAGGGCTGGTCCCCCCAGCTGTGCTCGCTGGTCCTGGCTGGTGCATTCCCGGACGATAAGAGGATGCAGATCAGCCACGAGACGATCTATCAGGCCATCTACGTCCAGGGCCGCGGTCATGTCCGCCAGGACCTGTACCGGCAACTGAGCACCGGCCGGGCCAAACGGGTCACCGACGGACGCGGCCGGGGTCGGAACAACAGTCCGTTCAAGGACGCGCTGAAGATCTCCGAACGTCCTGCTGAAGCCGAGGACCGGGCCGTTCCCGGGCACTGGGAATGCGACCTGATACTCGGCTCGGTCGCCAGCAACTCAGCGATCGGAACCTGCGTGGAACGTTCGACCCGATACACCATGCTGCTGCACCTGCCCAACGGCCACAGCGCAGACGAGGTCGCTAAGGCCATGATCACCGCGTTCGCCGAACTGCCGGCGGACCTGCGCAAAACCCTCACCTATGACCGCGGAGTCGAGATGGCCCGTTACGCCCAAATCCAGATCGCGATCGACGCGGAAATCTACTTCTCCGACCCGCACTCGCCCTGGCAACGCGGGACGAACGAGAACACCAACCGGCTCCTGCGGCACTGGTTCGCCAAAAGCACCGACCTGTCCGTCCACACGGCCCAGGACATCAAACGAGCTCAGGACAGCCTCAACAACCGGCCACGCCCCACCCTCGGCCTCGCAACACCCAAGCAGAAATTCAACGAACTCCTCCTCGCCGCAGCAGCCTAACCGTTGCAACGACCACTTGACTTTCCACTCGGAAAACGGCAGGTACGGAGCAATCGATTGACCCCGGGGGCACTTTGCTGGGGAAACGACGACGGCGGGACGACCTTGAAAGGCCGTCCCGCCGTCGGACACTGCTTGGGTAGGTTCTTCCTTAGTTCACTGCCCCGGTGTACTTTTCGCCCGGGCCCTTGCCCGGGGCGTCCGGAATCAGCGACTCTTCACGAAACGCCAGCTGCAGGGAGCGCAGGCCGTCGCGCAAGGGTCCTGCGTGCTGGGACCCGATTTCCGGGGCAGCCGCGGTCACCAGGCCGGCCAGCGCGGTGATCAGCTTGCGGGCCTCGTCAAGGTCCTTGAGTTCGGCTGCGTTGTCCTCTGCGGCCAGGCCAAGCTTTACCGCGGCCGCGCTCATCAGGTGCACGGCGGCCGTGGTGATGACCTCGATGGCGGGGACTTCCGAGATGTCGCGGATCTGCTGTGAAACGTCTGCGCCCGCGTCGCCGGGCTCGAAGACGTACGAATTACTGTCTGGGGTGCTCATACTGGTAAGCTTGACACAGACCGACTGGATGTCGTTATTTCAGAGATTGTCCCAAACGATCAGGTTCCCAACAGCGCTTTCCGGCGTTGACGGGAATTTTTTCTGTAGAATGGCTTCCAGTTTGCAAGCGGAGTTCTCTCCCACCCGCGTCAGCCGCTGTCCCAGGCGTTCCCTTTGGAACCTGCAGGGGACGCAAGGTTGCCGGGTACCTGGTTGGGCACGGACCGGCACTCGCCGGGACTGTGCACGTGCAGCCCTTTCGGGGTTGCTGAGCCAACCTATCTGAGGCCTTCGATTGCTCCGGCAATTGGGGGCCTTCTCTATTTGCCGGGAATCAACAACAAACACAGGAGCTTTAACATTAGCGAGCCAAGAATCAATGAGCGTATCCGCGTCCCCGAGGTGCGGCTGGTCGGCCCTGCAGGTGAACAGGTAGGAATCGTCCGTATTGAGGATGCCCTGCGACTGGCTGCCGAGTCCGACCTTGATCTCGTTGAAGTTGCACCTCAGGCAAAGCCTCCGGTGTGCAAGCTGATGGACTTCGGCAAGTACAAGTACGAGGCCGCAGTCAAGGCACGTGAAGCACGGAAGAACCAGACGAACACTGTTCTGAAGGAAATCCGCTTCCGCTTGAAGATCGACACCCACGACTACGAGACCAAGCGCGGCCATGCCCTGCGCTTCCTCGGTGCCGGGGACAAGGTCAAGGCCATGATCCAGTTCCGCGGCCGTGAGCAGCAGCGTCCGGAGATGGGCATCCGCCTGCTCCAGCGCTTTGCCGACGACGTCGCCGAAGTTGGCGTAGTGGAGTCCAGCCCCCGTATTGATGGCCGCAACATGGTCATGGTGGTGGGCCCGCTGAAGAACAAGGCTGAGGCCAAGGCCGAGGCGCGCCGTGCAACGCAGCGTGCTGAAGCGAAGGCGCAGAATGAAGCCAAGGCTTCGGGACGTGTCGATACGTCCGGCGAGGACCAGGCCCCCTTGACGCAGTCACTGGCTGACCTGCTGCCGGAGGGTTTCACCGTCTCCACCGAACCGGATGCAGTCGTTGAGGACAATGCTCCCGCCGAGGCGCCCGCGGCTCCTGAGCAGGAAGCTCCGAAGCAGGAAGCCCCCAAGGCTGCTGCACCGAAGCAGGAAGCTCCGAAGCAGGAAGCCCCCAAGGCTGCTGCACCGAAGCAGGAAGCTCCGAAGCAGGAAGCCCCCAAGGCTGCTGCACCGAAGGCTGCTCCGGCGCCCCGGCCTACAGCTGCCGCCAAGCCGGAAGCCGCCGCGCCTGCGGCGCCCAAGCCGGCCGCTGTGCCTGCACCGCCCAAGCCGGTGGCCAGGCCTGCAGCGCCGAAGCCTGCTGCACGCCCTGCCCCCAAGGCAGCGCCGAAGCCGGCCGGCAAGAAGACCAACTAGTTCACAGCTGCCGGGGTATGCACCCGGCAGTCAGCAACCAGCATGCTGCCCGCAGGGGCGGCTGCGCGATAGAACTGCGGCCCCCGGGCCCGCAGAAACGTAAGGAGATCGGTTCCCATGCCGAAGATGAAGACCCACAGTGGCGCTAAGAAGCGCTTCAAGCTGACCGGCAGCGGCAAGCTGCGCCGCCAGCAGGCCAACCGCCGCCACTACCTGGAGCACAAGTCCTCCCGCCTGACCCGCCGCCTTGCCGGCGACAAGATCGTCTTCAAGGGCGACGCCAAGGTCATCCGCAAGATGCTCGGCATCTAATTTCCAAGTTCTATGAGGGGCTGCCACCTGGCGGCCCGTCACCTGCCAAACAGCATTCTCAGGCCGCCGGAACTCCGGCAGTAGATGCTTGGGATCAGATTTTCGAAGGAGTACGCACGTGGCACGTGTGAAGAGGGCGGTCAACGCCCACAAGAAGCGCCGGGTTGTTCTTGAGCGCGCAAAGGGTTACCGCGGACAGCGTTCGCGCCTGTACCGCAAGGCCAAAGAGCAGCTGCTGCACTCGTTTGTGTACAGCTACGGCGACCGCAAGAAGAAGAAGGGTGACTTCCGCCGCCTGTGGATCCAGCGCATCAACGCTGCTTCCCGCGCCAACGGCCTCACCTACAACCGCCTCATCCAGGGCCTGAAGGCCGCCGAGGTCGAGGTTGACCGCCGTATGCTGGCCGAGCTTGCCGTCTCTGACGCCAACGCCTTCGCCGCGCTGGTCCAGGTGGCCAAGGACTCCCTGCCGGCAGACACCTCCGCCAAGAAGGCAGCAGCAGCCTAGGCAAGCCGCTTCCGCCCCTCGCCTGAGGGGCCCGTTCAGGAACAGGTGGCAGCAGCTACTACAGTTCTTATATGAACGAAACCGGGCGCCCGCAAGATTTTCCACTGTCCAACCCCCGAGCCGATCGGGTGAAGGACGTGGCAAAGCTTGCAGGGCGCCCGGCCCGTTTAAAGCGTGGCCAGTTCCTGGCTGAGGGGCCGCAGGCCGTCCGCGAGGCACTCAAACTCCACCAGCAGCGGATTGCGGCGGGAGCACCCGGAATAGTCACCGAGGTCTTCGCCAGCGAAAGCTGCCTTGACCGGTTTCCGGAATTCGAGGAGCTTGCCGACGGCACCAACGCCCGGCTGGCCACCGAAGAGGTCCTGGCAGCCATGGCAGACACCGTTAACCCCCAGGGGATCGTCGCCGTCTGCAGGTTTGTGGACGTGCCCCTTGAAGAGGTGCTCGACGCCGGGCCCCGCCTGATTGCCGTGCTGTGCCAGGTGCGGGACCCGGGGAACGCGGGAACCGTCCTGCGCGCCGCAGATTCTGCCGGTGCCGACGCCGTGGTTTTCACCACCTCCAGCGTGGACATCTACAACCCCAAGGCTGTCCGCTCCACCGCAGGGTCGCTGTTCCACCTTCCCGTCGTACTTGCTGCCGATCCCGCTGAACTAGCCCAGGCCTGCAAGGCGCGCGGCATCGGCATCCTCGCCGCTGACGGCTACGGACAGCTGGACCTCGATGTCCTGCAGGACGAGAACGCCCGGCGCAGGCTCACCGGTACCGGACCTGAGTCCGTCTACGACCTCGCCGCGCCTACCGCCTGGCTTTTCGGCAACGAGGCGCAGGGACTGTCCGCTGAGGAGCTGGAATTGGCAGACCACCGCGTGGCTGTTCCCGTCTACGGTGCCGCCGAAAGCCTCAACCTGGGGACCGCGGCCACGGTGTGCCTCTACGCCAGCGCCCGCTCCCAGCGCCGGGTCCAGGCTCCGATGGAACCGGAAGCAGCAACCTAAGGACGCACGACGGCGGCCGGCGCCTTGGTCAGGCCCGCCCCTCACGGAGGCTTCCGGACAAGGGCATCAGGGGGCACAGACCAGGCGCAAAGACGGGGCACAAAGAAAAGGCCCCGGAAGTCCGGGGCCCCATCGGATAGTTGTAACAGAGCGGTTATGGTGCGCGGCTGGTCCGGCCGCGTCCGGTAACTGCTCCATAGATGCCGGCGACAACCAGGCCACCGACGATAGCGAGAATCCAAGTGCCGAGGTCGAAGAAAGCAAGATCGCCCTTGTTGAACAGCAGGCTGCCAATCCAGCCGCCAACAATGGCGCCAACGACACCCAGGATGAGGCTGGTGACCCAGCCGCCGCCGACCCGTCCGGGCATAACGGCCTTAACGATGGCCCCGACTATGAGGCCCAAAATAATCCAAGCAAGAAAACCCATGTCTCCTCCTTATTGTGACCGGGATTAATAGTCCCGATGAGGCTCAAGCTAACATAAGCCCCCTGCAAAGTCAGTAGCTCCAGTGGCGGCGTTGCGGCATCGTTAGGACCTGGCGGCCGCCGGGTTTCCCGCCTTGGGACGCGCCGCGAAGGGTTCAGGCGGCCAACGGACTTTTGCGCTCGAGCAGGCCGCTGAGAAGGGCGACGCCGAAACCAAGGATGGCGAGCACGGCCCCGACCAGGGCCGGGGCAACGAAGCCCCAGCCGAGGGCGATGACAACGCCGCCGAGGAAGGCGCCCAGGGCGTTGGCCACGTTCAGCGCGGCGTGGTTGAGGGAGGAGGCCAGCGACGGGGCATCCGGTGAGGCATCCAGCAGGCGGGTCTGGAGGGCAGGGATGAGCATGGAGCCGGAAGCTCCCACCACAAACACCATGACCATGGCGCTCCAGGGCCAGTGCGCTGCAACCGCGTAGACCACCAGGGCCACGGCGATGGCCGGGAGGACCCGGTACAGGGTGCCCATGACCGATTTGTCAGCGAGCCTGCCGCCGACGATGTTCCCTGCCACCATGCCAAGCCCGTAGAGCGCAACCACCAGTGGGATCAGGGCGGACGGGATGCCGGCTACCGCCGTCATGGTGTGGGCGATATAGGTGTAGGTGGCGAAAAAGCCGCCGAAGCCCACAATGCCCACCAGGAGGGCCAACCATACCTGGAGCCGTTTGAGGGCCCCGAGTTCGCGCCGGATGCTCGCGTCCGGGTGCGCGTGCTGGAAGGGGACGAATTTCCACACCATGGCCAGTGCCAGCAGTCCGATGGCACCAACCAGGACAAACAGCAGGCGCCAGCCGAAAGTCTGGCCCAGCCACGTGGCGGCCGGTACTCCCACGACGTTTGAGACGCTGAGTCCGGCCATGACCATCGAGATGGCCCAGCCCCGTTTTGTCGGCGGAACAAGGGATGCGGCGATGACGGCTGCCACCCCGAAAAACGCGCCGTGCGGCAGGCCGGCGGCAAAGCGGGACACCAGCATTGAACCGTAGTCGGGCGCAATGAATGACGTCAGGTTGGCCACGGTAAAGAACAGAAGCAGCCCCAGCGCGAGTCTCTTGCGGGGGAGTTTGGCTCCGACGGCGGCCAGGAGGGGAGCGCCCACCACCACGCCCAGCGCATACGCGGAGATCAGGTGCCCGGCTTCAGGGGTGCTGATCCCCAGGCCCACTTCCACTTCCTTCAGCAGGCCCATCATGGTGAATTCGGTGACCCCGATCCCCACCCCGCCCATGGCCAGGGCGAAGATGGCCATGCCGATGTTGGGCGTTTTGGTGCGGGTAGCCGTGGACGGGGAAAGAACGCTGCTCATATGCCTGCTTCTCGAAACGTGGATCGTATAAGGGGCGGATGCCACGGCGGTGGGGCAGGACGGTCCGGACAGTGTGGGAACCCTTGCTGGGCTGGACCTATTCCCGCGGGAGGAGATTCCCCGGCAGGACTGCTGTTCCCGGACACTCCATTGTGGCCCATAGAATGAGCCGGTGACTGGACTGATTCAGGTTGTGGGCGGAGCTGTAGTGGACCGACTGGCCAATCCGGCGGCGCTGCTGGTGGCGCGGCGAAGCGCGCCGGAGCACCTGGCGGGGCTATGGGAATTCCCGGGCGGCAAGGTGGAACCCGGTGAGGAACCCGAGGCGGCGCTGGTACGGGAACTGGCTGAGGAACTCGGGATCGGCGTGCACCTTGGTTCAGAGCTGCCAGCGGAAACACCGGGCGGCTGGCCCCTGAATGAAAGGGCCAGCATGAGGGTCTGGTTCGCGGAGGTGACCCGCGGCGAACCGATGCCCCTGGAGGACCATGATGAGCTGCGCTGGGTTGACCTGGGGGACCGCGAGGCGGTCCTGGCCCTGCCGTGGATCCCGGCCGATTATCCGATTGTCCGCGCGCTCCTGGATTCTGTTGCCCAAGGTTCTGATCCCATGGATTCCGGTGCGCTGCTTGCGGAGGCCCCGGGCAGGACCAAGGCCTGACACATCAGGGCGGCCTGGATGACGGGGCAGTTAGAACAGGGATTCCTGCACAGCATTCCCGGATGCCGCCGAAACTGGCGCCGAAGGATGATCAGCCGGGACGCCCGGAACCGCTGTGGGAATGATCCCGGCCGGATATTCCGCTTCCTCCACTCTGGGGTCGTCCAAGTTCCGGTGGCTGAAACCTGCCGAATGTGAGAAGCCGTGCCGGGCCTTGAAATACCTGACCTTCCCGGCCAACCAGGTGCGGTACTCCTTGGAGGCGTAGGAACCTGTCCCGTACAGCCGCCGGTACCGGCCGGCGAGTTCGGGGTGGTGGGTGGCGAGCCATTTCATGAACCATTCCCTGGTGCCCGGCTTCAGGTACAGTGCGCCCGCACTGACTCCGGTTGCCCCGGCTGCCGCCAGGGAACCGAACAGCGCATCCAGGGCTTCGTCACTGTCGGACAACCACGGCAGGATGGGCATGGCCATGACACCGCAGGGGAGTCCAGCCTCACGCAAGCGGGAGACGAGTTTGAGCCGGGCCCTGGGTCCGGGCGTGCCGGGCTCGATGGCCTCCGACAAGGCTTCGTCCGTCATGGCCAGGGAGATGCCCAGCCCCACGGGCACCTGCGTGGCAGCCCTTTTGAGCAGCGGAATGTCCCGAGCCAGCAGGGTCCCCTTGGTGAGGATGGACAGGGGAGTGCCGGACTCCGCCAATGCGGCAATAATGCCAGGCATGAGCCGATACCGGCCCTCGGCCCGCTGGTAGGGATCGGTATTGGTGCCCAGCGCCACTTGCTGGCGTGTCCAGGAGGACTTGTTCAGTTCCTTGCGGAGGACTTCCGCGACGTTCACCTTGACCACCACCTGGCTGTCAAAGTCCATGCCGGCGTCGAAATCCAGGTAGGTGTGCGTCTTCCGGGCAAAGCAGTAGACGCAGGCGTGGCTGCAGCCGCGGTAGGGATTCACGGTCCATTCGAACGGCATCTTTGATCCCGCCGGGACCCTGTTGAGCGCGGACTTTGCGGTGACCTCATGGAACGTGATGCCGACGAACTCAGGGGTGGTGACGGAGCGGACCAGTCCCGCGAGTGGAAGGAGCGCCGGTGCTGCCCCGGCCGCGGTGTCCGGTGGACTGGGCATCAGTGCCTGCGCTTCCCATCTCATGACTCCATTCGAAAACATGTTCGAATGGAAGTCAAGGCGCCGCGCAGCAGGCCGTGCCGGCGGAAAGGCTATTGTTCCAGTGCCCACGTGGCAGTGACGGTGGCCTCGACACGGTTGGTGCCCGGCTCGACTGCCAGGCCCTCCGACGCACTCGTCCGCTGCATCCCGTCAAGTGGAACCGGCCCTCCCGCAGGCGGCTGGTCGGTCACGGACAGCACCCGGCCCAGGGTTGCGGAGGCCAGGGCGGCATACTGGACGGCGGTGCGCAACGCGTCATGCCAGGCAGTGTCCCTGGCCTCTGCGCGGACCGCGGCGTCGTCAGAGAGGACCAACTGCAGGTTGTTCAGCCGCACGTTGTCCCCGGCCGCACCCACTGCCGCGGAAATGATGGCGGACGCGCTGCCAATATCCCGCAGCCTGACCGTGAGGCTGCTGGCCGCTACGTACCCCACGAGTTTCTGGCCTTCGCCGTCCCGCCAGGCGAGGTCGGCGCGGACGGATAAACCTGCTGAGCGGATATCGGCCGGGGCAACGCCGTGGCTGCGGAGAGCGGAGCCTACCGCAGCCAGTCCCTCCGCGGCCGCCGCGTACGCGCCCTCCACCGATTCGGCGCGGCACTCCACTCCCACCGAAACCAGCATCAGGTCAGGGGCCGCTTCCGCCCATCCCGTACCCGTGACGGTGACTGTCCGCGCATCCTCGTGCATGCCGGGTTCCTGTCCCTTCACTTTCGCCTTCCCGCCATAAGCGGGTAGCCGCCGGCCGCCAGCCCTGCCCTGCGTTCAAAGATGTTGCCCGTTCCCGGATTTCCGGTACGCAGCACCGACCAGCCCGCGGCTGCGAGGTACAGCGGGATGAAGGGCAATCCCAGGCACCATGCGTACTGGCTGCAGTGCCTTTCCTCGTGCCCCAGGAGCCCCGGCCGGGACAGCAGTTCCCCGGCCGTGCTGCGGCACAGCACCACGTTGCCAAGGGTGTAGGCGTGAGCGAACGGCAGCCGCCAGCGGTAGCCCGCGGCGATGATCAGTCCGCGCGGCCCCCGGCTGATCCGGGTCCGGGCGGCGAGGGCGACGGCGAGCCCGGCCAGGGTGCTCCCGTTCAGGAGGTTCGCTGCCCGCCTTAGTCGCTGGGCCGTCGTCGGGCGGTGAAAGGCACCCGCGCGCTGCCGCAAAGTCATGAGGCCATGGTAACCGGAGGGTTCAACTAGACTGGAGGGCAGTGGCCGCCGGTCCTGCCGGCGAGCCCTGACCTGGTCATTGAATGCACCTGACGTTCAGCGCATTCATCCATGACCTGCCGGCGACGGACGCGCCGGGCGGGAAACCGCCAACGGCTGCCCCGGCCGCCGGCAGCCACGACTCCTAGCTAAGAACAGTAGATGACTGAAACTTTGCCGGGCGGTGCCATCCCGAACCCCACGGATGAGGCCGCCATCAATGCCGCTGTAGACCAGGCCATCACCGCCATCGCCGGTGCGGCCACCCTTGACGAGCTGAAGGCAGTGCGCCTCGCCCACAGTGGTGAGAAGTCCCCGCTGAGCCTTGCCAACCGTGAGATCGGCCGCTTGCCCAAGGACCAGAAAGCGCTCGCCGGAAAGCTGATGGGCTCCTCCCGCGGCCGGGTCAACAAGGCGCTCGCCGATCGTGCCACGGTTCTGGAGGCTGAAAACGACGCCAGGATCCTGGTCGAGGAAACCGTGGACGTCACCGCCGCGCCGCGCCGCCGCCGCGCCGGTGCCCGTCACCCGCTCTCCACGCTGCAGGACCGCGTCGCGGACATCTTCGTGGGCATGGGCTGGGAAATCGCCGAAGGCCCCGAGGTGGAATCGGAGTGGTTCAACTTCGACGCCCTGAACTTCAAGCCGGACCACCCGGCCCGCGAAATGCAGGACACCTTTTTCGTGGAACCTCCCGAGGCCCACTTGCTGATGCGCACCCACACCTCGCCGGTGCAGGTCCGGTCCATGCTGGAGCGGGAGGTGCCCATCTACGTGCTGTGCCCCGGCAAGGTGTTCCGCACCGATGAACTGGATGCCACCCACACCCCGGTGTTCCACCAGTTCGAAGGCCTGGCCATCGACAGGAATCTGTCCATGGCGGACCTGCGCGGCACCCTTGAGCACTTCGCCCGGCAGATGTTCGGCGACGAAGCCCAGATCCGGCTGCGCCCCAACTACTTCCCGTTCACCGAGCCCTCCGCCGAGCTGGACATCTTCCACCCCGGCGCCAAGGGCGGCCCGGCCTGGATCGAGTGGGGCGGCTGCGGCATGGTCAACCCCAATGTCCTGCGCGCCGCGGGCATCGACCCGGACGTCTATTCAGGTTTTGCCTTCGGCATGGGCATCGAGCGCACCCTCATGTTCCGCAACGAGGTGGGGGACATGCGCGACATGATCGAAGGCGATGTACGGTTCAGCGAGCACTTCGGGATGGAGATCTAACAGTGCGTATCCCACTTTCCTGGCTGCGTGAATTCGCGGCCGTACCGGCCGAAGCATCGGCCGAAGATGTCATGGCCGAGCTGGTCAAGGTCGGTTTCGAGGAAGAAGCGGTCCACCGCCCCACGGACACGCTGAAGGGCCCCGTCGTGGTGGGGCAGGTGCTGAGCCTGGTCAAGGAGCCGCAGACCAACGGCAAGACCATCAACTGGTGCCAGGTCCGCGTTGTCCCCGAAGGGCAGGAGCAGACCCTCACCGGAGACGGGATTGACCCCTCCGGTGTCCAGGGCATCATCTGCGGCGCCCACAACTTCGTGGAGGGCGACAAGGTGGTGGTCACGCTTCCGGGCGCCGTGCTGCCCGGCGACTTCCACATCTCGGCCCGCAAGACCTACGGCCACCTGTCAGCCGGCATGATCGCCTCGGTCCGCGAACTGGGCATCGGCGAGGACCACGACGGCATCCTAGTGCTGTCCCGCATCGGGCTTGACCCGGAAGTGGGCACCGACGCCATGGAGCTTTTGGGGCTGTACGACCAGGCCGCGGAAATCAATGTCACCCCGGACCGCGGCTACGCCTTCTCCATCCGCGGCATGGCGCGGGAATACGCGCACGCCACCGGCACCGCCTTCACGGATCCGGCCGGGAAGGTCAATGCACCCGCGGAGCTCTCCGGCGGCTACGGCGTGAAGCTCAACGACGACGCCCCCATCTACGGCAAGCCCGGCTGCGACCGTTTCGTGGCACGCACCGTTCGCGGCGTGGACGCCACCCGGCCCACCCCGCCGTGGATGGTGTCCCGGCTCCGGCTGGCAGGCATCCGCTCCATCTCACTGCCCGTGGACATCTCCAACTACGTCATGCTGGAGCTGGGCCAACCGACGCACTGCTACGACCAGGACAAGCTGTCCGGTGAGATCGTGGTGCGGCGCGCCTCGGCAGGCGAGAAGATCACCACCCTGGATGGCAAGGAACGCACCCTTGACGCCGAGGACCTGCTCATCACCGATGACTCCGGTGCGATCGGCATTGCGGGAGTCATGGGCGGCGCGGCCACCGAGGTGAGTGATTCGACGTCGAACGTCCTGGTGGAATCGGCACACTTTGACGAGGTGTCCATTGGGCGGTCCCGGCGCCGGCACAAGCTGCCGTCCGAGGCGTCCAAGCGTTTCGAGCGCGGGGTTGACTGGCAGGTGGCGGGCATCGCCGCCCAGCGCGTGGTGGACCTCCTGGTGGAACTCGCCGGCGGCACCGCCGACGAAACGGGCACCGACGTGGGCGCGGCACCGGAGACCATCACCATTGGACTGCCCGCCGGCTTCGCCGCGGCCCGCATCGGCATCAACTTCACCGAGGAGCAGATTGTCACCTCCCTTGAGGACCTGGGCGCCGTCGTGGAGAAGAACGACGGCGGCTGGAGCGTTACGCCGCCCACGTGGCGCAGCGACCTGGAAACCAAGGAAGACCTGACCGAGGAAATCGCCCGGCTGGTGGGCTACGACAAGATCCCCGCCACCCTGCCGGTGGCCCCTCCGGGCCGCGGACTTACCCGGGTCCAGCAGCAGCGCCGGCGCCTGATCCAGTCCCTGGCTGATGCCGGCCTGACTGAGGTGCTGTCCTACCCGTTCGTGTCCAAGGCAGCCAACGACACCTTTGGTGCGGCCGAACAGGGTTCGGAACTGAGCGCGGTCAAGCTGGCCAACCCCATCAGCGAGGAGCAGGGTTTCCTGCGCACCTCCATCCTGCCCGGGCTGATCGAGGTGGCCAAGCGGAACCACTCGCGGGGCTTCCGCGATCTTGCCCTGTTCGAGTCCGGCCTGGTATTCCTGCCGGCCGGGACCGTGGGCACAGCTTCGATCCCGCCGCTGGGCGCCAAGCCTGACGCCGAGGTCCTCGATGCACTCTACGACGGCGTCCCGGACCAGCCGTTCCACGTGGCTGCCGTCCTCACCGGCCACGATTCCCCGGCCGCCGCGGGGCACACCCCCCGGCAGTGGGACTGGGCCGATGCGCTGGATGTTGCCCGCCTCGCCGGCGACGTCCTCGGCGTCGACCTGGTGGTCAGCCAGGGCAGCCACCAGGCGTTCCATCCCGGCCGCACCGCCCGCCTGGCGCTGCGGACAGGGGAGACCGTTGGCTACGCGGGCGAACTGCACCCCAAGCTGCTGGCAGCTTCGGACATGCCTGCCCGTTCGGTGGCACTCGAACTCGACGCCGACACCCTGTTTGAGGCGGCACCGGACGTGATCGTGGCCCGCCACATCTCCACGTACCCGGTAGCCACTCAGGACGTTGCACTCGTTGTCCCGGCCGGGGTGCCGGCGGACGAGGTCCTTGATGCGCTGCGTGAAGGTGCCGGCGAGCTGCTGGAGGACGTGGCGCTGTTCGACGTCTACGCAGGCAAGGGGATCGAGGAAGGCAAGAAGTCGCTGGCCTTCGGCCTTCGGTTCCGGGCAGCCGACCGCACCCTCACCGCAGACGAAGCCTCGGCTGCGCGTGAGCAGGCAGTGGCGTTGGCCGCAGAACGCTTCGGAGCCGTCCAGCGCTAAGCAGGGCAATCTCCGGACGAAAGCAGTCCCCGCATCCCTTTGAATTGGGTGCGGGGACTTCTTCGTTACGGCGCCAACTGTTCGAACATGCTGATGGCGCAGAAATTTCTTACTTCCTAAGTTTTTCGGCACGTTGACGGATTCCCTTGAGCATCCTTCGCTCCATAACGAACCAGCATGCATCGACCAGCGGCGCCAGAATCCAGAGGACGACCTTTGTGTAGATCCGGATGCGTACCCGGCTCACCAACCGTGTATTGTCCCCCTCCGGGTACAGCGCGAAACACCAACTGACGCGGCCGGAGACCGGTTCCAGTACCATGGCCCGTTCGGCGTCAAGGATCCTGACCGGCCAGTCCGGGCCCTTGCCCAGGGGAATCACGTCACCTGCCGCAAGCCCTTGGAACTCGGGAAGTATCCTGCCGGCGCTTGGGCCACTCAGGATACCGAAGGCCCGGTCCAGGACGTCGTAGCTGTACAGGCCACCGCGCCTGTCGCCCATTTGCACAAGCCATGGCCATATGCTGCCGGGACGGGCCTTGATGGACACGGCCCTGGTTGTCGTCACATACGGATCGTTCACGAACTCATCGCCTGGCATTGGGCGTTCTTCTTCGTCCTCGTTCGCTCCCCAGTGAAGGTGGAGCGGGCGGATGAACTGGTGATAGACAGCTACCGCGGCGAGGATTGCCCCGGGAATGCGCAGGATTTTCGGGGGCAATTGAGCCGGCTGCCTGGGACTGTCCATGATTGAGGACTCTCCATCCTGTGACTGGTATCCCTGGCGACGTCAATGTACTTGCCCCGGGGTGCAGCCTGTTCCTTTAAGTGAGTCCCTCGGCCCGGCTCCTGATCCCGTGGAGCATGCGCAGGGACATGACGAAGCTGGCAACTTCCACGGTCTCTACCAGGAACCGTGCCCACCATTGCCGGTAGGCGTACCGCTCACGGACAACGAGTCGGGTGGTGTCGTTTGGCTTGGGTTGGAGGATGAAGGCCCAGGTGAAGTCGAAGGGGCCGGGTGCTGGACTCCGGGGGATGCGCAGGACGAGCGCTCTTTCCGGTTCAAGGAGCGCCACCTCCAGGTCCGAGGAGTCCGTGGGTGCCAGATGGACAGGGTCGCCCACTTTGATGTCCTGCCACTCAGGATGGATGCGGTCCGCGCTGTGGATATCCAGGCCGGCGAGGTTCTCCAGGAAATCGTAGCTGTAGAGTCCCCCTCGGCGCTGGCCCATCTGCACCAGCCACGGCCACACCCGTTCAGGCGGCGCATGGACGGTGACAGACCGCGTTGCCTGCAGGCCGGCGACAGTGATCAGGTCATCACCGGGCAGTTGCCCGCCCGCCTCCTCCCGGGTTGCACCCCAACGCAGTTGGAGGCGCCGGAACGCAAACCAGCAGGCCGGAACACAGATAAGTGCTCCGGCGGCAGGAAGCCGGCGCAGGTTCCGTTGATGCATCATTGGCCGAGTGTCCCACCCTGGGCGGCCTTTGGGTTGGGCCGAAAGCCCTGTTCCACCATCCCAGGGCCAGGGTGTGAGCGCCCCATGTACAACCGCCGCGCTCAGGCTGTGAACCGCCGCCGTGGCTACTTCACGTTCCCCAAGGACCAGGTGTCAGGGCACCAGGACGACCTTGCCCGTGGTCTTCCGGCCCTCCAGGTCGCGGTGCGCCTGGGCTGCCTGGCTCAACGGGTAGCGCGCGCCGATCCGGACCTTCAGGCTGCCGTCTGCGGCGGCGCCAAAGACCTCGTCCGAGCGCCAGCGCCGTTCCGCAGCATCCCGCAGGTGGTGTGCAATGGTGGGCCGGGTGAGGAACAGGGAGCCCCCGGCATTGAGCCGCTGCGGGTCAAAGGGCGGGACCGGCCCTGATGCCGCGCCAAAAAGCACCAGCATGCCCCGGACGCGCAGCGCTGCAAGTGAACCATCGAACGTCTCTTTCCCCACGCCGTCGTACACCACGTCCACGCCGATGCCGCCCGTGATGTCCGTGACCCGCTTCGCGAAACCGTCGTAGCGCAGCACGTGGTCCGCGCCCGCCGCACGCGCAAGCTGATCCTTCTCATCGGTGGAAACCGTGGTGATCACTTCCGCGCCGCGGGCCTTGAGGAGCTGGATCATGAGCAGGCCCACACCGCCGGCCCCGGCGTGCAGCAGGACCCTGTGGCCTGGCTCCACCTTGAAAGTGGAGTTCATCAGGAAATGCGCCGTCATCCCCTGCAGGGGGAGGGCTGCGGCCGTGTAGACGTCCAGGCCTTTCGGTACCGGCAGCGCCGCCTCCTCGTCCACCAGCGCGTAGTCCGCATAGCACTTGGTGCCCTCGGCCGTTGCAATCCGGTCGCCCACGACGAAAGCCGTCACTCCTTCGCCCACTGCCTCCACCGTCCCTGCGGCTTCCGTACCGGGGGTAAAGGGGTACTGCACTTTGTAGGTCCCGCTGCGCTTGTATGTGTCGATGAAATTGACGCCCGCCGCCTCCACTTTGAAGAGCACCTGACCCGGTCCGGGGACAGGGGTTTCAACCTCGGTGTAGTCAAGGACTTCCGGTCCGCCTGCCTGCCGTGCGACGATTGCGTGCGTCATGGCTCTCCTTTCGCGGGTCCCGGCGTTTCCGGCCCCGGCTGCCGAAACCATCCTAGGGACACCGCAGCCCGGGGCGGCAAGTACAGAAGCAGCAGGGGCGCCAAGGACATCCATGCATAAATATCGGCATCAGTGCATAACTATTGCTGTATAGTCTAAGCATGACTATTTCTGTTGCGGTTTCGGGAGCCAGCGGCTACGCCGGGGGAGAGGTCCTTCGCCTGCTTGCCGGACACCCAGGTGTGACCATCGGTGCCATCACAGCCCACAGCAATGCCGGTTCCCGCCTCGGTGAACTGCAGCCGCACCTCCATGGACTGGCCAGCCGCATCCTTGAAGACACCACCGTGGAGAACCTTTCCGGCCATGATGTTGTCTTCCTGGCGCTGCCGCACGGAGCCTCCGCCGAGATCGCTTCCCAGCTTCCCGAAGGGACGATTGTCATCGACGCCGGCGCGGACCACCGCCTCGAGGACCCCGCCGCATGGGAGAAGTTCTACGGCTCGCCCCACGCGGGCACCTGGCCCTACGGGCTCCCGGAACTGCCAGGGCAGCGTGAAGCCCTCAAGGGCGCCAAGCGCATCGCCGTTCCCGGCTGCTACCCAACCTCCGCCCTCCTGGCACTGACCCCCGGATTCGCCGCGCACCTGCTGGAGCCGGACGACGTCGTGATTGTGTCCGCTTCCGGCACCTCGGGCGCGGGCAAGGCTGCCAAGGTCAACCTGATCGGCGCCGAAGTCATGGGTTCGATGAGTCCCTACGGCGTGGGCGGCGGGCACCGGCACACCCCCGAGATCGAGCAGGGCCTCTCCAACGCAGCCGGGGAAAAAGTCAGCGTTTCCTTCACTCCCACGCTTGCACCGATGAGCCGCGGCATCCTGACCACCGCCACCGCCAAGGTCAAAGACGGCACCACCGCAGCGCAGCTTCGCCAGGCGTGGACCGAAGCGTACGACGACGAGCCGTTCGTCCACGTGCTGTCCGAGGGCCAGTGGCCCGGGACCAAGTCCGTGCAGGGCTCCAACCACGCCGCCATGCAGCTGGCCTTCGACGCGCACACGGGACGGGTCATCGTCACCTGCGTGATTGACAACCTCACTAAGGGCACGGCCGGCGGCGCTGTGCAGTCCATGAACATCGCACTCGGCCTGCCCGAAACCGCCGGCCTCAACCTCCAGGGAGTAGCCCCGTGACCATCACCGCACCCCAGGGATTCCGGGCAGCCGGCGTCACTGCCGGACTCAAGGCCTCCGGCAACCCGGACCTCGCCCTGGTCGTCAACGACGGCCCCTCCAAGGCGGCCGCCGCCGTCTTCACCAGCAACCGCGTGGCGGCAGCCCCCGTGCACTGGTCCCGCCAGGTGGTCTCCGATGGCCGCGTTGACGCCGTCATCCTCAACTCCGGCGGAGCCAACGCCTGCACCGGCCCCACCGGGTTCCAGAACACCCACAGCACCGCCGAGAAAGTGGCCAAGGTGCTGGGCATCTCGGCCACCGACGTCTTTGTCTGCTCCACCGGGCTGATCGGCGAGCAGCTGCCCATGGACAAGATCCTGCCGGGGGTTGAGGCCGCTGCTGCCGAGCTCAGCACTGACGGCGGACCGGCTGCCGGCACCGCCATCATGACTACCGACAGCGTGCCAAAGTCGGCCCTCTTCATCGGCACCGACGCCGACGGCCAGGAATTCAGTATCGGCGGGATCGCCAAGGGTGCCGGCATGCTGGCGCCCGGCCTGGCCACCATGCTGGTGGTGCTCACCACGGATGCCATGGTGCAGCCGGAGCTGCTCGACGTCGTCCTCCGCGATGCCACGCGCGTCACCTTCGACCGCGCCGACTCCGACGGCTGCATGTCCACCAACGACACCGTGGTCCTCCTGGCTTCCGGCGCCGCCGGTGCCGTTCCCTCCGCTGAAGCGTTCGGCGAGGGCCTGACCCAGGTCTGCGCCGAGCTGGCCCGGAAGCTGATTGCCGATGCTGAAGGTGCCAGCCATGACATCGCCATCCGCACGTTCAACGCCGCCAGCGAAGCCGATGCCGAAACGGTCAGCCGCTCGGTGGCCCGCTCCAACCTGTTCAAGGCCGCCATCTTCGGCAAGGACCCCAACTGGGGCCGCGTGCTGTCCGCCGTCGGCACCACGGACGCCGTCTTCGAACCGGACAAGCTCAACGTGGCCATGAACGGCGTCCAGATCTGCCGCAACGGCAGCATCGGGGACGACCGGAGCCTCGTGGACCTGGAACCACGCGAGGTGCTGGTGGAGATCGACCTGCAGGCAGGCGACGCCGAAGCCACCATCTGGACCAACGACCTCACCCACGACTACGTGCACGAGAACAGCGCCTACTCCAGCTAGGGGCTCCGCCAGCCATTGCCCGCCCAAGGCATAAACCGCTGTGGAAAGTGACAACATGAACACCCAGACGCGTGAAACCACCAGCATGTCCGCTGCCCAGGACAAGGCGGCAACCCTGATCGAGGCGCTGCCCTGGATCCAGCGGTTCGCCGGCACCACCATGGTGGTCAAATACGGCGGCAACGCCATGGTCAACGACGAACTGCGCCGCGCCTTCGCCGAAGACATCGTCTTCCTCCACCATGTGGGCATCCACCCCGTGGTGGTCCACGGCGGCGGCCCCCAGATCAACTCCATGCTGGGCCGGCTGGGCATTGAATCCGAGTTCAAGGGCGGCCTCCGCGTCACCACCCCCGAAGCCATGGACGTGGTCCGCATGGTCCTCACCGGCCAGGTGGGACGCGAACTGGTGGGCCTGATCAACTCCCACGGACCCTACGCCGTCGGCATGTCCGGCGAAGACGGCGGACTGCTGCGCGCCGTGCGCACCGGCACCGTGGTGGACGGCGAAGAAGTGGACCTCGGGCTGGTGGGCGAGGTGGTGGGCGTGGACCCCGCCGGCATCGTGGACATCCTCGACGCAGGGCGCATTCCGGTGATCTCCACGGTGGCCCCGGAAATTGTCGACGGCGGAGAGGGCGTGGCGGGCACTGCCCGGTTCCAGCCCACGGGCCAGGTCCTGAACGTCAATGCGGACACCGCAGCGGCCGCCGTCGCCTCGGCGCTGGGCGCCTCCAAGCTGGTGATCCTGACCGACGTCGAGGGCCTCTACGCCAACTGGCCGGACAAGTCCTCGCTGATCTCATCCCTCACCGCGTCGGAGCTGCGGCAGATGCTGCCCAGGCTCGAATCAGGAATGATCCCCAAGATGGCTGCCTGCCTCAAGGCCGTTGACGAGGGCGTTGAACGGGCACACATCGTGGACGGCCGCCTGGCCCACTCCATGCTTCTTGAAACATTTACGACGGCGGGCATCGGCACCCAGGTAGTCCCGGACGAGGAGATCAACGGATGAACACGATGGAAAACCTGGAGCACCGCACACCCGTTGCTGAGCTTGTGGAGACTACGGGCCACGCGGGCTCCGAGTGGCTCTCCCGCTACTCCAGCTCCCTCATGAACGTCTTCGGTACGCCCCAGCGCGTCCTGGTCCGCGGTGCAGGCTGCCTGGTGTGGGACGCCGACGGCAAGGAATACCTCGACCTGCTGGGCGGCATCGCCGTCAACGCCCTGGGCCACGCGCACCCGTTCGTGACGTCAGTCATCGCCAGCCAGCTGGCCACCCTGGGCCACGTCTCCAACTTCTTTACCAGCCCTACCCAGGTGGCACTGGCCGAAAAACTCCTGGAACTGGCCCACGCTCCGGCCGGCTCCAAGGTGTTCTTCAGCAACTCCGGCACGGAAGCCAACGAGGCCGCCTTCAAGCTGGCCCGCCGCAACACCGGAACCGGTGAGGTCAAGCGGACCAAAATCATTGCCCTTGAGGGTGCCTTCCATGGCCGGACCATGGGAGCGCTGGCACTCACGGCCAAGGAAGCCTACCGGGCGCCCTTCGAGCCGCTGCCCGGCGGCGTGGTCCACATCCCGTTCGGGGATGTGGAGGCACTCAAGGCAGCAGTGGACGAAACCGTGGCGGCCGTGTTCCTGGAACCCATCCAGGGTGAAGCCGGCGTCCGGCCGCTGCCGCCGGGCTACCTGAAAGCTGCGCGGGAGGCCACCAGCAAGGTCGGCGCGCTGCTGATCCTGGACGAGGTCCAGACCGGAATCGGACGCACCGGAAAGTGGCTCGCAAGCGAGGACGCCGGGATCGTCCCCGACGCGATCACCCTGGCCAAGGGACTGGGCGGTGGTTTCCCCATCGGTGCCCTGATCACCGTGGGCGGGCAGACGTCGTCGTTGTTGTCCGCCGGCCAGCACGGCACCACTTTCGGCGGAAACCCCGTGGCCACGGCAGCCGCCCTCGCCACCCTCCACGCCCTCGAAAGCCAGAACGTCCTGGCCAACGCCACGGCGGTGGGGGAGCACCTGCGCTCCGCGCTGGCCGCGATCCCGGGCGTGACCGAGGTGCGGGGCGAAGGGCTGCTGATCGGGTTCGACCTGGACGCCGACGTAGCCCCCGCCGTGGTGCAGGCAGGCCTCGACGCCGGCTTCATCATCAACAGCCCGGGCCCGCGCACCATCCGCCTGGCACCGCCGCTGATCCTCACCACGGCACAGGCCGACACCTTCCTCGCCGCATTCCCGGCAATCCTCCAGACCGCTAAGGACGCCCAGTGACCACCGCAACCCGGCACTTCCTCAAGGACACCGACCTCAGCCCCGCCGAACAGGCCGAAGTCCTTGAGCTCGCCGCCCGCATGAAGGCTGCCCCTTACAGCGTGCAGCCGTTCGCCGCGCAAGGCAGCGGCCGCAAGACCGTGGCCGTGATCTTCGACAAGACCTCCACCCGGACCCGGGTCTCGTTCGCCACGGGCATCGCGGACATGGGCGGCAACGCCCTGATCATCAACCCCGGCGAGGCGCAGATCGGGCACAAGGAATCCGTGGAGGACACCGCCAAGGTGCTCGAACGGATGGTCTCCACCATCGTGTGGCGCACCGGACCGCATGCCGGCCTGGTGGCCATGGCGCAGAACTCCAGGGTTCCGGTCATCAACGCCCTGTGCGATGACTACCACCCGTGCCAGCTCCTGGCCGACCTGCTGGCCGTCAAGGAACACAAGGGCAACCTCAAGGGGCTCACCATGAGCTACCTGGGCGACGCCGCCAACAACATGGCCAACTCCTACCTGCTTGCCGGGGTCACCGCAGGCATGCATGTCCGCATTGCCGGGCCGGAGGGCTACTTGCCGGCCGCGGAAATTGTGGCGGCGGCAGAGGAACGTGCGGCCGAAACCGGCGGTTCCGTCCTGATCACCACCGATGCAAAGGAAGCACTGAAGGGTGCCGACGTCGTCGCCACGGACACCTGGGTATCCATGGGACAGGAAGCCGAGAAGGAAGCCCGGATGCAGCTCTTCCGGGACTACTCCGTCGACTCGGACGCCATGGCACTCGCTGCGGATGACGCCGTCGTGCTTCACTGCCTTCCCGCCTACCGTGGCTACGAGATTTCCGCCGACGTTATCGACGGCCCGCAATCCATCGTCTGGGACGAGGCGGAAAACCGGCTGCACGCCCAGAAGGCGCTGATGGCATGGCTGATGCACCGCTCAGGCCTGGCCTTCGTCGATGGCCTTTCCCCTGTCGAAGGCACCGGAGAGAGCACGTTCTAGTGTCCGCCCAGCCGTCCACTCCGGGCACCAGCCCGGCCACCAAGACCGCCCGGCAGGCGCGCATCACCGCCATCCTCACCGGGCAGTCCGTGCGTTCCCAGGCTGAGCTTGCGGCGCTGCTGGCCGACGACGGCGTACAGGTCACCCAGGCCACGCTATCGCGCGACCTGGTGGAACTGGGCGCCGTCCGCGTCCGCGGCAAGGAAGGCGTCCTGGTCTACGCCGTCCCCGGCGAAGGCGGCGAACGGGCCGCCAAGAGCGGCGTGACCCAGGAGATCCTGGACGCGCGGCTGGCCCGGCTGTGCAGCGAACTGCTGGTCACCGCCGAAGCCTCCGCCAACATCGCCGTCCTGCGCACCCCGCCCGGCGCCGCCAACTTCCTGGCCCTGGCGATCGACCACTCGGTGATGCCGTCCATCCTGGGCACCATCGCCGGCGACGACACCGTCCTGCTGGTCTCCCGCGACCCGCTGGGCGGCCCGGACCTCGCAGCCCGCTTCCTGCAAATGGCCGAGGAAGCCGGGCAATAAGCTTGAAGACAACGAAACAACCAACCCCAACAAGGAGCATCTAAAGTGACTGAACGCATTGTGCTGGCCTACTCCGGCGGCCTGGACACCTCCGTCGCCATCGGCTGGATCGGTGAAGCCACCGGTGCCGAGGTCATCGCCGTGGCGGTCGACGTCGGACAGGGCGGCGAATCCCTGGAAACCATCCGCCAGCGCGCCCTGGGCTGCGGCGCCGTCGAGGCCTACGTGGCCGACGCGTCCGACGAGTTCGCCAACGAATACTGCGTGCCCACCCTGAAGGCCAACGCACTCTACCAGGGCCACTACCCGCTGGTGTCCGCCATCTCCCGGCCGGTCATCGTCAAGCACCTGGTGAAGGCCGCCCGCGAATTCGGCGCCACCACCGTGGCCCACGGCTGCACGGGCAAGGGCAACGACCAGGTCCGCTTCGAAGTGGGCATCCAGACCCTGGGCCCGGACCTGAAGTGCATCGCACCGGTCCGCGACCTCGCCCTGACCCGCGACAAGGCCATCGCCTTCGCCGAGGAAAAGGGACTGCCCATCGAGACCACCAAGAAGAACCCGTACTCCATCGACCAGAACGTCTGGGGCCGCGCCGTGGAAACCGGCTACCTCGAGGACATCTGGAACGCGCCCACCAAGGACATCTACGACTACACCGCCACCCCGGAGTTCCCGCCGGCGCCGGATGAGGTCACCATTTCTTTCGAAGCCGGCGTTCCGGTAGCGATCGACGGCGTCAAGGTCACCCCGCTGCAGGCCATCAAGGAACTCAACCGCCGCGCCGGCGCACAGGGCGTGGGCCGGATCGACGTCGTCGAGGACCGCCTGGTGGGCATCAAGTCCCGCGAGATCTACGAAGCACCGGGTGCCATGGCGCTGATCACCGCGCACAAACACCTCGAGGACATCACGGTTGAGCGCGAGCAGGCGCGCTTCAAGGCCACCGTCGGCCAGCGCTGGGCCGAGCTGGTCTACGACGGCCAGTGGTTCTCCCCGCTCAAGCGCTCCCTGGACGCCTTCATCGAGGACACCCAGAAGTACGTCTCCGGCGACATCCGCATGACCCTGCACGGCGGCCAGGCCATCGTAAACGGCCGCCGCTCCGACACCTCGCTTTACGACTTCTCGCTGGCAACCTACGACACCGGCGACACCTTCGACCAGTCCCAGGCCAAGGGCTTCATTGAGCTGTGGGGCATGTCCGCCAAGGTTGCCTCGGGCCGCGACATCCGGGTCGCAGGGAAGTAGCCCCTGTGGCTGAGCTTAAGGCTGAGGCTACAAACACGGGTGCGCTGTGGGGCGGCCGGTTCGCCGGCGGCCCCGCGGACGCCCTGGCCGCGCTGAGCAAGTCGACGCACTTTGACTGGCGGCTGGCGCGCTACGACATTGCCGGTTCCAAGGCGCACGCCCGCGTGCTGCACAAGGCCGGGCTGCTGGACGACGCCGAACTGGAAGGCATGCTGGCTGCGCTCACCCAACTGGATGAGGACGTTGCGTCAGGCGCCTACCTGCCCGCCGAGTCCGATGAGGACGTGCACGGGTCGCTGGAACGCGGGCTGATCGAACGGGCCGGGGCCCAGCTGGGCGGCAAGCTCCGCGCCGGCCGGTCCCGGAACGACCAAGTGGCAACGCTGGGCCGGATGTTCCTGCGCGACCATGCAAAGATCATCGCCCGCGGCGTCCTGGCCACGGTGGACGCGCTCGTGGAGCAGGCCAAGGCCCATCATGGTGTTGCCATGCCGGGCCGCACCCACCTGCAGCATGCCCAGCCGGTCCTGCTCAGCCACCACCTGCTGGCCCACGCCTGGGCCTTGCTGCGCGACGTGCAGCGGCTTCAGGACTGGGACAAGCGGGCAGGCGTGTCGCCCTACGGCTCCGGCGCCTTGGCCGGGTCCTCGTTGGGCCTCGACCCGGAAGCCGTGGCGGCGGACCTCGGGTTCTACTCCGCCGTGCACAACTCGATCGATGGCACCGCGTCCCGCGACGTCTTCGCCGAGTTTGCCTGGGTTTGTTCCATGATCGGCGTGGACCTGTCCCGCATCTCGGAGGAAGTCATCTTCTGGGCCACCAAGGAGTTCTCCTTCGTCACGCTGCATGACTCGTACTCCACGGGATCCTCGATCATGCCGCAGAAGAAGAACCCGGACGTGGCGGAGCTGGCCCGCGGCAAGGCGGGGCGCCTGATCGGCAACCTGACCGGGCTGCTGGCCACGCTCAAGGGCCTGCCGCTGGCGTACAACCGCGACCTGCAGGAGGACAAGGAGCCGGTGTTCGACGCCGCCGACACCCTGGAGCTGCTGCTCCCGGCCGTGTCCGGCATGATCGCCACCCTGACGTTCAACACGGAGCGGATGGAGTCGCTGGCCCCGCAGGGCTTCGCGCTGGCCACGGACATCGCCGAGTGGCTGGTCCGCCAGGGCGTGCCGTTCCGCGAGGCGCACGAACTCTCCGGCGCTGCCGTCAAGCAGGCGGAATCCCGCGGCGTGGAGCTGTGGGACCTCACGGACGAAGAGTATGCGGCCATCTCGGCGCACCTCACGCCCGAGGTTCGCACTGTCCTGTCCACGGAAGGGTCCCTGAACAGCCGCAACTCGCAGGGCGGAACTGCGCCGGCCGCCGTCGAACGCCAGCTGGTTGCGCTCGAAGCGGAGCTCGCGGGCGTGCGGGAGTACGCCAAGTAACACCTGGGCGGATGCTCCCTGCCCGCACCTCCGCGAGATGGCACTTTGCAGCAATGTTTTCCACAAACACTGCCGTGAAGTGTCATCTCGCGGCGTTTAATGTGGCCGCTAGGCTGGCTCCATGAGCGAAACCTTCCGCAAATTCCTTCGCACCCTTCCCGACTTTCCGTCCGACCTGCCCGGTTTCGACCCGGACAATGCACCGCAGGACCCAGCGCTGCTGTTCAAACAGTGGCTGGATGAGGCGCTGGACGCGGGGGAGCAGCAGCCGCACGCGTTCAGCCTGGCCACTGTGGGCGCGGCATCCGGGGGCGGGCTCCAGCCGTCCTCGCGGATGCTGATCCTGAAGAACATTGACGACGACGGCTGGCACTTTGCCACGTCCCGCACCTCGCGCAAGGGCCGGGAACTGGCCGCCGAGCCACGTGCCGCCATGAACTTCTATTGGCCGGGCATGGGCCGGCAGGTCCGGGTAGCTGGCAACGTGGCCGAGCTCTCCGCCGAGGCGTCCGCGGTGGACTGGCACGAGCGGCCCCGGGCCGATGGCAGCGACAATCCGCACTGGCAGCTTTACGCCGTTCAGCCCACCGAGATCGAGTTCTGGCAAGCCAGCAACGACGGCAACCATGTCCGGCACCGTGTGGGGCCGGACGGAACCCTGCTGGATTGAGGTACCTGGGCTGGATTAAGTACCTGGCCCACCTGACTGCTCCGCTAGGCTGGCCGCATGACCTCTCCTTCTCCTGCCGTGCTCCTGGCTGAACTGCACAAGGCCGCCGCGGCGCTGACTGCCGGGCTGGACCGCATCCCCGACGGCGGCGAAACCGCTCCGTCCACCCTTCCCGGCTGGAGCCGCGGCCACCTCCTGGCCCACGTCGCAGGAATCTGTGACGCCCTGGCCCGGCAGGTGGAGTACGGCCGCCGCGGCGAAACGGTGGAGCTCTACGACGGCGGCGTGGAAGGCCGCAACCGCGCCATCGACCTCGCCGCCGGGCACAGCCTCGAGGAGCACCGGGCGGACGTGAAGGCTGCGCTGCAGCGCGCACTGGCCGCCTTCGACTCGCTGGGTGAAGACGAGTGGCAGACGCGGATCGCGTTCCGCGACGGCGTCATCTTCGATGCTGGGCTGGCGCTCTGGCGCGAGCTGGTCATCCACACCGCGGACCTGGACAGCGGCACGGGACCCGAAATATGGAACCGGGAATTCTGCTCCCACCTCTTCGACTTCCTGGCGGCCCGCGTCCCGGCCGAAACCCGGCTGGTCCTGCAGCCGGTGGCACTTCCGCCGCTGGCCCTCGGTGCCGGCGGCAGCACCGTCGTCGTCAGCGGCATGGTCACGGACATCGCCGCATGGCTTGCGGGGCGGAAGCCATCGCTGGACAGCCTCCGGGCCACTGCCGCCGGGGACGGCAGCGACCTTCCCGCCCTGCTGCCCTGGCCGTCAGCGATGCCCGACCCCAAGTAACACGTCCTTGCTCTATCACTTGTGGTCCCTAAATCGGGGTTTTAGGGACCACAAGTGATAGAGCAACCCAGGGGGGGTGGGGGAGTTGCCAGGCGTCAGGCGGCCTCGCGGGACAGCAGGCTTTCCTTGACGCGCAGGCCCCAACGGAAGCCGCCCAAGGATCCATCAGTCCGGATTACGCGGTGGCAGGGCACGAACAACGCCGCCGCATTGAAGGCACACGCGCTGGCGGCGGCCCGCACCGCACGCGGGTTGCCCGCGAGGGCCGCATACTCGGTGTACGTGACCGGTGAGCCGGGCTTGACCTGGCGCAGCACATCCCACGCATGGACACGGAACGGGCCGGACTGCTGCAGGACCGGAACTGCCATGGCCGGGGCGGGGTCGCCGTCGTAGAAGGCCTCGACGGCGGATGAGATCCCGCCGAGGTCCGTCACCTCCTCCACGGCGTCGGGCCGCAGTGCGGGATGGACCTGTCCGGTCAGTTCCCCAAGGCCTGCCGTCCACCCCGAAGCAAGGACCACGCCATCCCGGGCAAGGATGGTGAACGGTCCGTCCGGTGTAGACAGCTGCAACAGTTGGGCTTTCATGGCATCCCTCTCGCGGGAACGGTTGTTGTCAGTGCGGGCCGTGCCGCAGCGCGCCACAGGTGCATGGTGGCGTAGGAGCGCCACGGGCTGGTCTCCCGGAAGTCAGGGCTGAGGGTGCCCTCACCATTATCGAGGGCGCGGATCCCGTTCCGCACGGCGGCGTCATTGGCAAGGAAGACGTCCGGGGCGCCCAGGACCCGCATGGCCACGTACCCTGCGGTCCACGGTCCCACCCCGGGCAAGGGCAGCAGTTTGGCGGCCAGGCTTGCGGGGTCATCCCCGTAACCGAACTCCAGTTCTCCGGCGGCCATGGCTGATGCTGCCTGAAGCAGCGATTCGGTCCGCCTCCTGGGCCCGCGTAGCAGATGTTCTGCTGCGGCTATTTGGGCCGGGGTGGGGAAAAGCCTGTCCAGGCCGTCGCCGGCGGTACTGCTGGGACTGCCGGCCGCGGACAGCTGGGTCAGTGCGGTCCGTGCCGCTGCCACTGTTATCTGCTGGCCCACCATGGCCCGGACCAGCAGCTCCTGCGGGTCCAGCGCCCCCGGCAACCGCATCCCGGGAGCGGAGGCAACCGCGGCAGCAAGCCGGGGATCGGCGGTGAGGGCGGCGTCAATCGCTTCCGGATCTGCGTCCAGGTCGAACAACCGCCGCACGCGGCTCAGCAGTGCCGGTAGGTCGCGAAGGTCCACCGCGCCCACGGTGAGGGTGAGCTGCCCTTCCCGCGTGCCGCCGTCGTACGCCACCCGGAAGCGCCCGTCGCCGTGGGGGAGCCGCAGGGTCCGTGCGTAGGAGGTGGGCGTGCCCTCTTCAATCCCTGGGAGGGCGCGGACGGCCAGGAAGGAGAAGATGCCCGGATCGAACGGCGGACGGTAGGGGAGGCCCAGGGTCAGGGCCGTCGTGCCGCCGCCGGCCATCGGGTGCCGCACGGTCCTGCGGAGGGCCGTGGGGGTCATGTCGAACACCTCGGCGATGGTTTCGTTGAATTGCCTCACGCTGCTGAAGCCGGCGGCGAAGGCGATGTCGGCCAGCTTCATGGAGGTGGACACCAGCAGCGTCCGCGCGGTCTGGGCCCTTGCAGCGCGGGCCAGCGACAGGGGACCGGCGCCGAGCTCCTGGCCCAGGATCCGGTTGAGCTGGCGGGGCGAATAGCCCAGGCGGGAGGCCAAACCGGCAACCCCGTCCCGGTTGATCACGCCGTCATTGATCAGCCGCATCGCGCGGCCCGCAACGTCCTGCCGCACGTTCCAGGCCGGCGTACCCGGCACGGCCTCCGGCAGGCAGCGTTTGCAGGCGCGGTAGCCTGCCTCGTGTGCCGCGGCGGAGGTCTCGTAGAACGTCACGTTTGACGCCTTGGGGGTCCGGGCCGGGCACGAGGGGCGGCAGTAGATCCCCGTGGTGCGGACGGCCGTATAGAACTGGCCGTCGAACCGGGGGTCACGGGCATCGATTGCCCGGTAGCGCTGCCAGAAGTCCATTCCTTCATCCTGCCAGCCTGCCGCGGCAGGTACTAGCGGAAATCGGACATGGCCGTGGACGGCCGGAATCCGTTGCCCGGCCGCATTGCGGGGAGCTGAAGCCGCCCCCAGCTGGGTAAGGTCAAGCAATGAACGAAAGTACTTCGGACGCCGGGCAGCTTCGGAGCTTCCTGTCCGGGGATGCCCGCGAGCTTGCTCCGCAACTGCTGGGCGCCGTCCTGACGCACCAGTCCCGGGAGGGCGCCGTGTCCATCCGGCTCACCGAGGTTGAGGCGTATCTTGGGCCCGAGGATTCCCTGCACCCGGACCCCGGCTCCCATACCTACCGCGGTCCAACCCCGCGCAATGCCCCGATGTTCGGTCCGGCCGGTCACCTTTATGTGTACTTCACCTACGGCATGCACCACTGCACCAACATCGTTTGCGGCCCGGCCGGCGTCGCGTCCGCCCTGCTGCTGCGCGCGGGCGAAGTGGTGGACGGCCTGGAACTGGCCCAACGGCGGCGTCCTACGTCGAAGAGTCCTGCCGACCTGGCCAGCGGTCCGGCCCGCCTCGCCAAAGCGCTGGGATTGACGACGGCGGACAGCGGCCGGGATGCGCTTGCTCCGCCTTTTGGCCTGGAGCTTCCCTCCGGCTCCAGTGGTCCGGTCAGTTCCGGTCCGCGGGTGGGCGTGGCCGGGGCCGGGGGGTCCGAGGAATACGCCTGGCGGTTCTGGCTCAGCGGGGATCCCACCGTCTCCAAATACAAGGCGGCCAAGCCCCGGACCAGGAAGCAGCAGGACGCCCTGCCGCCGGCTGCAACGTTTCATAAGCGTTAACGGAAATGGTTGTAGAATGGACGGTCTGTCTTTCGCGATAGGGGAACGTTAATGCACGACGCCGAATTGGCCCACGAACGGGAGTATGTAGCCGGCCTGTATGCCCGGCTGGAGGAACTCCGGGAGGAAAAGCGCCGCCAGCTGGCGCAGGTCCGGCGCGCCGGAGCCGTGGGCACCATGCAGAACGTTTCCGAACGTGATGCGTTCGCCGCACTGTATGAGGACCGCCTGGCGCAGCTGGATGCGGTGGATGACCGGCTGGTCTTCGGCCGTCTGGACCTGGATTCCGGGGAAGCCCAGTACATCGGCCGCATCGGGCTCACCACCGAGGACCTGCAGCGGCTGATGGTGGACTGGCGGGCACCTGAGGCCGGCCACTTCTACCAGGCCACGGCCTTCGACCGGCAGGGCGTACGCCGGCGCCGGCACCTGATCCTGCAGGGACGCGACGTCAAAGCCATCGAGGACGACGTCCTGGACGCCGGAATGCTCACGGACGACGAATCGCTGCAGGGCGAAGGCGCCCTGCTCGCCGCCCTGAACTCCAAGCGGACCGGCCGCATGTCGGACATTGTCAGCACCATCCAGTCGGAACAGGACCGGATCATCCGGTCCTCCATCTCCGGCGCCGTCGTGGTCCAGGGCGGGCCGGGTACCGGCAAGACCGCCGTGGCCCTGCACCGTGCCGCCTACCTGCTGTACACCCACCGTGACCGCCTTAAGAGTGCAGGCGTGCTGCTGGTGGGCCCGTCGTCGTCGTTCATGAAATACATCGAACGGGTGCTGCCCTCGCTTGGCGAGACCGGCGTTGTCATGGCCAGTGTGGGCCGCCTGATGCCCGGCATCAATGCCGTTCCCGAACCCGATCCGGACGCGGCCGCCATCAAGGGCCGCCTGGACATGGCGGCCATCGTGACCAACGCCGTGTCCAACCGCATGCGCGTCCCCGCGCAGAACCGGATCCTCGAAGTGGACGGCCGCAAGCTCACTCTGACGCCCCGGCAGGTCCGGCGCGCCCGGGAGCGCGCCCGTGCCACCGGAAAGCCTTACAACGAGGCACGCGTGACGTTCGTGAAGATCCTGCTGCGCGAACTGACCGAACAGATGACCGAACTCGTTGAGGCCGGCAACCTCGGCAACAACGCGGACCGTTCATACCTTGCCGAGGACGTCCGGGCCGCCCGGGACGTGCGGATCGCGCTGAACCTGTGCTGGATGCCCATGACGCCGGAGAAGCTGATCTCCGATCTGTTCAGCAAGCCGGAGGTGCTGGAATTCTGCACCCCCAACCTGACCCCGGCTGAGCGGGCGCTGCTGCAGCGTCCCGCGGATGCCCCTTGGACCGAATCCGATGTGCCGCTGCTGGACGAGGCCGCCGAACTGCTCGGCGAGCTGGACCCGGCTGCCGGGCGCGGGCTGGCGCAGCAGGAGCACGACCGTGCCCGCGACCTGGCCAACGCAAAGCAGACCCTGGTCAACATGGAAGCCGCCGGCGTGGACCCCTTGATGTCCGCGGAGGAACTGGCCGAGCAGAACCGGGAGCAGGAAGCCCGGCAGACCGCCGCCGAACGCGCCACGAGCGACCGAACCTGGGCCTTCGGGCACATTGTGGTGGATGAAGCGCAGGAACTCTCACCCATGCAGTGGCGGCTGCTGGTCCGGCGCTGCCCGCTGAAGTCCTTCACCATTGTGGGCGATATTGCCCAGACCAGTTCCGTGGCCGGCGCCAACTCGTGGCAGGGGGCACTGGCCCCCATGTTCGGCGACCGCTGGCAGCTGGAGGAGCTGACCGTCAACTACCGCACGCCTTCCCAGATTGCTGAAGCAGCCGTCAGGATGGCCAACGCCGCGGGCCTGGTGGTGTCCGCGCCCAAGGCGGTACGCGAGGGGCGCTGGGCGCCCATCATCGACGAAGTCGGGCAGGATACGGTGGTCAGCAAGCTGGTGGAGGTCCTCCCGGAAGAAATCAAGGCGCTCGACGGCGGCCTGCTCGCCGTCATTGCCGACGGTGACCTCCTGCCCGAGGCCACGGCAGCCCTGCGCGCCGTGTACGGGCGCCGCATCGGCACGGGCGCCGGCAGCTACGAACAGGACATCGTGGTGATCAGCCCGCGCGAGGCAAAGGGCCTGGAGTTCGACGGCGTCGTGGTCCTGGAACCGTCCGTCATGCTCAACCATGAGCACGGCAAGGTGGGGGACCTGTACGTGGCCATGACCCGTGCCACGCAGCGCCTGCGGCTGATTGCCTCGCAGCCCGTGCCTGCCGGGATCGCCGGCTGACCCGCTGTGGGGCGTTACTGCTAACTTAGGAAGCGTGCCAGAACTGAACAACCTCGAACCGCAGCGCAACGACCCCACTTTCGCCAACATTTGGCAGGAACTGAAGTGGCGTGGGCTGGTCCATGTATCAACCGACGAAGCAGAGCTGGAAAAGCTCCTCGCCAATGGGCCGGTCACGTACTATTGCGGCTTCGATCCCACCGCGCCAAGCCTGCACCTGGGCAACCTTGTCCAGCTCCTGGTCATGCGGCGGCTCCAGCTGGCCGGTCACAAGCCACTCGGACTCGTAGGCGGCTCCACCGGCATGATCGGCGATCCCCGTCCGACGGCGGAGCGTACCTTGAACACGAAGGACACGGTGGCGGAGTGGGTTGGCTACCTGCAGGCCCAGGTCAGCCGCTTCCTCAGCTTCGAGGGTGACAACGCCGCCAGGATCGTGAACAACCTGGACTGGACGGCTCCGTTGAGCGCCATCGACTTCCTGCGTGAGGTGGGCAAGCACTTCCGGGTGGGAACCATGCTGCGCAAGGACGCCGTGGCGTCCCGTCTGAACTCCGATGAGGGCATCAGCTACACGGAATTCAGCTACCAGATCCTCCAGGGCATGGACTACCTGCAGCTCTACCGCGACTACGGCTGCGTGCTGCAGACCGGCGGCTCGGACCAGTGGGGCAACCTCACCAGCGGTACCGAACTGATCCGCAAGGTGGAGGGCAAGAGCGTCCACGCCCTGGGAACGCCCTTGATCACCAACTCTGACGGAACCAAGTTCGGCAAGAGCGAGGGCAACGCCATTTGGCTGGATGGCGGCATGTGCAGCCCCTACGCCTTTTACCAGTTCTGGCTCAACACGGCGGATGCAGACGTGGTGGACCGGCTCAAGGTGTTCACGTTCCTGACGCGTGCGGAGATTGAGGAGATCGCGGTTTCCGTGGCCGAGCGCCCCTTTGCCAGGGAAGGCCAGCGGAAGCTTGCTTTCGAAGTGACCTCACTGGTCCACGGAGTGGACGCGACTGAAAAGGTCATTGCTGCTTCCGCCGCCCTCTTCGGCAACGGCGACCTGGCTGCCCTGGACAAGGCAACGCTGCAGGCGGCTACCTCCGAGCTCCCTTCCACCACAGTGCAGGTGGATGGGATGGGAATTATCGACCTGCTGGTGGCGTCCGGTCTTTCAGAAAGCAAGTCTGCCGCCCGCCGGACAGTGGGCGAGGGGGGTGCCTACGTGAACAACGAGAAGGTCTCCGATCCCGAAGCCGTGATCTCCGAGTCCGAACTTTTGCACGGCCAGTACCTGCTCCTGCGCCGGGGCAAGAAGAACCTGGCCACCGTCGAGGTGCTGGTTCCCTAGCACCTTCGGGTCCTGCATGCACGCCCTTCCGCAGCCGATTTGCACGGCTGCTGGAGGGCGTGTATTGTTTTCTGAGTCGCCGCCGCTGAGTGGCGACAAACCCCAACTTCTGAGAAGCAATTCTTACCGCGCAGGGCGTGGAACTGGAGAAATTGCTTCTCATTTTGCTGGGCGGATTCATTCCACCGAGTGAATTCCGGGAAAATAGCCGGATTTGCAAAAGTGAATATGAATGAAATAAGATTGAAACATCGCAGCGAAGAAATACGGAATAAACAAATTCATTGAATTGGTTCCGGGAATATTCGAATGTGTCTGTTGTTTGAGAACTCAATAGTGTGCCAAGTTTGTTGATACCGATTTTTTATAAATTGGTTGAATTTGCTGTGCCGCCACCCCGTGGTTGGCATGGTGTTTTTAGCTGGTTTCAAATTTTGCAGCTGTTTCTGCCGTTATTTCCGGTGGTTGTGGTTGTGTCTGTTTTTGTTTTACTTCAACGGAGAGTTTGATCCTGGCTCAGGATGAACGCTGGCGGCGTGCTTAACACATGCAAGTCGAACGATGAAGCCCACTTGTGGGTGGATTAGTGGCGAACGGGTGAGTAACACGTGAGTAACCTGCCCTTGACTCTGGGATAAGCCTGGGAAACTGGGTCTAATACCGGATATGACCTTCCATCGCATGGTGGTTGGTGGAAAGCTTTTGTGGTTTTGGATGGACTCGCGGCCTATCAGCTTGTTGGTGGGGTAATGGCCTACCAAGGCGACGACGGGTAGCCGGCCTGAGAGGGTGACCGGCCACACTGGGACTGAGACACGGCCCAGACTCCTACGGGAGGCAGCAGTGGGGAATATTGCACAATGGGCGCAAGCCTGATGCAGCGACGCCGCGTGAGGGATGACGGCCTTCGGGTTGTAAACCTCTTTCAGTAGGGAAGAAGCGAAAGTGACGGTACCTGCAGAAGAAGCGCCGGCTAACTACGTGCCAGCAGCCGCGGTAATACGTAGGGCGCAAGCGTTATCCGGAATTATTGGGCGTAAAGAGCTCGTAGGCGGTTTGTCGCGTCTGCCGTGAAAGTCCGGGGCTCAACTCCGGATCTGCGGTGGGTACGGGCAGACTAGAGTGATGTAGGGGAGACTGGAATTCCTGGTGTAGCGGTGAAATGCGCAGATATCAGGAGGAACACCGATGGCGAAGGCAGGTCTCTGGGCATTAACTGACGCTGAGGAGCGAAAGCATGGGGAGCGAACAGGATTAGATACCCTGGTAGTCCATGCCGTAAACGTTGGGCACTAGGTGTGGGGGACATTCCACGTTTTCCGCGCCGTAGCTAACGCATTAAGTGCCCCGCCTGGGGAGTACGGCCGCAAGGCTAAAACTCAAAGGAATTGACGGGGGCCCGCACAAGCGGCGGAGCATGCGGATTAATTCGATGCAACGCGAAGAACCTTACCAAGGCTTGACATGAACCGGTAACGCCTGGAAACAGGTGCCCCGCTTGCGGTCGGTTTACAGGTGGTGCATGGTTGTCGTCAGCTCGTGTCGTGAGATGTTGGGTTAAGTCCCGCAACGAGCGCAACCCTCGTTCTATGTTGCCAGCACGTGATGGTGGGGACTCATAGGAGACTGCCGGGGTCAACTCGGAGGAAGGTGGGGACGACGTCAAATCATCATGCCCCTTATGTCTTGGGCTTCACGCATGCTACAATGGCCGGTACAAAGGGTTGCGATACTGTGAGGTGGAGCTAATCCCAAAAAGCCGGTCTCAGTTCGGATTGGGGTCTGCAACTCGACCCCATGAAGTCGGAGTCGCTAGTAATCGCAGATCAGCAACGCTGCGGTGAATACGTTCCCGGGCCTTGTACACACCGCCCGTCAAGTCACGAAAGTTGGTAACACCCGAAGCCGGTGGCCTAACCCCTTGTGGGAGGGAGCTGTCGAAGGTGGGACTGGCGATTGGGACTAAGTCGTAACAAGGTAGCCGTACCGGAAGGTGCGGCTGGATCACCTCCTTTCTAAGGAGCACCTCCAACCTTTTCCTGTCCTGGTGGATGCCGGGGTGGGGGGTTGTCAGGAAGCAAGCCCGCAGCATGGACGTTTGTTCCGTGGCGGGTGCTCATGGGTGGAATATCAACGAATAGGTGCCTGGTGGCACGAATCATTTGTGCTAGTACGGGCCGGCTCCTTTGTGGGTTGGTTCAGGAACGTTGTGTGGTTTGTTCTGCTGGGTAGTGTTTGGCACACTGTTGGGTCCTGAGGCAACAGGACCGTTTGGGGGCCTTCGGCTTTCCTGGACGGGAGTGTTTGTTTCTGGTTTCCCTGCCATGACGTCCCGTGCATGCTAACCCTTTTGGGGGTTGTGTGCGGGGGTGTGTGGTGTGGGGTTGTTGTTTGAGAACTACATAGTGGACGCGAGCATCTTGTATAAGAAGCAATTTCCAAGATTAATGAACCTGGATCTGGCTGCGCTGTTGATGCCCTTTTTTGGGGTGTTGGGGTGTGGTTGGTTTTCGTGGTTCTCTCGAAAATGTTTTTGATCTTTGTGGTCAAGTTTTTAAGAGCACACGGTGGATGCCTTGGCATTAGGAGCCGAAGAAGGACGTAGGAATCTGCGATAAGCCTGGGGGAGTCGATAACCGGACTGTGATCCCAGGGTGTCCGAATGGGGAAACCCCGCCAAGCGCGCGAGTGACTTGGTGACCCGTACCTGAACACATAGGGTGCGTGGGGGGAACGCGGGGAAGTGAAACATCTCAGTACCCGCAGGAAGAGAAAACAATAGTGATTCCGTTAGTAGTGGCGAGCGAACGCGGATCAGGCTAAACCGTTCCATGTGTGATAGCCGGCGGGCGTTGCATGGTCGGGGTTGTGGGACTTTCCATACCAGTTCTGCCGGGCTGGTGGGGTGTGATGTGCGCGCATAGGTGAACGGTTTTGAAAGGCCGGCCAGAGAGGGTGTTAGTCCCGTAACCGTAATGTGTTTGTACCGCCTGTGAGAGTATCCCAAGTAGTACGGGGCCCGAGAAATCCCGTGCGAATCTGTCAGGACCACCTGATAAGCCTAAATACTCCCTAATGACCGATAGCGGACCAGTACCGTGAGGGAAAGGTGAAAAGTACCCCGGGAGGGGAGTGAAACAGTACCTGAAACCGTGTGCTTACAATCCGTCGGAGCCAGTCTGATTCTGGTGACGGCGTGCCTTTTGAAGAATGAGCCTGCGAGTTAGTGTTACGTCGCGAGGTTAACCCGTGTGGGGCAGCCGTAGCGAAAGCGAGTCTGAATAGGGCGTTGCAGTGGCGTGATCTAGACCCGAAGCGAAGTGATCTACCCATGGCCAGGTTGAAGCGACGGTAAGACGTCGTGGAGGACCGAACCCACTTCAGTTGAAAATGGAGGGGATGAGCTGTGGGTAGGGGTGAAAGGCCAATCAAACTTCGTGATAGCTGGTTCTCCCCGAAATGCATTTAGGTGCAGCGTTGCGTGTTTCTTGCTGGAGGTAGAGCTACTGGATGGCTAATGGGCCCTACAAGGTTACTGACGTCAGCCAAACTCCGAATGCCGGTAAGTGAGAGCGCAGCAGTGAGACTGTGGGGGATAAGCTTCATAGTCGAGAGGGAAACAGCCCAGACCACCAACTAAGGCCCCTAAGCGTGTGCTAAGTGGGAAAGGATGTGGAGTTGCGAAGACAACCAGGAGGTTGGCTTAGAAGCAGCCACCCTTAAAAGAGTGCGTAATAGCTCACTGGTCAAGTGATTCCGCGCCGACAATGTAGCGGGGCTCAAGTACACCGCCGAAGTTGTGGATTTCGGATTTTAGCTAAGCCGCCCCTTGTGGGTTGGTTCAGGCGTCCGGAGTGGTAGGGGAGCGTCGTGTGGGCGGTGAAGTCGCGGTGTAAACCAGCGGTGGAGCCTACACGAGTGAGAATGCAGGCATGAGTAGCGAAAGACGGGTGAGAAACCCGTCCGCCGAATGATCAAGGGTTCCAGGGTCAAGCTAATCTGCCCTGGGTAAGTCGGGACCTAAGGCGAGGCCGACAGGCGTAGTCGATGGACAACGGGTTGATATTCCCGTACCGGCGAAAAACCGCCCATGCTGAGCGGGGGATACTAACTGCCCGAAACCTGCCCGACCGTCCTTTGGATGGAAGGGTTTTGGTGGAGCGCAGGACCTGATCCCGGGAGGCAAGCGTATTAACAGGTGTGACGCAGGAAGGTAGCCGAGCCGGGCGATGGTTGTCCCGGTCTAAGGATGTAGGGCGAGTGGTAGGCAAATCCGCCACTCACGTGCCTGAGATCTGATGGGACCCCCGTTTGGGGGGATTTGGTGATCCTATGCTGCCGAGAAAAGCATCGACGCGAGGTTTTAGCCGCCCGTACCCCAAACCGACACAGGTGATCAGGTAGAGAATACCAAGGCGATCGAGAGAATTATGGTTAAGGAACTCGGCAAAATGCCCCCGTAACTTCGGGAGAAGGGGGGCCCCAACCTTGATGGACACTTGCTGTCCGGAGGGGATCGGGGCCGCAGAGACCAGGGGGAAGCGACTGTTTACTAAAAACACAGGTCCGTGCGAAGTCGCAAGACGATGTATACGGACTGACTCCTGCCCGGTGCTGGAAGGTTAAGAGGACCGGTTAGCCGCAAGGCGAAGCTGAGAATTTAAGCCCCAGTAAACGGCGGTGGTAACTATAACCATCCTAAGGTAGCGAAATTCCTTGTCGGGTAAGTTCCGACCTGCACGAATGGAGTAACGACTTCCCCGCTGTCTCAACCATAAACTCGGCGAAATTGCAGTACGAGTAAAGATGCTCGTTACGCGCAGCAGGACGGAAAGACCCCGAGACCTTTACTATAGTTTGGTATTGGTGTTCGGAGTGGCTTGTGTAGGATAGGTGGGAGACGTTGAAGCCCGGACGCCAGTTCGGGTGGAGTCATCGTTGAAATACCACTCTGGTCACTTTGGACATCTAACTTCGGCCCGTAATCCGGGTCAGGGACAGTGCCTGATGGGTAGTTTAACTGGGGCGGTTGCCTCCTAAAAAGTAACGGAGGCGCCCAAAGGTTCCCTCAGCCTGGTTGGCAATCAGGTGTCGAGTGTAAGTGCACAAGGGAGCTTGACTGTGAGAGAGACATCTCGAGCAGGGACGAAAGTCGGGACTAGTGATCCGGCGGTACATTGTGGAATGGCCGTCGCTCAACGGATAAAAGGTACCTCGGGGATAACAGGCTGATCTTGCCCAAGAGTCCATATCGACGGCATGGTTTGGCACCTCGATGTCGGCTCGTCGCATCCTGGGGCTGGAGTAGGTCCCAAGGGTTGGGCTGTTCGCCCATTAAAGCGGTACGCGAGCTGGGTTTAGAACGTCGTGAGACAGTTCGGTCCCTATCCGCTGCGCGCGCAGGAAATTTGAGAAGGGCTGTCCTTAGTACGAGAGGACCGGGACGGACGAACCTCTGGTGTGTCAGTTGTACTGCCAAGTGCACCGCTGATTAGCTACGTTCGGATGGGATAACCGCTGAAAGCATCTAAGCGGGAAGCTCGCTTCGAGATGAGATTTCCATACACCCTCGGGTGTGAGAGGCCCCCAGCCAGACCACTGGGTTGATAGGCCGGATGTGGAAGCGAGGACTAACGACTCGTGAAGCTGACCGGTACTAATAGGCCAACAACTTACACCACACAGATATATACAAAACTCTGCTTGCGTCCACTATGTGGTTCCCAACCAACAACCCGCCACGGGAAACGTGTTGAACGGAACCAACAACTAAATACACAACACCACAATGTTGTAACCACAAGATTTCCCACACCCACCAAAACACCGGGGGTGACGGGTAAAAGGGTTACGGCGGTCATAGCGTGGGGGAAACGCCCGGTCCCATTCCGAACCCGGAAGCTAAGACCCACAGCGCCGATGGTACTGCACCCGGGAGGGTGTGGGAGAGTAGGTCACCGCCGGACACACATTAATGGTCGAGGCTCCAACCACACGGTTGGGGCCTCCCACATTTAACAGCCCAGGACCCGAAGGACCACCCAACACATCCCCCACACCGCAACCCAGGAAACCAGCAGGAGCTGATGGGGCGTGCTTGCGAAACCTGTCAAAGGTGGGTGGGCGCCGCTGTGAAGATGGCCACGATACCGCCGCCAGGGCTTGCACTGTCCCGCGGGATATTGTGGCTCCACTAGAATTGATGAAGATGTACGGACTTCGAAGCGCTTGATTTCGGGTTGCGTAGGAAACGAAACGAGCGGCTGCAGTTGCGCCAGTGGTCGGCTCACAACAGGAGGAATCCATATGGCCGAGCACAACGGGGGCAACCGCGGCAACGACCGTGGCGCGTTCCGCGGCAACAACAACTCCGGTGGGGATCCCCGCGGATTCCGGTCCCGGTCCGACCGCGACGGCGACAACTTCTCCCGTGGTGGTGCTGCCGGCGGTGAGCGGAAGCCGTTCGGTGACCGGGATCGTAAGCCGTTTGGTGATCGTCCGCGCCGTGATGGCGAGGGTGACCGGCGTGGTTTTGGTGGTGGTGCTGCCGCCGGTGACCGGAAGCCGTTCGGTGACCGGGATCGTAAGCCGTTTGGTGATCGTCCGCGCCGTGATGGCGAGGGTGACCGGCGTGGCTTTGGCGGCGGTGACCGTGACCGGAAGCCGTATGGTGACCGTCCGCGCCGTGACGGTGAGGGTGACCGGCGTGGCTTTGGCGGCGGTGACCGTGACCGGAAGCCGTATGGCGACCGCCCCCGCCGTGACGGTGAGGGTGACCGCCGAGGTTTTGGTGGCGGAGCCGGTGGCGGTGAGCGGAAGCCGTTCAGTGACCGTGACCGTAAGCCGTTTGGTGATCGTCCGCGCCGTGACGGTGAGGGTGACCGCCGTGGCTTTGGTGGCGGTGACCGTGACCGTAAGCCGTTTGGTGACCGGCCACGCCGTGACGGTGAGGGTGACCGCCGTGGCTTTGGTGGCGGTGACCGTGACCGTAAGCCGTTTGGTGACCGCCCCCGCCGTGACGGCGAGGGTGACCGCCGTGGCTTTGGTGGCGGTGACCGTGACCGTAAGCCGTTTGGTGAGCGCCCCCGCCGTGACGGCGAAGGCGACCGCCGCGGTTTCGGCGGCGAGAACCGCAAGCCGTTCGGAGACCGGCAGGACCGGGCGCCGCGCAGCTTTGACCGCGGTGACGCACGTGGCGAATCCGGCCGTGGCGGCTCCGGCCCCCGTGGCTTTGGCCGGGACCGCCAGGAGGAGCGCCCTGTCCGGGTGCCCAACGCCGCCGACCTTCGCAGCGCCAACCGTCCTGACCGGGAACGCTCACCAGAGATTGATGAGGACGTCACGGGCAAGGAACTGGACCGCGCCACGCACCACCAGATCAAGACCCTTGAGCCCAAGAGTGCAGAGTGGGTGGCCCGCCACTTGGTGATGGCCGGCCGCCTCATTGATGACGAGCCCGAGCTTGCCTTCCAGCACGCTCTTGCGGCCAGCCGCCGCGGTGGAAGACTCGCTGCCGTCCGTGAGGCCGTTGGCCTGACTGCGTATGCTGCCGGCCACTACGGCGAGGCGCTCCGCGAGTTCCGCACCTTCCGCCGGATCAGCGGTTCCAATGTGCACCTGCCCGTGATGGCCGACTGTGAACGCGGCCTGGGGCGCCCGGACCGCGCCCTCGATGTTGCCCGCTCGGAGGAAGCCCAGGACCTTGACGCTCCCGGCAAGGTGGAACTGGCCATTGTAGCGGCCGGTGCCCGGACCGATCTCGGCCAGCTGGACGCGGCAGTGGCCGAACTTGAAATCCCGCAGCTGGACATGAACCGTGCCTTCTCCTACAGCCCCCGCCTCTTCCGCGCCTACGCCGATGCACTGGCAGCGGTAGGACGCCAGGAAGAATCGGAGAAGTGGAGCCGCCAGGCCGTAGTGGCAGAGAACGCCTTGGGCCAAGGTGCGGACCAGGAACCCGAAATCATCGACCTCGGCTGGGACGAGGAAGAAGAGGCGCGGGAAGAGGCTGAACGGCGCAGGATGCTGGAGCATGCCTCCACAGCTGCCGGGACAGACGCAGCCGCCGAAGCCACTGCAGCAGCTGAACCTGAAAACACCCGCGCCACCGAAGCGGCCGCAGTACAGGACAGCAACCTCGATGACCAGGACGCCGACTACTTCGTCTCGGACGACGCCGAATCGGACCAGGACTCCGTGGAACTCGACGAGCCCGGGACTGCAGCCACTGAGGACGCCGACGCGGAGGGTACCGCTGACGCCCACCACGATGAAGAGCGCCGGGAAGACTGAACAGTCATGAGTGAGGTTTCTCTGGTCTCGCGCTTCGATGCGCTCCTCGCCGACCTGGACGGCGTGGTCTATGCCGGGCCCAACGCCATTCCAGGAGCCGTGGATTCGCTGCAGCAGCTCTCCGGTCTGGGGATCGGCCTCGGCTACGTGACCAACAACGCCTCCCGCTCCCCGGGAGAGGTTGCAGCACATCTCCGCGAGCTGGGTGCGCCTGCCCAGGACGACCAGGTGGTCAGCTCCTCCCAGGCGGCGGCCGAGCTGCTCGCCTCGCTGCTGGCACCCGGGTCAAGGATCCTCATCACGGGCAGCCCGGCGCTTGCCCGGGAAATCGAGCTCGTGGGCCTGGTGCCCGTGGGCAGCCAGGCGGAGGACCCAGTGGCGGTGGTCCAGGGGTTCAGCCCCGCCATTGGCTGGAAGGACCTGGCGGAAGCCACCTATGTGGTGTCTGCTGGGGCGCTGTGGGTGGCCACCAACACGGACATGTCCATTCCCCAGGCGCGGGGCATCGCTCCGGGTAACGGCACCCTGGTCGCCGCCGTCGCTGCTGCCACCGGCCAACAGCCCCGGGTTGCCGGAAAGCCGGAGGCGCCGCTGTTCCACTCGGCCGCCAAGCGCCTCGGAGCCGAGCGTCCCCTGGTGGTGGGCGACCGGCTGGACACGGACATCCTGGGCGGCAACAATGCCGGCTTTGCCACCGTGGCTGTCCTGACCGGCGTCGACACGCGCGAAACCATCCTCGCCGCAAGGGCGGCGGAACGGCCCAACTACATCATCGGAAACCTGACGGACCTGCACCGGCCGTACCCGCAAGTGACGCACGACGACGGCACCTACCTGTGCGGCCAGTCAACGGCGCGCGTGGCCAACGGAGCGGTGGGCATCATTGGCAGCAAGGATCACCTCGACTCCTGGCGTGCCGCATGCGCGGCCTGGTGGGCGGAGACGCCCGATGCCGCAGCCCCCCAGGCGCCCAAGCTGGTGTGGCTGGATCACTAGACTGGTTCAATGACTGAGCTGACCGAACCGGACGACGCCCCAGCCCGGCCGGCACCCGAGTGGCCGCAGCCAGGCGGGCAGGACATCACCGATCCGGAGGTGGCGCAGGCCATCGCCGGGCTTTTCGACCTGCCCGGGCTACCTGTCGAGGACCACGAGACCGTCTACAACGGGCTTCATGATGAACTGCTGGCCGCCCTCAACAGCGATCCCGCAGAGTCCGGTCCCGCCGGGGGTGCAGCCTGATGCCGGTGCGCCTCGACCAGGCACTGGTGGCGCGCGGACTGGCGAGGTCCCGCACGCATGCCGCGTCGCTGATCGGCGAAGGCAAGGTCAGTTCCGGCGGCGAGGTCCTCAGCAAAGCGTCGCTTCAGGTGGACGACAGCCGGGACCTTGCCGTCGAGCACGATGAGCAGGACACCTATGCCAGCCGCGCCGGCCACAAGCTGGCCGGCGCCCTCGACGCCTTCCCCGACGTCTCGGTGGAGGGCAAAAGGTGCCTCGATGCCGGCGCCTCCACCGGGGGCTTCACTGACGTCCTCCTCCGGCGGGGCGCCGCGCACGTGGTGGCGGTCGACGTCGGACACGGCCAGTTGGTGCCGCACCTCCGCAGCGACCCGCGCGTGGACGTCCATGAAGGCATGAACGTCAGGTACATGGCGTCGGCCGACATCGGCGGCCCCGCAGCACTGACGGTGGCTGACCTGTCCTTTATTTCCCTCACCCTCGTAGTCCAGCCGCTGGCGGACTGCACGGAACCCGGCGGCGACCTGGTGCTGATGGTCAAGCCCCAGTTCGAAATCGGCAAGGACCGCCTGGGCCGGACCGGCGTGGTCACGTCGGAGCGCGAGCGGCGGATGGCAGTGGAGAAAGTGGCAAGGGCAGCGCTCGACGCCGGGCTGGACCTGTGCGGCCTGGCGGCTAGTCCACTGCCCGGACAGGACGGAAACGTCGAATACTTCCTGTGGATAAAACGCAGGATCAGCAAAGACTTGCCTAAGATCGAAGAGCGAGAGGCAGCAGCCGCTGCGTTGCTCGGACAAATCTGGCCGAACCACTAGAGAGCGGAACCTGATGAGCAGGCGTGTACTGGTCCTTGCCCATACCGGCCGCGAGGAGTCGCTGAAAGCTGCCTGGGAAGCCTGCGCCCTGCTGCACGCCTCGGGCATGGTTCCCGTGATGCAGGAGTCCGAGCTGGGGGACATGGAACGGTTCTTCGGGCACCTGGCCCAGCCGGTGGAGGTCCTCCACGACCATGTCCAGCTGCCCGATGTGGAACTGGTCATGGTTCTCGGCGGTGACGGCACCATCCTGCGGGCCGCCGAACTGGTCCGCGAAGTGGACGTGCCGCTGCTGGGCGTCAACCTGGGCCACGTGGGTTTCCTGGCCGAAAGCGAACGCGCGGACCTTGCCCAGACCGTCGAATGGATTGCCAGCCGCGAGTACACGGTTGAAGAACGCATGACCATCGATGTGCAGGTGTGGGTCCGGGGCCAGAAGATTTGGCACACCTGGGCTTTAAACGAGGCCGCCATCGAGAAGGCCAACCGCGAACGCATGCTCGAGGTCGTGACCGAAGTGGATGAGCGCCCGCTGACGTCCTTCGGTTCCGACGGCATCGTGCTGGCCACCCCCACCGGATCCACGGCATACGCGTTTTCGGCGGGCGGGCCGGTGGTCTGGCCGGAGGTGGAGGCCCTGGTCATTGTGCCGATCAGCGCCCATGCGCTCTTCGCCAAGCCCCTCGTGGTGTCGCCGCGGTCAAAGCTCGCCGTGGAGGTCCTGGGCCGTACGGACGCCCAGGGCGTGCTGTGGTGTGATGGCCGGCGCTCGGTGGACCTGCCGCCCGGCGCCCGCGTGGAAGTGACCAAGTCCACCACTCCCGTCCGGCTGGCCCGCACGCACCAGACACCCTTCTCGGCCCGCCTGGTCCGCAAGTTCGAGCTGCCCATCCACGGCTGGCGGGGGCCGGTGCCCAAGTCCGATGCCGTGCATACTGGCCCTATTCCCATTGTGCGCACGCCACGGCCCATGCCGCCGCTGCCGGTACCGCATGCGGAGAACCCCGGCAGCGATCCCGATCCGTCGACTGCGAAGTGAATCCATGCTTGAAGAACTGAGAATCCGCGATCTCGGCGTCATCACCGACGCAACGCTTCCGCTCGGCCCGGGACTGAGCGTGGTGACCGGTGAAACCGGCGCGGGCAAGACCATGGTGGTCACCGCCGTCGGGCTGCTCCTGGGTGCCCGTTCGGATGCCGGGGCGGTCCGCAGCGGCGCCAAGAGCGCCACCGCCGAGGCGGTGCTGAAGCTCGACGCCGGGCACCCGGCCATCGCCCGTGCCCTTGATGCCGGTGCTGAGGTGGAGGAGTTCGACGGCGGCGCGGAGCTGATCCTGGCCCGCCGGCTGGGTGCGGACGGACGCAGCCGTGCGTTCCTGGGTGGCCGGGCTGCCCCCGTGGGCGTGCTGGCTGAGATCGGTGAGTCATTGGTGGTGGTGCATGGCCAGTCGGACCAGATCAGGCTCAAAAGCGCCACGGCGCAGCGTGAAGCGCTGGACAAGTTCGCCGGCGACGCCCTGGCTGGCCCGCTGGCCAGTTACCAGGAGCTGTACAGCCACTGGAAATCCAGCCAGGCAGAGCTGGCCACACTGCGCAGCGCAGCACGGGACAGGCTCCGGGAAGCAGAATCGCTCGAGGCGGCCCTGGCGGAGATCGACGGGGTGGATCCGCAGCCGGGGGAGGACGAGCTGCTGAAGGCCGAGGCCGTGAAGCTTGCCAACGTGGAGGAGCTGCGGATCGCCGCCAGCACCGCACATCAGGCACTCATCGCCGAGGACTTCGGCGAAACCGGGGACGCCACCACGCTGGTGGATTCCGCCAAGCGCACACTGGAACACGTGGCGGAGCATGATGCGGAGCTGGGTTCCGCAGCGGCCCGGCTGGCCGAGGTGGGTTTCCTGCTCAACGACATCGCCACCGAACTGGCCAGCTACCAGGCCGGCCTGGATTCCGAGGGACCGGAACGGCTCGCCGAAATCGAGGACCGGCGCGCCGCCCTGGCCAAGCTGGTCCGCAAGTACGCCCCCACCATCGACGAAGTGCTGGAGTGGGCGGAAAAGGCGCGGATCCGCTTCGATGAGCTGCAGGACGATTCATCCCGGATCGAGGCCCTGGATGCGGAAGTGGTCCGTGCAGAAGCAGAACTGAAGAAGCAGTCAGCTGCCATCAGCAAGATCCGCGCCAGGGCCGCCAAGGACCTGTCCGGCCGCGTCAGCGCGGAGCTCAAGGCCCTGGCCATGGCCGACGCCACCCTGGTGATCAACATTGAGCCGGCCGGGCAGCTGGGCCCGCACGGCGCAGACGAGATCAGTTTCCTGCTGCAGCCGCATTCCGGTGCCCCGGCCCGGCCGCTGGGCAAGGGCGCGTCCGGCGGCGAACTGTCCCGCGTCATGCTGGCCATCGAAGTGGTGCTTGCCGCCGTCGACCCCGTCCCCACGTTCGTCTTCGACGAGGTGGACGCGGGCGTTGGCGGCCGGGCAGCCGTCGAGATCGGCCGCCGCCTGGCCATGCTGGCACGCCACGTGCAGGTGCTGGTGGTCACGCACCTTCCGCAGGTGGCCGCCTTCGCGGACCAGCACATCACCGTGACCAAAACCTCAGTCAGGGGAGCCGGCGGCAAAACGGCCACCGGGTTCACCTCAAGCGACGTCCGGCTGTTGGACGGCCCGGAGCGGGTGCGTGAGCTGGCCCGGATGCTGGCGGGCCAGGAAGACTCGGAATCGGCCCGGGCGCACGCCCAGGAACTGCTGGACGACGCCAAGCTCCTGCCGCAGCGGGCCTGACGGAACAGCCACGGGAAGGCGCAATTGATGATAGGCTCGAATTCCGTGGTGCAGCGATCAAATTCCCGTGTAAATTCCCGGTTCCCGGGCTCCTCCAAGACGACCAAGCACATCTTCGTCACCGGCGGTGTGGCGTCCTCGCTCGGCAAGGGACTGACGGCGTCCAGCCTTGGTCATCTGCTGCGGGCACGCGGCCTGTCCGTCACGATGCAGAAGCTCGATCCCTACCTGAACGTGGATCCGGGCACAATGAACCCGTTCCAGCACGGCGAGGTCTTCGTCACAGACGATGGCGCGGAGACGGACCTGGATATCGGGCACTACGAGCGCTTCCTTGACGAAAACCTCGAAGGTTCCGCCAACGTGACCACCGGGCAGGTGTACTCCACGGTGATAGCCAAGGAGCGCCGCGGCGAGTACCTGGGAGACACCGTCCAGGTCATCCCGCACATCACGGACGAGATCAAGCGCCGCATGCGCCTGCCTGCGGAGGGCAAGAATGCACCGGACGTCATCATCACCGAAATCGGCGGCACCGTGGGCGACATCGAGTCCCAGCCGTTCCTCGAGTCCGCGCGCCAGGTCCGCCAGGACATCGGCCGCGGAAACGTGTTCTTCCTGCACGTCTCGCTGGTTCCCTACATCGGCCCGTCGCAGGAACTGAAGACCAAGCCCACCCAGCACTCCGTGGCTGCACTGCGCTCCATCGGCATCCAGCCCGAGGCAATCGTGATCCGCTCGGACCGCGAAGTGCCCGAGGCCATGCGGGAAAAGATCGGCCGCATGTGCGACGTCGACATCGACGCCGTGGTGAACGCCGCCGACGCCCCGAGCATTTACGACATCCCCAAGACCCTGCACAGCCAGGGCCTGGACTCCTACATCGTCCGCGCCTTGGACCTGCCGTTCAAGGACGTGGACTGGACCAGCTGGGACAAACTGCTTGAAGCGGTCCACAACCCCAAGCACCATGTAGAGATCGCCCTGGTGGGCAAGTACATCGACCTCCCGGACGCCTACCTGTCGGTGACCGAAGCGCTGCGCGCCGGCGGTTTTGCCAACGAGGCCAAGGTCAAGATCCGCTGGGTCCCGTCCGATGAATGCGAGACCCGCGAAGGCGCCATCAAGGCGCTCGATGGTGTCGATGGGATCTGCGTGCCCGGCGGTTTCGGCATCCGCGGCCTCGAGGGCAAGCTCGGCGCCCTGAAGTTCGCCCGCGAAACCAAGCTGCCCGTGCTGGGCCTCTGCCTTGGCCTGCAGTGCATGGTGATCGAGTACGCCCGCAACGTTGTGGGCCTGGAGGGCGCCTCCTCCAGCGAGTTCGAGCCGGACTCCAAGTACCCGGTCATCGCCACCATGGAAGAGCAGCTGGAGTACGTTGAAGGCCGCGGCGACCTGGGCGGCACCATGCGCCTTGGCCTGTACGAAGCCAAACTCGACGAAGGCTCGGTCATCGCCGGAACGTACGGCAAGACCACCGTCAGCGAACGCCACCGGCACCGCTACGAAGTCAACAACAAGTACCGCCAGCAGATTGCCGACAAGGGCCTGGTCTTCTCCGGCACCTCCCCGGACGGCAAGCTCGTGGAATTCGTTGAACTGCCGGCCGACGTCCACCCGTATTACGTAGCCACGCAGGCGCACCCCGAGCTCAGCTCGCGGCCCACCCGCCCGCACCCGCTGTTCGCCGGCCTGGTCCAGGCTGCCCTGAACCACCAGACAGCAAACCACCCGAACGCAGGGCAGGCCAGCGCTGCCGACACGGCTGTTCCCGCGGCCGGGGAGCCTGCGGCATCGGGTACCGTTACCGCTAAGTAGTCAAGAGAACAAAAAGGACGGCGCGATGCCTGGTACACCTGAAGCCACCCCTGCCAAACAGGTTTCGGATGCACCAAGCCCGCGCCGTCTTTTGTCTACCGAGAAGGTCTACCAGGGCCGGATCTGGGACGTCGTCAGCGACACTTTCCAGCTCTCTGATTCCGGCAACGCGCTCACCCGCGATTACATCGACCACCCCGGCGCAGTCGCGGTCCTGCCCATGAATGACGAAGGCCAGGTCCTGCTGCTAAAGCAGTACCGGCATCCGGTGGGCATGGACCTCTGGGAGATCCCTGCGGGCCTGCTGGACGTTGAAGGCGAAGACTTCGTGGTGGGGGCAGCGCGGGAACTCGCTGAGGAAGCGGACCTGGCCGCAGGCACCTGGAACGTCCTGGCGGATGTCTTCAACTCCCCAGGTTCCTCCAGTGAGGCCATCCGCATCTACCTTGCCCGTGACCTTACCGAGGTCCCGCACCACGAACGCCACGAACGGACGGACGAGGAATCGGAGATCGAGTTCCACTGGATCGGCCTGGACGATGCCGTTGCGTCCGTCCTGGCCGGGCGCCTGCACAACCCGTCCGCCGTCGTCGGGATCCTTGCGGCTGCTGCCGCCCGCGCCGCCAACTTTGAAGGACTTCGCCCCGCCGACGCCCCCTGGCCCGCGCACCCCAGCCAGCGCTGATGGCAGGTGCTTCGGTAAGCGCGGATCCTTCGGCTGAAGCGGCGTCTGCGGCTGAACCGGTTCCAGGCGAGGGAACCGCTGCCGCTGTCCCCGGGCCGGTGCCTCCCGCGATCGAGCGTGGAATCACCGACTACCTCCAGCACATGGGGGTGGAACGGGGACTGGCCGCGAACACCCTGGCCGCGTACCGTCGCGACCTGGCCCGGTACGCCCGCTACCTGGCAGCGGCCGGTTGCGCCCGGCCGGAGGACATCACCCGGCACCATGTGACCGGTTATGTCCGCGCCCTTTCGGACGGTTCCGACGGCGGCTCCACCCTGGGTGTCCGGTCCGCGGCCCGGACGGTGGTGGCGGTCCGCGGCCTGCATAAGTTCTGGGCCCTTGAGGGCTACACCGCGGCCGATCCCGCCCGCGACGTCCATCCCCCCATGGCCGGTAAGCGGCTGCCCAAGGCCATCAGCGTTGATGAGGTGACCCGCATCCTTGAGGCGGCAGGAACCGACACCGCCGCCGGACTGCGGGACCGCGCCCTGCTCGAATTCCTCTATTCCACTGGTGCCAGGATCAGCGAAGCAGTGGGACTGGATGTAGACGATATCTCCCTCGCAGGGCCGGAAGCCGGGCCCGCCATTGTCCGGCTGTTCGGCAAGGGATCGAAGGAACGGCTGGTGCCGCTGGGCTCCTACGGCGCCCGCGCCCTGGACGCCTACCTGGTCCGCGGCCGGCCGCTGCTCGCTGCCAAAGGCAAAGGCACTCCGGCCCTGTTCCTGAATGCCCGCGGCGGCAGGATCAGCCGGCAGAGCGCCTGGACCATCCTGAAGGCGGCGGCGGAGAAGGCCAACATCATGCGGGACGTCTCACCACATACGCTGCGGCACTCCTTCGCCACGCACCTGCTCGAAGGCGGCGCGGACGTTCGGGTGGTCCAGGAACTCCTGGGACACGCATCCGTGACCACCACCCAGGTGTACACACTGGTCACAGCCGATACGCTCCGGGAGATCTACGCGGCCGCCCATCCCCGGGCGCTCGGCTGAAGTTCTAGAACAGCGCCTCGATGGTCAGTTCCACGGGGCCCAGCAGGAAAGCCAGTACGGAGGTGCCCATACCGGCGAGCAGCATCAATCCCGGGTGTGCCAGGCCAAGCACCACCCGGCGCAGCCGTGGCCGGCCGCGGAGGAACGATTTCGGTACCCGCGAGAGCGTGGGCACCTGCCGCCAGCCGCGAAGCCTCCGCAGGAACCAGGCGCACCTGGCAACAAACGCCAGCCACAGGACGGCCACCACCAGCGGGACCAGGGCCGCCATCAGGGTGAAGCCCAGGGCGGTGACCTCACGCTCGGAGTCACCCGCCACGGCCTGGATGGTGGTTGAGATGGAGGCACTCAGCACCACCGAGATGGCCCAGACCATGAATGCCGCAATGAGGGCCAGGAAACGTAAGAAGAACAGGCCCAAGACCGACTCCCTGGCAGACTTCACCTGCTGCCGGGGCGTCACGTGGAGCACGGCCAGGGTGCTGAGCAGCGTGGGGAGGGCAGCGGCAGCCACCAGCAGGTACCAAGTCCATCCTGCCAGGTTCACGAATTCATCGATGACAATGAGCGCCGTCCAGACACAGGCCCAGGCCCAGCCCCAGTACAAAGGGTTGCGTACCAGCCACTCCGGCAGGCGGGCGTCAACGGTCGAGTTGCGGGCCGGCCGTATCCCGTGTGCTGTTTCGGGAGTCACACGTAGAGCTTGGCATGTCCGCCGCCCAATGGCGCGTCCCGCTGGCAACTTCCGGACCCCTTAGGCTTGAACGCATGACTGCAGCCCGGGTTACTCTTTGCTTCCTGCTCCGCGACGGCGCCGGCGGAACCGAAGTGCTCCTTGGGCTGAAGCAAACCGGTTTCGGCCGCGGCAAGATCGTGGGCGTCGGCGGCCACGTGGAACCGGGGGAGTCAGACGCCCAGGCCGTCATCCGGGAGGTCCTGGAAGAAACCGGCGTAGTCCTGCGGGTCGAGGACCTGGCGGACGCCGGATCGGTCCACTTCGTCTTTCCGGCCCGGCCGGAATGGGATATGCATACAAGGCTCTTCACCGCCCGGACATGGCAGGGCGAGCCCGCACCCAGCGAGGAGATCCTGCCTGAATGGTTCCGCGTGGATACGCTGCCGGTGGACCGCATGTGGCAGGACGCGGACCACTGGCTGCCCGTGGTGCTGGAAGGCCGTACGGTCAACGTGGTGGTCACCATGCATGCCGACAACGAGTCTGTCGCCTCGTCCCGGAGCCTGCTGGAATAATCAGGCAACCGCCAAACAACCAAGCAGTTAAACGCCCGACGGCGGCGCGGGCACCGGTCGCATTCACGAGAAAGGTGCCCGGCCGCCGTCGGACGTTCGTGCCAAAGCTAGGGAAGGTGCCGCTCCTCCGGACCGATGTACTCGCTCAGCGGCCTGATCAGTGAGTTGGCGTCCAGCTGCTCCATGATGTGAGCGGTCCAGCCCGTGATCCGGCTGGCCACGAACAGGGGAGTGAACGTAGGTGTATCAAAACCCATCAGGTGGTAGGTGGGTCCGGCCGGGTAGTCGAGGTTCGGCTTGATGGCTTTCGCCTCATCCATCGCCGACTCCAGGCCGTTGTACAGCCCCAGCAGTTCGGGCCGGCCGTAGTGGGCAATCATTTTGTCCAGTGCGGCCTTCATGGTGGGGACCCTGGAGTCGCCATGCTTGTAGACGCGGTGTCCGAAGCCCATGACCTTCTTCTTCTGCGCCAGGGCGTCTTCCATCCACGCCTTGGCCCGGGCGGCTGCTTCCTCCAGTGACTCCTCCTGCCGGATGCCAATTTCGTCGAACGTGTGCATGACGGCTTCGTTCGCGCCGCCGTGCAACGGGCCCTTCAGGGCCCCGATGGCACCGGTCACGGCGGAATGCAGGTCCGAGAGCGTGGAGGTGATGACCCGGGCCGTGAAGGTGGACGCGTTGAAGGAGTGCTCGGCATAAAGGATCATCGAGACGTTGAAAGCCTCCACCACCTCCGGCACCTGTTCCTCGCCAAAGGCCATCCACAGGAAGTTCGCCGAGTAGCCAAGGTCTTCGCGGGGTTCCACCACATCCTGCCCATGGCGGCGGCGCTGGTCGTAGGCCACTACCGCCGGCATGGCGGCGAAGAGGTCAACGGCCTTGGCCATGTTCGCTTCCCGGGAGGAATCCTCAGCCAACGGGTGCCGTGCCCCCATCACGGAGGCGGCCGTCCGGCAGACGTCCATCGGGTGCGAGGTGACGGGCAGGGCATCAATAACCTGTTTTACCACCGGATCAAGGGCGCGGCCGGCGCGTTCCCGTGCCGTGAACTCCGCAAGCTGGTCCTTGGTAGGCAATTCGCCGTTCCAGAGCAGGTACGCCACTTCCTCGAAGCTGCACCTGGCGGCCAGCTCCTGGACGGGGTAGCCGCGGTAGAGCAGGGAGTTGGTGTCCGGGTTGACCTTGGAAACGGCGGTGTAGTCCACCACCACGCCGGCAAGGCCCTTTTTGATCTCATTTTCAGCCATGCTGAAACTCCTTTGTTCCTAAAGCCTGTTGGTCCGGCCGGAGCCGGGTTTCCGGTTGGATGTCAGGTGCCGGGGATCTGGAAATTGAACACGCCGGTGTCAAAGCGGTTGTAGGCCTCATAATCGACGAGGTCGTAGAGCCTGGCACGGGTCAGCATGCTTGGAACCTGTGCCTCCTGGGTGCCGTCGGATTTGATCGATTCCAGAGTACGCTCAGCAGCGCCCATGGCACTACGGAGCAGCGTGACAGGGTAAATCACCATGTTCACGCCCACCCCGGCCAGCTCGTCCACCGTGAAGAGGTCACTTCTGCCGAACTCGGTCATGTTGGCCAGGATCGGGACGTCTACGGCGTCCCGGATGGCGCGGAACTCGCTGAGGTCCCGCATGGCTTCGGGGAAGATCGCGTCCGCGCCTGCGTCCACGAGTGCCTTGGCCCGCTGCTGCGCGGCTTCCAGTCCGTCCGTGGCGCGGATGTCGGTACGGGCCATGATCAGGAAGTTCTGGTCGCGGCGGGCGTCGGCGGCGGCACGGATGCGTTTGGTGGCGGTGTCCAGGTCCACCACGTTCTTGCCGTCCAGGTGGCCGCAGCGTTTCGGGTTGAACTGGTCCTCGATATGGCAGCCGGCAAGGCCCGCGTTCTCGAGTTCCTGGACGGTGCGCGCCACGTTCATGGGTTCACCGAAGCCGGTGTCGGCGTCGACAATCGAGGGTAGGTCCGTCATGCGGGCAATCTGACCGGCCCGGGTTGCCACCTCGGTGAGCGTGGTCAGCCCGATGTCCGGCAGGCCAAGGTCATTGGCCAGGACGGCGCCGGAGATGTACACCCCGGCGAAGCCCTTCTCCTCGATCAGCCGCGCCGAGAGCGGATTGAACGCGCCCGGGAACTGCTGGATGGTCCCGGAGGCAAGCAGTTCCCGGAACCGGACCCGCTTCTGCTCGGGAGTGGTCTTGGAATACAGCATTTAGAACAGTCCCTTCGGCGCGGCCGAGAGGTCGATGACGCCGGGAGCGGCGGTGATGTTCAGCTGGTCCAGTTCCCCGGCCTTCAGGTGGGGGAGGCGTTCGACGGCGGCAAGGAACCTTTCGATTTCGGCGTCCTCCACGAGCCCGGCGGCGAGGGTGCGGAACTTGTCGACGTACTGTTCCCGGGCAAACGGGCGGGCACCGAGCGGGTGGGCGTCGGCAACGGCGATTTCATCGGTGATGACGGAGCCGTCCTTGAGCGTGATTTCCACGGAGCCGCCGAAGGCCTTTTCGGCGATGTCCAGGGAGTGGTAGCGGCGGGTCCATTCCGGGTCCTCCACGGTTGTCACCTTGTGCCACAGCTCCACGGTGTCCTGGCGTGCGGCGCGCTGCGGGGCGTAGGAGTCCACGTGGTGCCAGGCTCCGTCCTGCAGGGCCACGGTGAAGATGTACGGGATGGAGTGGTCCAGGGTTTCCCGGGACGCCGTGGGGCTGTATTTCTGGGGGTCGTTGGCGCCGGAGCCGATCACGTAGTGCGTGTGGTGGCTGGTCTTGATCAGCACGGATTCGACGTTGGCCGGGTTGGTGACCTCGGGGTGTTCGCGGTGCAGCTTGCGGGCAAGGTCGATCCAGGCCTGGGCCTGGTATTCGGCCGAGTGTTCCTTGGTGTAGGTATCCAGGATGGCGCGCTTGGCTTCGCCGGGGGTGGGGAGCGGGACCAGGTAGGACGCGTCGGGGCCGTCGAGCATCCAGGCGATGACGCCGTCTTCACCTTCGTAGATGGGCACGGGGGAGGTCTGGCCGCGCATGGCCCGGTCGGCGGATTCGATGGCCATCTTGCCCGCAAATGCCGGGGCGTGTGCCTTCCAGGTGGAGATCTCGCCCTTGCGGGACTGGCGGGTGGCGGTGGTGGTGTGCAGCGCCTGGCCCACGGACTGGAAGATGGTTTCGACGTCGAGGCCCAGCAGGGTGCCGATGCCTGCGGCTGCGGAAGGCCCAAGGTGGGCTACGTGGTCGATCTTGTGCTTGTGCAGGCAGATGGCCTTGACCAGGTTGACCTGGATCTCGTACCCGGTGGCGATGCCGCGGATCAGGTCGTGGCCGTTGGCGCCAACGTGCTGTGCGACGGCAAGGATCGGCGGGATGTTATCGCCCGGGTGGGAGTAATCGGCAGCGAGGAAGGTGTCGTGGTAGTCCAGTTCCCGGACAGCCACGCCGTTGGCCCAGGCAGCCCATTCCGGTGCCACCCGTTCCTCGATGCCGAAGACTTTGGAGCCCTTGCCGCCGGTGGTGGGGCCATGGGTCAGTGCCTGGGCACGGGCAGCGACGATGGGAGCCCGGTTCAAGGAGGCGATGGCCACCGAGGCATTGTCGATGACGCGGTTGATCACCATGTCAGTCACTTCGTCAGACACAGCCACAGGGTCCGCCGCAACCTGGGCGATCTTGTACGCGAGCTGGTCCTCACGCGGGAGGTTTTCTTCGCTCCGATAGACGCGGACGTGGTGTTCCTTAACCATGATGCTCCTTTGGGTGGGATGTGTGGGTTGCTTTGACGTGGGAGAGGCTTCGGTGCAGGTGGACGATGGTGGCCGCCTCGGCAAGCCTTGGGTTGCCGGCCGCGATGGCTTCCGCGATGGCGGCATGCTCGGCGGCGGCGGCGGTGAGGCGGCAGGCGTCATCGGCGGCCAGCCGGCGGATGCGGACCAGGTGCACGCGCAGGCTCCGCATGGCCTGGGCCAGGTAGGAGTTGGAGATGGCTGCGTCGATGGCTGCATCCAGCCGGCCCACCAGTTCGTAGTATTCATGCAGGGCAGGGTGGTCGCCGCCGATCAATTCCGGAGCCCGGAGAAGTTCATGCTGCAGGTGCTCGAAGGTATGGGCGTCGCCGCGGCGTGCGGCCAAGGCCGCCGCCCTGCCTTCGAGGGTTTCGCGAAGCTCGAACAGTTCGTCGATGTCTTCCAGGGAAATGTCGCTGACCACCACGCCGCGGCCGCCCGCCGTCGTCAGTCCTTCCGCCGTAAGGCGGCCCAGGGCTTCCCGCAGCGGTGTTCTTGAGACGCCAAGGCGCTCGGACTGTTCCACCTCGGCAAGGACCGTCCCCGGGGCCAGGCGCCATTCGATGATGTCGTCGCGCAGGGCGGCATAGGCTTTGTCGCTGGCGCGCATGCCCGTCTCCTTCCTCGGCTGAGGGCTCCAGTGTATACACAAGTGCAGTTGTTTTGGGAAGAAGCAGGAAAAAAGCGTGAAAGGAGGCTTTTTTGTATACAGAACCTCTTGTTAGCCGCGGAGGGGCCAGCTACCATGAGCTGCATCACAATGTCGTGGACGGGATTACGTTATGGTCAGCAACAGCTATCGGGACACCTACCGGCGCAGCATTGAAGAGCCGGAAGATTTCTGGCTGGAGGCGGCGGAAAAGATCCACTGGAGCGCTGCTCCTGCCCGGGCACTGGACTCCAGCCGGGCGCCGCTCTACAGCTGGTTTCCGGACGGCGCACTGAATACCTGCTACAACGCCCTGGACCGGCACGTCGCCGAAGGCCGGGGGGAGCAGGATGCGCTGATCCATGACTCCGCCATGCTGGGAACCCGGCAGCGTTTCACCTATGCCGAACTGACCGGCCTCGTGGCGCGCTTCGCCGGCGTGCTGCGCCGCCACGGCGTGGGCAAGGGGGACCGCGTGGTCATCTACATGCCGATGATCCCGGAAGCCGCCATTGCCATGCTGGCAACCGCCAGGCTGGGCGCTGTCCATTCCGTGGTCTTTGGCGGGTTTGCGCCCAAGGAGCTCGCGGCCAGGATCCGGGACGCGGCGCCTGCTGCGGTGGTCACCGCCTCAGGCGGGATCGAACCCACGCGCCGCGTCGAGTACCTGCCGGCCGTCGCGGAGGCGCTGGAGCTGGCAGGCGCCCGGGACATTCCCGTGCTGGTCAAGGAGCGGGACGGTTTCGCGTCCAAGGCGGACCGGGCCGGGTGGCTGGACTGGGATATGGAAATGGCTTCTGCGCAGCCGGCCGCTCCCGTTGACGTAAAGGCCACCGATCCGCTTTACATCCTCTACACATCGGGGACCACCGGCACCCCCAAGGGGGTGGTCCGGGACAATGGCGGCCACGCCGTCGCGCTGCGCTGGACGCTGGAGAATATTTACGACGTCGGTCCGGGCGACGTGATGTGGACTGCCTCGGATGTGGGCTGGGTGGTGGGACATTCCTACATCGTCTACGGGCCGCTGCTCGCCGGCGCCACCACGGTGATGTACGAAGGCAAACCGGTTGGTACCCCGGATGCGGGTGCATTCTGGCGCGTGGTCAAGGACCACAAGGTCAACGTGCTCTTTACGGCCCCCACGGCGCTGCGGGCCATCCGCAAGGCCGATCCGGAGGCATCGCTGTTGGGCGGGTATGACATCTCCAGCCTGCGGACCCTGTTCACTGCCGGCGAGCGGCTGGACACTGACACGTTCCTCTGGGCCTCCCGTGTCCTTGGCGTGCCGGTGGTGGACCATTGGTGGCAGACGGAGACCGGCTGGGCCATCTGTGCCAACCCGCGCGGCCTGGAGCCCCTGCCCATCAAGGCCGGTTCGCCGAGCGTTCCGATGCCCGGGTACCGGCTCCGGATTCTCGACGGGACCGGCGGCGGGGTGGCACCCGGCGCCGAAGGCAACATTGTGCTGGGGCTGCCATTGCCGCCTGGCACGCTGGCCACTCTGTGGGGAAACGACGAACGCTTTATCTCCTCTTACCTGACCGCTTTCGATGGCTGCTACGCCACCGGCGATTCGGGCTACCAGGACCAGGACGGGTACCTCTTTGTCATGGGCCGCACCGACGACATCATCAACATCGCCGGACACCGGCTTTCCACCGGCGCGATCGAACAAGTCATCGGCCAGCACCCTGCCGTGGCCGAGTGCGCGGTGATCGGCCTCGCCGATTCCCTCAAGGGCCAGCGCCCCAGTGGCTACGTAGTGCTCAAGTCCGGTGTCGACATTCCTGAAGACGTCTTGGCCAAGGACCTGGTGGCATTGGTGCGCCGGGACATTGGTGCGGTTGCGGACTTTAAGCAGGTGACGGTGGTGGATGCCCTGCCGAAGACGCGGTCCGGGAAGATCCTCCGCAAGACCATGCGCCAGATAGCCGACGGCGAGGAGTACACCGTGCCTTCCACCATTGAGGATCCAGGGGTCATCGACCAGTTGATCGGAGCACTTCGGGTGGGCGGACCGGAAGCCGGCTGAAGGGGAATCCAAGGGCCGTCCAACCCCGATTCAGTTCAGCGGGGGTTCCAGCGGTATTCGTTTTCCGGCCTGCCGGGGGTGCCATAGCGGGCGGTCCGCGAAACAGTGCCGGCATCGGCAAGGTATTCGAGGTAGCGCCGCGCCGTCACGCGTGACATGCCCAGGGCGTCCATGACTTCAGTGGCAGACACTGCTTCCGGCTGCCGGCGAAGAAACTCCTGGACGGAGCCCAGGGTCGAGGTGGAAAGGCCCTTGGGAAGCGGGAGTTCGGACGGCGCCCTGAGGCTGGCAAAGGCCCTGTCCACTTCACTTTGGGACGCACCGCCCTTGCCGGGACCGCCGCTGGAACCACCCAGTTGCTGGCGGAACAGCCGGTAGTTTTCGAGCTTGTCGGAGAACGTGGCGAACGTGAAGGGCTTGATCAGGTACTGCACCACGCCGATTGCCACCGCGCTGCGGACGATCGCCAGTTCACGCACAGCGGTGATGGCGATGATGTCCGCGAGGATCCCCGCCGAACGCATCCGCCGGGCGATGTCCAGGCCATGCAGGTCTGGCAGGTTCATGTCCAGCAGGACCAGTTCCACAGGCTGTCCCGCGGCCACGAATTCGTTCAGCAGCCGCAGGGCAGACTGGCCGTCCGGGGCAGTTCCGGCCAGCTCGAATCCTTCCAGCCTCCCCACATAAGCGGCGTGGGCTGCCGAAGCGATGGCCTCGTCTTCTACGACGAGGACCCGGATGTTGCTCACTGTCTCTGCTCCTTCTCCGCGGACGCTGCGGGCAGGAATACTTCGAACTTGGCGCCGCGCCGGCCGTTGATGGCCAGCGTACCGCCCAAACGCTGCACAGCCTGCCGGACCAGCGCAAGGCCGATGCCCCGGCCTCCGGGCCCCGCCGGCTTCGTGCTGAATCCGTGCCGAAAGATCTTTTCCGTATCGGCGGGGTCGATGGGCGTCCCGGAATCGTTAACGGCGATGTCCAGGCCTTCGTCGTCGGCCTCCAGGGTCAGTTCCACACGCCGGGGCGGCGGTGAATCAGCGGCGGCGTCGATAGCATTGTCCAGCAGGTTGCCCAGGATGGTCACCAGGTCCTGGACGGCCACCCCGGGTGCCGTGCCGGAACCCAGAGTGGACACGTTCAACTGGACGCCGCGTTCGTGCGCTTCGGCCACCTTCCCCATGACCAGTGCGCCCACCACCGGTTCATCGATCGAGCTCACCATGTCATCCGTCAACTGCTGGCTCAGGGCCAGGTCCTGGGTGGCAAAGTCCAGGGCCTCCCCGGTCCTTCCCAGTTCCAGGAGCGAAACCATCGTGTGCAGCCGGTTGGCGTGTTCGTGGGTCTGGGCGCGCAGGGCGTCGGACAGGGTCCGCATGGTCTGCAGTTCATTGCCCAGCGCTTCGATCTCAGTCCGGTCCCGGAGGGTGGCCACGGTGCCGTACACGGGGACTTTTCCGCGCGTCCCGTGGGACTCAGGCCCCCGGGCCGGTCCCTGGTTGACCACCAGCACGCGGGAATCGGTCAGGACCATCTCGTCCTTGGTGGTCCGTCCGGATTCGAACAGGCTGCGCAGTTCCTCGTCCAGGGGAAGGTCCGCCAGCGATGGGGGCCGGGTGGGGTCATTGCTGCCCGTGTCCGCCAGGCCCAGCAGTTCGGCGGCCTGGTCGTTGTACATCACCACGCGCTTGCGCGCATCGATGAGGATCAGTCCTTCACGGACCGAGTGCAGCACGGATTCGTAGTAGGCGAACAGCTGCGCCAGCTGCTCAGGACCCCAGCCCCTGGTTACCCGCCGCAGGTACCTGCCCAGCAGCCACGACGCCAGGGAACCGCCTACCAGGAGGGCTATGCCAACGGCCAGCAGGACGGGAAGACGCCCGGCGAAGGCAATATCGACGCTGCGGACGGTGACACCCACCGCCACGAGCGCCTTGACCGTCCCGGCGGAATCCTTGACCGGGACAATCGTCCGAACGGACGGGCCCAGCGTCCCGGCCGTGACTTCGGTGAATGGCTGGCCCCGGAGCGCGGTGTCAATCGATCCGATGTACGGCCGGCCCAGCTCCTCGTCCCTGGGGTGGGTCCAGCGGGTACGGTCGGGGGCCATGATGGTGACGAAGTCGACGTGGGCCGCGGTGGTCACATCCCTGGCATACGGCTGCAGGAGGGTGGACGGGTCCGGTGTGGCGGCAGCCTGGAGCACCAGGGGATTGGCGGCGATGGAAGCGGCAACTCCTTCCATCCGGCGGCCGGCCTCGTCATAGGTCCGGTCCCGGGCATCCACGTAGGCGGCGGTTCCCACAATGGCGATAAAGGACACGACGATCAGCAGGTTGGCCAGGAACAGCCGGCGGGCGATACTCCAGCGGTGGATCATGCCTGCCTCTCGTTGTCCCTGCGGATGCCGCGACCAATATGAACGCAACGGTGAGCTGGATCACGGCGTAGCCAATGATGGATATCACACCGCAAGGACGTGATGAGCCCAGAGACTGTGCCCCAGCGTCTATCAGATTATCCATAAGGAGACACATCATGGCTTCTCAACGAGGAGAGTCCCTTGACACCGTGAAGACGCGGCGCAAAGGCCTGGACAAATCGCACTACCTTTACATTGCCGTCATCGTCGCCGTGATCCTGGGTGCAGCCGTCGGCCTGCTGTTCCCGGAAGTCGGCAAGTCCCTCAAGCCCCTGGGTGACGGGTTCATCAAGCTCATCAAGATGATGATCGCCCCGGTCATTTTCTGCACCATCGTCCTGGGCATCGGCTCCATCGCCAAGGCGGCCACCGTCGGTAAGGTCGGCGGTTTGGCCCTGGGCTACTTCGTCGTCATGTCCACCTTCGCCCTGGCCATCGGCCTTGTGGTGGGAAACATCATCCACCCGGGTGAGGGCCTGAAGCTGACGCCGTACGACCCCAACAAGAAGGCCGCCACGGACAGCACCGTGGACTTCCTGCTGGGAATCATTCCCGGCGACGTTCCCGTCCTGCCCACCCTGCTTGCAGCTATCCTGGTTGGCTTCGCACTGCAGAAGATGGGCGCCCAGGGTGCCCCCATCCTCAAGGCCGTCAGCTACGGCCAGGCTCTCGTATTCCGCATCCTGATCATGATCATGTGGCTGGCCCCGGTAGGCGCCTTCGGTGCCATCGCCGCCGTCGTCGGTGCAACGGGCTTCCAGGCAATCATCAGCATGTTCACCCTCATGATTGCCTTCTACATCACCTGCGCACTGTTCATCGTGGTCATCCTCGGCGGACTGCTTCAGGTAGTGGCCGGCGTCAACATCTTCAAGCTCATGAAGTACCTGGCCCGCGAATACCTCCTCATCTTCTCCACCTCATCCTCCGAAGCTGCCCTGCCCCGCCTGATCGCAAAGATGGAACACCTGGGCGTCTCCAAGCCCGTCGTCGGCGTCACCGTCCCCACCGGCTACTCCTTCAACCTTGACGGTACGGCCATCTACCTGACCATGGCCTCGCTCTTCGTCGCCAACGCCATGGGAACCCCGCTGGACCTCGGCGCGCAGATCTCGCTGCTGATCTTCATGATCATCGCCTCCAAGGGCGCCGCCGGCGTGACCGGTGCCGGCCTGGCAACCCTCGCAGCCGGCCTGCAGGCCCACCGTCCCGAGCTGCTGGGCGGCGTGGGCATGATCGTCGGCATTGACCGGTTCATGTCCGAGGCCCGCGCCCTGACCAACTTCACGGGCAACGCGGTGGCCACCGTCCTGATCGGCACCTGGGTCAAGGAGATCGACGGCGGCCAGGTGGGCCGGGTGCTCTCCGGCGAAGAACCCTTCGACGAAGCAACCATGATGGTCCACCACCACGGCGAGATGGCTCCCAAGGAAGAGGGCGCACGCGAGGCCGCAAAGGCCTAGCCACCACCCGCACACCTCACCAAACCGCCCCTGCAGCCATGCTGCGGGGGCGGTTTCGCGTTCCCCGCCACATCAACCTTCGACCTCAGCTAGAGGGTCAAGGCTCAACATTCGCGGAAAGTCAAGTTCCGTCGAATACCGTGTCGGGCGCTGTAACCTAGGGAGCAGAACGAACGGCGCTGGTGAGCCAGCGGCAGGAAATCACCGTCATCGAAAGTGTGGACAGATACGTGAGCAGCGAACAGGGTTCAGCAACTCTGGAGGGCACGGAATTCGACCTGGAAAACGCGGTGATGGGGCCCACCGGGCGCCCATACCGGGAGTTCCCGGAACCCGCGCCGCTGCCCTCCCACGGTCCGGCCCGCGTGATCGCCATGGTCAACCAGAAGGGCGGCGTGGGGAAGACCACCTCCACCATTAATCTCGCCGCAGCGCTCGCCGAGTACGGCCGCCGTGTCCTGCTGGTGGACTTCGACCCCCAGGGTGCGCTCTCGGCCGGCCTGGGCGTCAACCCGCATGAACTGGACCTCACCGTGTACAACGTCCTGATGGACCGCAAGGTGGATATCCGCGACGCCATCCACCACACCGGCGTGGAGAACGTGGACCTGCTGCCGGCCAACATCGACCTCTCCGCCGCGGAAGTCCAGCTGGTCAACGAGGTTGCGCGCGAACAGGTCCTGGACCGTGCGCTCAAGAAAGTCGAAGACGATTACGACGTCGTCCTCATCGACTGCCAGCCCTCCCTGGGCCTCCTGACCGTGAACGCCCTCACGGCAGCCCACGGCGTCATCATCCCGCTCATATGCGAGTTCTTCGCCCTCCGCGCCGTGGCGCTGCTGGTGGAAACCATCGACAAGGTCCAGGACCGGCTGAACCCGCGGCTGCAGGTGGATGGCGTGCTGGCCACCATGTACGACGCACGGACATTGCACAGCCGCGAAGTGATCACCCGGCTGGTGGAGGCGTTCGGCGACAAGGTCTTCGAAACCGTCATCAAGCGCTCCATCAAGTTCGCAGACGCCACGGTGGCCGCGGAGCCCATCACCAGCTATGCCGGAAACCACGTGGGCGCCGATGCCTACCGCCGGCTGGCCAAGGAGCTGATCTCCCGCGGCGGCGCACCCTAAGCACGCCGTGGCCGAATCCAAACCCGGCTTCGAGGTGCGGCTGGCCAACTTCACGGGTCCGTTCGACCTCCTCCTGGGACTGATCGCCAAACACCAGCTGGACATCACCGAAGTGGCCATCGCCACCGTCACGGATGAATTCATCAAGTACATCCGGAAACTGCAGCAGCTCGGCGAGGAATGGGCACTGGACGAGGCGAGCGAGTTCCTGGTGATTGCCGCAACTTTGCTGGACCTCAAGGCAGCGCGGCTCCTTCCAGCCGGCGAAGTGGAGGACGACGAGGACATCGCCTTGCTGGAGGCGCGGGATCTCCTCTTTGCCCGGTTGCTGCAGTACAAGGCCTTCAAGCAGGTGGCCGGAATCCTGGGTGAAACCCTGCACCAGGAAGGCCGGCGCTTTCCGCGGCAGGTGGCCCTGGAGGAGCACTTCGCGGCGATGCTCCCCGAACTGGTCTGGAAGCACACACCGGAGCAGTTCGCCGCGCTGGCCGAGGCCGCGCTCCGGCCTAAAGCGCCTGCCCAGCCGCCCCAGGTGGCACTCGGACACCTGCACGGCAGCACCGTCAGCGTCAAGGAAGAAGGGAGGATGCTGGGGCTTCGCCTTCAACGGGAGTCGCCCCAGACTTTCCGTTCCCTGATTGCCGACGCCGATTCAACCCTGGTGGTGGTGGCCCGGTTCCTGGCCCTTCTGGAACTGTTCCGGGACCGGGCCGTCGCGTTCGACCAGCTGTCCCCACTGGCCGAGCTTGCCATCCACTGGACTGCCGAAGGCCGGGACTGGTCTGCAGAAAACCTGAGCGAAGAGTATGAGGAGCAGCCATGAACCCCAAGCCGCAGGAAGGGGCGCCCCTGGAGGACCTGGACCACGGGAGCGACTTTGACGATCTCCCGGGCGGAGCCAAGGCTGCCCTCGAAGCTGTCCTCATGGTCCTTGACGAACCAGCCACCGAGGAGGAGCTGGCTGCGGGAGTGGGGCTGACGGTCGATAGCGTCCGCTCGCTTCTGGCAGAACTGCAGCGTGAGTATAACGGCTATACTGTTAAAGCCCCGGAGATGGAGGATGCCAGCCACGCCGGCATTGGTTCCAGCCCCCGGGGTTTTGAATTGCGGAACATCGCCGGTGGCTGGCGGATCTACTCGCGCACTGAGTTTGCCGACATTGTTGGCAAATATGTGCTTGAAGGGCAGACGGCCAGGCTTACCCAGGCGGCGTTGGAAACACTGGCAGTCATCGCGTACCGCCAGCCCGTCTCCCGGGCCAGGGTGTCTGCAATTCGCGGTGTCAATGTTGATTCCGTCGTACGGACGCTGGCCCAGCGCGGGCTGATCGAGGACGCGGGAATCGATCCCGAGTCCGGCGCAATCCTCTACCGGACCACCTCCTATTTCCTCGAACGGATGGGAATCAGTTCTGTGGGGGACCTGCCCCAGCTGTCGCCGCACCTTCCGGGGCTCGACGGGATCGCAGAGTTCTACGACGCCGGGACGATGTAGGCAGGCGCCCTGCCGGCACCTGTCCCATCAGCAGGTTTTATCAGGTTTTTTATCAGGGCAGACGAAGTCTGCACGGCTGGCTAGGGTTGTCCTTGGACATCTTTGCCGGCCAAAACACATTGAAGGACGGGTCATGACACAGGCGGGACGCCAGGGTTCACCACGTAACGGTTCGGGACGCGGCGGGAACGAACGCAGCAATTCCCAGCAGCGCAGCACACAGGGCGGCGGCTTCAGCGGAGGCTCCCGCGGCGGAACAGGCAAGCGCGGTGCAGGTTTCGGCGCGGACCGGCCGCACCGCAGCCCCAAGCCGCGCGAGGAACGCTTCATCGACCCCGATCTCGCGGGGGACCAGCCGGGACGTCCAGCTGAGGATGCCCGCGGCGCCAAGCCGTCGTCGCGGAAGCCCGCTGCCCGGAAACCCGGCGCCAAGAAGGCTCCTGGAACTCCCGGCGCCCTCAAGCCCAAGCCCCGTACCGGCACTCCCGGGGCAGCCGCTTCGCGTGCCTTTGGCAGCGAACGCTTCGGCCAGAACCTGGGCCCGGTCCGCAAGCCAGGCCGGAAGAAGGGTCCGCGCGGCAATGTTCCGCAGTCAGAACTCCACGATGCCGACGGCGTGCGCCTCCAGAAGGTCATGGCGTCCGCAGGAGTGGCGTCCCGGCGCGTCTGTGAAGAGATGATCGCCGAGGGCCGCGTCGAGGTGGACGGCCAGGTGGTCACGGAACTCGGCATGCGCGTGGACCCCAAGACCGCCGTCATCCACGTTGACGGCCTGCGGATCCAGCTGGACGAGAACCTGGTCTACATGGTGTTCAACAAGCCCAAGGGCGTGGTGTCCACCATGGAGGACCCCGAGGGCCGGCCCTGCATCAGCGACTTCCTGAAGAGCAACAAGAACACCGGCGAACGCCTCTTCCACGTGGGCCGGCTCGACGTCGCCACCGAAGGCCTGCTGCTGCTGACCAACGACGGCGAACTCGCCAACAGGCTGACTCACCCGTCCTACGAAGTCCCCAAGACCTACCTGGTGCAGGTGCGCGGGCCGTTCCCGCAGGGCGTCGGCGCCCAGCTGAAGTCCGGCGTGGAACTGGAGGATGGCTTCGCGAACGTCGACTCCTTCCGCCTGGTGGACTCCACCCCGGGCCACGTGCTGATCGAGGTTGTGCTCCACTCGGGCAAGAACCGGATTGTCCGCCGCCTCTTCGACGCCGTCGGTTTCCCGGTCCAGCGGCTGGTCCGCGTCAAGGTGGGCCCCATCGGCCTCGGTGACCAGCGCCAGGGCAGCATCCGCAACCTGGGCAAGCAGGAAGTCGGCCATCTGCTGGCATCCGTAGGACTCTGACGCATGTCGGCGTTCAAAAGCCAGGGCCGCGGCCACCTGGATGGGCCGGTGGTGGTGATTGGCACCGGGCTGCTGGGCACCAGCATCGGGCTGGGCCTGCGCGGGCGTGGCGTACCGGTCTTCCTTTCCGACCCCTCACCCACCAACCAGGCGGTGGCGGTGGACATCGGTGCCGGGCGTCCCTTGGCCGACCTCGGGGACGCCAAGCCCCAGCTTGTAGTGGTCGCCGCTCCGCCGGATGTCACCGCGGACGTCGTGTACAAGGCGCTCGCTGATTACCCGGCCGCCGTCGTGGTGGACATTGCCAGCGTCAAGGCGGACATCCTGGCCCGGCTGCGCAGCCTCGGTGCCGACCTCACGCGCTACGTGGGCACCCACCCAATGGCCGGGCGGGAAAAGTCGGGTCCGGTAGCCGCGCGCGGCGAGCTGTTCACCTCCATGCCGTGGGTGCTCTGCCCATCGGAGGAAACCTCCGGCGCTGCCCTTCAGGTGGCACGGTCGCTCGCCTCGGACCTGGGGGCAGTGGTCTCGCAGTTCACGGCGGACGAACATGATGAGGCGGTCGCCCTGGTGTCGCACCTTCCCCAGGTCATGTCGTCCCTGCTGGCCAGCCGGCTCCAGGGAACGCCGCTGCATGCCCTGTCGCTGGCCGGCAACGGCCTGCGCGACGTCACCAGGATCGCCGCGAGCGACCCCACCCTGTGGGTGCAGATCCTGGGCGGGAATGCGGCCAAGGTCGTCGGGATCCTTTACGGCGTCCGCGAGGACCTGAACCGCCTCATCGGAACGTTGGAACAGCCCACGGCACCGGGAGCCCGGCTGGACCTGGCGCAGCTGATCAGTGAGGGCAACGCGGGGCAGGCCCGGATCCCCGGCAAGCACGGCGGGCCGCCGCAGGCATACTCCTGGCTCACCGTCCTGGTGGATGACAAGCCCGGCCAGATCGCGCAGCTGCTCACCGAAATCGGTGAAATCGGCGTGAACGTCGAAGACCTTCGGCTGGACCATTCCTCCGGACAGAACGTTGGCATGGTGGAATTGTCTGTGTTGCCGAACAAGCACGACCACCTGATCGAAGCTCTCAACGACCGCGGATGGCGGGTACTTCAGTAATGACACAGGAACTCCTCGAAACCATGCGCGCGTTGCGCATCGGGCGGCCGCTGGTGGTCGCCATCGACGGACCGTCAGGTTCCGGTAAATCCAGCGTGAGCAAGGAGGTCGCCCGCAGGCTGCGGCTGGCCTACCTTGACACCGGAGCGATGTACCGCGCCCTTACCTGGTACTGCGTAACGCAGGGCATCGACCTTGATGACGGCGCGGCCGTGGAACAAGCGTCCAGGGACTTTGTGCTGGAATTGAGCACCAGCCCGCAGGAGGAATACGTCCGGGTGGGCGGCGTGGACGTCACCGACGCCATCCGTGAGCCGGAAATTTCCTCCGCGGTCAGCTCCGTGGCCACCACCCTTGGTGCCCGCACGGAACTCATCCGCCGGCAGCGGGACCTCATCGAAAAGCACCACCGCCGCATGGTGGTGGAAGGCAGGGACATCACTACCGTCGTCGCGCCCGGAGCCGAGGTTCGCATGCTCCTCACCGCCAGCGAGGAAGCCCGCCTTCGCCGCCGGGGCATCCAGCTGGGCGGGACGCAGAACGCCGAGCAGCTGGCAGCCCAGGTGACCCACCGGGATGCCAGGGACTCAACCGTGGTGAACTTCACCCAGGCCGCTTCCGGGGTGGTGACGCTGGACTCCTCGGACCTGGACTTCGAGCAGACCGTCAACGCCGCGCTCGTGATCGTCACCAAGGTGCTCAACCGTGACTGACGCCGGGGCGGCCCTGCCGTCCGGCCTGACCATGGCGTGGAGCAGGCCGGTGGGCTGGATCCTGGACCACCTGGTCTACCGGACCACCGTGACGGGCAGGAGCAACGTTCCCACCGGCGGGCCGGTAATCTTCGCCGCCAACCACATCAGCTTCCTGGACGGGCCGGTCATGTTTGGTGCGGCACCGCGGCCCATGCACATCCTGGTGAAACAGGAGATGTTCAAGGGTTTCCTGGGCCGGGTGCTCACCGCTTCCGGGCAGCTTCCCGTGGACCGGCGGGGGGACCGGGCGGCGCTGCAGCGCTGCAAGGACATGCTCGACGCCGGACGCTGCGTTGGGATTCTTCCCGAAGGGACGCGGGGGAGCGGCTCAGCGGCGGACATCAACGGCGGCGTGGCCTGGCTGGCATTGAACTCCGGGGCCCCCGTTGTTCCGGTCGCCATCCTGGGTACCCGGCAGGGCAATGAGCACCTGGACTTCGTTCCGCGGCCCGGGCGGCGCTTCCACGTCAGCTTCGGATCAGCCCTTACCCTGGCCCGCCGGGCCGGCGAAAGCGGGCGTGCTTCAATGGACAGGGCGGCGCAGGACATCCGTGCAGCGCTGGCAGGGCACGTCCAGGACACCATCCAACTCAGCGGGCAGCCACTGCCCTTCGCTGACCACAACGACTTGACAGCAGTAGCCGGGGACGCCGGCAGATGACCACTAAGGACAGTGCAATGAGCGACACCACCCAGACTTCCGGGCATTCCGGCGCCGAGGACGAATACACTCCCACAGGCGCGGACCAGGTTGCCGAACGGCTGGCGGCAATTGGCGACGACGAAGCGGAGCTGCGTGCCGCCTCGCTCCGGGCCGGCCTCGAGGACTACGAGCTTGACGAGGACGATGCCGCGCTGCTGAGCGGGGAGTACGGCGACGAGGACTTTGACGGCCCGGTCAAGCTTGATCCCGTCCTGGCGATCATCGGGCGGCCGAACGTGGGCAAGTCCACCTTGGTTAACCGCATCCTGGGCCGCCGCGAAGCCGTGGTGGAGGACACCCCGGGCGTCACCCGCGACCGTGTCATGTACCCAGCCAACTGGAACGGCCGCAACTTCACCCTGGTGGACACGGGCGGGTGGGAACACGACGCCCGCGGCATCCACGCCCGGGTTGCCGAGCAGGCCGAGATGGCCGTGGAACTCGCCGACGCCGTGCTCTTCGTGGTGGACTCCGCCGTTGGCGCCACCGCCACCGATGAAGGCGTCATGAAGATGCTGCGCCGCAGCAAGAAGCCGGTCATCATGGTGGCCAACAAGGTGGACGACTTTGCCCAGGAAGCCGACAGCGCGGCCCTGTGGGGCCTCGGTTTCGGCGAGCCCTACCCGGTCTCGGCACTGCACGGCCGCGGGGTGGCCGACCTCCTGGACCACGTCATGGAGGTGCTGCCGGAGTTCTCCACCATCGAGGGAACCGACCGTTCCGGCGGTCCCCGCCGCATTGCCCTCATTGGCCGGCCCAACGTGGGCAAGTCCTCCCTGCTGAACAAGCTTGCGGGATCCGAACGGGTGGTGGTGGACAACACCGCCGGAACCACCCGCGACCCTGTGGACGAATTCATCGAACTCGGCGGCCGCACCTGGCGGTTCGTGGACACTGCCGGCATCCGCCGGCGCCAGCACATGGCCCAGGGCGCCGACTACTACGCCTCGCTCCGGACCCAGTCCGCCCTCGAAAAGGCTGAGGTCGCCGTGGTGCTCCTCGCCGTGGACGAGGTCCTCAGCGAACAGGACGTCCGCATCCTGCAGCTGGCCATCGAGTCCGGCCGCGCGCTGGTCCTGGCCTTCAACAAGTGGGACCTGCTGGACGACGAACGCCGCCGCTACCTGGAGCGCGAAATCGAGCAGGACCTGGCACACGTCGAATGGGCGCCGCGGGTCAACATTTCGGCGAAGACCGGCTGGCACAAGGACCGCCTGGTCCCTGCCCTGGACCTTGCCCTGGAGAACTGGGACAAGCGCATCGCAACCGGCCGCCTCAACGCCTTCCTGGGCGAGCTCGTGGCTGCGCACCCCCACCCGGTCCGCGGCGGCAAGCAGCCGCGCATCCTCTTCGGCACCCAGGCCTCCAGCCGGCCGCCGAAGTTCGTGCTCTTCACCACGGGCTTCCTGGACCCGGGCTACCGCCGGTTCATCACCCGCCGCCTGCGCGAGACCTTCGGATTCGAAGGCACGCCGATCGAGGTCAGCATGCGTGTGCGCGAGAAGCGCGGCCGGAAGCGTTAATTGCGACACACCTTGGGGCTGATCGCCGGAAAGTGTCACAGGCACCGCTCCGGATCGTGTAAGCTCTTCTAGGTGGTTCGGCCGGACTGCTGATGAAAACCCTAGGGTTGAGTTCAGCGGAGAACGGCGGAACCAACGGGCTGTAGCGCAGCTTGGTAGCGCACTTGACTGGGGGTCAAGGGGTCGCAGGTTCAAATCCTGTCAGCCCGACCAAAAAGCCGCGGAAACTCAAGGGTTTCCGCGGCTTTTGCGTTTCTGGAATTTGTACCAGCCAGCGAAAACCCATCAAAAACCGTATGTTCCCCGTGGTTGCCCGGTTAGCCGAGGGCGGCGTCGAGGGTGACGAAGCCGTAGCCTGCCGCCCGGAGCTGGGAGATCACCTCCGGGAGGGCCGCGGCGTCGAGCGTAGAACCGTCGTCGGGGTTCGAGCCGAGGTGCATCAGGACGATCTCCCCGGGCTGCGCGGACGCCATGACTCGCTGGACGATGAAGCCCGGGCCCCGCGTTCCGTTCATGGTGCCTTGCCAGCCCAGGGTGTCAACGGTCCACCGGATCGGAACGTAGCCGGCGGCGTTGGCGTCTGCGATCGTGCGGGAATCGCGGGCGCCGAACGGGAAGCGGAAGAACGGGAGGGGGTCGCCTCCAGCGGCCTCGATGGTCCTCTGCGCGCTGCTGATCTCGGCCATGATCTGGGCGTCGGTCAGGGTCGTGAAGTCTGGGTGGGTCATGGAGTGATTGCCGATCCGATTCCCCGAGTTGTAGATCAGCGCGGGGTCGGAGGGGAACTGGTTGACCCAGTTTCCGGTGAGGAAGAACGTGCCTGGGACGCCGTTGGCTGCGAGGGTGGCGAGGATCGATCGGAGGCCGGCGTCGTTGGCGCCGGCGTCGAACGTGAGTGCGACAACCTTCTGGGTGGTTGGAATGCGCTCGAGGTCCACGCCCAGGAGCGCCGCTGGGATGCTGGTGTAGATGACCTCGGTCCTGCCGCTGGCCGCGTGCCACAGGATGGAACCGTGCTGGAAGTCGTTACGGCGCCCGCCCGTGATGCCGTACTCGTCGGTGAGCGGGAATCCGAGTACGCCAGACGATCCGCCGAGCTCCAGATAACGTCCTTGGATCGAGCCGTGCACCTCGTGCGCTCCGCTGGCGGGGCTCCAGTAGATCGTGCCGCCGGCGAAGTTGTTGTACCGGCCCGGGGCGCCGGGGGTGGTGGTCTCGTCGGTGAGCGGGAAGCCCAGGAAGCCGGCCGGGCCGCCGAGCGCGAGATAGTGTCCGTGGATCGAGCCGTGTACCTCGTGCGCTCCGGTGGCGGGGCTCCAGTAGATCGTGCCGCCGGCGAAGTTGTTGTACCGGCCCGGGGCGCCGGGGGTGGTGGTCTCGTCGGTGAGCGGGAAGCCCAGGAAGCCGGCCGGGCCGCCGAGCGCGAGATAGTGTCCGTGGATCGAGCCGTGTACCTCGTGGGCTCCGGTGGCGGGGCTCCAGTAGATCGTGCCTCCGGCGAAGTTGTTGTACCGGCCCGGGGCGCCGGGGGTGGTGGTCTCGTCGGTGAGCGGGAAGCCCAGGAAGCCTGCGGGGCCGCCGAGCGCGAGATAGTGTCCGTGGATCGCACCGTGTACCTCGTGGGCTCCGGTGGCGGGGCTCCAGTAGATCGTGCCGCGAGCGAAGTTGTTGTAGCGGCCCGGGGCGCCGGGGGTGGTGGTCTCGTCGGTGAGCGGGAAGCCCAGGAAGCCTGCGGGGCCGCCGAGCGCGAGATAGTGTCCCCGGATCGCACCGTGTACCTCGTGCGCTCCGGTGCCGGGGCTCCAGTAGATCGTGCCGCCGGTGTAGTCCTGGGCGCGGCCCCCGGCGATGTCGTACGCGCTGCCGACTGGCGTGCCGAGGAACGACCCGCTGCCGCCGAGCTGCTCATAGTGCTGGACGATCGTGTCGTCGCCGGCCTGCTCGACCACCATCGGCGCCGGAACGCTTCGCTGCGCAGCCACCGCTGATGCGGCGGCCGCGGGCGGTCCCAGTGCTGTGCCCCCGAGGCCACTGCCAAGGGCGAGTGCCAAGGCCATTCCGAGGACGGCGGGTCGAGAGTAGCGCATTGTGACCCCTTGGTGCTGATCGAGAGATGCGAGCCTTGGCTAAGACGCTACGCCCCAGGGGCATGCCCGGGTAGGACCGGAAGTCCCGACCGCAATCCGATCACCCGCGGCGCTGCCGCGGGACTACGTGGGTATGCCGGATCTTCCTACTTCAGGAATTTGGACGTTCTTCGGTCCGCCAGGATCTTGCCTTTCGTCTGGCAGGTGGGGCAGTACTGCAGGGCAGTGTCCGCGAATGAGACTTCCCGTACCGTGTCGGCGCAGATGGGGCAGGGCTGTCCGGTCCGGGCATGAACCCGCATATGGCTGCGCTTAACGTCCTTGAGGTCCTTGGGCGGCTTGCCGGCTGCCTCCGCCAGTGCTTCGCCCAGCACGCTGTGGATGGCGTCGTACAGTACCTGCACCGTCTCCCGGTCGAGGGATTTTGCGATGGCGAAAGGCGAGATCCGGGCGGCGTGCAGGATCTCGTCGCTGTAGGCGTTGCCGATGCCGGCAATGACGCTCTGGCTGCGCAGGAGTCCCTTGATTTGCTGGGAACTGGCGGCGAGGATCTCACCCAGCATGTCGACGTCGAACGCTTCAGTGAACGGGTCCGGACCCAGGGTGGCGATGCCGGGGACCTCCTGGGGGTCCCGCACGATGTAGACGGCGAGGCTCTTCTTGGTGCCCGCTTCCGTCAAGTCCAGGCCACGCGGCCCCTCCGGACCGGAGAAGGCAGCGCGGACCGCGATGAGGCCCTTGCCCATCCGGAGCTGGCTGCCGGCGGGGGAGTCCGTAAAGCGCACCCAACCCGCGCGTGCCAGGTGGAACACCAGGGAAATGCCGTCCGTGTCGATGCTGATGAACTTTCCGAACCGGCGGACGCCGGCCACGGTACGGCCTTCGATGGCGTTGAAGGGCGGGTCGGCGGTCTTGAGCACTGCAAAGGAGACAATCTGCAGCTTCGACACAACGCAACCCCGGAGCTGTTCGTCAAGGAACGCGGCCAGGCCGGCGACTTCAGGCAGTTCCGGCATGGCCTACCTGCCCTGTCCCCGCGATGCCGCACCAGTGCTTGCACTCATGGGTCCCATCTTGTCAGAAGGGCCCGTGCCCGCCCCGGCACATGTGCCTATACTTTCAGCGGCGGCCCGTTTTGCGGGCCCCTTTTGACCTTTGCGCGTACCCCGATGAAAGGCCCCCCATGAGCAACATTCCCGAAGACCTGTCCTACACCGCCGAACACGAGTGGGTCACGGCCCCCAATGCCGACGGCGTGGTCCGCGTGGGAATCACCGATTTTGCCCAGGACGCCCTCGGAGATGTCGTTTACGCCCAGATGCCCGAAGTCGGCACGAAGATTACGGCAAACGAAGTGGTGGGTGAAGTTGAGTCCACCAAGAGCGTGAGCGACATCTACGCACCCGTTTCCGGCGAAGTGGTGGCCCGGAACGACTCCCTGGACAGCGATTCGGCCCTGATCAACACTGATCCGTACGGCGACGGCTGGCTCATCGAGGTCAAACTCGCCGAACCTGACGCCGTTGAGTCCCTGCTCAGTGCATCGGAGTACGAACAACAGGTAGGCTAAAGCCAACCGGTATTTCCGGTCCGGCCCCGCGCCGCAGGCAAAGCGTCTTCGCACGTCAGCCCCGGATCGGGTGCCGGTGCCGGACCTGCTGGCAGGGCCGGAAAGCAAACGTTGGTTGCGGGTTGACGCCCGCAGCGTCAAAGAGGAGGAATCCATGGCTGGCCACAGACACAACCCTGCCGATGGGGATTACGGCACGGGTGCGGCTAAGGCGTCGGAGACCACCTCGATCCATCTCACCCCCGTCACCGATGAACCCACCATCGCGCCCAGGCTGTCCTCGGACGAGCGCAACTCGGTGGAAGCCCTGCCTGCCGGGTCGGCCCTGCTTGTGGCCCACAGCGGTCCGAATGCCGGCGCCCGATTCCTGCTGGATTCGGACGTGACCACCGCGGGCCGCCACCCGGACGCGGACATCTTCCTGGACGATGTCACTGTTTCGCGCCGCCACGTCGAATTCCGGCGCACGGCGCGCAGCTTCGAAGTCGTGGACAAGAACAGCCTCAACGGCACTTACGTCAACCATGACCGCGTGGACCGCGTGGAGTTGAAGTCCGGCAGCGAAGTCCAGATCGGCAAGTTCCGCCTCACCTTCTACCTGAGCCCTGCCACGGCTGCAGGCCGCAGCTGAACCGGGGACCGCTGCCTGTGGCAATGGCACAACCGGAACGCCGGGGCCCCCAGGTCCTGAACATTGGCGAAGTCCTCGCCCAGCTGAGCGCCGACTTCCCGGGCATGAGTGCGTCGAAGATCCGGTTCCTCGAGGAAAAGGGACTGATCAACCCCCGCCGCACCCCGGCTGGCTACCGCCAGTATTCCGATGGCGACGTGGAGCGGCTGCGCTTCGTGCTGGCCCTGCAGCGGGATCAGTACCTGCCCCTGAAAGTCATCAAGGACTACCTTGATGCCATCGACAGGGGAGAGCGGCCGGAGAACCTGCCGCCCGGCGTCGTGGTTTCCCCGCGTATCGTCTCTGACGAGCTGGCCGCTGAGCTGCAGAACCGCGGCCGGAAGCTGAGCGAGGAACAGCTGCGCACCGAATCCGGCGCCAGCGTGACTCTGCTGCAGTCACTGCTGAGCTTCGGCCTCATCAGCCACAGCAACGGCCAGTTCGACGAACACGCCCTCCAGGTTGCCCGCGCCTGCGTCCAGCTGGAAAGCCACGGCCTGGAACCCCGGCACCTGCGGCCCTTCCAGGCAGCGGCCGAACGTGAATTCGGCCTGGTGGAACGTGCTGTGGCACCGCTCGCCTCGCGCAAGGACTCTGCATCACAGGCGCGCGCGGCCGAAGCCGCCCGGGAGATCAGCGACCTTTGCCTCACCCTGCACCGGGCCCTGGTGCAGGACCACATCTCACGCATGGACATCTGATGATCGAAGTCGAGATTGTAGGCGTTCGCATCGAACTGCCTTCCAACCAGCCGCTGGTCCTGCTCAAGGAGATGCATGGGGAACGCCACGTCCCCATTTGGATCGGCACCCCGGAAGCCAGCGCCATAGCCCTTGCCCAGCAGGGGGTGGTGCCGCCCCGGCCCATGACGCATGATCTCCTGGTGGACGTCGTGGAGTCGTTGGGCCACTCGGTGGTCAGTGTCAACATTGTGGCAGTGGAGGACAACATCTTCTACGGGCAGCTGCAGTTTGAGAACGGAACCACTGTGAGCTCCCGGGCTTCGGACGCGCTTGCGGTGGCGCTGCGCGCAAAGTGCCGGATCTGGTGCGCCGATTCCGTGATGGATGAGGCCGGCGTCCGCATTACCGAGCACGATGAGGGCGAGGACGCGGAGCCGGGCCCCACCGTGGATGAAGAGCGCGAACTGCGCCGCTTCCGCGAGTTCCTGGACGACGTGGAACCCGAGGATTTCGACGGCTGAGGTCACGTTAAGGTTAAAGTTAAGCCTGAAAGTTTCGACACGCCTCTTCCAAGCCCCCAAGGTCTTTGACCTGGGGACCCGCCGGGCCTAACGTCGAAGTATCAAGTTCCCTTGCTTACGGCAGCCGCGCAAGTCACACTGGAAAGTGCGCCCCGCGGAAAAATTACACGCATGGTCTTCATGCCAAGGCTGCCGTATCAGTTCCCGGGAGCGTACGACAAGGAGGATCCAGGTGAGTCCCAAAGGCGAAGCAGGCGGGCTGAAACAGCCCACGGCTGGTGTTGCTGTGCCCGTGAGCGGTGCCCAGGGCCTCCTGTTCACCGAGGACCTGCCCGTACTGGACGAGGACGCCGGCTACCGTGGTCCTACAGCCTGCAAGGCAGCAGGCATCACCTACCGCCAGCTTGATTACTGGGCCCGTACGGGGCTGGTTGAGCCCGCCGTCCGCGGTGCTGCAGGATCCGGCTCCCAGAGGCTGTACGGATTCCGGGACATCCTTGTGCTCAAGGTGGTCAAGCGGCTCCTGGACACCGGCGTATCCCTCCAACAGATCCGGACGGCCGTTGAACACCTGCGGGAGCGGGGTGTCGAGGACCTGGCCCAGATCACGCTCATGAGCGACGGCGCCAGTGTCTACGAGTGCACGTCCGCCGACGAAGTCATTGACCTTGTCCAGGGCGGCCAGGGCGTGTTCGGCATTGCCGTGGGACGGGTGTGGCGCGAGGTGGAAGGCAGCCTGGCCTCCCTTCCCAGCGAGCATGCCGCAGAACAGTCCTTTCCGGACGACGAATTAAGCAAGCGGCGGGCCGCGCGGAAGATCAGCTGAGCCGTACAGATAACTTAATCAAAGGGCCGCCCTCCAGCTGGAGGGCGGCCCTTTGTTGTTCTACGCGTTTCAGCGGGTGCGGCTGCGCAGGCCCTTGCCGGCTGCCATGAGATTGGACAGCAGTTCATCGAACAGTCCGGCCGCGGACTTCGCCGAATCCCCGGGCCAGTGGTGAACGGGGTGGGCAGCCCCCTGGATCTGTTGCCAGTTGGCCTGTTCGGGGATGCGCGGGCTCAGCAGGAGTTCGCCGAACATGGATTCCATCTCCGCCAGGCGGTAGGTGTGCTCGGACGAGCCGCTGCGGACGCGGTTGGCCACGATGCCTGCCGGTGACAGATTGGGAGCGAACTCCTGCTTGAACAGCTGGATGGCCCGCATGGTGCGTTCCGTACCCGCAACCGAGAACAGGCCGGGTTCGGCGACCAGGGCAACCTTGTCGCTGGAAGCCCACGCCATGCGCGTCAGGCCGTTCAGCGACGGCGGGCAGTCAATGAGGACCAGCTGGTAATCGTCGGCGCCGGCGAGCACGACGGAAAGCCGGCGAAGGTCGCGCCGACCAAGGTCCGGCCGGTCATAGATTCCCGTGTAGGCAGAGCCGACGGCGACATCCAGTACGGCAGGCCCGGCACCGTTTGACGGGGTGCGGTCAGCCCAGCTGCTGCGCACCACGTTCTCGGCCAGTTTCGCCCGGCGCGGGCTCTTCAGCATCCTGCCGATATCCAAGTGGTCGCCCGGCTGTACGCCGAGGGCCGTGGTGGCGTCGGCGTGCGGATCCAGGTCCACCACCAGCGTGCGTACTCCGGCGGCCAGCGCCGCAGACGCCAATCCTGTGGTGACGGAAGTCTTGCCGACTCCACCCTTGAGGCTGCTGATGCTGACTACTTGCACTTGAGAGACCAAAACCTAACGCCGGATGCCGTGTTGGGAGTAATGTTTGCCTCGGCAGAGCCGAAGCCGGACGGTCCTGCCGCCCTACTCATCATATGTTGATGCGTCGGCGAATCCTGCTTTACCGGGCGTCGGCATGGCACCGACCGTGCTGCCGGGGCGGTTTCCGCCAGCCAGGCTGAAAGCGATCGGGACATGACGGGAAAATCTGTGACTGTTGCCACAAAGATTTGTGTTTGTCCTTGTAGGTCCTAGACACTGTGACCACTCATCGATCCACCCCGCAATGATGCAGGAGAAGCATGTTTTCCAAAATTCTGGTGGCCAACCGCGGTGAAATCGCGATCAGGGCCTTCCGCGCCGGCTACGAGCTTGGCGCCAAGACCGTTGCCGTTTTTCCCCAAGAGGACCGAAACTCGATCCACCGCCAGAAAGCGGACGAGGCGTACCTGATTGGCGAGGAAGGCCATCCCGTCCGGGCCTACCTCGACGTGGCGGAGGTAGTACGGGTTGCCAAGGAATCCGGAGCGGACGCCATCTACCCGGGCTACGGTTTCCTGTCGGAAAACCCCGACCTGGCACGGGCAGCAAAGGAAGCCGGAATCACCTTCGTGGGTCCCCCCGCCGAGGTGCTGGAGCTCGCAGGCAACAAAGTCGCAGCCCTCAAAGCCGCCCGCGAAGCGGGTGTGCCGGTCCTGAAGTCCAGCCAGCCGTCCAAGGACCTGGACGAGCTCCTGGCCGCCGCCGATGAGATCGGATTCCCCATCTTCGCCAAGGCTGTGGCAGGCGGCGGCGGCCGCGGCATGCGCCGGGTGGATACCCGCGAAGCCCTGCCCGAAGCCCTTAAGTCAGCCATGCGTGAAGCGGATGCGGCGTTCGGTGACCCCACCATGTTCCTGGAGCAGGCAGTCCTGCGCCCGCGGCACATCGAAGTGCAGATCCTCGCGGACGCCGAGGGCAACGTCATGCACCTTTTCGAGCGTGACTGTTCAATCCAGCGGCGGCACCAGAAAGTCATCGAGATCGCTCCGGCCCCCAACCTTGATGAGGGCATCCGCCAGGCCCTTTACCGCGATGCGGTGAAGTTCGCCACGGCGCTCAATTACGTCAACGCCGGCACCGTCGAGTTCCTGGTCGACACCGAGGGCGAGCGGGCAGGCCAGCACGTGTTCATCGAAATGAACCCGCGCATCCAGGTGGAGCACACGGTCACCGAGGAAGTCACGGACGTGGACCTGGTCCAGGCCCAGATGCGGATTGCCTCCGGCGAGACCCTCGCCGACCTTGGCCTCTCCCAGGACTCCGTCAAGCTGCGCGGCGCAGCCCTGCAGAGCCGCATCACCACGGAAGATCCGGCCAACGGGTTCCGGCCCGACGTCGGGAAGATCACCGGCTACCGCTCGGCAGGCGGCGCAGGTGTGCGGCTGGACGGCGGTACGGTCTACTCCGGCGCCGAAATCAGCCCGCACTTCGACTCCATGCTGGTTAAGCTCACCTGCCGCGGCAGGGACTACCCGGCCGCCGTGGCCCGCGCCCGCCGCGCCCTGGCCGAATTCCGCATCCGCGGCGTCTCCACCAACATCGCCTTCCTCCAGGCCGTACTCGATGATCCGGACTTCATTGCCGGGGATGTGGCCACCAACTTCATTGACCAGCGCCCCGAACTGCTCAAGGCCCGTGTCTCGGCCGACCGCGGCACCAAGCTCCTCACCTGGCTGGCCGACGTCACCGTCAACAAGCCCAACGGCGAACTGACAGTGCACTCCAACCCCGCCCACAAGCTGCCCGATGTCAAAGGCAAGCAGCCGGCACCGGGTTCACGCCAGAAACTCCTTGAGCTCGGCCCGGAAGGCTTCGCCAGGGCGCTGCGTGAACAGACCGCCGTCGCCGTCACCGACACCACCTTCCGTGATGCGCACCAGTCCCTGCTGGCCACCCGTGTCCGCACGCGGGACCTGGTTGCCGCAGGACCCGCCGTCACGGCCCTGCTTCCGCAGCTGCTGTCCGTGGAGGCTTGGGGCGGGGCAACCTATGACGTGGCTCTGCGCTTCCTGGGGGAGGACCCCTGGGACCGGCTTGCTGCCCTTCGCGCCGCAATGCCCAACGTCTGCATTCAGATGCTGCTGCGCGGTCGGAACACCGTTGGCTACACGCCGTACCCCGAAGAGGTCACCGAGGCGTTCGTCAATGAGGCCGCAGCCACTGGCATCGACATCTTCCGTATCTTCGACGCCCTGAACGACGTGAGCCAGATGGCACCGGCCATCCGCGCCGTCCGGGCCACCGGCACCGCCGTCGCCGAGGTGGCGCTTTGCTACACCGGGGACATGCTGGACCCGGAGGAGAAGCTCTACACCCTGGACTACTACCTGGGGCTGGCGCAGAAGATCGTCGACGCCGGCGCCCACATCCTGGCCATCAAGGACATGGCCGGCCTCCTCCGCCCTGCAGCTGCCGCCAAGCTGGTCGCAGCCCTCCGCGAACGGTTCGACCTGCCGGTCCACCTGCACACCCACGACACTGCGGGCGGCCAGCTGGCCACGCTCCTGGCAGCCGTCGACGCCGGTGTGGACGCCGTGGATGTTGCCTCGGCGTCCCTGGCCGGCACCACAAGCCAGCCCTCGGCGTCGGCCCTTGTTGCCGCCCTGGCCCACACTCCGCGGGACACGGGCCTCAGCCTGGACGCGGTCAGCTCCCTCGAGCCGTACTGGGAGGCCGTACGCCGCGTCTACGCCCCGTTCGAGTCGGGCCTGCCCGGCCCCACCGGCCGCGTGTACAAGCATGAGATCCCGGGCGGCCAGCTGTCCAACCTGCGCCAGCAGGCCATGGCCCTGGGCCTGGGGGAGCGCTTCGAAGCCATCGAGGACATGTACACCGCAGCCGACCGCATCCTGGGCCACCTGGTCAAGGTGACGCCGTCCTCCAAGGTGGTGGGCGACCTCGCCCTCCACCTGGTGGGCCTCAACGCCGATCCCGCAGATTTTGAGGCGAACCCGCAGAACTATGACATCCCCGACTCCGTGATCGGGTTCCTGTCCGGCGAGCTCGGTGATCCTCCCGGAGGCTGGCCGGAGCCCTTCCGCACCAAAGCCCTTCAGGGCCGGAGCGTGAAGGTCCGCGACGTGGAACTCAGCGCCGAGGACAGCGCCGCGCTGAAGTCCGATTCGAAGACCCGCCAGCACACGCTGAACCGGCTGCTCTTCGACGGGCCCACCAAGGACTACCTGAAGAGCGTTGAGACGTACGGCAACATCTCCGTACTGGATACCCGTGATTACCTCTACGGTCTGCAGCGCGGCCAGGAGCACGAGATCCAGCTGGAGAAGGGCGTGCGCCTGATCGCGTCCCTCGAAGCGGTGTCCGAGCCTGATGAGAAGGGCATGCGAACCGTCATGTGCACCCTCAACGGCCAGTCCCGGCCGGTCATGGTGCGCGACCGTTCCGTCGTGAGCAACGTCAAGGCCGCCGAGAAGGCCGATCCCGCCCAGCCCGGCCACGTTGCCGCGCCGTTCGCAGGCGCCGTCACCGTCACGGTCAAGCCCGGCGATGAGGTGAAAGCGGGCGACACGGTGGCAACCATCGAGGCAATGAAGATGGAGGCATCGATTACGACGCCGGTGGGCGGCAAGGTTGCCCGCCTCGCCATCTCCTCGGTGGAGCAGGTCCAGGGCGGAGACCTGCTGCTGGTCATCGAACAGTAACAGCCGGCACAACGACGAGAGGGCCGCTCCGCACACGGGAAGCGGCCCTCTCGCTGTTCCTGTCTGCGGGGGTAGGAGGCAGGCCCGATCCTCTGCGTGCTATTCCCCACGCCCCGCTAAGGCCGCTTCGCGGCGAGCGGGGGCGCGGGGCCCCTTTTACGCACGCTGCCGGATCAGGCCTGCCTCCTGCTGGTGGCTGGCTAGGAGCGCGGGGCCGAGTACATTTCCTCGATCACGGTTTCAAAGTCCTTCATCACCTGCGCGCGCTTCACCTTCATGGAGGGCGTCAGGTGCCCGGAGGCCTCGGTGAAGTCCGCCGGGACGATGCGGAAGGACTTGATGGCCTCGGCCTGGGAAACCGATGTGTTTGCCGCCGTGATCAGGTCCTGCACTGCTGCCTTGACCACCGGATTCGCGGCAGCCTGCTCCAGGGTGGTGCCGGCTGGAAGTCCGTGGCGCTGGAGCCAGCCCGGGAGGGCTTCCTGGTCGAGGGTCACCAGGGCCCCGATGAAGGGCCTGTTGTCGCCCACCACCAGGACCTGCGACACGAGTGCGTCGGCGCGGATCTGGTCTTCCAGCAACGCGGGGATGACGTTCTTGCCCCCGGCGGTGACGATGATCTCCTTCTTGCGGCCGGTGATCCAGACAAAGCCATCGTCGTCCACCCGGCCGATGTCACCGGTATGGAACCAGCCATCGGTGAACGCCTCCGCCGTGAGGTCTTCCCGCCGGTAGTAGCCCCGCATGACGCAGACTCCCTTGGCGAGGATCTCGCCGTCGTCGGCAATCTTCACGGCGTTCCCCGGCAGGGGCTTGCCCACCGAGCCGATCTTGATCCGTGACGGCGTGTTGACCGTGATGGGTGCGGTGGTTTCGGTGAGGCCGTACCCCTCCAGCACCTGCAGTCCGATGCCCTGGAAAAAGTGTCCCAGCCGCTCACCCAGGGGGCCGCCGCCGGACACCGCGTGGGCAACGTGCCCGCCCATGGCGGCCCGCAGCTTGCCATACACCAGTTTGTCGAACAGGGCGTGCCGGAGCTTCAGCCCCAGCCCCACCCGTCCATCCTGGCGGGCTTTGGAAAACGCGATGGCAGTTTCGGTGGCGCGGTGGAAGATGGCGCCCTTGCCGCCGTCCTCCGCCTTGGTCAGGGCTGAGTTGTAGACCTTTTCGAAGACCCTGGGCACCGCCAGGATGAATGTCGGCTCGTAGCTTTGCAGGTCGGCCAGGAGGTTCTTAATGTCCGGTGTGTGGGCCACGGTGGTTCCCGCAGCCATGGCCAGCACCGAGATAAAGCGGGCAAAGACGTGGGCCAGCGGCAGGAACATGATGGTCTTGGCGTTCTCGTGGACGATTTCGCCGATGATGGCCAGTGCGTTGTCCGAGAGTTCAACGAAGTTGCCGTGCGTGAGTTCACAGCCCTTGGGGCGCCCGGTGGTTCCGGACGTGTAAATGATCGTGGCAACGTCTTGGAGGCCGGCTGCACTTCTGCGTGACTCCAGTTCTTCGTCACTGACATCGCGGCCTGCCTCGCGGAGGCTGTCCAGGCCTTGGCCCTCGAGTTGCCACACATGCTGCACTGCCGTAAGTCCTTCGGCTGTGACGGCCTGGCGGATGACGTTCTCGTGGTGGGCGGACTCGCCGAAGGCGGCCACAGCGCCGGAATCGCCAAGGTTCCAGGCAACCTGGGAAGGGGAGGAGGTTTCGTAAATGGGCACCGACACGGCCCCGGCGAACCAGATGGAGAAGTCGACGAGAGCCCACTCGTAACGGGTCCGGGACATGATGCCGACGCGGTCACCTGCTCCGACTCCGCTGGCAATGAGCCCCTTGGCCAGTGTCTTCACGTCGGCGAGGAACTCGGTGGCAGGCACATCGCGCCACGAGCCTGCGGCATCCAGCCGGGAAAACAGTGCCGGGTTGCTGGGCTTGGCCGCCTGCCGCAACACCAGATCGGTGATGTTGGTTTCGGGTGGGACAACAACCAGGGGCGGAACACTGAATTCGCGCACTATAGCTCCTTTGATATCTGAAGTCCCGCGCAGGGGTTTGCCTAAAGACTAGTACCCCTGCAGGAACTGTGCAGTACACAAACCTACTGGCGAGTAACTTAGTCGTCAATGGGCGCGGCATGCAGGGTCGATATGTCAAGACAATCCCGCGGCCCGCCTAGAATGGTGCACTATGTACGGACCCTCGTCCGGCGATAAGGCCGGCCCCCTCAAAAGACCAGCGCCCTGGCGCCGCCGTCCCGCCACGCACCGGGCCGGGCAGCTGCACGGTGGTGTCGGCGGGCACCTTCGCCTTGGCCGCAAGGGACTTGCCATCGGGATCGACATCGGGGGAACGAAGGTGGCCGCCGGCGTGGTGGACGCCGAAGGCAGGATCCTCAATGAGGCACGGCGGTCCACTCCAGGGACGGATCCACGCGCGGTGGAGCAGGTCATCGTCGAACTGGTGGAGGAGCTGGGCCGGGGGCACCGCATCTGGTCAGTGGGCATTGGTGCTGCCGGGTGGATGGACCTTGCCGGTGGAACCGTGCTCTTCAGCCCGCACCTTGCCTGGCGCAATGAACCGCTGCGCGAGAACCTCCAGCGGCTCCTGCGCCGTCCGGTGCTGCTGACCAACGACGCCGATGCTGCCGCCTGGGCCGAGTGGCGCTTCGGCGCGGGGCAGGGGGAGGACCGGCTGGTCTGCATCACGCTGGGCACCGGCATTGGGGGCGCCATGGTGATGGACGGCAGGGTGGAACGCGGCCGGTTCGGCGTGGCAGGGGAGTTCGGCCACCAGATCATTGTGCCCGGCGGTCACCGGTGCGAGTGCGGCAACCGCGGATGCTGGGAACAGTACGCATCCGGCAACGCCCTGGGCCGGGAAGCCAGGCTCCTCGCCCGGTCCAATTCGCCGATGGCCCAGGACCTGCTGGCAGCCGTGGGCGGACATCCCGACGCCATCACCGGAGCCGTCGTTACCGAACTGGCCTTGGCGGGAGATCCCGCATCACGGGAGCTGATCGAGGAAGTAGGCGAATGGCTGGGCCTGGGGCTGGCCAACCTCGCGGCCGCGCTGGACCCGGGCCTCTTCGTTATCGGCGGCGGGCTGTGCTCAGCCGGTGACCTGCTGGTGGAGCCGGCCCGCAAAGCGTTCGCCCGGAACCTGACGGGCCGCGGCTTCCGCCCGGCCGCAGGAATAGAGTTGGCGGCACTTGGCCCCAACGCGGGGCTTATCGGTGCAGCCGACCTGTCGCGGGTCAGCAGCCGCGTCCGCAATTGAGGACGGCGGCAGGTCAGCGGGAAGGACGTTAAACCCTGGCGCCGTCGTCGTCCCCGTTCTTCTCCTCCGGCAGTTTCATGATCAGGTACACGGTCCCAAGCACGAACGCCGCAACAATGCCGACGATGGCCATCAGGGGCGCGGCGCGCCAGAACATGGCCGACAGCAGCAGTGCCACCGGTCCGCCCACCGCCCCAAGCCAGGCCAGCATGGTCAGCGGATCGGTGCCGGCCAGGCTGGGCGGCTCCTCCGGCACGAACTCCTCGCCGTCGTCGTCCACCTCATAGTCCCGCGGTCCCTCTGGGGTTTCGCGCGCGGCATCCTGCCCGCCCGCTGCCGTCTGGCGCTGCGCCGCGGATAATTCGGCGGGCGGTGCCGCCAGGCCCAGGGGGTCGAAATCGCGGAAGGAGGACTGCGCCGGCCTTTCCGGTGCGGCGGGTTCCGTCCCCGCCGCCAACTGTTCCCCGGGGTCCGGGGAATCGGGGCGAAGGGCCACCGTATCCGATTCGAGCCGTGCCACCAGGTCCAGCCACACGGCGTCGTCCTGGTTGGCACCCTGGTCCGGCTGCTCCGAGTCAGGCCTGTTCACTGCGGACCTCCCGTCCCGGACCCGCCGGCCCGGACTCCAGCACGCGCCGGACAAAGTCCACGGATCCTTCAAAAATCCGGTCGGCGTCGTTGTCCAGTGTGGCGACGTGGTAGCTGTTCTCAAGCCGGACCACCTCCAGTGGGGCGTTGGCCAGCCCGCGCCGCAGGACATCCATGCTGGCATCGGACACCACGTGGTCCACAGTGGAGCGGTACACCTGGACAGGTGCTGTAACGCGGGGGAGGAGCCGGACGGTGTCCTTGAACATCTTGTTGAGCTCGTGGGCTGCGGCTACAGGGGTGCGGGCATACGCGCCCTCGTCCACCCCGGCTTTGAGGATGTCATTGCCAATGGACGGGGTGCTCTTCAGCACCAGCTTGAGGAGTGCGGCAAGCGATGCACGGGGATCATCAATCACGAGGCCGGGATTAACCAGGAGCACCCCGGCGACGGAGCGGGTAGCGGCGAGGCGCAAGGCCAGCGCTCCGCCCATGCTCAGGCCTGCCGCGAAGACCTGGTCGCACTCGGCATCCAGTTCCAGGAAGGCGTCGTCCAGGGCGCCGTGCCATTGCTGCCAGCGCGTCCGGGCGAGGTCCTGCCACCTGGTCCCGTGGCCAGGCAACAGCGGCATCCGGACGGCGAAACCGGCCGCGGCGAATGCCATGGCCCAGGCACGCAGGCCGTGGGGGCTTCCCGTGAAGCCATGGGAGAGGACAACGCCGGTGCGGGCCCCTTCGCCGTTGAAGGCGCTGCTGAAGGGGCTGTGGTCCGGGCCGGACGTCATGTCGTCTCCAAAGTGCTGGTTCGGCGGGCATGGGCGGCGACGAAATCTGCCGACCCGGCGAAAATTGCGGGCGCGTCAACGTCCAGAGTAGCCACATGACCGCTGCTGGCAAGGTCGGTCACGTCTGAGAGGTTCGCGCCCAGGCCTTTGCGCAGCAGCGCCAGCGACGTAGGCGGAACAACGGCATCGGTGCGCGACTTGAAGACCTGCACGGGGGCGTCCACGCGGGGCAGTCCGCGTACGGCTGCCCCGAAGAGTTTCTTGAGCTCATGCACGGCAGCCAGCGGAGTCAATGAATAGTCGCCGTCGTCCGTCGCTGGTGCCCCGGTCTGGTCCTCCTGGATCGGGACGGTGGTCCGCTGGAAGTACTTCAGGAGGCCGATGATCCGCACCCGCCGGTCATAAAAGCTCAGGCCCGGGTTGACTACGCTCACCCCGGCGACTGGGTGGCGGGACGCCGCGAGCAGTGCGATGGCACCGCCCATCGACAGGCCGGCGGTGAAGCAGGTGTCGGTCCGCCCTGCCAGCTCCAGGAGCGCCGCTTCGTAGCTGCGGTACCAGTCCTTCCAGCCGGTCCGGGCAAGCTGGCGCCAGTCTGTGCCGTGGCCGGGCAACAGGGGGACGGACACGGCATACCCCAGCTCCGCCAGGTGCTGCGCCCACGGCATGATGCTCAGCGGGCTGCCAGTGAATCCGTGGCACATGGCCACGCCGATGCGGGCATTGGCGCCGTGGCCTGGATAGCTGAAAGCGGCCGGACGGGACGGGGTGCTGCTTTCAGTCATGACTCCATCGTGTCACTGTTCCAGCCAAATCTCACTAGAGTAGGGTTGCATTGAATCGCTGGCCAGGCCCGATGCAGGGCCTGGGGGCTGCCTTCCGGAGAGGTTCACCACGTGTTCTATTGGGTCATGAAAAGGATCTTCCTCGGTCCGGTGATCAAGCTGCTGTTCCGGCCCTGGGTCAAGGGCCTGGACAATATTCCGGCCCAGGGGGCCGCCATCATCGCCTCCAACCACCTGTCGTTTTCCGACTCCATCTTCATGCCGCTCATGGTGCGGCGGCCCGTGGTCTTCCTGGCAAAGTCCGAATACTTCACGGGCACGGGAATCAAGGGCAGGCTGACGGCGGCGTTCTTCCGCCTCACCAACCAGTTGCCCATGGACCGGTCCGGAGGCGCTGCCTCAGCCGCATCCCTGAACGCCGGCATGGAAGTCCTCAACGCAGGCGGCCTGCTGGGCATCTACCCCGAGGGCACCCGCAGCCCCGACGCGCGCTTATACCGCGGCAAGGTGGGCGTGGCCAGGCTGGCCCTGGAGGCCGGGGTCCCGGTGATTCCGGTTGCCATGATCGGCACCGACAAGGTCCAGCCCATCGGCAAGCGGCTGCCCAACATCCGAAGGATCGGGATGATCTTCGGTGAACCGCTGGATTTCAGCCAGTACCGGGAGCAGGCGGAGGACAGGACGGTCCAGCGCAAGGTCACCGATGACATCATGACGCACCTGATGAAGCTGTCCGGGCAGGAATACGTGGACGAATACGCCGCCGTGGTGAAGCTCCGGCTCGCCGGCAAGCATGGAGAACCCGTGGCTACTGCCGAGCCGCTTGCCGCCCCCGTGGCGTCCGAAGGCAGGTTTGTCCAGGACGCCGGTTCCGGCAGTCCGGCCACCGGGCACTCCGGTGCAAAAGACGGCGCAGGGGAGGACGACGCCGGCACGTCAGCGGCAGGGTAGCGGAACCTTCCGCGGGACGCGCCACGGTTGTGACGGCGACAGCGGGCAGCGTGACGGCCCGGTGCCCGGCGGTGCCGCCCTGCCGTTAGTCTTAGAGGGTGACTGAGCTATCTGCAAAACCCGTCTTTTCGCTGTCCAGCACCGCCCAGAGTGGAGCCGCCAACTATCCCGGACTGGACCACTGGCGGGACCTTCCCATCTCCCAGCAGCCCAGTTGGCAGGACCGGGATGTTTTCGAGGCGTCGGTAAAGGAACTGTCCGCCCTCCCGCCGCTGGTGTTTGCCGGCGAAGTGGACGTCCTGCGTGAGCGCCTGGCTGCTGCTGCCCAGGGCAAGGCGTTCCTGCTGCAGGGCGGTGACTGCGCCGAAACCTTCGAGGCCGCCACGGCTGACAAGATCAGCGCCCGCGTCAAGACCATCCTCCAGATGGCGGTGGTGCTCACCTACGGCGCAGCGATGCCCGTCATCAAGATGGGCCGGATGGCAGGCCAGTTCGCCAAGCCCCGCTCCTCCAATGACGAAACCCGTGACGGGGTTACCCTGCCCGCCTACCGCGGCGACATCGTCAACGGCTACGACTTCACCCCCGAGTCACGGGGGCACGACGCATCCAGGATGCTGCGCGCCTACCACACCTCCGCGTCCACGCTGAACCTGATCCGGGCCTTCACGCAGGGTGGCTTTGCGGACCTGCGCTCCGTGCACCAGTGGAACAAGGGCTTCACCGAAAACCCGGCCCACGCCCGCTACGAGTCCCTGGCGCGGGACATCGACCGGGCCATCAAGTTCATGGCGTCCTGCGGTGCCGATTTCGAAGCACTCAAGCGGGTGGAGTTCTTCGCAAGCCACGAGGCCCTGCTGCTCGATTACGAACGCGCCCTGACCCGCATCGACTCCCGCACCGGCTTCCCCTACGACACCTCGGCGCACTTCCTCTGGATCGGGGAGCGCACCCGCGAGCTGGACCACGCCCACGTCGATTTCCTGTCACGGGTGCGAAACCCCATCGGCGTCAAGCTCGGGCCCTCCACCACCGGTGATGACGCCCTCCGCCTCATTGACAAGCTGGACCCGGAGCGCGAACCCGGCCGGCTCACCTTCATTACCCGCATGGGCGCCGGCAACATCCGCGAAAAGCTGCCGGCCGTCGTCGAAAAGGTCACCGCTTCCGGCGCCCAGGTCCTCTGGGTCACGGACCCCATGCACGGCAACACCGTCACGTCGCCCAACGGGTACAAGACGCGCAATTTCGACGACGTCATTGACGAGGTGCGCGGCTTCTTCGAGGTGCACCACGGGCTGGGGACGGTGCCGGGCGGCCTGCACGTTGAGATGACCGGTGACGACGTCGCCGAGTGCCTGGGCGGCGCGGACCCGATCGACCAGGAGGCCTTCCTGGACCGCTACGAGTCGGTCTGCGATCCCCGCCTGAACCACATGCAGTCGCTTGAGATGGCGTTCCTGGTGGCCGGCGCCCTCGCCAAGCACTAGGACCGGAGCAACACACCGGGAAAGGGTGGGCCGGCGCTGCCGGCCCACCCTTTCCTGCAGGACCCGGGGCTACACCACGGTGATGGTGATGACGGAGCCTTCCGGAACTTCCTTGTTCACCGGCGATTGGTCCCGGACCGTGCCGAAGAAGCCGCCCAGGATGTTGTTAACCCGCACCTCGAAGCCCAGGGCTTCCAGCGCCTTGCGGGCTTCACCTGCCTGCTTGCCGATGTAGCTCGGTACCGCCACCATCTTGGGGCCCTTGGAAACGGTCAGGGTGACGGTGCCGCCACGGGTCAGTGTTCCGTTGGCAGGGGACTGGCTGACGACGGCGCCCGCCGGGATCTTCCGGTCGAATACTCTGTCCGGGGCGACTTCGGCCGTGAGGCCTGCTGCCTTGACAGCGGCCACCGCGTCATCGGCGGACTTCCCGACCACCGAAGGGACCGGGATGGGCTGCGGGCCTTTGGAAACAACAATCGCCACGGGCGTGCCATGCCGGGCAGGGGTGCCGGCAGCAGGATCCTGCGACAGCACGGTGCCCGCTGCTGCCTTGTCATCGAACTGTTCCGTGACAGTGCCTAATGCCATCTGGTCGGCGTTGAGGGAGTTCTTCGCCTCTGCCAGCGTTCCGCCGGTGAGTTTGGGCAAGGGGAAGAGCTGGGGACCCTTTGAAACCAGCAGGGAGACGGGCTGGAACTTCCGGATTTCCGTGCCGGCAGCGGGATCCGTGCCTACCACCAGTCCTGTGGGCACCTGGTCGTCGAACACGTCGCTCGTGGTGGACCGGAAGCCCACCCCGACCAGCAACTGCTGGGCCTGCGCCACCGTCTTGTTGGCGACGGCCGGTACAGCGGCAGCAGCCCCCGGGCCCATTCCGAAGAACCACCCGGCACCCGTGGCCAGGAGGGCAGCGATGATGAGGGCCAGGACCCACAGGACGCCACGGCGGCGGGGATTTCCTTCGTGCAGCGTACGCGCCGGCGTGGCAGCCGCCGTGGCCCGGAGTTTCTCGCTTTCCTTATCCGCCCTGCGCTGGGCCCGCTTTCCCAGCCGGGGCGGCGGGGGAGACCATCCGCTGTCAGCATCGTCGTCGTCGGGCAATGCCAGCCCGGGACGCTGATGGTGGTCCACCTGGGCGGAAGGCCCCGCCGCTCCCGGCCCGGCCGCTGCGCCCGGATGCCGTCCCGGCGGGTAGGCAGGCGCCGCGGGCCGGGAGGGAGGCATCAGCGTGGTGGGGTTGCTGCGGGGGGCCAGGACCTCCGTTTGGTGTTGGGCCGCGGCGGCCGCGGCGGCAGGAGGCTGCAGGTCCAGTTCGGCATCAGTGAGGTTGGTCCGGATGTGGCGCAGTTCCTGCAGCAGCGCGATACCGTCCACCGGCCGTTTCTCCGGATCGTTGGCAGTGCACCACTGCACCAGTTCGTCCACTTCCGCCGCCAGGCCGGGCACCAGGGCCGATGGCGGGCCCACGGTTCCGTTAACGTGCTGGTAGGCCACCTGGATGGGCACTTCGCCCTCGAACGGCTGCCTGCCGGTCAGCATCTCGTACAGCATGATGCCCACGGAATAGACGTCGCTGCGCGCGTCCGCCGGCTTGCCCAGCACCAGTTCCGGCGAGATGTAGGCAACGGTTCCGATCAGTGCCCCGGTGCTGGTTGAGCTGGTGACGGCACGCGCCAGGCCAAAGTCACCGATTTTGATTCTGCCGTCATCGGCGATCAGGACGTTTTCGGGCTTCACGTCCCGGTGGATGAAACCCGCGGCGTGTGCTGCACCGAGCCCCTCCACCACCGGATCGATCAGCGCCAGTGCCAGCCGCGGCGGCAGGGCACCCCTGTCCCTGAGGACGTCCCTCAGGGTGTGGCCCTTGATGTACTCCATGACGAGGTAGGCGGTGGTGCCGTCGTTGCCCTGGTCCAGGACACCCACGACGTGCGGATGGGACAACCGGGCGGCAGCCTTCGCCTCCCGGCCCAGCCTGTCCAGGAAGTTTTCGTCAGCAGCGAGGTGGGGATGCAGCACCTTCAGTGCCACTTCGCGGTCCAGCCGTTGGTCTACGGCCAGGTAGACAGTGGACATTCCCCCGCGGGCAAGCCGGGAGGTGACTGCGTAGCGGTTGTCCACCAGCGTCCCTGCAACTGGGTCTGACACGTGTTCCTGCACCTTACGATCCTAATCCCGCAGCAAAACGGCGTCCGACACGAAAACGGGTCCGAACCGGTAACGGTTCGGACCCGCGCTCAGGAACCAGCCAGTGGCAGGCTCAGCTGAAGTTCTTCTGGTGCGCCTTGATGGCGGCGAGGTAGGCCTTGGTGTCGTCGTACATGCCGTACTTGCTCACCGAGTACTGGCCCTGGTAGTAACCCGCAATAGCGGTGTCCTGGTCCTTGCTGGTTGCCAGCAGCTGCCGGATGATGGCCACGCCGGCTGTGGCGTTGTCGTACGGGTCCAAGAGGTTCAGCTTCCGTCCCACCAGGTCTGATGCCCATTGCCCGGAACTGGGGATGACCTGCATGGTGCCGATGGCGTTGGCCGGTGACACGGCACGCTGGTTGAAACCCGATTCCTGGAAGGCGAAGGCAAGGGCCAGGGAAGGATCCACACCCATCCGGCGTGCGGTGTCGGCCACGATGTTCTTCATTTCCTCACGGGAGGGAACGGGCGAGGCATTCAGCAGCGCCTTGTTTTCATTGGCCGAGCTGACCACGGCGGCCGGGTAGCTGAAGCCCAGGAAGGAGCTGGGGACCAGGGGCGCGGCGGGAGCCTGCGGCGCCGCAGGAGCCGGCTGGGCGGAGGCGCCGGGAATCACCAGCTTGCTGCCGGGATAGATGATGCTGGTCATGCCCAGCTTGTTTGCGGAGAGCAGGTCCGGGAGCTTCACCCCGTTCCGGGAAGCAATTGCCGAGAGCGTGTCGCCGGCTTTGATGGTGTAGGAACCCGCTGCCGGTGCTGAGGTGGCTGCCAGCGGTGCCGGCGCGGCAGGGGCGGGGGCGGGAGCTGCCGGGGCAGGGGCCGGGTCGCCGCCACCCACCTTGATCTTCTGCCCCGGGTAAATGATGGAGCGCATCGAGAGGTTGTTCCAGGCGAATACGTCGGAAAGGGCCACGTTGTGCTTTGCAGCGATGGCCCCCAGGGTGTCGCCCGCTTTCACCGTGTAGGTTGCGCCACCGGCAGGGGAAGGAGCTGCCGGGGCAGCCGTGGGTGCAGGAGCGGCCGCAGCTGCAGCCGGTTGGGCCGAGCCGGAAAGCTTGAGCTTCTGGCCCGGGTAGATGATGGTGTTGGCCTGCAGGTTGTTCAGTTTGAGGATTTCTCCGGTGTCCAGGCCGAAGCGGCCGGCGATGGCACTTACCGTGTCGCCACGGACAATCGTGTACTCCGCTGGAGCCGCCGGCTGCGCGGGCTGAAAGGCCGCCGGAATGGTGGTGGACACGACAGCAGCGGGGATGACTGTTCCGGCCGCCTTTGCTGCGGCCTGGGCCTTCATTGCTGCTGCCAGGCTGCTGGGGATGTTCCGGGCCGGCTGCTGAGCCGCGGCAGGCTGGGCAAGGGCCAAGGATGACAATACGACCGCTGGCAGTGCCGCCGTGGTGGCGGCAATCATGGGCAGACTCGGCTTGGGGGGCTGCTTGGGCGAGCGGGACATCGTCATCGGAAGGAATCCTCTTCTCAACTGCGGGTGCGGACGCGGACGGGGATGCCGCTGTCAATCTTGATACTACTGTGACTTAAGTTATTAGTGTTACAACTGTGATGAATGTGAATCTCTCACGAATTTCGGATTAGCACAACAATTTTCGGATTCCGCGTAATGCCCCCTTTATCGGAGTGTCCGCAGGCCAAGGGCGGAATCAATTGCCCCGACTAGGCGCGGGGGCGCGCCGCGTGGCAACCTTGATCCGTGAATAACGTAGAAAACCTGGTGGGCGAGTGGTTGCCGCTGCCCGACGTAGCCCGTTTATTGGATGTTTCCGTCACCAAGGTCCACAGCCTGATTGACGAACACGCCCTCGCCGCATTGCGCGTTGGGGAACGGAAGATCCGGTCGGTTCCCGCGGAATTCATCCAGGACGGCCAGGTAGTGGACAGCCTCAAGGGGACCATCGTGGTGCTGGCAGATGCCGGTTATTCGGACGAGGACCTTATCGTGTGGCTTTTTACCGCCGACGAATCACTGCGCGGGCGCCCTATTGATGCCCTCCGGGAAGGCCGCAAGACCGAAATCAGGCGCAGGGCCCAGACCTTGGCCTGGTAACCGCCGGGTTCAGGAGGCTCGGCTGACGGTCGCTTCAGCCAGCCTCCGCAGGGCGGTCTTAGGCAACTCTTCCAACTCAAGTCCGTCAAGGGCATCAAATGCTGCCGCGCCGAATTCATTAATAAGGACTTCGGTGGCCTGCAGTGCCCCGGACTCCTCGATAATCCGGCGGATTTCGACGATGTCTGATTCGGACAGGTCCGGCCTGCCGAGGCTGGCATCAATGAAGGCAGACTCTTCCCGCGAAGCCTGGTCCAGCGCGAGGGCCACCAGAACGGTCCGCTTCCCTTCACGCAAGTCGTCGCCGGCCGGCTTCCCGGTGGTGAGCGGATCCCCGAACACGCCCAGGACGTCGTCGCGGAGCTGGAACGCTTCGCCGAGCGGGAGGGCGAATGAGGAGTAGCCGCGGAGCAGGTCATTGGACGCTCCGGCCAGGGCTCCGCCCAATGCCAGTGGGTGCTCCGTGGAGTACTTGGCGCTCTTGAACCTGATGATGGACTGCGCCCTGCCAACGGCCCCCGCGCGGTCCCGGACCGGACCGGCCACTTCTTCCAGGATGTCCAGGTACTGTCCGGCCATGACTTCGGCGCGCATCAGGTTGAAGATCAGCCTGGCCCTGCTTCCGGATGCCGCCCGCTCGCCGATATCGGTGAACGCCTCTTCGCTGAAGGACAGGCAAAGGTCACCCGCCAGGATGGCGGCCGCCTGGCCGAACCGTTCGCTGTCCAATGCCCAGCCTTGTGAAGTATGCAGCTGGCTGAAGCGGCGGTGGACGCTGGGGCCTCCCCGCCGGGTGTCCGAACGGTCGATGATGTCGTCGTGGATCAGGGCGGCGGCCTGGAACAGCTCAAGCGCTGCACCGGCCGTGACCACCTGGCTGGCCCCGGCCTCACCGCCGGCGCCCCGCCAGCCCCAGTAGCACATCAGGGCACGCAGGCGCTTGCCGCCCGTCACCAAATTCGAGATTGAGCCCATGATGGGCTCAATGTCCGGGGAAATGCCGGACATGACCGACTGGCGTGCCGTGAGGAAGCTGGTCAGCTCGCCGGCAACCCCCGCCACGAAATCAGCCTGTTCATTTCGCAACTGCTCCGCGGCGGTCACTTGGCTGACTCAGCTGCCACGTTGGCACCGATGGTGAAAGTGGAAACACCGGCGGCCTCGACCACGGAGAGGTTGACGGTCTCGTTGTCACCGCGGACGAAGTCCTTCGAAGCGATTGCGCCCACTTTGTCGCCGGGAACGGCCTTGAAACCCTGGCCTTCCAGAGTCTTTGAATAGAAGTCCAGGACGGTGGCCGTGGGGGCCTTGACGCTCCCCACCATTGCGGCTGTTGCAGGCGCTTTAGCTTTGTCAAAGCTGCTGGATACCACGGTCGCCCCCGGCATCAGGGGCAGGAGTTGCTGTGGGAACCCTTCCACCACGGCTCCGACTGTTGCGGAGGTGTGGGGCGACGGCGACGGGCTGGGGGAGGCGGTCAGGGTGGATTGGGTGGCAGCAACGGAAGTTGAGGGGTTTGGCTCTGCCTGTCCGGACGGGGCCTGGCTGCAGGCCGCCAGGGTCAGTGCCCCGATGGCGGCAAGGGCGGTCAGGCCACCCGGCTTGAAGTTTCCAATAGCCGTCACAGAGACTTTCCTCCTGGTGTTGTTGGCGGAACCAGCCTCCAGTTTAGCCAGCCTGACCTGCGGTCCTGACAAACCGGGAAGTCCCGGCGAACCGATAGGATTGGATCCGTGGGGCCCGCAGGTATGAACCAGCCATCCGCCGCGCGCCCTCCGGGCCGCAGGCCCACGTGCATCATGCATGTGGACATGGATGCTTTCTTCGTTTCGGTGGAGCTCCGGACGCGCCCGGAGCTCCGCGGCAAGCCCGTCATTGTCGGCTTCCCCGGGGAGCGTTCGGTGGTCCTCTCGGGGTCCTACGAGGCCCGCGCCTTTGGCGTCAAATCCGCAATGCCCATGGCTGTGGCAATGCGGATGTGCCCACAGGCGGTGGTCATTGAACCCCGGCACAAGCTGTACTACGAGGTGTCCGGGCAACTGATGGCCATCTTTGAGTCCATTACCGGACTCGTCGAGCCGCTCAGCGTTGACGAGGCCTTCCTGGACGTCACCGGAGCACTGCGGCGTCTGGGCCCGCCCAGGGGAATCGGTGAGCTCATCCGCCGGCGGGTGGCAGCTGAACTTGGCATTACTGCATCGGTGGGGATCGCGGAAACCAAGTTCGTGGCGAAGATCGCCTCCACTCGGTGCAAGCCCGACGGCCTGCTGCTCATCGGCCCGGACGAAACCGTTCCATACCTTCACAGCCTCCCGGTAGGTGCCCTCTGGGGCGTCGGCGCCAAGACCGGAGAGGTGCTGGCCAAGATGGGGATCAGGAGTGTGGCGGACGTGGCGGCGACCCCCGTGTCCTCCTTGAAGAAGGTCCTTGGCGCCACCGGCGAACACGTGCACCAGCTTGCCTGGGGAATCGATCCCCGGCCCGTTACCCCGGTGCGCCTGGAAAAGAGTATTGGTGCCGAGGAGACCTTTGCGGTGGATACCACCGATGATGCCCTCCTTCGCCGGGAACTGCTGCGGCTCTCCCACCGCACCGCCACCCGCCTCCGGAGCTCCGGAATGGTGGCCCGGACCGTAGCGCTGAAGCTGCGTTTCGCCGACTTTTCCACCATCACGCGCAGCAGGACGGTCCAGACGCCGGTGGACAGTGCCCAGCTGGTCTACGCGGTGGCACTCCAGCTCCTGGAGTCGGTGGGGACCCGGGCTATGGCTGTGCGGCTCGTGGGGGTCAGGGCTGAGCAGTTGGAGGAAGCGGCCCGCACCTCGCTCCAGCTAAGCATTGACCGCAGGGAAGAGAACTGGCGGGCAGCTGAACAGGCACTGGACGAGGTGGCGCGAAAATTCGGCAACAAGTCCGTCCTGCCCGCCCGCCTGATGGAGCAGGAAAACCGGCCGGTAGACGGTTCGCAGCGGCCCGCCTAAAGGGTCCGGCAAAGTCATTGCCGTCTTTCAGATCAGGCCTCAACAATCTATCCTTATAGATACATAGTTTTCGAGTGAATGGACTTACTGCCGGACCCTCTTGGACATGCTCCCGCTCCCGCGAACGCATGCTGCATTCCTGTTCTGGCCACTGTCGGCGAGGCGGGAACTTTCCAGCAACAGCAGGCGTTTCAACGGAGTAGAAGTAGTGGCTGGGATCAGCCCGGACGTTGGCCTACAAAAGGAGGTCGTGATGCCGCTGTCGGAGCACGAACAGAAGCTGCTTGAGCAGCTTGAAAAGCAGCTTCACGAGGACGACCCGAAGTTCGCGAACTCAATGGGTTCGGACCCGGGACGTTCCTGGTCCACGAGGCACGTGGTTATTGGGGTCCTTTGCGCACTTGCCGGCGTCTTCCTGCTGCTGGTCGGTGTCACGCTCCAGAACATTTTTGTCGGCGTGCTGGGCTTCGTGGTGATGGGCGCGGGAGTCTACTTCGCCACCATGCGCAGTTCCCGCGGAACGGGCGGGGCCAAGGCCGGAGGGGGGAAACCCGGCAAGCAACGGAGTTCGTTCATGAGCAACCTTGAAGAGCGCTGGGACGAGCGCCGCCGGGGTGAGCCGTAAGCAGCAAGGCCCCCCGGGTGCCAGGCTCCTCCATTTCGCTCCCCTGACAGAAGGGGATTGCACGAAAAGACCCGCTACGGCGGGTCTTTTCGTGTTTAACGGCAATTCCACGCCTTCGTCGTGACTCTTTCACGGCACCGGGTACGCCCCTTCATGCGAAAAGTCCTCCACTTTCCACCACCGCCCTAAATCCGCGCCATTTCAAGGCCCTTTTCCCACAATCCGCCGGCCATACGAAAGCGTTTTGCGTTGACTGTGGTGGAAAGTGGAGTAATGTGGAGGACATAAGAGGGTGGTTGCAACATAGGGGATGTGCAGTTCCTGACGGCGGACAGGCGGTGGGCCAGTGTTTCTGGGCACTCACTCGCCGCGTCTGGATGAAAAGGGACGGATCATTCTCCCCGCCAAGTTCCGCGAGGAGCTTGCCAGCGGTCTGGTGCTCACAAGGGGCCAGGAACGTTGCATCTACGTCTTCAGTGAGAAGGAATTTGCACGGGTCCACGAGCAGATGCGGGAGGCACCAATCTCCTCCAAGCAGGCGCGTGACTATATCCGCGTATTTCTCTCTGGAGCCTCGGACGAGGTACCTGACAAGCAGGGGCGCGTGACCATTCCACCGGCGCTCCGGGAGTATGCAGGACTCGGAAGGGAACTTGCCGTGATCGGCGCCGGTACCCGCGCCGAGATCTGGGACGCCCAGGCTTGGAATGAATACCTTGCGGAGAAGGAAACAGCCTTTTCCGAAACTGACGATCCCATTCCGGGCATTCTCTGAATTCCGGAGCGGGGCAGCAGGGGGTTTCTTGGATGAGATCTCCAGCCGGCCCATCGGCTGCCAACCTGGCTCACCTTCCCCGGAGCCAGGCGGGCGGAACGGTAGGCGCGGATGGGGATCTGGTCCAAGGAGCAGCAGGTGACAACGACGGCGGGAAAGGACCAGGCATGACCGATCAACCCAGGCCCACGTCCGAACGCCATGTGCCGGTCCTTCGCGACCGGTGCATCAATTTGTTGGCACCGGGATTCGAAGCAGCAAGACTGCGCGGTGAGACCCCCATTGCCGTTGATGCAACCCTGGGCATGGGCGGCCACTCCGAGGCAATGCTCCAGCGCTTCCCCGACCTCCACCTCATCGGCATTGACCGTGATGAGGAAGCACTGGCCCTGGCGGGGGAGCGGCTCGCTCCGTTCGCCGCCCGGACTGATCTGGTCCACGCCGTGTACGACGAAATCCAGGACGTCCTGGAAGACCTCGGCGTACCTGAAGTCCACGGAATCCTGATGGACCTGGGCGTCTCCTCCCTGCAGCTGGATGAGCGTGGGCGCGGTTTCGCCTACTCGTTCGATGCGCCGCTGGACATGCGCATGGATACCAGCCGGGGCCAGACCGCAGCTGACGTGGTCAACACCTACAGCGAAGAGGACCTGGTCCGGATCATCCGCAAATGGGGCGAGGAAAAGTTCGCCGGACGAATTGCCAACCGGATCGTCGCGGCACGTGCCGTCAAGCCCTTCACCACCACCGGCGAACTGGTGGAGCAGATCCGCTCCGTGGTTCCCGCCTCCGCGGCGAAGTCCGGTGGACATCCTGCCAAACGGACCTTCCAGGCCCTGAGGATCGAGGTCAACGAGGAACTCGACGTCCTGGAACGTGCCGTGCCCGCTGCCGTGGCTTCCCTGGCCCTCGGCGGCCGCATTGTGGTCATGTCCTACCACTCGCTGGAAGACAAGATCGTCAAAGGCGTTTTCCAGGCCCGCTCCAAGTCTTCTGCTCCGCTTGGCTTCCCCGTTGAGCTGGAAGAACACAAACCCGAACTCAAGACCCTGACCAAAGGCACCGAGGTGCCCACCGCCGTCGAAATCGCCGAAAATCCGCGCGCTGCCTCCGCCAGGCTTCGCGCGGCAGAACGTATCAGAGCCAGGAGAGCTGCATGAGCACCGCCGCCGTCAAGAACTTTCCCGTTGTCTCCGGCAGTTCGGCGGCTGACACCAGGCGCGCGGGCGAACAGGCCGGGGGCCGGAAGGGCCGAACCCCGCTTTCCGTGGTCCGCACGGCGCCGCGAAAGCGCCGGGCGCCGTTCGTCGTACTGTGCTTCGCCATGCTCGCCGTAGCGTTGATGGCGGTGCTGGTCCTGAATATCTCCGTGTCAACGGCGCAGTACCAGTTGGTGGAGCTGCGTGCCAAACAGAGCACACTGACCAAGGCGAACCAGGACCTTACCCAGCAGGTGCAGAACTTCGAGGCCCCGCAGAACCTGGCGGCCAAGGCCACTGAACTGGGAATGGTGGCGTCCACCGTCAAGGGCCAGATTGACCTGTCCACGTTGTCAGTGACCGGGAAAGCGACCCCGGCGGTCAAGGGCGCAGCGTCAGGAGCGGTCATTCCGTCGCCGGCAGTGGCAGGCCAGCTTATTGTGCCGCCCGCGTCCCAGAGCGCAGATTCAAAGGATGCAAAGTCCAAGGACGCAAAGTCCAAGGATGCCGCCGCGGACAAGGCAGCAACGCCGGATGCCGGCAAGGCTCCTGCCGCAGCTCCCTCCGCCGATGCTGCCCAGGCGGCTGCCGCCCAGGCCGCCGCGGCGGCGGCAGCAGCGGCTCCGGCCCCCGAGCTTCACGGCGGCTCCGTCCCGGCGCCCCAGCAGAAGGTCCCCGGACAGTAGGCCAGAAGGCAGGACAGGCAGCAGCGTCGAGCAGCAAGGAATATCACGGTGGCGGAGACGACCGGCAAGGCAGGAAAAAGCAAGGCACCGAACGCCACCAAGCGCTTGCGCCTGGGACTGGGCGTCATGCTCACGCTCCTGCTGGTGGTGGGCGGGAAGCTCTTCCTGGTCCAGGGGCTCGACGTCGGCGGCATGGCCGAGGCGGCACTGAACAGCCGGATGACCTCGGCGATCCTTCCGGCAGAGCGGGGCAGCATTCTGGACTCCCGCGGCACGGTCCTGGCCAACAGTGTGATCCGCTACAACATCGTGGTTGACCAGCGGGTCAACACGAAAACAGAGGCCTACAAGCGGCTCGAGCCCCAAGCGGACGGCCACGACAAGCTGGTGGATGTCAGCCGCGACCAGGCGATTTCCGAACTTGCCGCCGCGCTGGGCATGGACACCAATGCCGTCCGTGACGCGGTGACAGGGGAACAGCCGTATTACATTGTGGCCAAGGACGTAAAGCCCGATGTCGAGGACCGCATCTCCAAGCTCCAGGTTCCCGGCATCGTCGCGGAGGGCGTCAGCAAACGCGTCTACCCGAACGGTGCCGTGGCCGGCGGAGTTGTCGGCTTCCTCCAGGACGGCACCACCGGCCTGGCCGGCATCGAGCAGACGCAGGACGACCAGCTCAAGGGCAAGGACGGCAAGCGCCTGTTCGAGATCGGCGCCGACGGGCTCCGCATCCCGGTGGGCCTGGACGAGTTGACCCCGCCGCAGAACGGCAAGGACGTCAAGCTCACGCTGAACTCGGATCTTCAGTATTTTGCCCAGCAGGCCGTCCAGAGCCAGGCGGACAAACTCAGCGCCGAATGGGGCGTCATCATCGTGATGGACGCCAAGACCGGGAATCTGCTTGCCCTGGCCGACACCAACTCCCCGGACCCCAACAACCCGGGCCTCGTGGCAGCCAAGGACCGTGGCGTCCGGTCTGTAACCGCAGCTTACGAGCCCGGTTCGGTGGAGAAGATGATGACGGCGGCGGCCGTGATCGATGAAGGACTTGCCAGCCCGCTGGACAAGTTCACCATTCCGCCCACCTACACTGTGGACGGCCAGACCTTCAGCGACGCGTTTGCCCACGGCACGGAGGAACGGACGCTGGCGGGCATCATCGGCTACTCCATGAACACCGGAACGGTCATGGCAGGGCAGCGGCTCAGCAAGGAGCAGCGGTACGACTGGCTGAAGAAGTTCGGCATCGGCGAGGCTCCGGACATCGGACTCCCGGCCACGGCAGCGGGCATCCTCACGCCCCCGGACCAGTGGGACGGACGCCAGCAGTACACCGTCCTGTTCGGGCAGGGCGTTTCCCAGTCCACGCTCCAGACGGTCCGTGCCTACCAGAGCATCGCCAACAACGGTGTCATGCTGCAGCCGCGGCTGATCGATTCTTACGTTTCCCCTGACGGTACCGAGGAAAAGGTCCCGGCCCAGCCGTCGCGGCAAATTGTCTCCGAAAGCACGGCCCAGCAGGTCCAGGACATCCTGGAAAGTGCCGTCACCGAAGGCGAAATCAAGGACGCAGGGATCGACGGGTACCGCGTGGGAGCCAAGACCGGTACATCCGAATCACCCTGCGACGACGGCAAGTCCGGCTACTGCGGGTACACGGCCTCCATCGTGGGAATGGCGCCGATGGATGATCCGCGGTTTATTGTGGAGGTGGTCCTCCAGCGGCCGAAGGGCAGCATCTACGGCATCACCAACGGGCCGGTGTTCCGGTCCGTCATGAGCCAGGCGCTGCGGACCTACAACGTCCAGCCTTCGACCGGCCAGCCGGCCAGAATGCCGCAGTACGCCAAGTAGCCGCTGCGCCCCGCCGGAAGTACCAGCAGCATCCAGCGCCTCACAGTGCCCGGCGCGAACCACGCCGGACACGCACTAGCACCATCGGAGATCCCTTTGTCAGAGTTCACCACGCCCGGCAGCGATACTGTCCGGGACGAAAATCCGGGCCGCTTCCGGCCCGCAGCCGTGGCGGCGGTCCCGCTGGCCGCCGTCGGGCAGGCCGTGGGCGTACCCGTACCCGCTCCAGCCTCCGACGTGGAAATCACTGGCATCTCCATCAACTCACGCACGGTCGAGCCCGGCGACCTGTACGTGGCCCTGCCCGGGGCCAGCAGGCACGGCGCCGACTTCGCCACCGACGCCATCGGGGCTGGGGCTGCAGCAGTCCTCACGGACGACGCCGGTGCGCGCCTGCTCGCCCTGTCCGCGGACACGCCCGTGCCCGTGCTCGTCGTCGGCAATCCGCGCAACGAGGTGGGACCCCTCTCCGCCATGATTTACCGGAGCCAGTTTGCCGACGGCCGTCCGCTGCAGCTTTTCGGCGTCACCGGGACCAACGGGAAAACCACCACCACCTACTTCATCTCCTCGCTGCTGCGTGCGCTGGGGCGGCAGTCCGGCCTGATCGGCACCATCGAGATCCTGGCCGGCGGGGAGCCCATCCCCAGCCTCCTCACCACGCCGGAATCGCCGGAGGTCCACGGGCTCCTCGCGCTCATGCACGAGCGCGGGCTGGATGCCGCGGCCATGGAGGTGTCCTCCCATGCGATCTCGTACCAGCGGGTGGACGGCCTGGTCTTCGACGTCGCAGGGTTCACCAACCTCACCCAGGACCACCTGGACCTGCACCACACGATGGACGGGTACTTCGCCACCAAAGCAGAGCTCTTCACACCGGGCCGCGCCCGCACGGCCGTGGTGACGGTCGACGACGAGTGGGGCCAGCGCTTGGCCGGCAACAGCGAGGTGCCCATCACCACGCTCAGTACCAGCGGCCGGACCGCGGCGGACTGGACAGTCAGCGCTGCCTCGCCACGCGGGCTCGGCACCGACTTCACCCTTACGGGGCCCGCCGGTGCCGTCCTGAACGTCCACACGGGGCTGCCCGGCAGCTTCAACGTTGCCAACGCAGCCCTGGCCACGCTCATGGTCCTCACATCCGGGGTTGGCGCCGCCGACCTGCAGGCCGCCCTGGACCGCGCCGATCCGTTCAGCATGGCCGTGCCGGGGCGGATGCAGCTGGTCGCCGAGCAGCCCGCCGCCGTCGTGGACTTCGCCCACAATACCGACGCCTTGGCACGGGCCCTGGAAGCAGTCCGTTCACCGGAACCGGATTCGCGCCTGATCGTTGTCTTCGGCGCCACGGGACAGCGCGACCAGGGCAAGCGCCCGGCCATGGGAGCCATCGCCGCCCGTCTTGCCGACACTGTGATCATCACCGACGACGACCCGCACGACGAGGACGCAGCAGCCATCCGGGCCGAAGTGCTGGCCGGCGCGCGGGAAGCCGTGGAAAAAGAGTCCCTGCACGCCGACCTGCTGGAGGTCTTCCCGCGGGACGAGGCCATCCGGCACGCGGCGGGCCTGGCGCGGCCGCAGGACACCATCCTGGTGGCCGGCCGCGGCCACGAGGTCTGGCAGGAAGTGAAAGGCGTGAATCTCGCCCTGGACGACAGGGTGGAGCTGCGCAACGCCTTGACAGCCAGGGGATTCAACGTTCTCCATGACGACCGGATAGAGTCCTAGACCGAGATGATTGCATTTACTGCGGCGGAAATCGCCGAAATCACCGGCGGGCGCCTGGACGCCGATCCCGGAATTACGCCCCTCTCGGTGGTGACGGATTCACGCGAAGCCACGCCCGGTTCGCTTTACGTCGCAAAGCCGGGCGAGCACGCCGACGGCCACGACTTCATCGACGCCGCCTTTGCCTCCGGAGCTGTCCTGGCCCTTGTCGAGCGCCCGGTCGAAGCCCTGGAGGGCAGTGCCTACCCGTCCATCGTGGTTGCCGATGCCGTCCTGGCAATGGGTGCCCTGGCTGCCGAAGCGGTCCGCCGCATCCGTGCCGCCCGTGCAGCAGCGGGGGAGCAGCTGACCGTCGTGGGCATCACGGGTTCAGCCGGCAAGACCACCACCAAGGACCTGCTGGCCGGGACCCTGGCCACGCAAGGCAACACCGTCGCGCCCCAGGGCTCCTACAACGGTGAGGTTGGCGTGCCGCTGACCGTCTTCCGGGCGGACGCCGACACCCGCTACCTGGTCATTGAGATGGGGGCCACAGGGATCGGCCACATCCGCTACCTCTCAGAGATGGTCAAGCCGGACATCGGGGTGGTCCTTGCAGTGGGCACTGCCCACGCCGGCGAGTTCGGAGGGGTGGAGAACATTGCACTGGCCAAGGGCGAGATGGTTGAAGGCCTTTCCGCCGCCGGCACCGCCATCATCAATCTCGACGACGAACGAGTCGCCGCCATGCGCAGCCGTACCTCGGCCAACGTCCTCGGCTTTTCCGCCGACGGACGCCAGGACGCGCAGGTCCGGGCGCTGAATGCTGACACCAATGCCGGGGGCAGCCCCGAATTCGACCTCCAGCTGCCCAACGGCGATGCACCCCTCCACGTGAGCAGCCGGCTGATCGGAGCACACCACACGGGAAACCTGCTGGCAGCCGCGGCAGCCGCATGGGCTGCCGGAGTCGCGGGAGAGCACATTGCTGCCTCGCTGAGCAGCCAGGCAGCCGCCAGCCGCTGGCGCATGGAACGCACGGAGCGGCCGGACGGCGTCACCATCATCAACGATGCCTACAACGCCAACCCCGAATCGATGCGTGCCGCGCTCCGGACGCTGGCAGATCTCGGCCGGGGCCGCCGCACCTGGGCCGTCCTGGGAGCCATGCTGGAACTGGGCGAGGACTCAATCCGCGAGCACACCGCCGTGGGCACCCAGGTGGTGCGCCTCAACATCTCCCGGCTGCTGGTGGTGGGCCGGGACGCGCGCGCTCTCTACGTCTCCGCGGTACAGGAAGGGTCCTGGGGCGACGAATGCCTCTTTGCCGAAACCGTGGATGAGGCCCATGAAATCCTCGATTCCGAGCTCCAGCCGGGCGACCTCGTGCTGTTCAAGTCCTCCAACAGCGTGGGACTGCGCCATTTGGGCGATCGGATAGCATTACCCCCAACCCCGACCCCTGCCGACGAAAGGAGCACTCTGCTGTGATTGCTCTGCTGATCGGCGCAGGCCTGGCCCTGCTGTTCGCCCTGGTGGGCACGCCCCTTTTCATCCGCCTCCTGGTGCACCGCGGCTATGGCCAGTTCATCCGTGACGACGGCCCCACGTCGCACCACACCAAGCGTGGAACACCCACCATGGGCGGAACTGTGGTCGTGGCCGCCGTCCTGCTGAGCTACGGACTCACGCACCTCATCATGCTGATGATGAACCCTGATTCCCCCGGGCCTTCCGCCTCAGCACTTATCCTGCTGTTCCTCATGGTGGGCATGGGCCTGGTGGGCTTCCTGGACGACTTCATCAAAATCTCGCGGCAGCGAAGCCTTGGCCTCGACGCCAAGGCGAAGCTCATCCTCCAGGCGGCCGTGGGCATCATCTTCGCCGTCCTGGCGTTGAACTTCCCCAACAATGCAGGCCTGACACCCGCGTCAACCAAGATCTCCCTGGTCCGCGACCTGCCATGGCTTGACCTCGCCTTTGGCGGCACAGTCCTCGGCGCAATCCTGTTCGTCATTTGGTCCAACCTGATCGTCACCGCCGCCACCAACGGCGTGAACCTTACGGACGGCCTCGACGGCCTGGCCGCGGGTGCATCCATCATGGTGTTCGGCGCGTATACGCTCATGGGCATATGGCAGAACAACCAAGCCTGCGGCTCGCCCAGGGAAACCGGCAGCGGCTGTTATCTGGTCCGGGATCCCCTGGACCTCGCGCTGCTGGCAGCCATCCTGAGCGCTGCCCTGGTGGGCTTCCTATGGTGGAACACCTCGCCGGCCAAGATCTTCATGGGCGACACCGGGTCACTGGCCATTGGCGGCGCGGTGGCTGGATTCGCCATCCTCTCCCGGACCGAGCTTCTGCTGGGCATTGTGGGCGGCCTCTTCGTGCTCATCACCTTGTCCGTCATCATCCAGGTGGGTTACTTCAAGGCCACCGGCGGAAAGCGCGTCTTCAAGATGGCGCCTCTGCAGCACCACTTCGAGCTGAAGGGGTGGGCCGAAGTGACCGTCGTTGTCCGGTTCTGGATCCTGGGCGGACTCTTCGTCGCCGCGGGCCTTGGCATCTTCTACGCTGAATGGGTTGTACTGCTGTGACCGTTTCCCCCCGCCTGGCAAACCTTGTCTCCTGGGACTCCGACTGGGCCGGCCTGCGCGTGGTCGTGACCGGCATCGGCGTATCCGGCTTCGCCGCCGCAGACACCCTCATTGAACTCGGTGCACGCGTGGTGGTGGTGGATGCCGCCACCAGCGAAACAGCCCGTGCACATGCCGACACCCTGAAGATCGTGGGCGCCGCCGATGTGCTGCTGGGACCGGACGCCGTCACCCACATACCGCGCATCGACGGCGAACTTCCGGAACTCATCGTGACATCGCCCGGATGGCGCCCGGACCAGGCCCTCCTGGCTGGCGCGGCCCGGGCACACATTCCCGTCTGGGGCGACGTCGAACTGGCATGGCGGGTGCGGACCCGGGAGGGCCGGAAGACGGCCGACTGGCTGGCCATCACCGGCACCAACGGCAAGACCACAACGGTTGGGCTCACCGAATCGATGCTGCGCGCCGCCGGGCTCAAGGCGATCGCGGTCGGAAATGTCGGCACCCCCATCCTGGATGCCCTCCGCGACCCGGTGGAGTACGACGTCTTCGCTGTTGAACTCTCCAGCTTCCAGCTGCACTGGGCGGAATCCGTGTCGCCGGTGGCCAGCGTCTGCCTCAATGTGGCCGAAGACCACGTGGACTGGCATGGTTCCTACGACTCGTACCTTGCCGACAAGGCCAAGGTCTACGAGCGAACCCGGAAGGCCTGCATCTACAACGCGGAGCAGGTGGAAACCGAGCGCATGGTGGAGAACGCGGATGTGGTGGAAGGCTGCCGCGCAGTCGGCTTCACCACAGTCACCCCTGCTGTCAGCATGCTCGGAGTCGTGGAAGGGCTCCTGGTGGACCGGGCGTTCATCGAGGAGCGCAGGAACAGCGCTGCAGAACTGGCCTCGATGGCCGATCTTGGTCCGCTCGCCCCACGGCACATGGTGGCCAACGCCCTCGCAGCCGCCGGTCTGGTGCGCGCCTACGGTGTGGATGCCAAGGCGGTCCGCCAAGGCATTTTGGACTACGTCCCGGGCGACCACCGCATCCAGCCCGTGGCCCGCCTGCACGGCGTCCTCTGGGTCAACGACTCCAAGGCCACCAACCCGCATGCAGCCTCCGCTTCCCTGTCTGCATTCAGCAACGTGGTCTGGATTGCCGGCGGCCTCTCAAAGGGCGTCAGCTACGACGACCTCGTGAGGGACCACGCCGCGCGGCTCAAGGCCGTGGTACTGATCGGAACAGACACCTCCCCGCTCCGGGAGGCCCTCCGGCGACACGCGCCCGATGTCCCGGTGATCGAGCAGGGGGCAGGCGACACTGAAGGAGTGCAGACTGCTTCGGCGCCCGGTGGCACTCCTGCCGGTTCACCCGGCAACGGAGAACAGGTGATGTCCCAGGCCGTTGCGTCAGCAGCACAGCTTGCCGAATCCGGCGACACCGTGCTGATGGCTCCCGCAGCTGCTTCCATGGATCAGTTCTCTTCCTACGCTCACCGTGGCGGTACTTTCATCGACGCTGTCCGCGAGCTGGTGGAGGGGCAGGCCCAGACCGGCGAGGAGTAACAATGGTCAGCACGCCCACCCGGCCCAAGGGTGGCAAGCCCCAGGGGGTCAAAACCCAGGGTGGCAAGCCCCGCCCCGGCTCCACGGCCACCCGGCGGCCTGCTTCGGCGGGCCTGAAGCTGCGGACCATCTACCGCCGGTTCTGGTCCGCGCTGGAGGGAACAGGCACCTCCCGGAACGGCTCCACGTACTACCTCATCCTCGGTGCCACGCTGGCATTGACCGCCATCGGGATCATGATGGTCCTCTCCGCCTCCAGTGTTGAATCCATCGCTGCCGGAAAGTCCCCCTATGGCGACGCGCTGAAGCAGGGAGTCTTCGCCGCAATCGGCATCTTCACCATGTTCGTGCTCTCGCGGATCAACGTGGTGTGGCTGAAGCGGCTCGCATGGCCCGCCGTCGGTGCCGCCGTGCTGCTCCTGGGCCTGGTGCAGGTGGTTGGCGACGAAGTCAACGGCAACAAGAACTGGATCGACCTCGGCGGCATCACCTTCCAGCCTTCCGAAGCCGCCAAGCTGGCCCTCGCCCTGTGGCTGGCCACGGTGCTGGCCCGGAAGGGCAAACTGCTCAGCCGGTGGCAGCACGTGCTGGTCCCCGCAGTGCCCATGGCAGCCATCGTCATAGTCCTGATCCTGGTGGGCAACGACCTCGGCACGGCGATGATCATTATGATGATCGTCGCAGCGGCGCTGTTCTTCGCGGGTGTTCCGCTCTACCTCTTCGGCATCGCCGGCATCATCGCCGCTGCCGGCACCGCTGTCATGGCCGTCACCAGCTCCAACCGCATGTGCCGCATCACCTCGTGGTGGACCGGCCAGTCCTGCGCAGACGGCATCGACGCCAACTACCAGGCCACCAACGGCATGTACGGCCTTGCCTCCGGCGGCTGGCTGGGCGTGGGCCTGGGGCAGAGCCGGCAAAAGTACAGCTGGATCCCCGAAGCCCACAACGACTTCATCTTCGCCATCATTGGCGAGGAACTCGGCCTGGTGGGAACCGTCGTCGTGCTGATCCTGTTCGCCATCCTTGGCGCTGCCATCTACCGCGTGGTGGTGGCACAGGAGGACCTGTTCCACCGGGTCCTGGCCGGCACCATCATGGTCTGGCTCCTGGGCCAGGCCACCGTGAACATGTCCGTGGTCACCGGTTTGATGCCGGTCATCGGCGTGCCGCTGCCGTTCATTTCCTACGGCGGCTCGGCCCTGCTGATGTCACTGTGCGCGGTGGGGGTGGTCCTCTCGCTGGCGCGGGAGCAGATGGCCCCGGCCATGCGGCCCAAACGGATGCTGAAGTTCAAGGCCCGGCCGGGGCGGGACAAGAACAAACCAAAGAATTCCAGAAAGCGTGCCTGATTCCAGATGACTCCGACACAACCCTCCATCGTCCTGGCCGGCGGCGGAACAGCGGGCCACATCAGCCCATTGCTCGCCATCGCCGCTGCCCTAAGGAGCGAAGCCCCCGACGCATCCATCCTGGCGGTTGGAACGCCCTCGGGGATGGAAACCCGGCTGGTTCCCGCCGCCGGTGTCCAATTGGCCACGATCGACCGGGTGCCCCTGCCGCGCAAGCCGTCCTCGGACCTGCTGCGCCTGCCTGCCAGGCTGGCCGGGGCGGTCCGGCAGGCCGGCGCCATCCTGGACCAGGCCCGGGCCGATGTGCTGGTGGGAGTCGGCGGATACGTTTGCACACCCATGTACCTGGCGGCACGCAAGCGCCGCATCCCCATCGTCATCCATGAAGCCAACGCCCGTCCCGGGCTGGCCAACCGGGTGGGGGCTTTCCTCAACGGCCGGGTTGCCGTGGCCTTCGAAGGCACCCCGCTGCGCAATGGCGTGCACGTGGGAATGCCCATGAGGAAGGAGATTTCCGGCCTGGACCGGAAGACCGCACGCACCGCCGCGCGGGAGGCCCTTGGGCTCGATCCCCACCAGCCAACCCTGATCGTCACCGGTGGTTCCTCCGGGGCGCAGAGCATCAACCGGACCATCGCCGCCGCTGCCAGCCGCCTTGGCGATGCCGGTATCCAGACCCTCCACATCACCGGACGCGGCAAGACAGTCCTGGACGAGGCCGGTCAGCCCCTCGCGGCAAAGGGCTACCGGCAGGTGGAGTACATCGACGGCATGGAGCTTGCTTATGCCGCTGCGGACCTGCTTCTGGCGCGGTCGGGCGCGGCCACGGTGTGCGAGGTGGCCGCCGTCGGCGTCCCGGCGGTCCTGGTGCCGCTGCCCATCGGCAACGGTGAACAGGCACTGAATGCAGCGGGCCTGGTGGCCGCAGGCGGAGCGCTGCTGGTGGCTGACCGCGACTTCACGGCGGAATGGGTTGACCGCGAATTGATTCCCCTGATCACCGACAACGCACGGCTTGCCGCCATGGAAGCCAAGTCCTACCGGCTCGGAATCCGAAATGCCGACCAGCGCATGGCTGGTCTTGTCCTGGAAGCGGTATCTGCATGAGCCCCGACAACACTCCCAGCCTGGAATCCCTTGGAAAGGTGCACTTCATCGGCATCGGGGGAGTAGGCATGTCCGCCGTGGCCCGCATCATGGTGGCCCGCGGAGTCCCGGTCAGCGGATCAGACGCCAAGGACCTGCCCGTCATGGCGGACCTTGCCGCGGCAGGGGCGCGTATTGCCGTCGGCTACTCCGCGGGCAACCTGGCGGACGCGCAGACTGTGGTTGCAGGCTCAGCCATCCGCGAGGACAACCCCGAGCTGGCGGCGGCACGCGCGGCTGGGCTGCCCGTGCTGCACCGGTCCCAGGCCCTGGCAGCCACCATGGGCGGGGACACTGTGGTGACGGTTGCCGGAACGCACGGCAAGTCCACCACCACGTCGATGGTCACCGTGCTGCTCCGCGCGGCCGGCCTGGATCCGTCCTTTGCCGTCGGCGCCAACATTCCCGCGCTTGGCGTGAATGCCGCGCACGGGACGTCCGGCATCTTCGTTGCCGAGGCTGACGAATCCGACGGGTCCTTCCTGAACTACCGGCCCCGCATCGCCGTCGTCACCAATGTGGAGCCTGACCACCTCGATTACTACGGCACCGCTGAAGCCGTCTACGAGTCCTTCGACCGCTTCACTGCCCTGCTGTCGGCGGACGGCCTCCTGGTGGCCTGCGGTGACGACGCCGGCGCGCTGGCCCTCGCGGAACGGACCAGGGCGCGGGGCAACACGCGGGTGGTCCTGTACGGCACCAGTGACGCGGCAGACATCAGGCTTGACGACGACGGCAGGGGACAGGTTGCCATATCGGCAGACGGCGCCCGGTTCCCTTTGTCGCTGCAGGTGCCCGGACGGCACAACGCCCTTAACGCTGCGGCCGCCTTTGCCGTGGCCCTCGAGCTCGGTGTGGACGCTGCCGCCGCTGCCGCCGGACTGGCCCGTTTCTCCGGCGCATCCCGCCGCTTTGAACTGAAAGGCGGAGCAAGGGGGGTGCGCGTGTTCGACGACTACGCCCATCACCCCACGGAAGTCCGCGCCGCTCTCACCGCCGCCCGGTCAGTGGCTGGCGGCCACAAGGTCCATGTCCTGTTCCAGCCGCACCTGTTTTCCCGTACCCGTGAATTCGCCGCGCAGTTCGCTGATGCCCTCAACCTTGCCGATACCGCCCTGGTCCTGGACATCTACCCCGCCAGGGAGGACCCAATCCCCGGCGTCACGAGCCAGCTCATCGCCGACCACCTGAGGGAAGGCGGACGGCTCGTCTCCGCCGACGACGCAGTTGGCACCCTGGCCGGAGCAGCCACGGACGGGGACGTTGTCCTCACGGTGGGCGCCGGTGACGTCACAGCCTACGGTCCCAAAATCGTGGAGGCACTGCGTGCCTAGCTCCCGCCGCCCCACCTACGCCCCGGCCAAGGGCAAAAGCCGCCCCGACTCCAAGCCCGGGAACAGCACGGACGCACCGGCACAATCGTCCGGCATGCCCGGGGGCGGTGCAGGCGGTGACGTGATCACGGCATCCCGCAGTATCCCTGACCAGGCATCCCCACAGCAGCTGAAGGAGCCGAAACCCGCCGGGGCAACGGTCCTGGCGTTCCCGGAGCCCAAAGGCCGGCGCCGCAGGAAGAAAGTCCTGCTCGCCGTGGGAACTGTGCTGGTGCTGGTTGCCGGGCTGCTGGCGGCCGCCGTCTACTCCCCACTCCTTGCCATGCAGAACATTTCGGTGACAGGCACGCGGCTTGTCACACCTGCCCAGGTTCAGGCTGCGCTGGAACCCCTGCGCGGCAAGCCACTGCCGCAGATCAGCGACGACGACGTCCGCGGGCTCCTGGGTTCCCTGATCCAGGTCAAGTCCGTTTCCGTGGAGGCCCGGCCGCCGTCCACCCTCGCCGTCGCGGTGCACGAGCGTGTGCCGGTGGCGCTGGTCAAGCAGGGGGAGCAGTACCAGCTGGTGGACGTCGACGGCATCCAGCTGGCAGCCACTGATGATCCGGCGTCGGCCTCGCTGCCGGTCATCGACGGCGGTGCCGGCGCGATTGGCCAGGACCTGTTCCGCGCCACCGCCGCAGTCCTGGGGGCGCTGCCGGCCGACGTGCTGGCGAAGCTTTCCAACGCGTCCGCGCAGTCCGTGGACGCGGTGGAACTCAAGCTGGTGGACGGCCAAACCATCGTGTGGGGCAACGCCTCCGAGAAGGAACTCAAGGCCAAGGTCCTGGCCGCGCTCCTCAAGACTCCGGCCGATCCCAAGAACCCGGTCAGGGTCTACGATGTCAGTGTTCCACGGCACCCCGTGACGCGCTGAGCGCTTTCTTTCCCGGTATTAATCCGACACGCGGACCCGGTTATTGAATGTCGGAACCAGAGGAAATACCGTCACAGACAAGAGTTACTTGACATAACTATAACCTTCAACTCGAAGGTTAAGGTTTCAGCCTTCAAGCTCTCCATCAGTTTTCGCAATAAGACACGAACAAGGGACACGTAACGTGGCAGCTCCGCAGAATTACTTGGCCGTCATCAAAGTCGTCGGCATCGGCGGCGGTGGCGTGAACGCAGTCAACCGCATGATCGAGGTCGGCCTCAGGGGTGTTGAGTTCATCGCCATCAACACCGACGCCCAGGCCCTGCTCATGAGCGACGCCGACGTGAAGCTCGACGTCGGACGGGAGCTGACCCGGGGCCTGGGCGCCGGCGCCAACCCGGAGGTGGGCAAGCAGGCCGCCGAGGACCATGCCGACGAGATCGAGGAAGTCCTGCGCGGCGCCGACATGGTCTTCGTCACCGCCGGCGAAGGCGGCGGCACCGGCACCGGCGGCGCGCCCGTCGTGGCCCGTATTGCCCGCTCGCTCGGCGCCCTGACCATCGGCGTGGTCACGCGCCCGTTCACGTTTGAGGGCCGCCGCCGTGCCGGTTCCGCAGAGGCCGGCATCGACGCCCTGCGTGACGAGGTGGACACCCTGATCGTCATCCCCAACGACCGTTTGCTGTCCATCAGCGACCGCAACGTATCCGTTCTTGACGCCTTCCGCTCCGCGGACCAGGTCCTGCTGTCCGGTGTCCAGGGCATCACCGACCTCATCACTACGCCCGGCCTGATCAACCTTGACTTCGCGGACGTCAAGTCCGTCATGCAGGGCGCCGGCTCGGCCCTGATGGGCATCGGTTCCGCCCGGGGTGAAGACCGCGCCGTCAAGGCGGCCGAACTGGCCATCGCCTCGCCGTTGCTGGAAGCATCCATCGACGGCGCCCACGGCGTGCTGCTGTCCATCCAGGGCGGCTCGGACCTGGGCCTGTTCGAAATCAACGAGGCCGCGCGGCTGGTCCAGGAAGTGGCCCACCCCGAGGCGAACATCATCTTTGGTGCCGTCATCGACGATGCCCTGGGTGATGAAGCGCGTGTCACGGTCATCGCGGCCGGGTTCGACGACGTCAAGGCCACCTCGCCCTCCATGGACCAGTCCCAGCCGCAGGCCGCCCCGCAGCGGCCTGCTGCCCCCGCGGCCGCTCCCGCCTCTGCCCACCCCCAGAACGGAAACCACCAGGGCGGCGGCAACCACCAGCAGAACGTCCAGCCGATCCACGCAGGCGTCGGCGCCGCGGGCCTCAGCAACTGGGGACAGCAGCGCCCGTCGGCCGTCCCCGCCGACTCAGGCTTCGACGTCGACCTGCCCTCCGTCGTGGAGCCGGACCTGACCGGCACCCACCCGGATGACCTGGATGTCCCCGACTTCCTGAAGTAGGCAGCGGCTTGTTCCATTGGCGCGCCGACATCCTGCCCGGGGTATCGGCCGCATTCACTGATGTGGATGCGGGAAATCTTGCCCTGCATGTAGGGGACGATCCAGCCGGGGTCCAGCAGCGCCGGGCCCGGCTGGAGGAGTCCATCGGCGTGCGTTCCCAATCGCTGCGCTTCATGAACCAGGTCCACGGGACTACTGTGGCCGTGATGGGCGCGGACTCACCCTCACCTGAAGCCGACGCGATGGTGTCCCAAGGGCTTCCCCTCGCCGTCATGGTTGCGGACTGCATTCCGGTGCTGCTCGCGGGGGAGTCCCCAGGCGGGCCGGTGCTTGCCGCTGTGCACGCGGGCCGTCCCGGCATCGCGAACGGTGTGATCCCCGCCGCTGTGGACACCATGAAGTTTCTTGGTGCCTCCCGGATCCGGGCCTGGATGGGCCCATCGATCTGCGGGTCCTGCTATGAAGTTCCTCCGGCACTGCAGGACGAGGTAGCCGCCCTGGTCCCTGCCACCCGCAGCACCACCTCGTGGGGAACGTCCGCCCTGGACCTTCCCGCCGGTGCGCGGAGCCAGCTTGAGGCTGCCGGCGTGGACGTGGAATACGCAGGTCCCTGCACCCTCGAGACGGACACCCTCTACTCGTACCGCCGCGATCGGAATACCGGCCGTTTCGCCGGACTGATCTGGTGCCATGACTGAGCCGGCAAGCACAGGGCAGGGCCCGGCAGACGATCCCCGCAGCGCGGAACTTTCCGAACGGCTTGCCGCCGTGCGGAAGCGGATCGCAGCGGCCGCCGGGGACGCCGGGCGCGGGGACCGGCTTCCGACCCTGATTGTGGTCACCAAGTTTCACCCGGCGGACGACATCCGGCGCCTGGCCGCCCTTGGTGTGACGGATGTGGGCGAGAACCGGGACCAGGAGGCCGCCGCCAAAGCCCTTGAGCTGGCAGATCTGACCTTGGCGTGGCATTTCGTAGGCCAGCTGCAGTCCAAGAAGGCCAAATCCGTGGCGCGCTACGCCTCCGCGGTCCATTCCGTGGACCGGCCGCAGCTCGTGGACGCACTGGCCAAGGCGGTTGCCCATGAGATCGACGCCAGTGGGAGGGCGGCGCTGGACTGCTTTGTCCAGGTCAGCCTTGAGGACGACGGCGGCACGCACCGCGGCGGTGCAGACCCCGCCGACGTGCCGCTGCTGGCAGAGCGGATTGCCGCGGCGGAGGGCCTGAACCTGGCCGGCGTGATGGCAGTGGCGCCGCTGGGTGCGCCACCGGAACCGGCGTTCGAGCAGCTCGCCGGGATCTCCGCCCGGCTGGCGGCGGCTTACCCCGCGGCGACAGGCATTTCGGCAGGCATGAGCCAGGACCTTGAGGCCGCCATCAAGTTCGGAGCGACACACCTGCGAATCGGTTCGGATATTCTCGGTTCCCGTCCCGCGGTGGGGTAGCGTCGGACCTATTGGAAGTGATGGGCGGGGGACTCCAGTGCTGTCAAATCATTGGGCGGCCCGCTTACGGGACACGATTAGGAGTCGACCATGGCCGGCGCTCTGCGCAAGACAATGATCTATCTTGGGCTCGCCGACGGCGATGAGCATTACGAGTCCGAGCAACAGACCACACGTAAGGATGAGGACGAACCGATGGAAGTTGACCGCGAGGAACGCCGCGCTCCGGCGCCGGTCCGCGAAGTCAGCCGCGAGGCGTCCTACGCCCCTGAAGAGGAATACCGCGCCCCTGTGACCCCCATTAAACGCGCGGCTTCGAGCCGCGAAGAGAACACCGGACTTCGCCAGATCACTACCATCCACCCGCGCTCCTACAACGATGCCAAGCTCATCGGTGAGAGTTTCCGGGATGGCATTCCTGTGATCATGAACGTCACGGACATGGGCGAATCCGATGCCAAGCGGCTGGTGGACTTCTCCGCCGGCCTCGTGTTTGGCCTCCGGGGAAGCATCGAGCGGGTGACCAACAAGGTGTTCCTGCTCTCCCCGTCCTACGTCGAAGTGATCGGTGACGACAAGAAGGCCAGCGACACTCAGGCCACCTTCTTCAACCAAAGCTGAGCACAAAAGCCGCACCCCGATGCCAGGCAGGGACACCTGTCTGGCATCTGTGCTGAAATAGACAAGACAACAGCAGGACAACAGTGGCCTCCGCGATGGAATCGCCGCACGACTATGGAGATATGAAATAAGTCATGGGAATTGTTTTCGGACTTCTCTATCTCGCCCTGCTGCTGTTCTTCGTCGCCCTCATCATCCGCCTGGTGTTCGACTGGGTACAGATGTTTGCAAGGGAATGGCGGCCACGGGGCGCGGCCCTGGTCGTGGCACACGCCGTGTACTCCATCACCGATCCGCCCCTCAACGGCCTGCGGCGCATGATTCCGCCGCTCCGGCTCGGCGGCATCTCCCTGGACCTGGGTTTCCTGATCCTGTTCATCGGCGTCAGCATCGCGATGAACGTCACCAGGGGACTTGCCTGATCCACGCACCGGACCGGCAATGCAGTGTGTTCCCCCGCGGAACGGCTAGTGTAAAGCGAAGAAACCTCGCGTTTGACACCGCAGTGTTGAATTAGAGTAAGCAGACCAAATTTAGGTACCGTAGTTTTGACGGCCGGAAGGCCTACTGACTAACCAGACCAGTGAGGTGACCAGATGGCTTTGACGCCAGAAGACGTTGTCAACAAGCGCTTTCAGCCCACCAAGTTCCGCGAGGGCTATGACCAGGACGAGGTTGATGACTTCCTGGACGAAATCGTCGTTGAACTCCGCCGCCTGAACCAGGAAAACGACGAGCTCCGCAAGAAGCTCGCCGAAGCAGGTTCAAGCGTTCCGGCAAGCTCAGCTGCCGCCCCCGTGGTGGAGAAGGTCCCCGCGCCGGTCAAGGCAGACAAGGACGAAGCCCGCGAGAAGGCAGAGGCCGAGGCGAAGGCTGCCGAAGCCGCCAAGAAGAAGGACGTCCAGCCGGCTGCCCCGGCTGCCGCCGCACCGGCTGCGCCTGCCGCTGCCACTGCTTCAGCGGAGTCCGCTGCCGGCCTGCTGGCCATGGCACAGCAGATGCACGACCGCCACGTCGCCGACGGCCAGGCCCAGAAGGACAAGATCATCGCCGAAGCGCAGATCGAAGCCAGCAGCCTCGTCAACGACGCCCAGGAGAAGTCCCGCAAGATCCTCGGTGCCCTGGAGCAGCAGCGCTCCGTCCTGGAACGCAAGGTGGAGCAGCTCCGCGGCTTCGAACGCGACTACCGTTCACGTCTGAAGGCCTACATCGAAGGCCAGCTCCGCGACCTCGATGCCCGCGGATCCGTTGCGACGCCGGAAGTCAGCGAAGCCAACTAAGTCTGGCAGCACGTATTCTGAAAGCCGGTGGCTGAGGATTCCTCGGCCACCGGCTTTTGGCATTGACACCCAGCTCCACGAATTGAAAGCACCATGACTGACGAACTCGCTGCGGATGCGGCACGCCCTGTCCCACCCTCACCCCGCCCGCGCCGGGCGGTGCTGCTCTCCCTGTTCGCCGGGTTCGCAATGTTCGCCTACGTCCTGGACCAGCTGACCAAACTCTGGGTCACTTCCACCATGGTGGAGGGGGAGCGCATCCCTGTCCTGCCGCCCCTCCTGCACTGGTACTTCATCCGCAATTCCGGTGCTGCGTTCTCCATCGGCGAGAACGTCACATGGGTGTTCTCCATCATCATGGCCGCCGTGGCCATCGCAATTCTTTTCCAAGTGCGCAGGCTGGGTTCGGCCTGGTGGTCCCTCGCCCTGGGCCTGCTGCTGGGCGGCGCCCTTGGCAACCTCACCGACCGGCTCTTCCGTGAGCCGTCCTTCGGCATGGGCCACGTGGTGGACTTCATCCAGCTGCCCAATTTCGCCATCTTCAACATCGCCGACTCCGCGGTGGTGTCCGCCGTCGCCATCATCTGCATCCTGACCATCCGAGGAATCGCGCTGGACGGAACGCGGCTGGGGAACGCACCGCAGGAAAAGCCCGCCCATGACTGAGCGCATTGTCGTGGCCGAAGAGTACGGCGGGACCCGGGCGGACGCCGGGCTGGCCGGCCTTCTGGGGGTGTCCCGCTCCGTGGCCGCATCCCTGCTGGCGGAAGGCCACGTCCTGAACCGGGGCAAGGCATTGGGCAAGTCGGCAAAACTCGTGGCCGGGGACGTCCTGGACGTCACCGTCCCGGAACGGCGGGACCCGCTGGAAGTGGTGGAGGAGATTGTGGAAGGCCTGAACATCCTGCTCGATGACGACGATTTCGTCGTCGTTGACAAACCTGTGGGCGTGGCAGCCCACCCATCGCCCGGCTGGGTGGGACCCACAGTGGTGGGCGGCCTGGCCGCCGCCGGGTACCGCATCTCCACCTCAGGTGCGCCGGAACGGGCAGGCATTGTCCACCGGCTCGACGTCGGCACCTCCGGCGTAATGGTCGTGGCCAAGTCCGAGCGGGCCTACACAGCCCTCAAACGGGCCTTCAAGGAGCGCACGGTGGACAAGGTCTACCACGCGGTGGTGCAGGGACTTCCCGATCCCCTGACCGGGACCATTGACGCCCCCATCGGACGCCACCCCGGGCACGACTGGCGTTTTGCCGTGATCGAGGACGGCCGCGCTTCGGTGACCCATTACGAAGTCCTGGAGGCCTTCGGCAAGGCCAGCCTGGTGGAAGTCCACCTGGAAACCGGCCGGACGCACCAGATCCGGGTCCACTTTTCCGCCCTCCGCCACCCCTGCGCCGGCGACCTGACGTACGGCGCCGACCCGCGCCTTGCCGCCACCCTGGGACTCACCCGGCAGTGGCTGCACGCCCGTGAGCTGGGTTTTGACCACCCTGTGACGGGGGAACGCGTCACGGTCACCAGCGACTACCCGCAGGACCTGGCCTACGCCCTGGAAGTGCTCGAATCCGGACAGGCCTGACACGGACCGGCTGGCGGGGCTGTAAAGCGGCAGCGCTTAGAATGGTCCGGTGAGTTCCAGCAATGATTCGTTTGTCCACCTGCACACCCACACCGAATATTCCATGCTGGATGGGGCGGCCCGCCTGGGGGAGCTGTTCGACGAAACCGAGCGCCTGGGCATGCCCGCCCTCGCCACGACGGACCACGGCTACCTGTTCGGTGCCTTCGATTTCTGGCGGAAAGCCACGGACAAGGGCATCAAGCCCATCATCGGCGTCGAGGCGTATGTAACTCCCGGCACCGCACGGACTGACAAGGAACGCGTCCGCTGGGGCGATGAATCCCAGCGCAAGGACGACGTCTCCGGTGGTGGTTCCTACACCCACATGACGCTCCTGAGCTACAACAACGTGGGCATGCGGAACCTCTTCCGGGCCTCGTCCATCGCCTCCCTCGATTCGGTGTTCGGAAAATGGCCCCGGCTGGACCGCGAGCTGCTCAACACGTACTCCGAAGGGCTCATTGCCACCACCGGCTGCCCCTCCGGCGAGGTCCAGACCCGGCTGCGGCTCGGCCAGTACCGCGAAGCCCTGGAAGCGGCGGCCGAATTCCGGGACATCTTCGGCGCGGAAAACTACTTCTGCGAACTCATGGACCATGGGCTGGACATTGAACGGCGGGTCACCGGCGACCTGCTGCGGCTTGCCAAGGACCTGAACCTGCCGCTGGTTGCCACCAACGACCTCCACTACACCCACGAGCACGACGCCAAGGCGCACGAGGCCCTGCTGGCCATCCAGTCCGGCTCCACGCTGCTGGAACCCACCTACGACAATGGCGGTTCGCGGTTCGCGTTCTCCGGCAGCGGCTACTACCTCAAATCGCCGCAGGAGATGCGCGAACTCTTCCGCGACCACCCGGAGGCGTGCGACAACACCCTCCTCATCGCCGAGCGCTGTGAGGTGTCCTTCAACACGGACGCCAACTACATGCCGCGGTTCCCCTGCCCGCCCGGTGAGGACGAGACCTCCTGGCTGGTCAAGGAAGTGGACAAGGGCCTGAAGTACCGTTACCCGGGCGGCATCCCGGACGAGGTCCGCAAGCAGGCTGACTACGAGCTCGGCGTCATCACTTCCATGGGCTTCCCGGGCTACTTCCTTGTGGTTGCCGACTTCATCAACTGGGCCAAGAACAACGGCATCCGCGTGGGGCCGGGGCGTGGCTCGGGTGCAGGCTCGATGGTGGCGTACGCCATGCGCATCACCGACCTCGACCCCCTCCGCCACGGGCTGATCTTCGAACGGTTCCTCAACCCGGACCGCGTTTCCATGCCCGACTTCGACGTCGACTTCGATGACCGGCGCCGTTCCGAGGTCATCGACTATGTGACCCGGAAGTACGGCGACGAGCGCGTGGCCATGATCGTCACGTACGGCACCATCAAGACCAAGCAAGCCCTGAAGGATTCTTCCCGCGTCCTTGGCTACCCCTTCAGCATGGGCGAGCAGCTGACCAAGGCCCTGCCGCCGGCGGTGATGGCCAAGGACATCCCGCTGGCGGACATCCAGAACCCGGAAGCCAAGCGCTACAGCGAGGCGGGGGATTTCCGGCAGCTGATTGCCACCGACCCCGAAGCTGCCAAGGTCTTCGAGACTGCCTTGGGCATCGAAGGCCTGAAGCGCCAGTGGGGCGTGCACGCGGCCGGCGTGATCATGTCCTCGGACCCCATCATCGACGTCATTCCCATCATGCGCCGCTTCCAGGACGGCCAGGTGATCACGCAGTTCGACTACCCCACGTCCGAGGGCCTTGGCCTGATCAAGATGGACTTCCTGGGCCTGCGGAACCTGACGATCATTTCCGATGCCCTCGAGAACATCAAGATGAACCGGGGCATCGACCTGGACCTGGAAAACCTCGAGCTGGACGATGCACCGTCCTACGAACTCCTGGCCCGCGGCGATACGCTGGGCGTCTTCCAGCTCGACGGCGGACCCATGCGGTCCCTGCTGAAGCTCATGAAGCCGGACAACTTCGAAGACATCTCGGCCGTGCTCGCGCTGTACCGTCCTGGCCCCATGGGCGCCAACGCCCACACGGACTACGCGCTCCGCAAGAACGGGATCCAGGAAGTGATTCCCATCCACCCGGAGCTGGAGGAACCCCTCAGGGAGATCCTCGGCGGAACCTATGGCCTGATTGTGTACCAGGAACAGGTCATGGCCGTGGCGCAGAAGCTGGCCGGCTACTCGCTGGGCCAGGCAGATATCCTCCGCCGCGCCATGGGCAAGAAGAAGAAGTCCGAGCTGGACAAGCAGTTCGCGGGCTTCTCCCAGGGCATGCAGGACAACGGCTACTCCATGGAAGCCGTCAAAACCCTGTGGGACATCCTGCTGCCCTTCTCCGACTACGCCTTCAACAAGGCCCACTCCGCCGCGTACGGCGTCATCTCCTACTGGACCGCCTACCTCAAGGCGCACTACGCGCCGGAGTACATGGCGGCGCTGCTGACGTCAGTGGGTGATGACAAGGACAAGTCCGCCATCTACCTCAACGAGTGCCGGCGCATGGGCATCACGGTGCTTCCGCCGGACGTCAACGAGTCCGCCTTGAACTTCACTCCGGTGGGGAACGACATCCGCTTCGGCATGGGTGCCATCCGCAACGTGGGCGTCAACGCCGTCGAGGCCATGGTGGCTGCCCGCGAAAGCGAGGGCGCCTTCACCTCGTTCAAGGACTACCTGATGAAGGTTCCGGCCGTGGTCTGCAACAAGCGGACCATCGAGTCCCTCATCAAGTCCGGGGCGTTCGACTCGCTGGGCCACCACCGCCGCGCCCTGGCAATGATCCATGAAGAGGCCATCGACTCCGTCATCACCCTCAAACGCAATGAGGCCATTGGCCAGTTCGACCTCTTCGCCGGCTTCGAGGATGCCGGGGCGGAATCGTCCTCGCTTAGCATCGAGATCCCGGACCTTCCCGAATGGGAGAAGAAGGACAAGCTTTCCTTCGAGCGGGACATGCTGGGGCTCTACGTGTCGGACCACCCGCTGCAGGGCCTGGAGGGCCTCCTGGCCCAGCATGCCGAGATGAGCATCACCACCATCCTGGGCGAGGACGGTCCCCAGGACGGTGCCATCATCACCATCGCCGGGATGATCACGTCGCTGAGCCGGCGCATTGCCAAAGCCAGCGGCAACGCTTATGCCCGGGCGGAGGTGGAGGACCTGGGCGGTTCGATCGAGGTCATGTTCTTCGGGCAGGTTTACGGGCCGATTGCCTCCGTCCTTGCCGAGGACCTGATCGTGGTGGTCAAGGGCCGCCTGCAGAAGCGGGACGACGGCGCCATCACCCTGAACTGCATGGAGCTGTCCGTCCCGGACCTGAGCGAAGGGCTGAACGGCCCCCTGGTGATCACCATGCCCACCCACAAGGCCACCGAGGCCGTGGTCACCGAGCTGGGCGACGTACTGCGCACCCACCGGGGCAATTCGGAAGTGCGGCTGCACCTGCAGGGCGATACCCGCACGGAGATCATGGGCCTGCCGGTCCACCTCCGCGTGAACCCCAGCCCGTCGCTGTTCGGCGACCTGAAGGTCCTGCTGGGCCCCGCCTGCCTGGACGCCTAGGACGGCCTGACGTCAATCAAAAGGGTGGACGACGGCGGGAAGCACCTCCCGCCGTCGTCCGCCCTTTTGCTGCCACTATGGCGGGCCGGGGCTAGATCTCGTAGTCCAGCGGCACGGGCTGCCCGTAGGCGCCGCCGTGGTACAGCAGGGGCGATCCCTCGCCGCCCACCTGGCCGTCCACCACTTGGACCACCACCACAGCGTTGTTCTCGAAGGACAGGCGCATCTGGATCTCGCCGATCAGCCAGCCCGCCACGTCCTTCAGGATGGGAACCCCGTGCGGCCCGATCTCCCAGTGGTTGCCTTCGAAGCGGTTGCCCGGGCGGGCAAAGCGGGCAGCCAGTTCCTGGTTCTCCAGCCCCAGCATGTGGACACCCAGGTACTGCGTGTTGGCCACGGCGGGCCAGGACCTGGAACTGCGTGCCATGTTGAATGTGAACCGGGGCGGCTTGGCCGACAGCGACGCCACCGAGGTGGCGGTAAAGCCGTAGGGCTCGTCCTGGTAGTTCACGGTGATGATGGCAACGCCCGCGGCGTGGCGGCGGAACATCTCCCTGAACGTCTGCTCGAACGGCTCGCTGTTGTCGGTCACCGGAACTCCTGCACTAAGTGGTGTAACTCTTTCTCCAAGCGTATTGGCCCTCGGTCGCGGCGGGAAAACGGCAGCGGCAACACCCCGGCCGGAGGCCCTGCCAGGAACCTTTGTTAAGGTGTGTTGCATGACAACCTCCGCCCGCCCCGCCAGGCGGCTGCTGCCCTGGTCCCTGCTGCTGGTCCCCGCGGCTTCCGGGATTCCGGCAGGCATCCTCTGGTGGCTCCTGGCGCCGGGCGGATTGAACCTGATGACGCGGGATCCCGCCCTGGCCTCAGGCAATGTTCCCCTGGTGTGGCTGCCGCGCGACCTCACCCTCGCCGGGATCCTGGTGCTGGCCGGCTGCCTCCTGGCCGTGTTCCTGGCCGACAGCAAGCGCCGGGACCCGCAGGCAGCCCTGCTGACGGGCCTTGCCGGGGCGTTGGCAGGCGGCGTCCTCGCCTGGGGGTCAGGGATCCTGGCAGCCCGGCTGTTTGGTCCTGCTGTCGATGCCTCGGCGAACCCCAGCATCGCTTTTTCCCTCCGGGCCTGGCCGGTGCTGTTGCTCTGGCCTGCCGCCACGGCCGTGTCGGTCTTCGTGCTGGAGGTGGTGGGAGCGGCGGGCAGGAAGCCGCAGGTAGAGGCCGCGGAACGGGCAGGCGGGAACAGCCCCGTAAAATAGTCCCGTGACCACTTTCCCGGAGTTTCCCGCCCCTGCTGCAGCCGCCGTCGATTTCCGTACCGTCGACCTTCGCGGCCGCAACCTGACGCTTGCCGCCCTGCGCGCCGCCGTGCCCCGCGCCAAGGGCCAGACAGTGGCGGATGCCGAGGAAAAGGTCCTGGAGATCATCTCCGCCGTGCGGCAGCGCGGCTTCGCGGCCCTGGCGGAGCTGGCGGAACGGTTCGACGGCGTGGCGCAGGACCACCCGCTGGTCCCCGGGGATGCGATTGACGCAGCGCTGGACCAGTTGGACCCGGCGGTGCGGGCCGCCCTGGAGGAATCCATCAGCCGGGCGCGGAAATTCGCTGACGCCCAGCGCCCCCGCAACGTGGACGTCGAACTGGGTGATGGCGCGGTGGTCAGCCAGAACTGGGTGCCCGTGGCCCGCGTGGGGCTGTACGTTCCCGGCGGCCTTGCCGTGTACCCGTCATCGGTGATCATGAACGTTGTGCCTGCACTGGCGGCAGGCGTGGAATCCATCGCCCTGGCCTCGCCGCCGCAAAAGGAATTCGGCGGCCTGCCGCACCCCACCATCCTCGCGGCAGCTGCGCTGCTGGGCATCACCGAGGTCTACGCCATCGGCGGCGCCCAGGCCATCGCCGCCTTCGCGTACGGCGTCGAAGCCTCGGCCGCCGGCCCTGCCCTGGAGGCCGTGGATGTGGTGACCGGGCCCGGGAACATTTTCGTCGCCACGGCCAAGCGGCTGGTCAAAGGTGTTGTGGGAATCGACTCCGAGGCGGGAACCACGGAGATCGCCATCCTGGCCGATGACTCCGCGCAGCCGGCACTGGTTGCCGCCGACCTGCTCAGCCAGGCCGAGCACGACCCCAAGGCCGCATCGGTCCTGATCACGGATTCGGAAGAGCTGGCCGCGGCCGTGCGCGCCGAACTGGAACTGCAGGCCGCCGCGACCAAGCACTCGGCCAGGGTGCAGGAGGCACTCTCCGGCCCGCAGTCCGGCGTCGTGCTGGTGGACAGCCTGGAACAGGGGATCGCTGCCTGCGACGCCTACGCGGCCGAGCACCTGGAAATCATGACCCGTGATGCCCCAGCGGTGGCGTCGCGGATCCGGAATGCGGGCGCCATCTTCGTTGGCGACTACAGCCCCGTGAGCCTGGGCGACTACTGCGCCGGCTCCAACCACGTGCTGCCCACCAGCGGCACCGCTGCTTTTTCGTCAGGGCTGAACGTCACCACTTTCCTGCGCGCCATCCAAGTGGTCAATTACAGCCGCGACGCCCTGGCAGAGGTCAGTGGACACATCGTAAGCCTGTCCCGGGCCGAGGACCTTCCGGCCCACGGCGACGCCGTCTCGGTCCGGTTCCCCGGCTGACGTTGCACCACTACATGTAGTAATTACAGGATTGTTATTACCCCAGATGTGCCCGTAAACTGGGAGGCGCCACAGCATTGCCCCCCGGCGGTGCTGATGGCTTCCAACAGCGTTGCACACCACAAGCGAAAAGGGGGAACGCCATGTACTGTCCGTTCTGCCGCAACCCCGATTCCCGCGTGGTGGACAGCCGCATGGCGGATGACGGTTCAGCCATCCGCCGGCGCCGGCAGTGCCCTGAATGCGGCCGCCGGTTCACTACGGTTGAAACCACCAGCCTCTCCGTCATCAAGCGGTCCGGCGTGGGCGAGCCCTTCAGCCGCAGCAAGGTCATCAACGGGGTGCGCAAGGCCTGCCAGGGCCGGCCGGTGAGCGAGGACGACCTCGCCATGCTGGCCCAGGAAGTGGAAGAACAGATCCGGTCCTCCGGCGCAGCCGAAATCGATGCCCACGAGGTGGGCCTGGTGATCCTCGGACCGCTGCAGAAGCTCGACAAGGTGGCGTACCTGCGCTTTGCCAGCGTGTACCAGGCGTTCGAGTCCCTTGAGGATTTTGAAACTGCCATCGCCCTGCTCCGCCACGAGGCCGAAGAAGACGCCAAGGGCGGGGCCCCCAGCGCCAAGAGCTCCGAGAAGAGCCCCCTCTAGACTCCGGTGGCGGCAGCGGAGGGGAAGCCGCAGCCGCCACCGGCACCACTGTCTACTTGGCCAGCTTGTGCTTCAGGGCGATTTCCAGTGCAGCGCCCACAATCCCTGCCTCATTGCGCAGGACGGCCGGGACAATCGGGGTGCGCAGCTTGAGGTTGGGCAGGTACTCGTCCGCGCGCTTGGAGATGCCGCCGCCCACGATGAACAGTTCCGGCGAGAACAGGAACTCCACGTGGGAGAAGTAGCGCTGCAGCAGCACGCTGTACTCGTCCCAGGACAGTCCGTCCCGTTCCCGTGCTACGGCCGATGCCTTCGATTCGGCGTCGAAACCGTCAATCTCCAGGTGGCCCAGTTCAGCGTTGGGAACCAGCTTGCCGTCGAAGATGAAGGCGGAACCGATGCCGGTGCCGAGGGTGATGACCAGGACGGTCCCGGAGACGCCGGCGCCGGCACCGTAGCGGGCCTCGGCAAGGCCGGCCGCGTCGGCGTCGTTGATGACCTCCACGGGGCGGCCCAGTTTTGCGGTGAGGAGGGCGTCGATGTCGGTGTCCAGCCAGCTCTTGTCCACGTTGGCGGCCGAGTGGACCACGCCGTGCTGGATGATCCCCGGGAAGGTCACACCCACGGGGGAGCCGGCTTCCGGTGCCTCGGGGCGTGCCGAGAGCTCGGCCACCACCAGGGCCACGGCCTCGGCGACGGCCTCAGGCGTGGCCGGCTGGGGGGTGGGCACGCGGAAGCGGTCACCCAGGAGCTTGCCTTTCTTCAGGTCGACAATGCCGCCCTTGATCCCCGTACCACCGATGTCGATACCGATCAGCGGTGCGTTCTTGTGCGGTTTTTCGTCCTTCTTGGCCAATGGGATTCCGTTCGTGACAGGGGCGGGCAGGAAAATGGGCCGCTTTCGGCGGCCGGTAACAGGTGTCCGGTCTGCACCGGCAGCATGCCCGGTGCGGGCATGGGACGGGCTACGGGAGGGTGAGGATCTCGGCGCCGGTCTCGGTGACCAGCAGGGTGTGTTCGAACTGGGCGGTGCGCCGGTGGTCCCGGGTGACCACCGTCCAGTCGTCGCTCCACATGTCCCACTCCACAGTGCCGAGGGTGAGCATCGGTTCGATGGTGAACACCATGCCGGCCTCAATGACCGTGTTGTACGCAGGGGCGGCATCGTAGTGCGGAATGATGAGCCCCGTGTGGAACGCTTCACCAACGCCGTGGCCCGTGAAGTCACGCACCACGCCGTACCCGAACCGCTTGGCATAGGACTGGATGGCCCGTCCAATGACGTTGATTTCCCGTCCCGGTGCCACCGCCTTGATGGCCCGGTTCAGCGACTCCCGGGTACGCTCCACCAACAGCCGGGATTCCTCGTCCACGTCCCCCACCAGGAAGGTGTAGTTGGTGTCTCCGTGCACGCCGTTGATGTAGGCCGTGATGTCGATGTTCAGGATGTCGCCGTCCTGGACCACGGTGCTGTCCGGGATGCCATGGCAGATGACCTCGTTCAATGAGGAGCACAGCGACTTGGGGAATCCGCGGTAGCCGAGCGTGGATGGGTAGGCATGGTGGTCCAGCAGGAACTCGTGGCCCACCCTGTCCAGCTCGTCGGTGGTGACGCCCGGCTGGAGGTGCTTGCCCACCTCGACAATGGCCTGCGCCGCGATCTTTCCGGCGATCCGGATCTTCTCGATGGTCTCCGCGGACTTGACCTCGGAACCGGTGAATTTTGCAGGCGCGGGCTTGCCCACGTACTCCGGACGGGGGATGGACGCCGGGACGGGACGCTGCGGACTCACGGTACCCGGGGTGAGGGTGCCAATGGGTGCAGTCGAGGCAAGGGAAGGCATAGATTGATCATATAAGGCACCACAGAACGCCTAACAACCGACAAGCGGCGGAGGACACGCGTAAAGGTTTGTGTTACGTGGATCACCCGGTTTTCCCCGTCGCCGGAACGAGGAGCAACGATGACTGAGTACTGGTTCAACATCAAGACCCACGAGGTGGAAGAGGACCGGCTGTCGGACTGGAGCCAGCTCATTGGGCCTTACAAGACCCGGGCGGAAGCCGAACATGCCCTGGAGAAGGTCAAGGCGCGCAACGAGGCCTGGGAAAAGCAGGACGACGACGACTGAACGGTAGGTGCGCAGGGCGTCCGGGCGGCACTCCTCCGCGGACTGCCTCGGCCGCGGGCGGCCTCACCTTGACGTCCGCTTCCGGAGTACCGCCCGGACGCGGAGGTCGCAGGCATTTGTGTCAGTGTGCCGGTTCCGCTTGGCCGTTGGGGCGAAGTAAAAAGTTAGAACGTGTGTTCCTGGCCGGGGAACTGGCCGGACCTGACGTCCTCACCATAAGCCGTGGCGGCGTCGAGCAAGGTGCCCCGCAGGTCCGCGTACTGCTTGACGAACTTGGCCATCCGGCCGCCCCGCAAACCTGCCATGTCCTGCCAGACAAGGACCTGGCCGGTGGTCGCCTTGCCGGCGCCTATGCCCACCGTGGGGACGCTGACGGCCGCGTCAACGGCCGCCGCCGTCTCCGCAGGCACCATTTCCATCAGCACGCAGAACGCTCCGGCGTCCGCCAGCGCAACGGCGTCGTCAATCAACCGCTGGGCGTCGCCGCCGCGGCCCTGGACGCGGTAACCGCCCAGGGCGTGTTCGCTTTGGGGGGTGAAGCCGATGTGCGCCATGACCGGGATGCCTGCCTGCACCATCGCCCGGACGGTCGGCGCATAGTACTTCCCGCCCTCGATCTTCACGGCGTGGGCCAGCCCTTCCTTCAGGAAGCGGACACCGGCGCCCACGGCCTGTTCCGCGCTGACCTCGTAGCTGCCGAAGGGAAGATCCGCCACCACCAGTGCGCGCTTGGCGGACCTGGCGACGGCCCGGCACAGGGGGAGCAGTTCGTCCACGGTCACCGGAAGGCTGGTCTCGTTGCCAAAGACGTTGTTCGAGGCCGAATCGCCCACCAGGAGCACCTCGATGCCGGCAGCGTCGAAAATCTCGGCCGTGTACTGCTCGTAGGCGGTGAGCATGGCGAACTTGGTGCCATCGCGCTTGGCCTGCTGCAGGTGGTGGATGCGGACCTTTGCCGGCTTCCGTTCGGCCGGAACCGGAACCGGGGCCGCAGCCGGTGTGCCGGGGCCGCTGCCGTACGGGGCGGGTACTTCTGCGGACGCGCTGGAGTCGGAGCTGTTGCTGGAGGCCATGGGATGAGCGTAGTGCGCCATCCGCCGTACTAGCTACCGCGGGCAAGGCGGGACAAAGGTGATTAGCGTCATAGCGGCAGGCGCGGACGCGTGCCACGGCGCGGTGGATACCGCGGCCGGGGGCGGCATGGGCTGCCTGCCAGGTTAATGCTGTGTTACGCAGGGCCCGGGCTCAAGCATCGGCGCCGAATGATTAGTACAGTGTTGATGAACTGCTGCCGGCTTTCCCCTTTGCGCGGGCCCCGGAGCATGAACGTTGACCGGAGAAGAGGCCATCATGGACCGCCAGCAAGAATTTGTCCTGCGCACAATCGAAGAGCGGGACGTACGTTTCGTGCGCCTGTGGTTCACCGACGTCGTGGGTTCGCTGAAGTCCGTGGCCTTGGCGCCGGCGGAAGTCGAGGGAGCATTCGAGGAAGGCCTTGGCTTCGACGGTTCCTCCATCGAAGGACTGGCCCGCGTCTTTGAATCGGATATGCTGGCCCAGCCCGATCCTGCCACCTTCCAGATCCTGCCGTGGCGCGGTGAGACCGAACAGACCTCGCGGATGTTCTGCGACATCCTCACCCCTGATGGCGAGCCTTCCGCGGCCGATCCGCGCAACGTGCTGAAGCGGACCCTCGCCAAGGCCGCGGACATGGGCTTCACCTGCTACACCCACCCTGAGATCGAGTTCTACCTCCTCAAGTCGCACGAGCCCGGTCCGGACGGCGCACCGGTGCCGGTCGATGAGGGCGGCTACTTCGACCATGTTCCGGGCGGCGTGGCGCAGGACTTCCGCCGCACGGCGGTCACCATGCTGGAGTCCGTGGGCATTTCCGTGGAGTTCAGCCACCACGAGGCAGGCCCCGGGCAGAACGAGATCGACCTCCGCTACGCGGACGCGCTGCAGACGGCCGACAACATCATGACGTTCCGCACCGTCATCAAGGAGGTGGCGCTGCAGCAGGGCACGTATGCCACGTTCATGCCCAAGCCCTTCACCGACCACCCCGGATCCGGCATGCACACGCACTTCTCCCTGTTCGAAGGCGACAGCAACGCCTTCTTCGAGGCAGGTGCGGAGTTCCAGCTGTCCACGACGGCCCGGCAGTTCATTGCCGGCATCCTCAAGCACGCCCCCGAGTTCACGGCTGTGACCAACCAGTTCGTCAACTCCTACAAGCGCCTGTGGGGCGGCGGCGAGGCACCCAGCTACCTGAGCTGGGGCCACAACAACCGCTCCGCCCTGGTCCGCGTGCCCCTGTACAAGCCGGGCAAGGGCCAGTCCGCGCGCATCGAGTACCGCGGCATCGACTCCGCTGCCAACCCCTACCTGGCCTATGCCGTCCTGCTCGGTGCCGGGCTGAAGGGCATCGAGGAAGGTTACGAGCTGCCGGCAGCCGCTGAGGACGACGTCTGGTCGCTGAGCTCGGCTGAGCGCCGCGCCATGGGCCACGACCCCCTGCCAGCCAGCCTGCATGACGCCATCCGCTCCATGGAGGACTCGGAGCTCATGCCGCAGATCCTGGGCGAACAGGTCTACGAGCACTTCCTGCGCAACAAGCGCGCTGAATGGCAGGACTACCGGCTGCAGGTGACGCCCTACGAGCTGCAGCGCAACCTCGGCATCCTCTAGGTGCCCGGCGTGAGCCTGGCACGCCGCCTCATCGCGGCCGGATTCAGCGACCTGGAAAAGGGCGAACGGTTCCTTGCCGCGCGCGAACTCGAGGGGCTGGACCAGGACAGGCTCTTTGCCGGGCTGCACCTTGCGGCCAGCCCGGACACGGCACTGCAGTCCCTGGTCCGGTTGATCGAAAAGCACCCGCAGCTGCGGGAGCTGGCGGCTGCCGAGCCTGAGGCCAGTGAACCGATGTACCGCGTCCTGGGCGCTTCAGAGGCTCTGGGGGAGTTCCTGATCCGGCACCCCGAGCACCTGGAAGCCTTCGAGATCCGGGCCAGTCCAGAGCCGCTGCCCGCCGACCCGGGCCGGTTGCGCGCCACGCTCCTGCAGTCCGTGGGCGCCGACCCCCGCGCCGCCCGTCCCGTTGCCGCCGTTACCGGCGTGGACGCCTACGCAGCCCTGCGCACCGCCTACCGGCGCGGACTGGTCGATCTCGCCGTCAAGGACCTGTGCGCCGCGGATCCGCTGGACTTCCTGCCCTCCGTGGGCGGTGAACTCGCGGACCTTGCCGCCGCCGCCATCGAGGCCGCCCTCGCCGTTTCCAGGGCTGAAGCCGCCGAGCAGCACAGCGCTGCCGACGTCGCCGAAGTCGGCCTTGCCGTGATCGGCATGGGCAAGTGCGGAGCCCGGGAGCTGAACTACATCTCCGACGTCGACGTCATCTACGTGGTGGACCCGGGCAGCTTGGAGGACGCCCACGCCAATACCATCGGCACGGCCCTGGCGAGTGGCATCTCGCGGGCCATTTCATCGGTTGCCAGGGAACCGGGGCTCTGGGAGGTGGATGCGAACCTGCGGCCCGAGGGCAAGTCGGGACCACTGGTCCGCACGCTCGCCTCCCACGAGACGTACTACGCCAGGTGGGCGGAGAGCTGGGAATTCCAGGCTCTCCTCAAGGCCCGTTGCATTGCGGGTGACGCCGCACTGGGCCGCGCTTACGAGGAAGCCGTGGCGCCATTGATCTGGAGCTCGGCCGGGCGCGAGGGCTTTGTTGAGTCCGTCCAGGCGATGCGCCGCCGGGTGACCGAGCACATCCCGGCCGCCGAGGAGCAGCGCCAGATCAAGCTGGGGCGCGGGGGGCTGCGCGACGTCGAGTTCACCGTCCAGCTGCTCCAGCTGGTGCACGGCAAGGCGGACGAGTCATTACGACGGCGGGACACCACCTCCGCGATCGCCGCGCTGTCGGCCGGAGGTTACATTGGCCGTTCCGACGCTGCCGCTTTTGACAACGCCTACCGCTACCTCCGGCTGCTGGAACACAGGATCCAGCTGTTCCAGCTTCGCCGCACCCACCTGATGCCGGTGGCGGAGCCGGCGCTGCGCTCACTGGCCAAAGCCGTGCTGGGACCCTTCTCCAACGAGCGCCCCAGCCCGGACTCCCTGCTGTCAGCATGGCAGCGCACCAAACGCTCCGTCCGCGAACTGCACGAGCGCATCTTCTACCGGCCGCTGCTGAACACCGCTGCAAAGCTCACCAGCGAGGACGCCAAACTGACGCCCGAGGCGGCGCAGGGGCGGCTGGCGGCCCTCGGATACCGGGACCCCCAAGGGGCAATGCGCCACATTGAGGCGCTCACTGGCGGGGTCAGCCGCCGCGCCGCCCTGCAGCGCCAGCTCCTGCCCATCCTGCTGGACTGGCTCGCGGAGGGCGTGGACCCCGACGCCGGCCTCCTTGCCTTCCGCCGCGTCAGCGAGGCCCTGGGCACCACGCACTGGTACCTGGGCCTGCTCCGTGACTCTAACGCGGCCGCGGAACGCCTCTGCCACATGCTGTCCAACTCCCGCCTCATCGCAGACCTCCTGGAAGTCTCGCCGGAGTCTGTGGCGTGGCTGGGGCAGGACAAGGACCTGGTGCCCGTGGGCTTCGAGGCCCAGTGGCAGGAAATCACTGCCAAGATGTCCCGGCACGCGGACCCGGAGAGCGCCATGCGCCTGATCCGGCTGATCCGGCGCCGCGAAATCCTGCGCATCGCCATCGCAGATTCGGCCGGCCTCCTGGACCAGGAACAGGTGGGCACGGCGTTGGCCGATACGGACCGCGCCGCCGTCCTGGGCGCCCTGCGGGTGGCGGAAGGAAGAGTCTCCGCCGGCGGGCCACTCAAGACCACCGTCCTGGTGGTGGCCATGGGCCGCCAGGGCGGCCGCGAGATCGGTTACGGCTCCGACGCAGATGTCATGTACGTCCATCGTGCACTTCCAGGCTTCTCCGAGGCGGAGGCGCAGGAACAGGCCGCGCGCATCGTGGCGAAAATTTCCAACCTGCTCACCCAGCCGCTGAAGCCGGCCATCATGGCTGAGCGCGTCCTCCAAATGGACGCGGACCTCCGGCCGGAGGGCAAGAACGGGGCCATGGTGCGCTCCCTCGACTCCTTCGCCGAGTACTACCGCCGCTGGTCCCTGATCTGGGAAGCGCAGGCCCTGCTGCGGGCACGCCCCATGGCCGGCGACGACGCCCTGGCCGCTGACTTCGTCAAGCTCATCGATCCCATCCGGTACCCGGAGTCCGTCTCCGAGCAGGACGTCCGCGAAATCAGGCGGATCAAGGCGAGGGTGGAATCCGAGCGGCTGCCGCGCGGCGCCGACCCCGCACGCCACCTCAAGCTGGGGCGCGGCGGCCTCAGCGACGTTGAGTGGCTGGTGCAGCTCCTGCAGCTCCAGCATGCCGGAAAGCATCCGGAGCTCCGGACCACGTCCACCCTGGAAGCCCTCTCAGCCGCAGCGGAACTCGGCCTGTTGGAGGGCGCTGACGCGGCACTCCTCGCCGAGGCCTGGCGGCTGGCCAGCCGCATCCGGTCCGCCAACGTCATCTGGAACGGCAAGGCCTCCGACCTCCTGCCGTCCTCGCGCCGCGACCTTGAGGCCGTGGCCCGCTGGTGCGGCTACGAGCCCGGACACGCCGCCGCGCTGGAGGAGGATTACCTCAGGGTGAGCCGGCGGGCCCGGGCAGTCTTCGAGCGCGTCTTCTATGGGCACTGAACCCCAGCCGTGGGTCTGGCTCATCCAATTGGAGGACCTGGACTCCGACGCCCTGGCAATTCAGCTGGACGCCATCGCAAACATGCTGCTGGTGCCGGGCCAGGACCGTTTCGTGGGCGAGCCGTTGCGGATGGCCCTTACCGGGCTGGCGGAGGAATCACGACGGCCATACGTGGTCGAGGCGGAAGGCAGCGCCGTTGGCCTGTTGACCCTGCAGTCCGGTGCCGCGGGGCTCGCCGGCTGGCCTGACGATCACTCCGCGTGGCTCCTGCGCGGGTTCCTCATCGACCGGCGGCACCAGGGCAAGGGCCTGGGCACGCTCGCGGCTGCCGCCGCTGTGGAGGCAGCGCGCAAGCTGACCGCCCGGCACCAAAGCGGCGAGTCCGGCGTCGTACTGTCCGTCAACCAGGAAAACCCTGCGGGCCTGTCCGCCTACCGCCGCGCCGGCTTCATCGACTACGGGCCGTACCTGGGCGGAACGTCCGGGCCGCAACGGACCATGTTCCGCAGCTTCTCCGCAGAGGCGCCTGCGTAACGCGCCGGACCGGCATTGCGCTTAGCAAGCGTTTGCCCGATCATGTGGATTGGCGGTGTTCTCCAACCTTGTTGGGGGGAAGGCTGGACAGTCTTCGTCTCGGGGGGCATTCGTCAGGGGGTCCGGTTCCCGGTCTCAGCACGTCTGGAGGCGGGCCCCCACCTTATGGTCTCCATCCGCGGCTTTAAGGCCCGGACAAACGCAGAAGGCGGCCACCGGTTCATCACCGGTGGCCGCCTTCTGCTGTTCAGCTGTCCTGCAGGGCAGGCCGCGGACTAGACGCCGCAGTAGAGATCGAACTAAACAATGCTGATTTGGCCCCTGTTGCATAGCTTTTAAATCAGCGGGATTCCGGGGCTTCCTCGGTTGGTAGTGATTGGGCAAAAATAACTGGTTGCGGACCCCTTGCGTACTTCTGGCCAGATAACAGATCCTCGGCTGGCCGCGGCTGCCACAGTGCTTCATCGCGCCAGTTACTAGGGAACCCCATGTCTCTCTCTGGCGAGAGGCCGCGGATCCTTGGGAACTGCTCCATTTTGGCCTTCAGGGCCTGAGGCCAGTCGGTCCTGGGATCAATCTGAGGAGCGATGTAGGCAATGATTGCAAGCGATAAGTAGAGCTTTTTGCGGTGCCCTTGGGATGCAATGTGAGCGAGTTCTGGCTTTACAATCGCAGGATTGAAGACCCCGATTTCTTGGGTAATATTCCGATTCCACAGCCGTGCGTGGTGAGCGCAGTGATTTCGGACATTACCTAGGGTCAAGAGCCATCTATGTAGCCTTCGTCCTTCTTGAACATTCCAGTGACGTGCAACGTCGTTCTGATCGCTGCGTTCCATGAGGCCGTACAGCCTGTTGAGGGCGCCGAAATCGAGTGCTTCTACTGCGACCCAAATCGGGAAGCGTCCCCCGTACTTGGACATGTAGTGACGAAAAAAATCATCGGTCTTAGCTTTTTGTTGAAGTTCCCTGTAGCGCCTCGACCAGTAGTCGAAGCTGTCACCCCTCTCATCATGGGCTGGCTTCTTACACTGCTCTTCGTCCAAGGAATCGCGATTAAGGTGTCCGAATGGGTCCCGTTCCCCCAGCACGTAGCCCACTCGTACACGCAGTCCGACTTCGATAATTTTTAGGCCTTGAGCGCAGAGCGTGCGGAGATCATGGTCAAAGTCGTAGAGGGCAAGCGCCTCAGTTAACTTGTATCCAGGGCGGAATGTGGCTGTCCGGTAGTGAACTGGCGATTCCTTCGGAGCTCCTTGAGGTAACAACTCCCGGAATGGATGGGTGTACGTCGAGAGCCGGTAGTAGCCGATGCGAGAGAGGGCGCCCTCCCCGTCGCAGCTCGAGCAGTCAAGGCCCCTGGCTTGCATCAGGGCTATCTGCTGATCGAAGGTCAGATGCGGACTGGTGTATAGGGTCACAGGGCCCCCTAAAAAGAAAACCGACCCTTGATAGAGGTTCTCTATCAGCGGGGCCGGTGTTTATGAATAAAGATTACCAGCGTTCAGGGGTCGGAGTAGAACCGCACAGCGTGTCTTGTGTCACACGAGGAAAGATTAGCAGAGCCAGCCTGGGCTTACATTGGCCTTCACGCCCTCAAGGAAAGGTTCGCTTCGTTGTTTCCGGTGGGTAAGCGCTGGGTGAGCAGCCTCGTCAGGCGCCGTCACGCAATAACTGTTTCGTCGGCCATGCGGTTGCGGCGTCGCGGTGATAGCGAACGATGCCGCCCAGGCGCACGAACTCAGGCCCTTTCTTGAGCGCGCGCCGGTCGGATAGAGTCCCTGACGACAATTGCCAAGCTGCAGCAAGGTCTTCGGTGGTAAACCAGTCAGTTGAGGCTTGGGCCGGAGATAGTTCGGCTGTGCCGGTTGTCGTGCGCCGCCCCGGCCTTGCGGCCTCTTGAACCGCAGTAGCCTCAGCCTCCATTTCTGTTGGAAGCTGGTAGATCCACTCGACCAGGTCCTCGTGCCGGATGACCACCTCTTCACCCGCGTACCGGGCGCGAAGACCACCAGATGCGATGGCCGACTTAAGGGCGTGGCTGGAACACCCGGTCTTTTCGCCGGCTTCTTCAAGCGTGTAGCCGATCTTTTGGGTCATGCGAAGGGATCCACTTCCGGCTCGTCCGACCATGGACCCGCCTCATCACCACGGTCCGGAATCCAAGCCACAAGACCCTGGACGTCGCCGTCGTCGTGCAGAATGATCCGCTTCCAAGAACATTGCTTTCGCGGCCCCTTCGGATCTTTGACGTACTTCCGGCGGTCCTCGCCAGTCCGCAGGGGAGTCTCCGAGTTGGCTAAACGGCGGGTGTCCCCCTTCGGCTCAGTCGGGAGAGACGTGAGCCAGTCCAGGAGTTCTTCTGCCAAAATGACCAGCTTGGTGTTGGCGTACCGGCGATGAGATCGTTGCGGCGTATGGCGATTCGAAGGGTGCTTGTGCTGTAGCCGGTGGCTTCGGCTGCCTCATAGAGGTTGTAGGCCAGCTTGGACTTGTCGATCGAGCCAAGGTCATCGTTCATGGCCCGAATCCTAGCCTTCCTCCGAGGGAGGGGCGCTGTTCCCTTCCCACGAGCAGCGAGAACGACCGGGGTTGTCGACTACGAGGAGAGCGCCGATACTTGGGGACAACACAGCATTTGGGAGCCAATGGGCCCAACGGAGGGGGTGCGGGGTGTGACTGGAGCTGATGGGAAATTGTCCTTCAAGGAAACTCTCAAAGTCGCTGTCGTCACGGCCGCCATGACATTGTTCGGGGGAATTATCGTGACAGGGTACACGAACAGCGGGCAGCGTGAACTCGCCAACGAGCAATTCCAGAAGACTCAGAGAGCCAACGCTTATTCCACCTTCGTTGGCGCCACGGAGGATCTGCTCCGCGCTGAGCGCAATGCTTCCCAGCTCTTCGAACCACGGCAGGACATACCAACGCAAGCAGAGGGACAAAGCCGGATTGACACCTTGGGCGACATCAACGTGAAGCTGCAGACCGCAGCTGCCGTGGTGGCGATCGTCGGCCCGACAGAGGTTGCCGTCAAGTCCGATGCAGTTGTGAAAAAGATGGAGGAGCTGTCCGGCGTGTATTTCAGAGGCTTTGGCGGCCTCTACCCGCCAGTGACTCGAGAAGCCCTAGCGGCCGTTAAGGCACAGGGGGATCCTCTCTACGCCGACTACTACCGACTCAAAAAGGACTTCCTCGACGCGACACAGCCGGCGTACAAGGGGTGAGAACCACCTGAAGATTATCCCGTCGAGATCAGGTTCGAACAGGCGGTCGCCTTAGCCAGATAGTTTGCGGAGGGCAACGGCAATTCGGTCTTTGTCGTATCCGCTGATCCTCGCGCCCGCTATGACCTGCGCAATTTCGTCTTGCTGGGTGGGGGAGAAGCGGTAGTGCCGGCCGATCCTGTCACATGGCCATTCGCCCGTCTGAACTTTACGGCGAACCGTGTCCACCCCAATTCGGTACTTCGCCGCCATGTCCTGGGCTGTGGCATAGGATCCGGACGGAACGTCCATGGCTAGACCACCTTCTCCTAGATCGCCTCGTAGCCAATTAGCGAGGCGATCCGACGAGGCGTTCCGTGAGGGCATCACGGGCCGACCGATAGCGCTCTTCGAGGTCTTTCATTGCTTCCTCGATTACCTCTAAGCGCCGATTCTCCCAGTTGACAGCATCGGCGATGTAGAGGGCGTTGATGCGGGGTATTAGCGAGTAGGCAAGAAGTAGACTCGCCTCGACCATCATCTGTTCTCCGTCAAGGATTTGTGGGAAGTGTAGGTCGTTCTTGCGGATCTCGAATCCTCCATCGACGTGCACTTTCGCGTGGATGGAGTTGTTCTCTTGTCCGACGTGCTGGACAAACGAGATGTCGATAGGCCCCAAGGTATCTGCTTCTGCTACCGCGGTCAGAAAGTTCGGGCGGTCAAAGTCGACGCCGGCTCGTAGGTCCGCGGTCCTGAAAGAGGCATCCCGCCCGCTTATTCCCGAGACTTTGTCGAGCCGCAGATCTGGTGCGATCTGCGGCTTATCGCGCCGCTGCACGGTGAGCCAAAGGAAGATGTCGGTGTCCTGAAGCTCCATGTGCGACCTGTTGCGCTCGATGGTGATCTTCCCATCTGCGCTTTACAGGATCGTCTGCAGGGAAGCTACCACTCCGTCACGCTTCCGCAGTACTTGTTGCGTTCGGGTCGAGAACAGCATACCGATGTGGCTACTGTCGACCTGCGTGATCATTACGTCGATAGCAGCGAGCCGTCTACTGGATTGAGGATTGTAGTTGGGGTGGGCGCTCATCCCGGCGGGCGGCATCGCCCAGTAGTAGAAACGTGCCTTCAGCATTTCAGGCAAAGTGTCCGTTGCGGGATGGATGACCGGCGTGGAGGGGGGTGGCGCAACGCCAACGAGACCTAAATTGGACTGAAAGTCGTTGATGCTGGCCCAGCCGCCGGTGAGGTTTTCATGGTTGGGTGGACATTCTGACATCGCCTGGCGTATTTCCTCGAGGGTCATTGCAGATCGCGAGTACATGGGCTGTACCTTTACGGCCTCTTGGCTCATTGTCGGCATGTTACGTTCCTACTACTTGGAAATGGCGGGCATTTGATGATTTTCGGACGAAGATGAACAGAAGGCTTCGAAGGATTGCGTTCTTATGGTGGAGGACGTAGTCGATGTTTATCTCGATACCATTAGGAGTGGCCTCGTCCCGCCAACTTACTTCAGCCCAGTGCCATTGCCCTGGACGACGAGGTGCCCTTCCGAGATCGATGCAGAAACCCTTTGACTCGTCGTCAGACTTGACGGTGGGTAGCCCGTTGACCTTGGGCGAATTCTCGACCGAGGGTACAACGGATGCGCGCTCTATGCGGATCTGTAGCTTGACGCCGATAAGCATCCAAAGCTTCAGGATCTGGTACCCCAACCAGCCGCCGGAGGGTGCTGATATGCGAAGAGAGAACACCTGGGAGTCAGGCTTGCGTTTGGTAACCCTGGCTACGAGGGCGTTAGCTATCGGCGCGTCCTCTCCCTTGACCCCCCATTGCACATCAACACGCGGCCAACCAAAGACGATTTGCAGCAGTACCTCTAGTACAACGGCCGTGAAGATTGCGGAAAGGAGGTAACGCCAGCCAGCATCAATAGACGGCATGCTGGATTCAAGAAACGGTTCCGCCCACAGCACCACCCAGACAGCAACGGCTACTTTGGCGGCCTCGCTGAGGACGCCGAAAAATGGGTTTTTCAAGACAGGTGGAGCTCCCGCCAGGCGGACGCAAGGAGCTGCTCTGCCTCATCAACTATCGACGTCTCGACGTAGCCTCGACGACGCACACTCATGCGCATGCCTGTGGTCGTCGAAAGGAGCTCTACGCCGACCACATATAGCCCGTTGAAATCGTCCCCCATAGCTGCTTCAAGTTCCTCGCCCCCATAGGTTCTTAGGATGTTGACCATCTCGGCGGATAAGGATTCTTGGTCATTTGGTTCCAGCAGGGTGAGGCGTGTGTCAGCGATCATGAACGACGCTACGGAGAACGAGTGGGCCGTTGCGTAGATGGCAAATCGAATTAGATCCTGGCTTCCCAACTGGAGCTCCTCACCTCCAAGATCACGCGCAGCTCGCCCGGTCTCGACTTCACTGATGCGCAGCGCAGTGCCACCGTCTACAGACGGGCTCAGCACCACTTGACTCATCATGACTCCATCTTGCCCGAAGCGTCAGACATTTGTCGCCCACGGCGCGTAACAGCTGCACATGCCCGTCAGAACTGGACGTAGCGTCCCCGCCACGCGGGCTCTTCCCGCGGGCGCATGCCGTCGGCCCCGGAACCCAACAGCTGAGGTGCTGGAAAGTGTCATCGGTCCACACGATACTGACCCATTCCTGGTTATAGTGCGTCGCGTAGCCAGCACTTCGACCGTGCCACCGCTCTTAAGTGGGACTTGGGCGATGACCTTTCGGTCGCGGCCGTAGACGAACCTGCGCACGCTCTCCGGCGCCAACGCTGGCCTCGGATCCGCATACTCATGCTCGGCGCCGTGCAGCACGAACTTCGTCTGGTCGTCAAAGAGGCCCACAGGTCCGCGCTATTCTTTGGTCTATGTCACCTTGCCAAGTAATGAAGTGCAACCAGAACGCCACGACGACCTTCAAATTGGGACCGCCCGAAGGCGGCCTGGATATTCCAGTGTGCGACCAGCATGGCGCCGCCATCCAGCAGGGCGAGCAGTGGATGCTCGGCGGTTCGATGGGTGTTGACGATGCGAACGGTATCCCAGGGGCGGGAACCGGCTTCACCATCCTGATGGCGGACAACCTGCCTCCGCGGTACCAATCGATGGGCTACCAACTCGTCGATGGCAGCCAGCCGGGCTACCTGATGAAGTTCGACGTGGCCGGTCCAGCTGGCCCGGACAAGTACGAGTTTTTCGTTCCCAAGGACGAATTTGCCTCCTTCCCGAGCTTCTTCGCCAGCTAGCAAACAGCAGAAGATCCCGAGGCCATGGGGGCGGCTCGGGGCTTCCTAGCGTCTCCGTTCACCGGGGGAGGGTGCGGTAGTCGCCTCGAAGAGGTTACTGGCGGGTACAAACAAACTTGGGCAAGTTGCATCTTCGCAGATGCAGCCTGCGCCGATACTGCTTTGGGACTGTAATCTTCGGGGGGCAACTTCATTTAGGGGGAAGCGTTAGGCAGTACAAGCCAGCGGTAGTTGAAGAACGTCGGGTCGTAGCTGTACCTGCAGGGGAGGGTCCGCTGTCTGGCGAAGAAGCCGATGGCGCAACCGAGGACGCCGGTCCCGATGGTCCACCAGAACTCGATGGGATATTCTCTGGCGTCGCTCATTGCCCAAGTCTCCGCCGCGCCAATGTATCCATCAAGGCTTCTAAGCCCGGTTAGGGCTACCCTATCCAGTCCGTGGGGAGGGGGCACCACGAGAGGTAGTGCATAACCGGATTTATCCGACGGGTAGTTCGGGCCAGGCGCTCACCATGTCGGCTGTGACTTTCTGCCCTTCCAATGCGTGACCGTAAGCGGAGTAGTGCTGGTTGTTCTGTGTGTAGTGCCAGGACTTGGTCTGATCGTAAGCAACCGTGCTGAAGTCGGGGTCAGTACCCCCGGTAATCCTCGCCTTCAGGAATGCGTACAGGTCGGAGTAAAGCACTGTCGGCTTGCCACCAGCTGAAAAGGCCTCCGCTGCGACGGCCGCCTGAAGTGCAGCCCTGACCTCCCCGTTATTGGCGTCCGGAGTGCTGAGGGTGTCACCGCCGGTAGTGAAGTTCCTGTAGGGCGGAGGAATGATCACGATGCGCGATGTTTCCTTGGTCGGCGCCGCACCAGTTTTAGCTACGCGGCCGCAGCCAGCTTCGCCGGCGAGCGGGTAGCGGTTCTCCCAGACGGCGAGCTTCTGCCCGTTGCCGTACGCTGTGACGCTGACCGTGACCGTGACCGTGGTCGCGTGCGACAAGTGATAAGCCGAACGCCGCCAGTCGTGGATGTGTCTCTGAGGACGATGTAACGCTCTCCCCGCCGTCCATTCTCGGGCAGTGCCGAGGGAGTAGCTAAGGTGACGCCGCCGCCCAGCCCGGCGCCCAACAACCCTGTGCTTGGCTGCCGTGACAAGGGCTTGGACGTTGCTTTGCGTGGTCGAACTGTTGATGCTGTTCGGCGATCATTCACTCCGATGGCGATACCAACGGCGTCCGGCTTGTCGTACTGGAACATGACATCAGCGCGTGCGAGAGTCTGCCTGGAGTTGTTGCCGCTGACGCCAAAGGATCTTGCTTGCCAGCCAGATCCCAGCAGCTTGGCAACGACGGGCGCCCAGGTATCGTTGGGGCGGACGCCGAAGCCGGCGAAGTAGTCGGTCTGGGAGTCGCCAATGGCTGTGAGTGTTTTCAGTTAGACGTTCTCGGACGACGCTGGCCGCGTCTGCTTTCCATTTCCAACCGGGGCATTCTCGTTGGGGTGCTGAAATTTAGCCTGGCGTCTCCGCCTGCTGGGATGTCGATGGTTTCGTAGACGGTGACACCGTCCGAGCTGTAGATAGTGACCGTCAGAAGAGCCTCAGGCACTCGTCCGCGAAGACGACTCTTGATACGTACGGGCTCATGTGGCCGGACAGGGAAGAGTCTGCGCGGGCGGCCGTCGCTCAGGTCCTGGGAGAAAGGCTCAGCTCGCGGAATGCACAACAGGCGTAGCGGATCGGGACAGCAAAAAGGCCGGCCTTCGGGATAATCCCAAGGGCCGGCCTTTTCTCTTTGAAGATTTTTGCGGGCTGCTCGGCGACTATGCCCGCTTCAGCCGCGTTGCCGGGTTAGACGCCGTAGTAGAGCTCGAACTCGTAGGGGTTCGGGCGCAGGGACAGCGGGCGGATCTCGTTTTCGTACTTGTACTCGATCCAGGTGTCGATCAGGTCCTGGGTGAAGACGCCACCGGCCTGCAGGAACTCGTTGTCCTCGCGCAGGGCCTCCAGTGCTTCCTCCAGGGTGCCCGGAGCCTTGGGGATGTCCTTGGCTTCCTCGGCCGGGAGCTCGTAGAGGTCCTTGTCAATCGGAGCCGGCGGCTCGATGCGGTTGCGGATGCCGTCAATGCCGGCCATCAGCTGGGCAGCGAATGCCAGGTACGGGTTGGAGGAGGGGTCCGGAGCGCGGAATTCGATGCGCTTGGCCTTCGGGTTGGAACCGGTGATCGGGATGCGGATACCGGCGGAGCGGTTGCCCTGCGAGTAGACCATGTTGACCGGAGCCTCGAAGCCCTTGACCAGGCGGCGGTAGGAGTTAACCGTCGGGTTGGTGAAGGCCAGGACGGCGGAGGAGTGCTGGAGCAGGCCGCCGATGTACCAGCGGGCGGTGTCGGACAGGCCGGCGTAGCCCTTTTCGTCGTAGAACAGCGGCTCGCCACCGTTCCACAGCGACTGGTGGCAGTGCATGCCCGAGCCGTTGTCGCCGAAGACAGGCTTCGGCATGAAGGTAACGGACTTGCCCCAGGCGTCAGCGGTGTTCTTGATGACGTACTTGAACTTCTGCAGGTCATCGGCAGCGTGGGTCAGGGTGGTGAACTTGTAGTTGATCTCGGCCTGGCCGGCGGATCCAACTTCGTGGTGGCTGCGCTCGACCTCGAGGCCGGCTTCGTCCAGGGCAACACACATGGCGTCGCGCAGGTCAGCCTGCTTGTCCGTGGGGGAGACCGGGAAGTAACCGCCCTTGACGGGGGTCTTGTAGCCCAGGTTGCCGCCCTCTTCCTCACGGCCGGTGTTCCAGTGGGCTTCCTCGGAGTCGATCTTGTAGAAGCTGCCCTGCGGGGAGGACTGGTACTGGACGTTGTCGAACACGAAGAACTCGGCTTCGGGAGCAAAGAACGCGGTGTCGGCGATGCCGGTGGAAGCCAGGTAAGCTTCAGCCTTTTCGGCCACGCCGCGGGGGTCGCGGTGGTAGGGGTCACCCGTGCGGGGGTTCACGATCGAGAAGTTCAGCGCGAGGGTCTTCTCCATGCGGAAGGTGTCCAGGAACGCGGTGGTCACGTCCGGGATCAGCTGCATGTCGGATTCGGCGATGCCCTGGAAGCCGCGGATGGAGGAACCGTCGAAGAGCTGGCCGTTGACGAAGAAATCAGCGTCAACACTCTTGGCGGGGACGTTGAAGTGCTGCTGGACGCCCGGAAGATCGGTGAAGCGGATATCGACGAACTTTACATCTTCGTCCTTGATGAACTTGAGGACTTCGTCCGCAGTCTTGAACATCTATGCTCCTAACGCATATGTAAATATCTGGCATGGAAGCCATCTGATCCAGCGCAATCCAAAAGCAGGGAAAACGCGTGGTTTCCCTGCTGGGTACCTGCCGGGGATTGCTTGAAACTGCTAACAGACTATGGATGCGGCATTTCCCGTCCGTGTCCGCATTGTTTCGGGCAGGTTACAGAATGCCCTGCTATGACCACGCTATCCTCCGTCCACATTGCGGTCGAGTCCCATCCACACTGTGGGCGCACCGGCACCGCCTGGCTCGGTAAGCTTGGACGGTGGTAGATCGCAAAGACATTGGGTCCTGGCTCAGCGGACCGGACACCTCCGGCATCTCCAAGTATCCGGGGGAGCGCCTGGGCCTGCCCGAGTCCGGGCCGGGTTCCATGGCACGGGCGGGGCGCAGGATCGCAGCCATCTGCATCGACTGGGGCATCGCGCTGCTTATCAGCAACTTCGCTTTCGGCGGCGACTCCTGGGCCACCCTGGCGGTCTTCGCAATTGAGCAGATCCTCCTGGTGGGAACGCTCGGTTACAGCATCGGCCACCGCATGATGGGCATCGCCGTGGTGAAGCCGGGAGGCGGCGCGCCCGGGCCACTCGCGGCCCTGGTCAGGGCCGTGCTGCTCTGCCTGGTCGTCCCCGCCGTGATCTTCGACCCGGACCAGCGCGGCCTTCACGACAAGGCGATGAACACGCTCCTCATCCGCCGTTAGGCACGGATGCCCCTTCCGGGATCCACACAATCCTCAGCCTTGCGCTTCCCCGGCTTTCTGCCGGCGGAAGTTCCGCGCATTGGCAATGACCACGCCGCCGATCACGATGGCGCCGCCCACCAGTTGCGCCGTGGTGTGGACGCGTCCGGCGAGGATGGTGAGGATGGCGGTGAACACTGTAATGAGGTTGAGGAACACGCCGGCGCCGCTTGCGGGCAGGACCGTCAGGGCACGGTTCCACAGCAGGTAGGACAGCACCGACGGGAAAACAGCGATAAACAGCAGTGACGCCCACGAGTTGCCGGTTGAAGGCAGGGCCAGCCCGCCTGTCGCCAAGCGGACCGGGGCCAGCAGGGCCACCGCCACTGCTGCCTGGACTGCCGTGGCTGTAACCGGCGGAATCTTCGGGGCCCGGCGGCCGATCACCGTGTACGCGGTCCAGACAACCACGGCACCGACCATCAGCACCTCGCCGGTACCGAAGCCGGCGGTGAGCAGCCTGCCCGCATCCCCGCCGCTGATCACGATCAGGACGCCGGCCAGGGCCAGAAGGACGCCGGCGACTGACAACCACGTCAGCCGTTCACGCAGGAAGACGGCGGCGGCAAGCGTGATGAGTGCCGGATTGAAGGAGTTGATCAGCGAAGCGTTGAACGCATCGGTGTGCTCCAGGGCAACATACAGCAGGAGGTTGTAGCCGAGCAGCCCGCAGACGCTGAGGGCGACCAGCCACGGCCACGCGGCCAGGACTGAGCGCCAGTTTGGCCGCTCCACCAGCTGGGCTATGACCAGCAGCGGCACCAGCGCGATGGCCCAGCGCAGGAAGACCAGGCTCAGCGGCTCAATGCTTTGGACCGCGCCGGCGCCCACGACGTAGTTGCCGGCCCAGAACAGCGTTGCCCCGAGGAGGGAGAGAAGCGCGACCATGCGCCTGCGGCCCTGGGCGCGCCCGGATGGCGCCCCTGGCCTGGAGGACAGTTCTGAATCAATGGAGTCCACGGCTGATGACGCGTTCGCCTACACCCGGCTGGACTCAGGCTCACCGGCGGGCACTTCTGCCCCTGCGGCACTGAGGTAACCGCGCCGCCCGGCCCATCGCTCGAACAGGAGGGTGGCGAACGGGAAGACGGCGGAGACGCCTGCCAGCACCGCCACCATGAAGGGCCAGCGCTGCACCCGCCACAGCATCAGCGCGGCAACTCCGTAGCCGATGAACAGCGCACCGTGGATGGGTCCAGCCACCTGGACCCCAAGCTCACTGGTGCCCGCTACCCACTTGAAGTACATCCCGGCAAGGAGCGCTGCCCAACTGCAGGCCTCGGCCACGGCGAGGATATGGAAGGCGCGGATCACAGTTGTCCTGAGGTTCATGGTCACGTCCTGTCTTAGGTTGATGGCAGGGCCAGTTGTGCAAAGGCTGCCGTTCGGCACAGACGGTTGGCGCGCAAGAAAAAAACGCCCCGGCCCGGCAGTGCCGGTACCGGGGCGTTCCGCCAGCTAGCGTCCGCGGTTGGGACGGGCCTTGTAGGGATCGATGCCCTTGGGGATGGGCATCCGGGTGCCCATCGAGGCAATGCGCTTGGATACGGTGCTGACTTCCAGCTTGGTCAGTTCGTTCTTCATCTTGCCCATCTTCTTCGCCACCTGGCTCAGGGGCACCTGGCCCTCGCCGTGCCCGGTCTGGATGGTGTGCACGGGAACGTTGGGCAGGATGCGCGCCAGGCGCTTGCGCTCGGCATCGAGCAGCGGCTTCACACGGTGGCTGGGGCCTTCGCTGACAAGGACGACGCCGGGGCGGCCAACGGCGCGGAACACGGCATCCTGGGTGCGCGGATTGACAGCCACAGGCTGCTCTTCGGTGATCCAGCCACGGCGGAGTGTGCCCAGGGCGGCGCCCGAGGCGCCGGGCTGGTTTTCAATCTGTGCGAAGGCGGCACGTTCGGCGCGGCGGGACAAAATAAACGTTGCCGCCAGCAGGCCCAGCGGAATGCCGATGATGAGGCCGGTAATCCAGTTATCCAGCCAGAAACCCACCAGGAAGCTGACCGCCACAACGCCCAGGAACGCCAGCAGCATGAGCCACGGAACCATGGGGTCGTGGCGGCGGGTCATGGTGAAGACCTCGCCGATTTGCTTGAGCCTGCTGGGCTTCTTGGCCTTTGCTTCCTTCGGCTTGCGCGTGAACAGGCCGCGCTTCACCGCGCTTGAGCCCGCCGGGGTGGAGTTGCTGGTGTCAGGGGATTTCGCCATAGTGCCTCAATTCTACGTGACTTAAACCAAAGGGCCGGACGCTGGAATGATCCGGCGTCCGGCCCTTGCCACGTCACTGCGGGGAGGTCATGAATGTGATGCCAGGAGGGTGGCGGCTTCCTGGCGGGTGGTGCCGGAGTCCTGGATGCCTTCGGCGATGTGGGCGAGTTCGGCGGGGATGTCGCGGCCTTTCTTGCGCATGGCGGTGGCCCAGAGGCGGCCGGCGCGGTAGGAGGAGCGGACCAGGGGCCCGGACATGACGCCGAGGAAGCCGATCTCCTGGGCTTCGTGCTGGAGGTCCACGAATTCCTGGGGTTTGACCCACCGGTCCACGGGCAGGTGCCGTTCGGACGGGCGCAGGTATTGGGTGATGGTGATCAGGTCGCAGCCGGCCTGGTGCAGGTCGCGGAGGGCTTCGCTGATTTCTTCGCGGGTTTCGCCCATGCCCAGGATGAGGTTGGACTTGGTGACCATGCCCAGGTTCCGGCCCTGGGTGATGACGTCCAGGGACCGCTCGTAGCGGAACGCGGGGCGGATACGCTTGAAGATCCTGGGCACGGTTTCGACGTTGTGCGCGAAGACCTCGGGGGCGGAGTCGCAGATCGCCTTGATGTGGTCGGGGTTGCCGGAGAAGTCCGGGATGAGCAGTTCCACGCCGGTGCCGGGGTTCAGTTCGTGGATCTTGCGGACGGTTTCGGCGTAGAGCCAGACGCCTTCGTCTTCCAGGTCGTCGCGGGCGACGCCGGTGACGGTGGCGTAGCGCAGCTGCATGGACTGGACCGAGCGGGCCACCTTGGTGGGTTCGAACATGTCCACGGGGGAGGGCTTGCCGGTATCGATCTGGCAGAAGTCGCAGCGGCGGGTGCATTCGGAGCCGCCGATCAGGAAGGTGGCTTCCTTGTCTTCCCAGCATTCGAAGATGTTGGGGCAGCCGGCTTCTTCGCAGACGGTGTGCAGGCCTTCCTTTTTCACCAGGTTCTTCAGCCCGACGAACTCCGGGCCCATCTGGACCTTGGCCTTGATCCACTCCGGTTTGCGTTCCACCGGGACCGCAGCGTTGCGCTGCTCGATCCGCAGCATCTTCCGGCCTTCAGGTGCCAGTGTCACAGTAGAGCTCCTTCAGGGCTCGAAACCAATGCTTCTTCATGTTTGCGGAATTCCTCCACGAACCGGTCCACGATATCCGCAGGCCGGATGTCCCGGCCTGTCTCCTGGGACATGGTGGTCACGCCGGCGTCAGTGATGCCGCAGGCGATGATCTGGCCGTAGGGTGCCAGGTCGTTGCTGCAGTTAATGGCAATGCCGTGCATGGTGACACCGTTCAGGACGCGGATGCCGATGGCGGCGATCTTGCGGTCCGGGCCCTTGGCATCGGCTTTGATCCAGACACCTGCGCGGCCCTTGATGCGTTCGGCAGTGATGCCGTAGTCCGCCATGACGGTGATCATGACCTCTTCCAGCCGCTCCACGTAATCGCGGATGCCGGCGCGGTTCTTCAGTTTCAGGATGGGGTAGGCAATCAGCTGGCCCGGTCCGTGCCAGGTAAGTTTGCCGCCGCGGTCCACGGCGACAACCGGCGTGCCGTCGAACGGCCGCTCGTGGTCCTCGGTCAGCTTGCCGGCCGTGTATACGGCTGCGTGCTCCAAAAGCAGGACTGTGCTGGGCGCAACTCCGGCGATAACCTTGTCATGGAGTTCGCGCTGGGCATCCCAGCCTTCCATGTAATCAACGAAGTCAGGGGAAAGACCCAGCCGTGAAAACTCAAGAGTCATGGCATCCAGCTTAGACCCCGAAGCCGTGCCGGCCGGGTTTAGTGTCCAAGCTCACCGGCTGCCCGCTTTGTGACCGCAACAGCCAGGTCTGTGGATAACTTCTGCAGCGCGGCCGAAACTCGACTAGACATGCAGTATGGACGATGCACAGGCGCCGGAGGTTCCCGGTTACGACGTCGGGCGGTTGCTGGGCAGGGGCGGCAGCGCCGACGTGTGGCTGGCCAGGGAACAAGGCAGCGGCAGGGATTGCGCGCTCAAGTGCTTCCGCGCCGGGGGCAGCAGAATCCGGGGCAGTGCGGCCCTCAGCGAGGAGGACGTGCGGCGGGAGATCCGGATCCTGTCCGTCCTGGAGCACCAGCACCTCATCAAGGCCCACGACGCGGTGCGCGTGGCGGGACCCGGCGGCGGCACGGCCTTGAGCATGGATTATGCCGCCGGCGGCTCGCTGGCCCAGTTGGTGGCTGCCCGTGGCAGGCTCAGCGTGGGGGAGACGGTCACCGTTCTGACCCCCATCGCCCAGGCACTTGGCTACCTGCATGGAAAAGGGTTCACGCACTCGGACGTGTCGCCGGGAAACGTGCTGTTCACGGGGCAGGGGAAACCGATGCTGTCCGACCTGGGTATTGCGCGGATGCTCGGCGACCCGGGCAGCACGGGGACTGTTGGTACGGGGGGCTTCCTGGATCCGTCGCCGGTGGATGCGGTCCGCGCTGGCCTCCAGCCGGGACGGGACGTCTACTCGGTGGCCGCCCTGGGCTGGTTCTGCCTGACGGGTGAGGCCCCTGGCCGCACTGTCGACCGTCCGCCGTTGTCCCTCCTGGTTCCCGGCGTCCCCAAGGATCTTGCGGCCGCCCTGGAAGCAGGACTGAACGAGGACCGGCGGCTGCGCCCTGACGCGCTGGCCTTGGCCACGGCCGTTTACCGCAGTGCCGAACCCCAGCCCGTGGATCTCTCGGATGCCGTCCATCCCACCGTTCTGCCTGAGCTGCTGACGCGGCGCCACGTTTCCGCCAGCCCGAAGGGCGGCAGCCTCCGGGTGAAACTCCAGGGCCTGCGGCGGCGGGCGGTGACATCCCGCTGGTCCGCCCGCCCGGTGCCACAGGAGAACAGTGACCGGCGGCAGTCAAAGGCGGCGCAGTCCGGGGGTAAACACGCGGATGCGCCCGTTGCCTCCGGGGGTACCCGCATGCTTCTGCATGTGATCGTCCCGGCCGTTGCCGCCGCCGCGGCGGGAATGTGGTGGCTGTCCGCGGGGTTAGGGCAGGAGATATGGGCCTCGGCAACCGGATCGCCGCCGGTGTCTGCGGACCCATCCGGGGCGGTTGCCGTCGGAACGGGCGCTGCTGCATCTGTTGACGGTGCCCGGCAGCGGGCCGGCGCAGCTGATCCGGTGCTTGCCGTGCAGGGGCTGGCGGCGCTGCGGGACTATGCCTTCAGCAGCGGCAGGCTGGAGCTGCTGGCGGAGGTGAACGCCCCCGGCTCCGCTGCAGCCGCTGCCGACGAGCGCACAGCCGGTCAGCTTCTTGCGTCCAAGCACCGCCTCGACGGATTTACCAGCACGCTGTCCGGGATGGCGGTGGAAGACGGGGGAAGCATGCACCAGGCCGTGGTCCGGGTAACCTCAGCCACCTCCGGTTACCACACGGTGAGTGCGGAAGGCACGGTGCTGGCAGCGGGGGCTCCCAGTCCGCCACAGCCCCTTCGGCTGGTGCTGGTGTTGGTCGATGGCCGGTGGCGCGTCAGCGACATCCTTGCGGCAGCCGGTTCCGGCTAGGCGCTGCCGCCCTTGCCGGCCACCCAGCGGGCTGCGTCTTCCAAACGTCCGTGCTGCCAATGGAACCCGGCCGAGGACAGGACCGCAGGCTCCATCCGCTGGCTGGAAAGCAGCAACTCCTCGCCGAGGCCCGGCATGACGGTTCGCAGCACGGGAGCCGGGACACGCAGCACGGCCGGCCGGTGCAGGGCGTGGGCCAGGGCCGCGATGATCGTGTTGACGTCCGCCTGTTCCGGTGCTGCCAGGTTCACCGGGCCGGAGAGCTGGGAGTCGAGGAGGAACAGGAAGGCGGCGGTAACGTCCGGAAGCGTCACCCAGGGCCAGAACTGGTGGCCGCTGCCGAACGGACCTCCAATACCCAGACGCAGCACCGGAAGCAGCCTTCCCAGTGCTCCACCGGAACGGCTGAAGACCACCCCGGTCCGGGGCGTCACTACACGGACCCCTGCCGGCGCGGTCAGGGCGGCCTGCTCCCATTCAACACAGATCTGTGCCATGACGCCTGAGCCGGCCGGTGCATCCTCCCGCAGGACGGTGTTGCCGGCATCGCCATAGTAATTCGAACCCGACTGGCTGATGAAGGTTGCCGGCGGGGCATCCAGCTGCGTCATGGCGTGCACCAATGTCCTGGTGGGCCCCAGCCGGGAACTGAACAGTTCCTCCACCCGCTTCCGCGTCCACGGCCTGTCTCCGATGCCTGCACCGGAGAGGTTGACCACGGCATCTGCCCCGGCCAGCGCGCCTGGATCCAGGATGCCGGCGGCGGGGTCCCAGCGGATTTCGGCGGGGCCGGCGGGCGGTCGGCGGACCAGGGTCGTCACCGAGTGGCCTGCGCTGCGGAAGGCTGCGGACATGGAAGTGCCGATGAGCCCGGAGGCGCCGGCCATGACGATATGCATGGTCCATCTCACCACGGCAGCGCGTTGTGTACCTCCCGCTGCCCAGGTGAGGGGTTGACTATGATCGAACGATGACCTCTTCGAGCTACTTCCGTTTCCCGCATGTGCACGGCGATCTGGTCACTTTCGTGGCCGAGGACGACGTGTGGATTGCGCCCCTGGACGGCGGCCGCGCCTGGCGTGTCTCGTCGCTCCAGCTTCCTGCCCGCAACCCGCGTTTCACCCCTGACGGCAAGCGCCTGGTGTGGACGGTTGTGCAGGGAACGGCGCCGGAAGTGGTGTCGGCGCAGGTCGACGGCGGCGGGTACCGGCAGCTCACCTACTTCGGCCACAGCACCACGAAGGTTAAGGGATTCACCGCCGGTGGTTCCGTAGTGGTCACCAGCGCCTTCCGCCAGGCTGAGAGCCGGCACACCCACGCCTACAGCGTCCCCCTGGAGGGCGGCTGGGCGCAGGAACTTCCATTCGGTCCGGTGGAGTCTGTCGCCTTCGGCCCCGAGATCGGCGATGAACGGCCCGTGGTGCTGGCAAGCGTGCTGTCGCGTGAACCGGCATGGTGGAAGCGGTACCGGGGCGGGACGGCCGGCAAGTTGTGGATCGACCGCGACGGCAACGGTGAGTTCGAGCGCCTGGTGCCGGACCTTGACGGCAACCTCACCGATCCGATGTGGGTGGACGGCCGGATCGCCTTCCTGTCCGACCACGAAGGGTACGGCAACCTGTACTCGGTCCTTCCCAGCGGAAAGGACCTGCGCCGCCACACCGACCACCAGGACTTCTACGTCCGGCATGCCGCCACTGACGGCAAGCGGGTCATCTTCGAATCCGCCGGGGAACTCTGGATCCTCCGTGATCTTGGCTCGGAGGCGGTAAAACTGGACATCACCCTCGGCTCGGCCACGCAGACCAGGCGTCCTGCCCTCCTTGATGCCGTCAAGCACCTTGGTGCGGTGGCGCCGGACGTGGCAGGTTCCGCCAGCGCGGTGGAGTCGCACGGGACCATCCACTGGCTGCGGCACAAGGATGGTCCGTCCCGCATCATCGAGGCCACCCCCGGAGTCCGCGGCCGGCTGCCGCGGCCGCTGGGGGACGGCCGCATCGCCTACATCGCTGACCACGACAACGTGGAAGCACTGCACATCAAGGACATTGCCGCGCCGGTTCCGCACACTGCCGGGCACACGGGGGCAGGCGCCACCCAGGCCGCTGCAGCATCGGAAACACCAGCGTCACCAACCCCCGGTTCCGGAGACACAGCAGAGACCGGTTTGGCGGGGACGGAAACGGTGAGCCTGCCGCAGCCTGTTCCCGCGGCCGGCGCGGCGGTGCTGTCGGGAGGCCAGCCGCACGTTGCCGCAGACGACGAACAGCAGGCAGATGTGGCACCGGCCCCGGCACCCGCAGCTGACACCCTGGAACCCGCGGCCGGGACAGGCATCACCGTCCCCACGCCGTCACGCGCCAGTTCGCTGGAAGCAAGCCCGGACGGACGCTGGCTTGCCCTCGGCACATCCTTTGGCGACGTCTACGTCCTGGACACCCGCAGCGGCGGCCTCACGCAGGTGGCAAGCATCGGCGAAGGCAGCATCTCCGAACTGGCGTGGTCTGCGGACTCGCGCTGGCTGGCCTGGTCCGAGCCGGTCACGTCCTTTGGTTCGCGCAGCCGGCTGCGGCTGGCCACCGTGGACCGGCTCGACGCCGAACCTGTGGACGTTACCGACGGCCGTTTCCGCGACGCCTCACCGGCTTTCACCCCGGACGGCAGGTTCCTCGCCTTCCTGTCCAACCGCAGCTTCGATCCCGTGTACGACGGACATTCGTTCGATCTCTCCTTTCCCAGTCCCATCAAGCCATATTTGGTGGCACTCGCTGCAGCGACGCCGTCGCCCTTTGGCCCCTCGGTTGATCCCGCGGGCGCGGAGCCGGAAACAGCGGTAAACACGGATGCCGCGGCCGGCGGCGACGGACGGGAAAATGCCCTGCCAGCCGTCCATGTGGACGCGGAGGGACTGGCGCACCGGGTCATCAGTGTCCCCGTACCGCAGGGCAACTACAGCTCGCTGAAAGCCGTTGACGGCGGCCTCCTCTGGCTCGACTCCGCCCTGGCCGGTGTAACCGGCGACGGAAAGGCCAGCCAGGAGGACAAGGACGCCCGCCCCAGCCTGGTCCGGTATGACATCGCACGGCGCAAGCAGACCACCCTGGTGGATGCCGTGGACAGCTACCGCCTCTCCGGCGACCGCAGCAAGGTGGCCGTGGTTGCCGACAAACAGGTCACCGTGGTTCCGTCGGACGCCAAGGCGGACGAAGATTCCGGCAAGGTGGTCAAAGTGGACCTGGGCCGGATCCGCGTCCTCATGGACCCGCTGAGCGTCTGGGGACAGGCGTTCGATGAGGCCTGGCGGCTGCAGCGCGACTTCTTCTGGACCGAGGACATGGCCGGGCAGGATTGGGATTCCATCCATGCCCGCTACCGGCCCCTGGTTGAACGGCTGGGTTCGCACGATGACCTGGTGGACCTGCTGTGGGAACTCCATGGCGAGCTGGGGACTTCCCACGCTTACGTGCGCCCCGCCCCTGTTACCGAACGCGGCAGCAGGGGACAGGGCAGGCTCGGCGCGGACCTCGCGCACACTGCCCGCGGCTGGGAAATCACCCGCATCCTGGCGGGCGAGTCCTCCGACCCGCTCGCGACCTCCCCGCTCACCAGGCCTGGCGTGGGTGCCAGGGCGGGGGACATCCTGCTGGCCATCGACGGCGTCCCGTTGTCCGAAGGCGTCACCCCGGCCGTGCAGCTGGTGGGCGCAGCAGGCCGCGCCGTGGAGCTGACCCTCCTCAACGGCCCCGGGCACGGTGCTGCTGAAGGCACCCAGCGCCGGGTCGCCGTCGTGCCCATCAAGGATGAGGAACGCCTGCGCTACCAGGAGTGGGTTGCGGGCAACCGGCGGACTGTCCGGGAGGCCTCCAACGGAACCTTCGGCTACCTCCACATTCCGGACATGATGGCCAACGGCTGGGCCCAGCTGCACCGCGACCTCGATACGGAAACAGCGCTCGACGGCCTGATTGTCGACGTCCGCCGCAACCGTGGCGGACACACGTCGCAACTCGTGGCGGAACTGATCGGCCGCAAGGTCACCGGATGGAGCATGCCGCGCGGGGAGAAACCGCGCACGTACCCGCACCACGCGCCCAGGGGGCCCGTGATCATCCTTGCGGACGAGTTTGCCGGATCCGACGGGGACATCATCACCCAGGTGTCGAAGCTGAGGGGCATCGGCCCGGTCATCGGAACACGGACGTGGGGCGGTGTGGTGGGCATCGACAACCGCTTCGCGCTGGCCGACGGCACCGGGGTTACCCAGCCCCGCTACGCCAACTGGTTCGGCGGAGGCGTTGGCTGGGGCGTGGAAAACTACGGCGTGGATCCGGACATCGAAGTGACCTACCCCCCGCACGCCTACGCCGCCGGCCGCGATCCCCAGCTGGAGTACGGCATCGGCGCGCTGAAGGAAATGATCCAGGAACTGCCCACCGACCGGCCGCCGGCCCGTTCGGGCTACCGGCGCCTGAAGCCCGCACCCCTGCCGGCCCGCCGGCAGGGGAGCCAGCAGCCGTAGCTCTAGACGGTAACTAAAAGGCCCTGCCCGGCCGGAAAATCTTCCGGCCGGGCAGGGCGTTTTGTTTAGCTTGGGGAGGGGCCTAGGCCTCCAGCGTGGCGTCCAGCGTGATGTCGATGCTGGCGAGGGCGCCGGAGACGGGGCAACCCACCTTGGCGTCCGCTGCGATCTTCTGGAACTCATCCTCTGAGATGCCGGGGACGCGGGCTGACATGGTCAGGTGGCTGCCGGTGATGCCCGTGCCCGGCACGAAAGTAACATCTGCCTTGGTGCGCACTTCCTCCGGTGTGTGGCCTGCATTGGCAAGTTCATTGCTGAAGGCCATGGAGAAGCAGGCAGCGTGGGCTGCAGCGATCAGCTCTTCCGGGCTCGTCTTGCCGTTGGCCGCTTCAGTCCTGGCCTTCCACGTGACATCGAAGGTGCCCAAGCCTGAGGTGGCCAGGCTGGTGGTGCCGGAACCCTCCGTCAGGTTGCCGTTCCATACTGCGTTTGCTGAACGTGTTGCTGCCATGTCACTCCTCAGATTGATCCTTACCGGGGCAGGCTGCTGCCAGGACCCCGCCGCTACCCATCCTAGGGATTCGGGACCCCGGGCGCACGGGTTGTCCGCTGTCAGAGGATTGTGACCATGGCGTTAAAACGCCGGCGGCGGCGCCCCTGGGAAGGGCGCGCCGCCGTACGGTGCAGAACAGCCGCTTACTGCCAGAGGGTGGCGATGGCGATGTTGACCAACGCCAGTCCGCCGACGCCGTGCGCGAGGCCGGTGGAGACGGGCTGCCCGTTCTTGACCTTGCGCGTTCCAATGACTGCCAGGACGGCAACCACGACGGCGATGACGAACTTGATGCCCAGCTTGGCGTAGTTGGGGTCGGAGTCCGGCAGGAACGGCAGGATGCCCATCATGGCGATGCCGGTGAGGAGCTGCAGGAAGGCGCCGTCACGCTGGCGCGGGTGCACCGTGGGGGTCCGCATGGTGGCGATCCAGTAGCCCACGATCATGGCGGCTCCCACGACGTGCAGGAAGACCAGGATGTTGAAGAGAATAGTCATGGCTCCAGCTTAGCCAGTCAGTTCTACGGCCCGTAGCAAAGCCACGCGGACGTCAGGTCCGGCGGCCCCGGGCTGCTTCAGCTTAAAACCGCGACGGCGGTGCCGGCTGCGGGAGGTTTCCCACCCGTGCCGGCACCGCCGTCCTTGTACTGCTCTGAAGGTTACAGTCCCAGGTCCGCTTCGAAGGCGCCTTCTTCAAGGCGTGCCTTCAGGGTCTGGAGGAACCGGCCGGCGTCGGCACCGTCCACCAGGCGGTGGTCGTACGTCAGGGACAGGTACATCATGGAGCGGATGGCGATTGAGTCGTCACCGTTTTCGTCAGCAACAACAACGGGCCGCTTGACGATGGCGCCGGTACCCAGGATGCCCACCTGCGGCTGGTTGATGATCGGGGTGTCGAACAGCGCGCCCACCGAACCGATGTTGGTGATGCTGAACGTGCCGCCGGACAGCTCGTCCGGGCCGATCTTGCCGTCGCGGGTTCGGGAGGCAACATCGGCGATCTTGCCGGCCAGGCCGGCAAGGTTCAGGTTGCCGGCGTCGGCGATGACCGGAACCAGCAGGCCCTTGTCGGTGTCGACGGCGATGGCCAGGTGTTCGGCGTTGTGGTAGGTGATTTCCTGCTTTTCCTCGTCGTACGCAGCGTTGAGCTTGGGGTGCTGCTTGAGGGCCTCGGCCACAGCCTTGGCGATGAAGGGCAGGAACGTCAGCTTGGTGCCGTTCTGGGCCTGGAACGAGTTCTTGGCCCGGGCGCGCAGCTTGGCGACCTTGGTCATGTCCACTTCGTGGACCTGGGTCAGCTGGGTGGAGATCTCCAGGGATTCGCGCATGCGCCGGGCGATGACCTGGCGGATGCGGGGAGCCTTCTGGGTGGTGCCGCGCAGTGAGGAAGCAGCTCCAGCCGATGCAGCCGGTGCGGACGCGGCAGGGGCTGCGGCCGGTGCGGCTGCGGGAGCGGCCTTGGCCTCAGCGGCGGCCATGACGTCCTGCTTGCGGATGCGGCCGCCAACGCCGGTGCCGGAGAGCGAGGAGATGTCCACGCCATGCTGGTTGGCCAGCTTGCGGACCAGGGGAGTGACGTAGCCGGACTCGGAGCCACCGGCCGGTGCCGCCTCCTGGGCTGCGGGAGCAGCAGCAGGAGCGGGAGCGGGGGCCGCCTTGGGAGCTTCCTGGGCGGGGGCCGGTGCAGCTGCAGCCGGGGCTTCCTGCTTGGGGGCTTCCTGCGTGGGTGCTTCCTGCTTGGGGGCTTCCTGCTGGGGAGCGGCAGCCGGGGCCGGTGCAGCTTGCGGAGCAGGAGCAGCGGCAGCGCCGGAACCGATCACGGCAAGCACGGAACCGACTTCAGCGGTCTCGTCCTCGTTGACCCGGATTTCCTGCAGCGTACCGGCAACCGGGGACGGAATCTCGGTGTCCACCTTGTCCGTGGAGACTTCCAGCAGGGGTTCGTCGACCTCCACCTGGTCGCCAACGGCCTTGAGCCAGCGGGTGACGGTTCCTTCGGTGACGCTTTCGCCCAGTGCGGGGAGGGTTACCTCGTGGCTTTCGCCGCCGCCGCCGGCAGCCGGCGGCTCCTGTGCGGGGGTTTCCTGTGCAGGTGCTTCCTGGGCGGGAGCTGCTTCAGCCGGTGCTTCCTGCGCAGGAGCTGCTTCTGCGGGAGCCTCCTGGGCCGGTGCAGCAGCGGGAGCTTCTTCGGCGGGTGCGGAGCCGCCGCCGGAGCCGTCACCGATGCGTACCAGGGGTGCGCCTACCTCGGCGGTCTCGTCTTCGGCGACCAGGATTTCTTCAATCACGCCAGCTACGGGAGAGGGGATTTCAGTGTCTACTTTGTCGGTGGAGACTTCGAGCAGCGGCTCGTCCACCTCTACCCGGTCACCTACCTGCTTGAGCCAGCGGGTGACGGTTCCTTCGGTGACACTCTCACCGAGGGCGGGCAAGTTAACGGATTCAGACATGTCGTCCCCGTTCTCCTTATTGATCTTTAGTGCGAATGATTGCTGCCTTGTTGGAAGCCTAGTGCACCCGGTCTGGACGACCGGGTGCACCGGGCCTGGTAATGCTGGGGAAACCTAGCCGTGCAGCGGCTTCCCGGCCAGCGCCAGGTGGGCTTCGCCGAGGGCTTCGTTCTGGGTGGGGTGGGCGTGCAGCAGCTGCGCCACATCCTCCGGGTAAGCTTCCCAGTTCACGATCAGCTGGGCCTCGCCCACCTGCTCGCCCATGCGCGCACCGATCATGTGGACGCCCACCACGGGGCCGTCCTTCTGGCGGACCAGCTTGACCAGGCCGGAGGTGCCCAGGATGGAGCTCTTGCCGTTGCCGGCCAGGTTGTATTCCTGGGTCTGCACCTGGTCCTCGCCGAACTTCTCCTTGGCAGCCTTTTCGGTGTAGCCAACGGTGGCGATTTCGGGTTCGGAGTAGGTGACCTTGGGGATGTTGATGTCCTCGACCACCACGGGCTTCAGGCCGGCGATTTCCTCGGCCACGAAGATGCCCTGCTGGTAGCCGCGGTGGGCCAGCTGTACACCGGGGACGATGTCGCCGACGGCGTAGATGTTGCCCACGCCGGTGTGCAGGCGCTCGTTGGTGATAACGAAGCCGCGGTCGATGGTGACGCCGGCTTCCTCGTAGCCCAGGTTGGCCGTGACGGGGCCGCGGCCGACGGCGACCAGCAGCAGGTCGGCTTCGAACGTCTTGCCATCCACCAGGGTGACCTTGACGCCGTCGTCATTCTGCTCGACGCCCTGGAAGAAGATGCCGGTGGAGAACTTGATGCCGCGCTTCTTGAAGGCGCGTTCGAAGTTCTTGACAATCGTGGCGTCCTCGTTGGGAACGAGGGAGGGCAGGCCCTCCACGACGGTGACGTCCACGCCGAACGACTTCCAGACCGAGGCGAACTCGACGCCGATGACGCCGCCGCCCAGGATGATGGCGCTCTTGGGAATGAAGTCCATGGTCAGGGCCTGGTCGGAGGTGATGACCTTGCCGCCGATTTCCAGGCCGGGAAGGGTGCGCGAGTAGGAGCCGGTGGCCAGGACGATGTTCTTGCCCTTGTAGGCGGTGCCGTTCACCACGACGGTGTCGGTGCCCTGGAGCTTGCCTTCGCCCTCAATGACGGTGATGCCCTTGGACTTGATGAGTCCCTGCAGGCCCTTGTACTTGCCCGCGACAATGCCGTCCTTGTAGGCGTTGACGGCGTTGATGTCGATGCTGTCCAGGGTGACGTTCACGCCGTACTTGGCGGAATCACGGGCGTGGTCGGCCAGCTCTGCCGAGTGCAGCAGGGCCTTGGTGGGGATGCAACCGTTGTGGAGGCAGGTGCCGCCCAGCTTGCCCTTCTCCACGAGGCCGACGGTGAGGCCGAGCTGTACCGCACGCAGCGCCGCAGCGTATCCGCCGCTGCCGCCACCGAGTACCAGGATGTCGAATTCTTGCGCAGTTGCCTGATCGGCCACTTAAACGCTCCCTCGCGTGAACGATGACGCGTTCTGCGCGCATCATCTGGTCTTGGAACTTGCACTGCCGTGATTATGTCAGCAGGGCAACTCTCTTGCATTTGTGACTACCGTGGTTCACCTTAGCGAACCACCTATCCATGCTCCACCTTGGCGCTGTGTTTGTGGAGCGCTTGTGTCCAGTGTCACGCGGCTCTGTGGCACAGCAATCACTCCCCCTCAAAGCCGCGTGACACACGCGTTGCAGCCTTCGTCCAGCCAGTTGTTCAGGCCGCGGCCAGGATGTCCTCGATGTAGGCAACCAGGGTACGGACGGTGCAGCCGGTGCCCTGCTTGTGGGTATAGCCGTAGGGGCTGCCGTTGTTAAAGGACGGCCCTGCGATATCGATGTGCGCCCAGGGGATCTGTTCGCCCGCCTTGTCCTTACCCACGAACTCGCGCAGGAACACGGCAGCGGTCATCATGCCGCCATGGCGTTCGCCGATGTTGGCCAGGTCCGCCACCTGGGAATCCAGGCTGGGCCGCAGTTCCTCCGGCAGGGGCATGGGCCATACCAGCTCGCCCGCGCGGTCCGCCGCTGCCTTGAGGGCGCCCGTGACGCTCTCCGAACCCATGACACCGGCAGTACGGTTGCCCAGTGCGATGAGCTGCGCGCCGGTCAGCGTGGCCACGTCGATGATGGCGTCCGGGTACTCGCGGCTTGCAGCGACGATGCCGTCCGCCATCACCAGGCGGCCTTCGGCGTCGGTATTGAGGACTTCCACCGTCTTGCCGCCGAACATGGTCAGCACATCGGCAGGCCGGGACGCGCCGCCGCCGGGCATGTTCTCTGCGATGCAAAGCCAGGCGGTGGCCTTCACCGGCAGGCCCAGTCCGGCGAGGGCCAGGACAGTATTAAGCACGACGGCGGCACCCGCCATATCGCTCTTCATGTCGCCCATGTTCAGGGCCGGCTTGAGGGAAATGCCGCCCGTGTCGAACGTGATGCCCTTGCCCACCAGGGCAATTTTGGCAGTGGCCCTGGCGGGGGAGTACTCGACCTTGACCAGCCTCGGCTGCCTGGTTGAGCCCTTGCCGACGCCCATGATGCCGCCGAAGCCTTCCTTCTCGAGGCGCTTCTCATCCCAGACGGTGACTTTGACGGGGAGCCCCTTGGCGAGGTCCTTGGCGGCCTCGGCAAAGGACTCCGGGTACAGGTGGCTCGGCGGCGTGTTGACCAGGGACCGGGTGGCGTTGACGGCCTTTGCCACCAGTCCGGCCCGCTTCAGTGCGGAGTCCAGGCCCGTGCTGCCCGCCAGTTCCGTGAAGATGACGGCATTGCGGACGGGGTCCTTGAGCCCGTCCGTGGAAGTCCGGAACTCGGTGAAGGAATAGGCGCCCAGCGCGGCACCTTCGGCGACAGCCGTGACATCCTGCACGGTCGCCGTCGGGAATGCCAGCGTTACCGTGGGGAGGCCGGCCAGTTGCCGGATGGCCGATCCCGCGGCCCGGCGGAGCGATTCGCCGGCAAGCGGGCTGCTGTCGGACACCTTTCCCACCCCGGCGAGGACCAGGATGCCGGCGCCGGTCTCAGGCAGGCCGGGGAGGCGGACCAGCTGGTCTGCCGCGCCGGTCATGCCCAGCGCCTTGAGCGAGTCAGCGAGGGCCTCCGCCGACTTCGCCGTGAGCGGGTTGTCCAGCAGGACTGGCCCGTCGCTTCCCTGCCCCACCCCGATGACCACTGCGTCGCTGGGGTTCTTCTTAAGGTCCCGCGAGACGGTACTAAGGTTGATTTCAGTATTCTTGACCACAGGGATGAGTCCTCAATTCTCGAAACGTTCGGGCAGGGATGCATGTTGGGCGCTCTGCCATGGTGGCCCGGAGCCGGCCGTTCTGGACGGTGCCCGGGTGCGTGCAAGCCCGTCTGGCAGGCCAGTTCCGATCGTAGCCCTTCGCCCGCACAGCGGGAGAATTTCCTGAGATGTGCGCCACACCTCGCCGCGGAATGCCGGCTGCGCCCGCCGCGTTATGCAGGATGTCCGCCCGTACCCCTGAAAGGAACATGCCGTGCTTGAACGGATTTCCGGCTCGCTGCTGGACCCCGACGCGCTCTATGCCAGCAACATCGAGCTGTTCCACAGCCCTGAGATGCAGGGGCTGGACCTGGTGATGGGTTTCACGGGCTTCGCCGACGCCGGCCATGTGGTCAAGCAGATCAACGCCGAGCTGCTGGACACCCTCGATGCCCAGCCCGTTGCTGTCTTCGATGCCGACCAGTTGATTGACTACAGGTCCCGGCGGCCTCACCTGAGCTTCGTGGAAGACCACATCCAGGACTACCAGGAGCCGCGCCTGGCGCTGTACCGGTTGGTGGATGGGCTGGGGAAGCCATTCCTCCTCCTGGCCGGCTTCGAACCCGACCTGCAGTGGGAACGGTTCGCCCGTGCCGTGGTGAACATCGTGGAAAAGCTGGACGTCAACCTGGTCACCTGGATCCACTCCATCCCCATGCCCGTGCCCCATACCCGGCCCGTCGGCGTGACGGTGCATGGGAACCGGCCCGAGCTGATCGAGGGCATCTCCGTCTGGAAGCCCACCGTTGAAGTTCCGGCTGCTGTCGGCCACATCCTGGAGCTGCGCCTGGTAGAGGCAGGACGCAATGTTGCCGGGTACGTCATCCACGTGCCGCATTACCTGGCTGAGGCCGAGTACCCCACCGCCGCCGTCGCCGGACTGGAATACCTTGGCGCCGCAACGTCGCTGATGCTGCCCACCGACCGGCTCCGTGAGTCCGGCCGTGAGGTCAGCCGCCAGATCGCGCAGCAGATCGAGGCGTCCGAGGAGGTCCAGCAGGTGGTCTCCCGCCTCGAGACGCGGTATGACGAGAAGGCGGACGGCATAGTGCGCCGGTCGCTCCTGGCGAATGAGAATGACGAGCTTCCCGACGCCGACGACCTCGGAGCTGCCGTGGAGGCCTACCTGGCCAGGGAGAACCCCGGACAGTAGCAGGGCGTCACAGCATCCGGGCCGCGGGTGCGGGCCGGGCATAATGAAGTAGTGACTGCTCCCCGCGCCTGGCTTATCTGGACCATTGGAATTTTCGGGTACCTGGTGGCCGTGGCACAGCGGACGTCCTTCGGTGTGGTGGGGCTTGAGGCCACGGAGCGCTTCCATGCAACCGCGTCAGCCATATCCTTCTTCACCGTCCTGCAGCTGCTGGTCTACGCCGGGCTCCAGATCCCGGTGGGCCTGCTGGTGGACAGGTTCGGTTCGCGCGCCATGATCGCCGGCGGCGCAGTCCTGATGGGACTCGGACAGCTGCAGCTTGCGTTCGCCGAAAGCATCCCCGGGGGAGTCCTGGGCCGTGTCCTGGTGGGTGCCGGTGACGCCATGACCTTTATCTCGGTGATCAGGCTCATCCCACTGTGGTTCGCTCCGGCCCGCGTCCCCCTGGTCACCCAGTTGACCGGGATGTCCGGCCAGTTGGGGCAGCTCTTCAGTGTCCTGCCCTTCGCGCTGGTCCTGCACCTGTCCGGCTGGACCCCCGCTTTCCTGATGCTGGCAGGGATGTCTGCCCTCGCCGTCGTGCTGGTACTGCTGCTCCTGCAGGATTCTCCACCCGGGACCGGGCGCCCGCACGCCCGGCAGGGACTCAGGGCCACCGGCGCATCGCTGGCCCGTGCCTGGAGCCAGCCCGGGACCCGGCTGGGGATGTGGAGCCACTTCACCATCCAGTTCAGCGGCACGGTCTTCGCGATGACCTGGGGCTACCCGTTCCTGATCTCCGGCCAGGGACTGGACGCCGGCACCGTTGCCGCCCTGATGGCGCTGTATGTCGCCGCAGCCATGGCGGTGGGCCCGTTCATCGGCCGCTTCGTTTCGCGCCACCCCCTGCGCCGTTCCACCATGGTGCTGCTGATCGCCGGCGCCACCGCCGCAGCATGGGCCGCGGTGCTGCTGCTGCCCGGACGTGCCCCGCTGTGGCTGCTCGCCGGCCTGGTGGTGGTGCTCGCAATCGGCGGCCCCGGGTCGATGATCGGCTTCGACTTCGCCCGGACCTTCAACCCCGCGCACCGGATCGGCACCGCCACCGGCATCGTCAACGTTGGCGGCTTCATCGCTGCCCTGGTGTCCATCTTCCTGATTGGCCTGGTGCTCGACGTCCTCTACGCCACCGGATTTTCACAGGGGGTGCTCTACGGCCTGGCGCCCTTCCGGCTGGCCCTGAGTGTCCAGTTCCTGCTCCTGGCCATCGGCGCCGCGGCCATCCTGGCCTCCCGGCGGAAGGTACGCCGGCAGATGGCCGCGCAGGGGATCGTGGTTCCGCCGCTGCGCAGCGCCATCGCCCGGCAGCGCCGGGAAAGCCTGGCCCGCCGCCGCCAGCCGACGCCAAGCGAAGACTGAGCCCGTTCAGCCACTCTTCCTCCACCGCACGCTGGTTACCCACATAGCCGGATTGGTCCCTGCCCGCACCATCGCCGGCGGCGAATGCTGGAGCCATGACAGCTTCAGAACGATTAATTGTCCGCGGGCCGGAAGACATTCTTGGCTTCATTCCACACTCGCTGGGGTACTGGCCAGAGGCAAGCCTGGTGGCCATGACGCTGCATGGCACCAGGCTTGGAGCCACGCTGCGGCTTGACCTGCCGGGGCCGGGAACAAGGGCAGACCCCGCAGTGTTTGCCCGCGCCGTCCGCCGCTACCTCGAATCAGACCAGGACGCGGACGGCGCTTTGCTGGCTGTCTTCACCAACGACGCCGGAATGGGCAGGCCATCTGCGTACGACCTTCTGGTCTCCACAGTCCAAAGGGTGCTGGACCAGGCCGGGATGCCCGTGCGTGATGCCTGGTTTGTGGGCGACGAGTACTGGCGGGACGCCTTGTGCAGCGATGCCGCGTGCTGCCCGCTGCCAGGACGGCCCCTGCAGGAGATAAGGGACAGCATGCTCAATACGGAAATGGTGTACCGGGGCAGCAGTGTTGGACCCGCTCCAGGAGTCGCGGCCGGGCCGGAAGGGCGGCAGGCTCCAGTCCCCGCCCTGTACCTGGCGGCCGTCCTTGAGGCGCAGGCCGGCTGGGAGGCCGAGCTTGGCGGGCGGTCCCGGAGCAGGGCGCACTTCACTGCAGTGCTTGACTTCTGGGAGATGCTGCTTGACCGGACCCACGCGGGGCCATGGATTCCGGACGCTGAACGGGACGCCTTCCTTCGCGCCACACTGCTCGTTCCCACCTGGCGCGATGCCGTGCTTGTTATGGCCGCGGCCGGCAGGGCTGCCGCAGAGGCAGGTGCCGAACAGTTCGGCGTCCTCTCGGACGGGAGCGGGGGCGGCAGCGGCCATTCCGTGGTGCCGGTGCCGTTGCTGCCGCCGGTGGAAATAACCGGCCGGCGCCGGGGGACACCGGAACCGGGGGCGAAAGCGCCGCAGGCATCGAGACGTGGCGCCGAGGCGCGGCGCCGGATGCCCGGTGCCGGGTCCGGCTCCGATCCTGCCGGTTACGGCGAGGTCCTCATGGGACTCGCGCCGGACGTGCCGGACTGGGCGGGCCTGGACGCGCTGGACCGGATTCTGGGACAACTGGCGGTCCCCGGCGGGGCCCCGGCCGCCGCAGCGCTGACCCTCCGTGGCTGGGTGGCCTGGTGCCGCGGCCGCGGCTCCTATGCCGCTGCCCACCTGGGCCAGGCCCTCGGGATCGAACCGGAATACCGGCTTGCCGAACTCCTGCTGGACCTCGTGGGCAGGGGAACGCTCTGTGGCTGGGCCGCGCGGAAGGAAGCCGCCTGGCAAAAATTCCGGATCGAGCCCGCAGGGCCAAAGGAAACGCTGTGAACCGGGGGCAACCGGCCTGAAGCGCGGGGGACATGGGACCGGCCGGTGCAGGCCGGCCAGGGGCAGCAGGAATGGATGGCGGCACGGGAGGCCGGATCCGGGCAAATCGTGAGACAATGGATGCCGAGACCCGGTTGGGTCCGTGTATCGAGTGCTTGTAACCGTCCCCGCAAGGGAACATTACAGCCGCTCCGGGAGTTGTCTTAAGTGACTCTGCCGGCCGTGGTGGTGCTTGGTTTTCACCACGGACTTGACAGGGTCATAGTGGTGTTGCCCGTATGGTGATTCCACAGACCACCGCTAGAAAGGTTTTCTGTGACCCCGTCTTCCACGAAGAAGGATTCCGCCGCCCAGGATGTCTTGTCCCCTGAGGAGAAGCAGGCCGCGACCAATGCCAAGCGGGCAGCCACGCGGGCAGCCAACAAGGCTTCGGCCGGCGAGGCTGCAGGCGACGGCAAGCGCGAGCCCAAGAAGCGTGGGCCCAAGCCCGGTGCCAAGGCTGCAGCCGAGGCTGCGGGAAAGTCCGCCGGTAACGTTGACCCCGATGAGGTCGAAGACGTCGAGGAAGACCTCGACGACATCGTCCTCGAAGGCCCGGACGCAGCAGAGGATGCCGACGCCGATCCCGTCAAGGGTGCCGCCGGCAGCGGCAAGGGCTTCGTCTACTCCGATGCGGACGACGATGACGCCCCCGTGCAGCAGGTCATGTCTGCCGGCGCCACGGCTGACCCTGTTAAGGACTACCTGAAGCAGATCGGTAAGGTGGCCCTGCTCAACGCGGAGCAGGAAGTCGACCTTGCACTGCGGATCGAAGCCGGGCTGTTCGCCGAGGAGAAGATCGCCGCAGACGACGGATCCATGGATCCGAAGTACAAGCGCGAACTCGAATTCATCATCCATGACGGCAAGCGCGCCAAGAACCACCTGCTGGAAGCCAACCTCCGCCTGGTGGTCTCGCTGGCCAAGCGCTACACCGGCCGCGGCATGCTGTTCCTGGACCTGATCCAGGAAGGCAACCTCGGCTTGATCCGCGCCGTGGAGAAGTTCGATTACACCAAGGGCTTCAAGTTCTCCACGTACGCCACCTGGTGGATCCGCCAGGCCATCACCCGTGCCATGGCCGACCAGGCCCGCACCATCCGTATTCCGGTGCACATGGTTGAGGTCATCAACAAGCTGGCACGCGTCCAGCGCCAGATGCTGCAGGACCTGGGCCGCGAACCCACGCCCGAAGAGCTGGCACTGGAACTGGACATGACCCCGGAAAAGGTGGTCGAGGTCCAGAAGTACGGCCGCGAGCCAATTTCGCTGCACACCCCCCTGGGTGAGGACGGCGACTCGGAGTTCGGCGACCTGATTGAGGACTCCGAAGCTGTTGTTCCGGCGGACGCCGTCAGCTTCACCCTCCTGCAGGAGCAGCTGCACTCGGTCCTGGACACCCTTTCCGAACGCGAGGCCGGCGTGGTTGCCATGCGGTTCGGCCTCACTGACGGACAGCCGAAGACTTTAGACGAAATCGGGAAGGTCTACGGCGTCACCCGCGAGCGGATCCGCCAGATCGAGTCCAAGACCATGTCCAAGCTCCGCCACCCCTCCCGGTCGCAGGTGCTGCGGGACTACCTGGACTAGGTCTCTTCCGCACAACAAAGCAGGGGCTGTTCCGAAACCCGGAAGGTGGGGTTTCGGAACAGCTCCTGCTTTGTTTTCAGCTGCCGCGGGCAGCGTTTATACGGGTGCCTTTAAACGCCTGCGGGGCCCTTCCGCATTGGAAGCGCCCCGCAGGTTCGTTGTTACCGATGCCTCATCTAGTCGATTTCCACGGCAGCTTTCTCGTGAAGCTTTCCCGTCTCGTCGTGCCAGTCGGAGCTCAACGGCTTGAGCGTCGCCTCGACTGCACGGGCATGGTGGCCGCAGAACAACAGCTCACCGCCGGAGGACTCGAGTACAACCCGGACATATGCCTGAGCTCCGCAACGGTCGCACCGGTCGAGTGCATTTAGTGTGCGGTCTGCCACTGCTGTTGTCATGTCGGCCTCCTTAGTAGATCAGTACATCTATATAACCAGTATTCGTATCCGAACCATCGCAAGGATGGGGCAAGTTCGCTGTCCGCGTATCCGCAAGGTTAGGTCAAGAATTGCCCCGCCCCGCGCATCACGGGGGCTGGTGGCGCGCCGCACACGGCACGGAGGGTGTGGCAGACGCCTGTCACCGCTGCCGCCGACTACCCTAGAAGGTGCGGCCCCAGCGCCGCATCCACGTCCCTGAAGGAGTTCATCACCAGTGGCACCAAGCTCTGAGTACACCGCCCGGCACCTGTCCGTACTGGAGGGCCTCGAAGCCGTCCGCAAGCGCCCGGGCATGTACATCGGCTCGACCGACTCGCGTGGCCTCATGCACTGCCTCTGGGAGATCATCGACAACTCCGTGGACGAGGCCCTGGCCGGGTTCGGCCACGACATCCGCATCATCCTGCACGCTGACAACTCCGTGGAGATCCACGACGACGGCCGCGGCATCCCCATCGATAAGGAACCCAAGACGGGACTCACCGGCGTCGAAGTGGTGTTCACCAAGCTGCACGCAGGCGGCAAGTTCGGCGGCGGCTCCTACACCGCCTCGGGCGGCCTGCACGGTGTGGGCGCGTCCGTGGTCAATGCCCTGTCATCCCGACTGGACGTCGAGGTGGACCGCGGCGGCAAGACGTACAAAATGTCCTTCCGCCGCGGCGAGCCCGGCCGCTTCAAGGACACGGGGTCCCGCCTGGATCCGGCAGCGCCGTTCACTCCCTTCGTTGATGATTCGGTACTGGACATCGTGGGCAAGGCCAAGCGCGGCGTCACCGGGACCCGGATCCGCTACTGGGCAGACCGGCAGATCTTCACCCCCGATGCCAAGTTCTCCTACGAGGACCTGGTTGCCCGTGCCCGCCAGACCTCCTTCCTGGTGCCGGGCCTCAAGCTCACCGTCCGGGACGAACGCAAGCTCCCCGGAACCCCGGGCGAAGCGGGCCCGCATGAAGAGGTCTTCCACCACGACGGCGGCATCTCCGAGTTTGTCGAGTTCCTCGCCGCCGACCCGGCCGTCACGGACGTGTGGCGGCTGCACGGGTCCGGGAAGTTCAAGGAAACCGTCCCGGTCCTTGACGAACGCGGGCACAGCCAGCTGGCCGAGGTTGAACGCGACTGTGAAGTGGACGTGGCGCTGCGCTGGGGCATTGGCTACGACAGCGCCGTGCGCAGCTACGTGAACATCATCGCCACCCCGAAGGGCGGCACGCACCAGTCCGGGTTCGAGCAGGCGCTGGTCAAGACATTCCGTAAAGCGGTCGAGACCAATGCGCGCAAGCTCAAGGCCGGAAACGACAAGATCGAAAAGGACGATATCTTCGCCGGCCTGACGGCGGTGCTGACCGTTCGGCTCGCGGAACCGCAGTTCGAGGGCCAGACCAAGGAGATCCTCGGCACCAGTGCAGTGCGTGCCATCGTGGCAAGGGTGGTGGAGCGTGAGATCTCCGCCAAACTGTCCTCCAGCAACCGGAACGACAAAGCCCAGTCTGCCCTGCTGCTGGAAAAGATCGTCAGCGAGATGAAGTCCCGCATCTCGGCGCGGGTCCACAAGGAGACCCAACGGCGCAAGAATGCGCTGGAGACCTCCTCGATGCCCACCAAGCTCGCTGACTGCCGAACGGACGACGTCGAACGTTCCGAGCTGTTCATCGTGGAAGGCGACTCCGCGCTGGGCACCGCCAAGCTGGCACGCTCCTCCGACTTCCAGGCGCTCCTGCCCATCCGCGGCAAGATCCTCAACGTCCAGAAGGCGTCGGTGGGAGACATGCTCTCCAACGCCGAATGCGCCGCCCTCATCCAGGTGGTGGGCGCGGGCTCCGGCCGCAGCTTCGACATCAGTGCCGCGCGGTACGGCAAGGTGATCCTCATGACCGACGCGGACGTGGACGGTGCCCACATCCGGACCCTGCTGCTGACTCTTTTCTTCCGCTACATGCGGCCCATGATCCTGGAGGGCAGGGTGTTCGCCGCGGTCCCGCCGCTGCACCGGGTGGAGGTCATCAACGCCGGCCAGAAGGCCAACGAAATGATCTACACCTATTCCGAGGCCGAACTCCACGTCCTGCTGGCCCGCCTGGCCAAGGAAGGCAAGCGGTACAAGGAACCCATCCAGCGGTACAAGGGCCTGGGGGAGATGGACGCCGAGCAGCTGGCGGAGACCACCATGGACCCGCGGCACCGCACCCTGCGCAAGGTGGGGATCGAAAACGCGCAGCAGGCAGAGGAGATCTTCGACCTCCTGATGGGCTCCGACGTATCCCCGCGCAAGGACTTCATCATCGCCGGCGCGTCAAGCCTGGACCGGGAGCGCATCGACGCCTGACTGCCGGCAACCTCAGCCCCCGGGTGTCAACCCAGCAGGCCGGGAACCACCAGCAACGCAGTGGGCAAGGCCAGCAGCAGGACGGAGCCGGCCATAACCGCGCTGCGGACGGCCGCGGGAAGCTGCGGCTGCGGGGTCAGCAGCCGGCTGACCCGGGAGGCGGCGGTCCTGACCGCGTCCGAACCCGGTCCGCCCGACGCCGACTCCAGCCCTGACAGGGCCACCGTGGGCGAGGATGGCCGGATGTCACCGGCACCCGCGTTTCCTGCCGAGCCGCTGGCCACGATGGCGATCGCCTTGATGAGGGTCGCCTTGCTCTCGGTCCGCAACGCAACGTCGTCGGCCAGCATCTCAATCAGCGAGTTGACGGCTTCCTGGGCAAGCCGGGTGGTGGGAAGCCAGGGGAGCGCCTGGCGCCAGGCAGCAAAGGCCCACAGCAGCAGGTGGTGCCGTTGGCTCAAATGGGCGTTTTCGTGGATCAGGACGGCCCGCAACTCGGCCGGTTCGAGGGCAGCCATCAGGCCGTCAGACAGGACGGTTACGGAGCGGGCGCCGCCCGGAAGGCAGTAGGCCACAGGGGAGTCGTGGCTGATGACCAGCGTCCCCGCATCCTGGGCCGACGGGGAGGCCAGCAAAGCCAGCAGTTCGCGGTGCCGGCGCCGCTGCCGCTGGATCTTGTAGTACGTCAGCAGCAGCGTGAAGACCAGGTGGGCCGTGAGCAGGGCAGCGGTGGACAGTGCAAAGATATGCCAAAAGCCCAGCGCCGTGGTGGGGGCATTGAAGAGCACCATTCCTGCCAATGCGCGGAGCCCTGCTATGAGGTTGTCCCCGATGGGTTCGAGGCCGTAGACCAGCATGGCGCCGATCATTGACAGTCCACCTGCGAGCGCAATCGCCTGCCACAGCAGCATGGCCGTGAACGGCGACCTGGCCGGCCATTGTGCCCGTGACAGGAGGATCGGCACCGGCCAGGCCAGGATTATCGCAAGGACCGCCAGCAGGTATGAGGCCCAGAACATGGTGTGCTAGAGGTGGCCCAGCAGTTTGCGCAGCGTCTCAGCTTCACCTTCGGACACGGACCCGATGAAGCGGGCCAGGACGGCCTCGCGGTCCGGGGCTGATCCCAGGACTTCGTGCATGAGTTCGGCGGTGTGGTCCGCACGGCTCGACACGGCCTGGTAGCGGTGCGGGCGGGTGCCGCGTTCGCGCTCCACCAGCCCCTTCTTTTCCAGGCGGGAGAGTACGGTGAGCACCGTGGTGACGGCCAGCTCCTTGCCTTCGTGGCCCGGCCCGCCCTGCGTCGCGGACGTGCGCGCCAGCTGGTCCCTCAGGGTATTGGCCGTAGCCGCTTCCTGGCCCGCCCAGAGCAGGTCCATGACTGCCCGTTCCAGTTCACCAAGACTAGCCATTTCACTTTTCCTTTTATTTCCCCGCACCGTGCTCTTTGGATGCACGGTGACCTCACGCGGTTTGTTCAACTACATCACTAAATCTACCCTGAAACCGCCCCGGATTCTACATGGGGTAGAACATATGGCGCGTCGGCGCCTGCCGGTCCGTGCTTGGGGAGGGTGGTTGGTTTCATCCGTCCACGCCAATGTTCTACACTTTGTAGAAGTTGAAGTTCTACGAACTGTAGAAAACTGCATCGGCCAACAGTAGGGACCGCCATGGACGCCTTGGAAATCGCACGCTGGCAATTCGGTATCACCACGGTCTACCACTTCATGATGGTGCCGCTGACCATCGGCCTGGGCCTGGTGGTCGCCGTCATCCAGACCGCCTGGTACCGCACCGGCAAGCCCGAGTACCTGCGCATGACCAAGTTCTGGGGGAAGCTGTTCCTCATCAATTTCATCATGGGCGTGGCCACCGGCATCGTGCAGGAATTCCAGTTCGGCATGGCGTGGAGCGAATACAGCCGGTTCGTGGGGGACGTCTTCGGTGCCCCGCTGGCCCTTGAAGCCCTCCTGGCCTTCTTCGTCGAATCGACGTTCCTGGGCCTGTGGATCTTTGGCTGGAAGCAGCTCAAGCCCGCCATCCACCTTGCCTGCCTCTGGGTGGCCGTCATCGGGTCGGCCCTTTCCGCCTACTTCATCATCGTGGCCAACAGCTGGATGCAGCACCCGGTAGGCGTGGAAATGATCAACGGCCGGCCCGTCATGACCGATGCCTGGGCCGTGTTCACCAACAACACCGCGCTGGTGGCCGTCCCGCACACCCTCTTCGGTGCCCTGGCTGTGGCCGGCGGCTTCCTCCTGGGCATCGCCTGGTACCACCTCTGGCGGAGACGGCACGACGGCGTTGACACAGTGGGTGCCGACGGCAAGGTCATCCCGGGTGAAGACGTCCGCATCCCGGGCCGTGACCGTGCAGACCACAGCGTGTGGATCCGCTCCCTGCGGATCGGCGCAGTGGTGGCCATGATCTCCTTCGCCGGAACCGCGGTGACCGGCGACCTGCAGGGCAAGCTGATGTTCCAGCAGCAGCCCATGAAGATGGCAGCCGCAGAGGCGGCCTGCCACGACGGCACCGGTTTCTCCGTCCTGAGCATCGGAAACGTGGGATCCAGGAACTGCGACGACGTCGTGGCCGTGATCGAGGTCCCGGGCATCCTGTCCTTCCTGGCCAAGGGCGACTTCACCACCGAGGTCAAGGGTGTCAACAGCCTGCTGCCCGAATACAAGGCCAACTACGGAACCAACCTGCCGGACAATCCCATTTACGGTGAGCGCGCGGGCCAGGAGATCGAATACGTGCCCGTCATGGAAGTCACCTACTGGGGGTTCCGGATGATGATCGGCTTTGGCGGACTCGCCGCCCTGGCCGCACTGGTGGCGCTCTGGCTCACCCGCAGGGGAACCGTGCCGGAGTCGCGGTGGCTGATGCGGCTGGCTGTCTTCGGCATCCTCGCCCCGTTCGGTGCCAACGCCGCCGGATGGATCTTCACCGAAATGGGCCGCCAGCCGTTCGTCGTGGCGCCCAACCCCGACCCCAGCGGCATCGACCAGGTGTTCATGTTCACCGCCGCCGCCGTCTCACCGGGAGTCTCCGCAGGGGAACTGATCGCCTCGCTGGTTGCCCTGACCGCCGTCTACGCAGTCCTGCTGGTGGTGGAAGTCAAACTGCTGGTCAAGTACATCCGCGGCGGCGTTGTCTCCGCAATGCCAGAACTCGGCCACGCACCGGTGGACGAGAACGAGGACGCGACGCCCGGCCCCGGCAGCCCCGGCGATACAAAACCCGCCGACGACGTCCTGGCCTTCGCCTACTAGCAGAGGAAACACACAATGGAACTGCTTCCCACCATTTGGTTCATCGCCATCGCGGTGCTGTGGACCGGCTACCTCTTCCTGGAGGGCTTCGACCTGGGCGTGGGGATGCTGATGAAGCTCTTCGCCCGCAACAACACCGAGCGCCGGGTGCTGTTGAACACCATCGGACCCGTCTGGGACGGCAACGAGGTGTGGCTGCTGACCGCCGGCGGTGCCACCTTCGCTGCCTTCCCGCTCTGGTACGCGTCGCTGTTCTCCGCGCTGTACCTCCCCCTGCTGGTGGTCCTGCTGGCCCTGATCTTCCGCGCGGTGGCCTTCGAATACCGCGGCAAGGTGGACACGGACAGCTGGCGGAACCGGTGGGACTGGGCCATCGCGCTGGGTTCCTTCTTCGCCGCCTTCGGCGTGGGCGCCGCGCTGGCCCTTACCACCACCGGCCTTCCGCTGAACGCCAACGGCGACCGCGAAGGCGGCCCGATGGCCTGGTTCAGCGGCTACGCCCTGCTGGGCGGTATCGCCGTGGTGGGGTTCGCGCTGCTCCACGCCCTGGCGTTCCTGGCCCTCAAGACCGACGGCGAGGTACGGCACCGCGCCCGCCGATGGTTCGTGCGGCTCCTGCCGGTCCTGCTGCTGCCCATCGCGGCGTGGGCCCTCGCCATCCAGTTCATGGACGGCAAACCCTGGACCTGGACCGCCGTCCTCCTGGCCGTTGCTGCTGCCGTTACTGCCTGGCTGCTGGCCCGGAACGGCTCCGAGGGCCGGTCCTTCCTGGCCCTGGGCGCCTTCCTGGTGCTCGGCACGGCATCCATCTTCGGGGCCGTGTACCCGGTGGTGCTGCCCTCCACGCTGGACAGCGCCTTTGACCTCACCATCTCCAACGCCTCCTCCTCGGACTACACCCTGGGACTGATGAGCATCGTGGCAGCTGTTGGCCTTCCCCTGGTGATCGCCTACCAAGCCTGGACCTACTGGGTCTTCCGCCGCCGCGTCAGCGCCGCCCACATCCCGGAAGCCCACAGCTTCCTGCCGGCGGTGGCCGCCAGGGCGTTCACCACCAAGGGCTGACGTGCGGCCCACCTTTCCTGCCGGTCCGGCAACCCGCTCCGCCATCTACTGGCTGGGAGTCCTGGCCGCCCTCAAGGCCCTGTCCCTGGTTCTGATCGGCCAGGCCGTGGCGTCCGCCCTGGCCGGCCTGGTAGCCGGGAACCCTGCCTGGGCAACCCAGCTCACAGCCGGACTCGCCGGCGTCGTCCTCCGCTCGCTGACCGTCTGGGGCCAGGCCATCGCCGCCCGCCGCGCCGCCCTGGGAGTCAAGGAAGAACTCCGGGCGGAGCTGCTGGCGCGTGCCCTGCGCACGGGTGTCCGGTCCTCAGGCCCTGGCGACGGCGGCCTGGCGGTACTGGCAACCCGGGGACTGGACGCCCTGGACAGCTACTACACCCAGTTCCTTCCCGCGCTGGTCAACTGCGCGGCCGTGCCACTGCTGCTGGGGGCCCGGATCCTCTTCGCGGACTGGGTGAGCGCGCTGGTCATTGTCCTCACCGTGCCCCTGATCCCGGTGTTCATGGTGCTGATCGGCCGATACACCGAGGACAGCGTCCGCGAGGCGCAGGCATCGCTGGCCCGGCTGAGCGCCCACATGCTGGAGCTCGCCAAGGGCCTGCCGGTTTTGGTGGGACTGGGGCGGGCTACCGCCCAGCGCAAGGCCCTGGAGGAAATCTCCGACGAATACCGCACCCGCACCATGGGCACCCTGCGGACCGCCTTCCTGTCCGCCCTGGCCCTGGAACTCATCGCCACCATTTCGGTGGCCGTCGTGGCCGTCTTCATCGGTGTACGGCTGGTCCACGGCGACATGCCACTGGAAGCCGGCCTGCTGGCGCTCCTCCTGGCACCGGACTGCTATCTCCCGCTGCGTGAACTGGGCACCGCCCACCATGCCAGCGACGACGGCCGGGTGGCGCTCGCGGAAACCGCCGCCGTGACCGGCGCGCCGGAGCCAACACCCCTGCCGGCGGCAAAGGCCGCCAGGCCTGGTGCCCCGCTGGAGGCCACCGGACTTACCGTGACCTACCCCGGACGGTCCGAAGCAGCCGTGGGACCCCTCACCTTCACCGCGCCGCAGGACAGGATCACCGCCCTGGACGGACCCAGCGGCGCAGGCAAGAGCACCATCCTGGGCGTGCTGGCCGGAACCATCGGCACCGGCGACGGGACGGGCATCACCGGATCCATCAGCGGACTGGACCGCAGTACCGTGGCCTGGGTGCCGCAGCACCCCGTCATGGTGGCAGGCGCCGTCCTGGACGAGGTGCTGCTGTACCTTTCGCCGGACCCCGGCTCCGGACGGGACCGGTTGGCCGCCGAAGAGACTGCCCGCCGCTGCCTTGACCGCGCCGGCGCCGCCCACCTGGCCGCGAAGCACCAGGCGGAGCTGAGCCCCGGCGAGCTGCGTCGCGTGGCCCTGGCCCGCGGGCTGGCCAGGATCGAGGCCGGCGCCACCCTCCTGCTGCTGGATGAGCCCACCGCCCACCTGGACGATGCTTCCGCGCTCGTTGTGGAGGACGCCATCCGGCGGCTCCGCGGCCGGGCCACCGTGATCCTGGTTGCCCACAACCAGCGCACCCGGCAGCTCGCAGACCTGCTGGTGCCGGTGCGAACGGGGAGCCAACCCGCGCCGGCAACACTCCGGGATGACAGCGCTGGCGAGGTCCTGCCCTCTGCCGCCACGGGCCCCGCTGCCGCAGAGACAACCGGGGGCAACCCAAGCAACAACGCCGGTACCCGCCAGCCCGCCCAGGCCGCACCTGGCCCGGTCCGCCTCCTGGCCGCCCTCCTGGCGCCGGTGCGGGGAAAGTTCGCCGCCGCCGCTTTGGTCGGCACCCTGGCGGCCGTCTTCGCCGTCGCGCTTTCCGGCCTTTCCGGCTGGCTCATCATCCGCGCCAGCGAGCAGCCGCCCATCCTCTACCTCCTGACCGCCATCGTGGGCGTCCGGTTCTTCGGCATCGGCCGGGCCGTCTTCCGCTACTGCGAGCGGCTGCTGCTGCACGATGCCGTCTTTGCCGCACTCACCCGTCTGCGCGGCCGGCTCTGGGAGTCACTGAGCCGCAGGGCCCTGTCGCTGCGCCGGCTCCTGCAGGGCGGCAACGTGCTGGGGACGGTCATTGACGACGTGGACACGGTCCGCGACCTCCTTCCCCGCGTGGTCCTGCCGCCCATCACGGCGTTTGCAGTGTCCGTCCTGGCCGTGACCGCCACCGCCGTCCTGGTCCCGGCAGCCCTTCCCGCGGTGGCCGGTGCGGCCATCAGCGGCCTGCTGGTGGCGCCCGCGGCCGCCCTCTGGGGCGATCGAAAATCCGCCACCGCCGAGCAGTCCCTTCGCTCCGGCGTCCTGCGCCGCGTGACGGCGGCCCTGGACGCGCGCGCCGAACTGCACGCAAATGGCGTGGCACTCCGCGTGCTTGAGCCGCTGCTGGAAGAAGACCGCCGCGCCACGCGCGCATCCCAGCGCTCCGCCTGGGCCGACGGCCTGGGACATGCAATCGCCACGGCCGCCTGCGGCACCGCTGCGCTGGCCGCCGCATGGCTGGCGGCTCCCGGCGTCCTCGCGGCCCAGGTGGCCCCGGCCACGGCAGCCGTCGTGGTCCTCCTGCTGCTCGCGCTGGTGGAACCGTACGCAGCGATGACGACGGCGGTCCGCCAGTTCCCGGCGCTCCGTGCCGTCATGCGCAGGGTGGGGGAGTCGGGGGCCCTTGAGGGCGGCGGCGACGCGTCCGATGGGCTGCAGTCCGTTCCCGGCCGGGCGGGCGGTGTGCCCGGCGTTGAACTGGTGGACCTTGCCGCGGCGTGGGCGGGCGGCTCCCCGGTCTTCACAGGCGTGGACGCGGTGGCTGCTCCGGGGCGGTGGCTGGCAGTGACCGGGCCCTCGGGTTCGGGAAAGTCCACCCTGCTCTCGGTGCTGCTGGGGTTCCTGCCGCCAACTGCGGGCCAGGTGCTTGTCACCGGCCGCGCGGCATGGTGCCCGCAGGAGGCGCACCTTTTCGACTCCACCATCCGCGGCAACCTGATGCTGGGCCGGCCGTCCGGAAGCGGTGCACCGCCCCTGACGGACGACGGACTGGAAGCCGTCCTGGCCGCCGTCGGACTTGCCGGCCTGGTGGGCCGGCTCCCGGCGGGGCTGGACACCCGGATTGGTCCCGGCGGTGCCTTCCTGAGCGGCGGTGAGCGCCAGCGGCTGGCCGTGGCACGGACCCTGCTCACAGGTGCGGAGGTGATCCTGTTGGATGAGCCCACCGCCCACCTGGACGCGGAGTCTGCGGCCGCCATGCTGGCGGACCTGCGCGCAGGGCTGCGGGACCGCACCGTGGTGCTGGTCACCCACAACCCGGCGGACATCCTGGCCGGCGACGCCCGGCTTGACCTTTCGGCATCATCCGGACAGCCCCGGGAATCGCTGGCCGCTTCCCGCTAGGCCCGGACTGGCTAAGTTTTCTTTAGCCGTCGACGTCGTGAAGGTGGTGGACGACGTCGTGCAGGAAGTATTGGGAGAGCGTGAGGACAGTGAACTCCGAGCCGTTGCTGCGCAGCCCCCTGCGTCCCCAGTCCTCTTCCCGAACGCGGGCGAAGGCCTCAGCAGCCTGGTGGCCTTCCGCCGCCAGTTCGCGGGCCACCTCGGATGGTTCGGCGTTGGCGTAGTCCTTCTCAACGGCCGTCCGGTCCTGGTCCCAATCCTCGAAACGGGCGCCGTCTTCGGCCAGCATCAGGTTCAGCCGCTGGTCGAAGAGTGCGAAGACGTCCCGCACATGGCACGCATACTCCAGTGCCGACCATGTGTCGTCGTCGGGGCGCTGCGCTGCGTCCGGCCGGCGGAGGACGGCCCGCCACCGGGGGATCATGCTTTCGATGCTCCCGGGAACCGTTGATGGCGTGGCCGTGGAGGCGTCGAAGGAGCATTCCGGGCAGGGGCGGGACAGGACCCAGGTCCAGTCCTTGGCATCAGGAACGATAGGCATGGGAGCAGTCTAAGCGGTAGGCATGGGCCCGAAGCTACGCCTCCTCTGCCGGGCCGTCCGTCCATGCCATGGCCGGGCCCACGGCTTCAACCGCCTGGGAAAGCGGGACGCCCGAACCGTCGCGGCGGCCGTGTTCCTGGGGCAGGGACCGCGCCACGCCTGCAGCGGATGATGCCTTGGCCGGCCCGTGTCCCGCCCAGGCGAGCAGAAGCATGTCCTCACCCTTGAGGAACCGGTGCGACCGGACCCCGGCGGTGGCACGTCCCTTGGCCGGATACTCGGATAACGCCGTGACCTTGGCCGTGCCCGGGGCGGTGCCCGGCAGGGCGCCGTTGGTGCCGGCGATGGTGACCACGACGGCGGCCTCGTCCTTGGGCTGGACGGCGCCGAAGAAGATCACCTGGTCGCCCGCGGCGAGCTTGATCCCGGCCATGCCGCCGGCGGTGCGTCCCTGGGGGCGGACGACGGCGGCGGGGAACTTCAGCAGCTGGGCCTCCCTGGTGAGGAACACCAGTTCGGCGTCGTCGTCTCCGGCGGGAGCCACCCCCACCACCACGTCCTTGTCCTTGAGGGTGATGACTTCCCAGTCCTCGCGGTTCAGCGGGTAGTCCGGCTGGACGCGCTTCACCACGCCCTGGGCCGTGCCGATGGCCAGGACCTCGTCAAGGCGTACGAACGCCACCAGGGTTTCGCCCTTCACCAGGGTGAGGAACTCCTTGGCCGGGACGCCTCCCGCCAGGTTGGGCAGGCCGGTCACCGGCGGCAGGACCGGCATGTCCATGACCTGGAGGCGCAGCATGCGGCCCAGCGAGGTGACGGCCGCGATTTCACCGCGGGCCGAGGTCTTCACTACGGAGGCGTACACGTCATGCTTGCTCCGGGGCCCTGCCTCGGCCAGCGGCTCCTGGTTGCTGGTGCGGGCCACCTGCCCGGAGGCGGTGAGGATGGCCCAGCAGGGGTCGTCAGCGATCTCCAGTGCCAGCGGCGCGGCCTTGCCCTTTTTGCCATTGGCCGCCACGAGCTCGGCGGACGCAACGGTGGGGGCCACGGCCTCGGATTCCAGCAGCACGGTCCGGCGCGGGGTGCCGTGTTCCTCGGCAATGGCTCCGAGTTCGTCGGAGACCACGGTGCGGAGCAGCTCCTCGGAGTCCAGGATGGCCTGCAGCTCCGCGATTTCGCGGCGGAGTTCGTCCTGTTCCTTCTCCAGCTCGATCCGCGAATACTTGGTGAGCTGGCGGAGGCGCAGTTCCAGGATGTAGTTGGCCTGGATCTCGGTGAGGTCGTAGATGGACATCAGGCGCTCACGCGCTGCTGAGGCCTCGTCGGAAGACCTGATGATCTGGATGACCTCATCGATGTCCACGATGGCGATGAGGAGGCCCTCCACCAGGTGGAGGCGGTCCTTCTTCTTCCCGAGCCGGAAGACAGTCCGGCGCCGGACCACGTTGATGCGGTGGTTGACGTAGACGCGCAACAGGTCCACCAGGCCAAGCGTCTGCGGCTGGCCGTCCACCAACGTGACGTTGTTGATGCCGAAGGAGTCCTCCATCGGCGTGTACCGGTAGAGCTGGTGCAGGACCGCGTTCGGGTTGAAGCCGTTCTTGAGCTCGATGACCAGCCGCAGCCCGTGCTTGCGGTCGGTCAGGTCCACGATGTCGCTGATACCGGTCAGTTTCTTGGCGTTGACGGCATCCTTGATCTTCTCGATCACCTTTTCCGGGCCCACCATGTACGGCAGTTCGGTGACCACCAGGCCGGTACGGCGTGCGGAGAGCTGTTCCACCTCCACCTTTGCGCGGGTCTTGAAGGAGCCGCGGCCGGTGGCGTAGGCGTCGCGGATGCCGTCCAGGCCAACGATGCGGCCGCCGCTGGGCAGGTCAGGGCCCGGGACGAACCGCATGAGGTCATCGAGGGTAGCGTCCGGGTTGGCAATCAGGTGCCGGGCGGCGGAGATGACCTCCACCAGGTTGTGCGGGGCCATGTTGGTGGCCATGCCGACGGCGATGCCGGTGGCACCGTTGACCAGCAGGTTGGGGAATGCGGCGGGAAGGACGTCCGGCTGGGTCAGCTGGTTGTCGTAGTTGGGGACGAAGTCCACCACGTCTTCGTCGAGGTGGTTGGTGAGGGTGAGGGCGGCCGCCGCCAGCCGGGCCTCGGTGTACCGCGGCGCTGCCGGGCCGTCGTCGAGCGAGCCGAAGTTGCCGTGGCCGTCAATCAGCGGCAGCCGCAGCGAGAAGTCCTGCGCCATGCGCACCATGGCGTCATAGATGGCGGCGTCGCCGTGCGGGTGCAGCTTGCCCATGACTTCGCCCACCACGCGGGCACTCTTGACGTGGCCCCGGTCCGGGCGCAGGCCCATGTCGCTCATCATGTACAGGATGCGGCGCTGCACCGGCTTCAGCCCGTCACGGGCGTCGGGGAGGGCACGGGAGTAGATCACCGAGTATGCGTACTCCAGGAAGGAGCCCTGCATTTCGGACGTCACATCGATATCGACGATGTTTTCCGTGTAGTCGCTCTCCACGATGGGCTGTGAACTTTGGCGGCGTGCCATGGGGTTTGGTAAATCCTTCTGGGGTTACTGCGCAGCCTTGGGGTGTGCTGCGATAGTTTTTGGCTAGGCTAAGCCTATGGTGGATCAGCCCGGGGACGGCGAATATCCGGAACATTGGGAAGCCGATGTCGTCCTGCGCGACGGCGGGACAGCGCACCTGCGGCCCATCCACCCGTCGGACGCGGACGCGGTGCAGGCCTTCCACACCGGACAGTCGCAGAATTCAATCTACATGCGCTTCTTTGCGTTCAAGGCCAGGTTGTCCGCCAAGGAGCTCAAGCGCTTCACGGAAGTGGACTACAAGGACCGGGTGGCGTTCGTCATCACCATCCACGGGGAAATCATCGGCATCGGCCGCTACGACCGGCTTTCCGATCCCACCGAAGCAGAGGTCGCCTTCAACATCGCCGATGCCCACCAGGGGAGGGGCATCGGGTCCATCCTCCTGGAGCACCTGGCCGCCGCCGCGCACGAAAACGGGATCCGGAAGTTCAGCGCGGAAGTATTGCCGGAAAACCGTAAGATGCTGATGGTCTTCTCCGACGCCGGCTACGACGTCAAGCGCCACTTCGACGACGGCGTCGTGAGCCTCGAGTTCAACATCAACCCCACCGAGAAATCACGCGCCGTGATGGAATCCCGCGAGCACCGCGCCGAGGCGAGGAGCGTCCGGGAGCTGCTGGCGCCGTCGTCCGTTGCCGTGATCGGTGCCAGCCGCAAATGGGGCACTGTGGGGTACCAGCTGCTGGAGCACATCATCGAGGGCGGCTTCCACGGGTCCGTGTATGCCATCAACCCCGAGGCACTGGAGCTGGCGGGGATGATGTCCTACGGCAAGCTCTCCGAGGTTCCCGAACCCGTCCAGCTGGCCATCATCGCCGTCCCCTACGAGGAAGTGGCCGGCGTGGTGGCTGAGTGTGCGGCAGCGGGCGTCAAAGGCGTCGTGATCGCCTCGGCAGGCTTCGCGGACGACGGCGGGCGGGGCCTCATGCGCCAGCGCTCCCTGGTGCGCCAGGCCCGGGCCAACGGAATGAGGGTGATCGGCCCGGCATCGCTGGGCATTGCCAACACCCACCCTGACGTGTCCCTGAATGCCTCCATGGCCCCCACGATGCCCCGCCGCGGCGGCCTGGGCCTGTTCAGCCAGTCGGCAGCCATCGGCGTCTCGTTGTATGCCGCTTCCAGCCGGCGCCGGCTGGGACTGTCCAGCCTCCTCTCGGCAGGCAACAGGGCTGATGTCTCCGGCAACGACATGATGCAGTACTGGGAGGACGACGCCGACACCTCCGCGGTGGGCCTGTACCTGGAATCGATCGGCAACCCGCGCAAGTTCTCCCGGATCGCGCGCCGCCTGGCCCGCACCAAGCCGGTCATAGTGGCCAAATCGGACACCATGGGACTGCGCCTGCCGCCCGGACATGCGGTCCGGACCACGCAGGCGCCGGCCGGCGCGCTGGATGCCATGCTGCGCCAGTCGGGCGTGATCCGCGTGGAAACGGTGGAACAGCTGGTGGACGTGGCCCAGGTGGTATCAGGACAGCCGTTGCCCGCAGGACCGGACGTGGCCGTCTTCAGCAACTCCCAGGCGCTGGGGAACGTCGTGGCGGACAGCGCCGCAGCACATGGGCTGGGAGTGGCCCAGGTGGTTGCCGGACTGGACCTCGATGCCGGCCAGTCGGTGGCCCTGCCTGCCTTGCGGAAGGCCCTCCTTGACGCCCTGGCCTCGGATGCCGTGCACGCCGCCGTCGCCGCGCTGTTGCCGGCCCGCGGGCTGACTGCCGACGCCGTGGCGCAGGTATTGGCGGAATGTTCCGCCAGCGCCGGGAAGCCTGTGGTGGCAGCATTCACCGGCATCCTGGACCCCGCCATCAACGTCGAGGGCCTGGTGGGGGCGGAGGGCTGTACCGTCCCGTGCTTTTCCAACCCCGGCGCCGCCGTGGCCGCGCTCGCGGCCGTGGTCAGGTACGTGGAGTGGGCGGCCCGCGACCAGGGGCAGTTCGTCGAACCCGACGCCTGTGACCCCCGGCAGGCAGAGGCCGAACTCGACGCCCTGCTGCGGGACGTCACGGGCGAACAGCTCAAGCAGCTGGACCCCGCTGCGTCTGCGTCCCTGCTGGGGCATTACGGCATCTCCGTCCTGCCCTCTGCCGGCTTCACCACCCCGGACGAAGCTGTGGCCGCAGCAGACGCGCTGGGCTGGCCGGTGGTCCTGAAAACCACAGACCCCGCACTGCGCCACCGGCTGGACCTTGGCGGGGTGCGCCTCGGCATCGAGGACGCGGAATCGCTGCGGCTCAACATCGAGCAGATGCGCCGGGCGCTCGCGGCCTACGGCGATCCGGTCCTGGAAGTCCAGGCCATGGCGCCCGTGGGGCAGGCCTGTACCTTCCGTGCCATCGAGGATCCGCTGCTGGGCCCGGTCATCTCGTTTGGCCTCGCCGGCGACGCCGTGAACCTCCTGGATGACTGGTCGCACCGGGTACCGCCGCTCTCCGCGGCGGACGTCCACGATTTCGTCCGGGCCCCGAGGGCATCCCGGAAGCTCTTCGGCTACCAGGGCCTGCCGGCCGTCGACGTCCAGGCGCTGGAGGACCTCGCCGCGCGGCTGGCCTGGATGAAGGACAACCACCCGGAGATCGCGCTGGTGGAATTTAACCCAGTCTTGTGCGGTACCGCCGGGGTCACCATCCTCGCCGCTGACGTGCGCATCGGCAACGCCGCGCAGCGCACCGACAGTGCCCGCCGGGCCATGCTGGGCTGACGCGGTTAGCAAGTGACCGGACGATCTGTGAAAATGGGGGCATGAGCTTCCAGCCTCCCGCTTCGGCGCCCGAAACGCCCGGAAATGAAAACCAGGCAGTCCGCCAGCACAGCTCACACAACCACGGAATCCAGGGCCAGAGCCTGGAAGATGCGCTGCAGAAGGCAGGGTTCTACCCGCGCCTGCTGTCCGACGTCGTTGATGACGCGCTGGACGGCCGCGACTGCGTGGCCCACCTGGTGCACCTGGAAACCCACTTTGACCGTGCGGAGGTGCGCCGCCACATCACCGTGCTGGTCCTCACCGCGGACATGCTGGTGATCACCCACGTGGACGACCAACAGCTGGATGAGGCGGGGGAGCAGATCGTCGCCCAGATCTCCACGGAGTCGGTACCCGTGGCCCAGATCCGGTCGGTGGTCCTGAGCTACATGTACGCCCAGCCGCAGAACTACAAGCCCTCGGACCCGGTCCGGGAACTCACCTTGTCCATTGCCTGGTCTGGCGGCCAACGGCTGGACATGGGTCCGGCCAGCTGCGGAGATCCGCAGTGCGAAGCGGACCACGGCTACACCGGAACCATTGCCCAGGAAGACATCGTGCTGCGCATCAGTGCCGAGGCTGACGGGCTGCAGGCAGTGCAGGACGCCAAGCTCTTCGCCCGGGCCCTGCGCGCGGTCAACACCGGTTCAGCGGCTCCCGTATCCCACGCCCAGTCCATGGCGCCGCGGCCCCGTGCCGGGGTGTTCGGCAACCGGCTCAGCCGTGGGCACCAGCAGCGCTGAGATGCCGGAAGAACGCCACTCCGCCCTCCAGGAAACCACAGCCACCGGCCGCACTCCCGACCTTCCCGCCGCGCCAGCCTATGGACAGCGTTCCGTCGCGGAAGTCCTCACCAGCGCCGCGGCCAGCATCGGCGTGGAGGGCTTCACCAACGCCTTGGGGTTCCCGGCCGCATCACGCGTCTGCGTAGTCCTCGCTGACGGGCTGGGCAGGAACCTGCTGAAGCAAAAGGCGGCCCACACGCCCTTCCTGCGGGCCGTAATGCAGGCCGGGCAGGGCGAGATCCCCGTGTGGCTGGACTCCGCCTTTCCCTCCACCACGGCAGCGGCACTGTCCAGCTTTGGGACCGGCCTTCCTCCGGGCCGGCATGGCATGGTGGGCTATGACGTCCTGGACCCCGACCAGGACAAGGTGGTCAATCTATTGGGGAACTGGGATCCGGGCGTGGACCCGGCCACGTGGCAACCATTCCCCACCGTGTTCGAACGGATCGCCGACCGGGTGGATGTCAGCACCGTCAGCCTCGGCCAGTTCGACGGCTCGCCCATGACCCGGGCTGCCCTGCGCGGTGGCAGGTTCATTTCCGGAACCACCGCCCACGCCCGGACTGCCTCCGCTGCCGAGGCCATGGCAGGGGCCGGCCCGTCCCTCATGTACTTCTACGTCAATGAGCTGGACAAGGCGGGCCACCGTTACGGCTGCCGTTCCGAGCAGTGGGAACACCAGCTGGAAGAGCTCGATGCCACGGTCAAGCGGCTCAACTCCTCGCTCCCCGCCGGGACCACCATTGTGCTCACCGCGGACCACGGGATGCTGGATGTCCCGGAAACCCAGCGGATCGATTTTTCCACCCATCCGGAGCTGGTGGATGGCGTCCGCCACACGGCCGGGGAACCGCGCATGGTGCACCTGTACCTGGACCACGCGGACCTGGAAGCGGATGCAGGCGTGCGGGACAGGCTGCTTGCCGCATGGAAGGCGCGGTTCGGTGACCGGGTCTGGGCCTTCACGCGTGCGGAAGCCATTGCCGGGGGACTCTTTGGTGATGTCCGGCCCGCTGTTGCCGGCAGGATCGGTGACGTGATGATCGCGGCCCGTGACGCCGTCGCGCTTTACGATGGCCGGCGCATGCGGCCCACTGCCATGGAAGTGGTGGGCCAGCACGGCTCCCTGACGAAGGCGGAGCGGGAGGTCCCGCTGCTGTGCTTCACGGCTGAAGGAAGGAACCGCCGGCGTGGCTGAACTCATCTTCTTCTCCGGCACCATGGACTGCGGCAAATCCACCCTGGCCCTGCAGATGGACTACAACCACCGGGTCCGCGGCCGCGGCGGCGTACGCTTCAGCCGCAACGACCGGGCCGGGGAGTCGCGGATCTCAAGCCGGCTGGGCCTGGAGACGGACGCCGTGGAGGTGCTGGACAGCACCGACTTCTGGGAGGAAGTCATGCTTCGCCGCACCCAGGGACGGCGCGTTGACTACCTGATCTGCGACGAAGCCCAGTTCTACACTCCGGAGCAGGTGGAGCAGCTGGCCAAGGTGGTGGACGAAATCGACGTCGACGTTTTTGCCTTCGGCATCACGGCGGACTTCCGCACCCGGCTGTTCCCCGGTTCACAACGGCTCATCGAGCTTGCCGACCGGGTGCAGGTGCTCCAGGTGGAGGCGCTGTGCTGGTGCGGACGCCGCGCCACGCATAACGCCAGGACGGTCGACGGCGTCATGGTCACCGAGGGCGCGCAGGTTGTGGTGGGCGACGTGGACATGGTGATTGAGACTGGCGCCGCCCCGGACGCGGAGCATGTGCCGGTAGTGGGCTACGAGACGCTGTGCCGGCGCCACTTCATGCGGCGGGTAACCGCCCACGGCGCCAGCCTGATGGCCCAGCAGGACCAACTGCTGCCGTTCGACGTGGATGCGTGCCTGTGGCGGGGTTCGGGCGGACCGGGGGAGAACCGCGGGGCCTAGGCTTTACGGCGCGTCACCCTGGACACGGTTGGCTGTGGATAGGGCCGCCCCTTGCGCTGACGGTTGCCTGTGAATGTCAGACCCCCTTGTCATGATGGGTTTATGGGGAAAGCGGCGGTGGCGAAGGCGTTCGGGGATATCCGGGCGGCCCTTGCCGTGCTGGATGCGGAGGTGGACGGTGCAGGTTCGTTGCCGTTTTCCGTGGCTGATCCGTTGGCTGGTCTGGCCGATGGGTGCCTGGACATTCTGGCCGGAGCCCGGGAGGTGGAGTCCGGGATCGCGGGCCTGAAGGCGCGGGCTGCGGTGCGGTACGCGGAGGCTGCCTGGGCTGTTGCGGGGCCGGATGTGCCGGTGGTGGCGCAGGAGATGGCGGTGGCTGCGGAGATCGGGTGTGTGCTGGCGCTGGGGCCGCGGGCTGCGAGGTCTTTCCTGTCCACGTCCCATGCCCTGACCGTCGGTTTGCCGCGGACCTTGGAGGCGTTGCAGGCCGGCGTGCTCTCATGGCAACACGCCGTGGCCATGGCCGACGAAACCGCTGCCCTTGATCCTGCGGGCGCCGCGGCGTTGGAGGCACATTTCCTGGACCCAGACGCACCTGACGCAGCCCGGGGGTGCCCGGTGGGGCAGATGCCGGCGCACCGGTTCAAGGCCAAGGCCCGGCTCTGGCGGGAACGCCATCACGCGGAGTCGATCGAGAAGCGGCACGCCAGATCGGTACTGGACCGACGGGTGGAGTTTCGGCCGGACCAGGACGGGATGGCCTGGCTCTCGGCGTGCCTCCCGGCGGAGCAGGCTGTGGCTGGCTGGAACCGGCTCACCGCTGTTGCCCGTGGGATGCAGGGCCCGCACGAGTCCCGGAGCATGCCCCAGTTGCGTGCTGACAATTTCGCCGATGCGATCCTGAGTGGTGGGTTGGGCGCCAGCGGTGTCAGCGGTGCGGGCAATGCCTGCGGGATTGGTGACGGTGTTACCGGTGAAGGCGGCAGAGAGGGAGTCGATGCGCTGGCCGGGACCGGTGCAGGAGTGGGCTTGTCCTCATCGATCCGCGCGCAGGTTCTGGTGACGGTCCCGGTGTTCGCGCTGATGGGGGTGACGGATGAGCCGGCGGTGCTGGACGGATTCGGGCCTATCCCACCGTCGATGGCCCGGCGGTTAGTCGCTGACGGCGCCGACTCGTTCCACCGGGTGTTGGTGGATCCGCGGGACGGGGCGCCGCTGGAGATCGGCAGGACCAGCTACCGAATCACGAGAGCGATGCGGGCCTGGTTGCGGATGCGGGACGGCAAGTGTCCGTTCCCGGGTTGCAGCAACAACTCCTTGGACAACGAGGCGGACCATCTCCTCGCGTGGGCCAAGGGCGGCGCAACGGGGATCAGCAATTTGGGACAGCCCTGCCCGAAACACCACAAGCTCCGGCACACCACAGGCTGGAAACCCACCCCGGCCGGCAAAAACGAACCACCCGGCTGGACCTCACCCACCGGCCGCTACTACGCGAGCGAGCACCAGGACTGGGAGCCACCCAAGTTGCCGCGCTGCTTACCAACACTTGGGCGACCGCAACCTGAAGAACGAAGCCTCCTCGAAGACACGCTCATCGAATTCCTCGCTTCGTGACGCCGAACTTCTGCACCTCTGGCCGACGGACCTCAATGGCAGCAGGAAGTGGGCGGTGTGTCCCAGTGACTTCTGGGCGCTTACTAACTAGGCGGGCGTTCTACTGGGGAACCCGGCGGTAGCGGATGTGGGTGGCCAGCGGCGAGTGGAGCACCTCGACCGGCTCGAAACCGAAGGATTCAACGCCGTCGAAAATCCGTTCCCCTGAACCGAGCAGGACCGGGGCGATGTCGAGGGTGAGCTCGTCAACCACGCCGGCGGCCAGTGCCTGCCGGACTGTCGACGCTCCGCCGGCAATATCCACGCCGTTGTCCCCGGCGGCCTCCCGGGCTGCGGCGTAGGCGGCGTCGAAGCCGTCCGTGATGAAGTAGAAGGCAGTCCCGCCCTCCATCTGGATGGGGCTGTGCGGATGATGCGTCAGAACGAAGACGGGGGCGTGATATGGGGGTTCGGCGCCCCACCAGCCGCTCCATTCCTCATCCCAGTCCCCGCGGATGGGGCCGAACATGTTGCGCCCCATCACGTAGGCGCCGCGTGGGCGCATCAGCCATTCGTTGGCCACCTTGTCGGCAGCGTTCGCCCGGGGGTCGCCGATGTGCCAGGCATGGAGTTCCAGCCCCCGCCGGCCCAGCGGGTTGTCCCGGCTCTGGTCCGACCCCGCGACGAAACCGTCCAGCGAGACTGACATGTGGCAGGTTGTGTCCGGCACCGCAAACCTCCTGGTGATGGTGCCTTGCACGCGGCACGTGCTGGGGATCGTAGCACGTGACCTAAGCCATAGGGGAGCCTGGGAAGGCTAGTCGCTCCGGGTACCGAAAACGATCTCGTCCCAGGACGGCACGCTGGACCGCTTGGGCCGTGCAGGCCGTTCCGGCGCCTCAGTCTCCGGCAGCTGTCCGGTGGAGGGGGCAGCGTCGTTCTGCTTTGCTGCCGGGCGCCGGGGATTACTGCCGAGCAGTTCATCCAGCCCGGCTCCGCCGGACGATCCGGAACCTGCCGCGGGAGCGGAACCCGAGGGTTTCTGCGGGGACGCCGCAATGGTGATTTCCCTCGTGTCGGTGCTCACGCCGTCGTGAAGCCGCAGCGCATCGTCGTGGTTGTCGCGGTGCGGCGGAAGGAGGCTGAGCCTGGACAGCATGGAAGGCCTGGTGTCCCTGCGCCTAATGAAGGACTCGCCCTGGGCTGCCGGCGCATCCCGCTGGTCATCCTGCGGTTCCGGCTCTTCTGCCTCAGGTTCGGCCGTCACCTCCGAAGGGCGGGGGTGGGCGGCGGGCACGCCGTGCGTGAGCAGCAGCGCCAAGGCGTCGTCCGAGTCCTCATCCACGCCCAGCCGCTGGCCGCGCCGTGACCGGAGCATGTCCAGGAGGCCGTCGGCCTCCTTGCCCGAATCCTGGGCGGGTCCTCCCTGGCTGCCGGACGGGGTCTTGGACGCATCCGCATCCGTCTCGAAATCAAAGGGGCGGTCGGAAACGGCGGTGAGCCGGCGGGCAGGAACGGGCCCGTCCAGCGGCTCAAGCTCGCTCAGCTGCTGCGCCCAGCGGTTGGTGTTCTGCAGTGACTTCCGTCCCGGATTGAAGGTCCACAGCGCGGGAGGCTCTTCGCCAATGCCCGAGTTGCCGCCGGACTTGGCCTCAAAGCTTGCCGACACAGTCCATGTACCGTCCTGGCGCCGCCAGGAGTCCCATTCCACTGTTGCGGGGTCGATACCGTGGGCGGACAGGCGGTGGGCCACCATGTCGTCCAGGGTTGCCGGGTTGTCACCGAAAGCGGAACGGTAGACGTCGTGGCCGGGGGAGGGCGCCGCGACTTCGACTTTCCGCGCCTGCTGGGCAACGTATTCGCGCTCGGCGAGGACCGGGCCCTCGTAGCGCTCAACCTTGGCCAGCGGCATCCCGGACAGCTCAGCCACGTCCGCAGCCGTCGCTCCGGCACGAATCCGCGCCTGGATGTCCCTTGGGGACATGGGAACGGCAGGCCTTTCCGCCCGCGGCTTGGCCGTGGACCTGCTGGCCGTCCTGAGGGCCTCATCGATCGGCAGCTGGAACATTTCGCCGCCGGCCCCGCTCAACAGGAGATGCGTCCCGTCGTCGTGCACGCCTACAAGCCGTAGATCCTGCATACAAATCCTCCACCCTGGCATTACTATCAATCGAAACTCTGCCACCCGGCGGCGGGGAATTGGCTCAAGGAGCAGGGCGCGCCGTGATTTTCCGCTGGAACCAGGCCGGAAAGGTGGGTTCAGGCCACGGCCAGGCAGCCGGCAGCGTCAGTGCCGTGCCAGGGCGGCCGTCAACTGATCAGGATGGCGCGTCGAGGCCAGCCAGTAGGGGGTCCGGTCGGCGGGGTCCGTGATCTCGATTTTCACGACCGGGTCGATCCAGCCACGGATGCACAGGTAGGCAAGCCCGTTAAGCCGGGTGCCCCGTTCCGCCGTCGCCTCGCCGGCCTTGAAGTGCTGCACGGCGCCGACGAAACGGCGCTCAATGGTGGCCCTGCCAACGGTGAGGGTGTCCGCCGTGACCATGATGACGGGGGTGGAAAGAACCAGGAGGACAGTGATGATGGCGAAGAGCACCAATGCCGCGGTGTAGCCCGCCGCCATGCTGATCGGGGCGAACACCAGGATGCCGGCTGCGGAAACGCCGGCTGCGATAATCCAGATCCAGGCATTCGGCCACAGCTTCTCCCTGTAGATAACAGCTGTCCCGGCAGAGGGTGTGCTGGGAACGGACGCAGACGGGCTTGAATCGGGCATAGCCCCAGCTTTCCACCTTTGGCCCGCTATTTCACCTTGGACCAGGCACCCCCCCGGCTTCAAGTGGCGGCCTCCCTAGGAGTGATTTGGGGGCGCGGGTTAGAGTGAGTGACTGTGACTGATCATCCCGCCACGGTAGACCTCGTCCCGGACGCAGCATTGCCCGCCCCCGCAGCTCCCACCCTGCAGATCCAGCTGAAGATGCTGGATCCGGAGCTGGAGGCGCCGTCCTACGCACATCCGGGCGACGCCGGCGCAGACCTCCGTGCCCGCGAGGACGTGGTCCTGATGCCCGGGGAGCGCAAACTGGTCCCCACCGGCGTCGCCATCGCACTTCCTTACGGGTTCGTGGCCCTTATCCACCCCCGGTCCGGCCTGGCCACCAAGCACGGCCTGACGATCGTGAACGCCCCCGGCACCGTCGACGCCGGCTACCGGGGCGAGATCTCGGTAACGCTGCTGAACACCGATGCGTCCCAGCCGATAGAGCTCCGACGCGGCGATAGAATTGCCCAAATGGTCATCCAGCGGGTGGAGCATGCCCAATTCATTCCTGTCAGCGAACTGAACGGATCCGTGCGCGGCGCGGGTGGCTTCGGCTCCACCGGCGGGTTCAACGTCCCCGGAGCCTGACCTTAGGCTGCACCGCTGCCACGCCGGCATGCACGACCGCGGAACCTCCAATGTTCCGGCGGCAGGTTTCAGGACTGGCATATTTTCAGAATTAAGGAGTCACCCATGGTCTTCGGGTTCGGCAGGAAAGATAAGAAGGAAGAGCCGGCAGAGCCGGTCGACGAGCTCACCGTTGCGGAGGGCGAAGAAAGCGCATCAGCCACCGGCGTGCGCCGCCACGACGGACCCTTCGACGAGGCCGAGATCAGCGGCCGGGACGGCTATGTGGACCTTGGCGCCCTGCTGATCACGCCCAGCGAGGGCCTCCAACTCCGCCTCGAAGTGGAAGAGGCCACGCAGCGCGTGGTGGCAGTTACCCTGGACCTCAACGGCTCCAGCCTTCAGCTGCAGGCCTTCGCGGCGCCCAAGACCGAGACGCTGTGGGACGAGATCCGCGAACAGATCGGCCAGTCGGTGGGTGCCCAGGGCGGCCAGGTTGAAGAGGTGGAGGGCGCTTTCGGTACCGAACTCGTGGCCAAGCTGCCCGCCGGGCTCCCGGACGGCAGCCAGGGCTACCGCGTGGCCCGCTTCATCGGCGTCGATGGTCCCCGCTGGTTCCTGCGCGGCGTCCTGGGCGGACCTGCGGCGATGGAACGTCCCGCCGCTGAGCCTCTTGAGGCCCTCTTCCGGCAGGTCGTTGTGGTCCGCGGTGACAGCCCCATGCCGCCGCGCGACCTCCTGCAACTGAGGCTGCCCAAAGACGCCTCCGCCACTCCTCCGCCCGCCGCGCCCACCTTGGAGGAGCCCGAACGTGGTCCCGAAGTTACCCAGATCGGCTGAGTCTCCCCGCGACAATTCCGTGCCTGCCTCCGGTGGCATCACCCCCCTGGGACAACTGCCGGACAGGGGACGGGTCATGTGCCAGGGGCACGTTGAATCGGTGACCTTTGTCCCTGCCGACCGGACCCCGGAATTCAGCGCCATTCTTTCCGAGGACGATGCCGGGCGTCCCGCTCCGGGTCCGAGGCGCGGCAGGCCAGCGCGGCTCCGTGTCGTCTGGCTGGGCCGCCACCGTGTGCCCGGCATCGAAGCAGGCGCACAGATCCGGGTTGAGGGGATGCTGGCCCGGGGCAAGGACGTGCCCACCATCTTCAATCCCCGCTACGAGATACTGTCCCGCCAGGAGCACGAATGACCGCCCAAGAGCCCGAACAACAGCCCTCCGGTCCTGCACAGCCGGGCGGAGCGCAGCAAGGCACGCCGCAGGCTCCCGGACCGTCCCCGGTTGCAGGGCTCGCCGCCGGGTACGCCGCAAAGGCCGGGCTCCACCGCACCCACGACGGGCGGGTGGACGTCCTGCGCAGCGCCGGGGGAGTGCAGGGCATTGCCGAGAGCATCGTTCCCGGCCTCGTGTTCCTGGTGGCCTTCACCATCACCCGCGAGCTCACGTTGTCCCTGGTGGCAGCCCTGGCATCCGCGGCAGTGTTCACCGTCGTCCGCCTGATGCAGCGGCGCCCCCTCACCCAGGCCCTCGCGGGCGTGGTGGGCGTGGGCATTTCCGCCTGGTTGGCCAACACCACCGGCAAGGCCGAGGACTTCTACCTGCCAGGCTTCTTCACCAATGCCGCCTACATCCTGGCCATGGTCATCTCGATTGCCGTCAAGTGGCCTGTGGCCGGGCTCCTCTTCGGTTTCATCCGCAACGAAGGGGTTGAGTGGCGCAAGGACCCAGACCGGGTCAGGGCGTACCGCCTGGGCACCTGGATCATCGTGGCTGTGCTGGCGCTCCGCCTCATCGTGCAGGTGCCGCTCTACCTGATGGGCACCGACGGCCTGGCCGCGCTCGCCACCACCCGCCTCATCATGGGGGCGCCGCTGTACATCCTCGGCGTCTGGACGGCCTGGCTCGTGACCCGGCCTGCCCGGGCGGAACCTGAAGCCGGGGCAGACCAGGCCGCGTGACGCCCCGGTGCGCAGCCGCACGGGTGCGGCGGCGGACCTAGCCGTCGAAGCCGTCGTCGTCCTGAGCGTGCCCGTGGCTGCCTGCGGCAGCGGTCTGGGCGCTCTCCGCAGCCTCACCGGTTTCGATGCTGCCGGGGGCGGAGGACAGCAGCTCCCGAAGTCCGTCCTCAGCGGCGATGGTGGTGACGAAGAAGAGCTCGTCGCCGCCGTCGATCACGTCGTCCCGGCTGGGCGTGATGGGTGCCTGGTCCCGCAGGATCGCCACCAGCGTGGCGTCCTCCGGCCAGTGGATGTCGCCCACGGTCATGCCGATGACGTGGGAATCGTGCGGAACCGTAAATTCCACCAGGGACGCCACACCCGTCTGCAGCGTCAGCAGGCGTACCAGGTCGCCGATCTCCACCGCCTCCTCCACCAGGGCGGTCATCAGCTGCGGGGTGTTCACGGCCACGTCGACGCCCCAGGAATCATTGAACATCCAGTCGTTCTTCGGGTTGTTCACCCGGCCCACAGTGCGCCCGACCCCAAACTCGGTCTTGGCCAGCAGGGACACCACCAGGTTCACCTTGTCGTCGCCGGTGGCGGAGACCACCACGTCGGCATCCTCCACCTTGGCCCCCTGGAGTGTGGAGAGCTCGCACGCGTCACCCACCAGCCAGTGGGCGCCCCGCAGGCCGCTGCGCCCGATCACCTCCGGCTTGAGGTCGATCAGGAGGATCTCGTGCTTGTGCGCCAGCAGCTCCCTGGCGATGGACGATCCGACGCTGCCCGCGCCGACGATAACGACTTTCACTGGTACTCCTTGGCGGGGGCTTTGGAGAGGATCTGGGCGATCTGGGCGCTGCGGTCCACCTGCAGCATGGCGTGCACGGTGTCGCCGTCCTGGTAGGCGGTCCCGGCGTCGGGAAGCAGGCCCTCGCCGAAGCGGGTCAGGTACGCCACGCGGACATCGGCAGCCTTCTCAATACTGCTGACGCGGTGCCCGATCCAGCCGGCATCGAGTTCCAGTTCGGCCAGGACCAGGCGTCCGGAGGGTTCGCGGAAGTCGCCAGCGAGGTGCTGCTCGGGAAGGATGCGGCGCAGCACCTGGTCAGCGCTCCAGCGGACGGCAGCCACCGTGGGAATGCCCAGGCGCTGGTAGATCTCGGCGCGTCCCGGGTCATAGATCCTGGCGACGACGTGCGGTACGTGGAAGGTTTCGCGGGCCACCCGGGTGGCCAGGATGTTGGAGTTGTCACCGCTGGAGACGGCGGCGAAGGCGTAGGCCTCACCCACCCCTGCCTGCTTGAGGGTGTCCCGGTCAAAGCCGACGCCGGTGACTTTCCGTCCGGTGAAGCCCTGGCGGAGCCGGCGGAAGGCGCGGTCGTCCTGGTCGATGATGGCCACGGAATGCCCGGCATCCTCCAGCGTGTGCGCCAGCGTTGCCCCCACCCGGCCACATCCCATGATCACGAAATGCGCCACCGTATCTCCTCTGTATGTAAGTCAGGATCGTGCAGCTAGAACTCTACCGGCATGGCCCCTGTCAGGCCTGGCCCGGACCCGTCATGACATCGTCCGCGATTCAGACTAGCTTTGTGGGGTGTTGACAATACTGAACGCCGTCAAACGCGTGCTGGTGGGCAGGCCCTTCCGGAATGACCGTCTGGCCCATACCCTGCTCCCCAAGAAGATCGCACTGCCGATCTTCGCCTCCGACGCCCTTTCATCCGTAGCCTACGCGCCGGATGAGATCCTGCTGACCCTTGCCCTGGCGGGCGTCAGCGCCGTGGCCATCTCGCCGCTGGTGGGCCTGGCCGTGATGGTGGTACTGCTGACTGTCGTCGCGTCCTACCGGCAAAACGTCCACGCGTACCCGTCGGGCGGCGGCGACTACGAGATCGCCAACGAGAACCTCGGCAAGTACGCCGGCCTGACGGTGGCGTCGGCCCTCCTGGTGGACTATGTCCTGACGGTGGCCGTGTCCATGTCCTCGGCAGCGGCCTACCTCACTACCGCTGTACCGTCGCTGCACGGTGAGCAGGCCGTCATAGCCACCATCGGCGTCGTCATCCTTGCCCTGGTCAACCTGCGCGGCATCAAGGAAGCGGGCAGCGTCTTTGCTGTCCCCACCTACATCTTCATGGCGGCAATCCTGGGAATGACCGCGGTGGGCGTATTCCAGGCCGCAACCGGGCAACTGGGGGAGGCGCCGTCGGCGGCCTTTACCATCGTCCCAACGGAGGGCTTCGACCAGGGCCTGGTGGGCCTGGCCGGTGCGTTCCTGCTGCTCCGGGCCTTCTCCTCCGGGGCCGCAGCACTCACGGGCGTGGAAGCGATCAGCAATGGCGTTCCCAACTTCCGGCACCCCAAGAGCAAGAACGCGGCCACCACCCTGCTGCTCCTGGGTGTGATCGGCGCCGCGATGCTGGCCGGCATCATCTACCTGGCCAACGCCACCAAGGTCCACATCGTGCTGGATCCGGCCACGGAATTCCTGCTGAACGGCGAGCCGCTGCCGGAGGGATACATCCAAAACCCCGCCATCAGCCAGATCGCCCAGACCATCTTCGGCGCGGGATCGGTTCCCTTCTACGTGGTGGTGGCAGCCACCGGCGTCATCCTGGTGTTCGCCTCCAACACGGCCTTCAACGGGTTCCCGGTTCTTGGCTCCATCCTTGCCCAGGACGGCTACCTGCCCCGCCAGCTCCGGACGCGCGGTGACAGGCTGGCGTTCAGCAACGGTGTGCTTGCCCTGGCGGCGGGCGCCCTGGTGCTGATCATTTCGTTCGACGCGGACGTCACCAAGCTCATCCAGCTCTACATCGTGGGCGTCTTCATCTCCTTCACCCTCAGCCAGCTTGGCATGATCCGGCACTGGGGGCGCGAACTCAAGCTCGCCAAGGACAAGGCCGTCCGGCGCCGCATGGTGAAGTCCCGCACCATTAACAGCATCGGCTTCGGCATGACGGGGCTGGTGCTGGTGATCGTCCTGATCACCAAGTTCGAACAGGGCGCCTGGATCGCCCTGCTGGCCATGTTCATCCTCTTCCTGATCATGTGGAGCATCCGGGCGCATTACGACAACGTGGCCAAGGAACTCGCCGTGGACGAGGACTCCTCGCCCCGGGCCCTGCCCACCCGCGTCCACGCCGTCCTGCTGGTCTCGCACGTCCGCAAGCCGGTCCTGCGGGCACTGGCCTACGCCCGTGCGTCCCGGCCCTCGCGGCTGGACGCCATCACGGTGGATATCGACCAGGAGGAAACGGCCCATACCATCGCCGACTGGGAAAAGCTTGAAATCCCCGTCCCGCTGACCGTCCTCGCCAGCCCTTACCGCGAGACCGTCACGCCGATCATGGACTACATCAAGCAGATGCGCCTGGACTCCCCGCGGGACCTGATCGTGGTCTACATCCCGGAGTACGTGGTGGGCAAGTGGTGGGAGCAGCTGGTGCATAACCAGACGGCCCTGCGCATCAAGACCCGCCTGCACTTCGAGCCGGGAGTCATGGTGGCCAGCGTGCCCTGGCAGCTCAAATCATCCGAAGAAGCAAAGAACCTCCAGGACGTGCAGTGACCACAGGAACCTCCGCCAATGCCCCGCAGGCACCCGAGGCCGCCGGCCATGCAGGCGAAGAGGCAGTCCTGGACGTCGGGCCCGTAGCCCACGGCGGGCACTGTGTGGCGCGCCATGGTGGCAGGGTGGTCTTTGTCCGGCACGCCATACCGGGAGAGAAAGTCCGGGTCCGGCTCACCGACGCGGCAGACGACGCAAAGTTCTGGCGGGCGGACGTCATCGAGGTGCTCGAGGCCTCCCCGGACCGGGTGGAGCACTTTTGGCGCCCGGCAGATTCCCCCCGGGCATGGAGCCACGGCCACCCGCCGGTGGGAGGTGCCGAGTTCGGGCACATGACGCTCGCAAGGCAGCGCAGCCTGAAGGCGGACGTCCTGGCCGAACAGCTCACCCGGCTGGCCGGTGTTGGGCAGCTGCCGCCGGCCTGGGCAGGCAGCGTGGAAGCGGTGGGTGAGAACCACGACGGCGGCAGCGGGCTTGGGTGGCGCACGCGGGCCAGCTTTTCGGTCACCCCCGGGGGCAGGCTGGGCATGCACGCGCACCGCTCCAACCACATCATCCCCGTTCGGGAGATGCCCCTGGCCAGCGATGCCATCAACGCGCTGCGCTTGTGGGACCTGGACCTCCAGGGCATCGAGCGGGTCGAGGTGGCCGCCCCGGCCAACGGGTCCCGGCCCCTGGTGCTCCTGGCCCCGGCGCCCGGGACCAAGGACAAACGACTGCGGGCCATTGCCGCGGGAGTGCCGGAGGACGCCTCCGTCGCGGTCTTTGATCCTCTGACGGGCAGTGTGGCACAGCTCCGGGGACGGACGTGGGTGCAGGAATCCGCCGTTGGCCACGATTACCGGGTCACCGGAGAGGGCTTCTGGCAGATCCACCGCGACGCGCCCGGGACACTTGTGGGCGCTGTCACAGAATTCCTGCGGGACGGTGACTTCCTGCACGCCGGGGCCGTGGTTGCCGACCTCTACGCCGGCGCCGGTCTCTTCACCGCTGTCCTGGCCGACGCCGTGGGGGAGACGGGGTCCGTGCTGTCGGTCGAGGGGGCGCCGGGAACCAGCCGCGACGCCCGGAAGAACCTGCATTCGGTACCGCAGGTGGAGGTGGTCCGGGGCCGCGTGGAACGGGTCCTGCGCCAGAAACCGCGGAATTTCGACGCCCTGGTCCTTGACCCGCCCCGGGCCGGAGCCGGAAAGGCCGTGGTGGGCCAGCTCGTTGCGTCCCAGCCCAGGGCGATTGCCTACGTGTCCTGCGACCCGGCGTCGTTTGCACGTGACCTCGGTTACTTCCGCCGCTCAGGGTGGGACCTGGCCGGGCTCCGGGCCTTCGACCTGTACCCCCACACCCACCACCTCGAGACAGTGGCACTGCTGACTCCGGCTCCATGATGCGGCGGGGGTTTTGCACTACGATGGCCGTAGTAGTCCCACGTCGCGCCCGTAATCTCGGCCGGCCGTGTGCAATTTTCGGGCCCTGTAACTACTTAGGGCGTCCTAACTAGCAGGCGGTCAACCGCGCGACAAAGATGAAACTGTTGCGAGAGGAGTCCTGCGATGAGCACTGTGGACAGCTTCGGTTCAAAAGGCAAACTTAATGTAGCCGGAACCGAATACGAAATTTTCCGGTTGAACTCCGTTGAAGGTGCAGAAGCCCTTCCGTTCAGCCTCAAGGTATTGCTTGAAAACCTGCTGAGGACAGAGGACGGCGCGAACATCACTGCCGATCACGTCCGCGCTTTGGCAGGCTGGGATCCGAATGCGGAGCCCGATACAGAAATCCAGTTCACGCCGGCACGCGTGATCATGCAGGACTTCACCGGCGTTCCCTGCGTGGTTGACCTTGCCACCATGCGTGAAGCGGTCAAGGACCTGGGTGGCGACCCCAAGCGGGTCAACCCGCTGGCACCGGCCGAAATGGTCATCGACCACTCGGTGCAGATCGATGCCTTCGGCAACTCCGGCGCACTGGAGCGCAACATGGAGATCGAATACCAGCGCAACGGTGAGCGCTACCAGTTCCTGCGCTGGGGTCAGACCGCATTCGACGACTTCAAGGTTGTTCCCCCGGGAACCGGCATCGTGCACCAGGTCAACATTGAGTACCTGGCCCGCACCGTGATGACCCGCGAAGTGGACGGTGCGCTCCGCGCCTACCCCGACACCTGCGTCGGCACCGACTCGCACACCACCATGGTCAACGGCCTGGGCGTGCTGGGCTGGGGCGTGGGCGGCATTGAAGCCGAGGCAGCAATGCTCGGCCAGCCCGTCTCCATGCTGATTCCGCGCGTCGTGGGCTTCAAGCTCAGCGGCAGCATCCCCGCCGGTGCCACCGCAACCGACGTGGTGCTGACCATCACCGAAATGCTGCGCAAGCATGGCGTAGTGGGCAAGTTCGTCGAATTCTACGGCGAAGGTGTCGCAGCGGTGCCGCTGGCCAACCGCGCCACGATCGGCAACATGAGCCCCGAGTTCGGTTCCACCGCCGCCATGTTCCCCATCGACGACGTCACCCTTGACTACCTGCGCCTCACCGGCCGGTCCGAGCAGAACGTCGCCCTCGTGGAGGCCTACGCCAAGGAACAGGGCCTGTGGCACGATGCGTCCCGCGACATCAAGTTCTCCGAGTACCTGGAACTGGACCTGTCCACGGTTGTTCCGTCCATCGCCGGCCCCAAGCGCCCGCAGGACCGCATCGAGCTGACCGAGGCCAAGGACGAGTTCCGCCACGACTTGCTCAACTACGTCTCGCACGACGCCAACGCAGGCACCCTGGACGAGTCCCTCGAAGAGACCTTCCCGGCGTCGGACGCCCCGTCCTTCACCAGCGGCGCAACCCACGTCTCGGACACCGACCGCGAACCGCCGAAGTACTCGGCGGCGCACGGGGGAGCGGGCCGCATCACCAGCCCGGTTCCCGTGAAGATGGCTGACGGGCGCGAATTCGAACTGGACCACGGCGCGGTCACCATTGCGTCCATCACGTCCTGCACCAACACCTCCAACCCCTCGGTCATGCTTGCCGCCGCCGTCCTGGCGCGCAACGCCGTCGAAAAGGGCCTCACCTCCAAGCCGTGGGTCAAGACCTCCGTCGCCCCGGGCTCGAAGGTTGTTACCGACTACTACGAGAAGTCCGGCCTGACCCCCTACCTGGAGAAGCTCGGCTTCTACATCGTGGGCTACGGCTGCGCTACCTGCATCGGCAACTCCGGTCCGCTGGAAGCTGAGATCTCCGAGGCCGTCCAGGCCAACGATCTCGCGGTCGCCGCCGTCCTGTCCGGCAACCGCAACTTCGAAGGCCGGATCAACCCGGACGTCAAGATGAACTACCTGGCCTCCCCGCCGCTGGTCATCGCCTACGCCCTGGCCGGTTCCATGGACTTCGACTTCGAGACCGACCCCCTCGGCAAGGACGAGGCCGGCAACGACGTCTTCCTGAAGGACATCTGGCCCAACCCGGTTGAGGTCCAGCAGGTCATCGATTCCTCGATCGACAAGGACATGTTCGCCAAGGGCTACGAGGGCGTCTTCGACGGCGACGACCGCTGGAAGGCACTGGACACCCCGGCCGGCGACACCTTCGCCTGGGATCCCAACTCCACCTACGTCCGGAAGCCCCCGTACTTCGAGGGCATTCAGGCCACCCCGGAGCCGGTCAACGACATCACCGGAGCCCGCGTGCTGCTGAAGCTCGGCGACTCCGTCACCACCGACCACATCTCCCCGGCAGGTTCGTTCAAGTCCGACACCCCCGCCGGCCAGTACCTGCTGGCCAACGGCGTGGAGCGGAAGGACTTCAACTCCTACGGTTCACGGCGTGGCAACCACGAAGTGATGATCCGCGGTACGTTCGCGAACATCCGCATCAAGAACCAGCTCCTGGACGGCGTTGAGGGTGGCTTCACCCGCGACTTCACCCAGGCTGACGGCCCGCAGGCCTACGTCTACGACGCCGCGCAGAACTACCAGGCAGCCGGCACCCCGCTGGTGGTCCTGGCAGGCAAGGAGTACGGCTCCGGTTCGTCCCGTGACTGGGCCGCCAAGGGCACCGCCCTGCTGGGCGTCAAGGCTGTCATCGCCGAGAGCTACGAGCGCATCCACCGCTCCAACCTGATCGGCATGGGCGTCCTGCCGCTGCAGTTCCCGGCCGGCGAGAACGCTGCCAGCCTGGGCCTGACCGGCACGGAAACCTTCTCGGTGGAGGGCGTCACCGCCCTGAACGAGGGCACCACGCCCAAGACCCTGAAGGTCACCGCCACCGCCGAGGACGGCTCCTCGAAGTCGTTCGACGCCGTCCTGCGCATCGATACCCCGGGTGAAGCGGACTACTACCGCAACGGCGGCATCCTGCAGTACGTGCTGCGCCAGATCTCCGCGAACTAGCGGTTTCTGCCCAGCAGGCAACATCCTCCCGAAGCCCCGGCCGGTCACCGACCAGCCGGGGCTTCGGCTTTGCAGTCAAAACCAAGGCGTTAGAGTTAAACGGCACGTCTACCACCCGAAGGAGGGGTCATTGGGAATCTTGGACACCATCCGGAATCCGCAGGACCTGAACGAGTTGACCGAGGAACAGCTGGCACAGCTGGCCTCGGAGATCAGGGACTTCCTGATCACGAACGTTTCCCAGACGGGCGGCCACCTCGGACCCAACCTCGGCGTCGTGGAACTGACGCTGGCCGTGCACCGCATTTTCGAGTCTCCCCGCGACAGCATCGTCTTCGACACGGGCCACCAGTCCTACGTCCATAAGCTGCTGACCGGGCGCCAGGACTTCAGCACCCTCCGCCAGGAAGGCGGGCTCTCCGGCTATCCAGCCAGGGCCGAGTCAGAGCACGACATCGTCGAGAGCTCCCACGCCTCCTCCTCCCTGTCCTGGGCCGACGGCATCTCCCGCGCCCGCCAGCTCACCGGGGAAGGCGACCGGCACGTCGTCGCCGTCGTGGGCGATGGCGCCCTCACCGGCGGAATGGCGTGGGAAGCCATCAACAACATCGCCGCGGACAAGAAGCGCCGCGTGGTCATCGTGGTCAACGACAACGGCCGCTCCTACGCCCCCACCGTGGGCGGATTCGCCGACTACCTTGCCTCCCTGCGCCCCACCATCGACTCCTTCCGCGCAGCACCCGCCTATGAGGGGGCCCTGGACTGGTGGAAGAAGAAGCTCCAGAACGGCGGCCCCGCAGGCCAGTTCACCTACAAGAGCCTGCATGCCATGAAGAAGGGCATCAAGGACTGGTGGGCGCCCCAGGGCATGTTCGAGGACCTTGGCATGAAGTACATCGGCCCCGTGGACGGCCACAACCTCCAGGCCATGGAACACGCGCTCTCCACTGCCAGGAACTACGGCGGCCCCGTCATCGTGCACGCCATGACCGAGAAGGGGCATGGCTACGCCCCCGCCCGCGCCCATGAAGCGGACCAGTTCCACGCCGTGGGCATCATCGATCCGGAAACCGGTGAACCAACCGGCAGCGGCGGGGCACAGTCCTGGACCTCCGTGTTCGCTGACGAAATCGCAGCCATCTCGGATGAGCGCGACGACATCGTGGGCATCACCGGGGCCATGCTGATTCCGGTGGGCCTGCACAAGTTCGCGGCCAAGCACCCTGAGCGTGTCATCGACGTCGGCATCGCCGAGCAGCATGCGCTCACCGCGGCCGCCGGCATGGCTTTCGGTGGGCTGCACCCGGTGGTTGCCGTCTACGCCACCTTTCTGAACCGTGCCTTCGACCAACTGCTGATGGACGTCGCCCTCCACAAGGCCGGCGTCACCATCGTCCTGGACCGCGCGGGCGTGACCGGCCCGGACGGCGCCAGCCATCACGGCATGTGGGACATGGCCATGGTCCAGATCGTCCCCGGCCTGCACCTGGCCGCACCTCGCGACGCCATCAGGCTCCGGGAGGAACTGCGTGAGGCGGTGGCCATCAGCGATGCGCCCAGCGTGGTCCGTTTTTCCAAGGGATCTGTGGGGCCGGCGGTCGAGGCGCTGGAACGGTTGAGCGACGGCGTGGACGTCCTGGCCCGCCGCCCTTCCGGTTCCACCGAGAACGACGTGCTGATCGTCAGCGTCGGCGCCATGTCAGAGCTGGCCCTCGATGTCGCCAACCGGCTCGGTGCGCAGGGCATCAGCACCACCGTCGTAGACCCGCGCTGGGTCCTTCCGGTCCGCCGTTCCATCATTGCGCTGGCCTCGCATCACCGTTTGGTGATCTGCATTGAAGACGGCGTCCGTGCCGGCGGCGTCGGATCGCGCATCCGGCAGGAAATGCGTGCCGCAGGCGTGGACACCGCCCTGAACGAGGTGGGCCTGCCCGTCGAGTTCCTGGAGCACGGCACCCGCAACCAGGTGCTGGAGCGCGTGGGGCTGACCGCCCAACAGATCACGCACGACGTCGTCGCCCAGGTTTTGGGAACCAAGGTTCCGTTCGCGCGGCCCCTGCCCGGGCAACAGCACCCCACCACCGGCAGCCTTCCGATCCTGTGAAGGACGAAGATGAACTGAAGTACCCCGGACCCGCGGGGGAGTCCGGACCGGTCCTGCATACCACCACCACGCGCGTTCCCAACGGACTGCAGCCGGGCCAGCTGGTGGTCTCCAGAAACCGGAAGTGGAACGGCAAGGCCCACTGGGTGGTGCCGGGCCGGTTCCTTGGCGAAGACCGGCACGGGTGGTGGATCTTCCAGGGCACCAACGAGTTCTGTTCCCGGCCCGGTGCCGCGTTCTACACGCGTTCCGATGCTGTCCTGCTGGTGCCGCGCCAGGGCGACTGGGTGGCCACATTCTACGATTCCGCCCACCCGGCGGGCGTACGGGTCTACATCGATCTGGCGGTAGGCCATGAATGGACACAGATCCGGCCGGCTGTCACCGAGTTCCACGTCATCGACATGGACCTGGACGTCATCCGGACTGCCGACCGCGGCGTCTTCATCGACGACCAGGACGAATTCGCGGAACACAGCGTCTCCATGCGCTACCCGCAGCAACTGATCGAAGACATCCAATCCTCCGCGGACACTCTGTACCACGCCGTGAAGGCACAGCAAGCTCCATTCGACGGCACCGACGTCGAATGGTTTACAAAAGGACGCACATGAGCGGCATTGTCAGGGTCTACAAGCGCGACGACGAGGGCACCCTCCACTTCCGGGAGGCCTGGTTCGATGAGGACTACTCGCAGTTCGTCATGAATTTCGGCGCTGTGGGGCACCAGAGCAAGACCGAGGAAACCGATGTCCCCGACGCTGATGCCGCCGAGGGCCTCCTGGACGCCTTTGCAGCCCAATGTGCTGAGGACGGATTCGCCGAGATCCCCGCCGGGGAACAGTTCTGGGTGGTGGCGCAGTTCGCGCTCAAGACCCGGGAAGGTACGGAGCGGGACCGCTATCTGGAGGAGAAGGCCACCGATGCCCTGATCAGCCACCTCGCCTGGCGGGGCCTTGGCACGGTGGAGCGTTCCGAATTCACGGACTACAAGCTCAACATCTTCTGCCTGTGCCCGGACGTCAACAAGGCCGTGAACGCCATCAAGGTCTGCGCGCGCGGCGAGGACCTGGACTTCACCAAGCTCAGCATCGGCGCCGCCCCCTACAGCGACCCCGACCATTACAAACTCAAGCACTCAGCCAAGCCGGCCAGCAGCTTCACCCTCTAGGAGGCGTCCTTGACCAGTTACCGCCGCGTTGGAAAATCAGGCCTGACCGTCTCCACCGTGGGGCTTGGCTGCAACAACCTCGGCCGCGCCAATACCGCCACTGAGTCGCAGGAGGCAACGGACGCCGTCGTCCACGCGGCAGTCGATGCCGGCATGACCCTCTTCGATGTTGCCGACACCTACGGGCGCGAGCCCGGGTTGAGCGAGACCATGCTTGGCAAGGCCCTCGGAAGCCGGCGCTCCGATGTGGTCCTGGCCACCAAGTTCGGCATGGACATGAAGGGCGCCAGCGGGCCCGACTTCGGTGCCCGCGGGTCGCGGCGGTACATCATCCAGGCGGTGGAGGCTTCGCTGCGGCGCCTGGGCACGGACTGGATTGACCTCTACCAGTTCCACACGCCGGATCCGCTGACCCCCATCGATGAAACCCTCGCGGCGCTGGACATCTTGGTCCGCACCGGCAAGGTCCGCTACATCGGCCACTCCAACCGGTCCGGCTGGCAGATCGCCCAGGCGGAGTACGTGGCACGCGAACTGGGTACCGCCCGCTTCATCTCCACCCAGAACCACTACAACCTCCTGGACCGGCGTGCCGAGCTTGAAGTGACCCCGGCCGCGGAGGAGTTCGGGCTCGGCGTCCTGCCGTACTTCCCGCTGGCCAACGGCCTCCTGACCGGCAAGTACGCACCGGGCCATGCGCCGGAAGGGTCCAGGCTCAGCCACACCCGCACCAATATGGTGGACGACGCCGACTGGGACCAGCTGGGCCGGTTCAGCGCCTTCGCGAAGGAACGCGGGTTGACGGAGATCGAGGTGGCCTTCTCCTGGCTTGCCGCCCAGCCCTCGGTGGCCAGCGTCATCGCCGGGGCCACCAGGCCGGAGCAGGTCAGGCAGAACGCGGAAGCGGCGGACTGGATCCCCACACCCGAAGACCTGGCCGCCCTGGACGGGATCTTCCCGGCGGTGCCCAAGGTCGCGCTCTTCTAGGCAGCCGTGCCCGCCTACCTCCTGGACGTTGATACCGGGATCGACGACGCCCTGGCCCTTGCCTACCTGGCGGCCCTCCCGGACACGGAGTTCGTGGCAGTCACTGCCACTCCCGGCAACGTGGACGCGGACCAGGTGGCCCGCAACACCCTTGCGTTGCTGGAACTGTGCGGACGGCCCGGGGTCCAGGTGGCCGTGGGTGCCCGCAAGCCCCTGTCGATCCCGCTGCAGACCACCCCTGAGACCCACGGACCACAGGGGATCGGCTACGCCGTCCTGCCGGAGCCCGCCGGCCGGATCAGCGAACGCGATGCCGTGGACCTGTGGATCGAACATGCAAGGGCCAGGCCGGGGGAGCTTACCGCGCTCATCACCGCCCCGCTGACCAACTTCGCCCTGGCGCTGCGCAGGGAACCGCAACTTCCCGACCTCCTGGCCAAAGTGGTGATCATGGGCGGTGCCTTCTACCACCAGGGCAACACCACGCCCACCGCCGAGTGGAACACGCACGTGGACCCGCACGCCGCCAAGGAGGTCTACGCCGCCTACCGGGGAAGGCCGCTGGAGAAACTGCCGATCGTCTGTTCCCTGGACACCACCGAGCGAATGGAGCTCCGCCCGGCCCACGTCGCGGCGCTGGCCCGGGCTGCAGGTGCCACCGTTCCCGAGCTGGTGCTCCCGGAAGACCCCGAGGGCAAGCGGAGCAGCTCCGACAACACCCTTATCAGGCACCTTTCGGATGCCCTGCGTTTCTACTTCGAATTCCACCGGCTCTACGATCAGGGCTACCTCGCCCACGTCCACGACTTTTTCGCCGCAGGAGTGGCGGCAGGCACGCTCGACTACACGGCCCGCCGTGCCACCGTAGACGTCGAAACGGATTCGCTGCTCCTGGCGGGCACCACGGTGGCCGACTTCCGCGGGCTTTGGGATACGTCCCCCAACGCCCGGATTGTGTCCAGCAATGACCCGGAGCAGGCGTTCCGCGAGCTGGTGTCCGCCGTGGGAAACCTGGCACGCCGGGTGGGCTGAACCGGCAGGAGCGCGGCGTCGTGGGACCCGTGCATTTTCGCACCGGACGCTGCCTGGGATGCCCGGTAGAATGGGGCACGGACCGGCCCGGCGCAGTTGCCGCCGGCTGCTGCCGAGGTGACATAGGCAGCCACACTGAGGGCCCGGCACTGCCGGGCCACTGCCTGCACCCAAAGGAACATTCCCCATGTCATCGCCCTCTTTGACGCTCCCGTCCCAGGAACGCCCCGCGGCCCGCCGCCGGCTCCTGGAGATCCTCGGCGCCCTGGCCATCGCGGCCACCTATGTCTACCTGGTGCTCAACCAGCCCGCAGACATCACCGGAGGTCCGGGCAGCGCATCGGCCCTGATCGCCCTTACCGGTTTCCTGGCCGGCGCGGTCCTGCTGATCGTCGCCGTCCTGCCCACGCTGCCGGCGTCCACCCTGGTGCTGATCCCGGTGGCGCTGGTCCTGAATATCGTGCTCGGCCAGTTCGTTGGCAGCACCCTGGTTCCCTTCTACCTCGACGCCATCGGCACGGTGCTGATTGCCGTCCTGGCCGGCCCGGCCGCGGGCGCCGCCACGGGCGCGCTCAGCAGCATCGTCTGGTCCTTCTTCAACCCCACGGTGCTTCCGTTCGCCGCAGGCGCCGCGCTGATCGGGTGCCTGGCCGGGCTGGCAGCGCGCTATGGCCTCTTCCGCCGCTTCTATTTGGCTCCCGTGGCCGGCTTCGTGACCGGGATCATCGCCGGCGTGGTCTCCGCCCCGGTGGCCGCCTTCGTCTTCGGCGGAACCTCGGGCGTGGCCACAGGGGCGATCGTGAGCGCGTTCCGGGCCATGGGTGACACCCTCCTGGCCGCCATCACCAAGCAGGCGCTGATCTCCGACCCCATGGACAAGGCGATCGTGTTCACCATCGTGGCCATCCTGGTCTATGCGCTGCCCCGGCGGGCCCGCCAGCAGTTCCCGTTCATCCGGCGCCACCGGGTCCTGGCCGGCAGCGCTCCTGCGGCTGACGCCCGCGCGCAGGGACCCGCCCAGGATTCGGCCCAGGGATCGGCACAGGGCACCGCCCCGGATTCCGCACGGAAGGGCTGACCATACCCCTGTGACGGCATCTTCGGCAGGCAGGACGGCAGCGCCGGCCAGGCGGGAACGGCTTAACCCGTTGACGTCGCTGGCCGCTGCGGTGGCCACAGCGGCCATTACGACGGCGGCCGGCAGCTGGCCGCTGTCCCTCGCCGTGGTTGCCGCGTGCCTTGGACTGTCCCTGGCGGGCGGCACGGCCCGCCGGGTGCTGCCGGCGGCTGCTGCAGTCCTGGTTCCCCTTGGCCTGTCACTGCTGTGGCTGCATGGGCTGTTCTTCCCCGAAGGACGGACTGTCCTGGCGGCATGGGGACCCGCCCGGATCACGACAGAAGGCCTGGACTTCGCCGGGCAGCGGATCCTGCAGCTGGCCGCCGTGGTCCTGGCCCTGCTGTTATTCTCCTTCAGCGTCCGCGTCCCCGACCTCGTCGCGGCCTTGTCCGCCCGCGGGGTGCAGGGCCGGTTCGCCTTCGTCCTGGCCTCCACCCTGACCCTGCTCCCTGCCATTACGGCCCGGGCGCGGCGGATCCGACAGGCCCAGGAATCACGTGGCCTGGTGGTCTCCGGCAGCCTGGTGTCCAGGGCGCGCGCCTTCCGGCTGCAGGCCGTTCCGCTGGTCCTCTCCCTGATTGAGGACGCCGGCACCCGCGCTGCCGCCCTGGAGGCCAGGGGACTCAGCAATACCGGGCCGCGGACCAGCTACCGTGAGGTGGCTGATTCGGGCCTGCAGCGCGCAGCCCGGACGCTCCTGGTGCTGGCGGCCCTGGCGGCAGTGGTTCTCCGGGTGGTCCAGGCGGGCGCAGGTGGCTGAGCCCATGGTGACCAGCGGCCCAAGCAATGCCAGTAATGCCAGTAAAGACAGCAATGCCGGCGTGCCAGGCAAGCCGGTACTGGCAGCGGGGATCCGGCATTTCACTTTCCACGACGGCCAGGCCCCGGCCCTGCACCATGTGGCTGTGTCCTTTGCGCCGGGCTCCTTCACGGCCATTCTTGGTGCGTCCGGCAGCGGCAAGTCCACCCTGGGCCGGCTGCTGGCCGGTTGGCTGCCTCCGGGCGGCCACGGGACACTGGCAGGGTTCCTTGAGTTGTCCGGCACCCGGCTGGAGTTCGACGGTGGCCCGGGGGACCCCCGGATCGATCCCGCCCAGTGGGGCCGGCACGTGGGCTTTGTGCCGCAGGACCCCGGCGCCGTCCTGTCCACCGTCCGGGCCACAGTGGCCGAGGAGCTTGCGTTCGGACTGGAAAATGCCGGCACTGAGCGCGCTGGCATGCAGGTGGCTGTGGAGCGCACAGCCGGGCTGCTGGGACTTCGGAACCAACTGGACCAGGACCCCGTCCGGCTCTCCGGTGGCCAGCTGCGTCGCCTGGCCATCGCCTGCGCCATCATCGCCGGACCGCCCGTGCTGGTCATGGACGAGCCCTTCGCCTCCCTGGACACGGCAGGCGCGGACGATCTTGCCGCCCTGGTCCGGGCCCTGCTGAAGCGGGGCACCGCCGTCGTGATCCTCAGCCAGATGGTGGACCCGCTGTTGCCGGCCGCCGACACCTGGGTGGTGCTGTCGGGTGGCACGGTTACCGCCTGCGGGCCTCCGGCCTCCATAGGGACAGGACATGCGGAAGGCGGCAACGGCGCAGGCATGTTGCCCCGCGCGATCCGGCGTCCAGCCGAAGGGGAGGCTGCGGCGCCGCCAAAGCCGACTGCATCACCCCAGGCCGGATCCGCAGCCTTGCAGCTCCGCGGCGTGTCCTTTGCGTACCCGGGGCCACAAAGCAAAAACGAAAGTCGCGGCAAACGATGGGGCAGGGCGGCACGGACCGGGGAGCCGACCCCCGGTATCCCGGTGCTGCAGGACGTCCACCTGGCGGTGCGGCCCGGGGAAATCGTGGCGGTTACCGGGCCCAACGGCGCCGGTAAATCAACGCTCCTGCGGCACTTCAATGGCCTGCTGCGGCCCACCGCGGGAACTGTCCTGGTCGGCGGCAATGACATTTCCGGCGCGCCCGTTGGACGGACCGCGGCGGCCGTGGGCCTCTTGTTCCAGCAGCCGCGCGACCAGCTGTTCGAACGCACCGTACTGCGGGAGGTCAGCTTCGGGCTGGACCGCCTGGTGGGTCCGGACATGGCGCCAGGACGGGCCGTTGCAGCCCTTCAGGCAGTCGGCCTGGCGAAGGCCGCCGACGAGCACCCCGCCGAGCTGCCGGCCTCAGCCCAGCGCCTCCTGGCGCTGGCCACCGTCCTTGCGCGCAGGCCCGCCGTCCTTGCTCTGGACGAGCCCACCGTGGCACTGGACGGCGACGGACTGGCCCTGCTGGACGCCGCCGTCGGCTCGGCCGCAGCGGAGGGCGCCGCCGTCGTGCTGGTCACCCATGACCTGGGCTACGCACGGACGGTGGCGCACCGAATCCTGACGCTCGACGGCGGCGGGTTGGCGCCGGCCTGACCGCCAGGCCGGCGGCCTGCCCGCAGTGCGCCGCCCGCCAGTGGGCGGGCGGCGCGCCGATCCGCCTAGCCTGCGGCGGGGGACGCGACGCCCGCCGCGAGGAAGCGCTTGCCGTTCACCCGCTCGGAGGCTCCCACCCGGTCCAGGTAGGGGGTGATGCCACCCAGGAACATCGGCCAGCCGGCGCCCAGGATCATGCAGAGGTCCACATCCTCCGGCCCGGCGACGACGCCCTCGTCCAGCATCAGGCAGATTTCCTCAGCCAGGGCATCCTGGACGCGACGCAGCACCTGCTCGCCGCTGGAAGGGCTGGAGCCAACGGACAGCATTTCCAGCGTGGAAGCGGGGATGGCCCGGGAACCATCCGGGGAAGTTTCCCACAGCGCCTTGACGTTGTTGTCGATGAGCTTCTTGAGGTTGGTGGAGACCGGGAAACGCTCGCCGAACGCGGCGTGCAGCGATTCCTGGACGTGCTGCGCCACGGGCAGGCCCACCATGGCCAGCAGCGTGAACGGCGTCATCGGCAGCCCCATGGGCCGGAGCGCATTGTCCGCCACCTCTGCCGGCGTGCCCTCATCAAAGGCGGCTGTGACTTCCCCCATGAGCCTGAGCAGGATGCGGTTGACCACGAACGCGGCGGCATCCTTGACCAGTACCCCGGTCTTCTTCAGGGACCTGGCCAGTTCGAAGGCGGTGGCCAGCACGGCGTCGTCGGTCCGCGGGGCCCGGACGATCTCCAGCAGCGGCATCACGGCCACGGGGTTGAAGAAGTGGAACCCCACCAGGCGTTCGGGGTGCTGCAGGTCCGCGGCCATTTCCGTCACGGAGAGCGAGGACGTGTTCGTGGCCAGGATGCACTCCGGTGCCACAATGCCTTCCAGTTCGGCAAAGACCTGCTTCTTGATGTGCAGTTCCTCAAAGACCGCCTCGATCACGAAGTCGGCGTCGGCGAAGACATCCTTTGACGCCGAACCCGTCACCAGGGCCTTGGTGCGGTTGGCCGCGTCCTGGCTGACGCGCTGTTTCGCCAGCAGCTTGTCCACCTCGGCGTGGACGTAGGCCACGCCCTTGTCCAGGCGCGCCTGGTCGATGTCGGTCAGGACCACGGGCACCTTCAGCTGGCGGGCGAAGAGCAGGGCCAGCTGGCCGGCCATCAGCCCGGCGCCCACCACGCCGACCTTGGTGACGGGACGGGCCAGCTTGCGGTCAGGGGCGCCGGCCGGGCGCTTGGCACGCTTCTGCACCAAGTCCAGGAAGGCATAGACGGTGGAGCGGAACTCGTCCGTCTGCATCAGGTCAGCCAGCGTTTCGCATTCCAGTGCGGCGGATTCCGCTGCCGTCATGGTGCGGTTCGCTTCGAGGATATCCAGGACCTTGGCGGGTGCGGGGGATGCGTTGGAGGTCTTGGCCTCAACGAACGCCCGGCCGGCTTCCACCGCGGCGGCCCAGCGGGTTGCCGCCTCAGGAGAGGAAGGGGCGACGGCGTTGGCCCGCTCAGGGACGATCCCACCGGAGATGACACCGGCGGCCCAGGCGAGCGACTGCTCCAGGAAGTCGGCAGGCTCGAAGAGAGTGTCGGCGATGCCCAGCTTGAACGCCTCCACACCGGACAGTGTCCGGTTGTTGCTCAGCGGGTTCTCGATCATGACCTTCACGGCATTCTCCGGGCCCACCAGGCGGGGGAGGATGTAGACGCCGCCCCAGCCGGGCACCAGGCCAAGGAACGCTTCCGGCAGTGCCAGGGCCCCGGCACCCGTGGATACGGTGCGGTACGTGGACTGCAGGGCGATTTCCAGCCCGCCGCCCAGGGCGGCGCCGTTGATGAAAGCGAAGCTGGGGACGCCAAGGTTGGCCAGCGTTGCGTAGACGTCGTGGCCCAGCTGTGCCATCCACAGCCCGTGCTCACGTTTTTCCAGTGACTTCACGGCGGAAAGATCGGCGCCGGCCACCAGGTAGTGCGGCTTGCCGGTCACGCCGACGCCCACGATCTCGCCCCGGGCGGCCCGCTCGCGCAGGCCCTCCAGGACCGTGCCGAGCTCCACCAGGGTGTTGGGGCCCAGGGTGGTGGGCTTGGTGTGGTCGAGGTCGTTGTCAAGGGTGACCAGGGCGAAGGTACCCGGGCCTGGCCGGCCCGCCGTGCCCGGCAGGGCGATGTCCTGCACATAGGCGTGGGTGACGGTTTCGTTGGGGAAAAGGTCCGCCAGTTTGCGGTAATCTGCGGCGCTCATGCCATGGCTCCTTCGGAAACGGTAGCGGCGGTCTCCCCGGAAGGAGTTCCACTGTAGTCGGGGTGGTGCGGGTTCTCCCAGATCACGGTGCCGCCCATGCCAAGGCCCACGCACATGCTGGTGATCCCGTACCGCACCGAGGGGTCCTCTTCGAACTGGCGGGCCAGCTGGATCATCAGCCGGACGCCGGAGGAGGCAAGGGGGTGTCCCACGGCGATGGCGCCGCCGTACCGGTTGACCCGGGGGTCGTCGTCGGCGATGCCGTAGTGGTCAAGGAAGCTCAGGACCTGCACGGCGAACGCTTCGTTGATCTCGAACAGGCCGATGTCATCGATGGTGAGCCCGGCATTCTTCAACGCTTTTTCGGTGGCGGGGACGGGGCCGATGCCCATGACCTCCGGCTCCACCCCGGCGTACGCGTAGCTGACCAGCCGCATCTTCACGGGCAGCCGCAGCTCCGCGGCGGCCTCGGAGGATGCCAGGACCGCGGCGGTTGCGCCATCGTTCAGGCCGGCGGCGTTTCCGGCAGTGACCCGGCCGTGGGCCCGGAACGGCGTGCGCAGGCCGGCGAGGTCGGCCATGCTGGTCCCCGGGCGCGGCGGTTCGTCCTTGCTGTGGACCGTCCAGCCCTCGCCGGGCTTGCGGGCGGCAACGGGAACCAGGTCGGGCTGGATCTTCCCGTCCCGGTAGGCGGCGGCCAGCTTGTCCTGCGAGGCCACGGCGTAGGTGTCGGTGCGCTGTTTGGTGATGCCCGGGAAGCGGTCGTGCAGGTTCTCGGCCGTGTTTCCCATGTTCAAAGCTGCCGGATCCACCAAGCGTTCGGACATGAACCGCGGGTTGGGGTCGGCGCCGGCACCCATGGGGTGGTGGCCCATGTGCTCCACCCCGCCTGCAACCACCACGTCGTAGGCGCCAAAGCCGATGCCGCCTGCCGTCGCGGTGACGGCCGTCATGGCACCGGCGCACATGCGGTCGATGGCGAAACCGGGGACCGTCCGGGGGAGGCCGGCCAGCAGCGCCGCTGTGCGCCCGAGGGTGAGGCCCTGGTCGCCGGTCTGGGTGGTGGCGGCAATGGCCACCTCGTCGATCCGCCCGGCAGGCAGGGCCGGGTTGCGGCGAAGCAGGCCGCGGATGCATTTCACGATCAGGTCGTCGGCCCGGGTTCCGGCGTAGATTCCCTTCTCGCCGGCCCTGCCGAAGGGTGTGCGGATGCCGTCCACAAAGACGACGTCGCGGATAGTGCGCGGTGATGCGCCGGTTCCGTGCTGGCTCACGTGTAACTCCTCATCGAGACGTAACGCGCCGGGTGCATGCCGGAGGGCGGCAGCAGCCTGACGTCGGTCACACCGATGTTACTCGTGAGTAACTTAGCCTGCAAGGGCTAACTCGAACCGCTTATTGGCCGCCTGCGGCAACGACGGGTTTGGGTTCCTTCGGCGGCAGTGGCTGCGGGTTCAGGAAGGCGTCGGCAATGAGCGGAGCCGTGAGTTCCACCTGCCATGGGCGGGCACCGAGCGCCCGCAGTTCGGCGGAGATCGAGTCTTCAGTGACGTCGGCGGGCGGCCGCCACGCCACACGCCGCAGGTAGTCGGGCGTCAGGAGGTTCTCCAGCGGAAGGTTCAGCTCCCCGGCCTTCTCCTGGAGCAGGGGGCGGGCCGTGGCCAGGCGGGCGGCGGCTTCGGGATCGCGGTCTGCCCAGACCCGCGGCGGCGGCGGGGCGTTGGTGGCCAGGTGCAGGGGCGGCAGTTCCGCCAGGTCCCGGGCCGCGGCGATGCAGCGCAGCCACCGTGGAGCTTCGCGCTGGGCGGCCCGCCCGTGGAAGCCCTTGGTACTGAGCAGCTGGGGAACCGTGGCGGGCATGGCTTTCGCCGCGGCAACCAGGGCAGAGTCCGGAAGAAGCCGGCCGGGCGCCACGTCCCGTTTCTGCGCCAGCGAGTCGCGTTCCAGCCACAGCTCGCGGACGGCGGCGAGTTGGCGGCGGTCCCTGATCTGGTGCAGGCCCGAGGTCTTCCGCCAGGGGTCCACGCGAGGAGGAGCGATGCCCGCCGCGAGGATGGCCGCAAACTCCTGCTCGGCGTACTCCAGTTTCCCGTCCGCCTGCAGCAGCTCGATGAGTTCCTCGCGCAGCTCGGTGAGGACTTCCACGTCCAGGGCGGCGTAGCGCAGCCACGGCTCCGGCAGGGGGCGGGTGGACCAGTCGGCTGCGGAGTGTTCCTTGGCAAGGCCGAACCCCAGGAGCTGTTCGATGACCGCGGCCAGGCCCACGCGGGGCAGTCCGGCCAGGCGCGCGGCCAGCTCTGTGTCGAAGAGCTTGTCCGGCCACATTCCGAGCTCGAAAAGGCAGGGCAGGTCCTGGGTGGCAGCATGGAGAATCCATTCGACGCCGCGCAGGGCGTCGTTGATGATGTCCAGGTTCTCGAACGGCTCGGGATCGATCAGCCAGGTGCCGGCGCCCTCGCGGCGGATCTGGACCAGGAAGGCCCGTTGCCCATAGCGGAAGCCGGAGGCGCGTTCGGCATCCACACCGGCGGGCCCGGTCCCCGCCGCAATGGCAGCGGCGCAGCGCTCCAACCCGGCTTGTGTTTCGATGACCAGCGGAACGCCCTCCCGGGGCGAGTCGAGATCGATGATTTCGGGGATGGGGCTGTCAAAGCCCTCCACCGTGATGTGGGGTGCGGCAGCAGCAGCCGGGACGCCGGCTGTGGTGTTTTCCGGAATGTTTGGGGTCATGATGCCCTCAGTTTACCGGGCTGTCCCATAACCGTTCTGCCGGCTTCGGCGCCGGGGCGGGAGCGCAGTGACACCGTCGGGAAGCGGCGGGAGGCCGGCGAACGTGCACACCATGTCGGACCAGGCCTCGAGGTGGGCCTGGACATCCGCGGAATCGGGGGTCCAGGAGGCCCGAAGCTCGATGTCGATGGACCCGGGCCGCCCGGCCAGGGTCCCGAAGCTTTCGGAGAGGACGCGGGTGGCTGTGCCGCCGGCAGCACGGTAGGCCGCCTTGTGGTTTTCCAGGGCTTCCACCAGCCAGGTCCATGCGACATGTCCCAGCATTTGGTCGTTGCCCATTTCCGGTTCCAGTTCAGCGCGGATGTACGTGACAATCCGGAACTCGCCGTCCCAGACCGCCGAGCCGTCCGGATCATGCAGCAGGATGAAGCGTCCGGTGGCGAGCTCCGTTTCGTCCTCGTCCGCCGGCCCCGATGCGGATGCGGCGGCAAGCGCCATGGCTGCAGGTCCGTGGACGGGCGTGGCGGGCGTGCCGGCGCCGGGCGCCATCACTTCGGCGCCCAGCGCTACGGCGAAGGGTGCCAGCCGCGCGGGGGCAGGGATCTCCGCGAGGCGCAGTTCCTTCCGGCAGCGGGCTTTCCTGAGGGTTCCCAAGGCGTGGAGAAAATCCGGGGGAACCTGGTCAAGTGCGTTCACCTTGGCAGATTACGGGGCGGGACGGGCCGGGGCGGGAAGGCTCGCCGCCAGCGGCCGCTCACCCGGCCTGGCCGGCCCGGTAATCCCGAAGTTCATGGCGGATCGCGGCAGCAAAGGTATCGACGTCCTCTTCGGTGGTGTCAAAGGAACACATCCACCGGACTTCCCCTGCCGCCTCATCCCAGTCGTAGAACCGGAAGGACTTGCGCAGCCTGTCCGCTGTTCCGGGGGGAAGGACGGCGAAGACGCCGTTGGATTCGGTGTTCTGCGTGGGCCGGACACCGTCAATGCTGTCGACGGCGGCGCGGAGGCGGGCGGCCATGGCGTTGGCGTGCGCGGCGGAACGCAGCCACAGGTCGCCTTCCAGCAGCGCGATGAACTGGGCGGACATGAACCGCATCTTGGAGGCAAGCTGCATGTCCATCTTGCGCAGGTAGACCAGGCCGTGGGCTGCCTCGGGGTTCAGGGCCACCACCACTTCGCCGAAGAGTAGTCCGTTCTTGGTGCCGCCAAAGGACAGAATGTCCACGCCGGCGTCACGGGTAAAGGCCCGCAGGGGCACGCCCAGGTGCGCGGCGGCGTTGGCCAGCCGCGCCCCGTCCATGTGCAGCTTCATGCCCCTGGCGTGCGCATGGTCAGCAATGGCAAGCACTTCTTCCGGGGTGTAACAGGTGCCCAGTTCCGTGGTCTGGGTGATGGAGACGGCGAGCGGCTGGGCTCGGTGTTCGTCGCCCCAGCCCCAGGCCTCCCGGTCGATCAGCTCGGGGGTCAGTTTGCCGTCCGGCGTGGGGACGTGCAGGAGCTTGAGTCCGCCGATGCGTTCGGGGGCTCCGTTTTCGTCCATGTTGATGTGGGCGGTGGAGGCGCACACCACGGCACCCCAGCGGGGGAGCAGGGACTGCAGTGACAGGACGTTCGCGCCGGTGCCGTTGAAGACCGGGAAGCATTCGATGCCGGGGCCGAAATGGTCAACCATCAGTTCCTGCAGCCGCGCCGTGTAGTCGTCTTCGCCATAGGAGACCTGATGCCCGTCATTGGCGGCGGCAAGTGCCGCAAGGACTTCGGGGTGGACGCCGGAGTAGTTGTCGGAGGCAAAGCCGCGCACGTTGGGATCGTGCAGCCGCAGCCCCGTGCGGGTTTCTGCTGTTGTCGTCATTGGGTTGCTCACGCTTTCAGTTTAGGTACTGCCGCATCAGGGCCGCGCTACCGGCGGTCAATCTGCCAGCCGGAGCCGGGCGCCGTTGAGTTCGGCGGATGGTGTGCCAAAAAGGCGTACGACGGCGGAGGCCAGGTCAGCCACGTCAGTGGCCCCCGGGAACCTGCGCTCCGGGTGGGTTCGGCGCAGGTCATCGTCCACCAGCGCCTTGACCACCAGGATGGTGGCGGCGGCCGGGCTTCCGCCGGCCCCGGAAGCCCGGCGGAAACCATCGGCCATGGCCATGGTCCAGGTTTCCGCGGCTGCCTTCGCTGCCGCGTAGCTGGCCACGGCTGCGGTGGGTTTATCCAGGGCGGTGGAGGAGACCATCGCAAACCTCCCCGAGGCGGAGGCGGCGAGGTCGTCGAAAAAGACGCGTGACACGTTGCGCAGCGTGGTGATGGCGCCGCGCTCCAGGAAGTCCCAGTCGTCGTCGGACTGGTCCGTTATGCCTTTGGCCCCGCGCCAGCCGCCCACCAGGTGGATCACGCCGTCCACCGCCCCCAAGGCGCCGGTGACGTCGTCGCGCAACTGCCTGACGTTCGCCAAAACCGCGAGGTCGCACGTGAAGGGCGTGACGCCGTCGCCCGCCTTCTGCGCTGCTGCGCGGATTCTGGCCCCGTCGGACCCCGCCGTGGCTACCCGGTGGCCTGCCGCAGCCAGCGCCCGCGCCACGGCGATTCCGGAGGCGCCGCTGCCGCCGGCCACCAGGACATTGAGGGGCTGGCCGCGGTGCACCGGCTCTGCTGCGCCGGCGCTGCTCACAGTGCGGAGCGGCCGGTGATCCCGGCGGTGGACTCGATGACGGGGCGCATCTTCTTCTCCAATGCTTCGTAGAACATGGACAGCGGGAATTCGTCGTCCAGCACCTGGTCCGTGAGGCCACGGGGCGTTCCCGCCAACGGGAGCGCGTCCGGGCCCTTGGCCCACACGGAGGCCGGGTTGGGGGTGACAGTGGCCGAGACCAGCCGGTAGGCCGCCAGCCAGTGCGCGGTCTTGGGGCGGTCGATGGAGCGCCAGTACAGTTCGTCGATGCTGGCTCCCAGGGCGATCACAGCGTCCGCCACCTCATCCCAGTCGATGGTAAGCCGGGTATCCGTCCAGTGCAGCACGTGCTGCTGGTGCAGCCAGGCAAAGAGGAGCTGGCCGCCCAGGCCATCATAGTTGCGGACCCGGCTGCCCGTGATGGCGAAGCGGAAGATCCGATCGAAGATGATGGCGTACTGCACCAGCTTCGCGTGGCGCCGTGCCTCGGGGTCGGCGTCGTCGTCGTGTTCGATCCGGACCGATTCGCGGAACGCCGTGAGGTCGCAGCGAAGCTCTTCGAGCGAGTACAGGAAGTAGGGCATCCGCTGCTTGATCATGAACGGATCGAACGGCAGGTCCCCGCGCATGTGCGTCCGGTCGTGGATCAGGTCCCACATCACGAAGGTGGCCTCGGTGAGGTCCTGGTCCGCGAGCAACTCCGCGGCGCCCTCCGGCAGCTCCAGGGACGTGATTTCCGCGGCAGCCTTCAGGACGCGGCGGAACCGGGCAGCTTCCCGGTCGGCGAAAATGGCGCCCCAGGTGAAGGTGGGGGTGCGGCCGACGGCCACCGTTTCAGGGAAGAGGACCGCCGAGTTGGTGTCGTAGCCGGGGGTGAAGTCGACGAAGCGGATGGGGACGAACAGTTTGTTCGAGTAGTCCCCGGCTTCCAGCCCGGCAATGAATTCGGGCCAGATGACCTCGACCAGCACGGCCTCCACCAGCCGGTTGCTGCTGCCGTTCTGGGTGTACATGGGGAACACCACCAGGTGCTGCAGCCCGTCGCGGCGCTGCTCCTGCGGCTGGAACTCCAGGAGCGAGGAGAGGAAGTCGGGGACACCGAAGCCGCCCGCAGCCCATGCCCCAAAATCTGCGCAGGCAGCGCCCAGGTAGCCGGCGTCGTGCGGAAAAGCAGGCGCCAGGGCCTGGACTGCGGCCACGATGGCCTCCACGTACCGGGCTGCCTCCGGGTGGTCCTCCGGATTGGGGACGGACCCGTCCTGGACCTGGAGCCCCTGCAGTGCGGTGGCGGCGGCCTTGAGCCGGAGCCAGTCCTGGTTCTGTGCGGAAATCCCGGTAACGGCGGTGGTCAGGGTCTCTGTCATCGTCGGCTGCCTTTCTGGTTGCTTGCTTCTCTGGCGAGCGTAACAAGCAACCAGCAGGACTTATGCCAAAACGGCTCTCTCGTAAGAAAAGCTTAGCCTCGCTGCTTTGGCGGAAGGACCGAGACAGGTCCTTCGCTGTGGGATAGGCCGCCCAGAGCCCTCCCGGTGCCCTAGCTTTCCGGCGTCCCTTCTGGTCCAGCGTCCTTTGCCACCAGACGAAGTGACACGGAGTTGATGCAGTAGCGCTGGTCGGTGGGCGTTCCATAGCCCTCGCCCTCGAAGACGTGGCCAAGGTGCGAGTCGCAGGAACCGCAGCGCACCTCGATCCTGTCCATGCCCAGGGTCCTGTCATGGATGTAGCGCACGTTGCCCTCAGCCAAAGGAGCCCAGAAGGAAGGCCACCCGCAGTGCGAGTCAAACTTCTCGTTGCTGGTGAACAGTTCGGCGCCACAGGCCCGGCACTGGTACACGCCCTCGGTGTGGGTATCCCAGTATTCGCCGGTGTAGGGGCGCTCGGTCCCGGCCTGCCGCAGCACGTGGTACTCCTCCGGCGTCAGTTCCTCCCGCCACTGGGCGTCACTCTTTTGAACAGTCCCCTCTTGGGCTGCTCCCTCTTGGGCTGCTCCCTCTTGGGCGGTGCTTTCCCCGGCCCCGCCAACGCCTGCCGCCTTGTTCCCGAAAATGCTGTTTCCAAAGATGCTCATAGCATTCCCAACGCTCAGGAGTCGCCGATAAATCCCGAGCCCGCGTACAGGTGGAGCACGGGGACACCGAGTTGGTCCTGCGCCTTGTTGGCCCAGTCCGTGTGGAAGGTATCGGACACGGCATGCGGCCTGGTGATCACCACGGCCTGGGAGGCTCCGGTTTCCCGGACCTTTGCCACCAGGCCCTCCACTGCCTTGCCCTCCACCACCTGGCCGCTCACACCCGAGCCCAGGCCTTCCAGTGCCGCGAGCGAGGCGGTGAGGGTTTCGTCTGCGTGCGCCCGTTCTGTGGCGGGGTCCGGGTTGCGCGCTCCGAGTTCCCGGAACGCCTTGGCAACGTCAAGCATGGAGAGGTTTTCCAGGAAGTCCACGAGCAGGTGCCGCTCGGTGTTCGCCGGCACCAGGACCAGCAGCCGGTTGTCCGCCCCATCCACCAGCCGTTCAATGTTCACGCGGTCGTCCGCGCCCAGGGGTTCTTCGGTCAGGATGATGATGGGATCACTCATGGACTTAGCCTAGCGCCGCCCGCGGACGCCCGCACGGCAACAGTTGAAAGTGCCGGAACAGGCCCGGCGGGCCACGCGGCGCCGTGCCGTTGGTGCCCGGGAATGCGGGTATCGGCGGCAACGCCGGTAAGAATAGTTCCATGGCACCTTTCCGGCGAGCGCGCCCTGCAATGACTGCATCCATCCGGGATTCCGGCGGAATGTCTCCCGGGGCAAAGTGGGCCATTGGCGGCGCCATCGCCGGCGGATCCGTGGCAAGCCTGTTGGGAGCAGGCTCCTCCGCGCTCGCCGTGTACTTTGCCCGCCGCGTCATCACGCCGGCACGGCAGCGGGCTGCCGACAAGGAACTGCTGGCCGTGATCCGGGACGGGCACAAGCAGCAGGTGATCCTCGCTGCCGACGACGACACCACTGTGGACGGGGTCTACGGATTCTTTTTCGACGGCGGCAAGGGGCATGTGCGCATCGGCCGGATCATTTCCTACTCACCCGCCGAACGGACGGTCCTGCGCGAGGTGGAAGCTGTCTACAGCGGTGACTTGTCCACGGCCCGCTGGGGATGGTGGAGCGGTGCCATCTACCCGGACCCGGCCGCCGTGGGAATTCCAGCCGAGGACGTGCTGGTCCCAGTGGAGCGCGGGGAAGCGCCGGCCTGGCTGGTCCGGGCGAAGGGCGCGGCCCGCACCTGGGCCATTATGGTGCACGGACGCGGAGCCAGCCGGCAGGAGGCGCTGCGCGCGGTGGGACCGGCACTGGAGCTGGGCCTGACCAGCCTGCTGGTGTCCTACCGCAATGACGGACTGGCGCCATCGGCCGATGACGGACGCTACGGCTTGGGCTCCACGGAATGGCAGGACATTGAAGCCGCCATTGAATATGCGCTGGCCCATGGTGCCGAGGAAATCGTCCTGTTCGGCTGGTCCATGGGCGGGGCCATTTGCCTGCAGACCGCGGACCTGTCCCGCTACCGGCACCTGATCCGGGCCATGGTGCTCGACGCCCCGGTGATCGACTGGGTCACCGTGCTGGCGCACCATGCGCAGCTGAACCGGATTCCGTCGCTGGTGGGCCGCTACGGGCAGCTGATGCTGGGCCACCCGCTGGGCCGCCGCCTGACCGGCCTTTCGGCGCCGGTGGACCTGAAAGTCATGGACTGGGTGTCCAGGGCCGTCGAACTGCGGACCCCCACGCTGATCATCCACAGCGTTGACGACGAGTACGTCCCCTACGGGCCCTCCGCCCTCCTGGCCGAGCGGAACCCGGAAATGGTCACGTTCGAAACGTTCAGGCACGCCCGGCATACCAAGGAATGGAACGTGGATCCCGAACGCTGGGAACGGCTGGTCAAGGCCTGGCTCCGGCAACAGCTCGCTCCGCGCCTCAACCCCGGATCCGGCCTCAGCCCGGGGACGCTGGCCGGACAAACGGCTGCGGGGGAGTGACATGGCGGAACAACTGCAACAGCGAAATGCAACGTCCTTGGGCGCACGTGGGCGGGACCTTGCCGCGGGACTTCAAGGACTTGTCACAGCTGCCCCGGGCGGACAGACCCAGGATTCGCACGCACCCTTTGACGGCACAGTGATTGGTGAAGTGCCTGTCTGCACCACGCGTGACGTTGATGCCGCCGTCGATATGGCCCGCGTGGCGCAGCGGCACTGGGCCGATGTATCGGTCGCTGAACGCTGTGCCGTGGTCCGGCGCTTCCGGGGGCTGGTGCTGGACCGGGAGCAGGACATCCTGGACCTGGTGCAGGCAGAGAGCGGCAAGTCCCGGCTGAGCGCCTTCGAGGAGTTCGCGGATGTGGTCCTGACGGCGGACTACTATGTGCGGAACGCTGAACGGTTCCTTGGGCCGCGCCGCCGGAAGGGCGCCGCCCCGGTCCTGACCCGCACCACCGAACACCGCATTCCCAAGGGGGTGGTGGGCGTTATCAGTCCCTGGAACTATCCGCTGACCCTTTCGGTCTCGGACGCCATCCCGGCCCTGCTGGCCGGCAACGGCATCGTCTTGAAGCCGGATTCACAAACACCCTTCACCGCCCTGCTGATGCTCAGGCTGCTCCGGCAGGCGGGCCTTCCCGCAGACCTGTTCCAGGTGGTTACGGGACCCGGCGCCGCGATTGGGCCCGCTTTGATTGAGCGGGTCGACTTCCTGATGTTCACCGGATCGTCGAAGACCGGCAAGACCGTGGCCCGGCAGTGCGGCGAACGGCTGATCGGCTTTTCCGCCGAACTCGGCGGCAAGAACCCCATGCTGGTACTGGCTGATGCGAATATTGGCAAGGCCGCCGCCGGAGCGGTGCACGCCTGTTTTTCCAACTCCGGACAGCTGTGCGTGAGCATCGAACGGATCTATGTGCACACAGACGTCCACGACAGTTTCCTGGCCGCCTTCGCAGCCGGGGCAAAGGGGATCCGCATGGCTCCAGGGCCTGACTGGGACATCGGCATGGGGTCCCTCATCGGCACGGCACAACTTCAACGGGTGGAGCGCCACGTCCAGGATGCGCTGGCCAAAGGCGCGCAACTGGTTACCGGCGGCCGGCGGCGCCCGGACCTGGGGCCCTTGTTCTACGAGCCAACGGTCCTCACCGGAGTCACTGAAGAGATGCTCGTGTCCCGGGAAGAGACCTTCGGGCCCGTCGTGGCCGTCTACCGGACAGCGGACGACGACGAAGCCGTTGCCCTTGCCAACGATTCCGACTTCGGGCTGAACGCCAGCGTCTGGTCCGGCCGCCGGGGTGAGGCAGTGGCGCGCAGGCTCCTGACGGGCACGGTCAACGTCAATGAAGGCTATGCAGCCACCTGGGCGTCCCACGATGCACCGATCGGGGGCATGAAGGAGTCCGGCGCGGGCCGCCGCCACGGCCGGGAAGGCATCCTCAAATACACCGAGCCGCAGACCATTGCCGTGCAGCGGCTGCTCCGTGTTGCGCCCGCGCCCGGCATGTCCAACGGGGCCTACGCACGGATCATGAAAGGCGCCATCACGCTGATGGGCCGCTTTCCCCGAAGCCGTTGACGGACATCGCCCGCGCCGCCAGCCACACACCGGTAAAACCCAGGAGAACCATATGCCCACAGGAACCCCGCTTTCCGGCGCAACACTGTTGATCACGGGAGGTGGCAGCGGGCTGGGCCGCCGCCTGGCGCTCGGAGCCGCCCGGCGCGGCAGCCGGGTGGTCATCTGGGACCTGGATGCTGCACGGGGCGCAGCAGTGCGCGATGAGATCCGCGCCGCCGGCGGCTTTGCCGAAGCCCACATTGTTGACGTCACGGACCGTGAGGCGGTGAAGGCTGCCGCGGGTGTTGCCGGACCGGTGGATGTCCTGGTCAACAACGCCGGCGTGGTCAGCGGCCGGCCACTCCTGGAAGCCACGGATGAAGCCCTCGAACGGACCATGAACGTCAATGTCATGGCCCTGTACTGGGTCACCCGCGCCTTCCTCGGCGGAATGGCAAACCGCCGGCGGGGAACGGTGGTCACCGTTGCCAGTGCTGCCGGCCTGGTGGGTGTGGCCTGCCAGACGGACTATTCCGCCAGCAAGTTTGCCGCCTTCGGCTTCAACGAATCACTCCGTGCCGAGCTCCGCGCCGGAAGAACCGGTGTCAATACGCTGGTGGTCTGCCCTTACTACATCGACACCGGGATGTTCGATGGCGTCCAGACCCGCTGGCCACTGCTCCTCCCCATCCTCCAGGAAGAGCAGGTGGCAACCAGGGTCCTTGACGCCATCGAAGCCGGGCGCCGGAAACTTGTCCTGCCGCCCATTGTGAACCTGTTGCCTGCCCTGCGGATTCTTCCGGTCACCGTCTTTGACGGGCTCATGGACGTGCTGGGAGTCAACCGGACCATGGACCACTTCACCGGACGGGATGCGGGGCGGGCAGGAGGGAATTAGGGGTAAGGCCTACCCTCCTTCATTGGGGACCCGTGACCCTATGACAGACCAAAGCCCGGGTCTATCCTGCTGCCCAGGGGGGATACCGTTGCGAAGAAATGGGGCCCCGAAATGCGCATGACAAGACGACAACTGCTGCAGGCCGGTGCTGTTGCCGGTGCAGGGCTCCTGGCTTCGCCCGGCTTGCCGGCTGCCGCGGCCCGTGCACCTGCGTCCGGGAAGCAATCGATGTTTACCGAGCAGCTCCCCACCATGGATGAGCTCGGAGTGCTGGACGTGCAGGCTGGCGGCAGCAAGTCGCTCTGGGTCCGCAACGCCCGCCACCGGTTCCAGGAACACATGGGCCTGACGGACACCTTGGCCTACCAGGAGGCCGGTTCAACCCGGACGTACCTTGGCCCCGTGATCATCGCCCGGAAAGGTACGCCCTTCGAGCTGACGGTCCACAACCAGGCCGGACGGCATCCCCTGGCCTTTGCCATCGACCCCGAACTGGTTCCGGCGGGCAGCAACGATGCAGTGCGGCCGCGGACGTCCGTCCATCTTCACGGCGGCAACGTCAGTGTGCGGTCCGATGGCGGCCCGGACCAGGCCTTCGGTCCCGGCGCCTCCTACACGTACCACTACGGCAACAACCAGGATGCCGCCGGCCTCTGGTACCACGACCATGCGCTGGGTATCACCCGCCTGAACGTGTACGCCGGATTGGCCGGCGGCTACCTCCTCCGGGACGCACCAGGCGGGACCGGGATCGATACCGGTGACGGGACACACCTGCCGCCGCCCCCGTATGAAGTGCCGCTGATTATCCAGGACCGGATGTTCAACCCCGACGGCTCGTTTGCCTACCCTCCCAATCCGGAACTGGTCAGTGCTGACGGGACACTCCGCCCCTGGGCACCGGAATTCTTCGGCGATGTGGCCACCGTCAATGGAAAGAACTGGCCCAACCTGGACGTGGCCCGCGGGAAGTACCGTTTCCGGATGTTCAACGGCTCCAACGCCCGGTTCTACGACTTCAGGTTCCTCGCCGGCGGCACGGCGGTCCCTTTCCACCAGATAGGGTCCGACGGCGGCCTGCTCGATGCTCCCGTCCGGCTCACCAGGCTGGTGATGGGACCGGGCGAACGGGCAGACATCGTGGTGGACTTCGCCGGACTCAAGGCAGGCGCGAGGGTGATCCTGGCCAACAGCGCCCCGGTGCCCTACCCGGACGGGCCAAAGTCTGTCCGGCAGGGCGGACTCCCGCTCCCGCAGATCATGCAGTTCACCGTCCTCTCCGAGCCCGGCTACACGGTGCCGCTGCCGGCCCAGCTCCGGTCCGAAGCCGTTACCAAGCTCGGCGAATGGCCGGTCAGGGCAACAAGGTCCATGGCACTGGTGGAAGTAGCCAACGCGGACGACGTGCCGGTGATGGCGCTGCTGAACAACAGGATGTTCGACAGCCCGGACATCACGGTGGTGAAGAGTGACACCCTGGAACAGTGGGAGCTCATCAACACCACCGTGGACGCCCATCCCATCCATCTGCATTTCACCCAGTTCCAGGTGCTCAACCGGCAGAAGTTCGACGTTGATGCCTATCTGGAGGAAACGGACTTCATCGATCCGGCCACCGGCCTGGTCACGCCGGGGCGGGGAAGCGCCGTCGACGTCGGCCCTTACCTGATCGGCCGGCCCAAGGCAGCGCCGGCCACTGAGCAGGGCTGGAAGGACACCGCGGTGGCGATGCCGGGGGAAGTGACACGCATTCGCGTGCCCTTCGGCGCAGCCGCGGCCGGTGGAGCTCCGCTGGCCATCGGCTCATCCTTCAAGGGCGAATACGTCTGGCACTGCCACATCCTCGAACACGAGGACAACGATATGATGCAGCGCTACGTGATTGAGTAGCCTGCGCTTCCGGACCCTGCGCTGCTAGGGACGGGAACTTCCCGCAGCCAGCGAGCTGATGGGTGCGGTGAAGGCGTCCGTCAGCCGCAGGAGGTCTGCCGGGGCGAGCTCAATGTCCAGGCCGCGGCGGCCCCCGGACACCAGGATCGTGTCCAGCCCCAAGGCGGTGGAATCCAGCACCGTGGGGGAGGTCTGCCGCTGCCCGATGGGGGAGATGCCGCCCAGGACGTAGCCGGTGCGGCGCTGCGCTGCGGCGGGATCGGCCATGGCGGCCTTCTTGGCCCCGAACGCGGCAGCCATTGCCTTCAGGTCGAGGGTTCCGCTGACCGGTACGATTCCCACCGCGAGCCGGCCCTCCACGTCCACCATCAGGGTTTTGAAGACGCGGGAGGGATCAATGCCAAGGGCTTCGGCAGCTTCAGCGCCATAGCTCTGCGCGGATGGATCGTGGGTGTACGGGTGCAGCACAAAGGGAGCCCCGGCAGCGGTCAGGGCCGCTGTTGCCGGGGTTCCCTGGGAGCCGTTCTTCCGTGCCACAGGTACGGGGTCAGGCCTGGGCGCGGGACTCTGCCGCCACCTTGCGCTTGATCCTTCCCAGCATGGCGGTCATGCCCCTCATGCGCAGCGGCGTAATGGCCCGGGTGAGCCCCAGCAGCTCCGGCATGTCGTCCGGCACGGACAGGATTTCTTCGGCGGACAGGCCGTCCAGGCCCTCGTGCAGCACGCCGGCGAACCCCCGCGTGGTGGGTGCCT